>NZ_JBXAJI010000001.1:0-1912625 GCF_058797135.1 Lysinibacillus sp. GW823-FHT02G10
ACGATTGCATGTGGATAGTGCGTTTAAAGAGATGCCTGTTATGATTGACACGCTTATTAAAAGTCTATTTTAGCCAAATAAATTTTTCGATATTTAATTGAATACAATGTAAAAAGTTGATGCTATAAAGGTATCAACTTTTTTATTTATCAGAAAAATTTAGATTGACTTGTATTTTTCGTTATCATGACGATACATATAGGACATTATAATTATTTGAAAGTGGGCATGAGGAGAGAGCATGATGGAAAATCAAGAAAAATTAGCTTTTTCTATTCGCGAAGAAATGGTTCAGTCGAATTTAAAAGGGATGAGAATAGTTGCTTGGACACTCATGTATGTATCAGTCATTATTTCGTTAATACATTATGGAGAGGTATTTTTTGTGAAGGCGGAAAGAGCCATGGTTCCCGTCTATATTGCCATTCATATCGCTATGTTTTATATAGATGTTGCAGTATTATTGTTTATCCGAGAAAAGCGAATTCATATTACTCCTGTTAATATACAGAAGTATGAACGGTTGGTTGTTGTTTATATTTACACAATAATGCTTTTGATTACTGCGATATCGGTATTGGATGTTTACTTTTTCCGTCATGCAGCACTCTATGAGGTTATTTTAATCATTATTTGTACAGTATTCGCGTTACCTTTACGAAAAATTGTCTGGATTATTTTGCTTTCTGCATCAGCCATTATTGTGAGTGCATATATGAGTGCTGGAATATCGAGTGAAAATATAAAAATTATATTACCCATGTCATTATTAATACCTATTGGTGTAATGATTCAATATCAGACCTATAAGGTTCGTAAACAAATCCATACCCAGCATATTTTATTGAATGAGGAAATGACTAAAACGAAGCGACTATCAGAATTGTTGGCTATTAAAAATAATGAATTAGCAGAGCAAGCATTAAAAGATTCTTTAACGAATCTACCTAATCGACGTGCATTTAACCAAAAATTGAATAAGATCGGACAGCAACTTTATCAAACACAACCTTTAACAGTCATAATGATTGATATTGATTGCTTTAAAAAATTTAATGATTATTATGGTCATTTGCAGGGAGATGCAGCAATTGTCAAAGTCGCATCTCTATTGGAGGAAATTGCAGGGAAGTATAATGCATTTGTTGCCCGTTGGGGTGGCGAGGAGTTTGTTATGATAAGCCAGCATACTCATAAGGTTGCTGAACCTGTATGTGAAGAAATCTTAGAAGAAATTCGACAACTTAATATACCGCATTTACAATCTACTATTGCCCAACAAGTTACTGTTAGTATTGGAATGTGTCAAGCTAAAATCGCAAAATATGAGCATTTACAAACATGTTGTGAATTAGCTGACCAAGCGCTATATTTGGCAAAGCAAAACGGACGAAATAACTATTTCTGCAAAATGGCAATTTTTGATGAAGAAGCAAATGCGTCTATTTGAAGTCAGAAAACGTTGCTACGAAGCCCTTCAATACCCCCTTAGGTTGCTTAAATTATAACGAAAGTGTTACAATATAGTTTAGTCAAAAAGAGCCAAGGGGGCATTTCTATGTCAATTGAATTAAACAATGAATTCGGCCAAATTGATATTTCAACAGATGTACTTGCACAAATTGCTGGTGGAGCTGCTGTAGAATGCTACGGTATTGTTGGCATGGCATCTAAACATCAAATTCGTGATGGTCTAACTGATATTTTACGTAAAGAAAACTTCGCAAAAGGTGTTGTAATTCGACAACAGGACGACGATTTACATATAGATATGTACATTATTGTTAGTTACGGGACAAAAATTTCGGAAGTGGCTTATCAAGTACAATCGAAAGTGAAATATACAGTAGATAAAACATTAGGTATGAGCGTAAAATCTGTCAATATCTTTGTACAGGGCGTTCGTGTAGCGAATTAAGAGGAGGAACTAAATCGAATGCAGTCTTTAGACGGTATAAAGTTTGCTGAAATGGTACAAATGGGGGCGCATCACCTATACCAAAATGCAAATTATGTAGATTCATTAAATGTTTTCCCCGTTCCAGATGGTGATACAGGTACAAATATGAACTTATCGATGACATCTGGTGCAAAGGAAACAGAGCATGCTGCTTCAGAGCATATTGGTAAAACAGCACAGGCATTATCAAAAGGCTTGTTAATGGGAGCGCGTGGGAATTCAGGCGTTATTCTATCTCAGTTATTCCGTGGTTTTGGGAAGTTTATTGAGAAGGAGTCAACAATTGATGCAAAGGGCTTTGCTGGAGCATTCCAAGCGGGTGTTGATACGGCATATAAAGCTGTTATGAAGCCAGTAGAAGGAACAATTTTAACGGTGGCACGTGAAGCTGCGAAAAAAGGTGTAGAAGTAGCAGAAACTGAAAACGATATCATTGCCGTAATGGAAGCTTTTACAGCAGAGGCAAAGGCATCGTTGGATCGTACACCTGACCTACTGCCTGTTTTAAAAGAAGTTGGTGTGGTAGATAGTGGTGGTCAAGGCTTACTATTTGTGTATGAAGGATTTTTAGCTTCCTTAAAGGGGGAGGCTCTTCCGGAGAAAAATGATGCGACGCTAGATGATTTAATCAATGCAGAACATCATAGAGCCCAAGATTTCATGAACACTGCTGATATTGAATTTGGTTACTGTACAGAAATAATGGTACGCTTAGAAGAAGGAAAAGAACCTTTTAATGAAGAACAATTCCGTAATGAATTAAATCCTTTAGGTGATTCTTTACTTGTTATTTCAGATGAGGAAATTGCGAAGGTTCATATCCATTCCGAGCAACCAGGTTCTGTTCTATCAATTGGCCAAAAATACGGTAGTCTTATAAAAATTAAAGTTGATAATATGCGTGAGCAGCATTCAGCAATCGTTGGCGAGGAACATAAAGCCCCTACGCCTGCTAAAAAAGTAGAAAAACATCCATATGCTATTGTAACGATTGCTATGGGTGAAGGTGTGGCAGAATTATTGCGCTCTATCGGTGCTTCCTATGTCATTGAAGGCGGTCAAACAATGAATCCTTCAACTGAAGATATCGTGAAGGCTGTACAAGAAATCGGTGCAGAGAAAGTATTAATCTTACCGAATAATAAAAATATAGTGATGGCAGCGGAGCAAGCGGTTGAACTATTAGAAATTGATGCAGCAGTAGTTCCTACGAAGACGATTCCTCAAGGAATGGCAGCGATTTTAGCGTTTAACCCAGAGGCAGCTGTTGATGTAAATAAAAAAACAATGTCAGAAGCATTTACAAATGTGAAGACAGGTCAAGTTACCTATGCAGTGCGTGATACATCTATTGATGGTGTTGAAATTCACAAAGATGATTTTATGGCATTGGCAGAAGGAAAAATTGTCCTTTCTACACCAGCACTAAAGGATGCAGCTGAAAAAGTAATTAAGGATTTAGTCGATGAAGATGCTGAGATTGTTACAGTCATTTATGGTGAAGATACAACTGAACAAGCTGCCTCTGAGTTGGTAGCTTTCATAGAAGAGAACTATCCGGATGTAGAAGTTGAATTATTTGATGGTAAACAAGGGTTATATCCATATATTATTTCAGTAGAATAATTACATGCTACTTTGCTATTCCGTAAAGAAAGCAGTGCACAAAACGTGTACTGCTTTTGTTTATGCTACAAAGAGAATGTTGGATTAAATTTATTAAAAACATACTAAATATGAATCATTCAATGTACGTACCCACAGGATATAAAATTTGGAAATATTGGAATATCGCCGCTTTCGTAGTTGTGTATATATGGTACGGACAATAAATAAGCATAAATATTTACTATAAATTATAGTAGTGGTAATTTTCTGAAAGTTGATAAATTAAATGCTTTACTTTTATAGTAACTATCAAGCATGATATAAATAAAAATAAATATTATTATACGAATAGAATAGAGGGGTGTTTGTATGAAGTTTACTTCAGTATTTGATATTATTGGACCAGTCATGATTGGGCCTTCCTCCTCTCATACGGCAGGAGCAGCTCGCATCGGGCGTGTTGCAAGGGATTTATTTGGTAGACAACCTAAATGGGCAAAAATTCATTTATATGGATCATTTGCAGAAACGTATAGAGGGCATGGTACAGATGTTGCGATTGTAGGAGGCTTATTAAATTACGATACATTTGATGATCGTATTAAAACGGCATTTGAAGATGCCAAAAAAGCAGGATTAGAATACGAATTCATTCCTGAAACAGCTAATACCGAGCATCCAAATACGGCTCGACTTGTCATTGGAGACGATGAAGGGGAAATATCAGTAGTCGGTATTTCAATTGGTGGCGGAAAAATTGAAGTCAGTGAAGTCAATGGCTTTAAGTTACGTTTAACTGGTGGTATGCCAGCTATTCTTGTTGTTCATGACGATCGTGCTGGCTGTATTGCCAATGTAGCCAATTGCTTGGCGATGCATGAAGTCAACATTGGGCATATGGAGGTATCACGTATCGAACGTGGTTTAACTGCTTTGATGGTGATTGAAGTTGATCAAAACATTGAGGATAAGGTGCTACAGCAAATATCTTTAATTCCATATATTACAAAGGTCTCAAAAATTAATAACTAAGGAGGTGTCCCGTGATGGACGTTTTATTTCATAATGTTCGTGAACTTGTTGAACGAGCAGAGAAAGAAGATAAATTAATATCAGAAATTATGATTGAACAAGAAATATTGATAACTGGTAGAACGCGTGAAGAAATCATCCAGCAAATGGATCGAAATTTAACAGTGATGGAAGAAGCAATTGAACGTGGATTACAAGGTGTGCAATCAGTAACAGGTTTAACTGGTGGGGATGCCGTATTACTTCAAAATTATATTGCACAAGGAAAGTCACTTTCAGGTGATTTATTATTAGATGCAGTAAGTAAAGCGGTTGCAACTAATGAAGTAAATGCTGCAATGGGAACAATCTGTGCAACACCAACAGCAGGTTCAGCAGGTGTAGTACCAGGAACACTGTTTGCAGTAAAAAACAAACTAAATCCAACTCGTGAGCAAATGATTCGTTATTTATTTACGTCAGGAGCATTTGGATTTGTGGTAGCCAATAACGCTTCCATTTCTGGGGCTGCTGGTGGTTGTCAGGCAGAGGTTGGTTCAGCTGCAGGTATGGCTGCAGCTGCTATTGTCGAAATGGCTGGAGGTACACCACAGCAATGTTCAGAAGCTTTTGCCATTACATTAAAAAACATGCTAGGTCTTGTTTGTGATCCAGTGGCAGGCTTGGTTGAAGTGCCTTGTGTCAAACGTAATGCAATGGGTGCATCTAACTCCCTAGTAGCGGCGGATATGGCACTTGCTGGTGTAACAAGTCGTATTCCGTGTGATGAAGTAATTGGTGCTATGTATCGCATTGGACAATCTATGAGTCCTAATCTTAAAGAGACGGCACGAGGCGGTCTAGCTGCAACACCAACAGGGAAGGCGATCAGTAAAGCCATCCTTGAAAATGGTGGCTTACAAAGCATTAAAGCACTTCAATAAATATAAGAAACATGCTATCTAAATAGGTAGCATGTTTTTATGTTGGTTGATAACTTACTGGAAAGAAAAAACCTCTTACGTACATAGTCGATTTAAGTATAATTAAATTTTAATAAGGAAATATATTTATCTTAATTATATAGCAGGGACGTGAATAGAGATGGATTTGCGTAATTTGAAAACATTTCATGTTGTTTCAACTTACCTCAACTTTACAAAAGCGGCTGAAATTCTTAATTATAGCCAGCCTACAATTAGCCAACAGATTAAAGCGTTAGAGGAAGAGTTAGGCCATATCTTAATTAATCGAATGGGTAAGAAAATGTTTCTTTCTCAAGTAGGAAAAATAGTAAAGGAACATACAGATCAATTATTTGGGATTATTGAAGAAATGGAACAGGATTTGAAGAATTTCGAAAAGCCATTTGGTCATTTGACAATCGCTGCACCAGAGTTTTATTGCGGCTATTATTTATCACATATTATCGGTTCGTTTTTAAAACAGTACCCTCAGGTAAACCTAAAACTTCTTTGTGCCAATAGTAAAGAAACAGCCAAACTTGTGAGTTCAAACCAAGCAGATATAGGTTTTGTAGCTGGATCCCCTAGTTACGCTGGTGTAGAGGGGATTTTATTGGAGGAAGAGGATTTAGTATTGGTTGGAAATCCGCTTATTATAAAGGATCGCACTGTGCAGGAAATATTTGATGATTATCCCTTTATAACCTATGGAATGGATGACTGTATTGTCAGTTGCCTGCAAGAAATTAAGTGTAAGCCACAAACAATAGTGGAATTTGGAAGCGAGGAAGCAATTAAGAGAGCAGTAATGGAACAAGTGGGTCTAGCCTTGTTGAGTGATATTATTATTCAAAAAGAGGTAACAAAAGGGAGTCTTCAAGTTCTGTACCGATTCCCTAAAAAGTTACCCACTTATTTAATTTTTCCTCAAAATGCTAAAACATTTAGTAATGTAAGTACATTTATTGATTTAGTTAAAGACACATGGAAAACAATTTAATTGGTTTGTATATCGAAAAGAATGAAAAGAATGTTGCTGCCTGGTGAAATCGCAGGGATGTAACGTTCTTTTTATTTGTAATTTTTTTGATGTATCTCGATGAATTTATATGTAAATTTATCAATAGTAACTATTCAAAATAGTAATTTTTTATTTATTTTTTTATCAATTACAATGAATAAGACGGAAATTTCAAAAAAAGGGGATGGCTTTTTATGTTGGAGAGATATGTTACGTATTGATAGTGGACATAAAAATTTGTATTTATTCAATGATTCAACTAAGGAGGATGGCGGATGACTAAATTTATAGCTAATAAAGAAATAGAGCAACAAAAAGGAATCAATGTTTATGTGTTAATCATTTGCCTTATTGTTGTATCTTCCATTTTAACGTATTTTATTCCAGCTGGTTCATTTCAACGGGAAGAAGTTAATGGACGTCAAGTGATTCAACCTGGGACATTTAGTTTTACAGATATGAACCCCATTGGCTTTTTGGATATTTTTAGCAGTGTACATTCAGGCATGATGCAAGGAGCAAGTATTATTTTCTTCGTATTGATTGTAGGAGGTACCTTTGGAATACTATCAGCCACAGGGGCATTAGAATCCTTTATCGCCATGCTATCTGTAAAAATGGCAAAACGCGAAATGTTAATAATACCAGTATTAATGTTGTTTTTCGCCTGTGCTGGGTCATTAATGGGGATGTCTGATGAAACGATTGTATATGTAGGGATTCTTGCACCGCTTGCTGTTGCCCTAGGGTTTGATGCAATTACAGGTTTTGCAATTGTTATTCTTGGTGCATCTGTCGGATTTTCGGCAGCTGTTATGAATCCGTTTACAGTAGGAATAGCGCAAGAGATTGCGGGCTTGCCATTATTTTCAGGGATTGCTTTTCGAATTGTCATTTTTGTTGTCTTATACACAGTAGCAACAATATATGTTTATCGCTATGCAAGAAAAGTGAAAAATAATCCTAAACTCGGCTTTTATGGAAATTTTCGCAATGATGAGGGTGATTTCGTACAGGGGAATTCGAAAATGGAAATAAGACATAAGCTTGTTATGGCTACATTTCTTTTGAATTTTATCGTATTGATGTACGGGGTTGTAAAACTAGGTTGGTACATTACTGAAATAGCTGGTTTATTTTTATTGTTTGGTATTTTAATGGGGCTTATTGGCAAATTATCACCTTCGCATATTGCTAATTCATTTATGAAGGGCGCAGGTGATTTAGTTGGTGGCGCTCTTATCATTGGGTTAGCTCAGTCTATTTTAGTGATTTTCAATAACTCAGGATTAATTGATACAATTCTCTTTTACACATCTGCATTGCTTGATTCAGTTCCACCTGCACTAAATGCTGTAGGGATGTTTATCTTCCAGTTATTTTTAAATTTTTTAGTACCATCAGGAAGTGGACAGGCTGCCTTAACGATGCCAATTATGGCACCTTTATCAGATATGATCGGTGTTACAAGACAAACAGCCGTACTTGCCTATCAATTTGGCGATGGTATGTCGAATATTATATTCCCAACAGTAGGTTTTTTAATGGCGGGATTATCAATTGCGGGTATTCCTTGGGGTAAATGGATAAAGTGGATTTTTCCGTTTATGCTTATTCAAGTAACAGTTGCGGTAATATCGCTCATTATTGCACAAGTCATACAATACGGACCTTTCTAAAGGAGTTTAACAATGGAAATAATGAATATAAAAAAATTAGCAGAAAAGGCAATAGAGGATCGCCGTCATCTGCACCAATACCCAGAGCTTTCTGGTGAAGAATACGAAACAAGTGAGTTTATTCGCAAAAGACTAGAGGAGTTAGATATAGAAATTCTAGATTATGAACCTCCAGGTGTAGTGGCGTTTATAAAAGGGACAAAGGGAACAAAAACTATTGCATTACGTGCCGATATAGATGCCTTACCTATAAAAGAAGAGGGAGACAAACCGTACATTTCAGACAGGCAAGGTGTTGCTCATATGTGTGGCCATGATGGTCATACAGCGATTTTATTAGCAGTTGCAACATGGATAAGCTTAAATAGAGAGAAAATCGAGCCGAATATCAAGCTTATATTTCAATCAGCAGAGGAAATCACGCCAAGTGGCGCTGATTTATTAATTCAAAAAGGTGTGTTGGAAGATATAGATGCTATTTTTGGCATTCACTTATGGCAAGGTTTAGAGAAAGGGAAGATAGGTTTAACACATGGACCGATGATGGCTTCTATTGATGATTTTGAAATTATAATTCAAGGGTATGGTGGTCATGGTTCGATGCCACATGAAACAATTGATCCTATTTATATAGCTAGCCATTTAATGCAAGCTTTTCAAAGTATCATAAGTAGAAATGTCAATCCTATCGATGCGGGTGTCATTACAGTTGGTAATATACAAGCGGGAACCACTTATAATATTATTCCTGATACGGCAAAATTAACTGGAACGATCAGAGCATTGACACCGAACACTGTAAAAATCATTAAAACGAAAATGGTAAGTTTAACAGAAGGGATTTGCCGAGCATTTGGAGCAGAAGGAAAAATCGATTTTATTTTAGGAACACCTCCGCTCGTCAATGATCCAACACAATCACGATTTATTGAATCGATTGTACGGGAACAATTCGGAGATACCGCATTTAAGGTAGTCGAACCAGTCATGGGTGGAGAAGATTTTTCTTATTATTTACAACATAAGCCTGGAGCATTTGTTTTTGTAGGTATGGGTGGTGAAAAAAGCCAATATCCACATCATCATCCACGATTTGATCTAGATGAAGATGTTTTCCCTGATGCGATTCAACTATTTATAAATATTATCTTGCAACATAAATAATCAGACTATTTATACGAAAAGGAGTTTTACATCGTGATAAAAAAGATTGAAGTGTTTGCAGCACGTTTACAATTAAAGGAACCCTTCGTTATTTCTTATGTTCATTTAGATGATATGCCAACTATTCTTACCAGAATCGAGACGGATGAGGGTGTAGTTGGCTGGGGCGAAGCTGTGCCTGATCAAAATGTGACGGGTGAAACTTGGGAGAGCACGTATCACGTTATTAAACATGAACTAGCGCCATTACTGATTGATGAAGATCCATTTGCAGTAGACCGTATCCATAAAAAGTTTAATGAAAAAATTGATGGAGTCCCTTCAGCAAAAGCCGCATTGGACATTGCACTCTACGATTTGATGGGGAAAATGACTGGTCAACCAGTTTATCAATTAATTGGTGGAAAAGCACATGAGGAATTACAGGTGCCAAGAGTGATTAGCATTAAGAGTCCTGAGGAAATGGCTAAAGATGCAAGTGAATTTGTAAAATCGGGTTTCCGTAATATTAAAATTAAGGTTGGTACAAATGCTGATTTAGATATTGCTCGTATTCGTGCTGTAAGAGAAGCAATAGGTGAGGAGGTGCAACTGCGAGTAGATGCCAATCAAGGTTGGAATAGAATGGAGACACTAAAAGTAATAAGAGAAACTACAGCTTGTCATGTAGACTGGTACGAGCAACCTGTAAAAGCACATGATTTAAGAGCGTTAAAAGAAATCAGAGCCCTTTCACCTTGTAGTATTATGGTAGACGAAGGTGTTCATAATATTTATGATTTAGTCGATGTCATAGAAATGCGTGCTGCCGATATGCTAAATATAAAATTAATGAAATCAGGTGGAATCTATCCAGCTTTAGCGCTTGCAAGTCTTGCGGAGGCTGCAGAGATGCCTTGCCAAGTTGGCTCTATGGTTGAATCAGCAATCGGAACAATGGCTGGGGCACACCTAGCCATCAGTAAGTCGATTATCCATACAAACGAGATGGTCGGACCATTAATGTTTGTAAAAGATGTGGCAAATGTTACATACTATAAAGACATCCTGCAGTTAAGTGATAAAGCTGGATTAGGAATAGAAGTTGATGAGCAATATGTGAAAGAAATTACATGTTTCTCCTGTGAAATTATATAATCAAAAGTTTAACCCTATCAATCATTGGTAGGGTTTTTGCTTATGTGTAGGGTTAGGGAAATAATTTATGGTACATTAGATAGAGAGAGTATAACACTACATAAACAATCAATGAAGGGAGTTGTGGGATAAGATGACTGAATTATATGGACCCGTCAATGAATTAAAAGGCGTCGGGAAAGAAACAGCAGCCCATCTTGAATCACTAGGAATCAATACAATAGCTGATTTATTATGGACGTTCCCACATCGACATGAAGATTTTCGTTTAAAAGATTTAGCGCAAACACCACATAACGAACGGGTTACAGTTGAGTGTAAGGTGGAGCGGGAGCCTACGATTTTATTTTTAGGTCGTAATAAGTCAAGACTCCAAGTAACTGTTTTAGCAGGAAGACATTTAGTGAAAGTCGTATTTTTCAATCAGGGCTATTTAAAGCAAAAGCTTGTACCTGGTTCCATTATTACGGTGACTGGTAAATGGGATCGAGGTAGACAAGTAATCAATGGCACTTCAGTTACATTTGGTCCTAAAACAGATCAAGTTGACTTTGAGCCTGTCTATAGTCTGAAAGGCTTGATCCCCCAAAAAAGATTTCGAAAATATATGCGACAAGTGTTAGACGATTGTGGAGAAGTACTGCCAGAGACCATTCCATATTATTTACAAGAGTCGTATAAGCTTGTTTCAATAAGAGAGGGCTTGGAGGGTATTCATTTTCCACTGGATGCTGGGCACGCTAAACAAGCAAGGAGACGCTTTGCCTATGAGGAGCTATTAAACTTCCAATTGCGTATTCAAGCTTTACGGAAAATAAGGAAGGATAGTGAACACGGTACAGTTATTCAATTTAATGTGCATAAGTTACGAGATTTTATCGCTTCCTTACCCTATGAATTAACGAATGCTCAAAAACGCGTGGTGAATGAAATTTGTAAGGATTTGAAGGAGCCGCATCGAATGAATCGCTTGCTACAAGGGGATGTAGGTTCGGGTAAAACCGTTGTAGCAGCAATAGGGCTATATGCAGCCGTAACAGCAGGTTTTCAAGGAGCCTTAATGGCACCAACTGAAATATTAGCAGAACAGCACTTAGAGAATTTGAAAGAATGGTTCCAACCATTTGGTGTACGTGTTGCACTCTTATCCGGGTCCACTAAAACAAAAGAGCGACGTGTGATATTAGCTGATTTGGCAAATGGAGATCTTGATATTGTTATTGGTACACATGCACTAATCCAGCCAGATGTTATTTTTCATAAACTTGGCTTTGTCATCACGGATGAACAGCACCGCTTTGGTGTGGAGCAACGACGTATTTTGCGTGATAAAGGGGAGAATCCCGATGTGCTTTTTATGACAGCTACCCCGATACCACGAACATTAGCTATTACTGCATTTGGGGAAATGGACGTATCAATGATTGATGAAATGCCAGCAGGGCGTAAGCAGATTGAAACGCATTGGATGAAGAAAGAACAATTCGGCTCCGTTTTATCTAAGCTAGAATTAGAGCTAGCGGCTGGAAGACAAGCCTATGCGATTTGTCCGCTTATCGAGGAATCCGATAAGCTTGATGTTCAGAATGCTGTGGAAATTTATGAGCAGCTAGCGACTTATTTTAAATATCGTTATCATGTTGGTTTAATGCATGGGCGTTTATCAGCTGATGAAAAAGATGCGGTTATGCGTGCTTTTAGTGAAGGGACTATTCAAGTTTTAGTTTCTACAACCGTTGTAGAGGTAGGTGTAAATGTACCAAATGCTACCTTTATGCTTGTCTATGATGCTGAACGCTTTGGCCTAGCGCAGTTGCATCAACTTCGAGGTCGTGTTGGTCGTGGTGAGCACCAATCATACTGTATTTTACTTGCAGATCCTAAGTCTGATGAGGGGAAAGAACGTATGCAATCGATGACAGAAACAAATGATGGTTTCCGTTTAGCTGAAAAAGATCTTGAATTAAGGGGACCAGGAGACTTTTTTGGTAGAAAGCAAAGTGGTTTACCTGATTTTAAAGTAGCTGATTTAGTACATGATTATCGTATATTGGAGACCGCTAGAAAAGATGCCTCAGAGATGCTTGAAACAAAAGAGTTTTGGCAGGATGACGACTATCAATACTTGCGTAAAATGCTAGAAGATACTGGTGTTTTACAAGGAGAGCGCTTCGATTAATCTGAGAAGCTTGTTAGCACAGAAAGAATGTAAGTACTTGATTTCAAAACAAGTCTTGCATTCTTTTTTTATACTCTATATACTGATATTAGTACCAAGTGCTAATAACAACTCAAAAGGTGGCGAATGAAGTTGAGACGAACGAAAAAAGAGCGACAGCGACTACTATCTGAAACGATAGCTGAAAATCCATTCGTCACAGATGAACAGCTAGCAACACAGTTTCAGGTAAGTGTCCAAACAATTCGTTTAGACCGTATGGAATTATCAATACCAGAATTACGCGAGCGAATTAAAGATGTTGCTTCAAAAAACTATGAAAATGAAGTGAAATCTCTCCCGATTGATGAGGTCATTGGGGAGATAGTAGATATTGAATTAGATCATCGAGCACTCTCGATTTTTGATGTACAAGAAGAGCATGTTTTTCAGCGTAATGGCATCGCACGTGGGCATCATTTGTTTGCGCAAGCAAATTCATTAGCGGTTGCAGTAATTGATGACGAACTAGCATTAACCGTACATTCCAATATTACGTTTGTGAAACCTGTACGAGCTGGAAATCGTGTTATTACAAAAGCGATTGTTATCGGACGAGATGAACAAACACACCGAACAAAAGTTGAGGTAACATCTACCGTTAATGGTGAAACCGTTTTTGTTGGTGAGTTTGATATGTACCGCACGAAAGGTAAAGGTGAGTAACAATGAAATTAGCGCTTGATGGAATGGGTGGAGACAATGCACCAAAGTCAGTTGTTGAAGGTGCACTTTTAGCATTAGAGCAAATTCCAAACTTAGAAATTCAACTATATGGTCATCAAGATAAGCTGGAACCATTTTTAAAACAACATGATCGATTAAAGGTTATACATTGTGAGGAAGCAGTAGAAGGAACTGATGATCCTGCCCGTGCTGTTCGTAGAAAAAAGGATTCTTCCATGGCACGTATGATGGATGCAGTAGAAGAGGGTAAAGCAGATGCTTGCCTTTCTGCAGGGAACACAGGGGCCCTGATGGCGGGTGGCCTATTTAAAGTAGGTCGCATTGAGGGAATAGCTAGACCAGCATTAGCTACAACGCTACCAACATTAGACGGTAAAGGGTTTTTGATGCTTGATTTAGGGGCAAATGCAGATGCTCGCCCAGAGCATTTAGTGCAATATGCCATTATGGGTGATATTTATGCTAAAAAGGTTGGAGGTTTGCAAAAACCACGAATTGGCTTATTAAATATCGGTACCGAGGATAAAAAAGGGAATGAATTAACAAAAGCTGCCTTCGAATTATTGAAGGAAGCAGATTTGAATTTTATTGGAAATGTAGAAGCACGTGATTTACTTGAAGGAGTAGCTGATGTTGTTGTAACAGATGGCTTTACAGGAAATATGGTGTTGAAGTCTATTGAAGGGACAGCAGGTGCTTTATTTTCTATGTTAAAAGAGGCCTTTATGTCTTCAACGAAAACGAAAATTTCAGCAGCGCTCATGAAAAATAATTTACGTGACTTGAAAAATAAAATGGACTATACAGAGTATGGTGGCGCAGGATTGTTTGGCTTACAAGCACCTGTTATTAAGGCACATGGATCATCAAATGCGAAAGCGATTTTCAGTGCCATTCGACAAGCCAATACGATGGTAGAGCATACGGTTATTTCGACGATTACGGAGACAGTACGCCACATAGAAATTGATTAAGCAAAGGGGATTATTCAAATGACAAAAATAGCATTTATTTTTCCAGGACAGGGTTCACAAGTAGTTGGAATGGGTCAAGAGTTTGTTGAAAATGCTGCAGAAAGTAAAGCATTTTATGATCGCGCAGATCAAGCTCTTCAATTTGAATTATCTAAATTAATGTTAGAAGGTCCTGCAGAAGAGTTAACACTGACATATCATGCACAGCCAGCGCTACTTACTACTGGTGTAATGGTGGCTGAAAAGTTACGCGCAGCAGGTATTCAACCACACTACGCAGCGGGTCATTCACTTGGAGAATATGGTGCATTGGTGTTAGCAGGTGTTATGTCATTTGATGATGCTGTGTCAATCGTGCATAAACGAGGTCTTTATATGAATGAAGCTGTGCCAGCAGGTCAAGGCGCAATGGCGGCAATTTTAGGAATGGAACTAGAGGCATTGAACGAGGTAACAGAGCAGGTATCAGCATCAGGTGACTCTGTTCAGGTGGCTAATGTGAATTGTCCAGGACAAATTGTTATTTCGGGCACTAAAGAAGGTGTGGATAAAGCAAGTGTTGCTGCCAAAGAAGCTGGTGCAAAACGAGCAATACCTTTAGTTGTAAGTGGTCCCTTCCACTCTGATTTAATGCGTCCATCTTCAGAGAAACTGCAAGCAGCATTGGCAGAGATTTCTTTATCTGCACCTAAAATCCCTGTAATTGGCAATGTGATGGCGAAGGAATTAAAAGATGTAGCAGCAATACAACAAGAGCTAGTTGAACAGGTATACAGTGCTGTTCAATGGGAAGCTTCTATGCGTGAAATGCTTGCGCAAGGTGTTGACGTCTTTATTGAATGTGGACCTGGTAAAGTATTAAGCGGTCTCTTGAAAAAAATTGATCGCTCTGTTGCAACTTATTGTGTTTATGATGAAGCTTCGTTAGAAGCAGTTTTAGAAGCGTCGAAGGAGTGGTCAATTAATGCGTAAATTAGAAGGAAAAGTAGCTGTTGTAACAGGAGCTTCAAGAGGGATTGGACGTGCTATTGCTTTAAAGCTTGCAGAAGAAGGTGCTAAGGTTGTTGTGAACTATAGTGGCTCTCAGGCAAAAGCAGAAGAAGTAGTAGCGATGATTCAAGAAAACGGTGGCGAAGCAATTGCTGTACAAGCTAGCGTCTCTCAGACAGAAGAAGTGACAGCATTAATGGATGCTGCTGTGAAAACATACGGCTCCCTTGATATTTTAGTGAATAATGCTGGTATTACAAGAGATAACTTGATCATGCGTATGAAAGAAGACGAATGGGACGATGTTTTAAATACGAACCTTAAAGGTGTTTTCCTTTGTACAAAAGCGGTCACACGTCAAATGATGAAGCAACGTGCAGGTCGCATTATTAACATTTCTTCCATCGTTGGTGTAGCGGGTAATGCTGGTCAAGCCAACTATGTTGCGGCTAAAGCAGGTGTTATTGGACTAACGAAAACGACGGCAAAGGAATTAGCTTCTCGTAATATTTTAGTTAATGCTATTGCACCAGGTTTTATCGAAACAGAAATGACAGAACAATTGCCAGAGGATATCAAACAAGGTATGCTAACACAGATTCCTCTTGCGAAACTTGGTCAGCCAGAGGATATCGCAAAAGCAGTAGCTTTCCTAGCATCGGAGGACGCAAATTATATGACTGGACAAACGCTTCATATTGATGGCGGTATGGTTATGTAATTTCAATTAGGCATATAAGCTGATTTTTTGTATAATCATTTGAGGGGAGGTGAATCATTTGTCTACAGTATTAGAACGCGTAACAAAAGTAATCGTGGACCGTTTAGGTGTGGAAGAAAGCGAAGTAACGCTTGAAGCTTCTTTCCGTGATGATTTAGGTGCTGACTCATTAGACGTAGTTGAGCTTGTAATGGAGCTTGAAGACGAATTCGATATGGAAATTTCTGATGAAGATGCTGAAAAAATCTCAACAGTAGGTACTGCAATCTCATACATCGAAAGTAAATTAAACTAATTTCGTTAAAACTTTATTTAGTGAAAATAGATCACCTCTAATGGTGTAATGGTCATCGTAATCATACAATGGTTTTATGGTAGCTTGAATAAAGTAGAAATTACTTTTTCTGCATTCCTTGTTTGAAGGAGCAGATTCAATGAATGAAGATGTATTTAAAGGGGACGAAATGGATCGGTTTTCGATCTATTAACGTCCCTTTTTTATGTTAAAAATCTAATGACCAGTCAGCTTCAAAATTCTCTCTCATGGGAGATGCATGCTGTATTAAGAGGAATTTTATGAAAAATTTCCAAAACATTGTGTTTGAGCCGAAATACTTTTGCATAAACGCCCTGAAAAAGGTACACTAAAACGGTAGAAACTATTAGGAAGGCAGATTTGTTCAATGGCTATGAAAAGAAAAGGAACTATGCAGAAATCTGGCGTACTTCCTGAAAAAGTACGCAACCAATTTGAGCTGTTACAGCATGAATTAAATATCACATTTATTAATAAAAATTTATTGTATCAAGCATTCACGCATTCATCTTATGTGAATGAGCATCGCCGTAAATTATTTACGGATAATGAGCGTCTTGAATTTTTAGGAGACGCAGTACTTGAACTGTCTGTTTCTAAATATCTTTTTGAGAAATACCCAAATATGAGCGAGGGTGAGTTAACAAAGCTAAGAGCTTCCATTGTATGTGAGCCATCACTAGTGATTTTTGCTAACGAGCTAGGCTTTGGACGCTTTGTATTACTTGGAAAAGGTGAGGAATTAACAGGTGGTCGGGAACGTCCAGCGCTGCTTGCAGATGTCTTTGAATCATTTGTAGGTGCACTCTATTTAGATCAAGATTTACAAACGGTCGTGTCATTTTTAGAACGAATCGTGTTCCCAAAAGTAGAAGTCGGTGCTTTTTCGCATGTGATGGATTTTAAAAGTCAATTGCAAGAAATGGTACAGCAAACGAATAATGGACTTCTTCATTATGAGATTATCGATGAAAAAGGCCCAGCACATAATCGTACCTTTGTATCAAGCGTATTATTAAATGGACAAGAGCTTGGTATTGGTCGTGGAAAATCAAAAAAAGAAGCCGAGCAGCAAGCTGCACAATGTGCAATGCGGATGATGCGTGAAGAAGCTGCAAAAGAGGAGGCTTAATAGATGTTCCTAAAACGACTAGAAGTGATTGGCTTTAAATCTTTTGCGGAACGCATTGGAATTGATTTTGTACCTGGTGTTACAGCCGTTGTTGGACCAAATGGCAGTGGAAAAAGTAATGTCACAGATGCGATTCGTTGGGTACTTGGGGAGCAATCGGCAAAGTCGTTACGTGGAGCAAAGATGGAAGATGTTATTTTCGCTGGGAGTGACTCTCGTAAGCCACTCAACTTTGCAGAAGTAACACTTATTTTAGATAATACTGATGAGCAACTTGCTTTTTCTTATACAGAAGTCAGTGTAACAAGACGCGTATACCGTTCAGGTGATAGTGAATATTTATTAAATAACCAACAGTGTCGCCTGAAGGATATTACGGACTTGTTTATGGATTCAGGACTTGGGAAAGAGGCATTTTCAATTATCTCTCAAGGTCGTGTTGATGAAATTTTAAATAGTCGACCTGATGACCGTCGTTCTATTTTTGAAGAGGCAGCTGGCGTTTTAAAGTATAAAATAAGAAAGAAAAAAGCTGAGCATAAGCTTGTTGAGACAGATGAAAATTTGTATCGTGTATTAGACATTCTCCATGAATTAGACAACCGATTAGAGCCGCTTGAAATGCAGGCATCTAGTGCAAGAGATTATGTACAAATGTCTTCTGAGCTAAAGGATTTTGATATTGCAATTCTTGTGCATGATTTTAAAAATTGTGCACAATCTTTGCATGCGCTTAAAGAGGAATTTACGAAGCTTTCTGCAACAGAGCTAGAACAAGCTCAAAATATTTCAATGATTGATAAACAGACCGCCAATATACGTAAGCTATTAAAAGATCTAGATGATTATTTGGATGTTTCGCAGGCTGAGCTTGTCAATGCCACTATGGAGGTAGAGCGTTGGGATGGTCGTAAGGCATTAATGGCTGAAAAACGCCAAAATGCATCGAATCAACTATTACAACTGAATACAACATTACAAGAGGCTAAGGCGGAAGTAGAATTACTCCTGGTTCAAGAACAGGAGAAAAAAGAAGTGTTCTCCGAGAAGCAACAAGCCGTATCAGTATTAAAGCAGAGCATCAAGCAGTTAGAACAATCATTAAATCGGTCTGTGACAGAAATCGAGGAAGAAATAGAAGACTATAAAAATCGATATATTGATTCATTAAATGAAGAAGCAACAGTCAAGAATGAATTAAAAAATATCGATCAGCAATTAGCTCAACAAAAGGCAATGGCGGCAAAAATGTCCGATCAAACAGATGAAATTGGACAAGAGCTTATGCAAATCATTGCTGAAAAAGAAAAGCTAGTGGTTGAACATGCTTTGACAACCAATGATTTACAGAAAAAATTAGAGCAATATGAAACCTTACAAATACAGTTGAAAAATGTCAATATTTCTTTTAGCGAAAAACAGGATATGTTGTACAAAGCGTATCAACACCAACAACAACTAAAGGCTAGAAAAGATACATTAGCTGAACTCGAAGCTGATTTTTCTGGGTTCTTCCAAGGTGTTAAAGAAGTCTTGCTTGCTCGAGATAAAGGTGATTTACAAGGTATTGAGGGTGCTGTAGCAGAGTTAATCCAAGTTGAAGGAAAGTATTCACAAGCTATTGAAACAGCTTTAGGTGCTGCCTCTCAACATATTGTCACAACCAATGAGCGAGATGCGCAACAGGCTATTCACTGGTTAAAACAAAAACGGGCTGGACGTGCTACTTTTTTACCGAAAACAGTCATGAAATCACGCAAAATTAATCCAGGAACTATTCAGCTAGCAACTGAACATCCTGCCTTTGTTCAAATGGCAGATGCACTTGTCACTTTTAATGAAGATAATCGAACAATTGTTGAAAATCTATTAGGGAATGTCATCGTGGCATCAAATTTAGAAGGCGCAAGTCAAATTGCCCGATTATGTGGTTTCCGATACCGAGTTGTCACACTTGAAGGAGATATTGTTAATGCAGGGGGTTCCTTAACAGGTGGTGCACTGAAACAGCAATCCTCACTCTTTACAAGAAAAGCAGAGTTAGATGATTTAATCATTAAGCTAGAATCGTTACAGGCTTCCATTTATAGTGCTGAACAGGCTGTTGCAGCCGAAAAAGAGAAGCTTGCAGTACTGCGAGATCAAGTAGAGCAATTAAAGCTTGAAGGAGAGCAATTACGAAAAGATGAGATGCAACAGTCAAGTCGTATTCGTGAGCTAGAAGTCGTAGAAAAAAGCTTATCGGCTAGAGTAACCTTTGCTTCAACTGAAACAAAAGATGTAAAAACACGTGAGGAAGCATTGTTAACACAAAAGCAAGCAGCAGAGGAGCGCTTAAATACCCTTGCTGTAGAGCTTGTCGAAATCAATGAAACTGTCGAACAATTAAGTAAGGTAAAGTTACAGGGGGAGACAGAGAAAGATGTCTTACGAGAACAGCTTGCCGAAAAACGTTCACAGCTAGCGGTTATGCAAGAACAAATGTCACAAGTTCAAATTACGACTGCTGAACTGGCACTACAATTAAACAAAGCACAACAAAAAGTTAAAAATATTTCTCAGGAAATAATGTGGCTTCAATCTGATGAATCGACAAATCATTTAAGTGATGAAGAGGTCGAGGAACAGGTTGTGACATGGAAAGCAAGAAGAGATGCCTTACAAGAGACTATTTCTGAAAAGAAAGAGCAGAAAATAGGACAACAACAAGAACTCTCTACATTAGAAGAACAACTCAAGGAACTACAGCGTATTCATAAAGGATATCTTGAAGCAATTCGTGCCAATGAGTTAAAACGTAATCGTGTAGAATTTGAAATGGATAATTTTATCGAACAACTCGAAGAAAATTATCAGTTAACTTTCGAAGAGGCTGAGAAAGAAGCTCTGGCAATAGAAGATGAAGAGTTTGTGCGAAGACGTGTTAAATTGTTAAAAAGATCTATTGAAGAGCTAGGACCTGTTAATTTAAGTGCGATTGAGGAATATGATAGAGTACTAGAACGTCATACTTTCTTAACTGAACAACGAGAGGACTTGCTTGCTGCACAGGAAACATTACATGAAGCAATCAAAGAAATGGATGAAGAAATGACGATGCGCTTTAGTGAAACGTTTTATGCTATTAGAGAGCAATTTAAACGTGTTTTCCGTGAATTGTTTGGCGGGGGGCAAGCTGATTTGGTTTTAATTGACCCACAAAATTTATTGGAAACAGGTATTGAAATTGTTGCACAGCCTCCAGGAAAAAAATTACAGAATTTAAGTTTGCTTTCTGGTGGTGAGCGTGCACTTACGGCCATTGCTTTACTATTCTCCATCTTAAATATTCGACCTGTACCATTTTGTATTCTGGATGAAGTAGAGGCGGCTTTAGATGAAGCGAATGTTGTGCGTTATAGCCAATATTTGAAAAAGTTTAGTCTCGACACACAATTCATTGTGATTACTCATCGTAAAGGAACAATGGAGGGAGCTGATGTCTTGTATGGTATAACAATGCAAGAATCAGGTGTGTCGAAACTTGTATCAGTAAAACTAGAAGATGAACCCGTACTTGCGGAGCAAAGGAGCGAACAAGCATGAGTTTTTTTAAACGTTTAAAAGATAAATTAATGGGTAATCCAGCAGAGGAAGAGAAGCTAGACGCAACCGACAACGAACAGGAATCTGACCATTCGGAGCCGGAGTTTAAAGAATCAAACGAACCTGCTGCCATTGAGACCGTTGATCTAAAAGTGTCTGAACAAGATGAAGAATCACCAGAAATGGCGATTGTGAAAGAAGTCGACGTGGAAGCCGAGCCCTCACCTGAAATAGAAGAAGCACAGCTAGATCTTCAGGAGCTAGCAGTAGTAGAGGATGAACCACTGGAAGAGAAAAAGCCTTCTGCTTGGTCAATAACACAAAAATTCAAGGCTGGCCTTGAAAAAACACGTAATTCTTTTACATCAAAAGTGAATGACCTTGTTGCACGCTATCGTAAAGTGGATGAGGATTTCTTTGAAGAATTAGAGGACTTACTATTACAGGCTGATGTTGGATTTGAAACAGTCATGGAACTCATGGATAAACTGCGTTATGAAGTGCAACGTAAAAATATTAAAGATACAAATGGCATTCAAGCTGTGATTTCTGAGAAGCTTGTAGAGATTTACGAGCAAGGTGAGGAAGATTTAATTGAACTAACTATGCAGCCAGATGGTGAACTAACGGTTATTCTATTTGTTGGCGTAAATGGTGTTGGGAAAACAACAACGATAGGTAAGCTAGCACACCGTTTAAAGTCTCAAGGGAAAACGGTTGTATTAGCTGCGGGTGATACGTTCCGTGCAGGTGCTATTGATCAATTACAAGTATGGGGAGATCGTGTTGGTTGTGAGGTTATTAAACAATCAGAAGGCTCTGACCCAGCAGCAGTTATGTATGATGCGATTCGTGCAGCAAAAAACAGAAAAGCGGATGTGTTGATTTGTGATACAGCGGGACGCTTGCAGAACAAAGTGAACCTAATGAATGAGCTTGAAAAAGTTCATCGTGTTATTTCACGTGAAATTCCAAATGCTCCACATGAAGTATTATTAGCATTAGATGCAACAACTGGCCAAAATGCGCTTGTTCAAGCACAAACATTTAAAGAGGCAACGAATGTGACAGGGATTGTTTTAACAAAGTTAGACGGTACTGCTAAAGGGGGTATTGTTCTTGCTATTCGTAACAAGCTGCACATTCCTGTAAAATTTGTGGGTCTTGGTGAGAAAATGGATGATTTACAGCCATTTGATGCAGAACGATATGTCTATGGACTATTTGCTGATGGTTTGGATAAGGAACTACAAAATAATGATGAAAACAGCTAACAGTGGCTGAATAGTTTTATATTGAATGCCATATATCTCTTTTCTATTCAGAAAGCAGGATGCTTAGTTTGCTTCAGCTTTTGAACAAAATTGGATAAAGTGACACTGACACATAATAGATAAAAACGCTCGATTGTGTATAGGTGAATCGACTTGTTTAAAAGAGTAATACTAGCCAAAGGCAAAAAATGCCTGAAAGCTGTAATTTAGGCTTTTAGACAAGGAGATTACCTTGACACAGACGGGCGCTTTTCGTTATGATACAAATGACTAATAGCGGGAGGAGAAACATTCGATGCTACTTGAAAAAACAACACGCATGAACTTTCTCTTCGACTTTTATCAAGCATTATTAACAGATAAGCAAAGAAGTTATATGGAGCTATACTATTTGGATGATAACTCTCTAGGAGAAATCGCTGAATCGTATGGTGTTTCACGCCAAGCTGTTTACGATAATATTCGTCGAACTGAAGCGATGCTTGAGGAATATGAAGAAAAATTATGTTTACTTGAAAAATTTCAACAACGTACCCAAATGCTGTTACAGCTAACACAGGGGATTACAGAAAAAAGTATGACAGCTGAAGAGCAGCTAGCACTTATTGAGCAGCTGAAAGAATGGGATTAGGAGGCGAAAGCAATGGCTTTTGAAGGATTAGCGGAACGACTCCAAGGAACGATCCAAAAGATTAAAGGCAAAGGAAAAGTGTCAGAGCAAGACGTTAAAGAAATGATGCGAGAAGTCCGATTTGCTTTAATCGAGGCGGATGTTAACTTAAAAGTAGTCAAAGAATTCGTGAAAAAGGTAAGTGAACGTGCTGTCGGTGTTGATGTTATGCAAAGTTTAACACCAGGTCAGCAAGTTATTAAAATTGTACAGGATGAACTAACAGAATTAATGGGGGGCGAACAAAGTCCCATTAAGTTTAATACGAAGCCACCCACTGTCATTATGATGGTTGGTCTACAAGGTGCGGGTAAAACGACCACTACAGGTAAATTGGCAAATGTTCTACGAAAAAAATATAATCGTAAACCATTATTAGTTGCCGCTGACGTTTATCGTCCAGCAGCTGTCCAACAATTACAAACATTAGGAAAACAGTTATCACTACCTGTTTTTGCGCTAGGTACTGAGGTATCTCCTGTAGAAATTGCACGTCAGGCAATTGAATTGGCAAAGGAAGAGCATCATGATGTAGTGATTATTGATACAGCTGGTCGACTTCATATCGATGAAGACCTAATGCAAGAGTTAAAGGATATTCGTGCATTAAAAGAGCCAGATGAGGTTTTCCTAGTTGTTGATGCTATGACGGGTCAAGATGCAGTCAATGTAGCAGAAAGCTTTAATGAAGCAATCGGTATTACTGGGGTTGTTTTAACAAAACTTGACGGTGATACGCGTGGTGGTGCTGCATTATCTATCCGTTCTGTGACGCAAAAACCAATTAAATTTGTCGGGATGGGCGAAAAAATGGATGCGCTTGAACCATTCCATCCAGAGCGTATGGCGTCTCGTATATTAGGTATGGGCGATGTTCTGTCCCTTATCGAGAAAGCTCAGGCAAATGTAGATGAAGCCAAGGCAAAAGAATTAGAAGAAAAGTTTAAATCTCAAACATTTACTTTTGATGATTTTGTCGAGCAATTACAGCAAGTCAAGAAAATGGGCCCTCTTGATGAAATTTTAAAAATGCTACCAGGTGCTAACAAAATCAAAGGCTTAGATAATGTAAAAGTTGATGATAAGCAAATGGGGCGTGTAGAGGCCATTATTTACTCGATGACGCCTGCTGAAAAGACCAACCCAGAAATCATTAATGGTAGCCGTAAAAAGCGTATTGCGAAAGGCTCTGGGACATCTATTCAAGAGGTGAATCGTCTCATTAAACAATTCGATGAAATGAAAAAAATGATGAAACAAATGACTGGAATGGCAAGTGGTAAAGGGAAGAAAAAAATGAAATTACCAGGCTTTGATTCATTGTTTAAATAATAATTTTTAGGTGTTAAGAAAAAACACTTTACAAACAACCTAAACATTGATAATATACTATCTTGTGTGAAACTTATTCGGAGGTGCTATTAAAATGGCAGTTAAAATTCGCTTAAAACGTATGGGAGCTAAAAAATCTCCTTTCTATCGTATCGTAGTTGCAGACGCTCGTTCACCACGTGATGGTCGTCAAATCGAAACAGTTGGTACTTACAACCCACTAACTCAACCAGCTACTGTAAACATTGATGAAGAGAAAGCTCTTAAATGGTTAGCTGACGGTGCAAAACCATCAGATACAGTACGTAACCTGTTCTCAGAACAAGGTATCATGGAAAAATTCCATAACCAAAAATTCAGTAAATAATCGGGGGCGACGTCTTTGAAGCAGCTGATTGAAGCAATCGTTTTACCGTTAGTCGATTATCCAGAAGAAGTTCGTATTGAGACGGATGAAAATGCAAATCGAATTGTTTATAAACTTTTTGTTCATCCAGAGGATAGAGGGAAAGTCATAGGCAAGCAAGGGCGAGTAGCAAAAGCGATTCGTACAATTGTTTATTCAGCGGCAGGTAGTCACCATCAAAAGAAGACCTACGTCGATATATTGGATTAATAGAAAAGATTTTCACGCTCTTGCAACAAGTACTAGTGAGTCCTGATAGGTGTGTTTACATGTCGCTTAGGAGTTCAAAGTGGCCTTTTAGTATAAAGCGTAAAATCTGGACGAAAAAGGAGGGAGCTTGTAGGTTCCTTCCTTTTTTTATCTTTTTTTAACATCAGCATATCGCTATGACTTCTGTTTAAGTGGAAATTAAAGCTTAAATAAGGAGTATAGATAAAGGATATTGCTTATATTATTGTTGACAAGACAAATGAGTCTTAGCTAAAACTACATTCTTCCAAAGCACATCTGCAAGAACGGAACCTTTTTTGGATGAGCCAGATGCATTGTGAAGATAAGCATGTTTTTTACGAGGTGAAATAGAATGGAATGGTTTAATGTAGGTCGAATTGTCAATACACACGGTATTCGTGGTGAGGTACGTGTATTATCGACAACAGACTTTGAAGAAGAGCGTTTTGCAGTAGGAAATAAGCTTGCTGCCTTTAAAAAAGACGATAGGAAGCCAACCTGGGTAACGATTGACTCTATGCGTCGTCATAAAAACTTTATTTTATTAACTTTTGAAGGCATGAACAATATCAACTTGGTTGAGCCATTTAAAGAAGGCATGCTGAAAGTGACAAAAGATCAAATGACTGATGATCTTCTTGAAGAAAATGAGTTCTTTTTCCATGAAATAATAGGCTGCACAGTAATTTCTGAAGAGGGCGAGACAATCGGTATAGTAGCAGATATCCTGCAAACAGGGGCAAACGATGTATGGGTAGTGAAAGGGACTAAGAAAGAACACTATATCCCTTATATAGAAGATATCGTGAAAGATATTGATGTTAGGGACAAAAAAATAGTCATTCATGTTATGGAAGGCTTATTATGATGAATATTCATGTATTGAGCCTGTTCCCTGATATGTTTTCAGGTGTTTTTGGTGCATCTATTTTAAAGAAGGCACAAGAAAAGGGAGCTGTAAATTTAGAGGTAACGGATATTCGTACATTTTCAGGGAACAAGCATAATCAGGTTGACGACTATCCGTATGGTGGTGGTGCAGGTATGGTATTAAAGCCTGAACCAATGTTTAGTGCAGTAGAGGCTATAACTGCAGGGAAACAGCCACGTATCATATTAATGTGTCCTCAGGGGGAACGATTTACGCAGAAAAAAGCAGAGGAGCTAGCGCAGGAGACAGAGTTAGTGTTCTTATGTGGTCATTATGAAGGCTATGATGAGCGTATACGTCAGCATCTTGTGACAGACGAGATTTCCATTGGCGATTTTGTCTTGACAGGTGGAGAATTAGGCGCTATGACTGTTATTGATAGCGTAGTTAGATTGTTACCTGGTGTCTTAGGACAAGAGGATTCTCATATTCAGGATTCTTTTTCAACAGGTCTCCTTGAGCATCCACATTATACACGTCCTGCGGAGTTCCGTGGCATGAAGGTACCTGATGTTTTATTATCGGGGAATCATGCTAAAATTGAGCAATGGCGAGAGGAACAGTCGCTGAAAAGAACTTTTGAGCGCCGTCCTGACTTACTTGAGCAATACCCATTAACAGACAAGCAAAAATTGTATCTAGAAAAACTAAAAAACAATTGTCTAGATGCTTGATTGCCGAATCTATTTATGATAACATCTAATCTGTACTTCTATGTGGAGTACTGAATTACGGTGTTCCGCTGTGGCATAGATTGCGTGCAAGAGCATCTGTCTAAGGAGAGAAAACAATGTCAAACATTATTGCAGAAATTACAAAATCTCAGCTTCGCTCTGATCTACCAACTTTCCGTCCTGGTGATACTGTTAAGGTACACGTGAAAGTAGTAGAGGGTACTCGTGAACGTATCCAAATTTTCGAAGGTGTAGTAATTAAACGTCGTGGTGGCGGAATTAGCGAAACTTTCACAGTTCGTAAAATTTCTTACGGTGTAGGTGTTGAGCGTACATTCCCTGTACACACACCAAAAATCGCTAACTTAGAAGTTGTACGTCGTGGTAAAGTACGTCGTGCTAAACTTTACTACCTACGTAACCTACGTGGTAAAGCTGCTCGTATTAAAGAAATTCGATAATTATGACTTAAAAGTGAGGGGCTTGTGTTCAAGCCTCTTTTCTTTTTGCTTGTCATCTTTATTCACTATCATCTAAAATGGTGTTAGACAAGGGGGCAATTCTCAATGGAAAAACAAGTGAAAGAAAAAAATGAATTATGGGAATGGACAAAAGCACTATTAATTGCATTTGCGATTGCTGCAGTTATTCGATATTTTTTATTTACACCCATTGCAGTTGATGGAGAGTCCATGATGCCAACCCTTGAAGATGGCGACCGAATGATTGTGAATAAAATTGGTTATAAAATAGGTGAGCCTAAACGTTTTGATATCGTTGTATTTCATGCACCCGAACAAAAAAATTACATAAAGCGTGTAATTGGATTGCCAGGAGATACATTAGAGTATAAGGATGATCAATTGTATATAAATGGTGAGCCAATTGAAGAACCCTATTTAGATGCCTATAAAGCGCAAATCACGGAGGGAACTTTAACAGAAGATTTCACCTTAAATGACATTGATGTTTCCTTGGATAGCAATACCATTCCTGAGGGGTATATCTTTGTTATGGGAGATAATCGTCGATATAGTAAAGACAGTCGACATATTGGCCTTGTTAACCAAAAAGAAATTATAGGTAATACCAGTCTGATTTTCTGGCCATTTAGTGATATAAAAATTGTAAAGTAATGTAAGAAAGGGAGAGCATAATCACTCCCTTTTTCTTTTAGTTTAGGAGGTATAGCTGTGACGATACAATGGTTTCCAGGGCATATGGCTAAAGCCCGACGTGAAGTAACTGAAAAATTAAAGCTTGTCGATATTATCTTTGAATTAATAGATGCACGTTTACCGCTATCCTCACGTAATCCGATGATTGACGAAGTCATTAACCAAAAACCTCGTCTTTTGATCTTAAATAAAGCGGATATGGCAGATGAACAAGAAACACGGAAATGGGTAGAGTATTTTGCAAAGCGTGGCCATAAAGCAGTAGCCATTAACTCACTTGAGGGCAAGGGCTTACAGCAAGTCACAAAAGCGGCACAAGATATTTTAAAAGAAAAATTTGATCGCATGAAAGCAAGAGGAATGAAGCCTAGAGCTATTCGTGCCATGATTGTGGGTATTCCAAACGTGGGAAAATCAACATTGATAAATCGATTAGCGAAAAAAAATATCGCTAAAACAGGCAATACACCAGGTGTGACAAAGGCACAGCAATGGATCAAAGTTGGTAAAGAGCTTGAACTATTGGATACACCAGGTATTTTATGGCCAAAGTTTGAGGATCAAGAAGTAGGCTTTAAATTAGCTTTAACCGGTGCTATTAAGGATACTATTACAAATATGGAAGACCTAGCTGTCTATGGATTACGCTTCTTATCTAATCATTATCCAAAGCGTATGGAAGAGCGTTACGGTCTTGAGTTTATCCATGAGGAGTTAGTGGATACTTTTGACCATATTGGTAAGCTGCGTCGTGTGTTTGGTCCTGGTGGAGAAATAGATTATGATCAAGTAGCTCAACTAATTGTTCGAGATATCCGTGGATTACAATTAGGTAAACTTACCTTTGATTTTGTGGATGAACAGTTAGAAAAGGAAACTGAACAATTATAAGTATTTAAAACTGTCACACGTTCTTTTGTGACAGTTTTTCTTTTAGGAATACATTTTTTAACCGATAATGACTATAGAGAGGAAAATAGTTTTCAAGTTAAAGAGACTACATAATAACTGAACATGATATAGTTTGAATGAATAGAAGCAAGAAGGAGTACACAATGAAAACGATTAAGGAAATTACAACTGCATTGAAAGCTGCTGAGGAATGGCAAGATTGGATGAAAGAAGTTGCAGCCGATGAAAGAGCAGGTGTACAAAAGGCTTGGCTAACTTGGCAAAAGAGACAAGATAAAAAACATCAATTACTGCAAGAGCATCAAAAAAAAGTTACATTTGATTTAAGTTATGGGGGAACAGATACATTTATTGCGGGTGTAGATGAAGCAGGAAGAGGACCATTAGCAGGACCAGTCGTAACGGCAGCAGTAATTTTACCGACAAATTGTGAGGCACTTGTTGGTCTGAATGACTCAAAGCAATTATCGAAGGATAAACGAAACGGCTTTGCTAAATTAGTTAAAGAGCATGCCATAAGCTATTTTGTTCATTTTCAATCTGCCCAACAAATTGATGAACTGAATATATATGAGGCAACAAAACAATCTATGAAGGTAAGTGTTGAATCATTGTCAACGAAGCCGGATGTTGTTTTAGTAGATGCTATGACATTACCTATTACAATTCCTCAAGATTCGATTATAAAAGGAGATGCTAAGAGCTTAGCGATAGCAGCCGCATCCATTTTAGCTAAAACGGCACGGGATGAGTATATGGAGCAATTAGACGAGGAATTTCCAATGTATGGCTTTGCGCAACATGCAGGGTATGGGACTAAGCAACATTTAGAAGCGTTAGAAGAATTTGGACCGACTATTCACCATCGTAAATCATTTGAACCAATAAAATCTATGTTTTCATAAAGTTAAAAAACGGTAGACAATTACACGAAGGAGTAATTGATGAAAGGAGTATGTATATGACAGCCACATCATTTAATCCAATTCAGATACAGCAAAATGCAATGACTTCGACAAATCAACCACTTGCTTTAAAACAAGGACAAGTATTTCATGGAACAATTAAGCAATTATATCCAGATCAAATGGCAGAAATACAAGTAGGTAATCAAAAATTTATAGCTAAACTCGAAGTGCCGTTAAAAGCCGGGGATGCCCATTTCTTTCAGGTAACAGGGACAAATCCACAAACGGAATTGAAAATAGTGACTGGACCGATGGCGCAGGCATCTACACCGAGTCAGCAAATTAATCAGTTATTAGAATCCATGAATTTGCCAAAATCTGCAGAGATGCAGCAATTATTAGGGCATTTTATGAAAGCGCAGCTACCAATTTCTAAAGAGCAAATGCTGCAAGCTGAAATGTGGTTAAAGGCATTGCCAGAGGGTATATCAAAAGTAGATGCTCTACAAACCATTCAAAAAATGATAGAGCTTAAAATGCCTATGATAAACGATGTGTTTCAAGCATTGATGAGTGGTCAAAAGACATCTGGTATGACCGCTATCATGGATAACTTTGCTCAGCTTTTAGCGAAGGATACAACCCTATCTGAGTCATTGAGGCAAAATTTAATGCAACAAGTACAAGCGATTGCCAAGCCCTTTGAAGTAGAAACAGGTAGTGCAGTGCTTGCAAGGCTTTTACAAAGTTTAACGAATAGTTCTGCGACAATGAATGAAAAAATGCAAGCTTTATCAATGCTAAAAGAGTCAGGGATTCTCCCCCAGCAGGCTACATTGCAAAACTGGTCAAAAATGAATGAAGCAAAAGCCTTTCAGCCAATACAGCAAGCTGGTCAAGTTATTCAAACCATTCTTGCTACAAAGCCAGAAAATGCTAGACAACTGGTGGAACAGCTTAAATCATGGACCGAAAGTCAAAATTTATTAACGAATGGACAAAAACAGCAAATCAATCAGCTTGTGGATCGTTTTAATCAACTACCAGTATCAAAACAAACGCTAGATGTTTTTGCTAAACAAATGCAGGATCAGTTATTAAAAGCTTTTACTCAAAATACAGCTGATCGTTTATTTACACAGGATGCCCACACACTTTCGATGAAAGATCATTTGTTATCCTTATTTAAACAAGAGGCCAATTCTCCTTCACAGACTGAGGCACTCATGCGCAATCTGGTGAAAAATAGTATTGATTCTTCGCAACCATTTATACAGCAAGTTGTGACACAAGCAGAAGCACTAGTACAAAATTCAATGGATAGTAAAGCGATGGAACATGCACTTAAAACGGTGTTGAAAAATTTAGGAATTAGCTACGAGGCTACACTCGGAAACAAGTCGGCTGATTTACACATGATTGCGCATCAGCTAAAGCCACAGCTCCATACATTATTGCAGGAAACTAATATACCACCTCAAATGAAGGAAGCGGCAGAGATGCTTATGACGCGTATGAATGGAATGCAGTTATCTTCAGGAGAAAATGGTCATCAACATCAGCTCATCATGCAAGTTCCACTTGAATTTTTTGGCAAGAAGATGGATGCAACCTTACAATGGAATGGTCGCATGAAAGATAATGGCAAAATTGATGCAAACTATGCACGCGTATTATTTTATTTACAAATGGCATCTATGCAAGAAACAGTGATTGATATGCAGGTTCAAAATAGAGTTGTCACAGTAACGGTCTTTAATGAAAATTCGGAAATTCAATCACTTGCTGAGCCGTTGAAGGCTGCTTTAAAAATTGGACTGGCTGAAAAAAATTATCAACTTTCAGGTGTGTTTATTAAACAATTTGATAAAGGGCAAACGGAAAAAGTAGGTCCTGTAGTAGAACAGCGAGAGGAGCAGAGTGGGGTGGATATCCGCGTATGAGCGAAGAAAAACTTACTCGAAAAGAGGCAATTGCGCTTACGTATAAGCTTGGTCAATTTGATAGTCCCACTGTTGTAGCAAAGGGAAAAGGGAAAATTGCCGAGAACATTTTGGCAAGAGCAAATGAGCATAATGTGCCGATTTATGAGGATCCTAACCTTGTGCAGTTACTTGGTCAATTAGATTTAAATGAGTCTATTCCTGAAGAATTATATCAGGCAGTAGCAGAAGTTTTCGCATTTATTTATCGTTTGGATCAGCAACATGCGCAAAAATATAGAAAAAATGAATTATTCTGATTATTTTTACAAGCTGTTTTAGTACACAAAATAGAAAAAAGCGTCATAATAAGAGAGAAAATTCGAACTAAAGACAAAGTGTAGACTTTATCAGAATCTTTCGTTAGAATAGTCTATGTTAGTAAAACAATTCTATGCAAATGTTTGATGGGAGGATGTATTATGAATATCCATGAATATCAAGGGAAAGAGATTCTGAGAAAATATGGTGTAGCTGTACCAAACGGAAAAGTTGCTTTTTCCCCTGATGAAGCAGTAAAAGTAGCGAAGGAACTTGGCTCAAACGTAACAGTAGTCAAGGCGCAAATCCATGCAGGTGGACGCGGTAAAGCAGGCGGTGTCAAAATCGCTAAAAACCTTGACGAGGTGCGCACATACGCAAAAGAGTTATTAGGAAAAATTTTAGTGACTCATCAAACAGGTCCAGAAGGAAAAGAAGTAAAACGTTTGTATATTGAAGAGGGTTCTGATATCCAAAAAGAATACTATTTAAGTCTAGTATTAGACCGTGCCACATCTCGTGTAACAGTGATGGGATCTGAAGAAGGCGGTATGGATATTGAAGAAGTAGCAGAAACAAATCCAGAAAAAATCTTCAAAGAAGTTGTGGATCCTGTAGTTGGATTAACAAGCTTCCAAGCACGTCGTATGGCGTTTAATATGAATATTCCAGCAAACCTTGTAGGGAAAGCTGTTAAATTAATGTTAGGCTTATATCAAGCATTTATCGACAAAGATGCATCAATTGTAGAAATTAATCCACTTGTTGTAACTGGACAAGGCGAAGTAGTAGCATTAGATGCTAAATTCAATTTTGATGCCAATGCATTATATCGACATAAGGATATTGTCGAATTACGCGATTTTGACGAAGAAGATGCAAAAGAAATCGAAGCTTCAAAATATGACCTAAGCTATATTTCATTAGATGGAAATATTGGCTGTATGGTTAACGGTGCTGGTCTTGCCATGGCAACGATGGATACAATTAGTTATTATGGCGGAAGCCCTGCTAACTTCCTAGATGTAGGGGGCGGTGCAACAGCTGAAAAAGTAACAGAGGCTTTCAAAATTATCCTTTCTGATCCAAACGTAAAAGGCATTTTCGTAAACATCTTTGGTGGAATTATGAAGTGTAACATTATTGCTGAGGGTGTTGTAACGGCTGCTAAAGAGATTGGTTTAGCTGTGCCATTAGTTGTACGCTTAGAAGGTACAAATGTTGAACTTGGAAAAGAAATTTTAAATGCATCTGGTTTAAACATCGTTGCAGCGGATTCAATGGCTGACGGTGCACAAAAAATTGTGGGACTAGTAGGCTAAGGAAGGCAGGGAGAACAATGGCTGTATTTATTAACAAAGATACGAAGGTAATTGTACAAGGGATTACGGGCGAAACAGCTCTTTTCCATACGAAGCAAATGCTTGAGTATGGTACTAAAATCGTAGCAGGTGTAACACCAGGTAAAGGTGGACTTGAAATCGAGGGAGTTCCTGTTTTCAATACAGTAGCAGAAGCTGTAGCTGCAACAGGTGCTACAACTTCAGTTATCTATGTACCTGCACCATTTGCGGCAGATGCAATTTTAGAAGCTGTTGATGCTGAATTAGAATTAACAATCTGTATCACAGAGCATATTCCTGTCCTTGATATGGTTAAGGTTAAACGTTATATGGAAGGCAAAAACACTCGCCTAGTAGGTCCAAACTGTCCAGGTGTTATTACAGCTGATGAATGTAAAATTGGTATCATGCCTGGTTATATTCATACAAAAGGCCATGTAGGAGTAGTTTCTCGTTCTGGTACATTAACATATGAAGCAGTACACCAATTAACACAAGCTGGAATTGGTCAAACAACTGCAGTAGGTATTGGTGGTGACCCTGTCAACGGTACAAACTTCATTGATGTACTTGAAGCCTTTAATAATGATCCAGAAACATACGCAGTTGTTATGATTGGTGAAATCGGTGGTACAGCTGAGGAAGAAGCAGCGGCATGGATTAAGGCAAATATGACAAAACCTGTTGTAGGCTTTATTGGTGGACAAACTGCACCTCCTGGCAAACGTATGGGTCACGCTGGTGCTATCATTTCTGGTGGTAAAGGAACAGCAGCGGAGAAAATTAAAGCAATGAACGAAGCTGGTATTGAAGTTGCAGAAACACCTTCTGTAATTGGTGAAACATTAATTAAAGTAATTAAAGAAAAAGGGCTATACGAAAAGTGTAAAACCCATTAAAATGGAAGATGTAGCCATTACGGCTACATCTTTTTCATTATTTATACACTGTTTATCATACTTCATTCAACAATTACCTACTTACTTATGAAGAAATCAACAATTTTGTGGCAGATGTTATAAATAATAATGCAATGTTGTGTTGAAAATTATCATGCGGTCATTTAATTTCTTCTATTATAAAAGGAGGTTTATTGAATGATTCTCGCAGTAGATACGCAGAGATTACTAGCCTTACATTATGTGTACCCATTACCACTACAGAAACTTCAGCAATTGTTGTCCCCTGTGAATATTTTAAGCTCTTTTGAAGACATTCATTATGACGACCTCGCAAAAGTTTTACAAATATCGGCAAAAAAAGCACATCAACTTTCTCAGCGCTTTCGACAAATTATGACAACACCACTTGAAGAGGCCTATGCACGGGCTAATATTTTCCCCATCCCGTTTTATCATCCCTATTTCCCGGCGCAATTATTTGAAATATCAAGTCCACCTACTGTATTGTATGTGAAAGGTCAATATTCCCTGTTAACAAACAAAAAACAGATAGCTATTATAGGCTCTAGGAAGGCGACAGCGTATTCAAAAAGAGCGATAGACTTAATTGTCCCGCCGCTTATTCAACGTGATTATACGGTTGTTAGTGGGCTTGCAAGAGGTGCAGATACAATGGCACATAGGGCGACTATCGATATGGGCGGTCATACAATAGCTGTGCTTGGACATGGTTTTAATTATCTCTATCCATCAGAAAACCGCATTCTTGCTACGCAAATGGCAGAGCACCAGTTATTAATGACAGAATATCCTCCTCATATGAAGCCTGAAAAATGGCATTTCCCAATGCGTAACCGAATCATTAGTGGTTTATCTCAAGCATTAGTTGTGACAGAAGCGGCATTAAAAAGTGGCACGCTTATTACAACAGAGCTTGCATTAGAGCAAGGAAAAGATGTGTTTGTGGTGCCAGGACCTATAGACGCAACGCAATCAAAAGGGACAAATCAATTGCTTTTTGAAGGAGCAATTCCCATAGTGAATGGTCATCAAATCATTGAAACATTAGACCTCTTTTCTAACAAAAATTGAAAAAAAGTTGCATTATCTTAAAATCTGTTATACATTTTGCAACAGGTAACTTAAAAAATTAGTAATAGACCTCGCTAAGGGGGAGACATAGATGGCGGATTATTTAGTGATTGTAGAATCACCAGCAAAAGCAAAAACAATTGAACGGTATTTAGGAAAGAAATATAAAGTGAAAGCGTCGGTTGGACACGTACGGGATCTTCCACGTAGTCAGATGGGCGTTAGCGCGGAAAATAATTTCGAGCCTAAATATATTACGATACGTGGTAAAGGACCTGTGTTACAGGAATTAAAGTCTGCTGCTAAAAAAGTAAAGAAAGTTTATCTAGCGGCCGATCCAGACCGCGAGGGAGAAGCAATTGCTTGGCACCTTGCGACTGCATTAAATATTGATATTCACTCAGATTGTCGTGTTGTATTTAATGAAATTACTAAAGATGCAATTATAGAGTCTTTTAAAAACCCACGTCCAATTAACATGGATTTAGTAGATGCGCAGCAAACAAGACGTATATTGGATCGACTTGTTGGCTATAACATTAGCCCAATTCTATGGAAAAAGGTAAAAAAAGGTTTATCAGCGGGTCGGGTACAATCTGTAGCACTACGCATGATCATTGATCGTGAAAATGAAATTAAAAACTTCCAACCTGAAGAATATTGGACAATTGAAGGAACGTTTGAAAAGGGAAAAAAATCATTTGATGCCCTTTACTATGGAAATGGTAAAGACAAAATAAAATTAACAAATGAAGCACAAGTAAAGGCAATCTTAAAAGATGTTAAAGGAACAAACTTTGATGTTGTCAATGTAACGAAAAAGGAACGTAAGCGTAATGCTGCACCAGCCTTTACAACATCATCTTTACAGCAAGAAGCTGCACGAAAATTAAATTTCCGTGCTAAGAAGACCATGATGCTAGCTCAGCAATTATACGAAGGTATAGATATTGGAAAAAAAGAGGGGACAGTCGGGTTAATTACTTATATGCGTACCGATTCCACACGTATTTCTGATACGGCAAAAGCAGAAGCGGTTACGTACATTGAGGGTAAATATGGAAAAGAATACATTGCAACAGAAATAAAACAAACAAAGAAAGCTTCAAATGCACAGGATGCGCACGAAGCAATACGTCCAACAAGTACAATGCGGACACCAGATGAATTAAAGGCGGTACTTAGCCGTGATCAGTTACGCTTATATCGCTTAATTTGGGAGCGCTTTATTGCGAGTCAAATGGCACCGGCAGTACTTGATACTGTAGCTGTAGATCTTCAAAATGGTGATGTTTTATTCCGTGCAAATGGCTCACAAGTTAAATTCGCAGGCTTTATGAAACTATATATTGAAGGTACTGATGATCAAACTGAAGAGACGACAAAACTTTTACCTGAGATGGAAATTGGTGATCAAGTAAAATCGCTTGAAATCGAGCCTAAACAACATTTTACACAGCCACCACCACGTTATTCTGAGGCGCGACTTGTTAAAACAATGGAAGAACTAGGAATTGGGCGCCCGTCCACATATGCACCGACCCTCGATACAATTCAGCGCCGTGGCTATGTTGTATTAGATGCTAAACGCTTTATGCCAACAGAGCTAGGAGAGATCGTACACCAACTCGTACTAGAATTTTTCCCAGATATCATAAACATCGAATTCACAGCACAAATGGAACAAGATTTAGATGATATTGAAGAAGGCAATCGACAATGGAAAAAAGTTGTGGAGGAATTTTACAAAGACTTTGAAGTCCATGTAAAACATGCGGATGAAGCTATGGAAAAGGTTGTCATTAAAGATGAGCCTGCAGGAGAAGACTGTGAGCTTTGTGGATCTCCAATGGTCTTTAAGCTTGGACGATATGGCAAATTTATGGCTTGTTCTAATTTCCCGGATTGTAGAAATACAAAAGCGATTATGAAGCCTATTGGTGTGAAATGTCCTTCCTGTGAAACGGGCGAGATTGTGGAGCGAAAAAGTAAAACAAAGCGTCTATTCTATGGTTGCAATCAGTATCCTGAATGTGAATTTGTCTCATGGGACAAGCCGATTAATAGACCATGTCCAAAATGTAGTGCATTATTAGTAGAGAAAAAGATAAAAAAAGGTGTGCAAATTCAATGTACGAAGTGTGACTATGAAGAAGCACCAACTCAATGATAGGAAGATGGTAAGAAACATGACTGAACAAGTAGTAAATGTAATTGGAGCAGGGCTGGCAGGTAGTGAGGCAGCTTGGCAAATTGCTAAGCGGGGTATAAAAGTTAAACTTTATGAAATGCGTCCAGTAAAGCAGACACCAGCGCACCATACTGATAAATTTGCTGAGCTTGTTTGTTCTAATTCATTGCGGGCAAACGGGTTAACAAATGCTGTAGGCGTTATAAAAGAAGAAATGCGTATGTTAGATTCTGTTATCTTAAAGGCAGCAGACCAATGTTCAGTACCTGCTGGAGGTGCCTTAGCAGTAGATCGTCACGAATTTGCAGGGTATGTAACAGAAACTGTGAAAAACCATCCACTTGTGGAGGTTATTCATGAAGAAGTCACAGAAATTCCAGAAGGTATTACAGTTATTGCAACAGGACCATTAACTTCAAAAGCTTTAGCTGAAAAAATTCAAGGTTTAACGGGTTTAGATTATTTATACTTTTACGATGCAGCAGCACCTATTATCGAAAAAGATAGTATTGATATGAATAAAGTTTATTTAAAATCTCGTTATGATAAAGGGGAAGCGGCTTATTTAAACTGTCCTATGACAAAGGAAGAATTCGATCGTTTCCGCCAAGCATTAATCGAAGCTGAAGTTGTACCATTGAAGGAATTTGAAAAAGAAATTTACTTTGAAGGTTGTATGCCAATTGAAGTCATGGCAGCTCGTGGAGAGAAAACTATGTTATTTGGTCCGATGAAGCCAGTAGGTCTTGAGGATCCTAAAACAGGAAAACGTCCATATGCAGTTGTTCAACTTCGTCAAGACGATGCAGCAGGCACGCTTTACAACATTGTAGGCTTCCAAACGCATTTAAAATGGGGGCCACAAAAGGAAGTGCTACAGCTCATTCCTGGGTTAGAGAATGTAGAAATTGTTCGCTATGGCGTCATGCACAGAAATACCTTCATCAATTCACCGAAAGTTTTAGAAAAAACATATCAACTTCGTGAGCAAAAGAATATTTTCTTTGCAGGTCAGATGACTGGTGTTGAAGGCTATGTTGAATCAGCAGGTAGTGGATTAATTGCAGGAATAAATGCAGCTCGTTTAGCCTTAGGACAAGAGCCGATTATTTTCCCATTCGAAACGGCATTAGGAAGCATGGCGCGTTATATAACAGAAGCACAGTCGAAAAACTTCCAGCCTATGAATGTAAACTTCGGCATCTTCCCTGACTTACCACCTGGTCGTCGTTCTAAGCCAGAGCGTGCGGAAATGCATGCAACACGCGCAATAAGCACAATTCGAAATTTTGTGAATTCACAAACAATTTAATTGCCAAAAGCCTCTAAAAGTTGTTATACTCTTAGAGGCTTTTTCTTTTTGTAGACAAAATGCTTAATTAGACGTATTTTATTATTTTGTATGGAGTTTTTCTCAAAATATAACTATTTACACTTGCTATATTATGAAGATAGGTTTAGTGTCAATATGTATGTTTATTAATGATCAGGAAAACGATACAAACTTGTAAGAGATGACAAAGGAATGTATATCCGTTATATTACAAGTGTCAGTCATTTAAGAAAATTATTAATAAATTATTGGTGGTGAATCTTTCTGTGTTAGTTTCGTCCCAAGATGCACTCGAACAGTTCATGCTTTACATCCAAGTTGAAAAGAACTTCTCTGTTCATACAGTGCGAGAATATGAATCAGACCTGCTAGATTTTTTAACCTTTTTACAAACGGAGGGAATCGATGATTTAGCAAGTGTTGAATATATACATGCACGTCTTTATGTAACAAAGTTGTACGATGAGAAAAGGGCAAGGGCTTCTATTTCAAGGAAAATTTCCTCAATACGCTCCTTTTTTCGCTTTCTAAATAGACAGTACGGATTAGATGACGGAGCCTTTCGTTCGCTTTATCATCCGAAAAAAGAATCACGTTTACCTAATTTTTTCTACGAAGAGGAATTGAAACAGTTATTTGATGCGAATACTGGTGATGATTTGAAATCATTAAGAAATATAGCTATATTAGAGCTGTTATATGCAACAGGTATTCGTGTGAGTGAACTGACTTCAATTCAAGTAGAGGATGTAGATTTTCATTATTCGATTATACGAGTAATGGGAAAAGGTCGAAAAGAACGAATCATTCCATTTGGTCAATTTGCGAGTTTAGCAATGCAGGACTACATAGAGCAAGCTCGTCCACGATTGATGAAAAAAACGAATCATCTGCAGTTGTTTGTCAATATGCGTGGTGGGGAACTTACTCCTAGAGGGGTACGTCATATTTTAAACGAAATGATTGATAAGGCCTCACTCCATACGAAAATTTACCCACACATGCTTCGCCATACTTTTGCTACTCATTTATTGAATAATGGCGCAGATTTACGGACGGTGCAGGAGTTATTAGGTCACTCACATTTATCTTCTACACAAGTTTACACACATGTAACAAAAGAGCATCTTCGTCAAACATATATGAATGCTCATCCAAGGGCATAATAGAGCTAAGGAGGAAGGCAGATGGGACAAATTCATGCAACAACGATATTTGCGGTTCATCATAACGGAGGCTGTGCTATGGCTGGTGATGGTCAAGTAACATTGGGAAATGCAGTTGTGATGAAGGGTACAGCAAGGAAGGTCAGACGTCTGTTTAATGGGCAGGTCCTCGCTGGTTTTGCAGGTTCAGTTGCTGATGCCTTTACACTTTTTGAAATGTTTGAAGGCAAATTAAATGAGTATAACGGTAATTTGCAACGGGCAGCCGTTGAGGTAGCGAAGCAATGGCGTGGTGATAAAATGCTACGCCAGCTAGAAGCAATGCTACTAGTAATGGATAAAACGACTTTATTACTCGTTTCGGGTACAGGAGAAGTGATTGAACCTGATGATGGCATTTTGGCCATTGGCTCTGGAGGCAATTATGCATTGTCTGCAGGTAGAGCATTAAAAAAATATGCAGGTGAAACAATGACTGCTCGTGAAATAGCTGAAGCGGCATTAGAAACTGCTGCTGAAATCTGTGTATTTACAAATCATAATATTATCGTGGAGGCGCTGAACTAATGACACAAAAAAATTTAACGCCAAGACAAATTACTGAGCATTTAGATCGTTACATTGTTGGGCAGAATGAAGCTAAGCGAGCAGTAGCTATTGCGTTACGAAACCGCTATCGTCGTTCGTTGTTAAATGAAGATATGAAGGCTGAAGTTATTCCGAAAAATATTTTGATGATTGGGCCAACTGGTGTCGGCAAAACAGAAATAGCAAGAAGGATTGCAAAGCTTACTAATGCACCTTTTGTAAAAGTTGAAGCGACAAAGTTTACCGAAGTAGGCTATGTGGGTAGAGATGTTGAATCAATGGTCCGTGACTTGGTAGAAGCTTCTCACCGTCTAGTTAAAGAAGAAATGATGGAGTCTGTCAAGGAACAAGCAGAAGAATTAGCAAATGAAGCAATCGTGAAACTTTTGGTGCCTTCTTTACGTAAAAAACAGGCGATGCAAAATCCGTTTGAAATGCTATTTGGTGGGAAAGAACAACCAACAAATGATGATTCATCAGCAGATGATGGAGAAGTTCGCTCGAAGCGTGCTCAAATTGCCATTGATTTACGCAATGGTAAGTTAGAAAATGAGTGGGTTACTGTAGAGGTAACAGAACAAAATCCATCCATTTTTGATGCGTTACAAGGAACTGGGATGGATATGTCTGCGAATAGTGGTATGCAGGATATGCTCTCTAGTTTAATGCCTAAAAAACAGAAAAAACGCCGTGTGCAAGTAAAAGACGCTCGTCGTATTTTAACAATAGAAGAAGCAAATAAGCTGATAGATGCTGATGAAGTAGCACAGGAAGCCATTAATAGAGCTGAGCAAACGGGTATCATTTTTATTGACGAAATCGATAAAATTGCTAGTAAAGAAGGAAATACTTCGGCGAATGTCTCCCGTGAAGGAGTTCAACGTGACATTTTACCAATTGTAGAAGGTTCTACGGTTACAACAAAGTATGGTGCAGTGAAAACGGATTATATGCTGTTTGTTGCTGCTGGGGCATTTCATATGTCAAAACCATCAGACCTAATTCCCGAGTTACAAGGCCGTTTCCCAATTCGAGTAGAGCTAGAAAAATTAACAAAACAGGATTTTGTCCGTATTTTACAAGAACCAGATCAATCATTAATTTTGCAATATAAAGCACTTTTAGAGACAGAAGGCGTAGAAATTCATTTCACGACAGATGCTATTGAACGAATTGCTGAGATAGCAACTGAAGTGAATCAGGAAACAGACAATATCGGAGCTCGTCGTTTACACACGATATTAGAACGTTTACTGGAAGAACTATCGTTTGAGGCATCTGAAATTGCGCCTGCCAGTATCCCAATCAATGCGGCGTATGTGGATCAAAAACTTGCGGGAATAGTAAAAAACAAAGATTTGTCACAGTTTATACTGTAAGATAAAGCTGATTAGTATCATTCAATAGTAAAAACCTTTAGAATATTTAGTAAATACTCTTCGGATTATTTATAGGAGGAACATATAATGAATTTATTAGAAAAAACACGTAAAATTAACTCGATGCTTCAAGCTTCTGCTGGTAAGCCAGTAAACTTTAAGGAAATGGCCGATACATTAGGCGATATTATCGATAGTAATGTCTATATTTTAAGTCGTAAAGGTAAATTATTAGGTATTTCAATTCACCAACAAATTGAAAATGAACGTATGAAAAAAATGTTCGAAGAGAGACAGTTCCCAGAAGAATACACACATAGCTTATTTACGATCTCTGAAACATCATCAAATTTAGATATTAATAATGAACATACTGCTTTCCCGGTAGAAAATAAAGATTTATTCCAAAATGCTTTAACAACAATTGTACCAATCGTTGGTGGTGGTGAGCGTTTAGGAACATTAATCCTTGCTCGTTTATCTTCACAATTTGAAGATGATGATCTAATTTTAGCTGAGTATGGTGCAACAGTGGTTGGTATGGAAATTTTACGTGAAAAGTCGGAAGAAATTGAAGAAGAAGCTCGTAGCAAAGCTGTCGTGCAAATGGCTATTAATTCACTTTCGTACAGTGAGTTAGAGGCAATTGAACACATTTTTGAAGAACTTGATGGTAATGAAGGCTTACTAGTTGCTTCTAAAATTGCTGATCGAGTGGGTATTACACGCTCGGTGATCGTAAACGCATTACGTAAACTTGAATCAGCAGGTGTCATTGAATCTCGCTCTTTAGGTATGAAAGGTACTTATATTAAAGTACTAAACGATAAATTCTTAAATGCTTTAGCAGAAATTAAAATGAAATAAATACTTCTTTTAAGAAGCTAATGAAAGCGTCTATGGTAAACATAGACGCTTTTTATGTTGTTGAAAAAGACCTTTTAGAAAGGTGAGGGGTGCTTTAGGTTTCGTCATCGTCCAATTCAGAGGAGCGTACAATGAATCCGTTAGTCGAACATGAGGAAAAGTGACTTTTCAGACTAGTGATTGTAATTTTTGCTTTTAATGTAGAACGGTGGAGTAGAAGGCTGATTCCCATGTGAGAAAGGTGAGACCTTAAACAGAGCTATAGTTTTATACTTTAAACTGAGTGAGAGAGAAGTATAGTGGCAAGCAGGTAGTGTGGAATGAAAGTCGTTTTCATCTTTCATAAAATATATTGTTTTTCAAAACAATGATGGTGTCTATGGTAATATAGACGCTTTTTTGTGTATTTTCGAAATTTTAGGGCATTTGTTTTTTAGAGAATTAATATAAAAACATGGATTTCGTTGCTTTTATCCTAAAAATGTTCGATAATTTGTCACTACAATTAGCATATAAAAAATGCTGTTATGTTACTTTTGAAGAATGGGGAATAAACTTATAGTCACTGTATAAAAAATACTCCCATAGTGATTAAACTAGTAAAAAGGGACCTTTATTTAAAAGGATTAAAAAAGGCGATAAACCTCATAAAAAGGCATTTTTCACAATAAAATCGTAAACACTGTCGAAATGGTGTAAAATAACTAGATGATTATTAATCTTTACTGAAGCCTAGAGACACAAAGGATGGGGAAGTTTTGTCATGGTTGAGAGGGAGAAAAAATAGGGCGTATAGACTATTAAAAAGTGACAAAAGACAATAGACACTAGGTATCATCTTAATTACAATTGTATTATTGGATAAATTAACAAGTACATAGATTTTAAATAAAATGAGGTGAACAGTTTTGAATTTATTTGGAGGAACTATTAGTAGCCTGGAAAATGGACTTTCCTATGCCACTTTAAATCATAAAACAATCGCAAATAATATCGCGAATGTCGATACACCTAATTATAAGGCGAAAAATGTTAGTTTTAAGGATATGTTGGAAGAGCAGAAGAGTATAGCTATTTCTGCATACCGCACTGATAATAGACATTATGATTTCACGTTTCGACAATCTACACCAGGTGTCAATATTGTTGAGAACTTGCGATATAGAAACAATGGGAATGCTGTAGATATGGATGCTGAGCAAGCGAAATTAGCAGAGAATCAAATTTATTATAATGCTCTAATCGATCGTGTTAATGGGAAATTAAACACATTGAATACCGTTATTAAAGGAGGTAAGTAATAGATGTCTATTTTTCATGGGATGAATACCACTGCCTCCGCATTAACAGCGCAGCGTTTACGTATGGACGTTATTTCTTCTAATATGGCTAACATGGATACAACTCGCGCTCGTCAAGTGAATGGGGAATGGGAACCATATCGACGTAAGTCCGTGACGCTATCAGCACAAGAAGGACAATTTTCTAATTTTTTGAATATAGCACTAGGTAAAAATGCAAAAAGTGGTGTTGGTAATGGTGTGAAAATTACTCGAATCTCAGAAGATCAAGAAACACCTTTCAAACTTGTATATGACCCAACTCATCCAGATGCAAATGCAGATGGTTATGTAAACATGCCTAACGTCGATCCATTAAAAGAAATGGTTGATTTAATGTCGGCTACTCGTTCTTATGAGGCGAATATAACTGTATTTAATGCGAATAAATCCATGCTTACAAAGGCTTTAGAGATTGGTAAATAAATTTAAGTAGAAAGGAAGATACATACATGGCCATTTCGTCCATTTCGCTAATGACACCTACTCAGGTTGTAAATAACACGAATAAACTGAATGCTACACCTTATGAAGCGCAACAAAGCTTCGCGAACTCGTTAAAAGAAGCAATTGCAAAAGTAAATGATCAACAAATAACTTCTGATAAATTTACTCAGAAGCTAATTAAAGGTGAAGATGTGGAGTTGCATGAAGTGATGATTGCTTCGCAAAAGGCAAGCATTACCCTAAACGCAACAATTGAAGTTCGCAATAAGGTGATTGAAGCTTACCAAGAAATAATGCGCATGAGTGTTTAATTTTATTGTAAAGATAAGAAACCTCTTTTCAATATAAATTAACAACCACAAATCAGAGTGGCTCATTATGTTCGCAAATTATTGATGGCTAGGTTATTCACTATAACCGGAGGATTCATAATGAATGAACGATTGACAAAAATAAAAAACGACACCAGTCAATTTTGGACAAGTCGAAGTAAAAAGCAAAAAATAGTTATGATTGGCTCCGTGGTAGTTGTAATCGCACTAGCAGCAATTGTGACATTTTTTGCTTCCAAAACTACATATGTTCCACTTTATAAAGATTTATCAACACGGGAAATTGGACAGGTAAAGGAAGCGCTAGATTCCCAAGGTGTAACCTATCAAATTGCTCCAGGTGGAACATCTATTTTAGTGCCAGAAGAGCAAGTTGACTCCTTATTAGTGCAATTAGCTTCAGAGGGATATCCACAAACAGGATCAATCGATTACTCATTTGCTAATAGTTCAGGATTTGGTATGACTGATAATGAATTTAACCTATTAAAAAAAGCAGCTACTGAAACTGAAATTGCTAAACTTTTCAAAAATCTGGAAGGTGTAAAAGATGCAAAAGTTATGATTACTGTTCCTGAGGAAGGTGTATTCGTAACGGATGTTCAAGGAGAGGCAACAGCATCTATCGTTTTAAATACTGATCCTGGCTATAAATTTACAGAACAGCAAATAACTACAATGTACAATTTAGTGTCAAAAAGTATTCCGAATTTAAAGACTGAAAATATCGTGATCTCTAACCAATTTTCAGAGTACTTTGATCTGAATGCAGCAACAGCTGATGGTACTTCCACAACAACAGCTGAAGGCCAATTACAAATGAAGAAATTGGTAGAACGAGATCTACAACGTCAAGTACAAAATATGCTTGGAACGTTGATGGGACAAGATAAAGTAATGGTTTCTGTCACAACGGATATTGATTTCAAGAAAGAAAATCGTGAAGAAAATCTTGTGACACCTGTTGATGAAGAAAATATGGAAGGGATTGCCATAAGTGCTCAGCGAATTACAGAGCAATATTCTGGTACAGGAGCAGCTGCCGCTGCTGGAACACCTGAAGCTGAAACAACTACTGATAACTTCACAACTTATAATGAAGGTACAGCAGGAAATGGTGATTACGAACGTACGGAAGAAACGATTAATAATGATGTGAACCGTATACGTAAGGATATTCAAGAAGCTCCTTATAAAATTCAGGATATTGGTATTCAAGTAATTGTTGAACCACCGACAGCAACTGACGCAGCGTCATTACCAGACGGTGTTCGAGAAGATATTGAGAAAATTTTAAGTACAATTGTACGTACAACAATTTCCAAAGACGTAGCAGCAGAACTTACTCAAGAGCAGATCGATGAAAAAGTGGCGGTATCTGTACAACCATTATATGGTAAGGCAACAGAGATAGCTGATGAAAAACCAATCATTCCATGGTGGGTTTGGGTTATCGGAGGTATCTTGTTAGCTGTTATCTTATTACTAGCATTCTTCATTATCCGTTCACGTAAACGTGCGAAGGAAGAAGAAGAGTTAAGTATCCTAGAAGAACAAGAAGAATTAATGGTTGATGATATTAATGAAGAAATTGAAACGGAAGCTACAATGCGTCGTAAGCAGCTAGAAAAAATGGCCAAAGAAAAGCCAGACGATTTTGCAAAGTTACTGCGTAGTTGGATTGCTGAAGACTAACTAGGAGGTTCGGCTGTGTCCAAGAAAGATAAAGAATTAACCGGAAAACAAAAGGCCGCTCTCTTGTTAATTTCATTAGGGCCTGAAGTTTCAGCTTCTGTCTATAAGCACTTAACAGAGGAAGAAATTGAACGTTTAACATTAGAAATTTCAAGTGTTAAAAAAGTAGAATCAAATGTAAAAGAAGAGATTATTGAAGAATTTCACAATATTGCACTCGCGCAGGACTATATCACACAAGGTGGTATTGGCTATGCAAAAACAGTATTAGAAAAAGCACTTGGCGTAGAACAAGCACAAACAATCATCAATCGACTAACATCTTCATTACAAGTACGCCCGTTTGATTTTGCTAGAAGAGCTGATCCAGCGCAAATTTTTAACTTTATCCAAAATGAACATCCTCAAACAATTGCCCTAATCCTCTCTTATTTAGAGGCAGGGCAAGCGGGGGTTATTTTATCTTCTTTACCACAGGAAGTACAAGCTGACATTGCTAAACGTATAGCGGTCATGGAATCAACTTCACCAGAAGTGATTAGCGAAATTGAATCTGTGTTAGAACGTAAATTATCATCAACCGTTACGCAGGATTATACAGAAACTGGTGGTATTGATGCAGTCGTTGAAGTTTTAAATGGAGTAGATCGACAAACAGAAAAAACAATACTCGATGCACTGGAAATACAAGACCCAGAACTTGCAGAGGAAATCAAAAAACGTATGTTTGTGTTCGAGGATATTGTTACACTCGACAATCGTTCCATTCAGCGTGTTATTCGTGATTGTGAAAACGAAGACTTACTGCTTTCAATGAAGGTATCAAGTGAAGAGGTAAAAGATATTATATTCCGCAATATGTCACAACGTATGGCTGAAACATTTAAAGAAGAAATGGAAATTATGGGACCTGTACGTTTACGTGACGTAGAGGAGGCACAATCTCGAATTGTTGCTGTTATTCGTCGTCTAGAGGATGCTGGAGAGATTATTATTGCTCGTGGTGGAGGAGATGACGTCATTGTCTAGAATCATCCGTTCTATTTACACTAAGTCTGATAGCGATAATGTCAAAGAAATACAAATCCGTGATATGTTTGAAGCGATGGAAGAATACCAAGAAGAAGGACCTCCTCAGCATCAATTAACGTTAGATGAAGTCGTGGCAGAGCGAGATCGTTTACTTACTGAAGCAAGAACTGCTTTGCAAGCTGAACGAGAGATGTTTGAACAGGAAAAGCATAGGCACTTTCAAGAAATTGAACATTTAAAGCTAAATTGGGAGGAAGAGAGACCCAATCGTGTTCAAGAAGCTTATGATGAGGGATTTGGACAAGGCTATGAAGATGGCGTGAATAAGGCCACTGAAGCAATGGCTCAGTCACTTCAAACAGCGAACGAAATAATGATGTTAGCGAAAGAAAATGCTCAAAAATATATTGAAGATCAAGAAGCGGTAATTTTAGAGTTAGGTTTAACTGCTGCAGAAAGAATTATTGGTACTTCGTTAGAACAGGATAACGAACTATTTGTATCGATTGTGCGTAGAGGGCTAAAAGAAGCAAGAGAAATGAAGGAAATTAAAATTTATGTTTCGCCAGCTTATTATGCTTTAATTACGACCAACCGAGATGAATTAGCAGAAATGTTCCCAATAGACGTACCATTAATGATTTTTGTTAATGAAGATTTGGATAATGAGACAGATTGCTATATTGAAACAAATCATGGAAGAATTATGGTTAGCATCGATGAGCAATTAAATGCTCTCAGATTAAAGTTACATGAAATATTAGAGAGTAAGGAATGATCTTGATGAAAGCGGCTCAATTAATTGAACAAATTCCGCATATCCCAACTTTTAAAAAGTTCGGTAGGGTTACTAGAGTTGTTGGCTTAATGATTGAGTCGCAAGGTCCAGATAGTTCTATAGGTGATGTCTGTAAAATTCATGTGGAAACTGTAAATCATGGTCACCAGATTATTTTAGCAGAGGTCGTTGGTTTTAAAGATGAAATAGTCGTCTTGATGCCTTTTACCTCCTTACGTGAAATATCTATTGGCTGCCTTGTTGAAGGAACGGGAGCTCCACTGGAAGTAAAAGTGGGTCCTGAGTTAATCGGCAAAGTATTGGATTCTATGGGGAATCCAATTGATGGCACTCTATTACCTAAAGGTCTCATGACAGTCCCTACAGAACAAGATCCACCAAACCCACTAACTCGTCCACCAATTAATGAAAGGCTTGAAGTGGGAGTCAAGGCTATTGACGGTATGCTAACAGTTGGAAATGGACAACGTGTTGGTATTTTCGCTGGTTCTGGGGTAGGTAAAAGTACTTTACTTGGTATGATCGCAAGAAATACACAAGCAGATTTGAATGTTATTGCGCTAATAGGTGAGCGTGGTCGTGAGGTTCGGGAATTCATCGAACGTGATTTGGGTGCTGAGGGCTTAAGTCGATCGATTGTTGTTGCAGCCACATCTGATCAACCAGCATTAATGCGGATTAAAGGGGCATTTACAGCTACAGCAATCGCCGAATATTTTAGAAATCGAGGCTTAAATGTCATGCTGATGATGGATTCCGTGACACGTGTGGCTATGGCACAACGTGAAATTGGACTTGCCACAGGAGAACCACCAGCACAAAAAGGTTATACGCCTTCTGTTTTTGCGATATTGCCTAAATTACTAGAACGTACAGGCACCAATGAAAAGGGTTCTATAACAGCATTCTATACTGTTTTAGTAGATGGTGACGATATGAATGAACCCATTGCGGATACTGTGCGAGGGATATTAGATGGTCATATTGTATTGGATCGAAATCTTGCCAACAAGGGGCAATATCCAGCCATAAACGTCTTGAAAAGTGTGAGTCGTTTGATGAATCATGTTGCAGAGCCAACTCATAAGAAAGCTGCTGAACGATTAAGAGAACTCTATTATACTTACGACAAATCAGAGGATTTGATCAATATTGGTGCTTATAAAAGAGGAACCTCTAAAGAAATTGATGAAGCAATTCATTATGAACCGCTCATTACTGCTTATCTTAAACAGGGTTACTTAGATAAAGTGACACTAGAACAAAGTGTCAATGAGTTAATAACATTATCGAACGGTGGTGCGAAATAGATGGTCAGTTATGTGTATCGTTTTGAAAAAGTGTTAACTATTCGCGAACAAGAAAAAAACGAAACCGAAATGGCTTATAAGGAATCTGTCCGTTCTTTTGAAGAAATAGCAACGAAATTATATGACTTGCTAAAAAAGAAAGAAGATTTAATTGCATTTCAGCAGGAGCGTTTAATGGTTGGTTCATCCATAGATGAAATCCATCATTATAGTCGTTTCATTGATAGTCTCGAAAAAACAATTGCAGATGTACAACAGAAAGTGATACAAGCTCGTGCAAAGATGAATTGGCACGAAGAAAAACTATTAGAAAAAAACTTGGAAGTACGTAAATTTGAAAAAATGAGAGAAAAGGATTTTAAGCATTTCCAACAAGAGCAAGATCGTATAGAAAGCCTTTTTTTAGATGAAATTTCATTACAAACGTATAACAAGAAAGAAATCAGGTGATTTCATGGCAAAGAAAGACAATCGATTAGCAACAGAGTTAGTAGAAGAGCAACCAAAGAAAAAATCTGGGGGCTTTCTTAAGTTTTTTACTTGGATTGTACTGCCGATTATGTTTGTAGTAGCGGTTTTGCTTGTTGTGGCAACTTTAATGAATACAAATGTCTTTGATTTAGGAAAAAAGGCAATTGGTAGTTTACCTTTTATTCCCTCAGAAGAACAACAAGCAAAGGATGCTGTCGTTAATAACGACTCTAAAATAGTGAGTTTACAGGCAGAGGTACAAGAAAAAGAAGCAGAGATTACCCAGCTTCAAAAAAAATTAGATTCAACAATAACTGAAAAAGAGAAGCTGCTGACAGAAAAGGAACAGCTTCAATTTGAAATTGAAAAACTAAATCGTGAACAAGATGATGTGAAGCGTGACTTTAACGATATTTTATCAACATTTGATAAGATGTCGCCGAAAGCTGCGGCACCTGTGTTAATCAATATGAGTGATACAGAAGCACTGCGGATTTTAACGAATTTAAAGCCAGATAAATTAGCAGCTATTTTAGAAAAAATGGATGCAAAAGATGCAGCAAAATATACGGAGCTTATGGCTAAACAGTAGGATAATTGAAAGGAGGTGAAAAATAGTGGATGTAGCAATGATGCAAATGATTAATAAAACAGTACCTACTAAAACTGCAGCAACAAAGTCAACAACAGTTGGTAACGCTGAAGGAAAAATAGGCAGCACTCCGAAGAAAGAAAATTTATCAAATTTTGGTTCTGTTTTTGGGCAAGTATTAACTTCTTCAAATGAAACAACTCAAACATCAAAAACGACTTCATCAAATGAACTTGCGGATTTACAAGCATTATTAAATGCTGACTCAATGGAGGAAGTACTAGATTTACTGGGGATTTCTCACGATGATGGCTTATTAATGCTTCAATTTGGAGAAGACGGTAAGGCAGTGGCACTGGATGAAATGCTTCATTTAGAAAATATATTAAATGCATTAGGGATTGATGAAGAGCAGCTTCAAAAAATCGTCCAACAGCTACTAGGAGAAGAAAAGGAAGCAAGTGATGTTTGGGAGCTCTTAACATTAGTAGATGCCCAAGCGCCGGTATTACAGGCGAATATAAGCACTGCTTTACAAGGCGAAGGTCAAGTGACACCAAAAGAGGCATCACAACTTCTTCAAGTGTTGAAATTAGTGCAATTAGTAGGGCAAAAGACAGACTTAACAGCATCCCAAGAAGACCTGCTAACGACTGTGAAGAGCCTATTAACGTCATTACAAACGCAGGTAGGAACTTTGCAGGTAACAACAAAAACAACTGTTACATTGCCATTACTAGGCTTCCAGCAAGTTGTTCAGCAAGTCCAAGTAACGAAACAAAGTGATACAAATACAAATGACATGCTTACGCCACAAACTGTACAAACGAAACCAGACACATTTCATGTAACGTTACCAACGGCTAAGCCTGCTCAATCAGAAGCTTTACTAAAAGAAATGCAAGCCATTATCAATCGAGCTCAGATTTCGAACGCTCAAGGTATTACACGTTTAACCATAAAATTGTATCCAGAAAATCTAGGGACGGTTCGTATTGAACTTGTACAAAATGATGGTGTCCTTACAGCCCGTTTGCTGGCTTCTACAGCTCATGGACGTGAATTGCTTGATAGTCAAGCACACCAGCTAAAACAGGCATTTGCTCAGCAAAATATACAAGTAGATCGCCTTGATATTGCACAATCATTACAAGATGCCGATCGTCAACAACGTGATCAAAGCTTCTTCAATAATTTCTTTAAACAACAACAGGACGAAGAACAGGATCAAAAAAGTGATGATGAAGATGAAGGAATGTCCTTTAGTGACTATTTAATAAGTGAGGAGGTGTAACAATGGCAGATACTACAACAAAAGTGACAAATACATCCATAACAGATGATCTTTATTACTCAAATTATAGAAAGCCAACGAAGCAAACAGGAAATAGTGAGCTCGGTAAAGACGCCTTTTTACAATTGTTGATTACACAATTACAGCATCAGGATCCTACAAATCCAATGGACGACAGGGAGTTTATTTCTCAAATGGCGCAGTTTTCTTCTTTGGAACAAATGCAAAATATGACAAAGGCAATGGAATCATTATTGTCATCACAGCAACAATCACAAATGATGAACTATGCAACCTTTATTGGCAAGGAAGTCAAATGGCATGAAATAACAGAAGAAAAAGATGAAAAAGGAAATCCTGTGGTCAATGAAGGAACAGGTGTAATTGAATCACTTAAATTTGTAGATGGTAGTGTTGTTTTCAAATTAGCAGATGGAAAAGAAATTTCACCTGGTAATATATCTGGAATTTTAAGTGGAGCTAGCAATCCTAGTTCAAATGGCAATAATAATGTACAAGAATCTCCGTTAGTGAAGGCTAGCCAATTAATTGGAAAGAATGTAACGTATAAAGACGGTGACCAAGAGCTAACAGGACGAATTGTCTCTGTTTCTAATAAAGATGGGGTCATTAATTACGTACTAGACAATGATAAAAAGCTAACAGATAAAGATTTTACAGTTATTAGTGAATAAAGGTGGAGAATAGTGATGGATAAGTTTTCAATTCATCGTGTACCCTTGCATCCATCTATTCGCACAGTACAGCCTAAGCCAATCAATACACAACAATCGTTTAAAGCTCATTTACAGGAAGCGTCTAGACAAGAGCTAAAAGTGAGCAAACATGCACATGAACGTATCATGGAGAGAAAAATTGATATCTCTGAACTAGAATGGCAGGTTGTATCGGATAAGGTATTTGAAGCACACTCAAAAGGTGTCAAACAACCATTAGTCTTGATGGATCAAGCAGCTTTAATTATCAGTGCTAAAAACGCTACGGTAATTACAGCAATGGATCGCACGGAAGCAAAGCAACAGTTATTTACTAATATTGATGGCACAATTGTGCTTTGAAGGCTGGACCTTCTTACGTAAGGAAGCCTTGGTGAGCTGACTGATAGAGGCTCACCCTATATAAAACGAAGGGAGAACGAAAACATATGTTACGTTCTATGTACTCAGGTATTTCAGGTCTTAAAAACTTCCAAACTAAGTTGGATGTAATTGGTAATAATATAGCGAACGTTAATACAATTGGCTTTAAAAAAGGGCGTGTAAATTTTAAAGATTTAATGTCTCAAACGCAGGCAGGTGCATCCGCAGCAACAGCTACGCGAGGAGGAGTGAATCCACAACAAGTTGGTTTAGGTGCCCAATTAGCAGCAATTGATACAATACATGGTGGTGGCTCATTACAAGGGACTGGTCGAGGACTTGATTTAGGGATTGAAGGAGATGGTTTCTTCATGGTTGCCGATGCAAATGGAGCTCCAGACCCTGATAGTGGCTTTATTGATGAAGAGGGCTTCAACAATACCCTATTTACTCGTAATGGTGTGTTTTATATGGATAGCAATGGCTATTTAGTTAATGCTGATGGTAAATATCTAGTAGGTGTATCTGCTGGAGATGAAATTGTAATGGAAGCTGATGATGATGGTATTAATCCAGATGAGGCACCAGTTGCCTCAGGTGATGAAGGTGCAAACTTATTCGATGATGATGGGGTATTAACACCTGATGATGGAACTGTTGGTCCAATTCGTATTCCAACAACTGCTAAAGAGATTAGTATAGGAGCAAATGGTACGATTGAATATGTAGACTTAAATGGTAATCGTCAATGGGCAGGACAGCTGATTATGGCTAAATTCCCGAATGCTGGGGGTTTAGCTAAGGTAGGAGGCAACTATTACCAACAAACAGCTAACTCAGGAGCTGCTTATGCACAAGTAGCCACTGTTGCAGGTATGGGTAAAGTAGTACCTGGGACAGTAGAGATGTCAAATGTTGATTTATCAGAAGAGTTTACAGAGATGATCGTTGCACAGCGTGGTTTCCAAGCGAACACACGTATTATTACAACTTCAGATGAAGTGTTACAAGAACTAGTAAACTTAAAACGATAATAAAATAGTCCTTTCAAAACGGACGTTTTAACAAACATATTTTCATATGAGGGAGGGTCGGGCCGGCTCTCATGCTAGACCCGGCCCTAATTCATGATTGAACTAACACGTCTAAATGGCAAAGCATTTACATTAAATGCTTTATACATAGAAACAGTCGAATCATTTCCAGATACGACTATTACATTAACAACTGGAACAAAATTAATTGTTTTAGAGAGTGAAGATGAGGTGCGACAAAAGGTTACTGCCTTTTATAACAATATACAAATACTATCCAACCCGCATCTACGAGGTGAAGAAGATGAAGAATAATAAAATGCTAACAATGATTATTATTTTACTAGTAGCAGTCATTCTGATTGGGGTTATTTTGTTTGTATTGCTTACGCAATTTAATAAGCCCACAGGAGCTGTTGAGCCGTCCATTGATGAGATTGTAGAGGCAACAGTGGAGATACCAGAGATCACGACAAATCTTGCAGATAAAAGAGTTGTTCGCTTGTCATTGAAAATTCAAACGACAAGCAAAGATGCTGCTGCAGAATTAACAAAGCGCGTTTTCCAAGTGCAAAACATCGCCATTCAAGAGCTTTCTGAAATGGAGCAAAAGGACTTAGAAGGTAAGCAAGGGAAACAAATTTTCCAAAAATCATTAAAAACAAGATTAAATGAGTTGATGCAAGAGGGAGAAGTCCAGGAAGTATATTTTACCTCCTTCATTACTCAATAAAACAGAAACTGCTTGAATTGGAGGTGGGCAAATGGCAGGAGATGTGTTATCTCAATCCGAGATAGATGCGCTGCTTTCCGCTATATCGACAGGGGAAATGTCAGCGGATGACATAAAAAAAGAGGACGAGGGACGTAAGGTTAAAGTTTATGATTTTAAACGAGCACTTCGATTCTCAAAAGATCAAATCCGAAGTTTGACCCGAATACATGAAAATTTCGCACGACTATTGACAACCTTTTTCTCTGCACAGCTTAGAAGCTATGTACAAATTACGGTTGCATCAGTAGACCAAATACCATTTGAAGAGTTTGTTCGTTCCATTCCAAATATGACACTCATTAATGTATTTGAAGTGCCACCATTAGATGGTAATATATTAATGGAAATTAATCCGAATATTGCCTATTCGATGTTAGATCGCCTAATGGGCGGTAGTGGGGCAAGTCATAGTAATGTAGATAACCTAACGGAAATAGAAACAAAAATTATGACAAACCTTTTTGAACGCTCATTCGACAATTTACGCGAAGCATGGGAAAATGTTGCGGAAATTGATCCTATATTAGTGGAACTTGAAGTAAATCCACAATTTTTACAAATGATTTCACCTAATGAAACGGTTGTCGTAATTTCATTAAATACGATAATTGGTGAGACAAGCGGTATGATTAATATTTGTATTCCGCATGTTGTATTGGAGCCAATTGTTCCAAATCTTTCGGTTCGCTATTGGATGCAAACCAATACGAAAGAGATGTCACCAGAGCAAACAAAAATGCTTGAAACACGTGTGAAACAAGCCCAATTACCACTCTCAGTTGAATTAGGATTAACGGACATCACTATTGAAGATTTCCTAACAATGCAAGTTGGGGATGTCATACAGTTAGATCAAAAAATTGAAGCGCCATTACTACTAAAAGTAGGTACATTGCCGAAGTTCACTGTTCAACCAGGTAAAAAGGGCAAAAAATTAGCAATCCAGATTATCGACCCTTTGAAAGGAGGAGACGAAGATGAGTGATGAAATGCTCTCCCAAGAAGAAATTGAAGCGCTATTAAGGGGCGAGACGTTGGGAGATAAAAACAACGACACTGATGCTTCAACAAATGAAGAAATAAATGAGATACGAGTGGAGGATTACCTTGATTCGTTTGCACAAGATGCATTAGGAGAGGTAGGCAATATATCCTTTGGTAGCTCTGCCACAGCTCTTTCAGCGTTATTGGGTCAAAAAGTAGATATTACAACTCCAAGTATTTCGATGATTAATCGTAATAAATTAGAAGAGGAATTTCCTCATCCATATGTAGCTGTACAAGTTGAATATACAATTGGTTTAACAGGTATGAATTTACTTGTTATTAAACAATCTGATGCAGCAATTATCGCAGATTTAATGTTAGGTGGCGATGGATTAAATCCGAAGCCAGACTTAGGTGAAATTCAGCTAAGTGCTGTTCAAGAGGCTATGAATCAAATGATGGGCTCAGCTGCTACATCTATGTCGACGGTCTTCAACAAAAAAGTAGATATTTCTCCACCGACAATTGATTTAATGAACATCTCGCAAGATGAAGGTCGAGAAAATATTCCAGAAGACGATTTGCTGGTGAAAGTGTCATTTAGATTAAGAATTGGTAATTTAATTGATTCGAATTTAATGCAATTATTACCGCTTAAATTTAGTCAAAATATTGTAAAATCTTTATTAGGTGAAACAGGAGTGTTTGAGGAACCTGTGGCAGCAACTATTGCACCTGAGGCTCCACCAGTTACACCACCGCCTGTTCAACAGCAAATACCTGTAGCACCACCATCTGAACAACCAGTTTATCAACAGCAGTCAGCACCGATGCAGCAACCGATTTATCAGGAGCCACAGCAATTTGCACAACCAGCAAGACCAGCACAACCTGTAAATGTGCAACAAGCGCAGTTTGCTAGCTTCGATACAAATGTAATCTCTCAATCTGAAGCTAGAAATTTAAATATGCTACTTGATATTCCATTGCAAGTTACTGTAGAGTTAGGACGTACGAAACGTTCTGTTAAAGAGATTTTAGAACTATCAAGTGGGTCAATTATTGAACTGGATAAATTAGCGGGAGAACCGGTTGATATTTTAGTCAATAGTCGTTTAATTGCTAAAGGGGAAGTCGTTGTTATTGACGAAAACTTTGGTGTCCGTATTACAGATGTTTTAAGTCAAGCAGAGCGTTTAAATAATTTAAGATAGTTTCAATTGGAGGAGTTAACCATGTCTAAAAGAATTTTGATTGTAGACGACGCTGCATTTATGCGCATGATGATCAAGGATATTTTATCAAAAAATGGATTTGAAGTTGTTGGAGAGGCAGCAGATGGTTTACAAGCTGTCGAAAAGTACAATGAACTAAAACCAGATTTAGTAACAATGGATATCACAATGCCAGAGATGGACGGTATTGCAGCTCTTAAAGCAATTAAGGGAACAGATCCAAGTGCAACTGTAATCATGTGTTCAGCAATGGGGCAACAAGCAATGGTAATCGATGCGATTCAAGCTGGTGCGAAAGACTTTATCGTAAAACCTTTCCAAGCAGATCGTGTAATTGAAGCGATTCAAAAAGCGCTAGGATGATTGCATGAAAATGTTAAAATCATTTTGTTTAACGATGATTTTCGCATTTCTTGTATCCTTCCTGTTTTTGTACCCGACACCGACTTCTGTCTATGCAGACGCTGATACAAATAGTGTCACGGATTGCATTAAAGACCCAGAAGCTTGTAATGGAGATACGACTGATCCAGCTGCTAAACAAGAAACAACTGTAACAGCAGCTGGAGATATATCTGCATGGGAATACATAAAAATGGTTTTGGCGCTTATTTTTGTTGTAGCTTTATTTTATGGATTGATGAAGTTTTTAAATAAACGAAATTTAAACTTCCAACGTAATCAAATGGTACAAAATTTAGGCGGTTTATCGTTAGGTGCACAAAAGTCAGTTCAGCTTTTACAGGTAGGTAAAACATTGTATTTAGTTGGGGTCGGAGAAGACGTTCAACTTTTACGAGAAATTACAGATCCTGAAGAAGTTGAAGCTCTTTTAGCCCTATATAACGAAAGACAAGAATTTGCAGCAACATCACCGTATATTGCAGAAGTATTTTCTAAGTTTAAGAGAAAAGATAGCGCGAAGGTGCAAAATGAGCAGCAAAAGCAGGATTCATTTGGCAATCTATTCGAAAAAAAGCTATCAGAAATAAAACAGGAGCGTAGTGATGAGATAGAGAGATGGAAGCAGAAGGAGAAGGATGGTAAATGAATGATTTAATCAATATTTTTTCCAACAGCGATCCAACGAATGTCTCTACATCTGTAAAGCTCTTACTGTTACTAACAGTTTTATCACTTGCACCAAGTATTTTAATTTTAATGACATCCTTTGCTCGTATAGTCATAGTCTTATCATTTGTGCGTACAGCATTGGCAACACAGCAAATGCCACCAAATCAAGTGATCATTGGGCTGGCACTATTTTTAACATTTTTTATCATGGCACCAACCTTTCAAGAGGTCAATAAAGAGGCATTACAACCATTGTTTGCTGAAGAAATTGGTATAGAAGAAGCCTATGACCGTGCTAGTGTGCCATTTAAAGAGTTTATGAGTAAGCATACTAGGCAAAAAGATCTTGATTTATTTTTAACATATAATCAAGCAGAAAAACCAGCATCAGTGGAGGAAATCCCACTGACTATGCTTGTACCTGCCTTTGCTTTAAGCGAAATTAAAACAGCATTTCAAATTGGTTTTATGATTTTTATTCCATTCCTAGTGATCGATATGATTGTTGCAAGTACATTAATGTCGATGGGGATGATGATGTTACCGCCAGTAATGATTTCATTGCCATTTAAAATATTATTATTTGTACTGGTTGATGGCTGGTATCTCGTTATGAAATCGTTACTACAAAGTTTTTAGGGGATGATACAGTATGACAGGTGAGTTGGTTATTTCCATTGCAGAGCGTGCTATAATGATTATCCTTCTAACAAGCGGTCCGCTACTATTAGTTGCTTTAATCTCGGGTTTAGCGGTAAGTATCTTTCAAGCCACAACTTCGATACAAGAGCAAACGTTAGCATTTGTACCAAAAATTATTGCTGTCTTAGTGGCCATCGTATTCTTTGGCCCTTGGATGCTATCTCAAGTTACAAGCTATGCGAGAGACATATTCGAGAATTTAACGCGTTATATAGGGTGAGTACATGAATGAATTAATTCCGCATTTAACGGTTTTCTTATTAGTACTTGTACGTGTCTCAGCCTTTTTTGCTACGGTTCCTTTTTTTTCCTATAGAACCATTCCACCTCAAGTCAAAATTACTCTCGCACTGGTTTTAGCTTGGATGATGTACTATACAATTGATGTTGAGCCATTTGCATTCAATGATGATTACATATTATTAGTGGTGAAAGAAGCACTAGTTGGACTATTACTCGGTCTAATGGGCTATATCATCATGTCCGCAATTCAAATTGCAGGAAGCTTTATCGATTTTCAAATGGGTTTTGCCATTGCTAATATAATTGACCCGCAAACAGGTGCTCAAAGTCCATTAATCGGTCAGTTTTTTAATATGCTAGCACTGCTTTTATTGTTAGCGATTGATGGCCATCATATGATTCTTAATGGAATCTACTACAGCTATCAATTTTTCCCGATGGATCAATTCCCTAGTTTTATGAATGAAAACTTTCCTCAATTTATTATCACAACTTTCACAGCAGTTTTTGCCATAGCATTCCAGATGGCTGCTCCTGTTGTAGCGACCTTATTCTTGGTCGATTTAGCTTTAGGGATCACTGCAAAAACAGTACCGCAATTAAACATATTTGTTGTCGGTTTTCCTATTAAAATTGGTGTTAGTTTTTTAGTGTTATTTACAATGATGGCCGTTATGATTCAAGTTATTCAAAAGCTTATTACGATTATGATTTATGGGATGCGTGATTTAATGGCCATTTTAGGTGGTGGATAATATGAGACTACTACTGAATTTAGAGCTACAATTTTTTGCGGGTGAAAAAACAGAAAAGGCAACCCCTAAGAAACGACAGGATGCTCGGAAAAAAGGGCAAGTTGTCAAGAGTCAAGATATTTCTAGCGCCATTGTAATGTTAATGGTATTTATCTTTTTGTTTTTCTTTGCAGGCTCTTTGCGTGACGAGCTATTAGCTTTTTTCAGGCAAACCTTTATTCATAACATACGCATCGAATCACTGACTATTGATAGTGTGATGCACCTATTTACAGAAACTTTGATTCAAATGGCTTTTATCATTGTGCCCATTATGGCAATTGCATTTGTCGGAGCACTTGCAGGTAACTTTTTGCAATTTGGTTTTCTTTTTACGTTAGAGCCAATGAAGTTTGATTTGAAAAAGATGGACCCTATTAAAGGGTTAAAAAAGATATTTTCTGTCAAAGCCATTGTGGAGTTAATAAAGTCTGTTTTAAAGATTGGTTTTATCGGAAGTGTTACAACAATTATTATTTGGTCAAACTTACCAGAAGTTTTGGCGTTATCGTTTAAAAGTCCATGGATGACTCTCATTACGGTAGGGAAGCTTGTTGGTATTATGGGTATAGCAGCTTCTTTAGTATTACTTTGTGTATCCGTTTTAGACTGGATGTATCAAAAACATGAGTATGAAAAAAATCTTAAAATGTCTAAGCAAGATATTAAAGATGAATATAAAAATAGTGAGGGTGACCCCCTAATCAAATCAAAAATCAAACAACGCCAACGTGAGATGGCGATGAGACGTATGATGTCAGAGGTTCCGAGTGCGGATGTAGTTATTACCAATCCTACTCACTATGCAATTGCCCTCAAATATAATGAGGACAGTATGGATGCTCCTCGTGTTATTGCGAAGGGGACAGACTTTATTGCTCAAAAAATTAAACTGATCGCCAAAGAACATGATGTAATAATGGTTGAAAATCGACCTTTAGCACGAGCTATGTATGACCAGGTAGAAATAGGCGATCAGGTACCAGAAGAATTTTTCAAAGCAGTAGCAGAGATACTCGCTTATGTTTACCGTATTAAGCGAAAAATTTAAGGCTTTTTGTAGGAGGGACACAAATGAAAGTTCGCGATATTGGGGTTTTAGGTGCGGTTATTTTAATCGTTGCGATGCTCATCATCCCTCTTCCTCCGTGGATGTTAAGTTTTTTAATTGTCATTAATATTACATTAGGATTAATTGTACTGCTCACAGCAATGAGTATGAAAGAAGCATTGGATTTTTCCATTTTTCCTTCGGTAATTTTACTATTAACTTTGTTCCGATTAGGACTAAGTGTTTCCACTACTCGTGCCATCTTAGCAAATGGAGATGCAGGTTCGGTCGTTGAAACTTTTGGTGATTTCGTAGTTGGAGGAAATATACTTGTTGGTTTAGTCGTCTTCTTAATTTTAGTGTTAATTCAGTTTATTGTAATTACAAAAGGTGCAGAACGAGTAGCAGAAGTAGCGGCACGTTTCACACTTGATGCGATGCCAGGTAAACAAATGAGTATTGATGCTGACTTAAATGCGGGGATTATTTCCGAAAAAGAAGCGCGCGAGCGACGTGAAAAAGTTGCAGGGGAAGCGGACTTTTACGGTGCAATGGATGGTGCCACGAAATTTGTAAAAGGGGATGCCATCGCTTCAATGGTAATGGTTATTATCAATCTATTATTTGGTATCATCATTGGCGTTGTACAAATGGGGCTTCCATTTGCAGAAGCAGCAACACATTTTTCGAAACTAACAGTTGGGGACGGTATTGTATCCCAAATTCCTGCCTTGCTTATTTCGACTGCTACAGGAATTGTCGTAACACGAGCCTCTTCTAAAGGTAGTCTTGGTCAAGACATTACAGGCCAATTATTTGCTCAAGCTAAGCTGCTTTATGTAGCAGGAGGTACCATTGTATTACTAGGGCTATTTACGCCAATACCAAACTGGGTAACGCTGCCAATAGGTCTTTCATTAATTGCGGGAGCTTATATGATGGAACGTAAGAAGCCAGAGGATGAAGAAGAATTACAGGAGATTGAAGAAGAAGTGGCTACTGACGGCATGAAGAGCCCTGAGAATGTTGTGAATTTATTAAATGTGGACCCAATTGAATTCGAATTTGGTTATGGATTAATTCCCTTAGTAGATGCCGCTCAAGGTGGAGATTTATTAGACCGTGTTATCATGATTCGTCGACAGCTTGCCTTGGAGTTAGGTATCGTGATCCCAGTAGTCCGTATTCGAGACAATATTCAGCTTCAACCAAATGAATATCGAATTAAAATAAAGGGGAACGAAATGGCACGAGGCGAACTTTTACTAGATCATTATTTAGCGATGAGCCCTGGAGACGATGATTCTATTGAGGGTATTGATACTGTCGAGCCATCATTTGGATTACCAGCTAAATGGATTACAGAGCAAGTAAAAGAGGATGCGGAAATGTATGGTTATACAGTTGTGGACCCACCAAGTGTGGTGTCAACACATTTAACTGAAATAATTCGAGCAAATGCTCATGAGTTATTAGGCCGTCAAGAGACAAAGCAGTTAATCGATCACTTACGCGAATCCCATCCAATTTTAGTAGAAGAATTAACACCTGCACCTTTATCTACTGGAGAAATCCAAAAGGTACTGGGTAAGCTTCTTCGGGAGAATGTATCAGTGCGTAACTTACCTATTATTTTTGAGACACTTGCAGACTATGCAAAATTAACGAGTGATACAGATATCTTAGCTGAATATGTGCGTCAAGCATTAGCTCGTCAAATTACAGCGCAATATGTTGGGGATAGTTCAGTATTAAAGGTGATTACGGTTTCAGGTAAAGTAGAAAAAATGATTGCTGATAGTATCCAACAAACGGATCACGGTAATTATTTAGCTATGGACCCACAAGATTCTCAAACAGTATTAGAAACTATTGCAGCGGAAGTAGAGCGTGTTTCGTTTATGGAGCAATCAGCTATTATATTATGCTCGCCAGCCGTTCGGATGTATTTACGACAACTAACGGAGCGTTATTTCCCACAAATTCCGGTTCTATCTTATAATGAATTGGATGCTTCGGTTGAAATTCAAAGTGTTGGGGTGGTGAATGTTCAATGAAAATGAAAAAGTATTATGCATCATCCATACCAGAGGCGATGAAGCAAGTGCGAGCAGAATTAGGTGAGGACGCAGTCATTTTAAATTCAAAAGTCGTCATCACAAAGAAATTTTTTGGCATGATAAAAAAGAAAAGTTTTGAAGTGGTTGCGGGTATTGATGCAATGGAGCCCCAGCAGGTGGCTTCAGTTCCAACACCAGCTGTACTGCCTGTAGTAAAAAAAGAGAATGCAAGGTTACAAGAGATTACAAATGCTATTCAAGCAAAAATGCATCAGGAACCACCCCTTGATGTAGCAGCAGTACATGAGGACGCTAGCATGTCAGAAGAATTGAGAAAAGAAATTGCTGATTTAAAATCATTAATGCAATCGATGCATAAAAAGACTACCCAAGCTCAATATCCCGATGAACTCTTACCCTTCATTGAATACTTAAGACAGCAAGAGCTAAGTGAAGAGCTCATCACAACGATAGGTGATGAGCTTTTTATGCATTTTAAAGAAGCATCCGAAATAAATTTTTCACAATGTAAATTGATAGCAAAAAATTTATTACGTAAGAAGCTAGAAGTACTTCCAGTCGGAGGATTATCCTACGAAAGAAAATATATAAACATTTTAGGGCCAACAGGGGTTGGTAAGACTACAACTATTGCTAAAATGGCTGCTAGAGCTGTGTTAGAAAAAAAGAAAAAGATTGGCTTTATTACGACAGATACTTATCGGATTGCGGCAATAGAGCAGCTTAAAACATATGCTGGTCTTTTACAAGCTCCTGTAGAAATTGCTTACAATGCAACAGATTTTGAACAAGCAATCCAGAGATTATCACATTTAGATTTGGTTTTTATTGATACAGCTGGTCGAAATTATAAAGAAGTCAAGTATGTTGATGATCTCCAACGCCTTATAAAATTCGATGATCATGCAGAATCTTATTTAGTGCTTGCAATGACAACGAAAGAAAGGGATATGGAGAATATTGTAGATCAATTTAAACAATTACCAATTCAAAAATTTATTTTTACAAAAATTGATGAAACAAATTCTATTGGCACAATGATCAATTTAATGATTAAATATAATAAAGGACTTGCTTACTATACGAATGGTCAAGAAGTACCAGAAGATATTGAAGAAGCTGATTTAGAAGCAGTACTTAATTTGTTTTTTCAAGGTGAAGAAAAATGAGAGACCAAGCTGAAGCATTACGCTTAAAAATGATGAAACAGCAAGGCGAACTAGGTAGAGCGATTGCAGTTGTAAGTGGCAAAGGTGGAGTAGGTAAAAGTAACTTCACAATGAACTTTGCCATGACTTTAGCCCAAAAGGGAAAAAGAGTTGTCATTGTAGACATGGATATTGGGATGGGGAATATCCATATCTTAATTGGGAAAAATGCTTCTTATAGTTTAAAAGATTACTTAGAAGGAAATAAGCAACTAGATGAGGTAATATTTGAAGGGCCTTACGATTTAAGGTATATTTCAGGTGGGTCAGGTATGACGAGTGTGCTTGATTGGTCTCATAGTATGTTTGAACGACTTATTCAAGCATTTGAAGAACTTCAAAAAAACTATGATTATATTTTATTTGATATGGGCGCTGGTGCTACTAATTGGTCGTTAGATTTACTCACATCTATTGATGAAATTATCGTCATTTCAACAGCGGAACCTACTTCTATTACAGATGCGTACTCCATGATGAAATATATTCATGTTCGAGATCCAGATAAGCAGTTTTATATTCTCTGTAACCGCGCTTTCAGTAAAGAAGAAGGAATAGAAACGAATGAACGTTTACAGTTAACAATGAAACGTTTTTTAGACAAAGAAACGATCATTCTTGGTTCATTACCTGAAGACCCTGTTGTGCGTAAGGCAGTGCGCGAGCAAGTGCCATTCTCACTTGCTTATCCAGACGCATTAATATCAAAGACATTGCAACTTATAGTCGTTCGTTTTATGGAGCAACGTGCGGGGGAAATACATGCACATGATCAAACAACGAAAAAATTTTTAACGAAACTTAGAAGTATTTTCTCGAAAGGGCGTGATTAATTGGACTTTTTGCATAAAAGCAAGCTTTTAGTTGTGGATGATTCTGCTTTTATGAGAAAGCTAATTAGTGACTTTTTTGTTGGCAACTCGAAGGTGGAAGTAGTTGGAACAGCTCGAAATGGAAAAGATGCGATCAAAAAGATACAATCGTTGAAGCCAAACGTTGTGACAATGGATATTGAGATGCCTGAAATGAATGGGCTCGATGCTTTAAAAGAAATTATGATACAATGTCCAGTTCCTGTAGTAATGCTCTCAAGTACCACTCAACGTGGGACAGAAAATGCAATTGCTGCAATTGAGGGCGGGGCAGTAGATTTTGTTGCCAAGCCGAGCGGGACCATCTCCCTTGATTTACATAAAATTCAAAATGAACTTGTGCACAAAGTGGAACAAGCTGCAACGGTGCCAATTTCCAAATTGAAAAAACCTTCTGGTAGTAAACGACAACAAGAACAAGTGACAAGGGTGAGTACCGTAATAAAGGAACCACAACAGCATGGACGAACAAATACGTCTATTAATGTTGTTTCTACTAAGGTAGCCGTAACTAAACCAATGGTAGAATGGAGTAAAATAGGAAAGAAGATTGTGTTAATTGGCACATCAACAGGAGGACCTCGCGCACTTCAGGAGGTTGTTACTAAAATTCCTAAGTCTATTCAAGCTCCCATATTAATTGTACAGCATATGCCTGCTGGATTTACTAAATCGCTTGCTAACCGACTTGATCAGCTAAGTGAAATTTCTGTTAAAGAAGCTGAACAGGGCGATATTTTGCAAAATGGAGTAGCTTATATTGCACCAGGTGGATATCATTTAAAACTTAGAAAAGTAGGGACAACTTTTGGCATTGTTCTTGATAATCAAGAAGCACCAAGATCTGGCCATCGACCTTCTGTAGATGTAATGTTCGAAGATGTTAGTCAATATAAAGATTTTGATAAAGTAGCAGTGATTATGACAGGTATGGGTCATGATGGCTCTAATGGTCTAAAAGCATTAAAAAATACTGGCAATGTCATTGCTATTGCAGAATCAGCTGAAACTTGCATTGTATATGGTATGCCAAAAGCAGCAGTAGAAACGCAACTTGTTGATGAAGTTGCAGATGTAGATGATATTGCACAAACAATAATGAAATATTTGCCTTAAAAGGGGTGTCCTCTTATGGAAGTCAATCAATATTTAGAGATGTTTATTGAAGAAAGTAAAGAGCATTTACAAGCGTGTAGTGAACATTTATTAGAATTAGAAAAAAATCCAGACGATTTGGCAATTGTTGGGGAAATATTCCGCTCTGCACACACATTAAAAGGTATGTCTGCCACAATGGGCTTCGAAGATTTAGCAGATTTAACCCATAAAATGGAGAATGTTTTAGATGCCATCCGTAACGAGAAGATTCATGTTACACCTGAAATTTTAGATGTCGTATTTGAATCTGTTGATCATTTAGAAGAAATGGTAATGGATATTGCTAACGGTGGAGATGGTAAGCGTGATGTTTCCTCAACTGTCGCACAACTAAAGCGTATAGAACTAGGTGAGGAAGTAATACCAGAGGTGGTAGCAACGGTTGCTGCACCGGTTGTTGAAAGTGTATTAGAATATGATTCGTTTGAACAAACAGTCATTACACAATCGGCTGAACAAGGCTTTAATGCTTTTGAAATTTCAGTAACATTACGTGAGGATTGCCTTCTTAAGGCAGCACGTGTATTTATGGTGTTTGAGATTTTAGAAAAAGATGGGGATGTCATTAAATCAAGTCCATCTGTTGAAAAGCTAGAAGATGAGCAGTTTGATCAACAATTTTATGTAGCCTTTGTCACAAAAACAACAGCTGAGGATATGCAGAAAAAGCTAATGAAAGTTTCTGAAGTTGATGAGGTTATTGTGACTACAATTGACCAAAGGAAATTTAGTGAAAAAGTATTTGAAGCGCACCAAGAAGTAGCAGCAACTGCAACAGCAGTGGCTGAGGTAGCCGCAATACCAACAAATACGCCTGCTGCTAAAGCCGAGCCTGTTGCAAAACCTGCTAAAGAAGCTACACCTTCCAAGGCTGACAAAAATCATGCACCTGTAGGTAATAAAACAATTCGTGTAAATATTGAACGTCTAGATATTTTAATGAACTTGTTTGAAGAGCTTGTCATTGATCGTGGTCGATTGCAATCTATCTCTACTGAAGTAAATCATGGAGAACTAAATGAAACAGTAGAGCGTATGAGTCGTGTGATGGGTGATTTGCAAACTATTATTTTAACAATGCGAATGGTACCTGTAGAAACAGTTTTCAATCGTTTCCCGAAAATGATTCGTCAACTATCACGTGATTTAAATAAGAAAATCAACCTTGAAATTATTGGTGCTGAAACCGAACTAGATCGTACAGTAATTGATGAAATTGGAGATCCGCTTGTTCACTTGATTCGTAATTCTGTGGATCATGGCATTGAGAATCCAACTGCTCGTCGTGCAAAAGGCAAGCCTGAAGAAGGAACGGTCGTATTGCGTGCCTATCATAGCGGAAATTACGTCTTTATTGAAATTGAAGACGATGGCGCGGGCATAAATCGAGAAAAAGTATTAGCGAAAGCTATTTCAAAAGGTATTGTTACACAAGAACAATCCTATTCAATGTCTGATAAACAAATTAATGAGCTTATTCTAGCTTCAGGCTTCTCCACTGCAGATGTTATTTCAGATGTATCTGGTCGTGGAGTAGGTTTAGATGTTGTAAAAACAACGATTGAATCACTAGGTGGCAATATTTCAATTGAATCAACACAGGATGTTGGATCCATCTTCTCGATTCAATTACCACTGACATTATCAATTATTTCAGTTATGCTTGTGGAGATTGAAAAGGAAATTTATGCAATTCCACTATCTTCTATTATTGAAACATCTATTATCCGTTCATCAGAGATTATGAATGCGCATAATCAAAAAGTAATCGACTTCCGTGGCAAAGTTGTTCCGTTGGTATTCTTAGAGGAAATCTTTGAGGTACCTCGTCAAGAGCATCAAGATGAAGAATTCCACTCAGTAGTGATCGTCCGTAAAGGTGAAAAACTTGCTGGTTTAGTGGTGGATTCATTCATTGGCCAACAAGAAATTGTCTTGAAGTCTTTAGGAAATTACTTAACAAATATCTTTGCCATTTCAGGAGCAACAATCTTAGGCAATGGTAAAGTAGCCTTAATTGTAGATTGCAACGCACTAATTAAATAAGGTGAATGAATAAGAGAGGTGTAAAGTATGACAAATGCAGTGGAGCAAGAAAGTATTAAAGTAATAGTTTTTCAGTTAGCAGATAAAGAATATGCAATTCCAGTGTCCCATGTTCAAGGAATTGAGAAATTAATGCATATTACTCGTGTACCGAAAACAGCGAAATACGTAAAAGGTGTAATCAATCTACGAGGTGTTGTCACACCAATTGTGGATTTACGTGAACGTTTTGAATTACCTATTTCTGAACATGAAGAAACAACACGCATTATTATTATTTCATTAGAAGATATGGAAGTAGGCTTTGTAGTGGATTCCGCTAACGACGTTATCGATATTCCAGCAAGTGCTATTGAACCGCAACCAGAAGTCGTTGGCTCACTTGAAGAAGAATTTATTTCAGGCGTTGCTAAAGTAGAGAAGCGATTATTAATCTTATTACATTTAGAAAAAGTATTAAATCCACTAAAGTAGGGATCGATAATGACATTTAATCAAAAAATTACATCACTACATTTAGATGTATTAAAGGAGATTGGAAACATCGGTGCTGCGCATGCCGCGACAGCACTTTCCAATTTACTTGGGAAAAAAATTGATATGCGTGTTCCAAAGGTAGAGATGGTGTCCTTTAACGATATGATGGAGTTGGCTGGCGGATCAGAAAACGTAGTTGTTGGCATTTACCTTCGTATTGAAGGTGATGCAGAGGGAAGTATGTTCTTTATATTACCTATCGAACAAGCAAACCGCTTTATACGTCGGCTTATTTTCGATGACTCTTTTGACTTTAAAAAACGACCTGTTTCAGAGTTAGGTTTATCAGCTATGCAAGAAATGGGTAATATTTTATCAGGCTCCTATTTATCTGCCTTATCGGATTTTACTAATTTAAAAATTTATCCAACTGTGCCAGGTCTAAGTGTTGATATGTTTGGAGCTATAATAAGCATTGGTTTAATAGAATTATCTCATGTCAGTGATAATGTTATTGTGATAAATACATCCATTTTTGAAGAAGGTGTGGAAGACCATGAAACGGTGAGGGGCCATTTCTTCCTACTACCAGATCCTGACTCGTTTGATGCCATTTTTAAAGCATTAGGGGTTTCGTGATATGTTAACCAATAGTAGTGGACAAGTGATTAAAGTGGGAATTGCACAAATGGATGTAGTAAAGCTACCTAACACGATTCGAACTTCTGGTCTTGGTTCATGTGTTGGTGTTATTTTGTATGATGAGTCAAAAAAAATTGCTGGTTTAATCCATGTGATGTTACCAGATTCAAGTTTAGGAAGAGCTGAGTCAATCAATGTCGCGAAATTTGCAGATTCAGGGATTGCTGCAATGATTGATTTACTAAAGTTAGAAGGCGTTCAAAAATTTAAACTCAAGGCAAAAATTGCAGGGGGTGCGCAGATGTTCCAATTTACTTCCGACAAAGATACAATGCGTATTGGTCCCCGCAATGTAGAAGCTGTCAAAAATGAATTAAAGAGGCAGGGCATCCCTTTAGTGGCCGAGGATACTGGTGGAAATAGTGGTAGAACGATTGAATTTAATCCTGCAACGTCGATATTACATATCCGAACAGTTAACCAGGGAGTGAGTGAAATCTAATGTTTGGTTCTATATTTTACAATCTATGGGGAGCATTAATTGCCTTTTCTATTTATTTTTTTAGTACATTTCAAAAACCATTTACGCCTCTGCGAATCCTGATTGGCTCTTTTATTGTAGCAATCATCGCATTTTTTGTAATGTTTATTGTACGTTTTCTAATTGCTTACATCTTGTTTACACCAGAGGAAGATGAGGAAGCGGTTGAAGTCGATATAGAAGAAAAGGAACTTGAATCAATAGAAGGCGTAAAACAAGAAGTGCCAATAGCTAATTCCACGGTTGAATTTCAAGATGAAAATTCCGAGGAAATTGCACAAGTAGTAAGAACGATGATGAATCGAGAAGAAGATCAACAAGTAAATGCGTAAAAGTAAGAGTCGTGACTAACGACTCTTTTTTATTTTGGCTTTGGAGTTTGTAGTATACGAAAAACTTAAGTGAAATTAATTATTTTTATATTATTCATATATATAGTCCTCATGTTAGCATATTTATACAAAGGAAATAGCTTTAGATCTATAAACTCCAAAATATAAAAATGTAGCTTGTCCGGGGAATCTATCAACTGAAAAGATAGTGATTATGGCACCATTTACTGGTCTTGTAGGAGAAACACCACAGACGGCAGTGCTTAGTTTTTCACAGGAGGATGTATTGGCAGTAGCATATTTCCAATAAATGGTCCATTTCAATATATAAAAAGAAAAGAGAATTTCGCTTTTTCTAGGAGGGGAACGACATGAAATCTCATGACTTTATGAAACAAGCACTTGAGTTAGCTAAAGAAAATGAAAGAACAAAACATGGTGCTCCTTTTGGTGCAATTGTAGTTAAAAATGGACAGATTATTGGCTCTGGTGTAAATGAGGTTGCAATCACCAATGATTTGACGAATCATGCAGAGATTCAAGCAATCCGTCAAGCTTGTCACGCACTGAAAACGACCAATTTAGAAGGTTGTGAAATGTATGCAAGTACAGAACCTTGTCCTATGTGTTTGAGTGCCATTTACTTTTCTAAAATTTCTACAGTTTATTATTTTAATGCTAGTAATCCTAGTCAAGATTATATCTATCATGAACTTTCTTTACCCCATCAGGAGAGGGCCATTCAAATGGTTCATCTAGCTATCAATCTTTAATAAATTTCGGGAGGTTCAATCAATGATACCAACAGCGTATTGGCTAACAAATGTACGATTAGAAACAGGATATCATTACGATAATGGGGTCGTTATAGGAACAAAAACTGCACTTTTTAATGTACAAGTAGAAAGTGGTGAAATAAACCAAATTCTTAGCGTAGATCAGCCTTTAAAAACTGATTTGCCTAAGCGAGATGCACATGGTTACTTAATGCTCCCTTCTTTTAGAGATATGCATATTCATATAGATAAAACCTATTTTGGTGGACCATGGAAGGCTCCTTCGATTCCCACAGAAGGTCTTATTACAAGATTAAAAGAAGAAGAGATTCTACTGCCAAGCTTATTGCCTGTTGCAGAGGAACGAGCAAAAAAGTTACTAGATTTGCTCATACATGCAGGATCAACACATATTCGTACGCATTGTAATATTGATCCATTTATTGGGTTGAATAATTTAGAAGCAGTCTTAAGAGCTAAAGAGGCTTACAAAGATAAAGTTGATATAGAGGTTGTCGCTTTCCCACAACATGGCCTCTTACGTAGTAAATCCATTTCTTTAGTAAGAGAAGCTTTGCGAAGTGGAGCGTCTCTAGTAGGCGGTGTAGACCCTGCATCGATTGATGAAAATATAGAAAAATCCTTACAAACGGTGATGGAATTAGCGGTTGAAGCTGATTCAAATGTTGACTTGCATATCCATGATCCTGGTCATCTTGGTATTTTTACCTTTAAACGATTAGCTGCATTAACGGAGGAAGCGGGTTGGCATGGCCGAGTGACAATTAGTCATGCCATGGCCTTAGCCGATGTTTCAACTAATGAAGCAAGTGAAGTGGCAGCGTTACTAGCTCATCACGGTATTGACATTACTTCGTCTGTTCCATTGGATCATACCATTCCTATTCCGTTATTAGATCAAAAAGGTGTTCAAATCTCTTTGGGTGAAGATAGTATTACAGATCACTGGTCCCCGTTTGGTATAGGTGACAGCCTAGAAAAACTAGGCACGCTAGCTGAACGCTTTGGCTTAAGTGATGAACGTTCACTTAGTCAAAGTCTAAAGTATATTGCTGGCGGCATAACACCTTTAAACAAGGATGGACAGCCCCAATGGCCGAAAATTGGAGATATGGCGAATGTCGTGTTTGTAGATGCAACTTGCTCAGCAGAAGCAGTTGCAAGAAGAGCAAGAAGAGTGGCGGTGCTCTTTACAGGGAAAATAGTTGCGGGTGAGCTTTAATTTTTGAAGAAGAAAGGATAAATCTGAAATGAATTCTACTTTTTGGTTAACAAATGTACGTCTTGAAACAGATTATCACTTTGAAAACGACACGATTACTAAAACGAACTCGGCTTGTTCTCATCTATTCATTAAAGATGGGAAAATTGCAGAAATAGTTTCTGCTGATAGCCTATTAGATGATGATTATCCAAAAAAAGATATGAAACAGCTATTAGCACTACCTTCATTTATAGAAAAACATTGTCATTTGGATAAAACTCTGTTGAGCGACAAATGGCGGGCAGTTACACCAGTGAATAATATTTTTGAACGTTGTGAAATTGAAAAAGAGGTACTTCCAACCTTACATACAACTACGCAACAACGCGCTGAGAAACTACTTAGTCGTTATGTCCAGTTTGGAGTTACACATGTACGTACGCATGTGGATTTATATCCTGAGGTAGGGTTGAAAAATTTAGAAGAGGTTCAAAAAGCTTTACAAAATTTTGAAGGAAAGTTGTCTTATGAAATCGTTGCCTTTCCTCAACATGGTCTATTACGAACAAAGGCAACCAATTTAATAAGGGAGGCTCTACGTTTTGGGGCAGGATTTGTAGGAGGTGTCGATCCAGCTACTGTGGATGGAGATATTGAGGCTTCCTTACAACAAATGGTGGAACTCGCTGTTGAAGGAAACGCAGGGATTGACTTGCATCTGCATGACCCAGATCAATTGGGTACTTTTACAATGAAGAGATTAGCCCAATTAACAAAGGAAGCTGGTTTACAAGGCAAAGTAGCCATTAGCCATGCCTTTGGGCTAGGAGATGTTTCACACTCTGAGGCAGAAGAAATGGCGGACATCTTACGTGATGCAGGTATTACGATTGTGACGAGTGTCCCCCTGCGTAGAAAGTTTCCACCTGTTGGTTTATTACACAGTAAAGGAGTACCCGTTGCAATTGGGTGTGACAATATCTTTGATGTTTGGTCCCCATTTGGTAACGGAGATTTATTAGAACGAGCTGGTCGTTTGGCAAAAAGCTCAGGTTGGGGAGATGAACGCTCATTAGCCCAAACCCTTCAATTTATTACAGGGGGAAAAATCCCACTCAATCAATCAGGTGAGCAAACATGGCCAAAAGTGGGAGATAGTGCAAATATGGTGTTTGTGGAGGCTTCTTGCTCTGCTGAAGCAATTGCTCGAAGATCTCTACGTAAGGCAACTATATTCAATGGAAACTTTGTCTCTAGTTCGATTTAAAGCATAATTTATTATAAAGAGTGTTTTTTTTTATTGGGTATTATTGCTCTTTTGTTTAATTTGTTCTTTGCTCTACAGTAGTGCTAAAACTAAATCAAAAGAATTCAGTAACTTCTTAGTAAAAGCTTAATCATATCCAACTGTATCCAAGTGTCATTACACAATGAGGATACAGTTTTTCTATGTCTTTCAAAAACAAAGGAATATATTAGAGACTAAGAGAAACAAATGAAATTATAGTCGATTCTTGTTATAATATAGGAAAGATGGCAACTGCTTATCGGGCTTTAACGATTCAGGCTCACGTCTAGATTAGCTTAAATGTGGATTTTTATAAAAAACAACTAAGAAATCCTGTTGAATGATAAATTTTAAGAGCGCAAGTAGTCGTTAGTAAACAGGCGTGAAAAAGCGTTTTTTAGAGAGGTGGATTTCATGACACAACCAATTCTGAACGATGAGCAAAAACTGTGGAATCGCTGGATACATGAGCGTGATCCCGATGCTGGTGATTTACTTATAAAAAAATACATTTCTTTAGTATCTTATCATGTCCAACGTATTGGTGCAGGTCTGCCCAAAAGCGTATCACGAGACGATTTAACGAGCTTAGGGATGGTAGGACTTTTTGATGCATTAAATAAATTTGACATTAACAGAGATTTAAAATTTGATACATATGCTTCGTTTAGAGTAAGAGGAGCCATCATCGATGGTTTACGAAAAGAAGACTGGTTACCACGGTCAGCGCGTGAAAAAGCCAAAAAATTAGATGCACAAATTGAACAACTAGAACAAAAATATATGCGTCATGTAACACCTGAGGAACTTGCGGAGCATATGGAAGTATCTGTTGAAGATGTTTATCAAACTGTGCAAGAGCATTTTTTTTCAAATGTTCTTTCTATTAATGAACAACAGGACCAAGAAGAAACAGATGGCAAGTCATTTGTCATACGAGACGATACAACAAAAACACCTGAGCAAGCTATCATTAAATCAGAATTGTTAGATGATCTTGCGGAAAATATTCAGAAACTCAATGAAAAAGAACAGCTTGTCCTTAGTTTATTTTACACGGAGGAGTTAACCTTGACAGAAATTGGTGAAATGCTTGAACTATCAACCTCTCGTATTTCACAAATTCATTCAAAAGCGCTATTAAAGCTACGAAAGCTATTATCTAGTGAAATGATTAATGCGTAAATATCCTTGAGGGAGAGATTCCAATGAGTTTAAAAGGTGTCGAGTTACAGATTGCTATTCCAAAAACATTTGAAGCAGGAAAAATGGTTGATCAGGCACAGCAGCAAGTATTGGCTCAACAAGCACATGCAAATGAAGCATTAAAAAAAGAAGTAGAGCGCAAACAAAAAATTGTCAACACATCAGAAGGTATGGATGAAATTAGTGAGGATGAAGATGCAGGTGGTGAGTATTTAACAGGGATTCATAAAAAGAAAAAAAAGGATCAACAAGAAAAACAGGCACAACATCCGTTTAAAGGGAATTTCGTGGATTTTAGTGGATAGGAGTTTACAATGACAACCATTCTAATAGCGGTGCTATTCTTTTTACAGCTAATTTCATTTTACTTTCTTATCATTTTAAATACAAAGTTAGCAAAGTTTAAAGATTTGGAAAAGAAGCAAGAACGTTTAATGAGAGAAATGGACGACACCATTAGTGTGTATTTAGCTGAAATGAAAGATGAAAATGACCGTCTTATTAAAGAGCTACAAAGTGTCTCACAGTCGGAAATAGCTGCTAGTAGCTTGCATCAAACGGAACAATATATGACACCTCAGGAGCAGCCAACTTTGCCTGTAGTACACGAGGTGAAAAGTGATAGTTCTCTATCTTTAGAGAAAGATGCACGTATCTATGTACCTAAAAATATTGTCGCAAATGCTTATTCACGTCAGCAACATACAAGCTCGAAAATGGTGAAAACAGCTCCACCTCTAAAAGTGGAGGAGCAAAAAGAAGCTGAAAAATTGCTGACAGTGGAACAACAGGCTCTAGAATTAGCAAAACAGGGAAAATCACCAGAGGAAATAGCTAAACAACTGCAAAAGGGTAAAACAGAAATCGAGCTTTTACTGAAATTCCATCACTAAATTGTTGCGAATCGTTAAAAGCTATGATATAGTTGCAAATGGTGTTATTACTACACACGCATTTTGATGCAGTAAGTGGTGCTCTAAGATTAGGGTAGCTTGTTGTAGATGATAAATGCGGAGGATAAAAACCAAACATATTAGGAGGAAATTCACATGTCAGTAATTTCTATGAAACAATTACTTGAAGCTGGTGTACATTTCGGTCACCAAACTCGTCGTTGGAACCCAAAAATGAAGAAATATATCTTCGTTGAACGTAACGGGATCTACATCATCGACTTACAAAAAACTGTTAAAAAATTAGAGGAAGCTTATGACTTCATGCGTCAAGTTGGTCAAGACGGTGGTAAAGTTCTTTTCGTTGGTACGAAAAAACAAGCACAAGAAGCGATCAAAGATGAAGCTGAACGTTCAGGCAACTACTACATCAACCAACGTTGGTTAGGTGGTACTCTTACAAACTTCGGTACAATTCAAAAACGTGTTGCACGTATGAAACAAATCGAAAAAATGGAAGAAGAAGGAACTTTCGAAGTTCTTCCTAAAAAAGAAGTAATCCAACTTAAAAAAGAACACGAACGTCTAATCAAATTCTTAGGCGGTATCCGTGATATGCACGATCTTCCAGACGTAATGTTCGTGGTTGACCCACGTAAAGAACGTATTGCGGTTGCAGAAGCTCGTAAATTAAACATCCCTCTAGTAGGTATTGTTGATACTAACTGTGATCCAGATGAAATCGACTACGTAATCCCTGCTAATGATGATGCTATTCGCGCTGTTAAACTTTTAACTGCTAAAATGGCTGACGCTTTAATCGAGTCAAAACAAGGTGAAGAAGAAGCTCCAGCTGTAGAAGCTGCTGCTGAGTAATTCACGTTTACAAAAAGGTGATAAGTGGCTCAAAACCCTTATCACCTTTTTTAGAACCTATCATTAAATTATGTTTAACCAATTTGAGGAGGAAACACTAAATGGCAAACATTACTGCACAATTAGTAAAAGAATTACGCGAAAAAACTGGCGCTGGAATGATGGATTGTAAAAAAGCGTTAGTACAAACTGATGGCGACTTAGAAGCTGCAATCGATTTCCTACGTGAAAAAGGTCTTTCTTCAGCTGCTAAAAAAGCTGACCGTATCGCTGCAGAAGGTACAACTTATATTTTAGAACAAGGTAACGAAGCAATCATCCTTGAAGTAAATGCTGAAACTGACTTTGTTGCGAAAAACGATAAATTCCAAGTATTAGTTGCATCTTTAGCTGAGCAATTACTTGCTGCTAAGCCTGCATCAGTTGAAGCTGCTTTAGAGCTTGCAAATGCTGAAGGCGTAAAAATTGTAGATCAAATCTCAACTGCTATTGCAACAATTGGAGAAAAAATTACACTTCGTCGTTTCGAAATTAAAACAAAATCTGATGCAGATGCATTCGGTTCATACTTACACATGGGTGGCCGTATCGGTGTATTAGTAACTTTAGAAGGCTCTACTGATGCAGCAGCTGCTAAAGATGTTGCTATGCACATTGCAGCAATCAACCCAACTTATGTTTCTCGTGATGAAGTTTCTGCTGAAGAAGTTGAACGTGAGCGTAAAGTATTAACTGAACAAGCTCTTAACGAAGGTAAACCAGAAAACATCGTTGCAAAAATGGTTGAAGGCCGTCTTGGTAAATACTTCGAAGATGTTTGCTTACTTGACCAAACTTTCGTTAAAAACTCAGATCAAAAAGTACGTGATTTTGTAGCTTCAACTGGTGGTTCTGTAAACGGCTTTGTACGTTACGCTGTTGGTGAAGGTATCGAAAAACGTGAAGATAACTTTGCAGAAGAAGTAATGAGCCAAGTTAAAGGTAACTAATTTAGCTTGCATTTGATTCTAATCAAATAATATCTAGATTATCTAGACAAAAAAATGGGGAACACAACATAGCGTGTTCCCTATTTTTCCGAAGTGAATGAAAAAATGAAGATAATTTTCTATTCTGCCTTATTCACAACTAGCAATTATTGTTAGATATACTATAATGGAAAAGGGAATAGGGATGTTTTAAATAAAGTCTTACGGAGGTTTACAATGAGTGTACCGCAATATAAACGAGTAGTTATTAAACTAAGTGGTGAAGCGTTAGCTGGAGAAGCGGGCTTCGGTTTATCACCAAAAATAATCAAGTCTGTTGCAGAAGAAGTAAAAGAAGTAGTAGATCTTGATGTAGAAGTTGCTGTTGTTGTAGGTGGCGGTAATATATGGCGTGGGAAAATAGGTAGTGAAATGGGAATGGATCGTGCTGCTGCGGACTACATGGGCATGCTGGCAACCGTAATGAACTCCCTAGCTTTACAAGATGCACTTGAAAAATTAGGCATTGAAACACGTGTTCAATCTTCTATTGTGATGACTCAAGTAGCGGAGCCATACATTCGTCGTAAAGCAGTTAGACATCTTGAGAAAAAGCGTGTCGTTATCTTTGCAGCAGGGACAGGTAATCCGTTCTTCTCTACTGATACGACTGCCGCATTACGAGCAGCAGAAATTGATGCTGATGCAATTTTAATGGCTAAAAACAATGTCGATGGCGTTTATTCAGCGGATCCTAAAGTGGATGAGACAGCCATTAAATATGATACACTCACATACTTAGACGTTATCCAACAAGGCTTACAAGTAATGGATTCAACGGCTTCAACTTTATGTATGGATAACGATATCCCGCTAATTGTTTTCTCAATTACGGAGCCGGGTAACATTAAACGTGCTGTACAAGGCGAAAAAATCGGAACAGTTGTTAGGAGGAATGTATAATGGCTAAACAAGTTTTAGAACAAGCTAAAGAAAAAATGAACAAAACAATCGTAGCTTTCTCACGCGAACTAGCATCTATTCGTGCAGGTCGTGCGAATGCATCTCTATTAGATCGTATTTCGGTTGATTACTATGGAGCAGCAACACCAATTAACCAACTTGCGGGTGTTTCTATACCTGAAGCTCGTTTATTAGTAATTACACCTTACGATAAATCTATTTTAGGTGATATTGAAAAAGCAATTATGAAATCAGATATTGGTATCACACCAACAAATGATGGTTCTGTCATTCGTCTTATGATTCCTGCTTTAACAGAAGAGCGTCGTAAGGATCTAGTAAAACAAGTGAAAAAAGAAGCGGAAGATGCAAAAATTGCTGTACGTAATGTTCGTCGTGATGCAAATGATGATTTGAAAAAACTTGAAAAAGCTGGCGAAATCACAGAAGACGATCTACGTGGCTATGGAGAAGATATTCAAAAGTTAACAGATGAATTCATTGTGAAAGTAGATCAAGTAGCGAAAGATAAAGAAAAAGAAATTTTAGAGGTGTAAATAAACCTTTTACACGTCTATGATGGAACTTTTTGATGAGATGAAGGCGTCCTATACTTAACAGGACGTCTTTTCTCTTTATTATTCATAGCCAAATTGCTTACTCAAATAGAGAGCATGTATGAATGTGAAAAGGTCATTAATGATACAATCATCATTATTTAACAAACTCATTCTTTAATATGTGTATAGTTCTAAAATAAGCTAGTACATACATAGTCAATTTAGAGGGAAAAAAAAGACAAAAGGCGCTTTTGTTTGTTATGATAGGTTAGTATACGTCCGATTAGTTGTAGTGGGGGAGTTAGCATGTTTAAAAAGCTATTAGGTAAACAAATAAATATGGATACACTATCATTGGAGGAGCGTGTGGCCCTAGCTAAAAGCGAGCCGATTCCTGCCCATGTAGCGATTATTATGGACGGAAATGGACGTTGGGCGAAGAAAAGAGCTATGCCACGTGTGGCTGGTCATCATGAAGGAATGAAGACGGTGCGTAAGGTGACGAGATTTGCATCAGACTTGGGTATTAAAGTCTTAACTGTCTATGCATTTTCCACTGAAAATTGGAAGAGACCAAAACCTGAGGTAGATTTTCTTATGCGGCTACCTGTTGAGTTTTTAGGTTCCTTTTTACCAGAAATGATGGAGCGTAATGTACGTGTCGAAATGATTGGAGACCCATCTTTATTACCTGCCCATACACAAAAAGCGTTGTATGAGGCAATGGAAGAAACGAAGCATAATACAGGGCTTATTTTAAATTTTGCACTGAATTATGGTAGTCGTTCTGAAATGGTCAATGCCATGAAAATGATGCTTCAAAAAGTGCAGGACGGTCAATTAACGATGCAAGACATAACAGAAGATTGCTTAACATCTCATTTAATGACGGCCCATTTACCTGAACCAGATCTTTTAATTCGTACAAGTGGTGAAGTGCGATTAAGTAACTTTATGCTATGGCAGCTCGCCTATACAGAATTTTGGTTTACAGATACATTGTGGCCAGATTTTAGTGAGGAAAACTTACTCGAAGCGGTGGAAAACTATCAGAAACGTAATCGCCGTTACGGTGGGTTGAAGGGAGAAGAAACAACTTGAAACAAAGAATTATTACCGCAATAATTGCAGCAGCACTTTTTATCCCATTCGTTATTTATGGAAAAGTACCATTTGCCTTACTTGTGCTAGCAATGGCTATTGTCGGTTTTTATGAAATACTTAAGATGAAAGGGATTTCCATCTTATCTGTGCCTGGCTTCTTAGGACTGATCACTTTAATTTTACTGGTTATCCCGAAAGACTGGAGTGAAAGGGTTGTAGAATTAATAGGCTATTCGTCTAATCTAATGGTAGTCTATGGTCTAATGATGCTACTTCTTATTTACGTGGTTTTAGTAAAAAATAAAATTACTTTTGACGAAGTTGGCTTTATTTTATTAGGCGCATTTTATGTGGGATTAGGATTCCATTATCTAATTGAAACTAGAAATGTTGGATTAGAGTATGTTGTCTATTGCTTATTAGTTGTTTGGACAACGGATTCAGGTGCATATTTTGTAGGTAGAAAATTAGGGAAAAATAAGTTATGGCCAGAAATTTCACCTAAGAAAACGATCGAAGGCTTTATAGGTGGAATAGTCATTGCTGTTATTTTTGCAGTAGGTATGCAACTCATTTACCCATTCGCAAATGGTTATATATCACTTGTTTTTGTAACGATTTTTGCCTCAATTATTGGTCAAATGGGCGATTTGGTAGAATCTGCTATTAAACGTCACTTTGATGTAAAAGATTCAGGCAATATTTTACCAGGGCATGGAGGAATTTTAGATCGCTTTGATAGTCTATTATTTGTCGTGCCTCTACTTCATTTTTTACATTTATTTGGTAATTGAAAAGACATTTTGCTAAATCATTTGCTTAGATAGAAAAAGGGGACAATTTGTTGTGAAAAAAATTAGTTTATTAGGTGCAACTGGTTCAATTGGTTGGCAAACCTACGATATCTTAAAAGAACAACGTGATGCTTTTCAATTAGTAGCTTTTTCATCAGGAAAGAACCTAGAGAAAACGCGAGAAATGATTGAAACATTAAAGCCCGAATTAGTTTCTGTGCAATTAGAAGAAGACGCACTAACACTAGCTAAAGAGTTTCCAAATATCCAATTTACGTTTGGAGCAAAAGGACTTGTAGAGGTCGCAACACATCCAGATTCGACTGTACTTGTCAATGCTGTGCTTGGAAGTGTAGGCCTTGAATCAACATTAGCAGCCATTCGTATGGGCAAAACGATTGCTATTGCTAATAAAGAAACGCTTGTAACTGCTGGTCATTTAGTGATGGCAGAGGCCAAAAAATACAAAGTAGCCATCTTGCCTGTAGATAGTGAGCACTCTGCCATCTTCCAATCGATGAATGGTGAGAATCCGAAAAATATCGAACGTTTGATTATTACCGCTTCTGGTGGTAGCTTCCGTGATAAAACACGAGAACAATTAAAACACGTGACGGTCGCAGATGCACTGAATCATCCAAACTGGTCTATGGGTGCAAAGATTACGATAGATTCCGCTACAATGATGAATAAGGGATTAGAAGTCATTGAAGCACATGTTTTATTTGATATGCCTTATGATAAAATAGATGTACTTTTGCATAGAGAAAGTATTATTCACTCTCTAGTTGAGTATCATGATACTAGTGTTATTGCTCAGCTAGGTACACCCGATATGCGTGTGCCAATCCAATATGCTTTAAGCTACCCAGACCGTATACCATTACAAAATGGTCAGCGACTAAATTTAGCGCAAATTGGTCAACTACATTTTCAAGAGATGGACTTTGAGCGATACCCTGCTTTGCGTTTAGCGTATGAGGCTGGTCGTATGGGTGGTACGATTCTGACAGCAATGAATGCAGCAAACGAAGCGGCAGTTGCAGCCTTTTTACAAGGGAAAATCACATTCCTTGAAATTGATGAGACGATTGAACGTGTGATGCAGGCACACCAAAACATTGCAGTACCAGATTTACAAACCATATTACATGTGGATAGTGAGACAAGAAAAATAGTGTTAGACATGGTAAAATAACGAAAGCACTGTATCGTTAACTAATCGCTATTAAAGGTGGGGTATTATGCAAACAGCCATTGCATTTATATTAATATTTGGTATGCTCGTCTTCTTCCATGAACTTGGACATTTCTTATTCGCCAAACGTGCAGGTATCTTAGTACGTGAATTTGCGATCGGAATGGGTCCCAAAATTTATGGAAAAACGCATGGTGAAACAATGTATACTATTCGATTATTACCAATCGGGGGATACGTACGTATGGCCGGCGAGGATATGGATGGCACGGAATTACAGCCAGGCTACCGAATAGGGCTTATTGTGAATGAAGATAATATTGTTAAAAAAATTATTTTCAATCAAAATAATAAGCAGTTACCAGATTTATTATTTTTAGAAGTTGAACGCGCCGATTTAGAGAAGGAGTTATTTGTAGAGGGTTATGATGAAGAAGAACGTCTAGTTCGTTATCAAGTAGCTAGAGACTGTGTGCTTGTGGAAAATGGTCGTGAACTTGTCATTGCGCCACAGGATCGTCAATTTAATGCAAAGACAGTTGGTCAACGAGCAATGACTATCTTTGCAGGCCCTTTGTTTAACTTTATTCTCGCGTTTGTGATTTATTTAGTGATTGGATTGATCCATGGTGTACCAACATACGAGCCAATTATCACAGAAGTAGTAGAGAATGATCCAGCTGCACAGGCAGGGATGCTGGCAGGAGATAGAGTAACAGCTATTAACGGACAAGCAGTTGAAAAATGGCAAGATTTAGCTGCAATCGTTCAAGATCATCCAAACGAAGATATTGCTGTGACAGTTGAACGAAATGGACAATCAGTGAACTTAAATATGACTGTTAAGGAAATCCAGCAGGATGGCGAGAAATATGGTCAAATAGGTGTACGCTATGAGAGTCCCAGAGAATTTAACCCATTAAAGGCAGTTGTTTATGGAGCTCAAGAAACCTATAATATGACAGTGAAAATATTTGAACTATTAGGTATGCTAATTACTGGTAAGTTCACAATAGACGCACTTTCAGGTCCTGTAGGTATTTATAAAGCAACAGAGCAAGTTGCCCAGTATGGTATTATGAACCTAATGAATTGGGCAGCAATGCTAAGTATTAACTTAGGAATTATGAACCTACTTCCATTACCAGCACTTGACGGAGGCCGTTTATTATTCTTTGGCTTTGAAGCTTTACGTGGTAAACCAATTGACCGTCAAAAAGAAGGTATTGTACATTTTGTAGGAATCGTCCTACTCATGATTCTAATGGTGGTTGTTACATGGAACGATATACAAAGATTTTTCTTTTAATTCATTTACAGTTAAATGAAATTTGATTTCCTAGCTTTGAGCGCAATTTCGATGAAACATTGCGCTCAAAGCTAAATTTGTTTATGCTATTGAGAGTATAAACTTATCTATTGAAAAAGGTGGAACACTGAATGAAGCAAAGTAAAACATTTATCCCAACGTTACGTGAAGTACCTGCTGATGCTGAGGTAAAGTCACATAAGCAATTACTACGTGCAGGGTTTATTCGTCAAAATACAAGTGGGGTATACTCGTATTTACCGCTTGCAAAACGTGTGCTAACAAAAATTGAAACAATTATCCGAGAAGAAATGGAAGCTATCAACTCCATTGAGCTACTAATGCCATCTCTACAATCTGCTGAGCTATGGCAGGAATCAGGTCGCTGGGAAAAATACGGACCTGAATTAATGCGCTTAAAAGACCGACATGACCGTGATTTTGCATTAGGGCCAACACATGAAGAAGTCATTACAACTTTAGTCCGTGATGAAATTAAATCATATAAAAAATTACCGCTAACATTGTATCAAATTCAAACCAAATTCCGTGATGAAAAACGTCCTCGCTTTGGCTTACTACGAGGAAGAGAATTTATCATGAAAGATGCTTATTCTTTCCATGCGTCACGTGAAAGTTTAGATGAAACATATGAAGATATGTATCGTGCTTATTCTAATATTTTCTCCCGTCTCGGCTTAAACTACCGTGCTGTTATTGCAGATGCAGGTTCGATTGGCGGTAAAGGAACACATGAATTTATGGTCCTTTCTGAAATTGGGGAAGATACAATTGCGTACTCAGATACTTCTGATTATGCAGCAAATATCGAAATGGCTGAAGTAATTGTTGACTATCAACCATCTGATGAAGCTCTAAAAGATGTAGAAAAAGTAGCAACTCCAGAGCAAAAAACAATTGAAGATGTTTCAGCATTCTTAAAAGTAGAACCTGCTAATGTCATCAAATCTCTAGTTTTTGATGTAGATGGAGAGCTTGTAGTAGTGCTTTCACGTGGGGATCATGAAATTAATGATATCAAATTGAAAAATGCACTTGATGCAGGGTCTGTGGAACTTGCAAGTGAAGCAGCGATTCAAGAATTATTAGGTTGTGGCGTTGGCTCAATTGGTCCAGTGAAATTACCGGTAGACGTAAAAGTAGTAGCAGACCATGCTATTAAATCTATCCGTAATGGTATTGCAGGTGCCAACGAAGATGGATTCCATTTAGTCAATGTTAACCCTGAGCGTGATTTTGCAGTTAATGACTATTTAGATATTCGTTTTATTCAAGAGGGAGATCCTTCTCCTGATGGACAAGGTAACATTAAGTTTGCAGAAGGTATCGAGGTTGGTCATATTTTTAAATTAGGTACTACATACTCTGCTAAAATGAATGGTACTTTCTTAGATGAGCAAGGTAAGGCTCAACCATTTATTATGGGGTGCTATGGTATTGGTGTTTCTCGTATTCTAGCTGCTGTAGCGGAGCACTTCCAAGATGACAATGGCTTTACATGGCCAACACAATTAGCGCCATATGATATTCATGTTGTGCCAGTAAACACAAAAGATGAGGCACAAGTGACATTAGCGGAGGAGCTTTATGGCTTATTAAAATCATACCGTTATGATGTGTTACTAGATGATCGTCCTGAACGAGCGGGTGTAAAATTCGCTGATGCTGATTTAATTGGCTTACCTGTTCGAGTAACTGTTGGTAAAAAAGCAACAGAAGGTATTGTAGAAGTGAAATTCCGTCAAACGGGTGAAACATTTGAATGGAAAAAAGAAGAAGTAATTGATCGTCTGAATGAATTTTTCCGTAAAAATTAATGACGAGCTAAAAATTGGTGATAATTAGAATTTGATGCTTTTAATAGAGGCTTTCGTATAATTTTGATAAGATAGATATAAATAATTCGCGACACTTCTGCGGGACAGTGAGCCAAGCAAGCAACAACAGATGGTAAAATATCTGTTAAACTTGAAGAGCGCCCGCAGTGTGGGAGCGAATTTTTTTCTTGAATTCATCATGCGTTTGAGACGAATTAGAACATGAGGCTAAAGAAATTGCCTCTTTCTGAAAGTAGGTGTCATTAGATTGGAACAGCAACAAGAGGCAAGAATGAGACTTCGAATGCTCTTGCAACAACTAGAGTTAACAGATGATGTATATATGTCATTTTTTGAGGAAGGTGAACTATCACGCCTGACAGTTCATAAAAAGGATAGACTTTGGCATTTCACAATTAAGTTAAAGGATATATTACCGTTTCCGTTATATCAGCTTTTCCGTACGCATTTGACAGAGAAATTTTCAACGATAGCACAAGTTAATACGACATTTGAAACATTAGAAAAAAATGTCACAGAGGAACTGGTGCAAGCGTACTGGCTAAATGTTGTGGAACAAATTGATGAGATGGCTCCAACGCTTAAAAATTGTCTCATCACTCAAATACCAACATGGAACGGCCAAAAAATGACTTTATCCTGTATGCAGGAAATGGAATTTATGATGCTCAAAACGAAGTATGCGGACAAACTAGCAGAAAGCTATGGTCAATTTGGTTTCCCTCGTATGGCAATCGACTTTGTGCTACAAGAAGAAACGGAAGAAATGATAGCGGCACAGGAAGCATTTATGGAGCAGAAACGTCTGGAAGAAGTGGCTCTGGCACAGCAAGCGATGCAAGATTTCCAAAAGCGTGAGCAAGAGAAGAAAGACAATCCGGCACTGGCCAACCTTGGCGACCGTCCATTCCAACTTGGGATGCATATTAAAGATGATGAAATCATGGAAATTAAACGGATTGTTGAAGAAGAACGCCGTGTTATTATTGAAGGATTTGTCTTTGATACGGAAATAAAAGAATTAAAAAGTGGACGCTCCTTATTACAAATCAAAATTACCGACTATACAGATTCCATCATTGTTAAAATGTTTTCTCGTGACAATGATGATGCTGAATTAATGCAACATCTGAAAAAGGGCATGTGGGTTAAAGTTCGAGGCTCTGTGCAAACTGATACGTTTATTCGTGATTTAATCGTTATGGCGAATGATATTAATGAAATCAAAAAAGAAACACGACAAGATTTAGCACCAGAGGGTGAAAAGCGTGTTGAGTTACATTTGCATACACCAATGAGCCAAATGGACGCTGTTACACCTGTTGATCGGCTTGTTGCTCAAGCTGCAAAGTGGGGGCATCCAGCAATAGCTATTACAGATCATGCGGTGGTGCAATCTTTCCCTGAAGCATATGCAGCGGGCAAAAAACATGGCATTAAGATTATTTATGGTCTGGAAGCAAATTTAGTTGATGATGGTGTACCAATTGCCTATGCTCCAGAGCATCGTTTATTGGCAGACACAACGTATGTTGTTTTTGACGTAGAAACGACAGGGCTATCAACTGCATATGATACCATTATTGAATTGGCTGCAGTTAAAATTAAAGATGGACAAGTTATTGATAAATATGAAAGTTTTGCAAATCCACATCATCCACTTTCGGCTACTACCATTGAATTAACAGGTATTACGGATGATATGGTTCGAAATGCACCAGAGGTAGAGCAGGTCATTAAAGAATTTCATGCCTTTATTGGAGATGCAATCGTTGTCGCTCATAACGCATCATTTGATATTGGCTTCCTATATACAGGCTATAAAAAATTTGGTCTTGAAGACACAGTCCATCCTGTCATTGATACATTAGAGCTAGCAAGATTGCTTTATCCTACAATGAAAAACCATCGCTTGAATACACTGTGTAAAAAATTCAATATTGAATTAACACAGCATCACCGAGCAATTTATGATACAGAGGCGACAGGATTTCTACTGCTGCAGCTATTAAAGGATGCTGATGAGCTAGCTATTAAATACCATGATGACTTCAATAAGCATATTGGTGGTGGGGATGCTTATAAAAAAGGTAGACCTATGCATTGTACAATTTTAGCAGTTGATAATGCAGGCTTAAAAAACTTATTTAAAATCGTCTCACACTCTCATACAAAAACATTCTATCGTGTTCCTCGGGTGACACGTGCTGTGCTTGAACAATATCGTGAGGGTTTATTAGTTGGATCAGGTTGCAGTAATGGTGAAGTATTCGAAACAATGATGAATAAGTCTCCAGAGGAAGCAGAGAAAGTTGCTCGTTTTTATGATTATATTGAGGTGCAACCGAAGGCAGTATATGCACCATTAATCGAACGCAATGTTGTACGTGATGAATGGACATTAGAAGATATTATCCGTAAACTTGTTAAACTCGGGAAGAAGCTAGATAAACCTGTTGTTGCAACTGGAAATGTTCATTATTTAGATCCGACAGATGGGATGTTTAGGCAAATACTTATTGGTTCACAAGGTGGAGCAAACATTTTAAATCGTTCTAAGCTGCCAGAAGTCCATTTTAGAACAACTGATGAAATGCTGAAAGAATTTGATTTTTTAGGACCGGACCTTGCAAAAGAAGTGGTTGTGACGAATGCTCAAAAAGTAGCAGCAAGTATTGGGGACGTTAAACCGATTAAGGATGACCTATATACACCAAAAATTGAGGGCTCCGATGATGAAGTAACCAATTTAACTTATGAAATGGCCCATCGTATTTATGGTGAGGAGTTACCGGAAATTGTGAAAGCTCGAATTGAAAAAGAGTTAAAATCGATTTTGGGACACGGTTTTGGTGTAATTTATTTAATTTCTGCCAAGCTAGTGAAAAAATCATTAGCTGATGGCTATTTGGTAGGGTCACGTGGTTCGGTGGGTTCCTCATTAGTAGCCACTTTTATGGAAATCACAGAGGTTAACCCATTACCGCCTCACTATATTTGTCCTAGTTGTAAACATTCCGAGTTTTTCGATGATGGATCTGTCAGCTCAGGCTTTGATTTACCAAATAAAGACTGTACGGAATGTGGAACACCTTATAAAAAAGATGGACAAGACATACCATTTGAAACCTTCCTTGGATTCAAAGGTGATAAGGTACCAGATATCGATTTAAATTTTTCGGGTGAATATCAGCCTCAAGCGCACAACTATACAAAGGTGCTATTTGGTGAGGATTATGTATTCCGTGCTGGAACAATCGGTACAGTTGCGGAGAAAACAGCATATGGCTATGTGAAAGGCTATGCAAATGATCATAATTTACATTTTCGTGGAGCAGAAGTTGATCGTTTAGTTCAAGGCTGTACAGGAGTAAAACGTACAACTGGGCAACACCCTGGAGGAATTATTGTTGTTCCAGATTATATGGACATTTATGATTTTTCTCCAGTGCAATTCCCTGCAGATGCACAGGATGCAGAATGGCGTACAACCCATTTTGATTTCCACTCTATTCATGACAATATTTTAAAGCTAGATATACTTGGACACGATGATCCAACGGTGATCAGAATGTTACAGGATTTATCGGGAATCGATCCTAAAACAATTCCGACCGATGATCCTGTCGTCATGAAAATTTTTAGTTCTCCTGAATCTTTAGGTGTTACAGAAAAGCAAATTGGCTGTAAGACAGGGACACTAGGTATACCAGAATTCGGTACGCGTTTTGTACGTCAAATGCTAGAAGATACGAAGCCTTCGACATTCTCGGAACTTGTACAAATTTCTGGACTTTCCCATGGAACAGACGTATGGCTAGGGAATGCACAAGAATTAATTCAAAACGGTACATGTGTGCTAAAAGAAGTAATTGGTTGTCGTGATGACATTATGGTGTATTTAATTTATCAAGGTCTAGAGCCGTCACTAGCCTTCAAAATTATGGAATCTGTTCGTAAAGGGAAGGGATTATCAGAAGAATTTGAAGCCGAGATGCTCGCCAATAAAGTACCAGGTTGGTATATTGAATCTTGTAAAAAGATAAAATACATGTTCCCGAAAGCCCATGCCGCAGCATACGTGCTAATGGCAGTACGAATTGCCTGGTTCAAGGTACATTTTCCAATCCTTTATTATGCAGCGTATTTCACAGTTCGAGCAGATGATTTTGATTTAATTGCAATGGTGCAAGGATCGCAAATGATTCGAGCACGGATTGATGAAATCAATATGAAAGGCTTAGATGCATCCACTAAAGAGAAAAACTTATTAACGGTGCTGGAGCTTGCATTGGAAATGTGTGAGCGAGGTATGAGTTTCCAAAAGGTTGACCTATATCGTTCCCAAGCTAGTGAGTTTGTCATTGATGGCAATTCACTAATCCCTCCGTTCGATGCAATTCCGGGTCTTGGAACCAACGTGGCGAAAACGATCGTAGCTGCTCGTGAAGAGGGAGAGTTTTTATCCAAGGAAGATTTACAGCAACGTGGTCGTGTTTCCAAAACGCTTATCGAATACATGGACCAGCTTGGTTGTTTAGAAGGCATGCCTGATGCTAATCAGTTATCGCTATTCTAGTATTACAATTGTTTTGCATGGAAAGGTCACAATGTAAATTCAAATTCCTGACACAATATGGTTATCTATAATGAAGGAAATTTGCATTGTGTCGAGAACTGTGCTATTCTAATGGTAATAATTTGTTGATATTTTTCCAGCAAAAGAGTGGGGCATACCCGCTCTTTTCTGTTGTTTAACCGTAGCAAAACAAATTTTGACTAACAGCAGGTAAGACCGTAAAATTTCACCAAAGCAACTGGTGGAATTTCTGTTTTATTATGGTTCATTACTGCGTTAACCTGATAGTGATGAACAATTCATACGCTAGAATTTGATAAATACAGGAGGAAATAATGAGCAAAGTACCATCTTTAATTGAAGAGCTCGCTAAACCAATTGTGGATGAGTTAAATCTTGAGCTAGTGGATATTGAGTTCGTAAAAGAAGGACGAAACTGGTTTTTACGTGTCTATGTTGATACACCTGAGGGTGGAATTGACATAGATCAATGTGCTCAAGTGAGTGAACGACTAAGCTTGTTATTGGATGAAAAAGATCCAATTACACAAAACTATTATTTAGAAGTTTCTTCGCCTGGAGCGGAACGTCCATTAAAAAAAGATACGGATTTTGTCAAAGCAGTTGGCAAGTTTATTTATGTAAAAACCTATGAGCCCATCAAGGACATGAAGGAATTCCAAGGCTACTTAACGTCATACGATGAACATACATTAGTGATGGAAGTGCGTATTAAAACACGTAAAATAACAGTAACAATTGAACAAGAAAAAATCGCATTGGCACGACTTGCCATCGATTTTTCTGCATAAAGCATATTTAGGAGTGAAAACAAAATGAGTAGTGATTTGTTAGATGCGCTGAATGCGCTAGAAGAACAAAAAGGAATTTCAAGAGATGTGTTAATCGAAGCCATTGAAGCGGCATTAGTTACAGCTTACAAACGCAACTTTAACCAAGCACAAAATGTTCGAGTAGACTTAAATTTAGATAAGGGCTCAATTCGTGTATTTTCACGTAAAGATGTTGTGGAAGAGGTAGAAGATGATCGTTTGCAAATTTCTTTAGAAGATGCAAAAGTCATTAATCCAGCCTATCAGCTAGAGGATATCGTGGAGCAGGAAGTAACACCACGTAACTTTGGACGCATTGCTGCACAAACAGCAAAGCAAGTAGTTACACAACGCGTACGTGAAGCGGAACGAGGTTTAATTTATGAGCAGTACGTAGACCGTGAAGATGATATCGTAACTGGCGTTGTTGAACGTTTAGATGCTCGTAATATCTATGTAGGTTTAGGGAAAGTAGAAGCAGCATTGCCTGTTAATGAACAAATCCAAGGTGAATCTTATCATCCACATGATCGTATTAAAGTGTATATTACAAAAGTGGAACGTACAACTCGTGGACCTCAAGTGATTGTGTCTCGTACACATCCTGGTTTATTACGTCGATTATTTGAGATGGAAGTACCTGAAATTTATGAGGGTATTGTAGAGATTAAATCAATTGCACGTGAAGCTGGAGATCGCTCTAAAATTTCTGTTTTCGCTCATAATGAGGAAGTGGATCCAGTTGGTTCATGTGTTGGGGCAAAGGGAGCTCGTGTACAAACAATTGTCAATGAACTAAATGGTGAAAAAATTGATATCGTAGAATGGTCTGAAGACCCAGTTGTATTTGTAGCTAATGCATTAAGCCCATCAAAAGTATTAGATGTACAAGTGAATGAAGAAGAAAAGTCGACAACAGTCGTTGTACCAGACTATCAATTATCTCTAGCTATCGGTAAACGTGGGCAAAATGCTCGTCTAGCAGCGAAGCTTACTGGCTGGAAAATTGATATTAAGAGTGAGACTGATGCCCGTGAATTAGGTATTTATCCTTCGGCTACAAGCACTTTCATCCCTGCTCATGATGAAGAAAGTGATTTTGATGATGTAGCAGTTGACTTATATCAAGACGACGAAGAATAAGTAAGAAAGCCCGTGTGACAAGTTAGCTGACAGTATTCAGTGGGCCCCCTACGCCGACTGAATACTGTCAGAGCGTCAAGTAGAGCATGACTTGTCCACCTCTTACGACAAGCTTCAGAGAGGAATGGTGATTCTTATGGCTGTAAACAAAAAAGTACCTCTTCGTAAATGTGTAGCAACTGGAGAAATGCTACCAAAGAAAGAGATGATACGTGTTGTTCGTTCGAAAGAGGGCGAAGTAAGTGTAGATGTCTCCGGGAAAAAGCCTGGGCGTGGTGCCTATGTCTCTAAATCAGAGCAGGCAGTTGACCTCGCGCGTAAGAAAAATGTATTAGGGCACCAACTTGATGTGAAAATTCCTGAAGAAATATACGAGGAACTTATTTTGCTGATTCGTAGGGAGTCAATTTTATGATAAATCAAGCAATATTTAATTTGCTTGGAATCGCAGCAAGAGCACGTAAGGTGATTTCAGGAGAAGAGTTAGTAGTAAAGGAAGTCCGCAATGGCAATGCTAAACTAGTACTGCTTGCAAACGATGCTTCTAAAAACTCTAGTAAAAAAATTCAAGATAAGTGCACGTACTACAACGTTGAGTATCATGTAATTGGAGATCGATATGATCTAGGACATGCTACAGGTAAGGAGGCCCGTGTGGCTTTAGCTATTACCGATAAAGGTTTTGCAAGTAAATTGTCTAGTCTACTCAACGAAAACTAATCGGGGGTGAGCAGATGACCAAAATCAGAGTTCATGAATATGCGAAGCAAGTGAATAAAACGAGTAAAGAGGTTATTGAAGCACTAAGTAAATTAAATGTGAGTGTAACAAACCATATGTCTATGTTGGAAAAAGACGCTGTGGCAAAGTTAAATCAAACATTTAAAGCAACACCTGAGAAAAATGTAGCAAAACAATCAACTCAAAACATGGCACAAAAACCTCAATCAAATGGCCAGCAAAAACCACAGCATTCGGTGAAAAAGCAAGAAGGACAAAGGCAGCAATCTGCTACTTCTAAGCCAAAAGTAAACAATCAGCAACATGCACAGCAAAACTCAAATTCGTCTAACGAAAAATCTAAGAATACAAAAGGTAATCAAAATAGAAATATGACACAAAATAATAATAATAACAATAATAATCGTAGAGGTGGCGGTGGTTACAACCAACGTCCAAAACCAGGGATTCATGGAGGCAAACGTCGCCATCCAAAAACGCATCAACCATCAATTCCAGTGAAACAAAAGGAACTTCCAGAAAAAATTACTTTTGTTGAATCATTATCAGTTGCAGAATTAGCAAAAAAATTACACCGTGAGCCATCTGAAATCATTAAAAAATTATTCATGCTTGGCGTAATGGCAACAATTAACCAAGAATTAGATAAGGATGCAATTGAATTAATTTGCGCAGACTACGGTGTAGAAGTGGAAGAAGAAATTCGTGTAGATATTACGGATTTAGAAACACACTTCGAGCAAACAGAAGAAGTAAACGAGGCAGATTTATCAGAACGTCCGCCAGTTGTAACAATTATGGGTCACGTTGACCATGGTAAAACAACTTTATTAGACTCTATTCGCCATACAAAAGTAACAGCAGGAGAAGCTGGTGGTATTACACAACATATTGGTGCATACCAAGTTACAGAAGGCGACAAGAAAATTACATTCCTTGATACACCAGGACATGCGGCTTTCACAACAATGCGTGCGCGTGGTGCAAAAGTAACGGATTTAACAATTTTAGTTGTAGCTGCTGATGATGGTGTTATGCCACAAACAGTAGAAGCGATCAATCATGCCAAGGCTGCTGAAGTACCAATAATTGTGGCTGTGAATAAAATGGATAAACCATCGGCAAATCCAGATCGTGTGATGCAAGAATTAACAGAACATGGCTTAGTTCCTGAAGCATGGGGTGGAGATACAATTTTCGTTCCAATTTCAGCTTTAAAAGGTGAAGGCATTGATACATTGTTAGAGATGATTTTACTTGTAGCTGAAGTAGGCGAGCTTAAAGCAAATCCAGAACGTTTAGCACTTGGAACAGTAATCGAAGCTCAGCTTGATAAAGGTCGTGGCTCTGTTGCTACGCTTTTAGTACAAGATGGAACATTAAAAGTAGGTGACCCAATCGTTGTAGGTCATACGTATGGTCGTGTACGTGCGATGGTAAATGACAAAGGTCGTCGAGTAAAAGAAGCTGGCCCATCAACTCCAGTTGAAATTACAGGTTTAAATGATGTACCTCAAGCAGGTGACCGTTTCGTTGTCTTTGAAGACGAGAAAACAGCACGTCAAGTTGGAGAAACAAGAGCAATGTCAGCGATTCAAGCACAACGTTCAGAAAAACAACGTGTAACGCTTGATAACTTATTTGAACAAATGAGCCAAGGCGAAATGAAAGAGCTCAACTTAATTGTGAAAGCTGACGTTCAAGGTACTGTTGAAGCTATGGCAGCCTCCCTAATGAAAATTGATGTGGAAGGCGTAAATGTGAAAATTATTCATACAGGTGCTGGAGCTATTACCGAATCTGATATTTCTCTTGCAGCAGCTTCTAATGCCATCGTTATTGGATTTAATGTACGTCCGGATGTTAACGCAAAACGTGCAGCAGAAGAAGAGGGTGTAGATATTCGCTTACACCGCATTATCTATAAAGTAATTGAAGAAATTGAACAAGCAATGAAAGGTATGCTTGATCCTGAATTTGAAGAAAAAATTATTGGTCAAGCAGAAGTTCGTCAAACAATTAAAGTATCAAAAGTTGGTACAATTGCTGGTTCATATGTAACAGAAGGAAAGGTAACACGTGATTCAGGTGTACGTGTGATCCGTGATAACGTCGTTATTTTTGAAGGTGAGCTAGATACGCTTAAACGCTTCAAAGATGAAGTAAAAGAAGTGGCAAAAGGATACGAATGTGGTATTACGATTACAAACTTCAATGATATTAAAGAAGGCGACATTATTGAAGCCTATATTATGGAAGAGGTTAAACGCGCCTAATGATCGTGTATGCAGAGGTTGAATTTATCATTCAAACTGCCCATTCGTTAAAGGAAAAGCGTGCTGTCTTACAGCGTATGATTACCCGCACAAAGCAGAAATTTAACGTTTCTATTGCGGAAATTGACCATCAAAATGTATGGCAGCGTACGAAATTAGCACTTGTTGCTGTTTCTTCGTCCAAAGAAGCAGCTGAACGAGAAATTAATCACGCGCTCCACTATTTAGAGTCAAATCCGTCATGGGAACAGCTTAATGTGTGGCGAGATTATTTATAAGTAGTAGTAGATAGTTGTCTAGCTTACGAAGGCATGGAACACACAACTATCTGTACATCGAAATAGAGGTGACAAATTATGTCTCTACGTTCAAACCGTGTTGCCGAGCAAATGAAAAAGGAGCTTGGTGATATTCTTGGCCGTAAAATAAAAGATCCGCGTGTTGGTTTTGTGACTGTTACAGGTGTTGAAGTAACGGGTGATTTACAGCAAGCGACAATCTATATTACATCTTTAGGCAACGAACGTGAACGAGAGGAAACGCTTAAAGCTTTAGTAAAAGCTTCGGGCTTCATTCGCTCTGAAATCGGATCACGCATTCGTCTACGACGTACACCAGAATTAATCTTTGAATTTGATTCATCGATTGAATATGGGAACCGTATTGATTCATTGTTAAGAGATTTACACAAAGAATAAGCTAAAAAAGTCTGCCACATGCATGTTTATGCAGGCAGACTTTTTAGCTTCATGGAAAAAGTTATATTGCCAATGAATAAATAAATGATAGAGTAAGCAGTTTGGGAGGAGCTATATGAACGGTATTTTACCGCTTTGGAAAGAAAGAGGCATGACAAGCCATGATTGTGTCTTTAAATTACGCAAAATTTTGCGGACAAAAAAAGTTGGGCATACAGGTACACTGGATCCAGGTGTTGAGGGCGTACTACCAATTTGTATTGGCCAAGCAACTCGAATAGCAGAATATTTAACTGACGCAGGGAAAACCTATGAAGCAATCATTTCAATCGGTCGTACCACGACAACCGAGGATGCAGAAGGTGAAACCGTTGAAGAAGATCTTACGATAAAAAAATTTTCTCGTGAGCAGTTGTTAGAGGTTTTAGCTTCATTGACTGGAGTTATTGAACAAACACCACCCATGTTTTCAGCAGTAAAAGTTAATGGGAAGCGCCTCTATGAATATGCGCGAAAAGGTGAAAGTGTTGAAAGACCAACTCGCCAAGTAACAATTTATAATTTAGAGCTACTTGATGAGCTAGCACATTATGAGGGACAAGAAATCACATTTCCAGTACGTATCGCCTGTAGTAAAGGGACATATATTCGAACACTAGCTGTGCAAATTGGTGAGGCGCTTGGCTATCCAGCACATATGAAGGAGCTTGTACGTACTGCTTCTGGTACTTTTACACAGGATAACTGTTTTACGTTAGCACAGGTTGCTGAGCTAATGGAGACTGAGCAAGTAGCTTCCTGCATTTTACCTGTCGAGTATGCATTAGCAGACTATCCATATATTGAGATTACGAATGCCAATGAAAAAGAAATTTTCAATGGACAAGTGCTTCCAGCAGATGCATTATTAAATAGTCATGATAAAATTGTGTATGGAATCAATGGAAAGGCAGTTGCGGTTTATCAAGCTCACCCAACAAAGGATGGTTTGATGAAGCCACATAAGATGTTTCCGACGATAGAGTAGGAGGATTTTTCAATGGAGGTCATTCATTTAAAATACCCACATCAATTACAGCAACGAGAAAGCATGCAGCCGTATTCATTAGCTCTTGGCTTTTTCGATGGTGTACATAGAGGGCATCAAGCAGTTATCAAGGCAGCTAAGGAAGAGGGCAACAAGCGACAAATTCCAACTGCAGTGATGACATTCGATCCACATCCTTCATTAGTCCTTGGTGGACGTAACGAAAAGGTTTTTTATATTACACTCTTACAACAGAAATTACAGCTGTTTGAAGAACAGGGTGTGGATACGGTATTCGTTGTCCACTTCACTTCAGATTTTGCCAAACTTTCACCAGCGGCATTTATTGATACATTTATCCGTGGATTAAATATTCAGCATGTGACAGCTGGCTTCGATTATTCGTTTGGAGCATTTGGTAAGGGAACAATGGAAGATATGCGTTTATTAAGTAATGGTGATTATGGCGTTACAATTGTTGAGAAGAAAACAGATGATGTTGAGAAAATCAGCTCTACCCGTATACGCAAGCTATTACAAGAAGGCGATATGGAAGAAGCAACAGTTTTATTAGGGAGACCGTTTGAAATCAATGGGATTGTTGTCCATGGTGATAAACGTGGTCGTACTATTGGTTTCCCTACTGCAAATGTCCAAGCATTAGAAGGAACGTTTATTCCAGCTAGTGGTGTTTATGCTGTTCGTCTGCTTGTACAAAATAACTGGTATGATGGTGTTTGCAACGTGGGCTATAAGCCAACTTTCAAAGATCCAAATGATAAGCAATTATCGATTGAAGTCCATATTTTAAACTTTGATAAAAATATCTACGGTGAAGAAGTACATGTGGCATGGTATAAACGTATACGAAGTGAACGGAAATTCGATGGTATTGAGGCCTTGAAAACACAAATTGAAAAGGATAAACAAGAAGCAATCCGTTACTTTAACCAGCTATAAGAAGTACTTCATTACAGTAGTCACATTAGCCAAGTCGACGTTTTACTTGCTTGACTATGTGATTTATGGTAATATTCATAAGTGCATAAATGCTTAACCTTAGCTCGGTATATCGATGACTCCAACGTTTACTGTGCTAATGGGGATTAATTATAATTTAGGAGGTCCATACAAATGGCTATTACAAAAGAACGTAAAAACGAAATTATCGCTGAGTACCGTACTCACGAAAGTGACACTGGTTCACCAGAAGTACAAGTTGCAGTATTAACAGAGGAAATCAATGCTCTAAATACTCACTTACGTACTCACAAAAAAGATTTCCACTCTGAGCGTGGTCTTCTTAAAATGGTAGGTCGTCGTCGTCACTTATTAAAATACCTTCGTGAAACAGACGTACAACGTTACCGTGAATTAATCAACCGTTTAGGCTTACGTCGCTAATTAATAGCAAAAGTAATCCTATATTAGACTGTAGACAAACTGATGTTTGTCTACAGTCTTTTTTTGAGATAATCTTGTTAATTTTGTTCAACAATAAGCCATAACTTTTTTACACTACGATGAACGATAGATAAAAATGATTTGATACTTGATAAAAGGGTGATATATTCTAATCACATTTCACAGCCCATTTATAGTCATTGCGTTCATCATTTGCAAGTGTAATTGAAGTAGATAAATTGAAGGCTAGATTGCTATTATATTTCATGAAATACAATCCAGCAAATTATAGGATAGAGGCTCAAAATTGGTACATAAGCGTCAATCATACAATCTAAATGCTATCATTGAATACTAGTAAACGATGGCTATGGGTTAGAAAACTTTCTATGTTAATAGTTGGTGAAATGTAAACTAAATCATTTAGAAGGGTGAGTAGGATGTTTAACCAATTATTAAGAGAGAATAATATTGTTGCAGGTATTTTAACAGTTATTCGTGTTTATTTAGGCTGGCATTGGCTTACAGCAGGTTGGGGAAAATTGTTTAATGGCTTTGATGCATCTGGCTTTTTAGCCAATGCTATTGCAAATCCAGTGACAAGTGGAGAAGAGCTCGCCTACCCACTGTATGTAAAGTTTATTGAATCATTTGCTTTGCCAAATGCTGAGCTAATTAATATTCTTGTGCCTTGGGGAGAATTTTTAGTAGGGCTAGGATTAATTCTGGGATGCTTAACGACATATGCTGCATTTTTCGGTATGGTCATGAATTTTGCCTTCCTAATGGCAGGTACTATATCTAGCAATCCTTGGGATATTTTACTTGCAATCTTTATAGCCGTTGCTGGTTACAATGCTGGGAAATTCGGGCTTGACCGCTTCATTATGCCAATCATAGGTGAAAAGATGGCGAGAAATAAGAAAAAAGAAGTTGTTCAACCTGTTAAAATTACATAATAAACTTTTTACATATCTTATATTAGGAGACTACTCATTAGTCTGAATATACCCCGCCCATTATATGGGTGGGGTATTTAAGTTGTTGAAAAAAGAAATGTCACTAGCAGAAAAGCCCTTTTTGCAAGGTGAGGGGGTGATTTCCGTTCCACTGGGCGTCCGATGATCCAGCTTTACTCACTTACGCAACTTTCACAAAAATTCTATTGATGGTTTTACTTTTCAACACTATGTAAATCCCGACTATTATTTGCCTGACTTACTAACTTTCCTAGATGAGCCAACTTTCTTTTACCTTATAGGATGTTGTATGATAAGCTCCATGTTATAATAAGTCTATTGTTTAAACTTGTATTTGAAAAACTAATGTTAGCGAAGCAGTTATTTCCATTTACATACATTACTTTTCGTCAAGAAGGAATCAATATAAAAAAATCCATATACCAAAAATGCTTTTTCAATAAAATAATGAAATAAATCTTAAATAAATTGGCAATAACTGAATTTAAATGTATGATTATTTCATGAAATATTATTTAGCATAGAACAAGCATTTTTGGTACACTTACTATTAGTACATACAGACGAAGTAAGTGTTTTTATAATAGAGAGGGGTTCATTGAATGAACGAAAAGAAAGTCTATTCCTATGAATGGGCTGGCCGTCCACTTGTAATTGAAGTAGGACAGTTAGCAAAACAAGCAAACGGAGCCGCATTAGTACGCTATGGCGATACTTCTGTACTTGCTACAGCAACAATGTCAAAATCACCTAAACCACTTGATTTCTTCCCATTAACAGTAAACTATGAAGAGCGTCTATATGCTGCAGGTAAAATTCCTGGCGGCTTTATTAAGCGTGAAGGACGTCCATCTGAAAAGGCGATTTTAGCAAGCCGTTTAATCGACCGTCCGATTCGTCCGATGTTCCCGGATGGTTTCCGTAATGAAGTACAAGTTATTTCTATGGTTATGTCAAATGATCCTGACTGTACATCTGAAATGGCAGCAATGGTTGGTTCATCATTAGCATTAGCAATCTCTGATATTCCATTTGATGGGCCAATAGCAGGTGTACAAGTTGGTTATATTGATGGAGAATTCATTGTAAACCCGACAGTAGAGCAATCGAATCGCTCAACAATTCATTTGTCTGTAGCAGGGAATAAAGATGCTATCAATATGGTTGAAGCGGGAGCACTTGAAGTACCAGAGGAAATCATGTTAGAAGCGATTATGTTCGGGCATGAAGAAATCAAAAAAATCATTGCTTTCCAAGAGCAAATTGTGGCAGAGGTTGGTAAAGAAAAGTTACCAGTGACACTATTTGAAATTGATGAAGCAATTCAAGCCGATATAAAAGCAGCTTGTGAGACTGATATGCATGACGCAATTCAAACGGCAGAGAAACATGCTCGTGATGAGGCAATTCAAGCTGTTAAAGAGCGAGTTATCGCTTCCTATGAAGAGCAAGAAGCAGATGACGAAACAATGAAACAAGTGTACACAATTCTTGACAAGATGGTAAAAGAAGAAGTACGCCGTCAAATCACGGAAGATAAGATTCGTCCAGATGGTCGTAAGCTCGACGAAATCCGACCACTTTCTTCTGAAACAGGCTTATTACAACGTACACATGGTTCAGGTCTGTTTACACGTGGACAAACACAAGCACTTTCTATTTGTACATTAGGTGCGCTTGGTGATGTACAAATTATTGACGGTTTGGGTGTGGAAGAGTCAAAACGCTTTATGCATCATTATAACTTCCCACAATTTTCTGTAGGGGAAACGGGTCCAATCCGTGGGCCAGGTCGTCGTGAAATTGGTCATGGTGCGTTAGGTGAGCGTGCACTTGAAGCAGTCATTCCTGATGAGTCGGTCTTCCCTTATACAATTCGTTGTGTATCAGAAGTACTTGAATCAAACGGATCAACTTCTCAAGCTTCTATTTGTGCGTCTACATTAGCCATGATGGATGCGGGTGTCCCATTAAAAGCACCAGTTGCAGGTATTGCAATGGGCCTTATTAAAAAAGGTGAACATTATTCTATTTTAACGGATATTCAAGGAATGGAAGACCATTTAGGCGATATGGACTTTAAAGTGGCTGGTACAGCTAAAGGTGTAACAGCTCTACAAATGGACATTAAAATTGATGGTTTATCTCGCAATATTTTAGAAGAAGCACTGACACAAGCAAAAGTTGGACGTATGCATATTCTAGAATCAATGCTTGCTACACTGCCAGAGCCACGTAAACAATTATCTGCGTTTGCACCAAAAATTGTTATTGTAAAAATTAATCCTGATAAAATTCGTGATGTAATTGGACCAGGTGGTAAACAAATTAATAAAATTATTGAAGAAACGGGCGTTAAGATTGATACAGAGCAAGATGGTACAATCTATATTTCTTCTGCTGATGAAGCAATGAATGCACGTGCAAAACAAATTATTGAAGATATCGTACGTGAAGCAAAAGTAGGGGAATACTACTTATCAACAGTGAAACGTATTGAAAAATTCGGCGCCTTTTGCGAAATCTTCCCAGGGAAAGATGGCTTGCTTCACATTTCTGAAATTCAAGAGGAACGAACAAAGCAAGTGGAGGACGTCTTAAAACTTGGCGATCAATTACTTGTGAAAGTGATTGAAATCGACAAGCAAGGTCGTGTGAATTTATCTCGCAAAGTAGTAATTCAAGAGGAAAAAGAGCGCGCTGAACAAGAAAAATAATATTGATTAAAAGGCTGCGTAAATTGCGCAGCCTTTTTCGATAGTAGCAAGAAGAAAAGTAGAGGATTTTTATAATTGGGGGAGATAGTTTGGTTCAAGTACATACATGTCAGAATGGTGTTCGAATTGTATCAGAGCAAATTGATCATGTAAGATCAGTGGCATTAGGTATCTTTGTGAATGCTGGCTCTCGCTATGAGCTACCTGAAGAGAATGGTATCACACATTTTATTGAGCATATGTTGTTTAAAGGCACAACAACTCGTTCAGCTCGTCAAATTGCTGAAGAATTTGATCGAATCGGAGGAGAGCTAAATGCCTTCACATCGAAAGAAAATACATGTTACTATGCTAAAGTTTTAGATCATCATGCGGAGCTTGCGGTCACAATACTAGCAGATATGTTTTTTAATTCTACCTTTGCGGAAGAAGAATTAGAAAAAGAGCGACAAGTAGTATTAGAAGAAATTTTAATGAGCGAAGATGCTCCTGATGATGACGTTCATGAGAAGCTGTGGGGTGTCATGTATCCGAATGATGCACTCGGTCGTCCAATACTAGGTACGGCTGCTACATTAAAGACATTTACAGCAGATGCTATACGGAAATATATGGATAAACATTATGGGCCAGAGTCCGTTGTTATTTCTATTGCAGGTAATGTTTCATCTCAGCTTATGCAAACGATTGAAGATTTATTTGGTCACTATCAACCTTCACCGCATGCTATGGCACCTGTCCTGACAAATCCTTCATTTTATCCAGGGGAAATTACAAAAATACGCGATACAGAGCAGGCACATGTCGCGATTTCCTATCCAGCAATTGGTGTAAAAGATCCAGATATGTATAGCTTTATTGCGCTTAACAATATAATTGGAGGCAATATGAGTTCTCGATTGTTTCAGGAAGTACGAGAAGAACGTGGGCTAGCCTATTCTATTTTCTCCTATCAATCGTGTTATGCAGATGTAGGTGCTTTTACGATTTATGGTAGTACTAGTCGACAGCAATTAGCACAGCTTCAGCACACGATTGATGCCACTTTATTAGATATTGTAGCGGGTGGTGTGACAGAGGAGGAGCTTGATAATGCGAAAGAGCAGCTTAAAGGAAGCTTTGTCCTTGGATTAGAAGGGACGGGAGCTCGTATGAATCGAAATGGAACAAGTGAACTTGTCCATCGCAAGCATCGAACAGTAGACGAGGTTCTTAGATCGATAGATGCCGTATCGATGGAGTCAGTGGATCGGTTGATTGCAAAAATTTTAAAAGCAGAGCCAGCTATCTCAATCATAGGTCCTAGCGAATAAAGATATTTTAATAAGATAGCATTTGTTCAAGCTATTATTAGATAAGAGATTGGCATTTATTTTCAATGTGGATAAGTGACAACAGCCCTCCATAAAATGAGTAGTGAAAACCTTTACCCAAAAGGTAACACTTTATGAACTGGCGAGGAAGGTACTTGATTCATGGGGATAGCCAGACATGTCACCCTCTAAATGGAGAGGTAGCGAAGGAAGCCGCTCTGCACATGCTCATAGGAAAGCAAGTAGCCTGCAATGAAATCCATTTCCTTTTAATTGACTGTTTTGCTATTCAACACGATTAAAAATAGGCTGCCAAATAAGGCAGCCTATTTTTTGATGAATATTTAGCTTTAGCAAATTTCCTTTGCCAAATATAAATAAAGACATTTGTGAAACACAAGAAAAGTGATGAGGATACTAACCAGTGTTGGTATGAATAAGATAATTAAATTTGCAGCTACTAGTGATAAATAATAATGAATAACAAAATTTAGCAGAATGATAAGCACAATAGCTGTAAGCATTCTAACCGTTCGCATTCTCTCTGTTTCATCAAGATGCTGAATATAAAATTGACTACAGATGAGGAAAGAGGCGCTACTTATATAAGCAAAGTACATAGCAAGATGCTCGATAAAATTTTCAGATGCATCAGGTTGTGAGAAATACATAGGCGCAAGGATAATAAAGAGCAATGCAATAAGGCCATAGCAAAATAAAAAATCGGATTGCAATTGTGTTTTCTTTGATAGAGGTAGCGTATTGACATACATTGTCCACTTTACTTGACGGTCGCCTCTATATAAATTATCTACGATGTTGGCAGAAATAACGACAACAAATAATCCGATAGAAGGACTATCTACAAAAGGTAAATGTACAAAATGAAGAAGTAAACATATCGTCATTGTAAAAAGAATAGTCCATTTTTGTACGACAATTCTTTGTAACAACAGTGCTCGCATGAGATCCCTCCTAAAACTCTTTTCTTTTATAAATAGCAGTAGAAACTAGAGAGGAGAGGCAGAGCAGTATTAGCCCGCCCAAAGGTGCTAAATAGACATATTGCTTTAAATATAGAAACGTTTGAGTCATATCAGGGATATATTCTTTAAACATCCCCGTTAAGAAGCCAGGAATAAAACAAAACGCAATGAGGACTATTCTTCCTTTAATAGAGCCAAATTTAATATAGATAGGTAGTAATACGGCTAATAAACAGAGCGCCGATGTTATGATCAAATTAAACGTTAGGAAAAATTCTGAAGTGATGTCGTTATTGGTAAAAAAATTGATAAAAAATAGGATAGGTAATGCCATAACAAGTCCGAAAATCATTAACATCACACTAAGTATATATTTACTAAAAACGATATCTGCTTTAGAAATTGGTAAAGTATTAGCGTATTTATCCCACTTACTTTGTTCATCGTAGCTAAGCGCAGTTATCGCTTGTATCGTAACAATAAAAACAATAACAGCTAGAAGCATTGCGCTTTGCTGCATAAAAATCGCCATCATAAGAAGAAATATAAGAACAAATGCTTGTGCTTTCATTTGTCGTTGAATGGTCATTAAATCTTTTAGGATAAGTCCTACCATATTTAAACACTACCTTTCACGAAAAATAGCATGATATCTTCTATAGAAGGCCTTTCAAGTCTGAAAGCCTCATTTACTTCATTTTTCAGAACTAATGCTTCTATTCCAAACGCACCAGGACGGGTTCTTAGAATAGCATGCTCTGGCAAGTCGTTTACTTCCTCACTGTTACCTTTGAAAATACCATATTCATATAATAGAGCATCTTTACTCTCGCTCAATAAAATCTCACCATTATGAATTAACGTAATATAGTCAGCAATTTTTTCTAAATCGCTTGTAATATGCGATGAAAATAAAATGCTGTGCGTTTCATCCTGCATAAATGCTAAAAATAAATCCAGAATTTCATCCCGAATAATAGGGTCTAATCCACTTGTTGGCTCATCTAAAATCAATAATTTTGGATGATGTGCCAATGCTAAGGCAATTGATAGCTTCATCCTCATTCCTCGTGATAGTTCCTTTATCTTCTTCCTCTTTGGCACCTTAAATTGAGCTAATCTTTCAAAATAATAGTCTGAATCCCATGTTTGAAATACTTTTCTCATGATTTTGTCGAGTTGCGTCGCATTTAGCGTTTCTGGTACATGTAAATCGTCAAATACAACGCCGATGTCGTTTTTTATCGATAGTTCGTGTTCGACATGATCTTTGCCAAATAGCAAAATTTCGCCATATTCTTTTTTTATTAAATTCAGCATGCATTTTATCGTTGTTGATTTGCCAGCCCCGTTTTCTCCAACAAAACCCATTACCGTGCCTTGAGGGACGGAAAAACTTATATCTTTAAGAAAAAAGCCTTCAAAGCCCTTATGTAGATCATGAATTTCAATGGCATTCATATTACTTATCCTCCTCTAACATTAAAGATAGTAGTTCTTGTAATTCTTCACCAGAAAGTCCAGCGGTTTTCGCTATTTTTGCTGCCTTTTGCAAATGCCCCTCTACTTGCCGTAATAGCTCCTCACGTAGAAAGTCTTGATTTCGTTCTGTGACAAAGCTCCCTTTACCAGCGACTGTTTCAATGAAACCATCTCGCTCTAAATCAGCATAGGCACGTTTAGTGGTCATCACACTTATTTTTAAATCCTTTGCTAAAGCGCGGATAGACGGTAGTGCATCACCAGCCTGTAATTTATTAGCTAAAATAGCCTCTTTGAGCTGTATGGTGATTTGCTCATAAATAGGTTTTTCACTCGCATTACTTAAATGGATATGCACAAATCATCACCTCTTATAACTGTATATATACACTATATACAGAAAGCGATAAAAATGCAACATATTCGTACTTTAGGTAGGGGTCACGATTTGCAAAAAGTCCGCATATATTGAGGTAACGGCTCAAGGAGGGAGATGAGGCATGCTACTATCTGAGATGGTGGATAAGGAGTTAATTCAAATTGAGGGTGGCGTACATTTTGGCATCCTGGCACATACAGAATGCCTATTAGATGTGCAAACAGGGAAAATACATGGTTTTGAAATTGTGAAAGATAAACTACCATTCCAAAAAAAGAAAATGAAAGTTAGTGAAATGATACCTTGGCACGAAATTATTTTAATTGGTGAAGATCGTATTTTATTTAATAAGACATCTACAGTACAGTCAGAATATTTACAGTGAGGTGAGCTTTTGGAAAACGAAAAATGGCTTGTTATCGGTGAGGACTCCCGATTAAAGGAACTAGCTACAATGCTAAGAAGTCCATCGAGAACAGTATTTTATAAAAGAACAACTGTATGGAACGAAGAGTTAAATAAACTTGTTTTAGAATTCCAGCCTAATAAAATAGTATTACCTATTCTTCCATTAAAAATAGAAGTTGAGCAGCTCTATGGTATATCACAAGTGAAATTTTATACAGGTCGATTAACAATGCATTGGAAGCAATTACTAGAGAAAAATGAATCTATTTGCTATTTACAACAAGAATCATTTATTTGGCAAAATGCTCGATTAACAGCGGAGGGATTTATCGCCACGTTTTACGGACTCGAGCAAAAATGTATTTACGGACAAAATTTCACAATCGCAGGTTTTGGTCGCATCGCAAAAATGCTAGCCTCTTTACTAGTTAAGATGGGTGCAAATGTTCATATTGTTGCACGTTCAGTTGTACAAGTGAGTGAAGCAAAAGCTTATGGTTATAAAGCCACGAATTTAGATGATCGCCAATGGTCTATTACAGATGGCATTTTTATTAATACAATTCCTGCTAAATGGATTACAGAGTCTTTTATAGAGCATGTTCCAACTGTTTTATATGACTTGGCTTCAGAGCCAGGATGTTTAGATATAGATTCTGATCAATTACAAACGTATGTACTATTGCCATCATTGCCTGGGAAATACTTTGCACATGATGCAGCTACAATATTGTGCAAGGCAATAGAGGAGGAAGAAAATTGTTAACGGGGAAACGAATTGGCTTAGGTATTACTGCTTCTCATTGTACGTATGAAGATGTAGTACCTAAAATCCAAAATTTTATTGATGTCGGAGCAACAGTTATTCCAATCATTACCCATTCCGTTTTACATGCAGCAACACGCTTTGGTACAGGTGAAGAGTGGATTGCCAAAATAGAAGCTTTGACAGGAGAAAAAGTTATTTCTTCTATAAAAGAGGCGGAGCCATTTGGCCCATCCAATCCATTAGATGCAATGGTCATAGCCCCCATGACAGGCAATAGCATAAGTAAATTTGCTAATGCGGCAACAGATAGTCCTGTGTTAATGGCAGCAAAGGCAACTTTGCGTAATGGTTCGCCTGTAGTTTTAGGTATTTCCACAAACGATGCACTAGGCTTAAATGGCATAAATATTATGAAGCTGTTAAATGCCAAAAATATATATTTTATTCCCTTTGGTCAGGATGCCCCTCACTCCAAACCAAATTCTTTAATTGCTGATTTTGAGCAAATGGTGGATACTGTTCATGCAGCAATTACGCAGAAAAAGCAATTACAACCGCTGTTGATACAATATTTCAAATAAATAAGAGATTACACACAATTTTCAGTATTTTTGTGATACAATAGCACACATTATGGAACATGTATTCAAGGAGAGATGACAGATGACAAAGCAGTTAACAGTTGCGGTTGTTGGGGCAACAGGTGCAGTAGGATCGAAAATGATGGAGCAGTTGATTAAACGTAAATTTCCGATTGGACATATTAAATTTCTAGCTTCTGCTCGTTCAGCAGGAAAATCAATCGAATTTGATGGGGAAACATATACAATTGAAGAAGCGACACCTGAGGCTTTCGAAGGCGTCAATGTCGCTTTATTCTCAGCTGGTGGTTCAGTATCAGCTGTGCTTGCACCAGAAGCAGCTAAGCGGGGTGCAGTAGTTATTGATAATACGAGCCATTTTCGTATGGATCCAGAGGTACCGCTTGTCGTGCCTGAAGTGAATAGAGGCGACTTAGCGAAGCATAAGGGAATTATTGCGAATCCAAACTGCTCGACAATTCAAATGGTAGCTGCGCTTGAACCAATTCGTCATGCATTTGGTTTAACAAAAGTAATTGTTTCAACTTATCAGGCAGTATCAGGTGCAGGGATTTCTGCGATCCAAGAATTAAAGGCACAAAGCGAAAACTGGGATGCAGGTAAAGATGTAGAAGCAAATATTTTACCGTCTGGTAGTGATAAACGTCATTACCCAATTGCTCGTAATGTCATTCCACAAATCGATAAATTCACAGATAATGGATTTACATACGAAGAAATGAAAATGATTAATGAGACGAAAAAAATCATGCATGCACCAGAGCTAAAAGTAGCTGCTACTTGTGTTCGTGTGCCGGTCGTTTCAGGTCACTCTGAATCTGTTTATATTGAGGTAGAGAAAGACGCGTCAATCCAAGAGATTTTCGAAGTATTACGCAACGCACCAGGTGTGGTATTACAAGATGATATTGCAACACAAACTTACCCAATGCCTATTTATGCAGAAGGGGAAGACGCTACTTTTGTAGGACGTATCCGTCAAGATTTAGACAACAGCAAAGGGTTCCATCTATGGATCGTTTCTGACAATTTATTAAAAGGCGCCGCATTAAACTCTATCCAAATTGCAGAAGCAATGCTTGAGGATAACTTACTATAAGAGGGGTGTAAGGATGAATTTAGGTCGAATTGGAACGGCAATGATTACGCCGTTCAAAAATGATGGCACGATTAATTATCCAGAACTAGAACGTATTATTAATCATTTAATAGACAATGGTACTGATTGTATTGTTGCTTGTGGTACGACTTCTGAAAACCCAACTATGTCTACAGAAGAGAAAATTGAAGTTGTACGCTTTACCGTAGAGAAAGTAGCAGGTCGCGTACCAGTTATTGCAGGTACTGGGGATAATGAAACAGCTTACTCTATCGCGATGACACATAAGGCAGAAGAAAATGGAGCAGACGGCATTATGCTTGTAGCTCCTTACTATAATAAGCCAAATCAACGTGGGATTTATGCTCACTTTGAAACCATTGCTAAACAAACGAGTCTCCCTGTTATGCTTTATAATGTTCCAGGGCGTACTGGGGTCAATGTTGCCTATGAAACTTCTGTTGCATTAAGCAAGATTCCTAATATTGCTTGGATTAAGGAAGCGAGCGGTAACTTAGATCAGATGGGTGATGTTATTGAGAATGTTGATCCAGCTGATGATTTCTTAGTGTATAGTGGGGACGATGGTTTAACACTCCCCCTAATGGCCATTGGCGGAGCAGGTGTTATTTCTGTAGCTGCCCATGTGGTAGGCAATGATATGCAATTAATGATTAAAGCGTTTGAAGAAGGAAATCATAAGCTAGCAGCCCAAATTCACCGAGCCTTATTACCTTTAGTACGTGCGCTGTTCGCTCAGCCCAATCCTTCACCGATTAAATATGCGATGACAAAATTAGGATTTGATACACTCAATGTTCGTTTGCCGATGATGGAAATGACAGATGAAGAGAAAGCTAATTTTGACCGAATTTGGGATACGTATCAAGAAAAAGCGAAAAGTTTTAGATAAATAGGAGCGAGGCTGATAGCATTTCAGCCTCGTTTTTTATATTTTATAAATAAAAAGTATGTACAAAATTTGTAACTCCTCGTCCTTACAAATACTTATTTAGCTCTATTTATACAGGATAGCCAATATTTATTTTCCATCTGCTAGTAATAAGCAAATAGCAGGAAAATCTATTTCCAACGTGAAACATGTATTTTTAATTTGTGCAAAAGCTTTGCAAACCGTATAATAAATGTTAAGTGGTTGCTGTTCGGGATATTTTTTAGGAGGAAATAAATTGACAAAAAAGAAAAATGAATTAATCCGCATCATCCCTCTTGGTGGTGTAGGCGAAATTGGGAAAGCCATGTACGTAGTAGAAATTGATGAAGAGCTATTTGTGGTGGATAGCGGCTTAATGTTCCCAGAAGATGAAATGCTAGGTATAGATATCGTGATTCCTGACATTACTTACTTAGAAGAAAATAAAGAACGTGTGAAAGGTATTTTCTTAACACATGGTCATGAAGATGCAATTGGCTCTATTGCCTATGTATTACAAAAAATAAAGGCACCTGTGTACGGATCGAAATTAACTATTGCATTAGCAAAGGAACATTTAAAAGAATTACCTGCACCACATCAAGTGAAGTTTTTTGAAGTAACAAACCGTAGTCGTATGAATTTTAACTCAACGTATGTAACATTCTTCCACACAACACATAGTATTCCCGATTCGTTAGGGGTAGTGTTCCATACATCTGAAGGCGCGATTGTTCATACAGGAGAGTTTAAATTCGATCAGTCAGCGACAGGTAAATTTAAACCTGATTTAGCAAAAATGGCACAGCTAGGAGAAGACGGCGTTTTCATTTTACTATCTGAGTCTTGCGAAGCTGAGCGACCAGGATATACGACATCAGAGATTGTCATTGAAGAACAATTATCAAAAACATTCCACTCAGCACCAGGTCGTATTTTAGTAGCTGTTTACGCATCGAATTTTATTCGAATTCAACAAGTATTTGCTCAAGCACAGAAATCATTCCGTAAGGTTGTAATTGTGGGCAAACCTTTGGAAAAGGCAGTTGATTTAGGCGTACAGCTTGGTTATTTAACAGTCGAGGAAGATACAATTATTCCGATCTCGGAAATGCAAAAATATCAAGATGATGAAATTATCATTATTGCAACAGGCAACAGAGGAGAACCTCTCGATGCTTTAGAAAAAATTGTCCGTAAGCACCATCGTGATATTAAAATTAAACAAGGTGACACGGTACTAATCACCTTTACACCTTCTCCTGGCATGGAAGTTCAAATGGCGAATACAATGAACTCTATGTCAAAAGCAGGCGCTGAAATTTTGACTTCTAGCAAAAATGTCCATGTTTCAGGACATGGTAGCCAAGAAGATTTAAAGCTGATGCTAAACTTGATGCAACCAAAGTACTTTATTCCCGTACAAGGAGAATACCGTATGCTAATTGCGCATTCTAAATTAGCACAACAGCTAGGTATGCAAAAATCCCAAATTTTTATCGCTGATAAAGGGGATATCGTAGAATATAAAAATAATAAAATGCGCATGAGTGGTCGTGTACAAGCTGGTAATGTCTTAATTGACGGTATTGGTGTAGGCGATGTAGGTAATATTGTCCTTCGTGACCGTAAATTATTATCGCAGGATGGTATTTTCATTGTGGTGGTAACATTAAATCGAGCACAAAAGAAAATTGCCTCTGGGCCAGAAATTTTATCACGAGGCTTTGTCTATGTACGAGAATCAGAGGAATTAATGATTGAGGCTTCTGACATTGCGAGAAATGTGATTGAAAAGTACGTTGGGAAAGAAACCTTTGAATGGACGAATATAAAACAAGAAATTAGAGATACACTGAATACGTATTTATTCCAAAAAACAAAACGTCGCCCAATGATTATTCCTATTATTATGGAATATTAATTGAACAAGCTCATCGTATATGCTTTGAGGAAAAAATAAATGATAAAGGATTTTCTCCCAATTGCGGTGGAAAATCCTTTTTTTGAAATATTCAAGTTCTACATGTGATGATTCGCTACATATATAGAATGGATTGCAGAAGAAGGTGAATTTGATGGCAGTTAGTAAGAGAAAAAAAGTTACTAAAAGTAAAGCGACAACAGAAAAAAAAGAAATGCATCCGCTTATGTACGAAATATTAGGGTTGCTCTTAATTGCATTAGCAGTCATTATGATTTTTGAATACGGCATGATCGGGCGGATTCTACAAACAATCGCCATGTTCCTTTTTGGTAATTTACATTTTGCTGTTCCATTTATGCTTATATTTGTTGCATTGTTAATGATGATTGGTCGTAAAAAAGTTGGGATAAAGGATCGATTAATACTTGGCATGTTCCTCATTGTTATGAGCTTAACGATTTTTAGTCATGGCATATTATTTGAACAACTATCCAAATCAGGTGGTCTACTATCTGATTCTGTGCTACGTGAATCATGGCGAATTTTGATTAATACAGATGGTATCATTCATCGTAGTAATGCTTTAGGGGGTGGCATGATTGGTGCCCTACTATTTAGTGGACTTCATGTGCTGTTTGAAGCCTCGGGGGCAAAAGTTGTTGCTTGGGTTATTTTCTTTATTGGTTTAATTCTTGTCACTGGTAAAGCATTAGTGCCTTATTTAGCAGAAAAAACGCCAGATATATTTGGTAAATGGAAAAAAAAGCATCGTGATAAGAAAAAAAATACACCGAGAAAACCAAATAATCGTCGTTCAAGAGTAGAGAGTGGGGATGAAGTAGCAGCTGTTAATCAATCTATAGATATGCCTGAACAAGAAGAAGAAATACCACATGAACCAATTATTTCTGCTTTTACACAGAATGTTTCACAGGAAAGAGAAGTGATTGATACAACTCACATGGTGGAAAATGAACTTGAAGAAGCATCGGATGATGTCCAGATTCAGGGCACAGATGCAGTAGAAAATGCAGATTATCAGCTCCCATCATATAATTTATTACAATTACCTCCACAACATGATCAAAGTGGTGAATATTCAGTGATTCAGGCAAATGCCAAAAAGCTTGAGCAGACATTACAAAGTTTTGGCGTAAAGGCAAAGGTGACACAGGTGCATTTAGGTCCTGCTGTTACGAAATACGAAATTTTACCAGATATCGGTGTGAAAGTAAGCAAAATTGTCAATTTACAAGATGATCTTGCATTAGCATTGGCAGCTAAAGATATTCGTATGGAAGCGCCAATTCCTGGGAAATCTGCGATTGGTATAGAAGTACCTAATAGTGAGGTAGCCATTGTAACACTTCGTGAGGTATTAGAATCGAAAGATGGTGCTAAGCCTGAAGCATTATTACAAGTAGCATTTGGTCGAGATATTACAGGACAAGCTGTATTAGCAGAGCTCAATAAAATGCCACATTTACTTGTAGCTGGTTCTACAGGTAGTGGGAAAAGTGTTTGCATAAATGGCATTGTTGTATCCATACTAATGCGTACAAAACCGCATGAAGTGAAGCTCATGATGATAGATCCAAAAATGGTTGAATTAAACGTTTATAATGGGATTCCACATTTATTAGCGCCTGTCGTAACGGATGCCCGTAAAGCTTCGCAGGCACTGAAAAAAGTGGTATCTGAAATGGAACGTCGCTATGATTTGTTTTCTCATACAGGTACAAGAAATATTGAGGGCTATAATGCACATGTCCAAAAGGTTAATGATCAAACAGAGGAAAAGCATCCAAAGCTACCTTATATTGTGGTTATTGTAGATGAGTTAGCGGATTTGATGATGGTCGCATCAAGTGATGTAGAGGATTCGATTACACGTTTAGCGCAAATGGCAAGGGCAGCTGGCATTCATTTGATTATTGCCACACAACGACCAAGTGTAGATGTTTTAACAGGTGTCATTAAAGCAAATATTCCATCAAGAATTGCTTTTGCAGTTTCTTCCGCGATTGACTCAAGAACAATTTTAGACATGGGTGGAGCTGAACGATTATTAGGACGAGGCGATATGTTATTTTTACCTGCTGGAGCTTCTAAACCAAAAAGGGTGCAGGGTGCCTTTTTATCAGATCAAGAAGTGGAGGCAGTCGTTCATTTTGTTATAGAACAGCAAAAAGCTCAGTATCAGGAGGAGATGATTCCTACTGAAGAAGAGACCATTTTAGAGGAAACAGATGATTTGTATGATGAAGCAGTCCAATTAGTTGTCAATATGCAAACAGCATCTGTCTCTATGCTTCAACGTCGCTTCCGTATCGGTTATTCAAGAGCTGCACGTATTGTTGATCAGATGGAGCAACGCGGTATTGTTGGGCCTCCAGAGGGTAGTAAACCTCGTCAAGTACTTGTTCACCAATACGATAACTAAGCAAAAAATGAAGACGAAAATGGTGAGAGCATTTGTATTTTTGTCCAAAAATTTGCAGATAAAATAAAGAAAGAATGAATTCTATAACAGATTTTACTCAAAACTGTTTATTTCATTCTGCAAAAATGTTATATTTATGAACGATTAGTAGGAATGTTGTACATCAGATGTCTGATCTCTGATTTTGGTGGTGATATATGTGACTATTAAAGCAGATCATCGTCATCTCTATCTTCAAGTAATCGATCGTTTAAAATCTGACATCGAGGCTGGCGTTTTTAAAGAAAATGAAAAGCTGCCTTCAGAATTTGAATTATCGAAATCACTAGGAGTCAGTCGAGCAACACTTAGAGAAGCACTTCGACTGTTGGAAGAGGAAAATGTGATTGTGCGCCGACATGGGGTTGGGACTTTTGTCAACCCGAAGCCGTTGTTTACATCAGGCATCGAGCATTTATCTAGTATTTCTTCTATGATCGAGGCAGCAGGTATGGAGCCAGGTTCGCGATTTTTAAAAGCGACTGAGCATGTGCCTTCTGAGGAAGATTTAAAACGCTTCCAAAGTGATGGCGACGATAAAATACTCACGATTGAACGTGTCAGAACAGCGGATGGTGAGCCAGTAGTATACTGCATAGACAGGCTACCTGCAAGCTTCCTGCCTACTGACTTTGTCGAAAAAAAAGAAGTTTCACTGTTCTCTGCACTTGAGCAATCTGGCAAAATTCATGTAGCCTATGCTGTAACCTATATTGATCCAGTTGGGTATCATGAACAAGCCTCACCGATTTTAAATTGTGGACGTGAGACAGCTCTTTTAGTGTTAAAGCAATTGCATTATGATGATCATGATCAAGTAGTGCTCTATTCAAAAAATTATTTCCGAGCTGATAAATTCAGCTTCCATGTAGTTCGTAAACGGGTGTAGAACATTTCTAAATTTTTTCCTGCTAATTACAATACCTTTGGGGGGTTAATTAAATGAAAAAACGTAAATTTGGTTTAGTATTAACATCAGTATTAGCGGCAAGTGCTATTTTAGGTGCTTGTGGTACGAAAGACGACGAAAAGCCAGCGAAAGAAAATGACAATGCTTCAGGTGGCGAAAGCACAGAAGAAGCTTTCTCAGTAGCGATGGTTACTGACGTAGGTGGCGTTGATGACAAATCATTCAACCAATCTGCATGGGAAGGTGTACAAGCTTACGGTAAAGAGCATGATTTATCAAAAGGTGATGGTGGTTTTGACTACCTACAATCAGCTTCAGATGCTGACTATGAAACAAACTTAAACAACTTAGTTCGTCGTGACTTTAACTTAGTATTTGGTATCGGATTCATGATGGCTGATGCAATTGATGCAGTTGCTTCTGAAAATCCAGATAACCACTTTGCATTAATCGATGCTGAAGTAGAAGCAGACAACGTAGTAAACGTACTGTTCAAAGAGCAAGAAGGTGCTTTCTTAGCAGGTGTTGCTGCAGCGAAAACATCTAAAACAGGTAAAATCGGCTTCGTAGGTGGCGTTGATATTCCAGTTATTAACCGCTTCCACGCTGGTTTCGTTGAAGGGGCTAAAGCAGTAAACCCAGATATCGATATTCAAGTAAAATATACTGGTGCGTTTGATAAAGCAGATCTTGGTAAAATTACAGCGAACAGCATGTATTCTTCAGGTGTAGATGTAATCTTCCACGCTGCTGGTGCAACTGGTAACGGTGTATTCTCTGAAGCAAAAGAGCGTAAAGCGAAAGATCCAAATGCTGATGTATGGGTTATCGGTGTAGATGCTGACCAATACGAAGAAGGTAAAGTAGACGATAAAACAAACGTTACATTAACTTCTATGTTAAAAGGTGTTAATACAGCAGTAGTAGATATTTCAAATAGAGCGAAAAATGGTGATTTCCCAGGTGGAGAAACACTTGTTTACGGTTTAGCTGAAGACGGCGTTAAACTTGCGGATTCTCGCGGTGCGATTCCAGAAGATGTACAAAAAGTAATCGACGAATATAAAGAAAAAATTGCTAAGGGTGAAATCAAAGTTCCAGAAAAAGTGGAAAAATAATTCATCTTTTGATCATCATAAGGGACTCTTAGAAGGACCTTATGATGATTTTTCAATCTATCGTTATATTTAGATTATTCGCAATACTCTATTTAACTAGATTTATAGAAACCTTATAGAGGTAGTAATTATGATTTGAATAATGATGGTAACAAGTTAATAGAAGAAAGGTTTCTAACGATGACCTTTCCTGTATTAATTTAGCAAAACATCTACCTCTATAGGTGGGATATTAAATCGGTAATAAAATATAGCCTCTAGTAGAAAATTTATTACTGGACGTATGGCTTATCTGTACCATCCATCATGTAGCAGCAGATACTATACGCTAAGATGAAAATACTTAATAATAGTGCCTATTAAGGGAGTGACAAATTTGGATTATGTGATTGAAATGCTAGGAATCCGTAAAGAATTCGGTAATTTCGTGGCGAATAATAATATCACCCTCCAACTGAAACAAGGCGAGATTCATGCATTGCTAGGTGAAAATGGTGCAGGTAAATCGACTTTGATGAACGTCCTTTTTGGTTTGTATCAACCAGAGGGTGGCGAAATTCGTGTACGTGGGAAGGCTGTAAAAATTACAAACCCGAATATTGCCAATGATTTAGGGATTGGCATGGTGCATCAACATTTTATGTTGGTAGAAAACTTTACGGTAACAGAAAATATCATTTTAGGCACTGAGCCTACTAAAATGGGAATTGTGAATATAAAAGATGCGGCTAAGAAAGTACAAGCACTTTCTGAAAAGTATGGATTAGATGTTGATCCGAACGCCAAAATCGAGGATATCACGGTTGGTATGCAACAGCGTGTAGAAATATTAAAAACATTGTATCGTGGTGCCGAAATTTTAATTTTTGATGAACCAACTGCATCATTAACACCGCAAGAAATTACCGAATTAATTCAAATAATGCGCCGTCTTATCGCAGAGGGTAAATCCATTATTTTAATTACGCATAAGCTAAAAGAAATTATGGAAGTTTCAGACCGTGTGACGATTATCCGTAAGGGAGAAGGGATTGGCACAGTTGTAACCGCTGCCACAAATCCTGATCAGCTTGCTGAAATGATGGTTGGCCGTCAGGTTGAATTCAAAACGGAAAAAACGGATGCGACACCGACTGACGAAGTGCTTGCGATTGAGAACTTGGTTGTTACAGACTATCGAAATATTGATAAAGTTAAAGGTCTTAATTTAAATGTTCGTAAAGGTGAAATCGTAGGTATTGCTGGTATTGATGGTAATGGTCAATCCGAGTTAATAGAAGCCATTACAGGTCTACGCAAAATTAAAAGTGGTAAAGTCAAGCTGAATGGTAAAGATATTACTAACATGAAGCCTCGTAAAATTACAGAGGAAGGCGTAGGACATATTCCACAAGACCGTCATAAGCATGGATTAGTTTTAGATTTCCCAATTGGTCATAATATTGCATTGCAAACATATTACCAATCTCCAATAGCGAAGGGCTTTGTGATGGACTATAAAAAGGTGTCAGAGAAAGCTCGCCAAATCATTAAAGAGTATGATGTGCGTACTGGTAATGGAGAGATGACACCAGCTCGTGCATTATCTGGTGGTAACCAACAAAAAGCAATTATTGGTCGTGAAATTGACCGTAACCCTGATCTACTAATTGCTGCTCTACCAACACGTGGACTTGACGTAGGAGCTATTGAATTCATTCATTCTCGTCTAATTGAGCAACGTGATAAAGGGAAAGCCGTTTTGTTAATCTCATTTGAATTAGATGAGGTGATGAATGTTTCGGATCGAATTGCTGTTATCTATGATGGACAAATTGTTGATGAGTTAAATCCGAAAGAAACGACTGAACAAGAGCTAGGCTTACTAATGGCAGGACAAAGTAAAAAAAATATAAAGCGTGATGCGAAGGAGGGGAACGACTAATGTCAAATCGTGTCATTAATATCCTCGTTCCTATCATCTCTATCATTATCGGTTTAATTGTAGGGGCTATCGTTATGGTAGTCAGTGGCTATGACCCAGTGCAAGGTTATATCGCTCTTTGGACAGGTATTTTTGGAGATTCATATTCAATCGGGAACACAATTCGTCAAATTACACCATATATTTTAGCAGGTCTTGCGGTAGCATTTGCATTCCGTACAGGGCTCTTCAATATCGGTGTTGAAGGTCAGCTAATTTTAGGTTGGCTAGCCGCTGCTTGGGTAGGTTATGCGTTTGAACTTCCTAAAATCATTCACTTACCATTAGCATTGCTTGCAGCAGCAGCTGCAGGTGCATTTTGGGCCTTTATTGCAGGTTTCTTAAAAGCGAAATTTAAAGTTCACGAAGTTATTGCGACAATTATGCTGAACTACACTGCACTTTATATTGCAAATGCAGTGATTAAAAAATTGTCCGATGGCAGCTTTAAAACAGAACGTATCCATGAGTCAGCTTCTTTACGTTCTCCGTTTTTAAGAGAGCTTACAGACAATTCAAGTCTTCACTATGGGATCATTGTTGCACTTTTAATGGTAGTTGTGATGTGGTTCATTTTAGAAAAAACAACACGTGGCTACGAGCTAAAAGCAGTAGGTTTTAACAAAAATGCTGCTGACTATGCAGGTATGAGTGTCAATAAAAATATCATTTTAGCTATGACAATTTCTGGTATGTTTGCAGGTCTTGGTGGTGCGATGGAAGCTTTAGGGACATTCCAAAACGCATCCATTAAACCTGGCTTTACGGGAATTGGGTTTGACGGTATCGCCGTTGCGCTTCTTGGAGCCAATACACCACTTGGAGTAGTGTTTGGGGCATCCCTTTTTGGTTCTTTAAAATATGGTGCATTAAATATGCCAAATGCTGCGGGTATTCCAGAAGAAATCGTATCCATTATTATTGCATTGATTATCTTCTTCGTTGCATCAGGCTATATTATTCGAGTAGGCTTACAAAAGCTGAGCAAGAAAAAGGAGGGACAATAACATGAGCTTTTTAGAAATGTTATATTTCATCATCCCTTCAGCGATTCTTTATGCAACACCTTTGATTTTTACGGCCATCGGTGGGGTATTCTCTGAACGCTCTGGTGTTGTCAACATCGGGCTAGAAGGCTTAATGATTGTCGGTGCGTTTGTTGGTATTTTTGTCAATTTAGAATTCGCTTCATCATTAGGGGCAGCAACAGTTTGGGTGGCAATGCTAGCAGCTGTTGTGATTGGTGCTGTGTTCTCACTTTTCCATGCTGTAGCTTCTATTTCTTTCCGTGCCGATCAAACGGTATCAGGGGTAGCTATTAACTTACTAGGTTTAGCTGCAACCGTATTCTTAGTAAAAATGATTTATGATAAAGGTCAAACAGATATGATTGACCAACCGATTCGTCGTTTCGGTGTCCCTTACTTAGAGGATATTCCGTTCTTCGGTCGTTTACTGTTCCATGATGTTTACAGCACATCTATTTTAGCGTTCGCTGTAGCATTCGGGGCATGGTTTATCATTTATAAAACGCCATTCGGCTTGCGTTTGCGTGCCGTGGGTGAACATCCAATGGCAGCAGATACAATGGGTATAAATGTAAATAAAATGCGCTATATTGCCGTGATGATTTCAGGGGCATTAGGTGGTCTTGGTGGTGCAGTTTATGCACAAACAATTACACACGACTTCTCACATGCAACAATTGCTGGTCAAGGTTTCATGGCTATTGCCGCAATGATTTTCGGGAAGTGGCATCCAATTGGAGCACTAGGTGCAGCCTTATTCTTCGGTTTAGCACAAACATTAAGTATTGCAGGGAATCAAATTCCGCTAATCGAGAATGTTCCAGCAGTATATCTACAAATTTTACCGTATGTGTTAACAATTCTTGCTTTAGCAGGCTTTATTGGTAAAGCAAACGCTCCAAAAGCGAGTGGACAACCTTATATTAAAGGTAAACGCTAAGAAAAGCATTTTAAGGACTGGGCACTATGCTCGGTCCTTTTTTTATTATAATTGGCGTAATTTTTAATTTTTCCCATACATACTTTGGATTCCTTTTGCAATTATAGACAATAGACATGTATAGTATGTGTAGTACATCGTTATATTAAGAAGGATAGGAGGGTTTCATATGTTTAAAACAATACCTTTTGCAAAAGGTGTCAATTTGCATATCCGACAAACGACCCAATTTAAAACCGTAAATTTTTCAATTAAATGGAGAAGAGCATTAACGGCTAAAAGTGCATCAGAGCGTACAGTATTAACAAATGTACTGCAGCACAGTAATGCTAAATATAAGACAACTGCTGCTTTTCGAAGCTTTTTAGATGACTTGTATGGTACAGTTTTGTATTTTGATACATCGAAGCGTGGAAATGAGCATACGGTTCTTATGAATGTAGAGACTGTTAATGATCATTATCTAGCAAATACAAGTGTCTTAAACGAAGTCCTTGGTTTATTGCATACAGCTATTTTTGAGCCTAATCTAGAAAATGGTGTCTTTAAGGAATCCGTTGTTGAGCGTGAGAAAAAGACAGTTATTCAACGTATTGAATCTATTTTTGATGATAAATCTCGCTTTGCTCAATTCCGTCTACAACAAATCCTGAGACCAAATGAGCCAGCATCAATTTCAGCGAATGGTAGTGTCGAAGAAATTCAAAAGATTACCCCTGCCTCATTATTTGAGGCTTATCAATCGATGCTAGCTAACGACAAAATCGATATTTATGTAGCTGGAGACATTAATGAAGAGGAAATTGTTGCGAAATTAAAAAAAGCGCTACCATTTAAGGATCGTACTCCTGAGGAAGTTCCAGCAGTACTCCCTCAACAACATCCAAACAATGATTATGTAAGAGAACAGCATGAAATGAAACAAGGTAAACTTCATATTGGCTTTAGCACACCTGTTAGATTTGGAGATGCAGATTTCTCTAAGATGCAAATTTTTAATGGGATTTTTGGTGGATATCCACATGCTAAGTTGTTTATGAATGTTCGTGAAAAAGAGAGTCTTGCTTATTATGCTTCTAGTTCCTATGCTTCGCATTATGGACTTGTATTTGTTGTATCTGGGATTGAAGCTAAAAATGAAGAAAAAGCGCTATCTTTAATTAAAGAACAACTTGCCGTCATGCAGGCTGGGGACATTACAGATTTAGAGCTGGAGCAAACAAAGGCTATGCTGACGAATCAGCTAAAAGAATCCTTAGATTCGGCACGAGGTCAAATTGAAATTTTTGATCAATATAAGGATTTACCTGAGGAATTCTCAGTTCAAGCCTGGGCAAATAAGTGGAAAGCTGTGACAAAAGAAGATGTTGTTGCAATGGCAAAGCAAGTGCAGCTTGAAGCGGTCTATTTCTTATGTGGAAAGGAGCAAGCCGCACAATGAAAACAATAGAATTTAAACAATTAGATGAAATACTTTATTATGAAAAACTAGACAATGGCTTAGATGTTTATATATTGCCGAAAAAAGGCTTTTCCAAAACATTTGTTACATTTACAACAAAGTACGGCTCTGTCGATCGTACGTTCGTGCCAATTGGTGAAACAGAAAGTATTACTGTACCAGATGGTATTGCACACTTTTTAGAGCATAAAATGTTCGAAAAAGAGGATGGAGACGTTTTCCAAAAATTTAGCGAATATGGTGCTTCTGCGAATGCATTTACATCGTTTACGCGTACAGCTTATTTATTTTCATCTACTGACAATATTTATAAAAGTACAGAAACTTTATTGAATTTTGTCCAAGAACCATACTTTACAGAAGCTACTGTCAATAAAGAAAAAGGAATTATCGGGCAAGAAATTACAATGTATGATGATCAACCAGACTGGCGTCTATACTTTGGCACAATCGAAAATATGTATCATCATCATCCTGTAAAGATTGATATCGCTGGTACAATTGAATCGATTGATGGCATTACAGCGGAGCACTTATATACGTGCTACAATACGTTTTATCATCCTTCGAATATGTTGTTATTTGTGATTGGTGCTGTTGAACCAGAAGAAATGATGACGTTTATTCGTGAGAATCAAGGTAAAAAAGAGTTCCCAGAACCAACGCCTATTCAACGCTTCTTTGATATAGAACCAACAGAGGTAGCTATTAAAGAACGTACATTAAATATGGATGTTCAAAAACCAAAAATTTATGTAGGTTTAAAAGCGAAAGACACTAATTTATCAGGTCAGGACATGTTAAAGCATGAGTTGTCGGTTCAAATTGCACTTGAGCTTATTTTTGGACGTACCTCTGATTTTTATGAACGTGTTTACGAGGAAGGCTTAATTGATGAGACATATGCTTTTGATTTTACCTTAGAAAATGGCTTTGGGTTTGCCATGATCGGATCAGATTCAGCAGAGCCTGATAAATTGGCAAAAACGATTATGGACGAATTAGCAAAATATGAAGGAAATAGCCAGTTTGATCGTGCTGGTTTGGATCGTATAAAACGCAAAAAAATTGGGTTCTTCCTACGTGCACTAAATTCGATCGAGTTTATCGCAAACCAATTCACACGATATTCCTTTAATGACATGAATTTATTTGATGTAGTACCAGTACTTGAGACATTAACTGTGGATGATTTACAAAAAGCATTTGCTTCTATCCAAGGTGAAACACAGCAAACGGTCTTTAAAATTCTGCCAAGTAAGCAGGATGCACAGTGAAAAAATTTGCCCTTGTTTTAGGTGCATCAGGTGATATCGGTCATGCCATTTGTCAAAGCTTAGCTGAGGACGGCTGGTCTATCTATGTACATTATTCAAACAATCAAAATGCGGCACAGAGATTATGTGAAATGCTTTCCGAAAATTTCCCTGCACAAGAATTTATGCTTGTACAGGGGGATTTTTCAATTGTTAATGGAGCAGAATTAGTAGCCGCGCAAATTTTCAATGTGCAGGCTATTGTTTTTGCCAATGGACAAGCCCACTATTCATTGCTCGAAGATACGACAGTTGAGGATATGGATGCTTTATGGCGTGTTCATGTTCAAAATCCTATGAGACTAACAGCTTTACTTTCTGGAAAACTTCGCAAGCATGAAGTGAGCTATGTACTATTTATAGGTTCCATCTGGGGAGAAGCTGGCTCAGCGGGGGAGGCACTTTATGCAACTGTTAAGGGTGCGCAACATGCTTTTGTTAAATCCTATGCAAAAGAAGCGGCATTATCTCGGATTAGAGTGAATGCTATTGCTCCTGGTTTTATAAATACCTCAATGAACAGCCATCTAAATCAAGAAGAGCTTCAATACATTTTGGACGATATCCCACTAGGCTCCATTGGACAAACAAAAGATGTGGCTGAAATGGTACGTTTTTATTTGTCTGGTAAAGCTAATTATGTGACAGGACAAATCGTACGATTAAATGGAGGCTGGTACATATAATAATCTCTTTTGCACATACTACTTGTGTAAAGGAGGAGGAAGAATATGACCATTTTAGAAAACTGGCAAAAATGGACATCGTTTTTAGGACAAAACGTTATGCAAGCTGAATCAAGCGGTATGCCGAAGAAAATGATTCAAACGGCTGCTGTCCAAATTGGGGAATATTTGGCGACTAATGTCGATCCTAAAAACGAACAAGAGCGAGTGCTGTCGGATTTATGGGGCGTTGCCTCTGAAGATGAAAAACATGCATTAGCGAATTGTGTCATTAAGCTTGTACAAAATAAGCATGTGCAGTAAATAAAAGAGGAGAGCCAATCTCCTCTTTTTGCTATACAATAAACTTTTTATCTGTGAAAACGGGAACGTATGTAAGCCTATTTAACAGTCTTCAAAAAAAATTAGTAAATAACGCTGTAATTCCATGTATTCTAACTTTCCATTACATAAAAAATCAGCTATGATGGAACTTATAAAGGATTTTTTACGTTAACTAATAGGAAGGGAACGAGTGTGTTGAGCGATTGGTACTTTGAATATGAAATTCAGGTGAATCGCCCTGGATTATTAGGAGATATTGCTTCACTTTTAGGGATGCTTCGTGTCAATATTATATCAATAAATGGTGTAGATGAGGATCGACGTGGTATGTTAGTGCATACAGACAATGATGAGGCAATTGAGCGTTTTCGTACAATTGTTTCGACAATGGAACATATTAACGTAACCAAATTTCGACAACCAAAACTTCGTGACCGTTTAGCCATTAGGCATGGTCGTTATATTCCTCGAGATGCAGATGAAAAAAACACATTCCATTTCGTAAGAGATGAATTAGGTATTTTAGTCGACTTTATGGCAGAACTCTTTAAAAAAGAGGGACATAAGCTGATTGGTATTCGTGGCATGCCACGTGTTGGAAAAACTGAATCCATAGTAGCCGCCAGTGTCTGTGCCAATAAAAAATGGATCTTTTTATCATCTACAATGATTAAGCAAACAGTTCGTAATAAGCTTGTGGGAGATGAATTTAGTCGTAACAATATTTTTATTTTAGATGGTATTGTGACTCGACGTTCATCTGATGAGAAACATTTGCAATTAGTGCGTGAAATGATGAATATGCCTTGTATCAAAGTTGTAGAGCATCCAGATATGTTTGTTCAGCATTCTGAATATAAAATAGAGGATTTTGATTATATTATTGAACTACGTCATCACACTGATGAAGAAATTACTTATGAAATAATGGAAAAAAATCATATGTCCGAATCCGATTCTTTTGGAGGATTTAATTTTTAATTTGATGTTAAAGTAGGTGTTATTAGTGGCAGAATTAGGGACTCGACTGAAAGAGGCGAGACTGTCTAAAGGCTACAGCTTAGACGATTTACAAGAAATAACGAAAATCCAAAAACGTTATTTAGTAGGAATTGAAGAGGGCAATTATTCCATTATGCCTGGTTCGTTTTATGTACGAGCTTTTATCAAACAATATGCAGAAGCTGTTGGGTTGGATGCGGAAGAAATCTTAGAGACATATAAAAATGAACTACCGAGCACTCCAAACGATCAAGTAAGTCAATCGATGACGAATAGCCCCAGCAGAAGAAAAGTAACGAAAGGCCCTTCGAATAAAATGATGGAGGCTATGCCAAAAATCATTGTTGCTTTATTTATTGTAGTCATTATTGTGGCTATATGGGTGCTATGGCAATCAAAAAACAGTCCAGGGACAAGCGAAGAAGTAAATCCAACTCCTGAAATTGAATATGACACAAATGTCAAGCCAATTGATAGTGAGAAGGATAAAAAAGAACAAGAAAATAAAGATGCACAGAAAAATGATAAAGAAGATACAAAAGCTACAGAAGAAACACCAACTGATGAAGATGACACTGATCAAACTGAAGAGATGAAGCAAACAATTTCCGCGGGTACTGTTGAAGCAGATGGAGCGACAACTTCTTATACGTTAACAGGGACAGATACAATGAAACTGAAAATTGAAATATCAGGCCCTACATTTGTTGGTATTCGCAATCAACAGCAACAAGAAATCTTAACAGATACGCGTGTCTATAATGCCGGGGAAGTAGTTGAATTTGACGCCTCAACACAAAACTATGTTCGTATTCGTCTCGGTAATTCAACGCAAGCTAAAATCTATATTAATGACGAACTTCTAACGTATGCACAACAAATTGTAACGCAAAATATCGTCATCAATTTCAATAAAGAACAGTAGTCATCACATGATGACTACTTTCTTTCATCATGAAAGGTGTTAGAAAAATGAACATTCCAAATAAAATTACCATCTCTCGAATCTTACTTATTCCATTCTTTGTCATTGTTATGATGTTTGATTTTGGCTGGGGAACATTATCACTTTTTGGTGCAGAGATGCCAATTCATCATTTTATAGGCGCACTTATTTTTATCTTTGCTTCAACAACCGATTGGGTGGATGGTTATTACGCACGTAAGTATAATCTTGTAACGACATTTGGGAAATTTTTAGATCCCTTAGCTGACAAGTTACTTGTCTCAGCAGCCTTTATTTTAATGGTCGAGCTTAAGATGGCACCTGCTTGGGTAATTATCATTATTATTAGTCGTGAATTTGCTGTAACGGGTTTACGTTTGATTTTGGCAGGTGGAGGAGAAGTCGTAGCTGCCAATCAGCTTGGTAAAATTAAAACTTGGGCACAAATTGTAGCGATTGCTGCTGCTCTTTTACACAATACAATCTTTACATTGGTTGGTATTCCATTTGATACAATCATGCTCTATGTTGCATTGTTCTTTACACTTTGGTCAGGATGGGATTATTTCTATCTAAATCGACGTGTATTACTTGAGTCTAAATAAGAAAGGTCTTGGGATCATGAATGCTGAAATTCTTGCGGTTGGCTCAGAACTATTATTAGGTCAAATTACGAATACAAATGCGAGATTTATCTCAAGCCAGCTATCCGAGCTTGGCATCAACGTTTTTTATCATACCGTAGTAGGCGATAATGCAAAGCGTTTAGAACAAGCTATCGAAGTGGCAGAGTCTCGTGCAGATCTCATTATTTTTTCGGGAGGACTTGGTCCAACAAAAGATGATTTAACGAAGGAAACGATTGCACGTCATCTTGGTGTTTCTCTTGAGTTTGATGAAGTAGCATTGACGTATATTGAGCAATTTTTTGCTAAACGAGGACGTCCAATGACGGAAAATAATCGTAAACAGGCATTAATTTTAGCTGGGAGTGAAGTATTAGCTAATCACCATGGAATGGCTCCAGGTATGATCTTCACAAAAAATGATCGCACTTATATTTTATTACCAGGACCTCCAAAAGAGTTAGAACCAATGTTTCAATTTGAGGCTAAACCTAAACTTGCTGCGATGCTTAATGATGGAGGGATCATTGCATCACATGTTATGCGATTTTATGGAATTGGTGAGGCCGAGCTTGAAGTACAAGTTCAAAATATTTTAGATGCACAAACCAATCCAACAGTTGCTCCACTTGCTTCTGATGGTGAGGTAACGTTACGCGTAACAGCTAAAGCCGCAACAGAGCAACAAGCTGGCCAACTTATTAAGGCAAAGGTTGCAGAAATACAAGCACTTGTTGGTGATTATCAATATGGTGTAGATGATGATTCCCTTGCCTCAAAAACGGTAGAAATGCTACTGGATAATGAGCTAACAATTGCGGCTGCAGAAAGTTTAACTGCTGGTTTATTTCAATCTGAACTTGCGGAAATTCCAGGGGTAGGCAATGCACTTATAGGAGGCGTTGTTACCTATGCAGCAGATGCGAAAGTAAAACAGCTAGGCATTTCACAAGAATTAATTGATACACATGGTGTTGTGAGTGCTGAGTGTGCAGCGGCAATGGCAAGTGCTGTTCGTGAGAAATTTGCTACAAATATTGGGATTGGTCTTACAGGAGAAGCAGGTCCCACTGCACATGATCATCAGCCAGTAGGTACGGTTTGGATTGGTATTGCCATAAATGACGAGGAGCCGCTTACATATTTACTTCATTTATCAGGCATGCGGAATACGAATCGACTCCGTGCGGTGAAATTTACATGCCATTATTTAATGCAGCTTTTAGAAGAACGTGGCTACACAAAACGTTATTAAAATAGAGTAAAACATAGGAATTTGGGTAGAGGAAAACTATCCAAATTTTTATTTTGAAGAAAAATCGAATAAATGTTCGCTTTTTTCTTGCGTGTTTTCTCAAAAACAAGTATAGTAGAGATAGATAAAAACAGTGAACAGTTTTCGAAGGAGGAAAATGAATGAGTGATCGTAAAGCAGCCTTAGAACAGGCTCTAAAACAAATTGAAAAGAATTTTGGTAAAGGTTCCATCATGAAACTCGGTGAAAAAACCGATTTAGAAATTGCGACATCTTCAAGTGGGTCACTTGCACTTGATGCTGCATTAGGAGTGGGTGGATATCCACGTGGACGTATTATTGAAGTATACGGTCCAGAATCATCGGGTAAAACAACTGTTGCTCTACATGCCATTGCTGAAGTACAAGCAACAGGTGGACAAGCAGCATTTATCGACGCTGAGCATGCATTAGACCCAATCTATGCACAAAAATTAGGTGTTAATATTGATGAGCTATTATTATCACAGCCCGACACAGGTGAACAAGCACTTGAAATCGCAGAAGCATTAGTGCGTAGTGGGGCTATTGATATTATCGTTATTGACTCAGTTGCTGCCTTAGTGCCAAAAGCTGAAATTGAAGGGGACATGGGTGACTCTCATGTCGGCTTACAAGCCCGTTTAATGTCTCAAGCTTTACGTAAACTATCAGGTGCGATTAATAAATCAAAAACGATTGCTATATTCATTAACCAAGTTCGTGAAAAAATTGGTGTTATGTTCGGTAATCCAGAAACAACACCAGGTGGACGTGCACTTAAATTCTACAGCTCTGTCCGTTTAGAAGTGCGACGTGCAGAAGCTATTAAGCAAGGTAATGATATTGTTGGTAACCGTACTAAAATTAAAATTGTAAAAAATAAAGTAGCACCACCTTTCCGTACAGCTGAAGTAGATATTATGTATGGAGAAGGAATTTCTAAAGAAGGCGAAACAGTCGATTTAGGCGTAGAATTAGACATTGTACAAAAAAGTGGTTCTTGGTATGCATATGGCGATGAGCGCTTAGGTCAAGGACGAGAAAATGCTAAACAGTATTTAAAAGAAAATACTGCTGTCCTAGAAGACATAGCAAATAAAATCCGAGCTTCTTATGGTATTGCAGCTTCTTCTTATACAATTGCTGCCCATGATGATGAAGAAGAGATGGATGAAGAATTAATGTTACTTCTGGAAGAAGAATAATTAATGATTGCATTGTTCCTACTTTATTGAGGGGGCAATGCATTTTTTTGTCTATATTCTTAAATTTTTACACATAATAAGAGAGAGGCTATGTGTTTATTTCTTATGTACTGTTTTTTTATTAATTGTATTTAACATGAAAAATTTTCTAGTGAAATAGTAATAGGGAAAAAATTCACTGAATGGATAGGACTTACTTTTTTTGGCTAAGGTGGCGAACATACGCCTGACTATCCTTGACAGAGCATGAGGCTAGCTATACAATTAAATATGTATAATTTCTGAATTATGACTTTAAATAGGCAGTACATTTTATCCTCATTTAGCAAATGTTTTATAGTGAAATATCCTTTAAAATGGATGTCTAAACGCCTACTGGATGAAGATAATGCCTTTGGCCAATGAAACGGGTTTTGCATAAATTTTAACAAAATCTGGTGCATTTTAGCTAAGGCGACATAGATGTATGCGCCGACTGAAACTGTAATACCCAAATAGCAAGAGGAGGTGTTCATATGGATGGAATTACTATCATCTCCGCTTTGCTTGGACTCATCGTTGGTGCCGCTGTTAGCTATATCTACATGAAAAAAGTGAATGACTCAAAAATCACTGGTGCTAAACATGTCGCTGAAACAATCGTTGAAGAAGGAAAACGAGAAGCGGAGGCAATGAAGAAAGAAGCACTACTTGAAGCCAAAGATGAAACTCACAAATTTCGTACTGAAGCTGAAAATGACATTCGTGAACGTCGTTTAGAACTTCAAAAACAAGAGAACCGTTTATTGCAAAGAGAAGAGAATCTTGATCGCAAAGATGATGCTCTAAATAAGAGAGAAGCTGGCTTAGAGCGCAAAGAACAAGCTCTAGCTGAAAGACAACAGCATATTGAACAGATGGAGAGCAAAGTGGACGAGCTCATGGCATCACAAAAAACAGAGTTAGAACGTATTTCTGCTTTAACTAGGGATGAAGCTAAATCAATTATCCTCAATGAAGTAGAAAAAGAGTTATCAACTGATATTGCTGTGATGACAAAAGAAGCTGAAACACGTGCGAAAGAAGACTCAGATAAAAAAGCACGTGAAATTTTATCATTAGCACTACAACGCTTTGCTGCAGATCACGTAGCAGAAACAACTGTATCTGTTGTGAACTTGCCAAATGATGAAATGAAGGGACGTATTATTGGTCGCGAAGGCCGTAATATCCGTACATTGGAAACGTTAACAGGAATTGATTTAATTATTGATGATACGCCAGAAGCGGTTATATTATCAGGCTTTGATCCAATTCGCCGTGAAACAGCTCGACTTGCACTTGAAAAACTTGTACAGGATGGTCGTATTCACCCAGCTCGTATTGAGGAAATGGTGGAAAAAGCTCGACGTGAAGTGGATGAACAAATCCGCGAAACAGGTGAGCAAACTACATTTGAAATTGGTATTCATAACTTACATCCAGATTTAATGAAAATTTTAGGCCGCATGAAATATCGTACAAGCTATGGACAAAATGTTCTAAAACATTCAATTGAAGTCGCACATTTAGCAGGATTACTTGCTGCTGAACTTGGTGAAGATGTAGCATTGGCTCGTCGTGCAGGCTTATTACATGATATTGGAAAAGCAATTGATCATGAAGTTGAAGGAAGCCACGTCGAAATCGGTGTGGAATTAGCAACAAAGTATAAGGAACACCCAGTTGTCATTAATAGTATTGCTTCGCATCATGGTGATACTGAAGCAACATCTGTTATTGCGGTATTAGTCGCTGCAGCTGATGCATTATCAGCAGCTCGTCCAGGTGCACGTAGTGAAACACTTGAAAACTATATCCGCAGACTTGAAAAGTTAGAGGAAATTTCAGAAAGCTATGATGGCGTAGAAAAATCTTATGCGATTCAAGCTGGACGTGAAATTCGTATTATTGTACAACCTGAAAAAATTGATGATTTAGCGTCTCATCGTCTTGCGCGTGATATTCGCAAACGTATTGAGGAAGAACTCGATTATCCAGGTCATATTAAAGTAACAGTTATTCGCGAAACACGTGCTGTGGAATACGCGAAATAAATATTAAAATAATAGGCATCCCTTGACCAAGGTCAGGGGGTGCCTTTTTGTATGTGAATAAATTCGATGTGATCTACCCAGTAAGAATAAATGGATGATTCCAACAATATAGTATGGAATAAAGCATAGTGAACTAGCCTCAACATGAATACCTTTTAAAAATTAACCAGCCTAGTTATACTCCATTTTTACAACTGGTTTATGTTTTGACAAGGAGTGAAGAGCATTGAAAGAAACAATCACATTACAAGATATATTGAAAATAGTCCGAGAAAACTTTCTTTTTATCATAAGTTTTACACTTTTTGCAGCGTTGGTTACAGCCTTTATTAGCATCTTTGTGTTAAAACCTACCTATGAGGCAGAAACGCAAATTTTAGTTAATCAAAAAAATATAGAGCAACCACATTTAGGTGTACAACAGGTTGAAACAGATCTCCGACTTATTAATACGTATAACATTATCATAACAAGTTCTGCTATTTTATCTAAAGTTATAAATAAGCTAGATTTGGATGTCACACCTGAAGTTTTAATGGATCAAATTACTGTATCTAGTGCCAATAACTCACAAGTTGTCAATATTAATGTTGTAGACAAGCAAGCAGGGTTGGCTGTCGAAATTGCCAATACAATAGCAGATGTGTTTCAAGAGGAGATCCAAGTTTTAATGACGGTTGATAATGTTAATATTTTGTCAGTTGCACAATTAGATAAGGAACCTGTACCGATTGCGCCAAATAAAACCCTTTATATAGTAGCAGCCTCGTTTATTGGTTTTGTTTTAAGTGCTGCTCTCATAATCATAATAGAGAGCTTAGATACTACAATCAAGACGGAGCAAGATATTGAAGAGCTAATAGGACTACCGATTATTGGCTTGATTAGTCAAATTAGTGATGCTCACAATAAAAGCACTAGGATAAAATCTCGTAAAACGAGGAGAGGATCATAATGTTTTGGAAAAAAAAGAAAAAGAAGAAGTTAGTGAAAATGGGACGAAAACTTGTGACGATTGCAAATGACCATTCTTTTATTTCTGAACAATTTCGAACAATCCGAACAAATATTACTTTTTCAATGCCAGATAGAGAGATTAAAACAATATTAGTGACATCTGCAACACCAGGTGAAGGAAAGTCAACCAATGCAGCCAATATAGGTGTTGTTTTCGCACAAGAAGGAAAACGGGTCGTCATCGTAGATGCAGATTTACGAAAACCAACAATGCATTATACGTTTCTATTGCAAAATGCTAGAGGACTATCAAATTTACTAACAAGACATTTTACAATTTCGGAAGTCGTCAATAATACAGATATTGCTAATCTATATGTCTTGACAAGTGGGCCTATTCCCCCCAATCCAGCAGAGTTACTAGCTTCTACCTTAATGGGGAGTGTAATTGAGGAACTAAAGAAAGAGTTTGACATCATTATTTTTGATGCGCCACCCCTATTATCTGTAACAGATGCTCAAATTTTGTCCAATAAATGTGATGGTACATTATTAATTGTGAACAGTGGAGTTGCAGAAAATGAAAGTGTGTTAAAAGCAAAGTCAAGCCTTGAAGCCTCAAAAGCAAATATTTTAGGCATAGTATTAAATAACTATAAAATGCCACTCCATCAATATTATGAGCAATATTATCGTTAATTCAAGTATCTAGACAGGGAAGTGAAGTACAGTGATTGATATGCACAGTCATATATTATTTGATGTCGATGATGGTCCGAAAACGATTGAAGAGACACTTTGTTTATTTGAGCAGGCAGTTTTGGAGGGCATTTCAACGATTGTTTCCACTTCGCATGCTTTACATCCATTGTATAATGTCCCCTTTGATGTCGTGAATGAGCAAATTGTACAGTTACAAATGGCAATTGACCAACGTAATATGCCTTTAAAACTTTACACGGGACAAGAGGTACGCTTGGCAGGTAACATTCTAGAATTGTATGAAAAAAAACAATTACATACATTAGCAAATTCCAATTATTTGCTGTTGGAACTTCCCTCTAATCATATTCCCAAATATACAAAGGATATCATTTACTCGTTATTAACAGCAGGCATAACACCAATTATTGCACACCCAGAGCGAAATAGAGTCATTTCAGAAAATCCAAGTCATTTGGAACAAATTATACGCGAGGGAGCACTTGCACAAATTACATCAGGGAGTTTAGCAGGATTGTTCGGAAAAACCGTCCAAAAACTTTCGCTAAATTTAGTGCGCTCGAATCTTGTCCATACATACGGTTCAGATGTGCATAACTTAAATACACGTCCTTTCTTATTTGAAAAGGGACTTAGATTTTTAGAAAAACAAAAAGATTTGGATATGGTAGAATTTTTGCTTGAAAATAACGAACGAATCATTAATAATCTTCCATTAATTGTATATGAACCAGATGATACTTTCACAAAAAAATGGTGGAAGTTTTTTTAAAATGGGAAAGCACCTTTAAGTTGTAAGGACATAAAAGGAAGCGAAAAGTAGCTGAAGCACTAGAGACATTCAGTGTTTAAGGGGGGGCATATGAGATGCGAGTTGTTTTTATGAGGAGTAACCCTGTTTCTCCAGATCCAAGGGTTGAAAAGGAAGCACATTGCCTTGCGAAAAATAATTGGAAGGTTCACATTTTAGCTTGGGATAGAGATAAAAAATATAAAATAAAGAACCAGCTGTTAGAAGGTGAACAGGCAATTCGTATTACAAGGTTTGGTATTCCGGCAACATTTGGAGGAGGTTTGAAAAAGAACTTAGTCCCATTTATAAATTTTCAACTTAAACTTTTTCAATGGTTACTTCGCCATAAAAATACGTATGATATGATTCACGCTTGTGATTTTGATACAGCGTTAATAGGTACAATATGTGGGAAATTACTTCGTAAAAAAGTAATCTACGACGTATTTGATTCGTATACTTCACCATTTTATGGACCGGAGATTATTGGAAAGGTCATTGCTAGTCTAGATATACGCCTTATGAATAGTGTGGATGCAGTCATTATATGTACAGAAAAGCGCAAAGAACAGATTGCTAAAGCTTCACCTAAAAAAATAGAGGTCATATATAATACTCCACGTTATATAGATTCCAATGATTGCTTAGATTTGAATCCGAAAAAAGTAAAAATAGTCTATGTAGGTATACTTACTGAAAATCGATTGATTAGTGAACTGGTTGAAGTAGTAAAGAATACGCCAAGTTATGAGCTGCATATTGGTGGATTTGGTAAGTTAGCTGATACATTGCTGCAAGCTTCGAAAATGCATGACAATATAAACTTTTATGGTAAGTTACCCTATGAAAAAACAATAGAGTTAGAAAATAGTTGTGACATTATGACGGCTATTTATGATCCTACCATCTCTAACCATTATTATGCTGCACCTAATAAATTCTATGAAGCATTAATGCTTGGTAAGCCTTTGATTATGGTGAAAAATACGGGAATGTCAGAAGTAGTTGCAACAAATAATTTTGGAGAACTTATTGATTACAATAGAGAGAGTTTACAAAATGGAATTGAGAATTTGGTAAAGCGTAGAAAAGAATGGCCAGAAATTTCTCGTGAAATGAAGGCACTGTACGAAGAAGGTTACAGCTGGGCGAAAATGGAGAAACGGATAACAGATTTATACAGTAATTTATAAAAGCTATGCGGAGTGTGAGCAGCAAAGGAAGTGGCACGTAGCGGCTATCGATCCGTTTTTTATTTACGTAAGAGCAATATGAAAATTTACAGTAGTATTTTTAGGGGGGCTAATATGAAAATATTATTTGTTGCACAAAATTTTCAAATGGGTGGCATCCAAAAGGCGTTAATTAATATGCTAAAAGAAATCAGCCTCTACGAGAAATATGAGATAGATGTTTTCACATTTAGTGGAGGGGAATTAATGAACGATATTCCCTCCAATGTGAAGGTAACTACAGGGAACTTACTGTTACAACTAATTGCTACACCTTTTGCTGAAGTGAAAAAAAGAAATAACGTATGGCATATTATTTTACGCATTGTGTGTATGATAGTTGTTCGATTAATAGGTTCCCATAACTTCTATTCGATGCTTTTAAAAAAACATCGCAATAATTGTCATTATGATATCGCCATATCTTATTTTAATGATGTACCCAATCAATACTTCAATAAGGGGACCAATTTATTTGTAGATCAGTTTGTGATAGCAGATCGTAAGTTAGCATGGATTCATACAGATCCCATTAAAGCGAATTTTAATTATGAGGCTTGTGTCAAAACCTATAAAAATTTTGATCGATTGTTATGTGTTTCAGTAGCATGTAAGGAAAATTTAATAAATTTTCTTCCAGAATATCAACATAAAATTCAAGTGGTTTATAATTTTTTTCCAATCGAAGAGATTAAAGAACTGGCATGTCAATATACACCGTTTCATAAAAGCGAGTTGGATTTAATATCTGTCGGGCGAATTGAAAATAGTACAAAAAGGTTCGACCTTATTCCACATCTGTGTAAGTTGTTAAAGGAAGCTTCTATAAATAATTTTCGCTGGCGCATTTTAGGGGATGGACCAGACCTACTTTCAAATCAGCAATTAGCTTTGCAACTAGGTGTAGAGGATGTAGTTGAATTTGTAGGAGAAATGAAAAATCCGTATCCATTTATAAAATGTAGTGATGTATTCGTTTTAACATCTGCCTACGAAGGCTATCCAATGGTCATTGGGGAGGCATTAATTGTACAAACGCCTGTTATTACAACGGACTTTGCCGCAGCAGGTGAACAAATTTGTAATGGTCATAACGGATTGATAACAGGCTTTAACATTCAAGATATCTTTCAAGTCATTTCTAGTGTTATGAAAAATACAGAATTACTACACAATATGAAAAATTACATAGAGGAAAATCACTACACAAACAAAAAAGCTCAAGAGCAACTAGTATTGGAGTTTGATGTACATGATAGAATCTAAGAATTTTAGTGTGCTCATTTGTATAATTTCAAGTATCTTTGTCGTATTCAAAATATATACAGGTAGTAATCTATTTCTCTGGCTCTTCTTCCTTTTAACTAGTTTGGCGATGCTGCTAGATAAGCAGCAGCATCGAATTGACTATTTATTGTTTTTTATTTCGTGGGTGTATGTCATTAAATTCGATATATCAGGATATTCACTGCTTGTTGTACTTAGTTCTTTCTATATTTTGTTAAGTATTTTGACGCTCTTTTTACAAAAGCAAGGTATTTCAAAACGACTCCTATTAACCTATTTTTTATTTGCATTTTATACGGTGGCCGTAACGATAGTTAGTGGTGGTAATCTTATTGCAGTTTTAGGCTTTGTGTTGAATTATAGTGTGCTCTTTTGTGCAATATTGACCCTCGATGATAAGGCATATTTCAGAAGGTATACGTATATCTATGCATCGGGTTTACTAGCTGCTTCAATCGTTCGATTGATTAGTTATTCTATCCCAGAAATTGATCATTTCATAGAGTCAATGACCATTGTGAATACAGTGAAGACAATGAACTCGATTAGTACAAGATTTACGGGTTTAGATTTAGATCCAAATTACTTTAGTTTGCAAGTATTAATAGCTATGGCTTGTTTATTAGTGCTTTTTAATCTGGATGGAAAAAAGGAGAAAAAGTCAATTGTATTACTCGTGATATTAGCATTTTTTGGCATACTGACATATTCCAAAATGTTTATTATTACATTAATCGTTTTCATTATGATGACATTTGTTGTATTCATTAGAAATAATGTGAAGACTGCTATTAAATTTTCGTCTTTTATCGTGATTATTTGTGGGGGTGCCCTCTATTTTTTTTACGAGAAGTTATTCGAAATTTATTGGATTCGGTTTTTTGGGTCAGGCATATCGACAGATGCCATTACCACTGGTCGAGTGAGTAGTTGGAGCCTATTTGTAAATGAAATCCTTCAAAACACGAAAGTATTTGTTTTGGGTGCAGGCTTTGGCACAAGCTTTGCGAAGGTAAAGATGGCACATACAATGTACTTATCAACTCCCTATTATATAGGTTTAATCGGAATAGTCTTGTCAGTACTATACATTTCAAGCCTCTATAAAGTACTTAGAGAGAATGTCGGAATTATGAATAGACCAGGCTTTCAAATCCTTTCAATCAACGCTATTCCTCTCTATATCATGTTAATAGCGAATATAGGACTTGATTCATTTGTCATGGATTATTTTCCATATCATATTTTATTAATTATGTTTGCACTGACTATGAGTAAAAGTAAGGGAGCTATTATGAATGAGAGGTGAGGTGAGTGCCATATTTAAGCATTATTGTCCCCGTCTATAATACGGAACCTTACTTAAAAATGTGTCTTGATAGTATTCTGAGACAGGAATTCGTAGATTTTGAGTTGATATTAGTAAATGATGGCTCGACTGATAGCTGCTCAGTAATCTGCGATGAATATGCCGAATCTGATACAAGAATTACCGTCATTCATCAAGCAAATAGTGGTGCTGTCAGTGCCCGTAAAGCAGGGCTAAGGGTCGCCAAAGGACAGTATATTGGTTATGTAGATAGTGATGATTGGATTGAAGTTGATATGTATAAATCATTATGTAATACTGCACGTGTTTTTGATGTAGATATTGTTATTTGTGACATTGTAGAAAATTATCCACTTCAAGAAGTGAAGAGATCACAGCTTGTCTCGCCTGGTTTGTACAGGAAGGATAGAATGGAAAAAGAAGTATATCCAATTATGCTATATTCGGGCGAGTATTACCGTTTTGGCTTATATCCTTCTTTATCTAATAAAATATTTAAAAGAGACCTATTAGAGAAAAATCTCTTTGATGTGGATGATCAAATTTGCATGGGGGACGATGCTGCTTGTACATATCCTAGCTTACTTGATGCAGAAAGTATTTATATATTAGAAAATCAGTATCTCTACCATTACCGTCAGCATTCTTCTTCCATGACGGCTAGTTATGATCAGATGTTTTTTAAAAAAATACTTGTGTTGTATGAACAATTGAAAGTTTTAAAGTACAGGAAAGCAGACCAGGTTCCTAATTTTGCTGAACAACTTCAGTATTATTTTACTTATTTAGTGATGGCAGCGGTGAATAATGAATTGAATAGATTCAACCATAAGCGTTTACATGAAAAGCGTACCTTTATTAAGAAAATGTTGATTCATGAAGCGTTTCATGGATCGTTGCATGCGATTCGGATGACAAATATGCCGCTCAAATCAAAGATCTATACTTGGTTATTAAAGAAAAAACAAATTCTTTTACTTTTCATGTTGAATAGGCTTAATCGGCGGATCAGTGATTGCAAAGGTTTAATTCCTACTTTTACTAAAAGAAAAGGTGCTTACCAGCATGAGAACTAAGAGAGTAGTTTTAAATTTAATGTCTAATGTATTACTACAAGTTGTAGCAGCGGTTATTAATTTCATTTTACCTCGACTATTTATGACAACATACGGCTCTGCTACAAACGGGCTTGTTTCGTCGATTAAGCAATTTTTAAGTTATTTAAAAATAGTAGAGGCTGGGGTTGGTAATGCATCGATAGTGGCACTTTATAAGCCACTAGCAAAGGGTGATAAAGACCAAATAAATGGAATTCTTTCAGCGACTAATCGTTTTTATAGACGTTCGGGTTATGTCTTTGTTGGATTAGTCGCCATTTTGGCTATTTGTTATCCGTTATTAGTAGGAGATGAAGTGAATCCGCGAACGGCTCTTTACATGGTACTTATTTTGGGGATTAGTGGCATGTGGGAGTATTTTTTTATAGGGAAATATTTAGTTCTACTGTCGGCAGATCAAAAAAACTATGTTATTTTTCGCATTCAAACAATGTTGCTTTTTGCGAGTGCACTATTGTCAGTTACTTTGATAGCATTTGGTTTTTCCATCGTCATAGTTGTTGCTAGTTCAAGTGCCTTATTGTTACTGGATGTTCTTTTTTTAAGATTGTATGTTAAAAAGAAATATCCATATTTCAATAGTAAAAAACAAGCGAATACGTTAGCAATTAAAGATAAATGGGATGCTTTAATTCATCAAATTGCCTCGTTAGTGGTGTTTAACACGCCGTTTATTTTAATAACGATTTTTCTGGGCTTAACAGAAGTCAGTGTGTTTACAGTTTATAGTATGGTGTTTAATGCAGTCACATTGTTTATATCCACTTTTTCAGGGGCGATATTAGCAGCTTTTGGCGACATTCTTGTCAAAGAGGATAAGGACGTTCTTCGGAAATATTTTCATCATTTTGAATATATTTTTTATGGCATTCTTGCTTTTAGTTACACATGTACAGCTATTTTAATATTGCCATTTATAACGATTTATACAGCAGGGATTGAAGATGCCAATTACATAAGACCCTGGTTAGCAATATTGTTTGTCATTGTAGGAGTAGCGAATACAATTCGGATTCCTGCCAATACGTTAGTGAATGCTGCAGGCCATTTTAGAGAGACGAAAAATCGTGCCATTATGGAAGCATTAATCAACCTTGTAGTTTCTCTTGTTTTTGTACAGTTTTTTGGCGCAGAAGGAATATTACTGGGAGGAATTTGCTCATACGGCTATCGTACTTATGATTTAATCGTTTATTCTTCTAAAAAGATTTTACAAAATTCACCTAAAGATACTGTCAAAAAAATTGTGCAAAATAGTATTTTTGCACTTACTGCAGCAATACCATTTATATTTTTTATCGAGCTCCATATTACATCTGCAGGTTCATGGCTTGTAGCCGCTATATGTATTTCCTTGTGGACGATGTTTATTTTATTAGTAGGTAATTTTATTATTGAGCCTCAAACAATGCGAGATATTTTGGTGCAATTAAAGAGAACAACTACCAATAGTAAATAATTTTATCCCTGCATTGAGTAAGGTAAGTAGCATAATTGAAAGGCAAATTGATTCCTTTGAAATGGCAGGTGAGGGTGATGAAGCGAGAAGTCAAAGAAATATATTTACTACGATACGTTGCTTGCTTAGGGATTGTGTTAATGCATAGTGTTACGTTGGCATTGAACATGTATGACATAGAAGAAGGTCCACTATTCGTAATCCTGACATCTATTCAGCTGATCTTTATGTTCGGGACACCTCTTTTTATATTTATCTCAGAGTTTGTCATTGCCTATTCCTATTCAGATCGTTTGCCGAAAAAGTTTTATGTAAAACGTTATAAATATATGTTAACGCCATTTCTTTTTATTGGACTACTTGATGCCGTTCTTAAATCAATTGAATCGCCTTCTATTGAATTTGCCAAAAAACTACTACTAAATTATTTGGAAGGTGATTTCCATGGTTATTTTATCGTGATCATTTTTCAGTTTTATATCATTCATCCATTTTTTGTGAAATTTATTGCCTCAAGATACCCTGCCTATAAAGTAATAATGACTGCTTTTATCATTAATTTTGGTTACTTAGCCTTTTTTAATTTTTTGGATCCATTTAAGTATTTTCCTGATTTAGCGTATACTAGTTTACAATGGGATTTTTTTAATAAGATGCCATTTCCTGCGTGGATTGCTTATTTTGCAGTAGCTTATTACTGTGGAAAAAATTATGATAAATTTCTATCGTGGTTACAGCGTTTTCGTTATTTGTTACTAGCAGTATTACTAATCACAGTAAGTCTTTTGCTAACCACTCAATTATCAGGTATTATTACGGAAGTTCATTCAAAGAGAATAGACGTTATCCTTTATACATTCAGTGTAGCTTTTCTGTTATTTTTCATCGCGAGTAACAGAAGAAAAATGCCGAAATTTATCATTTTTATTAGTCGTTATTCCTTCGGTATATATTTATTACATCCCCTAGTTAATAGCCTACTTAAAATTTTTTTAACGAATTTTATCAAAACATTAAGTGTATTTTCTGTCATTGCCATTTCATTTATTGTCAGTCTCAGTTGCTCCATTTGTATAACATATATAATGAGTAAATGGAAATTAGGCGCTTTTTTTATAGGGCAACTCAATACCAATGGGGACTCCTCTAATAAAAAAGATGCACAATTTCCCATCCAGAAATCCTAAATAAACTGGTATTTAAACGTGTAAATGGGGTAAGGCTTGCGATTTACTTTGCGATTGCCAAAGCAAAGATGGTAAACTAAAAGATGTTATTTAGAGAAAGTGTGGTCTTGCATAATGAAAGTTCTATTTATTGGTGATATTGTTGGTTCAATTGGTCGAGATGCGGTGGAAAAATATTTACCTCGCTTAAAAAAGAAGTATAATCCAGATGTTGTGATTGCAAATGGGGAAAATGCTGCGGCAGGACGAGGGATTACTCGTAATATTTATAATAGCTTGCTACAAATGGGTGTAGATGTTATTACGATGGGGAATCATACATGGGACAATAAAGATATTTTTGATTTTATTGATGACGCGGATTACTTAATCCGTCCGGCAAACTTTTCAAGTGAAGCACCTGGTAAAGGTATGGTCCAGATTTCTAAAAATGGCGTGACATTATCTGTCATTAATTTACATGGTCGCGTATTTTTACCGCCACATGAGGATCCGTTTGCAATGGCAGATCAATTGATTGCAGAGGCTCGACAAATATCTCCACTTGTCTTCGTGGATTTTCATGCTGAAGCGACTAGTGAAAAAATCGCTCTTGGTTGGCATTTAGATGGAAAGGCTTCAGCGGTTGTTGGGACACATACACATGTGCAAACAGCAGATGCAAGAATTTACCCTCAAGGTACGGCTTATATCACGGATGTTGGTATGACAGGGCCGTACGATGAAATTTTAGGTATGACGAAGGAAAGTGTCATCTATAAATTCCAAACAAACATGCCATCTCGTTTTGAAGTTCCGAAAAAAGGGCGAGAGGTTTTGAGTGGTTTCTTTGTCGAGATGGATGATCGAACAGGAAAAGCTATTGCCTGTGAACGCATTTATATAAATGAAGACTATCCATTTCAAGGGTAGATAAGTCGAAGAATGTTTTTTTACGTTTCTTTTACGGGGATATAGGTTTCTTTGTCAAACTAGTCTATTTCCGTTTTGCGGAGCATAAAATGTGCTACGGACAATAACTTGAGGTCCAAAAAGGGGGACATGAGTTGTTGAGCGTAAACACTATTCGCGAAACGGGGAGGAATAATTGTGGATTCATTAAAAGTATCATCACGCTCTAATCCAAATTCAGTTGCAGGTGCATTAGTCGCGGTAATCAGAGAAAAAGGGCAGGCAGAAATGCAAGCAGTTGGGGCAGGTGCACTTAACCAAGCCGTGAAAGCAGTGGCCATTGCACGCGGATTTGTAGCGCCAAGTGGCACAGATTTAATTTGCGCGCCGGCGTTTGCCGATATTTTGATTGCTGGAGAAGAACGAACAGCATTAAAGCTGCTAGTGGAAAAACGTATTCGATAAAAAGTAATGAAGTAAAATGCTCTGTCACATAATATGGTGGCGGAGCATTTTTTCGTTTTCCTGTTTTACATATGATAGATGTCACTTGAAATAGGGGCGTGATTTTGCTTAGATTTGAAAATTACAACTTTATGAACAGGATTTTCAGTCAAAGGTCTGATTTTCGCCTAAATCGTGGAGAAACAATAGTCCAGACGGTTTCTTCGTGTTAAACTTATGAAGGAAAAATAATAGTACACATTGGATTTAAGGAGTTGTTGACATGTTACATCAGCTTTCATGGAAAGTCGGTGGGCAACAGGGTGAAGGGATTGAGAGTACAGGTGAGATTTTCTCAATGGCAATGAATCGTCTAGGTTATTTCCTATACGGTTATCGTCACTTCTCTTCTCGAATTAAAGGTGGCCATACGAATAATAAAATTACAGTTCGTCCAACAGAAGTACGTTCAATTGCGGATGATTTAGATATTTTAGTGGCATTCGATCAAGAAACAATTGATGTCAATTATAAAGAGCTTACAGAAAAGGGTATTATTTTAGCCGATGCAAAATTTGATCCTGTTAAACCAGTGGATTCAAAAGCACCATTATTTGCAGTACCGTTTACAGAAGTAGCAGCAGAGCTTGGTACTTCGTTAATGAAAAACATGGTGGCTATCGGCGCAACTGCATCATTGCTAAACCTAGAAGACGCAGTATTCCAAAATGTTGTCGATGATATTTTTGGTAAAAAGGGCGAAGAAGTCGTACAAAAAAATATGGAAGCCATTACACGTGGTCGTCAAATTATGAATGAGCTGTTAGTTGATCGTATAGGCGAATGGGAGCTTGCACCTGCAGATGGTAAACGTCGTATGTTTATGATTGGGAACGATGCGATAGCACTTGGTGCATTAGCTGCTGGGACACGCTTTATGGCAGCATACCCAATTACACCAGCGTCTGAAATTATGGAATACTTGATTAAAAAATTGCCGAAATTCGGTGGAACGGTCATCCAAACGGAAGATGAGATTGCAGCAGCAACAATGGCTATTGGCGCTAACTTTGGCGGTGTACGTTCCTTTACCGCTTCTGCTGGTCCTGGTCTTTCATTAATGATGGAAGCAATTGGTCTTTCAGGTATGACAGAGCAACCTTTAGTAGTAGTGGATACACAACGTGGAGGCCCTTCAACTGGGTTACCAACTAAGCAAGAACAATCTGACTTGATGGCTATGCTTTACGGTACTCATGGAGAAATTCCTAAAGTAGTCATTGCACCTTCTACAATGGAGGAAGCTTTCTTTGATACGATCCAAGCATTTAACATTGCAGAGGAATTACAATTACCAGTAATCTTAATGACAGATCTACAATTATCTCTAGGTAAACAATCTGTTGAGCCATTTGATTATAATAAAATTGAAATTCGTCGCGGTAAAATTGTGATGGATGATCTTGAGGAAGCGGCAGATAAAGCCTACTTCAAGCGTTACGAAGATACAGAAGATGGCATTTCACCTCGTGTCTTACCAGGTACATTGCATGGTATTCATCACGTTACAGGTGTTGAACATGATGAAACAGGGAAGCCATCTGAGGCAACGGGTAATCGCCAAACTCAAATGGATAAACGCTTCCGCAAATTAGAGAGCTTGAAATTTGATAACCCAGTCTTTGTTAATGCACCACATGAGGAAGCCGATATTTTATTAGTAGGCTTTAACTCAACAAGAGGAGCTATTGAAGAAGTGCAAGAACGACTGAATGCACAAGGAATGAAAGTGAATCATGCCCATATTCGTTTAATTCACCCATTCCCATCTGCAGAAATAGCACCTCTTGTTGCACAAGCGAAAAAGGTGATCGTTGTAGAAAATAACTATACAGGTCAATTAGCTAATATTATGAAGATGAATGTTGGTGGTCACGATAAAATCGCGACAATCACTAAATATAATGGTACACCATTCTTGCCTGGTGAATTAGAAAATCGTGTGAAGGAGTTGACTCGCTAATGGCAACATTTAAGGATTTTCGTAATACAGTGAAGCCAAACTGGTGCCCAGGCTGTGGAGACTTCTCAGTACAAGCAGCTATTCAACGTGCTGCTGCAAATGTCGGCATAGAACCAAATGAACTTGCTGTCATTTCAGGAATTGGATGTTCAGGTCGAATTTCAGGGTATATCAATTCTTATGGGTTCCATGGTATTCATGGTCGTGCACTTCCGATTGCACAGGGTTTGAAAATGGCTAATCGTGATTTACATGTTATCGCTTCTGGTGGTGATGGTGATGGATTTGCTATTGGTATGGGGCATACAATTCATGCCATCCGCCGTAATATTGATATAACTTATATTGTAATGGATAACCAAATTTATGGTTTAACAAAAGGTCAAACATCTCCACGTTCAGCTGCTGGATTTATTACAAAATCTACACCAGGTGGAGCGATTGAGCCATCATTGAAACCATTAGAGGTAGCGTTAACAAGTGGTGCAACATTTGTGGCGCAGGGCTTCTCTACAGATATTAAAGAATTAACAGCACTAATTGAAGCTGGTATTAACCATAAAGGTTTCTCATTTATCAATGTCTTTTCACCTTGTGTAACGTATAACAAAGTGAACACATATGATTGGTTTAAAGAAAATTTAACAAAATTAGCAGATGTTGAAGGTTATGATCACTCAGATCGTGGTATGGCAATGCGTACAGTGATGGAACACGAGGGGTTAGTAACAGGCATTATTTATCATGATACGGAAACAACGTCGTATCAAGAAAAAGTACCTGGCTACTCTGAGTTACCGTTAACAGATATCGATATCAAAATGAGCGAAAATGATTTTAATGATTTAGTAAAAGAATTTATGTAAAATTGATGAGATCGAAGCATTTGGAATGAAGTCATTCCAAATGCTTTTTTTATGCTTGATGAAAGAATCGCGAGTATTTAGTGATCCATCGCGGGTAAACGCATAGCTACCGCGAGTATTTTGATATTGAATCCTTATAAAATCCTTATAATTTTTTTTTACACTAAGGTCATCGAAAGGATGATGACTAATGAAGAAAGACTTGATATTAAAGACAGAAAATCTTAATAAGTCGTTCAAAGGGCAAAAAATTGTGGATAATGTAGCGTTAGAAGTCCAACGTAATACGGTCTACGGTTTACTTGGACCAAACGGAGCGGGGAAATCCACAACATTAAAGATGATGACAGGTATGTTACGACCAGATGCTGGGAATATCATTTTTAATGGACATACATGGACACGAAATGATTTACAGGACATCGGCGTGTTAATTGAAACACCTCCCCTGTATGATAATTTAACAGCAACGGAAAATTTACAAGTTCGCACGATAGCATTACGTCTACCGCAAAGTCGTATTGAAGAAGTATTAAAAATTGTAGATTTAACGAATACAGGAAAAAAACGGGCGGGGCAGTTTTCCTTAGGTATGAAGCAACGATTAGGTATAGCGATTGCGTTGCTAAACAAGCCAAAGCTGTTAATTTTAGATGAACCTACAAATGGACTTGATCCTATTGGTATACAGGAGCTTCGTCAGCTTATTCGCTCATTTCCAGAGCAAGGCATCACTGTGATTTTATCTAGTCATATTTTGTCAGAGGTGGAACAGGTTGTGGATGACATTGGCATTATTGCTGATGGCAAGCTTGGCTATCAGGGACCAGCACCGCAAGGTCAGGAATTAGAATCACTATTCATGCAGGTTGTTGCCACCAATAGAAAGGTGGGTTGCTAGCATGATAGCCATTATGAAAGCGGAACAATTAAAATGGAAGCGAACTTTTATTCCCAAATTACTTTGGCTTACGCCACTTATAACCTTACTTATAAGCGCTGTACTTATGGGAGGTGAATATTTTCAAACAGGAGCTTATAACTGGTGGTATACGATGCTTCTGCCAGGTGCACTGACGATTTGCTGTGCCTTAGTGATCGAAAAGGATAAAAAAATAAAATACCATAGTATTCTTGCCTTACCACTTGATCTTAAAAGGATTTGGCTAGGAAAAATAGTAACATCAAGCATATGGCTTTTTCTGATTACGATTATTTTCTTTGGAGGAATTACGGCTGGAGGCTTGCTATTTGGTCATAGTTTACCAATAGCGAGCAGTTTACTAAGTACTTTTGTTATTTTCCTGACGTTTTTGTGGCAAATACCTTTATGTCTTTTCTTAGCAGCAAAACTAGGTACCTATTTGACCATCTTACTCAATGTAGTAGCCAATATCGTAGGGATTGTTGCCTTTGCAGATGGGGAAATGTGGTATTACTATCCATTTGCGATTGGTCCTCGTTTGTTATGTTCGACACTTGGCATATTACCAAATGGTCTATTAGTACCCCAAGGTAGTCCTTTATTGGATAAAGGCGTTATACTTCCAGGCTTACTGATAGCATTAGCTTGGTTTATGATGATTAGCTTTCTTACGGCGAAGTGGTTCACAAAAAGGGAGGCGAAATAGCGGATGGACATGTTACGATTAATAAGAGTGGAATGCCTTAAAACAAAACGAACACCTTTTTTGCTGACACATATACTTGTCCCCCTTGCTATTTCTGGGCTATTTTTAGCCTACTATTCCTATTCGCCATGGAATTTTCAAGGAAAAGTAACTGCCTATTTTCAGGGGCTGGCTTGTGGACTACCAATTATTATAGGATTAGTATGTGCTATGGCATCTGAGCAGGAAGCAAACGCTGGTCGTTTTCAAGGTATGCTAGCTACAACAAACATAAAAATAAAGACATATATGAGCAAGCTTATCTTATTATTATTGTTTAGCTTTGGAGCCATCTCTCTATCTATAGCTATTTTTAGTTTTGGCTTTAGAGAACTATTACATGAAGTAGATTTGGGCTATTCATTTTATAGTATGGCTGCTTGTATTCTATTCGGCAGTCATGTGATTTTCTATATGTTACATTTATTTGTAAGCTTCCAATTTGGTAAAGGCGCTTCGATTGGTTTAGGTATTGTAGAAGCTCTGCTGGTCGCCCTATTGCTTACAGGCTTAGGGGATCGTATTTGGCCCTTTTTACCTTATGGATGGAGCGGTCATTTTGTTTCTTTATGGATTTTATCATCGACAGGAACAAATTTAACATTGCTCGAAACAAGTATCCAGACGGGCATAATGGCGTGCTTAGGGGGTATCCTATTGACTTTTACGCTGTCTTGTTTATGGTTTTGGAGATGGGAAGGTAGAGCATCTGAAAATTAGAGGGTGAATTATGGCAAATATATTAGTAGTGGATGATGAAGTGGATATTTTAATGCTGATAAAAAATGCACTTTATAAAGATAATCACTTGGTAACCATTGTGTCTAAACCGACAGAAGTAGGCAAGATGGATTTAGGTTCCTTTGATTTAATTTTGCTTGATGTGATGATGCCTATTATGGATGGCTTTACATTGTGTGGGCAAATTAGGCATGCTGTAGATTGCCCTATTCTTTTTCTTACAGCTAAATCCTTAGAAGAAGATGTGATGTATGGTTTAGGCCTAGGCGCAGATGATTATTTGATTAAACCGTTTGGCATTGGAGAGCTACGGGCAAGGGTGAATGCGCATATCCGACGGGAAAGCAGAGAAAAGCGGAACATCCTTTATAGCGATAAAGTTCACTTTAATCTTTCTGGTAAAGAACTGTTGGTTCAGAATGAGCGCGTCCTGCTAACTAAAAGTGAGTATGAAATATGTGAATTTTTAGCACGGCATCGTGGTCAGGTTTTCTCAAAAGAGCAGATATACGAAACAATTTTTGGATTTGATGGCAAAAGTGACAGTACAGCGATAACAGAGCATATTAAAAATATTCGTTCAAAGCTACATGCATTTGATATAGAAGTCATTGATACGGTTTGGGGGATTGGCTATAAGTGGAAACCGTAAAACCGAGGAAAGGAACACATCTGCATACATTTTTCTTGAGATATTTATTTTTTCTTTGCATTGGCATCATTATTTTAGTTGCACTATTAATAGGTCTATTTATGTTTGCCTTTTCAGCTAATATTATTTTACCTGCAAATTATGCAGAGACACAAATCACTTTAGCAAAAGACAGAATTGCTACAAGCAGCTCGGTAACGGACGAGATGATCCCTGATCTTGTAGACTACGCAGTGATTTCTAATAAGGGTGAATTTCTTTCTGGTACTTTAACAGATAAAGAGGCTTCCCATGCATGGCGTTTAAAGCAGAAGGGAGAGACGAAAAGTAATGCTCGATTTTATGCATTCGTTGAGCGAGAACAGGAAGTGTGCATTTTACGCTATGGTTTAGTCCCTGAGTATCGCATACCCGTTATGAGAAAATATTTACCTAATCCTCAATTAACGGTTTTACTATTGTTTATTATAGGCGTTATCATACAGGCAACGGTGCTTGCTGTGCATTTCGGCAGAAGACTTAAACGAAAAATGATGGGCTTACAAGAAGCCATTGAAAAAATCCAACATCAAAATTTAGATTTTCATTTAAAACCATCTGGGATTCGAGAAATTGATGATATTGCACTTTCTTTTGAGCAGATGAAGGAAGCATTAAATACTTCATTGACACAACAATGGCAAGCAGCGCGCGCGCGCAGAGAACAAATTTCTGCCCTTGCCCATGATTTGAAAACACCTCTTACGATTATTCGAGGAAATGCGGAACTTTTATTGGATACTGTTCAAGATGAAGTACAAAAAGAATACAACACTTATATATTAAAAAATACGCTAGAAATTGAAAAATTCACAAAGCAATTATTAGATATTTCCAATATGGAGCAAAGTGTTGGTGGTGTAAAAACAACTGTAGAGCTGGCTTCATTTATTCAACAGCTAGAACAGCAAATGAAGGCACTTGCTTTAGAAAAAAATCTTAAAGTTAGTGTAGAAAAGATCAGGTTACCTACTTCCATTATGATAGAGGAAGAGCTTTTTTATCGGTCTCTATTAAATGTGATTGTCAATGCAGTTGAGCACACACCAAATAACAGCAAAGTCACTTTATCTGTTGAAGGAAAGGAGGATGTTATTCATTTTACAGTGAAAGATAGTGGGATTGGTTTTTCATTAAAAGATATAAAAGAGGCTACCAAACAATTTTATCGTGGAGACCCAAGTAGAAATACAACAAATCATCATGGTATGGGGCTTTATATTGCAGAGTCAGTCATTAAAAAGCATGATGGGGTAATAACACTCGCTAATGATTCGATAACGGGTGGAGGAAAAGTGACAATCACTATTCCTGTTATGAGGATGTAGTAGCAGTTTATTTTTTCCAATTTACTTCAGGCAGAGATCAAAGTCATTGCCCTAATGAAGTTCTTCATGTTACCCTAGTAATAAATTTAGTCCTTTTTAATGGAAGTAAGGTTTTACAACTAACTATCCTTATAAAGGGCTTTTTTTATAGAAAAAAGTTTTAAGGGTACTTAAATGGAGGTTTTTTTTATGGCAGAAAGAGGTAGACCTAAAGGCGCAAGTGGAGAAGAAAGTCGCGCATTATTACTTGAAATGGCAGCGAAAGAGTTTGCGCAGCATGGATATCATGAAACGAAGGTGAGTACTATAGTAAAAAGTGCATCATTAAGTCAGCCTACTTTTTATCTGTACTTTAAAAATAAAGAGGCCATTTTTGAAGAATTAGAAAGTCTTTTTCGCTTACGAATGATGGATTTAGCCAAAAAAAGCCGCTTACAGTCTGCATTAGAGCAAGCAACAGTAAGAGAACGTATTATCCATAATGTTAAGGAATTATTAGCGTTTTTTGCTAAGAACCCAGATTTAACACGGATTGGATTAACTTTATCGACAAAGGCTGATGAAATAAAGGCACAAATCGTCAAGCAAATAAAAGAGAATCTGGATTATGAAGTAGATGCTGGCTACTTTCGGAAAGATTTAGATACACATATCGTTGCAGAGTGCTTAATAGGTATTATTGAGCGCTTAACATTTGTTCAATTACTGCCAAAGCAAAAAAAGCCAGAAGAGATAGCCCAACATATTGTGAATTTATTGATAGAGGGTATGTTGCCTAAAGCACGTTCTGCAAAATAATCATGCTATTGGCAAAGAAAGTAAACATCTTGTTTTTTAATTAAATATTATTTATGAGTAATATAATTTGTAAATTCGGAATAAGTAATAGTTATTGCTTTACAATTGATTCAATTTACTAGTAGAAGCAACGTATCAGAAAAGAATGGTATGAATAGATGGTCTAATGGATAGAAGAAATTATAAATAAATCATGCTATTATCTAAGAGTAAGAAAATACTGATTTTTCTATTTTTCTAGTTGTATATTACTTTAGAGTAATATAAAATCTAAAATAAGTAGTGATTATCATTAGCTTATCTGATGGTTGTTCACTCAATAAAAAATGAAAGTGAGGTGAAAAGTAATGATGTTTCCACCACCAGTTAATTTTCCAAAAGGGGATACAAAGCCCTTCGGTAAATAATTATTACCTTAAGGTCTGACTTTTTAGTCAGACCTCCTCTTTTGAAATTTAACCAGGAAGGCTGTTTACCATGCTTGAACCAATATATGAATTAGAAAATGTAACTTTCTACTATAAAAAAGGTAAATTTAGAGCAAATAATGGCATTTCACTGACTATATATAAAGGTGAAATAATTGGGTTATTAGGACCGAATGGCGCAGGAAAAACGACACTGATAAAGCAAATGATAGGACAGTTAGCACCAACAGAGGGATCCGTGAAATTTCATCAACAAGAAGTATCTAAGAATCCGAAGTATGTATTGAAACAGATTGCCTATTATTCACAGGAGACTTTTGCTTTATCATTTTTAAAAACATGGGAAGCCATTTATTTTACGGGTAGATTAAAGGGGCTTTCCAAAAAAGAGTCGAAGCAACAGACAGATAATATTTTGCTGAGGTTAGACATGGAAGCTTATCGAGATAAGCTATTGTCAAAGCTTTCGGGTGGTCAAAGAAGACTCATTAGTTTAGGAGCAACTTTGATTGGTCAGGCATCCGTTATGATTTTGGATGAGCCTACAAATGAGCTGGATCCATTAAAACGGAAATTAGTATGGGACATCATTCGTGAGCTTAACCAAAAGGGTACAACAATTATTTTAGTCACTCACAATATTTTGGAAGCTGAAAAAGTTGTTCATCGTGTAGCTGTTATAGATAACGGAAAGCTTTTAGCCATTGACCATGTCGAAAAGCTAAAGAGAAGAGTAGACCAAAGAATGCGTTTAGAAATTTATGCACAGGAGGCCTCTATTCACAATATCAAAGACAGACTGAAAGATTTTGGACAAGCAGAATTAGTAGAGGATACAAAACTCACGATGTTAATCGAGAAAAATATGGTTCGTACTATTGTTGAAATAATACAGGATGAGACATTGAACATTAACCAATACTCTCTGTTTCCACCAAGTCTAGAAGATGTCTATTCACTACTTCAAGAACAGCAAAGGAGTGAATAGTTAATGAATGCCTTTAGTCAATTCTTTGTTGAATTACTTATTTTATTTCGTATACAAATAGCTATTGTAAGGCATCAATTATTATGGATTATTGCAATGTCTTCCATTTTCCCAATAGTTACTTTAGTTTTTCTAGAATTTTTACTGGGTGAATCTAGCTCTGAACAATTGGCACGATTAATTATCGGTAATATGATTTTTAGTATTCTATTAATGGGGATGAATATTCTAGGGCAGGATATCTCGTATCAAAAATTTGGGGGCTATTTTACATATTACTCATCCCTTCCCATTCGAAAGGTTAATTTTATTTTATCTTTGTTGTTTTATGGTATTTTAACTTCCTTACCTTCGTTTATTATTGTATTTACGTTTGGTCAGCAAATTTATGGGGTGAATCTTCATTTTGAGTGGCTTTTACTACCAGTTGCTTTATTGGCGATTTTTAGTGTAGTAGGCATTGGTGTATTAATGGGTTTTTTATCTCCAAATCCTCAATTTACAAATATTGTAGCGCAATTTTTGTTGATGTTTGTTACTTTCTTAACACCAGTTATGATTGAACTGAAAGACCTTCCCATCGTTCTGCAGTGGATTTCCTACGTGTTACCTACAACATATGTAGCGAATGTATTACACGGTATGTTAACTGTTGGATGGACCAATTCTACATTCATAGATGTTCTTATCTTACTTATTTTTTCCTGTTTTTCTTATCTATTGATCAGTAAAAAAATACATTGGCGTGTTCAATAAATTATTTGAATAGGGAGTTAAATTTATAATGAAAACTTTTGAAACTAAGATAGATCAGTATGCTGAATTGGTCATAAAAATAGGTATTAATATTCAACAAGGACAGACTTTAGTGATTTCTGCATCGATAGCTGCTGCTGATTTTGTTCGGAGGGTTTGCCGACATGCCTATCTCAATGGTGCACATTATGTTTATATAAAGTGGATTGATGAAGAGCTTGCTCGAATTGAATTTGAATATATGACAGAGCAAGGCTTAGCCTATACACCAGATTGGCTTGTGAAGGGGTATGAAGAAATGGCGAGTAGTGGTGCCGCTTTTCTTTATATTATTTCACCCCACCTGCAAAATATGGAGGGAATAGACCCTGTTAAGGTAGAAAAAGCAGAGTATGCTTCTGCACTTGCTTTTCGTTCTTTTACCGAAAAATTGATTAAAATGCAAGTTAGTTGGACTGTTATTGTTTATCCGACGGAGCAATGGGCAGCATCTATTTTCCCTGACTTAGAGCCCAAAAATGCTCTTGAGGAATTATGGGAAAAGTTTTTTGAAATACTAAGATTAAATGAAGAGAGCCCACTACAAGCTTGGGAAAAGCATGTTGAAACATTAAATAAAAGGGCCACGTTATTGAATGAAAAGCATTTCCGTTATTTACATTTCATTAGCGAAGACACAAATCTAAAAATAGAGCTACCACAAAATCATCGTTGGGTTAATGGCTTGGAAACGAATGACAAGGGAAGCTCATTTATTTGTAATATGCCGACTGAAGAAATTTATACGACACCACTCAAAAAAGGAGTAAATGGAATAGTCAAAAATACAAAGCCATTAGTTTATGAAGGGCAGATCATTGATCAATTTACACTTACATTTAAAGATGGTGAAATTATTGATTTCTTTGCAGAAAAAGGGATGGATGCATTCCAAAGTATTCTTCAAAAAGACGAGGGTGCTAGATATATAGGTGAGGTTGCATTGGTTCCTCATGATTCTGCAATCTTTGCGAGCAATCTACTATTTTATCATAATTTATTTGATGAAAATGCATCCAGTCATTTAGCCATTGGGCAAGCCTATACTTCAGGCTTGAAAGAAGATGGTGCAAACCTAGAAAACATAAATAATAGTATGATCCATATTGATTTTATGATAGGCTCACAAAACTTACAGGTGAATGGAATACGAGAGGACGGTACTGCCGAAGAGATTTTAGTGAATGGTGAGTGGGTAATTAAATAAGGGGGAAGATGAATGGAAATAGTGCAGTGTAAGACTGATAATGATTATGAAAAATTCGCTGTTTTCTTTTTGCAAAATAGAAATATATTTGACGATATGTATCCGATTTTAGATACACTTGGTAGTTTATATGTCATGATAGAGGAAACAAATCTGCTTCTCTTTCAAAATACACAGCAGGAAGTATTTGCTGCAGCAAGCTATACATTGGGTGTAAGAGAAGATCAATTTAAAAATAAACATATCGTTTTTATTGATTGCGCACTTTTAAAGAAAGAATATCAAAATAGTCGATCCTTTGTTAAGGGTTTTCTACAAATGCTAAAACATATTTTAGAAGAACACCCAGAAGTGAAGGAAGTCCAATTTTATGCTTATCGCCATCATGGCTATATTCACCGTCTTTATAAAAAGTTTGCCACTATTATAGATGAAAAAGAAGGATATTTTGGAATGCAAGATGTCTTCTCTGTGGAATTTCACAAATTGACTACTTTTTTAGAGGAATTTAATAAAAAACAAACCATTTAAACGGAATGGATAAAGGGCTATTTCAGGCAATGTTTCTATAAAAAATGCTACAATAAAAGAAAAAAAAGAGGCGATGTACGTGAATAACGTCATTGATTTTATTGCAAAAAAAAAGGAACGTGAAGACCGAAAGCGTGCTCAGGATTTAGAACGTTATGTAGCTACACAATGTAATTTTCAACACCCTGAAAATATTGATGCTCTTGTAGAGGACAAATTGATTGAGGTTAAAGATCATACGTTATTTCTTGGCTTTCTATCCATTTTAAAGGATGAGCAAATAGAACCGTTAGATATTTTTCAAGATGTCTTTTCATTAGAGCCCTCTCGTTTTGAAATGTCCTACAATATGAGATGGTGGTCAGTTGTGCAATTGGCATTTACATTTTTAACAATTCTCAAGGAAAATGAGCCGCATACATATGCTGATTTTTTAGGTCTCTCCAAATAATCTAAGTATGTGTACGTCTGTAAAGCAAACGTACACATACTTAGATTCTTCTTATCTTCCCCCGCTAGCTTTACAAGCCTACTTCATTTATTCATTAAATTCATAGATATTTATAATTCCTCAATAATTTTTACTAAATATTCTAAACACCTCCATACTTGCTTAATGTTTGTTTTATAACATAACGTTTGTAAGCAAATAAAAATAAAGCAAAACAAATGGAGGGTCCAACACATGGCAATTCAAAAACTGTGGAAAAAAGGTCTAATTGGTGCATTAGCTATTTCCATGTTGGCAGCTTGTTCTGAAAGTTCATCTAGTGCAAATGAGGTAAACAAGGATTTATCGCTTGAGGACATTACAGAAAAAGCAAAGGAAGAGGGCACTGTTAATTCTGTCGGTATGCCAGATACATGGGCGAACTGGGTAGAAACCTGGGAGGAACTCGGGACCGAATATAGCATCAAACACAAGGATACGGACATGTCGAGTGCAGAGGAGTTAGCGAAGTTTGAAGCAGAGAAGGATGATGCTACGGCAGATATTGGAGATGTCGGGATTGCTTTTGGACCAATCGCTAAGGACAAGGGCTTAACATTACCATACAAAACGTCTTATTGGGATGAAATACCTGATTGGGCTAAAGATGATGAAGGACACTGGATTGTTGGCTATACAGGAACCATTTCTTTTTTGACAGATAAAAATAATGTGAAGAATGCTCCAACATCATGGGAAGACCTAAAAAATGGAGATTACACAGTAAGTATTGGGGATGCATTAACAGCTAACCAAGCACAGTTTGCCATCTTAGCAGCGGCTATGGCATTTGGTGGAGATGAGTCCAACATCCAGCCAGGTATAGATTTCTTTGCTGAATTAGCGAAGCAAGGACGTCTACAGGGAGATCCATCAGTAGCAAACCTAGAAAAAGGTGAAATAGATGTTGCGATCTTATGGGACTTTAATGCATTAGGTTATCGTCGTCAAATTGATGAGGACCGCTTTGATGTAGTGATACCTAAGGAGGGATCTGTCACTTCTGGTTATGCAACGGTAATTAATAAATATGCCAAAAACCCACATGCTGCCATGCTAGCACGTGAATATATTTTATCTGATGCAGGTCAAGAAAATTTAGCAAAAGGCTATGCGCGTCCAATTCGGGACGGAGTGAAATTACCACAGGATGTAAAAGATTTACTATTACCTGCTGATATGTATACGAATGCACAACCTGTTAAAGACCAAAAGAAATGGGAAGATACAACAAAGCAAATCCCTCAACTCTATCAAGAGCAGGTGTTAATCCATGCAAAATAACAAAGTGGTTCTCATTGTTATCGATGCCTTGCGCTTTGACACAGCCTGCACACATATGGGGTTCTTGCACCATTTAGTCGAGCGTCAGGTAGCTGCTCGCTATAAGGTTTGCTCAGAGGTGCCTTCTTTATCAAGACCATTGTATGAGACGATTTTAACAGGTACACCCCCTATTGTACATGGCGTTACCAGCAATATGACAGTGCGTTTATCGAAAGGGCAAAGTGTCTTTCATATCGCAAAGGAGCATGGTTTAACTACAGCAGCCTCCGCCTATTATTGGGTGAGTGAGCTTTATAATAGAGCGCCATTTAATCATATGGAGGACAGGCTACAACTCGATACACATTTACCAATTGACAATGGTATGTTCTATTTTGAGGATCATTATCCAGATAGTCATGTATTTGCCGATGCAGCATGGTTAATGGCTCAAAAGCAGCCTGATTTCCTGTATATTCATCCAATGAATGTTGATGATGATGGTCACAAATTTACGGCAGATTCTGCTCAATATCGCAATCGAGTTTTAGCGATGGATGCTTTACTATCCTTGTTTATTCCAAAGTGTATGGCGCTGGGCTATGAGGTTATCGTTACGGCTGATCATGGCATGACAAGAGATGGTAATCATGGCGGTACCACACATGAGGATCGTCATGTCCCGCTATTTGTCATTTCAGATGCTGTAAAGGCTGGCATAAAAGAAGGCATTATTTCTCAATTACAAGTTGCACCACTGTGCTGTCATTTATTAAATATCAAGCCTGCTGAAGATATGGTACCACTCCTGTTAGAAGGTGTGTTTACAGCAAAAAAGGTTTAAATAATAGTAGTCGCTCTTATTATAAGGAGCGGCTATTATCCCCATGAGCCGCAAGTCATTTATAGAAAGAAGTGAGTGTGTTGATATCGAAGCGGCAATCCATTGCTTGGCTTTCGCCTTTTCTTGTATTACTATTACTGTTTTTCTTAGTACCACTCCTATATATGCTCATTACAAGCTTTCAAAATAGTGAGGGCTTTACTCTGAAGCAGTATGAATCAATTTTTACGAACGACTACATTCTTCAAGGTTTTAAAAATAGTATTACATTATCTGTTATCTCAGCTATGATTGCGTTACTTATCACCTTGTTTGCAGTTTATGCCATGATGAAGTTTTCAGAGCCAGTACGGGAGAAGATTTTAATACTTACGAACTTAACCTCCAATTTTTCAGGTATTCCGCTAGCATTTGCTTTTATCGTTTTACTTGGCAATAGTGGTTTATTTACATTGTTATTTGACAAATGGGATATTGAGGCGTTGACATCCTTTTCATTATACAGTTGGAGCGGTTTGTTACTTATTTACATTTACTTTCAGCTGCCATTATCACTAATGCTGCTATATCCCATTTATGATGGAATTCAGCAACAGTGGAAGGAGGCGGCAGCTCTTCTTGGTGCATCTAGCTGGCAGTTTTGGATGAAAATTGGTCTCCCTGTTATGCTCCCAGGAATTGTGGGAACCTTTAGTGTATTGTTCGCCAATGCTATGGGTGCGTATGCTTCTGCTTATGCATTAACAAGTAGTAATTATAATTTAGTGGCGATTCGTATCGGCTCCTTAATAAAAGGTGATATTTTTGCTCAGCCAGAGCTAGCCAGTGCCATTGCAGTTATATTAGCAGTGACAATGGTGACGGCCATGCTGATCAGTGAGTGGAGCATCTCTAAAACAAGGAGGAAAGTAAAATGAAAAAGCGTGGTTTGGCTGATTTCTTTTTCCTTCTGCTCGTGGGATATTTACTATTACCTGTGTTAGCAACAATGCTCTATGCGTTTGCAACAAAATGGAATAAAACGATATTGCCAGAAGGACTCACACTAAAATGGCTTTCCACATTGTTTCAGGATACCGATTTTATTCAGGCATTTGGTCGTTCAGTATTTTTAGCAGGGGGGGCAGTTAGCATTGCACTCCTTGTCATTGTGCCAGCCATTTTCGTCATCGTCCTATACTTTCCAAGATATGAAAAATGGATACAGATGGCAGTGGTGATGGTGTATTCTTTTCCAGGAATCATTTTAGCTGTAGGGCTTATACGCGTTTATAGCCAAATAGGTATACCGATGATATTTGTTGTTTTAGGTGCCTATGTTGTGGGAATTCTTCCTTATATCTATCAAGGTACACGAAATAGTTTAAGAAATATAGATGCGAGGCAGCTACTTGATGCCGCTCAATTACTAGGCGCATCCAAAAGGCAGGCATTCACAAAAATTTTACTGCCTACCGTTTATCCAGGCTTATTTGCAGGGGCATTGTTATCCTTCTCTGTCTTATTTGGTGAGTTTGTCTTAATTAATCTTGTTGTAGGTTCTCGCTTTGAAACCGTTCAAATTTATTTAATGAAAAAGCTTAGCACAAGTGGACATATTGCTAGTGCTGTTGTTTTCATCTATCTCGTGCTAATGGGTCTTTTAACATTCGTCATTGCTATCGTAACGAAACGATCGAAAGGTGCTACAAATCTATGAGTTATCTTGTTATTGAAGGGCTGCATAAAAAATATGGACAAGTATCTGTTTTAACCAATATTCATATGGAAATTCAAAAAGGAGAATTTATCACACTATTAGGTCCTAGTGGCTGTGGAAAGAGTACGATTTTGCGTATTGTTGCAGGCTTAACAGATGCATCGGCAGGTAAGATTTTGATTGAAGGAAAAAATATGAGTGGCGTACAACCGAAGGATCGTCAAGTGGGTATGGTCTTTCAATCCTATGCACTTTTTCCTAATATGACTGTGCTCGAAAATGTTGCTTTTGGTTTGCGTATGCAAAAAGTTAATACGGCAGATATAGAGCAGCGTGTTCATGAAATGCTAGCGCTTGTTCATTTAAGTGAGAAAGCTAATGCGTACCCGAAAGAATTATCGGGAGGTCAACAGCAGCGTGTTGCTCTAGCCCGTGCATTAATTGTCCGACCTAAAGTACTGTTATTAGATGAGCCGCTTAGTGCGCTCGATGCTCAAATTCGCAAAAAACTTCAAGTAGATTTACGAGCAATTCAGCGAAAATTAAATATGACAATGATTCTAGTTACTCATGATCAGGAAGAGGCAATGGCTGTTTCGGATAGAATATTTGTCATGAATAATGGCAGCATTGCCCAAAATGGTACGCCAACGGAAATCTATACGAAACCAAATAATGAATTTATTGCTAATTTTATCGGTCATTATAATGTTTTTCCACGCCAAACTTTAGAAAAAATGCTTGGAGCATCTTTAATAGAGCAAGCCACGAAATTTGCTATACGACCTGAGGCGTTACATCTCGATCAACGAGATGGGGACTTATGTCTCTTTGGGGTTGCCAAACAATCATTAATGAGCGGCAATATTATTCGTACTACGTTTGAAGGAGAAATGGCGTTTACAATGGAACAACTGCATCAACAAGGGTATTCGATTGAAATGGGAAAATCCTATAAGTGTTATGTCGCACAAGAAGATGTGATTGCGCTATCATGACTTACGCTAAACTGGAAAGATTTGAATTTATTTTAAAACAATTAGATTCTGAAGGGAAAATTATTGTTGCCAATATTGCCGATGCCCTTCAGGTAGCACCAGAAACAATTCGCCGAGACTTTGATGAATTAGAACAACAGCATTTATTATCAAGAGTTCATGGCGGGGCTATTAAATATACGAATGTACGTAATGAACCGGTATTTTTACGCAAGCTACAAATGCACAAGGACGCAAAGAGACAAATTGCTCGTATTGCTGCAAAACGCATTTGCGACGGCGATACTATTGCAGTAGATACAGGTACTACAACAGTACATATAGCCGATTTTTTACTAGCTGTGGAAGATATAACAGTTGTAACGAATTCAATTGCAGCAGCTATTCAATTTAATTTAGCCATAGAAGAACGACGCATGACAGGCAAGGTCATATTACTAGGAGGTACGGCGAATCCAAAACAATCTTCTGTTGCAGGTGCTATGACGTTAGAAATGCTAGATAATATGAATTTTGATAAGGCCTTTTTATCGTGTGGTGGCATGAGTGAGGGCATTGTTTATGATTACGATTTGGATGAATCTCTTATTTCAAAGAAAATGCTCAAGCATAGCAAAGTGAGTTATTTATTAGCCGATGCATCTAAAATTAATGGCAAATCATTTTTTCAAATCTGTCATCTTGATGAATGTACAGAAATTCTTTGCGAAAGCACTTGTCCATTAGAATGGCAGGCTTATGAGGAAAAATGGACGATATGTAATGGAGGGAAGAGTGGATGACAATAGATTATCACGTACATTTAGAAGAGGGACCTTATTCATTTCGCTGGCTAGAGCGTACATCGCAGGCACTGGAGTTTTTTTATCCGGATGATGAAACGGAAAAAGGCTCCAAACAACAAATAACTTGTCATTTACAGCGTCTAGCAAGACGTGTGAAAAAAGGCTGTTATAGTGAGGAATGGTTGGATTTATATCTTGAACAGGCAAAGCAGCTCGGCTTACGTGAGGTGGGGATTGTCGATCACTTATATCGTTTTCAAGAAACGCGTGCCTATTTTGAGCGATTTATGAGGCTGGATGAAAGTAAAATTGGACAAATTCAGCGCTATTGGCTGGATCGTGTGATGACAGAAAATATGGATGCTTTTGTGACGACCATTCAGCAGGCAAAGGAAAAATGGCGTCAACATGGCATTACACTGAGACTTGGTATAGAGGCAGATTATTTTGTTGGTGGTGAGGAGGAATTAACTGCTTTGCTAGCAGGTTATCCTTGGGATTATGTAATTGGTTCTGTTCATTTTGTTGATGGGTGGGGCTTTGATAATCCACAAACAAAGTATCTTTTTGAGCAAATGGATCAACCCTCTTTACAACAAAATTATGAGCGTTTTTTTAAAGTAGTAGAGAAAATGATTCTTTCCAATATGTTTGATTTTGTTGCCCATTTAGATAATTTTAAAGTATTTAATTATCAGGTGGAGGATCGTGCGTTTCTTGAAGTTTGGTATAAACGTATTGCAAAGGCACTAAAGTCTACTGAAACCGCCACTGAAATCAATGCCGGGCTGTATTATCGTTACCCTGTACAGGAAATGTGCCCGGGTCCTCGTTTTTTACAAACCTTACTTGAGCATGGAGTTGCTTTTACTGTATCCTCTGATGCACATTTCCCAGATGATTTAGGTAAGTATACATTTGCCAATACAGAGCTGCTAAAGGGTTATGGCGTTCAAGCTATTGCCTCCTTTGAACAGAGAGTGAAAAAAATGATGACGTTATAGGTTGAGTAAAGGGCACTAAAGCTTCAATGTAGTGCCTTTTATTCGTATTACATAAGTACAATTTTACTCGCATACAAATGATTAAATTCATTTTTATAATGTGAGGCGATTCAGATTGACATCTATTAAAGAACAACCCTTTTTACCTATTATTATACAATCGGGTCAGCATGCGTACGGGGTAGCACGCTCATTTTATGCAGCCTACCGCATGAAAAGTCTTGTCATTGAGCCAGCAAAAAAAGGGAGGACGATGCGCTCACTCCTTTTGAAAGGCTCACAGGGAATTGCCACGCAGAATAGCGGTATTCTGGATTTTCAATACGTTGAACATTTAGATGATCCTACCCGTTTTGTACAAGCGCTAGTGGGATTGGCCATGCAGTGCCAACAAAAGAAATTGATTTTATTAGTTTGTGACTGCTACTATGCAGAGCTTATCATTGAAAATAAAGAGCAGCTTGAAAAGTACTTTATTTTACCTTACATTGATCAGGCTTTACTAAATAGGGTGCAAACAAAGGAGAAGTTCTACAGGCTTTGTGATAAATATCAGTTAAAATACCCCAAAACCATCATTATAACAAAGAAACATCATTCAAATAGAGAAATTCCAATCCAGTATCCCATTATTATTAAACCCTCCAATACCGTGGCCTATACGAACTGTTCCTTTCCTGAAAAGAAAAAAATATATCTAGTGCACGATGCAGATGAGATGCAGCACATCATTGGCTGTATTTATCGTTCTAGCTATCAAGACACCTTAATCGTTCAAGAATTTATTCCAGGCGACGATTCCTATATCCGTGTTCTAGATGTATATGTAGGAAGAGATCGAAAAGTAAAATTAATGTGTGTTAGCAACAAGCTACTCGAAGATCCATCTCCACAAAACAAAGGTATTTCTTTAGCTGTTATGACCGATTATGATGAGCAGCTAATGGAATCCATTCGGCATTTTTTAGAGGACATCGGCTATACGGGCTTTGCTAATTTTGATATGAAATATGATGCAAGGGACGGGAAATACAAGCTATTTGAAATGAATTTGCGAGCAGGGGCTTCAAGCTACTATGTGACCGCAAGCGGGTATAATTTAATGCAATATGTGGTGGATGATTATTTATACCAGGTTAATCATGAACGAACATATGTCCAGACGAAGCATGTATGGTCACTACTTCCTTCAAAAACACTATTTAAATACATGAAGAATGAAAAATTAAAAATAGAAGCAAAGCAATTAATGAAAGAAGGGCAATACACGGATGCATTACTATATAAAGAAGATATGAATATCAAGCGTTGGATAAAGCTGAAATTGTATCATTCATATTTACAGATAAAATACAGCAAGTATTTTAATAAGAGCAATAGTTAGCAAATGTGAACGGATGGATAGGACATTAAAACTTTCAGGATAGAACGTCAGAGCTGATGGATATTACGCCTATCTTCATATAATTAAGTCGAAACCTCGACATTTGAGGCGCAAACCTTGTAGGAAGTATCAACTATTCAGTATAATAATAAAATGGGAATTCAAGTGCATGGATTTCGTTTGAAAGGAGTTACCTGATTGCGATGAATGAGGAACAACGCTTAGCTAATCAACAAGTCAATCAACCAAAAAAAGAAGACAAGCCTGAAAAGGATTATAGTAAATATTTTGAGAGGGTCTTTACAGCTCCATCCTTAAAAGATGCTAAAAAACGTGGGAAAGAAGATGTAAAGTATCATAAGGATTTCAGCATTGCAGAAGAGTTCGCAGGAATGGGTAAAGATCGCACCTTCTATATTCGTACTTATGGCTGCCAAATGAATGAGCATGACACAGAAGTAATGGCCGGGATTTTTATGCAGCTAGGCTACACACCAACAGAGGTGATTGAAGAGGCTGACGTTGTCTTGCTAAATACATGTGCTATTCGTGAAAATGCAGAAAACAAAGTATTTGGAGAACTTGGTTTCCTGCTGAAATATAAACGAAAAAACCCTGAGATGCTAATAGGGGTTTGTGGCTGTATGTCGCAAGAGGAATCTGTGGTTAATAAAATTTTAAGAAGCTACCCACATGTTGATATGGTGTTTGGTACACACAATATTCACCGTCTGCCAAACATTTTAAAAGAAGCCTACATGTCAAAAGAAATGGTCATAGAGGTTTGGTCTAAAGAAGGCGATGTCATTGAAAATCTGCCGAAGAAACGTCTTGGCTCCATTAAGGCTTGGGTTAATATTATGTATGGTTGCGATAAATTCTGTACGTATTGTATCGTTCCATATACACGTGGTAAAGAGCGCAGTCGCCGACCAGAGGAAATCATTGCTGAAGTTCGTGAGCTAGCGGCAGCGGGCTACAAAGAAATTATGTTATTGGGACAAAATGTCAACGCTTACGGTAAAGATTTTGAGGATATTGATTATCGTCTTGGCGATTTAATGGATGAATTAAGAAAGATCGATATTCCGCGGATTCGATTTACAACGAGTCATCCACGTGATTTTGATGATCATTTAATCGAAGTTCTTGCAAAGCGTGGCAACTTAGTGGAGCATATCCATTTACCAGTACAATCGGGCTCGAATGACGTGCTAAAAATTATGGCGCGTAAATACACACGCGAGCATTTCCTTGGTTTAGTGGATAGAATTAAAGCGGCAATACCTGAAGTAACCTTAACAACAGATATTATCGTTGGCTATCCGAATGAAACAGAGGAACAGTTTGAGGAAACATTGTCCTTATACCGTGAAGTTGGCTTTGACGCAGCCTTTACGTATATTTATTCGCCGCGTGAAGGTACACCAGCTGCAAAAATGATTGACAATGTACCTGAAGAGGTGAAAAAAGAGCGTCTTCAACGTTTAAATGAAGTGGTAGGTGAATACTCTCGCAAAGCATTAGAGCGTTTAAATGGTCAGGTTGTCGAAGTATTAGTTGAAGGCACAAGTAAACGACGCGACGATGTGTTAGCGGGCTATACGAGGAAAAATCGTTTAGTTAACTTCAAAGCACCAGCAGAAGTAATTGGTCAATTAGTGAAAGTAAAAATAACAGAGACTACATCCTATTCACTTACTGGTGAATTTGTGGAAGTCGTAAAAAATGAAAAGGTGGAAGCATAAATGACACAAGTCTTATATACAAAAGAAGATTTAATTAAAAAATCACATGAAATTGCACATATGATTGCAAATACGCCAGAGGTTGAATTTTTCAAAAAAGCAGAAGCGCAAATTAACGAAAATCAACAAGTACGTGAACGTATTGCAAGCTTAAAAAGCTTACAAAAACAAGCGGTTAATTTCCAACACCTAGGGAAAGAAAAAGCATTAAAAATGATTGAAGATAAAATTGCTAAAATCGAGGAAGAAATTAATGCCATCCCAGTTGTGCAACAATTTAAAGAATCACAAGGCGATGTGAATGATTTATTGCAACTTGTTTCAAATACAATCGCAAATAATGTTACAAATGAAATTATTCGCTCAACTGGTGGCGATGTTCTTCGTGGTGAAACGGGTTCATACGTAGAAAATACTCAACCAGGTAGCTGCTCTTAACAGATTATAGAAATCAAAGCTCGAATGCTGTCATTCGAGCTTTTTTTACGTCTTCTTCTATTGAAGCATTCAGTTGCTATAATAGACCTCTCATCGAAAAGTTTTAAATGATCCATTTCATTCTCTAAAAATATATGTTCACCCAATGGGCGCTACCTGCATATGATGGAGTGAAAAGAGTCGAAGGAGGAATTGCGCTGAAACGTTTACGACAAATCGTGACGAAAGCAGTAGTTGCCAAAGGGAAGAAGAGAACGGAAGAACGTGTAACATTATCACCAACAAATAAACCGACAAGTATTTTAGGGTGCTGGGTAATCAATCACACTTGCTCTGCAAAAAGAGTCGGGAAATTTGTAGAAGTAACAGGGAAATTTGATGTCAATGTTTGGTATGCCTATAGTAATCATTCGAAAACAGCTGTGTTTTCTGAAACGATTCACTATAAAGACAAAGTGAAGCTTCACTATCGAGACGGTGAAATTAGCGTTGGTGATGATGTTCGTGTACGTGTGATACAAGAACCAAATTGTATTGAAGCGATTATCTCTCCATGTGGTACAAAGTTTGAAATTGTAGTGGAACGTGAAGTAGTTGTTGAGGTAATGGGTGAAACAACAATTTGTATTAGTGTCCATCCACTAGACTATGAAGAAGATTGGAGCCTTAATGATGAAAGTTCATCTTCATCCTCATCCTCATCAAGCTCTAGTTCTAGCTCCTCTTCAAGTCCTGAAGGAGAAGGCAGGTATGTGTTAGAGTCTTCATCGTTTCCTGATGAACGACCAAGATAAGTCTAAAAAACATCATTTTTTGATACATGCGAAATGCTAGCATCTTAAAAAAGGTGAATAAAGCGTTTCGCATGTATCTTTTGTTATAATAAATATATCTATAAGGCAAGAGCGAGGTAAATAGTGATATGACAACATATACACCAATGATGCAACAGTATCTACAGGTAAAGGAAGATTACAAAGATGCCTTTTTATTTTTTAGATTAGGTGACTTTTATGAAATGTTTTTTGAGGACGCAATCAATGCCTCACAAATTTTAGAAATTACATTAACAAGCCGAGATGCAGGCGCAAAAGAGCGAATACCAATGTGCGGTGTGCCGCATCATTCGGCTAAAAATTATATTGAAACACTTGTGCAAAAAGGCTATAAAGTGGCTATTTGTGAACAAACAGAAGATCCAAAGCAAGCAAAAGGTGTGGTCAAACGTGAAGTTGTTCAGCTTATCACACCAGGAACAATTATGGAAGGAAAGGCTCTTGATGGTAAATCTAATCATTTTATTGGAGCGGCAGAGCAATTAGATGACACAACATTTGGCTATGCTTATTTAGATTTATCCACAGGTGAAGCCGTAGCGTCTTCTATTGAAGGCGATGGAAAAGCCTTATTAATGCAAATGCAGGCTTACGGAATTCGAGAACTGATTGTAACGGATAGTTTGCAGCTATTATTAGCAGAGCATGCCGTCAATGCTGGGATCGTACTTTCAATTGAAGTGAATGAAATGCCAATGGACAAAGCAGCAAGTTATCTAGAAGCTGTACCACAACCGTTACAAATTGCGTGTCTTCGATTGTTAGCTTATATTGACCAAACACAAATGAGATCTTTATCACATATTCAGGCATTCACGTTTAATGAAATTAAAAATTATTTACGCATTGATTCTAGCTCAAAGCGCAATTTAGAGCTGATTCAATCGATTCGTGGTGGCGATCAAAAAGGTACACTCTTATGGCTATTAGATGACACGGTGACAGCGATGGGTGGACGGAAATTAAAGCAATGGCTACACCAACCGCTTGCCACACGTTCAGCAATCGAGGCTAGACTAGCGATTGTTACGGATTTATTGGAAGAATATTTTGTACGAACAGAGCTTCAAGCATCCTTAAAACAAGTATATGATTTAGAGCGTTTGGCTGGTCGTGTTGCTTTTGGCAATGTGGGTGGACGAGATTTAGCCCAATTGCGTGATTCTTTACGCCAAGTGCCAACTATTCAACAGCAGTTGGTGGGGTCAAATAAAGAAACATTACAGCAATTAGGTGCGGAACTTGATACATGCTCAGATGTCGAGGCATTATTAGCAAAAGCGATTACAGATAATCCCCCTATTACCATTAAAGAAGGGGATGTTATCCGTGACGGCTATAATGAACGCTTAGACGAACTTCGCTATGCCGCTCGTAATGGTAAGGATTGGATTGCCCAACTTGAACAAGAAGAGCGTGTGAAAACGGGTATTAAAAATTTAAAAATAGGCTATAATCGCATTTTTGGTTACTATATAGAAATTACAAAATCAAATATTCATTTAGCAGATTTAACACGCTATGAGCGAAAACAAACACTGGCGAATGCGGAACGCTATATTACACAGGAACTAAAAGAAAAAGAAGCATTGATTTTAAATGCTGAAGAAGAAAGCTTAACATTAGAGTACAACCTGTTTGTAGAAATTCGTGATGTATTAAAAACTTATATTCCGCGTGTCCAAGCACTAGCAGCAAACATTAGTGAATTGGATGTCTTATTAAGCTTTGCAAGCGTCTCAGAAAAATATCGATTTACGAAACCAGAATTTCATGGTGGACGTGCCCTTAAAATTATAGAAGGACGCCATCCTGTCGTTGAAAAAATGCTGAACAAGCAAATGTATGTACCAAACGATTGTGTGCTAGAAGAGCAGAACAATATGATGCTTATTACAGGGCCGAATATGTCTGGTAAAAGTACTTATATGCGTCAAGTAGCATTAATTGTTGTTATGGCTCAAATGGGCTGCTATGTACCTGCTGAAAAAGCGAAGCTACCAATTACCGATCAAATTTTTACTCGGATTGGGGCGGCTGATGATTTAGCGGCAGGACAATCTACATTTATGGTGGAGATGCTTGAATCGCAACATGCTATTATGCATGCAACAAAAAATAGCTTAATGCTATTTGATGAAATTGGACGTGGAACATCGACCTATGATGGTATGAGCTTGGCACAATCGATGATGGAATATATTCATGACAAAATAGGAGCCAATACGTTATTTTCTACGCACTATCATGAATTGACAGCACTTGAAAAGGATTTACCACGCTTACAAAATGTGCATGTTTCAGCCACTGAAAAAAATGGTACGGTCGTTTTCCTGCATAAGGTGAAAAAAGGAGCGGCTGATAAATCCTATGGTATACATGTGGCACAGCTTGCTCAATTACCTGAGGAAATTTTAGCTAGAGCACGTGTATTACTTGAGAACTTTGAGGCAGGGAAAGAAGTAGTTGCCGAAACACAGGTGATAGCTGAACAACCAATACAGATGTCTTTATTTACAGAGGACGAACCGATTTCCCCAGCCGAGACAAAGGTGCTAAAGAAATTAGAAAAGGTAAATATTTTAGGTACTTCACCGATGCAGGCAATGAATATTTTATATGAGCTACAGCAAGAGCTAGTGAACGCTAAAAAATAAAGGAGTGATACGTTAGTGGGAAACATACAAATTATGGACGAATGGCTATCCAATAAAATCGCAGCAGGAGAGGTAGTAGAAAGGCCAGCTTCTGTTGTCAAAGAGCTAGTGGAAAATGCTATTGATGCTGGGAGTACGTCCATTGATGTTTTTTTACTAGAAGCAGGTCTCACTTCTATTCAAGTAATAGATAATGGTAGCGGTATGGATGAAGAGGATGCACTAATGTCATTCTCTCGTCATGCTACTAGTAAAATTCATCAGGAACATGATTTATTTCGTATTAGAACACTTGGCTTCCGTGGTGAGGCGTTAGCATCCATAGCCTCTGTTTCTAAAATGACATTGATTACATCAAATGGTGAATCTGGAACACATTTAGAACTTGAAGGTGGACATATCCTCACTCATAAACCTGGTCCGTTACGTAAAGGGACTGATTTAACAGTCTCCCAGCTATTCTTTAATACACCTGCCCGTTTAAAATATATGAAAACCATTCAAACCGAACTAGGGCATACAATAGACCTGATGAATCGCCTCGCACTTGGTAATCCACAAATAGCATTCAGATTATTGCATAATGGTCAACAACTACTGCAAACAAATGGCCGAGGAGATGTACAACAAGTGCTAGCAGCTATTTATGGAATACATAATGCGAAGAAAATGGTGTCATTCCAAGGCGAGTCACATGATTATCGAATTTCTGGCTTTGTATCCTTACCAGAGGTAACACGTGCTTCTAAAAATTATATGTCTCTATTTGTTAATGGTCGTTGGGTCAAGCATTATTTAGTACAAAAGGCCATTGTGGATGCTTACCATACGTATTTACCTATCGAGCGTTTCCCAATAGTTGTTCTATATATAGAGGGTGATCCTTACTTAACAGACGTGAATGTGCATCCTGCAAAACATCAAATTCGTTTAAGTAAAGAGGCTGAGCTTTTAAAGTTAATAGAGGAAACCATTCGTGAAACAATACGCAACATTATTCGAGTCCCACAAATGGAAAAGAAAGAAAAAATAGTTAAACCAGCTACTGAGCAATTGAACATTTGGAAGCCTGCTCCGAAGATCGATGTAGAGAAAATGAATGCCATCGTGGAAAAATTATATGATGTCCAAACCATTCAAGAAAACAATCCTGAACCAATAGATGAGCCTAAGCCTATTTCTACGGTTCGAGAGACAAGTTGGCAGCCTACATCACAAATAGAGGCTGAAACAATTGATGAAATAACAATAGCCGTACAGTCGGAAATATTAGAAGAGATGCCTACGAAGGAACCCTTTCCTGAACTCGAAGTAGTGGGACAAATCCATGGCACATACATTGTTGCACAAATGGAGGATGGTTTTTATTTAATTGATCAGCATGCTGCTCAGGAACGTATTAAATACGAATTCTTCCGTGAAAAAGTCGGTCAAGTTAATCCTCATGAACGTCAGGCATTATTGTTACCACTAACATTCCATTATGCAGCAGATGAAGCACTGATCTTACGAGAACTCAGGCATGAATTAGAAGCTGTAGGCGTATTTTTAGAGGAATTTGGACAGTCATCTTTTGTTGTACGTGAGCATCCGAGTTGGTTCCCACAAGGGGAGGAACAGGAAATCATTGAGGATTTGATTGAACAGGTGTTGACAACTAAAAAGGCTGATATCAAAAAACTACGTGAGGCAGCCGCAATTATGATGAGCTGTAAAAAGTCAATCAAAGCCAATCATTATTTAACAAAAGAGCAAATGGAAACATTGCTACGAGATTTACGCAATGCAGATAATCCATTTACATGCCCACACGGACGTCCAGTGCTTATTCACTTTACATCATATGAAGTGGAAAAAATGTTTAAACGGGTTATGTAAGGGAGAGGGGGAAAATGGATGGGTGAATTTATTTTAGCGATTGATCAAGGAACGACAAGTTCAAGAGCCATTTTATTTGATAAAAAAGGTCAAATTGTTCATGTAGCACAAAAAGAATTTCAACAAATTTTTCCAAAGGCTGGCTGGGTAGAGCATAATGCCAATGAAATATGGGGTTCTATCTTGTCCGTTATTGCGGCGGTATTAACCGAAAGTGGCCATGAAGCAAGTGAGGTTCATGCGATCGGCATTACCAATCAGCGCGAAACAACAGTGGTGTGGGATAAACACACAGGTCAGCCCATTTACAATGCGATTGTCTGGCAATCACGCCAAACACAGGACATTGTGAATAACTTAAAAGAACAAGGACAAGAAGAACATTTTCAGCAAAAAACAGGGCTTCGCTTAGATGCTTATTTTTCAGCGACAAAAATTAAATGGATCTTAGATAATGTTGAAGGCGCTCGTGAAAAGGCAGACAATGGGGATTTATTATTTGGGACGATTGATACATGGCTTGTTTGGCGATTATCAAAGGGAAAGGCTCATGTGACCGATTACTCAAATGCAGCTCGAACAATGCTCTACAATATTCATGAATTGAAGTGGGATGAGGAACTTTGTGAGCTTTTAGCTATCCCAATGTCCATGCTTCCAGAAGTGAGAAATTCATCAGAAATATATACAGAAACGGCTCCAAGTATATTTTTTGGAGAAAAAATTCCGATAGCTGGAATTGCGGGTGATCAGCAAGCCGCACTTTTTGGACAAACTTGTTTTACCAAAGGAATGGCTAAAAACACGTATGGCACTGGCTGCTTTATGCTATTAAATACAGGAGTGCAGGCAGTGACATCGGAAAATGGTTTATTGACAACCATTGCGTGGGGAATTGATGGGACAGTGACCTATGCATTGGAAGGTAGTGTATTTGTAGCAGGATCAGCTATTCAATGGCTACGCGATGGACTTAGGATGATTCGTACAGCAGAGGATTCTGAATCCTATGCTAGAAAAGTAGATCATACCGATGGGGTTTATGTTGTCCCTGCCTTTGTTGGACTCGGTACACCTTACTGGGATACAGATGCACGTGGCGCCATTTTTGGGTTAACACGTGGAACATCAAAAGAACATTTTATTCGAGCAACACTAGAATCATTAGCCTATCAAACGAAAGATGTACTAGATTCAATGGAAGAAGCAGCAGGTACTCCGATTGAAGTACTCCGTGTAGATGGTGGAGCTGTCAAAAATCAATTTTTAATGCAGTTCCAAAGTGATGTTTTACAGCTACAAGTAGAGCTAGCAAAACTGAATGAGTCAACAGCACTCGGTGCAGCCTATTTAGCGGGGCTGGCGACAAGCTTCTGGCCAAACCAAGAGGCTTTATCTGCATTATGGGTGAGTGGGGAAACCTATCAACCTCACATGGATGAAGAACAAGCCACAGCTCTGTATACAGGATGGCAGAAGGCTGTAGAGGCAACACGAATTTTTAAATCATAGCTATTGGGGGAGAAAGGTATGTTTTCATTTGAGCAGCGACCAAAAATTTTATATTATCTAGAGCACTATAGCTTTGACGTATTAGTCATTGGTGGTGGTATTACAGGTGCAGGAATTGCATTAGATGCCGCATCAAGAGGCCTTTCTGTCGCATTAATTGATATGCAGGATTTTTCAGCTGGTACGTCGAGCCGTTCAACCAAATTGATTCACGGTGGTCTACGTTATTTAAAGCAATTTGATGTAGGAGTTGTAGCCGAGGTAGGGCGAGAGCGTGAAATTGTTTATGATAATGCTGTACATGTCACAACGCCTGAAAAAATGCTATTACCTTTATATAAAAAGGGTTCACTCGGTCCCTTCACAACATCTATGGCATTAAAGGTCTATGACCGCTTGGCAGGCGTCAAAAAACATGAACGTAGAACGATGTTAAATGCTCAGGAAACCCTGACATTAGAGCCTTTACTCAATCAAGATGGCTTAGTCGGCGGTGGCTATTATGTAGAATACCGTACAGATGATGCCCGTCTAACAATTGAAGTATTAAAAAAGGCTGTAGAATATGGAGCGCTTTGCCTCAATTATGCTGAAATGACGGAATTTATTTATGAAAAGAAAAAGCTTGTTGGCATTAAAGTGAGGGATCATGTGACGGGGAAAATGCTCAATGTCCATGCCGCCCAAATTGTGAATGCAACGGGTCCTTGGGTTGATGACGTACGACAAAAAGATAAAGTAGCAGATAACAAGCAATTACGTCTAACAAAGGGCGTTCATATTGTCCTTAAACAAAAGGATTTCCCGCTAAAGCAAGCTGTTTATTTTGATATTGCTGATGGTCGTATGGCCTTTGCCATTCCACGAGATGGCAAAACCTATGTAGGGACTACGGATACTGTCTATGAAGGTAATCCTCTACATCCAGTGGCAACACAGCAAGATGTGGATTATCTAATTGAGGCTGCTAAAAAGGTCTTTCCAACTGCTACTATCACAAGAGACACAATTGAATCCTCTTGGGCTGGCGTCCGACCTCTGATTTATGAAAAAGGTAAGGATCCATCAGAAATTTCAAGGAAAGATGAAATTTGGACAGCGTCAAGTGGTTTAATGACGATTGCGGGTGGTAAGCTTACGGGCTATCGCCAAATGGCTGAAACGATTGTGGATAAAATCGTAAAGGCTCGTCGCTATAAGCATGCAAGTGCCTGTTTAACACGTGAGCTAGCACTTTCTGGTGCAAAGGGAATTAACGCTATTAATTTCCCTGACTATATTGCCTATAAAGCACGTGAAGGCGTACAATATGGCTTAAATTATGATGAAGCCAAGCATCTCGTACAAAAGTATGGCACGAATGTAGATGCCTTATTTGATCGGGTGAAATTTTTACATGAACATGGTAGTACAATGCCTCTTGCCTTACATGCGATGCTACTGTATGGCATTGAAGCCGAAATGGTCTATACACCAAGCGACTTCTTTATCCGTCGGACTGGTTTATTATACTTCGATATTGAAGCAGTAAAGCTTTATAAACAGCAAGTGATTCAGGTGATGCAACAACGCTTAAATTATACAGAGGAGCAAAAAAATAGATATATTGCTGAATTAGAGCAAGCCATTAACGATGCAACAAATTTTGTGAAAGAAGGGGAGTAAGGGATGGAGCGTTATATTCAAATGTCGGATGAACAATTTGTCTTCACGCGAACATTGGAGCCTTCAACGCCATGTATTGGACATATTCACATTTTGCATGGCATGGCAGAGCACAGCGGTCGCTATTTAACATTTGCGAAAACACTCAACGCAGCAGGCTATGTTGTGACGATGCACGATCACCGTGGGCATGGTGAAACGGCAGCATATAATGGGACATTGGGCTTTTTTGCTGAAGAAAACGGCTTTGAGCGTGTTGTAAAAGATGCTCATGAAGTGATTACACAACTTCACGTACCATACGCTAATGTACCATTAATTCTCTTTGGCCATAGTATGGGTTCTTTCATTACTAGACGCTATATTCAATTATACGGAGAGCAAGTAGATAATGTTATTCTCTGTGGCACTGGAAATGTGACAGCCTTGCATGCTGTAGGAAATCTAGTAGCCAAGGCTTTAGCAAAGGGACTAGGAAAAGAAACTGAAAGTAAGCTGTTAAATCAATTGAGCTTTGGTAGCTTTAATAAGCAATTTCCTAATCCGAAGACTGCCTATGATTGGTTATGTTCAGTACAACAAGAGGTGGAAAAGTATATCGATGATCCCTATTGTGGCTTTATTCCAACGAATCAATTTTTCGTGGATTTGACAACTGGCTTTGCCACACTAAATCGTAAAAGAGAATTAGCAAAAGTAAGAAAAGACCTCCCTATTCTCTTGATTAGTGGCAGTAAAGATCCGGTTGGTGAACAGGGGCTAGGCGTTTACAAAGTTGCTGAACAGTTAGCAGCGGTGGATGTAGAGGATGTAACGGTTTATTTATTCGAGGATAAACGACATGAAATTTTAAATGAAGACAATCAAGAAGCGGTCTTTCAAGTTTTATTACGGTGGTTAGAAAAATATGATAGAAACTAAATTGCAGCAGGTAGAGGTCGTAGCAATAGTGGGACCGACTGCCTCAGGTAAAACGGCATTAAGCATTGAACTGGCAAAAAAATATAACGGTGAAGTCATTAATGGTGATTCCATGCAAGTTTATAAAGGGCTCGATATAGGGACAGCTAAAATTACCGAAGAAGAGATGGAGGGCGTTCCTCATCATTTACTTAGCTTTTTAGAGCCTACAGAATCTTTTTCGGTAGCAGATTATCAAAAATTAGTACGTGCGAAGATCGCGGAAATACAAGCTCGTCAAAAATTACCTATAATAGTAGGAGGCTCTGGCTTATATGTACAAGCTGTCCTCTATGATTTCCAATTTACTGATGAAAAAGTAGATGAAGAAGCACGAAAAGCCTACTATGAGGAATTAGCAAAGCTTGGCCCTGAGGCAATGCATGACAAACTAAAACAACTAGACCCTCAAACAGCGGAGACAATCCATCCAAACAATACACGTCGTGTTATTCGTGCATTAGAAATGCTGGAATTAAGCGGTGTATCAAAAGCAGCTGAAGCGCAAAATCGAGGGGAAGTACCCCTTTACGACCATGTTATTTTAGGGCTAGGTCAAAACATGTCCCGTGACGTGTTATATGACCGTATTAATCGTCGTGTTGATTTAATGGTGGAAAATGGTCTTCTGCAAGAGGTGAAGGGATTATGGCAGCAAAATATCCGTGGAGTGCAGTCTATACAAGCCATCGGGTATAAAGAATTATATGATTATTTAGATGGCAAATGTACCCTAGAGGAAGCCCTTGATAGCTTAAAACAAAATTCCCGTCGCTATGCAAAAAGACAGCTTACTTATTTCCGTAATAAAATGGATGTCCATTTTATTACGCCGGATGATCGATTATAAGAATAAAGAAAAATTTCTAAAAATTACTAATTGATAAATTGGTAGAACGTGCTACTATAGGAATGAAGAGGTAGAAAGTTAGTAGGGAGGCTATTTGATGAAATCAATCAATTTGCAAGATACGTTCTTGAACCAACTACGTAAAAACAGTGTTTTTGTAACTGTATTTCTGTTAAACGGATTTCAGTTAAAAGGGACTGTGAAATCATATGATAATTTTACAGTATTACTACTTGATGCTGAAAATAAGCAGCACCTAATCTACAAGCATGCCATTTCTACATTCGTACCAGCAAAACAAATAGAGTTTTTAGAGACAGAAGTATAATAAGTTTGTTAAACAGTTAGTGTTCTCACACTGGCTGTTTTTTTTGCTACAAGCTATAATGATAGTGGAATTTGATATTTTGGAGGACAAAGTTTATGAAAACAATGGAAACAACACAATTATTAGATCTGTTAGATGCAAATGAGGACCTATATATTATCGATGTACGTGAAGAGGATGAAGTAGCCCATGGCATGATCCCAGGTGCTCAACATATTGCACTCGGAACTATCCCTGAACGTTTAGAGGAATTAGATGTAGAAAAGCCATATATTATTGTATGCAAGGCTGGAGCTCGTTCTGCCAATGCGTGTGCTTACTTAGAGGCCCAAGGATTTGATGTAACAAACCTTGAAGGCGGCATGCTGGCTTATGATGGAGAATTAGAATTTAAATAAATCATGAAAAAAGAAAGAGTATAACTCTTTCTTTTTTCATGATTATTTTTTCAAGGCATCCATGATAAAATTAAAATTCTCTTCAAAGTTTTTGTAGATATTAACATTTTTTTGTCCCTGCACTTTTGAAGCATAACTAGCAAAGTTTAGACCAGCTCCATAAATTTGTAGTGCTCCATTCGCCAAATCCCCTTTTTGGAGAAGCTCAATGCCATCTTTCAAGAAATTTTGACTCTCCTCGAAATGACACTCCGTAATGTATTTATCACCACTATGAAATAACTTTAAATTTTCTAGTATTTTATTTGCTGTCTCTTCACTGATCGAAGCGTCGATATTGATTAACAACTGATTGATCGGTTTTACGAGTTTGGCATAGAGGCTATCGTGCGTTTCACAGGTTTCAGCAATAGCGTTTCTTAATTGTTTTGCATTCATCGTATCTACTCCTAACTTTTCATCGTTTTACTATTGATACTCACCCTAATTTTAATCATAGAAATAATTTATGTTTACATTGAACAGATTATTAAGGTTTCAACTTTTATGTTCAACATTACTCAGTGAATTGGCAGAACATATGCTATTGAAGATAGAGATGATTGAAAAGTCTGAGTTTACTTGTTATGGCAATTGATTCAGTAATGGATTTTTGTACAAGCCGAGTGTTAGACATAGAGAATTCTAAAAAGCACTAATTATGGAAGACTAGGAATCAAGTGAAGGATTCATTTATTGGGACAAGCACTTGATAAGCTTTTATTGTGAATAGCAGTATGTACTAAGTTAACACTCAAAAAATTTTTTCCTCTTGACACTAAAAAAGTTGTAAAGTAGATTTAACATAATTACATAAAGCAATAGGTGCCCACTAGGGAGAATAGGGAATAAAGTGAAAAGCTTTAGCGGACCCGCCACTGTATGAGGGAGTTTCGTAGTGTATGCCACTAGCAAATTGCTGGGAAGGTACTATGAGATGTTGAACTTGAGCCAGGAGACCTGCCTACATGCTATAGAAGATATAGATGATGGAAAAGTCTGTAGTTTATTTGTCATGACAATAAACTACAGACTTTTTATTTTGTCTTAATGAGAACGAGAGGAGAAATAATCATGCAATTATTACAAGACACGATTCAAAACATTCAGGGGGCTGATATGAAAAGTATGGAGCAAGCTAGAAAGCGGATTGATGCGCTTTGTAAGCCCCCAGGTAGCTTGGGTAAACTAGAATCACTTGCCGTACAGCTCTCTGGTATAACAGGACAATTATATCCGATGGTCGACAAAAAAGTGATGATTGTCTGTGCTGCAGATCATGGTGTTTGCGAGGAAGGTGTAACCACGAATCCACAAGATGTTACGGTCTTTCAAACATTAAATTTTCCTAAGGGGGGTACAGGCGTTTGTGCGATTGCGGGGATTACCAATGCAAAGGTGGTCACAGTAGATGTGGGTGTAAAAGAAGATATTCCACTTGATGCAGGTGTCATTATTCATAAAATTAAATATGGTACAGATAACATGGCACAAGGTCCAGCTATGGCCAAACAAGAAGCCATTCAATCGATAGAAGTAGGAATCCGTGTGGCCACTGAGGAAATCATAAAAGGTGCTGATGTACTTGGGACTGGAGAAATGGGCATCGGCAATACAACACCAAGTGCTGCGATATTAGCTGTTTTGACGGGATGCAACCCTATCGAAGTAACGGGGTTTGGTGCAGGAGTAGGCCAAGGAGGCATTGCCTATAAAGCGGCAGTTATTGAAAAAGCAATTACCTTAAATCAGCCTAATCCAAATGATGTTATTGATGTTCTGGCTAAGGTTGGAGGGTTAGAGATAGGGGCGATGACAGGTATTATTCTTGGCGCTACTGCCCATCGTAAACCCGTTGTCATTGATGGATTTATTTCAACTATAGCAGCCCTCATTGCTTATAAGCTCGAACCAAAAGTAATCGATTATATCATTCCTTCCCATGCTTCAGAGGAACCAGGGGCAAAAATTGCCGCTGCCTTACTAGGCATTGAACCAATGTTGCACATGAATATGCGTTTAGGCGAAGGTTCTGGAGCAGCCTTAGCCTTTCCTATTTTAGATGCAGCTTGCTCGATGATGAAAAACATGGCGACTTTAGAAGAATCAATGCAGTTGTTAAAAAGATAAAAACAATAAAACAGCCAATGACTTAATTTTTGGTCATTGGCTGAATGGTGTTTATGCACGATTTAACTTTCGTAATGGCAAGCGCCACTTCATCATATAGGAAAGAATACGTAAAGCTGTAATCACTGCGAATAAAATATAAAGGAAAATGTCTCCTGTAAAAACCTCGAATCCGATTAGCAATCCTGCAAGAGCTGCCCAAACACCATAAACTTCATCACGGAGAACTAATGGTTTTCTTCTAGCTAATAAATCTCGTACAATACCCCCACCTGAACCTGTCAAAACAGCAGCTACAATGACTGCGCTTACTGGCATATCAAGCTTAACAGCATAGAGTGCGCCTTGAATAGCGAATGCTGATAAGCCAATCGCATCTGTGAAGTTACCCCAACGATGCCAATGTTGAATCAGATGATGCGGAAAAATAAAGAATATCGTAATCGCAGCAAGCGCTATTTGAAACATCATATCCTGTCCCCAAAGTGTTGTGACAGGTAGTCCAATGAGTAAATTTCGGATAGCTCCTCCACCAAAAGCAGTCACAATACCAAGTATATATACACCGAATAAATCGTATTCTTCTTCCATGGCAATAATTGCCCCAGAAATAGCAAAGGCAATTGTTCCTATAATACTAAAAACCTCCCAAGCCATCCCTTTCACCCCTTCTATCAATAAATAAACTTTATTAAAAGTTAAAAGACTTTTTACGTAACAGAATCTATGAATTTAATAGCCAAAATCGGTCATTAAATACGCATCTTGAAATGAGTCCGCACATTAGCTTAGCGTAAAATCCTCTTAGAAACAATAGGCAAGTTTTACAGGTGCACATACAAATTGATAAAATGTGATTAAAATAAAGAAAAACATTCGTCAAAAGCGTTCATATACCAGTAGTTGGTTAGGGAATTCTAGAGTGATTGAAGTCAATTTAGATAGTCAATAAATCTTACTGATTGAAATGCGAGACATTGTGAAATGGAGAAGAAAGAATGACGTTTACATCAAATTTATCAACAGAAACGCTATCGTTAGCGGCAAAAGTAGAGGAGCAAGTTCGGCCTTATCATGCCAAGGTAGAAGAAATGGCGTTCTACAATCAGCAGAAGGTGCTAGCAGCTTTCAGAAAGCATCAAGTAAGTGATTATCATTTACACCCATCAAACGGCTATGGCTATGATGATGAGGGGCGGGATAATCTAGAGCGTGTTTATGCGGAAGTATTTGGTGCAGAGGCAGCCATAGTCCGACCGCAAATTATTTCAGGCACACATGCAATCACGCTTAGTCTATTCGGTGTTTTGCGTCCTGGTGATGAGCTGCTTTATATTTCGGGTCAGCCATATGATACATTGCAATCCATTGTCGATGGTGGTGATAAAGATACAGGTTCACTGAAAGATTATAAAATCAGTTATCGACATGTGGATTTACTAGATAATCAGGTCATTGATTGGGCAGGTGTTGAAGAGGCCATTACAGCACAAACCAAAATGATTGCGATTCAGCGTTCAAAAGGCTACGCAACACGTCCATCCTTTACAATTGAAGAAATTGCAGAAATGTGTGTAAAGGTACGTAAATTAGCTCCGAAAGCTATTATTTTTGTAGATAACTGCTATGGCGAGTTTGTAGAGGCGCAGGAACCTACAGAGGTCGGGGCTGACTTAATGGCAGGATCGCTCATTAAAAATCCAGGTGGAGGCTTGGCTAAAATTGGTGGCTATATTGCTGGACGCGCAGATTTAGTGGAGAAATGTGCCTATCGTATGACATCTCCAGGTATTGGAGCAGAAGCGGGGGCCACATTAAATACACTAGGTGATTTTTATCAAGGGTTTTTCCTAGCACCACATGTTGTATCGCAAGCACTAAAAGGGGCGATATTTACAGCTGCAATGCTTGAGGAAATCGGCATGAGCACTTCTCCGAGCTATCACGCGAAGCGTACAGATTTAATTCAATCAGTATCGTTCCAAACGGCTCAGCAAATGATTGATTTTTGTCGTGAAATACAAGCGAACTCACCGATAAATGCCCATTATGCTCCTGAACCAGCCTATATGCCAGGCTATGAAGATGATGTCATTATGGCAGCTGGAACATTTATTCAAGGGTCTAGCATTGAGCTAACAGCGGATGGCCCAATACGACCTCCATATACAGCATTTATCCAGGGGGGACTAACATATGAACACGTTAAATTTGCTATTTGCAGTGCGGTTCAAGCCATTCAAAAAGCATAACAAGACAATAGATAAAGCCTAAATATGAATAGTTTTTTACAATTTTTAATCGAATTGAAAAAAATAGTGCCAACCATGTTAGATAACCTTACATGGTTGGTTGACAGTAAAAAAATTTCGTTATATGATAAGCGGGTATTGGAGGAGGACTTAAATGAGTCGTGAAATTAGACGAACTATGCCGTTATTATCGATGAGTATCGTGATGCAATTAACAGAGCTTTCGGCAAGACAAATTCGTTATTATGAAGAACACCATTTAATTGAGCCGCACCGAACAGAAGGCAATCGACGTATGTTTTCACTAAATGACGTCGACACATTGCTTGAGGTTAAAGATTACTTAGAACAGGGTATGAATATGGCGAAGATTAAAAAAATATTTGCTAAAAAGAAAAATCCTGTTGCAACAACTGATGAGCAAGATTTAAGTGATTCAGAATTACGCCAAATTATGCGCGAAGAAATGCGTCAAGCACAGCGCATGCAAAAATCGTCCATCCGAAGAGGGGATTTATCTCGATTCTATTAATAAATAGGGTAGGGTAAACATAAAAGCTAGACAAATTATAGGAGTGTGGAAAACTGTGGGTAAATACACAAAAGAGGACATTAAACGTCTCATCGAAGAAAAAAACGTAAGCTTTATTCGTTTACAATTTACAGATATTCTTGGCACTATCAAAAATGTTGAGATTCCTGTAAGTCAATTAGACAAAGCACTTGAAAATAAAATGATGTTTGATGGCTCATCTATTGAAGGTTTCGTTCGAATCGAAGAATCTGATATGTATTTATATCCTGATCTTGATACTTTCGTAGTATTCCCTTGGACTTCTGAAAAAGGGAAAGTAGCACGTTTTATCTGTGATGTATACACTGCGAAAGGCGAACCGTTTGCTGGTGACCCACGTAACAACCTAAAACGAATTCTTAAAAAAATGGAAGAAATGGGCTTCTCAAGCTTCAATTTAGGGCCTGAGCCAGAATTCTTCTTATTCAAATTAGATGCAAAAGGCGAACCAACATTAGAAGTAAATGACCATGGTGGTTATTTCGATTTAGCGCCAACAGACCTTGGTGAAAATTGCCGTCGTGATATCGTGTTAGAGCTAGAAGAAATGGGCTTTGAAATTGAAGCATCACACCATGAGGTAGCTCCAGGACAACACGAAATCGACTTTAAATATGCGGATGCTGTTACTGCGTGTGATAACATCCAAACATTCAAATTAGTTGTTAAAACAATCGCTCGTAAACATGGCTTACACGCTACATTTATGCCAAAACCACTATTTGGTGAAGCGGGCTCTGGTATGCACTTTAACGTGTCACTATTTAAAGGCAAAGAAAATGCGTTCTATGATGAATCTACAGAATTAGGTCTTTCTGAAACAGCTATGCAATTCATGGCGGGTGTTCTTGCACACGTACAAGGTTTCACAGCTGTAACAAACCCAACAGTTAACTCTTATAAACGTCTAGTACCAGGTTATGAAGCACCATGTTATGTAGCATGGTCTGCACAAAACCGTTCACCATTAATTCGTATTCCATCTGCACGTGGCCTTTCAACTCGTGTTGAAGTACGCTCTGTAGACCCTTCTGCAAACCCATATTTAGCGATGGCTGTTATTTTAGAAGCAGGTCTTGAAGGTATTCGTCAAAGCCTAACACCACCTGCTGCTATTAACCGCAACATCTATGTGATGTCGGAAGAAGAGCGTCAAGCAAATGGTATTGAAAACCTACCTGCAGCACTTGATGATGCACTAACATTACTTGCTAAAGATCAAGTAGCACAGGAAGCATTAGGTGAGCATATTTATGCAAACTTTAAAGAAGCAAAAGAAATCGAGTTCGATATGTACCGTACAACTGTTCATCAATGGGAACGCGATCAATATTTAAAAATGTATTAATCATAAAGATACCGAGTGCCTGATAAAGGGTACTCGGTTTTTTTCTGAACATATTAGGAACGATGGGGTCATCTGACAACCCCATCGTTATTTTAGTATTAGCGCATATGTTTATGATGGTGTGGCATATGGCAAGGGTTAGGTGGCATACCGCACATTGTATGTGTTTCACAGCATTCATTCACGACAGATTCTGTGCATGGGAAATAATACTGATGATCAATCATATGTTTGTTCACTGTTGTAACATGTGCAGGTTGTACGTGTGGAACAACTGTATGGATATAATTTGTGCGTACATATTGCTCTGGTGGTAAAAATTGTGGTGGATCATATTGCATTGGCATCATTTGTGGCGGACAGCAGTGTGGACCTTTAGCCGGGTGGCGTCTTCGTTGAAACATGTTATTACCTCCTGTTTTGATAAGTTGTAGTTCATTATTAAGATATGAGATATACGTCGATAGGGTCTATTTATTTGCCTATTAATGCATAGGTAAATCTAACAAGTAACTAAAATAGTAGAAAATCTATAATCAATTTGCCTACATCTTTGAGTGAAATGAAAGCATGACATATTGTTGAAAATGATGATGTCAACGGCAAGAAAAGCAATTTCGCAGGGCGAGGTGTTTTCCGTTCCATCATCGTCCTTTCCAAAGGGCGATGATCCTCCCCTGATCATGCTGCAAAACTTCTTTCATGTCTAACAGTAGTGAACAAAATAGCACATATTTTTAAAGTGAAGATAATGAGTCTAACAACCATCCAAATGCTTGGTTTTCAACACGATGAATAGGTTTTTCAAATAACGTTCTTCCTAGCGTCATAATGTAAAATAAATTTTTATTAAAAAAGTATGTTTTTTGAAAAAATAGATATTGTCAATAAAACAATCGTACAGTATACTCTTTAATTGATAATGATTATCGTTGTCGATTATTTCTTAGGAGGAAATGTATGCCAAAATTATCACTGCAAAAAAAGAACTTTTTTGTACTTTTCACACTACTATTAACCTTCGCGTTATTATTAGTTGGGTGTGGGGAGAAAACATCGAACTCCAGTAGTTCACAAGAGAACGACAAAGCAGAAGAAAGCAACACTGAATCAGAATCTTCTAGTCGTGAGATTACACATGCAATGGGTACTACAACGATTGAAGGCACACCTACAAAAATCGTTACACTATATCAAGGCGCAACAGATGTTGCAGTTGCTATGGGCATTAAACCAGTTGGGGTAGTAGAATCTTGGGCAGAAGCGCCTGTTTATAATTATATGAAGAATGAGCTTGATGGCGTTGCAATTGTAGGACAAGAAACACAACCAAACCTTGAAGAAATTGCAAAGCTTAAACCAGATTTAATTATTGCTTCTAAAGTACGTCATGAAGAAATTTATGATCAGTTATCGCAGATTGCACCAACAGTTGCTCATGAAACGGTTTTCGATTTCAAAGGAACAGCTGAAATGATGGGTCAAGCAATGAATCAAGAAGATAAGGTGAATGAATTACTTGGCGATTGGGATACACGAGTAGCTGATTTCCAAACAAAAATCAAAGAGAAGCTTGGCGATAAATGGCCATTCCATGTTTCTGTTGTCAACTTCAGAGCAGACCATGCTCGTATTTATGTGACAGGTTATGCGGGTTCTATTTTATCTGAGCTTGGATTCCAAGGTCCTAAAAATTTAACAGATGATTCTTTAGAAATTGTGAAGCTAACTGACAAGGAAAGCATCACACAAATGAATGCTGATGTTATTTATATGTTTATGGAAAATGATGAGACAGTGAAAAAAACTTATGAAGATTGGACAAACCATCCACTTTGGAAAGAGCTTGACGCAGTGAAAGCGAATCAAGTTTATCAGGTAGATGAAATTAATTGGAATCTAGCAGGTGGTATTACTAGTGCTAATTTAATGCTAGATGATATTTATGACAAGTTTGAATTAGAAAAATAGTGAATGGAGGATGGGCTGTTAAAAGTGTTAGAGAATACTTGAATAACAGCCCTCTCATTGTAGTGTTTGAGCATAATTGAAACCTACATAAGCTAAATTGTGGATCAAGAAAGTTGGCATAACATGAGAATTATTCTTTCCAGTACACCGATGAAACAAATAGGTTTATTCATCAGCTGTTTGATTCTTTTGCTGGCATTTATATTCAGCATAGCTATTGGTCAAACGTCCATACCTTTTTCGTCAATCTATGATGCTATTTTTCATTTTGATGCTGCTAATAAGGAGCATGTCATTATTCGAACATCTAGATTTACAAGAGCTGTGATCGCTACAGTAGTTGGCGCAAGCCTTGCCATTGCGGGCGCATTAATGCGAGCATTAACAAGAAATCCTTTAGCAGCTCCTGATATTTTAGGTATTAATGCAGGGGCCATATTTTTTATTGTCAGTGCTATTACTCTTTTTTCCGTTCAATCTTTAATGAGCTATATGTGGATTGCCTTTTTAGGGGCAGGTGCAGCGGGGGCGATGGTTTTTTTCCTAGGCTCATTAGGAAGAGATGGGTTAACACCGATAAAAATAGTATTAGCTGGTGCAGCGATTACAGCTCTTTTTGTCTCGTTTACGCAGGGGCTTTTAGTCATCGATGAACAAGGTTTACAAAGTGTCCTGTTTTGGTTAGCAGGTTCTGTATCGGGGCGTAGTATTGAAATGCTCGTGCCTGTCCTACCGTTTATTTTAGGAGTGACAGTTGTGGCAATATTTATGGGGCGTTCAATCAATATTTTACAATCAGGAGATGATATTGCCAAAGGATTAGGACAACGAACAATGCTCACGAAAATCACACTAGGCATAATTATTATCATACTGGCAGGCAGTTCAGTAGCTGTTGCAGGTTCAATAGGGTTTATTGGCTTGATTGTCCCTCATATGGCGATCCAACTTGTTGGCACAGATTATCGCTGGATTATTCCCTACAGTGCCGTATTGGGAGCAATATTGCTACTGTTGGCTGATATTGCGGCAAGATATGTGATTATGCCATTGGAAATGCCGATTGGTGTCATGACTGCCTTAATCGGAGCTCCTTTCTTTATTTATATTGCACGAAAGGGGTTAGCAAAAAATGCCTAATTATGTGTCGGTTAGAACGAAAACTAATCGTATATCTTTTCAAATTGCTAAAAGAACGGCTTGGATTCTACTACTTTTAAGCTTATTATTAGTCCTCATTACGGTTCTTGGTTTATCTGCGGGGAGCGAGTTTATCCATCCTGTCACAGTGGTGAAAGAATTATTAGGCTATGGCAATGGAGATTACGATTTTGTCTTACATACATTAAGGCTCCCGCGTGTGTTGATGGCCTTATTAGTTGGTGCTGCGCTGGGAGTTGCCGGTTTAATTTTACAAGGAATTATCCGTAATCCTCTTGCTGCCCCAGATATTATTGGTATAACGAGCGGAGCATCGATGGGGGCAATTATTTTTATCGTGTACTTTATGGGATCAGTCAGCATTCAATTTTTACCGTTAGCTGCTATATTAGGTGCTGGTATTGTCTCCTTCATCATTTACCTACTATCATGGAGAAAAGGAGTCACACCAATTCGAATGGTACTAATTGGAATTGGCATCTCAGCTTTAGCAAAGGCGGTTGTGACGATGCTGCTTGTAATCAGTAATGTAGCCGCTACAACGAAAGCCTATTTATGGCTGACAGGTAGTTTGTATGGGGCCAATATGCAGGATGTCTATTTGCTATTACCGTGGCTAGTCATTTTAGTGCCACTAACATTTATTTTAGCAAGAACGGTGAATGTGAAGGAATTAGGCGATGAAATAGCGATAGGGCTAGGAGTAAAAGTACAAGTGTATCGTTTACTTTTTCTACTCATTAGTGTCATGCTAGCTGGTTCTGCAGTAGCTTTTGCCGGTGGCATTGCCTTTGTTGGATTAGTGGCCCCTCATATGAGCAGAATGCTTGTTGGGCGTTCCTTTGCAGGATTAATTCCTGTGACAGCTATTATAGGTGGAATCATTGTCATTGTGGCTGATATGGTGGCACGCACAGCCTTTTTACCGAAGGATTTACCTACAGGAGTCTTTACTGCTGCAATTGGCGCACCATTCTTTATTTATTTATTATTTAGAACGCGCAATCAATAAAGCTTCATGATAAAAAAGTTAAAAGCCGGAGAAGAAGGTGACAGGAATTTGAAACATGTCTTAGAAGCACAAAATTTACATGTAAGCTATGGAGAAAATCTTATTTTAGAGGATTTGAATCTTCAAATACCAAAAGGAAAAATTACAGTACTAGTTGGGGCCAACGGTTGTGGAAAATCTACACTACTTCGGACATTTGCACGATTACAAAAAGCGAAGTCGGGTGAAATTTTTTTAGATGAGAATAAACTAGATGCCATTTCAACGAAAGAGGTAGCGAAACGTTTAGCTATTCTGCCGCAGGGCCCTGTTGCACCAGAAGGATTAACTGTTCAGCAATTGATTAAGCAAGGTCGTTATCCACACCAAAGTTGGTTAAAGCAATGGTCTACGGAGGATGAAAAAATTGTAAACAATGCGCTTGCAGTAACGCAGATGACTGAATTTGCCGATCGTCCAGTAGATGCATTATCGGGTGGTCAGCGGCAACGTGTATGGATTGCTATGACATTAGCGCAAAAAACAGATCTTATTTTACTAGATGAACCTACAACTTATTTAGATATGGCACACCAAGTAGAAATTTTAGATTTACTATTTGATTTAAATGACAAGGAAGGGCGTACCGTCGTTATGGTATTACACGATTTAAACTTAGCCTGTCGCTATGCCCATCATATTGTGGCGGTACGTAATAAACAGGTTTATGCCCAAGGCAAGCCAGAGGAAGTGGTGACAGCAGAGATGGTCCAGGCTGTTTTTCGTATGGATTGTACCATTATTAAAGATCCGCTCTTTGGTACACCTTTATGTGTGCCACATGGCAAGGGGCGAACAGTTCAAACAGTGGAATTAGAGGAGGTAGGGATCTGTTGAGCCTATCACTGTCAGCTGAAGAAACATCCGTGTTACTAAGAGAGTATCGATTGTCGATAGAGCCTGCAGTAGATGCTACATACTCTTTATATGCCAAAAATTTATTGGACAATGAACAAGCTCTAGATTATTTGCAAAAAATTGCCCATTTCTTTCAATCGCCTTCTATCCTAGTTACGGCATCGTTGTTTGCGAAGCGCTATAGCGTCTTAACGATAGCTTCAGCCTTCTATGCTATGTCCAGATACGATAAAGGACTACATTGCAGAATTGAAAATATGTGGGTAGAAGCGGAATATTCAAAACCTTGGCTTCCTACTATTCGGCTAATCGATCGCACAGTGTCAATACCTACTGAAGACCGTGAAAAATGGCGTGATGAGGTTCTTAGAGAAATCTTTGCGAATAATTTAGCGAAGGTTTGGCAGTCATTAGCGAAAATAAGTAAAATTCCAAAAACAATCTTATGGGAAAACACAGCTATTTATGTGAATTGGCTCTATGAAACGAAAATAGGGGAAGGAGCCAGTGAGCAAGAAAAGGCTCGTATACAAGAGGATTATCACTATATTGTAAACCTAGCACCAGGCTCCATTTTTGGAGAGAGAAAAAATCCTTTGACGGACTATTGTGGTCCTAAAGTGACAATTATGGAATCGGAGCAACCTGTACGCTTGAGAAAAACATGTTGTTTCTATTATCATACCTCTGATGAAGCAAATGATTATTGTATCTCCTGTCCAAAAATAAAAAGATAATCATAACAACAAAATCTCTAAACCACCAAAAGTGAGTAAACACTTATAGCATTTCATAGGTGTTTATTCACTTTTATTTTTGCCATCAATACCTGCCATTAAATAAGGAATTGCAGGTTTGATAAATTCTTCGGGCTGTATCTCCTGATTGCTAGTTCTCCATTCTATAGAAGCGCCATAGATTCCCCAGCTTAATATTACAGCAGTCATTTTTAACGCTTCGTTCTCTGTCGCTGCATTTTGTTTCAATAACATTTTGTAAAAGATAATTTCAAGCTGCTCTCTAATAATGCGAGCAATTGTCTCTTCATAGCCTCTATGACAACGATTAGACAATGACTTTTGAAAATTAGTTATCGCTTTAAAGAGAATAATGAAAGCTCCTTCATTAAGTTCGTTATGTTGTAGAAAGTCATCATTCAAATTAATTAATAATACTTCTGATAGGACCTTCTCTAACAAATCATATATATCTTCAAAGTGATAATAAAAAGTCGCACGATTAATCATAGCCTCTGTCGTAATATCCTTAACCGTTATATCCTTGAACTCTTTTTTACTAGAAAGTGTAATGAAAGAATCCATGATTAATTTACGAGTCCGTATAACACGAAGATCTGTCTTAGATGAGGTCATTACTTACACTCCTTTTTAAACAATTTCTTCAAAGTGTTGTATAAACAACAATTCAAATAGATTATTGGTTTATTGATGATTTTATTATGAATAAAATACAACTGTAAGGCAAATAAGAGAGTTATATATTTATATTTAATGAAAGTAAGAAAAGGGGATAGTCAATTGAAGAATCATCCAATGGTTTGTGATTTAGAGACAGGTGTATGTGGAGTAGCTGGCGAGGAGGAATTAGGGATAATTGATTTTAATCAACCAAAGAAATCCATTGAAGTATACTATGTAACTGATCCAATATGTTCTCATTGTTGGGCACTCGAACCCGTTCTTCGACGTTTTATCGAGCAGTACGGACACTATTTTAACTTTCATACGATTATGGGAGGATTACTAGAAAAATGGGGTGATGGTCCAGTAGACCCTGCTAATGGAATATCTGGACCTGCCGACGTTGTAGGACACTGGAGAGAAGTTGGAGAATATTATCGCATGCCAATAGATGGAACAGTGATGATGAACAATCCAGTGCAATCATCCTATCCACCATCTCGTGTTTTTAAAGTGATTCAAAAAAATCAGCATGATGCTATAGCATTTGAATATTTGCGCAGAGCAAGAGAAGCGCTATTCGTATTTAATCAAAATATTGCAGATACATCCGTTATGATTGACATTGTAAATAGACTGGGGCTTGATGGAGCGGCTATTGTAAACGAATCAGAACAAACAAGCGGGCAACAGTTATTAAATGAAGATTTTGACCTTGCAAGAAATCTGGGCGTAAGAGGATTTCCAACTATTATTATGATGAATGAAGATAATAAAGGGTTGAAAATTGTTGGTGGGCGTCCATTTGTAAACTATGTGGAAGGACTCAAACAGGTTCTCAATTTTGAAGAGCTGCAACCAAAACAACTGCCATCTCTTTTAAGCTTGCTTGGAAAAGAAAAGCTTCTATTTTCGAAAGAAATTGAAGTTATGTATGATTTGGAAAAGTCAGAGGTTATATCTTATGTGAAAAAAGAGCTTTCATCAGATCAATATGAAATGAAGGAAATACTTGGTGAATGTTATATTACTACTAAATAATGAGGAGAATGGCAATGACATACGTATTACAGGTAGATTTTAAATTGGATGGACCATTTGGTGATGTGATGGCAGAAGCGTTTTCTGACTTAGCAAAAAGTATTTATGAAGAGGAAGGACTTTTGTGGAAAATTTGGACAGAGAGCCCTGAAACAAACGAAGCGGGCGGCATCTATCTATTTGAATCAAAACGCACAGCTGAACAATATATAGCAATGCATTCAAAAAGGCTAGCTGAATTTGGAATCACTACTATTAACGCAAAAATCTTTGCTATCAATTCAAAACTGACTGAAGTTACGAAAGGTCCAATAAAATAATTAAAAAATCATTGATGTATCATAGAATTACTAGCTAATTCAAAGGAGTCTAATTTCTAATTAAGAAGTTAGGCTTTTATTTTATGAATGTATAAATATTCTGAATATTGTGAGGTTGAACCAATTGCGTTGTAGCGTTTACAATAGTTTTATATCACGTTTATGTTATAAAAACATGAATAATTTGAGTGTTTTTCTGTTTAATGCTCAATACTTCAAAGCTTTTAAAATCGTTCTATAGCAGAAGGAGGGATGAGATATTGAATGAAAACAACATATTTTTGCTTATATAGTAGTTCAACAATTGATAAATAAATGTTTCTTATAAACACTATTTTAATTGTTGTTATGCAAAATACATAAATTATTGAGATTAAAAGAGATGAGGTTTTATAAAAAAATGAAAAAGTATTCTGTTGCTACATATTTTTACTTCATTATTCCGTCTTTAATTGGTGTCTTTCTATTTATGACCCCCATTTTAACGGAAGAGGGCTGGAAAGTACCCATTGCCATATTAGCCAATGTTTTAGCGGGGATTGTGGCCCCGATCATTAGCTATTTTACAATTGGAATGTTTGCCATCTCTGCAATTGGTGCACTTATAGCGAAATTTATCCCTCGTAAAAATGCTAAAGAACCTAGTATGTTGGATACATTGTTTTATGTTAATTGGTTTTGGACAATTACTCGTATTATCGGTTTAGCCTTTGCTTCAATGGTGGTCTTCAATTTTGGACCTTCTGCCATCAATAATGAAAATACGGGTGGACTTCTCATGGATCCAAATGAGGGACTTGTGACGTTTTTATTTACCATTTTTTTGTTTGCGGGTTTCCTTTTACCATTTTTAACAAACTTCGGTTTACTTGAATTTTTCGGGACAATGATGGTGAAAATTATGCGGCCACTGTTTAAAAGTCCAGGGCGTTCTTCAATCGATGCTCTTACGTCATGGGTAGGTGATGGCACAATAGGTGTGTTAATGACCAGTAAACAATATGAGATGGGGAACTACACAAAAAAAGAAGCTGCGATTATTGCCACAAGTTTCTCAGTAGTGTCCATCACATTCTGTATCGTTGTATTGGATACTGTACATTTGGCACGCTATTTTATTCCTTATTATTTGACAGTAGTACTTTGTGGAATTGTATTAGCCATTATTATGCCTCGAATCTATCCACTTGCGAAAAAGGAGGATACATATATAGATGGGACACCAGTGGATTATTCACGTGAGAAATTACCAGAGGGCTATAATTCTGTTTCACATGGTTTAGAAAATGCACTTGCTGTTGCACATGCAAATCGTGATCCTCGACAATTTTTCAAAGATGGCTCTAGAAATGTAATTGATTTATGGGTAGGTGTGGCCCCTATCGTTATGGCTTTTGGGACAATTGCCTTAATGCTTGCTGAATTTACAAGTATTTTTGCGATTTTAGGAAAACCGTTTGAACCAATTTTAACCGTCCTTGGCTTGCCTGAAGCGGCTGAAGCAGCGCAAACAATGGTCGTAGGCTTTGCCGATATGTTTCTACCCTCTATTTTAGGTGCAGGGATTGAATCGGAAGTTACTAGATTTGTTATTGCTGTTGTTTCTGTGTCACAGCTGATCTATATGTCTGAGGTAGGTGGACTTATTTTAGGTACAAAAATTCCATTGAAGTTTTTGGATTTAGTCGTCTTATTTATACTACGTACGCTTATTTCTCTTCCAATTGCAGCATTGGTTGGTCATCTACTCTTCTAACTAAAATGCCAAGTCTTAAATGGACTTGGCATTTTTCATAAATAGATTGTGATCGATTTTCTTTAGACGTCTCCATAACGTAAGCATGTAGATAAAGAGTACAAAAATGATAAGATAGGCACTTAACATGGAGCCTTCCGTATTTCCCATAATGTTGAAGAAATTATTCAGTCCATGGAAAATAATTGTTACGATAATTGATTGACCTTCCAATACAAGTAAAGCTAGAACAAGGCCAACTAAAAGAGCATAGATGATTTGAAGAATCGTATCTTCTACAGATTGGCCACCTAGTAATTGTAACGCATGTGTGACGCCAAACAATATACTAGAAATCCAGACAGCAGAAAAAGCCCCTTTTGCTAATAGCATGCGTAGCATAATGCCTCTAAATACAGACTCCTCAATAAACGCTACTATGAAAGTTTGCATGATAAACATGACAATTAAATCACTAATAGATGTCATATTCAATCCTTTTGTGCTTACTAAGATGATGCCTAAAATAAGAAGAAGTGGTAAGGTGATGAAGAAATGATTCTTTTTAATAGGATAAAAGAAATATACTCTCCATTTCTTTTTCGCCGCTATATACATGAAGAGCCCTAATGCAAATGGGATTAACAGCGCAAACTGTAGAAAAGGGCTTAAAGGTTGTTTGATAGAAACAAAGGCACCATTTAAAACATAGAAAAATATGAGTAGAGACTCTAAACCAATTATTTTTATCAACATTTTTGGGTTCATGTTATTATCTTCCTCCTATTCTATTTATACAGGATTTACAGAAACCTTTCGCATACTAGCTGAAATAACTAGATAGAGGAAAATACTAAAAACAAACATGCTCCCTAAAATCGCTAATATAGATGAATTGGCTAACAGTTTATACAACGGAGAATACCATTCAAAGATCACCATTAATATAGGTATTAATGCAAGGAAACCAATTAAGCTATAGCCTCCTAGTATGCCTAAACGATAAAAAACAACGTTAAGGAGAAGGCCAGAACTTAGACAAAATAAAAGCAAGACCGTATCCAATACTACTGTTTGGAAAAATGAATGGGTAATATCAAAAAATAAGATAGGGTGGATGATAATAATATCTTTGATATTGAATAGGGTAGAAACATAAGAAATGATTTGATGAGCACACGCAATAATCAAGGCACCGACCAGACTCCAGCTGATAAAAAATAGCCCGACATACAACATATATTGCTGACGACTTAATCCTAGCTTTAAAAAATAGGGTAAGGTTTTATTGAGAAGTTTTGTTGCCATCATACTGTAAAAAATATAAACAGGAATTGAAATAGTCATAGCAAATGATACATATTGACCAAAAAATGCATCTAAGAAAAATGACAAAAGCACGATAGAAAATAAAATGCTCCAAAAAATAATATTTTGCTTCTTATAGCTTTGAAATAAGATATAAAAACTGCCTTTCATCGTGTTCATCGCCCCAGCCTCACTTTCTGTTTACTTAAATAGACGAGCATATCTTGAAGAGAGACAGATTCAAGCGTAATGTTCTGATCTTCAATGGATTGACCATTTGCGAAGACAATAGCTGTCATCTCTTGCATAAATGTATGTTGATAGATTACTTGTAAATCCCCAATTGCTCTCTCAACATCTGAGGCATTGCCTTTTACAGCCACAATATGCTCTCGCCATTCATCAGTGGTCTTTTGGAGCAAAAGTTCGCCCTCATGTAGAATGAAAATTTCCTCAAATAGCTCGCTTGCCTCATCGATTAAATGTGTAGATAGAATAAATAATCGCGGATTTTCTGTTTGCTGCTCAATTAACAAATCATAAAACATATTACGCGCTGCTACATCTAAACCGATATAAGGTTCATCAAATATAGTTATAGCTGTACAACTCGCAAAGCCTGTAATAATTCCAAGTGCAGAGACCATCCCTTTTGAAAGATTACGCACTTTATCTTTTGGATTCAGGGCAAATACTTGTAGCAGTTCTTGAGCTAGCTCTTCATCCCATTTTGGATAAAAGAAGTGATTGGCCTTTAATGTTTGGGCAATGGTCATTTCTTCTTGAAAGTTGCCACTTTCAGCGACAAAGCAAATATCACGTAATGTGGAAGGGGCATTGAAGACATTTTCTCCGTTAACTAAAATTTCTCCGCTTGTTGTAGAGATGAGGCCTGATAATAAATTTAAAAAAGTTGTTTTACCAGCTCCATTGTGACCTAAAAGGCCAATAATCTTTGGTCCCTCCATGGTGAAGGAGATATTTTTCAAAGCTGCTTTATGTTTATAGGATTTCGTGACATTGCTCACATTAATTTTCATTCATGATCCCCCTAGTATCAATTTTTGTAACTCTTCATCTGAAATGCCTAGACGACTTGCTTCCTTTTTCAATGGTTCAATATGTTGCTGGAAAAAGCTTTCTTTACGCTCAGTAATTAAAATATTTTTGGCGTCTGCATGTACAAACATACCGACACCTCTCTTTTTATAAATGACGCCCTTATCCACTAATTCATTCACGCCTTTCCCAGCAGTTGCAGGATTAATCTGGTATTCTTTTGCAAACTCATTTGTAGATGGAATGCGATCTTCAGGCTGTAGCTGTCCATCTAGAATGGCATCTTCTATTCTTTCACGTATTTGTTGGAAAATGGGCTTTTCGTTATTTAAAGAATGAATCACAATCCACCTCACTTGTTAGTTGGTTAATTACTTGTGTAACTAACCATATAGCTTATGGTATCCATTGTCAATGATTTGGTAAAAAAATGTACAAAAATTTTTACATGAAAAAAACCTTCTCATTCTTGAGAGGGCTCTAAGTAAACTAAATATATGAACATGTTATTCATGAAAAAAATTCCTTCACTTTCTATATTTGAAAATAGCTTGCATCACAAAATATTATCAAAAAATCCTAGTAACTTGGCAAGAGTTCCATTTTTGCATATGTGTCACATAACCACTATGCATATACTGTGGCAAGAGGGGGGGAGGTGAGCTTTTATGAGAATTAATTGGAAGGTTCGTCTTCAACATATTCCATTTTTACTAGGGCTATTTTCATTGTTGCTCTTACTCGCACAACAAGTGGCTGCAATTTTTGGCTATGATTTTACAGGTGTGATGAGTGAGCAAATATCATCTATTTTAAATACAGTCTTATCCATTTTTGTGTTAATGGGGGTCATTGTCGATCCAACCACACGTGGCACTAGTGATAGTGAACGTGCCTTAATGTATCGGAGACCGAGATAAAATGAACAAAAAGTGTAATTTTACAATAAGGATAAATATGTTATAATGTTAGAAAATTGATAAAGTGGGGAGGATGATTGAATGTCCCTTGAATTGGAGCGCAGAATTGCGAAGCTCGAGGAGGAAATGGCAGATTTACGTCAGGAGTTGTCAATATTAAAAGGTTCGCAAAGCACTGAAAAAAATAATACTCTTGATGCCAGACAGTCGATGATCAAGCAATCAGAACCAATTAAACCAAAACCAGTACTGGAGTCGAAGCCTATCCCGACTAAAGTAGCGGAAAAAGAAGTGCAACCACAGCCATCGATGGAGGAACGTGTTATGTGGGCACTTCCAAAAGTATTCATGGTTATTTTAGTAATGGGCGTACTTTGGGGTCTAAAACTTGTCAGTGACTATGGCTATTTATCGGATGGCGTGAAAATCATCCTTGCCTATGTACTATCGTTGGGATTGGCGGTTATTGCCTATGTACTAGAGTGTAGGAAAGTAGGCTCATCGGCTATAACGATTTCTTTATATGGTGGGGCATTTATTGTCGGTATTTTAACAACCGCAGCAAGTGCCATATTATATGAAATCATTGGTCTTATTCCAGCACTAGGCATTACGCTTCTTTATATTGGCTATGGTATTGCTATTAGCTATTTGAAGAAAAATGAAGCACTAACTGTTTTTGTTGCCTTTACATCATTATTACTACCTTACTTACTAGAATATATGGATTTTAGTGCTGTCATTATTTTATTATTTGTGGTCGTATTGTTTGCTGCATTGCAATTAGTTATTTACCAGCACAAGCAAAAACTAGCCCTTTATATCGCCACATTCTTTTCAGTGCTAGCAGTGAGTGTTGTAGCATTTATGAATAGTGATCAACAAGTAGTTTTTGCACTTGGCTTACTTGTAATTCTAGCAATCTTTTATGCAATATGGTGTTTACTGTATAACGCACAATCCAAATGGAAGCCACTTCACATTGGACTCCAATTTTCTTTAGGCTCATTTAGTTTATTACTGCTGAATTTAATCATTCGTTCTCTTGAAAATGGAGAAATGCTACTCCTCATTTTTATGGCTTTATTTGGCGCTGTAGCGTTTTATAGCTATCGTCAAAAATGGCAGGAGGTACTGGATAGTGCTGTGACACTTGTGTTTATCACCTTCTGTAATATGATACTTCTATTGAATATTCCGAATAAAGTGGATGATTTATTGTATCCTTTGATTGCATTTGCAGGCGTGATGATGAGCTTACGAATACGTGCAAGTATAATGAAGGTCGTTACTTCACTTTCCCTTGTGATGACATTTACACTAAACTTTGTTTTCCATGAACCAAGTCCATTTTTCAGCATCGATCATTTAAGCTTATTTATGCCAATCATCTATTTCATCATTATTTATTTATATGCAAGACGTCCAAAAGAGACACTCTCACCTTTTGAAAAGGTCATGAAGGATTTGTATGTAATCGATATTTTAGCAGTGGTCACAGCTGGCTATTTCTTAGCCTATATTAGCAAGCTAGATGCCGTATACTTTACAGCCACAAATGGCATTCCATATATGGTGTGTATCGTACTAGCTGTCTTATTTACTGGTTCTTTATTTGTAGAGGAAACTTACAAAGGACGTGCATTAACGCCAGTACTTGGTGCATTTTTCCTACTAGTCTCCTTGATGATCAGCACTAGAGTGTCAATGTTGGAAAGCTTAAACACTATCACTAGATTAATTTATTTAGCAGTGATTGTAGCGATTGTCGCTGATGTGCTTGTAAAAGGAATTATTTATCGATTGTACGAGGACCGTCTGGGGAAATATGTGGACGCCATTGTAAGTACGGGGATTGTGCTCACGATGATTTCGATATGGGGACTGATCCATCAGTTTACATTTAACAACGCACTTGATTGGAAGCTAAGTATCGCTCTTACAACTATTACATTATTCTTAACTGCTAGTGTATCACTATGGATTAGTTCCACACATCATTTAAAAACATTGCGCACAACAGGCTTTATTATTTTAGTTATCGCATTTATTAAGCTAATTTTCTTTGACTTATCTGCCCTTGATTTATTAATTAGAGCTGTTCTATTTATTACCATTGGTGGTATTGGAATGCTATTGTCGGGTAGGTTGTTGAGGAAAAATGAATGAAGTTAGTGTGTATAGGATCAGTAAATTGTAACAATAAAAATGTCAAAGCGTAGTTTAAACAGCGCTTTGACATTTTTGCTATAAGTTCCTCATCTCAGAACAATTAACGATTATCATATAAGCAATCACTAACAAAAAAAGTTTTGCTTATGAAATTAAGTAAGACGAAAAACAGCCATACAAAAAATTCTCATGGCTGTTTTGTCGCATTAATTTTCAATCATACTTGTTTCCTCAGTCCAGAAAAGATTATCTTTTACATTTGGAGTAGGGTAATCTGATGTTTCTGTTTCAGGTACAACACCTGGAGGTAGAGGGGTAGCAGGTCCTCCATAAGTGATACTAGTACCTCCGCTTGAGGATATATTATTTGCAACTACAATACCTGTAATATTTCCCCCTCCTCTTAAATTAATAGTAGCATTCGGTGCAATTATATATTGCCCATTAGTTTGCATGCCTCCACTAATTTCTATGCTTCTACCTCCTGAAATAATATTTCCGTAGATAGCTGCTCCTGATGTTAAAACCATGTTTGAGCTTTTATTTATAATAGATCCAGCTATTTTTGAGTTAGCATTAAGATTTATTGTAGATGATCCTTGATGATAAATATTTAATTGAGATGGATTCCCATTTTGGTTGAAGGGGCCAATGAAATTACTTATATTTTTTGCATATATATTTAGCTTCCCGTTCCCTTTAATAAAAATTTTCCCGTTTTTAATATTTAAATTATCTATATAAATATCAACCTCTTTATCTCCTACATCAATTGTGAAATCATTACCTGTATCCACAGTGAAATTTCTAAACTTAATACTTGAAGATCCTGTAGAAAGGTTTAACGTATATTTTGGATCTCTCCATGTATGGGGAGCGTTATAGTTTCCTTGATTGTCAATAACATCATACGGATTCCATTGATCTCCTATTGTTTGTTTAGATGCATAAGATATATTGTTTGCAGCTAAAAACTTATCATCTGGAAAAAATGTTGAGGGTAGATAACTTTTTGGATCGATATTCAACTTCGGAACGGTAGTATATGAAAGCCAGTGATCCGCAATTATATTATTTGGATTTTCTAAGCTTATATCTCCATTAACTTTTGCTCCACCTTTAAGTGTAAAAGTACCATTTTGCAAACTTACATTTCCAGTAACAGAACCACCCTCTGTAATGGAGATATTTCCTGAAACAATTGAAGCATAGCCATCAGGGAAGCTACCAGGTGGTTGTTCATTATTATTTTCACCAGTGCCATCACCACTATCACCGTCCTCCGAAAACGGAAGACGAGGTTCAATTTCGATTTCTTGTGTTACTTCTCGTTCTTTGGAGCCTTCAATGCTGCCCTTTGATACAATATTAATTCGATAAAGCAATGGTGTCCCATCTGCTGGTAATTCAGTATCTAATGTAATAGATGCCACTTTTCCTGTCGAAATGGCATGTGATTCTAGTATAGAAGGGGCATTTTTAAACGCTTTAAATTCACTATTTAAAATTCTTCTGTATTCCGCCTCCGCCTCCGCCTTTTTTAAACGAGGAAGCTGAGGTCGAGTGCTTTTTCTTCTTGTATTTTCACTATCAATCCATTTCGTAATTTGCTGATAGGACCTACTTTGAATTTCTGATAATTCTTTTTTTACTTCTAATTTCGCTAAACTCATCCCCGCCTCAGCAATATAAAAGACAGCCTGATCTTTTCTCTCGTAGTCTACTTGTTTTAGACTGTTAGAAGAGACACTGAGTAAAGAAATACCAAGGATTGAAATAATCACAACTAAAAATAATGCAAGGGCAAGTGCTGAACCTCGTTGATTTTTAATTTGTTTACTCATTATTTTCCTCTCCTTTGAGTAATATCTGTTGCTGCTGTTTGACCATCTTCACTTATAATTTCAATAGCGCCTCCACTGATCGTAAATGATGATATTTTATATGCAATGACTTCATCCTTGCTATTTGAATTTCGAATAATTTGATTATTTTCTAATCTATAAGTTGATACAACTTCCTCACCTAACAATAATGTGTGTAATTCTGTCGGAGGGTCTGTTGTATCATCAGATTCTGTTATAAGGTTATCACTTTTTCGAAAATCCTTCGTAATTACTTTTAAGGCAAAAGATAAATCCTTAATATCACGATTATGTGTACTTTGCTCGAGTTGTTGCTTTGTAGCAGATGTTACAATACTAATACTCAGTATGGATACGACGGCAAGAATAACAACGACTGTGAGCACTTCAAATAATGTAAGACCTTTGCTATTTAAGAGCCATTTCATCTTATTTTGCCCCCCCAAGTATATACACATTTTCCATTGTAGCTTTACTATTTGTACTATTTTCAATAACTTCTAGATGTACATAAACCGCATTTTTATAAGCGGTATCTGCAGGAAATGTTTCTAATATTAAATAGTAGGTAAAACGATCTTCTTCGTGTGGTTTATATTTATACACTTGGTTAGTGGGTAAAGAAGATGAGGACGTTTTAGCATTCTCTTCATCTAATTCATAGCCACCTGCTAAATCTTCATAAGTAACAGCTCCACCAGATGCATTATATATCTCCTCCATCTTTACTTGAGCGGCATAAGTAGCATCCATAATATCATTTGACTTGTGCGTTGTCTTATTTGATTGAACGAGCAAGCCAAAAAATGAAATTAACACAATGCCTATTATTAAAAGGGCGGCAACAACTTCAATCAAAGTCATGCCTTGATTATTTTTAAGATATTTTATCAAAATCAATTCCCTCCCTATATTACTATTGATCTATCAATAGTTTGGTCTATGTTGAGTAACCGAAAATATATTGTATGTCGATATTTAGCTCTATTTTGTTTTATTGATTTATTTTACAGTGTCTTTGTCCACTCCTATGATCATGTGGACCTCACGGAGCAACGCTTTATCAATAGATCGACCACTAACAAAGCTTTCATCATTTGGTGTTCATAATCATAAATTTCATAGAGAGTGTGTAAAACCTCCTAAATATCATAATTATTTTTAATGCTAAAGATATAGTTAGCTTCAATTTATTATAAAATAAAAATTTCTTAATATGTATGTAAGTTCAAAAAGATAATGAATTAAAATAGTTAATTAAGGCTATTATAACAAATTCTAAATATGTATCGAAAGAAATTTAAGGTTATGCATAGTTCTTTGTGACTAATTGTTGAATTATTTTTGAATTTTCATGTGAAATATCTAGTCAAAATCGGAACAAAGTTGCATTTTAGTAGTGCCAGAATACCATAGTTGTAGTATCATTTGTATATAAATAGAAAAACCACTAAGTTAAATAAAGGATGATGTGGATGAAAACATACATAAAAATAATTAGCTTGTTTTTGGTAATTGTTCTAATTGTGGGATTTTTTGTTCCATCATTTGTGCTAAATGACACAGTTTTTGCTAAAGAAGGTCCTAAATCTTCAACCATTGGGGGTATTGAGATCCATGATGTGAAAACAGTAGATTTAGCAACTACGCTACAAAATGCAATTTCAGAATGGCAAGAAGCCGAAATGGAAATTGTTAGTGATGGTATAGCCAAAACCATTGACTCGAAACAATTTGTTTTTGATCCATCAGCAGCTATTGCTCAGTACGAAATACTGACAAAAAAGCCTTGGTATGCTTTTTGGCAAAAAGAAAAAGTAGTTCATATTCCCATTCCTGTTACCGTCAATGAAGCGATTACGCAGCAAATAGAAGAAGCAGGTGTTTGGGATACAGATAAAACACTCCAGAAATTAATCTTACAAGCCAGCTATTTGAAGGAGCATAAGGTCGAAGCCGTTATCAATGAAGGTTCCATGCAAACCGGGGAAAGGATTGCCTTTCAGATTGCCGAGCTACCAGCAAATAGTCAAGGAGTAGCAAAAATCATTCCGTTATTAAATGATGTAAATCTAGTTCCAAATCAATCCATCTCGTTGCTTACACTTTTAGGTGAACAGGCTGGGGTTGTCAATGATGCAGGTTTAGATTTTGTGGCATCAATGCTATATAGTGTAATTCTTCAAACGGATTACGAAATTTTAGAAAGACACTCTCAGGAAATAAATCCAAGCTATTTGCAACAGGGAATTGAGGCAGATATCAATGCAGCATTAGCAAAAGACTTACAATTTATTAATCGGTCTGAGCAGCTCGGTAAACTGAAAGCATCTATAGAGGGTAATCAATTAAAGATAGAAGTTTTTGCAGCCGCGAAAGACAAGGACATCACAGTACGTGTTAGTAAGGATAAAATTGTAAAGCCACGCATTATTTATCGCTATTCGAAGGAGTTAAAGGCTGGACAAGAAAGAGTGGAGCAAGAGGGTAAAGAGGGTTCAAGAGTGGAAGTATATCGTTCCATTGTAGAGAACGGAGCAACAGAAGAACAATTCATTAGTAGAGATTATTATGCACCTCAAAATCGAATTGTTATGCGTTCTTCGCAGGAGCCTGTTATTATCACAACGCCTACTCAGAACGTAGGGGCGGGTGCAACAGATCCTGATTTAGAAGTGGATTTAGATGGTAATGGTTTGCCTGATGTGAAACCTTCAAAATCAGAGGAAACAAAGCAAGAAGATGGACCAGAAATTGTCTATGGCTACTATGATAAGGGTGGTAATTTTGTACAAACAAGTCCTTAACGATTGGAGGTATGTTTATGGCAATGAAGCCAGGGCGTAAACGTTTAGGGGATTTACTGGTGGAATCAGGTGTTATCACAGCTGACCAGCTTGAGTACGCATTAACTACTAAGATGAAAAATGAGAAGCTTGGAGATTTCCTTATCAAAGAAAATTTCTTAACAGAGCAGCAGCTTATTGAAGTCTTAGAATTCCAGCTTGGTATCCCTCATATCAGCCTGAATCAGTTTTCAATTAGTCCCGAATTATTACAGCTAATTCCAGCGGAGCTGGCAAAGCGGACAAATATTATGCCGATTCGCAAAGAAAAAAATAAATTGTTTATTGCAATGGAAGACCCAATGGATTATTTCGCCATTGAGGAAGTTCGTATGACGACAGGCTGTCAAATCGAGACAAGTATTGCGGCAAAAGATGATTTATATCGGACGATAACAAAATACTATGATTTACAGGAATCAATGGATGCGGCAATGTTGGATTTGGCTGCCACAAGTACGGAAACACAAGAGGAAATAGAGAATGAGGATTCACCTATTGTTCGTTTAGTGAATCAAATTATTGCGAATGGTGTCGCACAGCGCGCTAGTGATATCCATTTTGATCCGCAAGAAACAGAGCTTCGTGTCCGCTATCGGGTAGATGGTGTGCTACGTACTGAGCGATCCTTGCCAAAGCACATGCAAAACGTCGTATTGGCGCGTATTAAAATTATGGGGAATTTAAATATTACAGAAAATCGTATTCCGCAGGATGGACGTATTAAAACCAATGTTAATTTTAGACCTGTCGATATCCGTTTAGCTACACTACCAACAGTTTATGGTGAAAAGGTAGTTATGCGTATTTTAGATTTAACTAATTCAGCCAATGATATTGATAAATTAGGCTTTAGTGCAAGTAATGAAGCACTTTTCAGGAAAATGATAGCCCATCCAAACGGTATGATGCTGATTACTGGACCAACAGGCTCAGGTAAGTCCTCTACGTTATATGCGGCCCTTTCTCATTTAAATGAAGAAGGCGTCAACATAATTACGGTTGAGGACCCAGTGGAATATCAGTTAGATGGTATCAATCAGATTCAAGTAAAAGAGGAAGTCGGCTTAACATTTGCGGTAGGGTTACGCTCAATTTTACGACAGGACCCCGACATTGTAATGGTAGGGGAAATTCGTGATCTTGAAACAGCTCAAATTGCTATCCGTGCTTCACTAACGGGCCATTTAGTATTAAGTACACTGCATACTAACAGTGCCATCGAATCTATCTCACGGCTCCATGACATGGGGATCGAGCCATTTTTATTATCCTCTTCCCTTGTAGGAATCATGGCGCAACGTCTTGTACGAAAAGTTTGTCGTGATTGTGCTGAACCATATATATTCACTTCTCGTGAACTAGAAATACTTGAGGAGAATGGAGTGGAAGGCGTAACACATGGTAAAAAAGGGCGTGGATGTCCTGCCTGCAATCAAACAGGCTACAGAGGACGTATGGCGATTCATGAAATCCTCCCTGTTGATCGCCAAATAAAGGATATGATTTTAAATCGTGTTGGTGATCGCGTCCTCCGTGATTATATGAAAGAAAAAGGCTACCATACCCTATTAGTGGATGGATTACAAAAGGTTGTAGCAGGCCAAACAACCACTTCAGAAATATTACGTGTTGCAAGTGCAGACTAGGGGTGAAAAAAATGACAGCATATTCAATCGTTGAATTATTAACACGTGCATTTGAAGAAAAAGCATCTGATCTTCATTTAACAAAAGGTATTCCACCAGTATATCGTATCCATGGGCAACTAGAGCATTATGGCATAATCCCACTTGAAACAGAGGATTTGAAGGCAATGGTAAAGGTCATTCTTCCTGTCCATAAACAACAGGAATTTGAGGATAAGGGAGAAACGGACTTTAACTTTTCATTGCCTGGGAAATGTCGATTCCGTGTCAATGCATACCATCAGCGAAATGAAGTGACGATTGCAGCTCGTTTAATTGAGGCTAAAATTCCTTCTATTGAAGCACTCAATATGCCACAGGTGTTATATAAGCTTGCGGAAAAACCACAAGGCTTAATATTAGTAACTGGCCCAACAGGCTCAGGGAAATCAACTACCTTGGCAGCAATGATAGATCACATCAATGAAACAAGATCTAAACATATTATTACGTTAGAGGATCCAATTGAATATTTGCATACACATAAGAAGTCTGTCATCAATCAACGTGAGATTGGTGTCGATACAATGAGCTTTGCCAATGGTTTACGTGCATCATTACGTCAAGACCCAGATATTATTTTAGTTGGGGAGATGCGAGATTATGAAACCATTTCAACGGCTATTACGGCTGCTGAAACAGGGCATTTAGTTATGGCTACACTGCATACAAGTAGTGCACCAACGACGATCGACCGTATTATCGATGTATTTCCACCGCATCAGCAGAGTCAAATTCGTGTGCAGCTTGCGAATGTACTACAAGGTATTGTTTCTCAGCGTTTATTTGTACGTAAGGATGTAAAAGGGCGTATTGCTGCGACAGAAATTTTAGTACAGGCACCTGCTATTTCAAATTTAATTCGTAACGAAAAAATTCACCAAATTCCAAGTGTGATGCAGACAAGTAAAGCATTGGGTATGCACACATTGGAATATTCCATGCAACACCTAATTACCACAGGTAAGATTTCACTAGAGGATGCAAGACCATATATGAACGCTGGTGATTATAGTTGACGATATTTCGTTATAGTGGTCGGACCAAAACAGGAGCACCTAAAAAGGGCATTATCGAGGCACCGAATAAAAAGGTAGCCATGGAAAAGCTTCGAGCACAAGGAATTAATGCACGAGAACTTCAGGAGTCAAATAGCATTTTACATAAAGATATTGCTTTTGGGACAAAAGTAAAGCACCAGGAATTTGTTATTTATTGTCGACAATATGCGACATTAATTCGTGCTGGCGTTCCTGTGGTTGAAGCGACCCATATTTTGGGTGAGCAAACACGGAGTAAACCACTAAAGCGAGCATTGATGCAGGTTGAAGAGGATATTCGAAATGGTATGGCATTTTCAGATGCAGCAGGCAAACACCCAAAAGTGTTCCCATTGCTATTTGTCAATATGATGCGTGCTGGTGAGGCTACAGGGAACGTCGACGATACATTAGATCGTCTTGCAAGCACACTAGAGAAGCAATACAACATTAAGAAAAAAATTCAATCTGCCATGACCTATCCAGCGATTTTATCGCTTCTAACACTAGTGGTTGGTATGTTTTTAATGGTGTTTATTGTGCCAACCTTTATGGATGCATTTAAAGAAATGAATTTGGAAATGCCGTTAATAACGGTCATTGTAGTGGGTATTAGTGATTGGCTCATTCAGTTTTGGTACCTTGTGATTTTAGGGCTATTGATATTAGTAGTGGGCCTTCACTATTTCTATAAAAATAATAAAGAGTTTCATTATGCCGTCAATGTATTTTTACTGCGTATGCCAATCTTTGGACAGCTTTTGCAAAAGGATATTATCGCAAGAATGACAAGAACCTTGTCAACACTCTTTAGCAGCTCCGTACCAATCTTACAAGCCTTAACAATAGTCGAAAAGGTTGGTGGTAATCCGGTAATGGGGAAAGTAGTACTTGAAGCGCGCGATAATTTAGAAAAGGGTGGCACATTATCGGAGCCACTTGAAAAAAGCTGGCTATTTCCACCGCTTGTAACACAAATGACATCAATTGGCGAGAAAACAGGGTCCTTGGATTACATGCTCGAAAAGATCGCTGATTTTTATGAAGAGGAAGTAAACCGTGCTGTCGATACCATGAAGTCACTCATTGAGCCTTTAATGATTGTAGTACTGGCTCTAGTTGTAGGAGTCATCGTTGCGGCTATATTCTTACCAATGTTCCAACTATATGAAAATATGTAATGTTTACAATATTGATATGGATGCCCTTTTGTTCCGCTTAATGGGAAATATCTACTTAGATTTGCTAACAAAAGGAAGCGGCAAGTAGGTATCTTCATGGTTAAGTATTAAAGGAGAGACTGGACATGGAAATTAGGGTAAAGAACGAAAAGGGCTTGACATTAGTCGAGTTATTGGCAGTCATTGTTATTCTAGCTATCGTTGCTGCCATTGCAATTCCAGCTATAAGTAATGTCATTGATAATTCACGTTATAAGGCATTAAAAGCAGATGCCATTAATGTTATTCATGCCGCGCAGTTTTATTTTATGGAGCATCCAACCGCTGATCAATGGCAAATCGTCGAAGTGGAAAAATTAGTATCTGGCGGTTATTTAGACAGTGTTGGCAAAATATTAGAGGCAGATAAAGAAGGTCAGAGTGCCAATGTCCAATTTATCGAGGGCACCTACTACTTCAATGCGCATGCGATTTATTACAGCAATGGAAAATATATAAATTTTGATAATGCCACCTTACAGCATATTGCAGACGATATTCGTAAAGGCAGCAAGGGAACCGGTGGCAAATGTATTGGGCGAGATTGTGCAGCTTCGCCATAATGTTCAGAAGCGCGTGTACACACACTTCATATAAAACTATTAAGGAGGATTTCAAAATGTTAAAAAAGTGGAAAAATAAAAAACTATTGAAAAATGAGAAAGGTTTAACATTAGTTGAACTATTAGCTGTAATTGTTATTCTAGCAATTATTGCAGCAATCGCTGTACCTGCAATTGGTAATATTATTAATAAGTCGAAGGACCGTGCAATTTTAGCAGAAGCATCAAATATTCTAGCGGGGGCTAAGATTGCTTATATTGATGGGGCTTGTAAAGATGGTAAATGTGATGCAAAAGCATTAGCACCATTTGTAGACGGAATTGATTTGAAAGATTCAGCAGCTGAATATGACGGTAAGGATTGGAAAATAACTTATGATAGATTCGGGGAACTTAAAACAAGTGAGTTCCAAATCAAGGGGACACAAATAACGGAAAAAGAACTAAATAAATTATTAACAAAAGCTGAAGTAAAGCCTACAGAAGAAAATAAACCTGAAGAGTAATAATCAGTCCTCCCAACCCACTCAGAAGCGCAAGAAAATTTGCGTTTCTGGCTGGGAAATGGATGACTAATAGAAAAAATCGATTATACTGAATAGGATAAGGAGGTCTTTTCACATGTTTAAGAGAAAAAGAAAGTCGCATGTTTCGATTGAACTGAAGGATTATGTGCTACGTGCGATTGTGGCGAAAGGACCAGAGCCTAATCAGTGGCAGGGCTATGAATACCCTTTAGCAGCTGGAATCGTTGAAAATGGAACTATAATCGATGAGGTAGCTCTTTTTGAGGTGATTAAAGAGCAAGTAATGAAATGGACAGGGAAAAAACAGGCTGTTCGTATGTTTGTCCCTGATACGACGGTTCTATTAAAAAACTTTGAGCACCCTAAAGATGTAAAGCCTCAGGAATTAAGAGGATATGCTGAAATGGAATTGGGACATTCTATTCATTTACCATTTCAAGATCCTTTAATTGATGTGTATGATGCAGATGCCGAGGATGGCAAGGCTATCTTATTTGCTGCGCCTTCTGAAGAGATTACGAAACTGGTAGGGATGCTGTTAGATGTTTCATTAGAACCCGAAGCTGCCGATATTCGTGCGCTTTGTAATATACGCTTATTAGAGCACATGTCCTTATTAATGCCTAATAAAACATATTTAATTGCAGAATGGTCGATTAATGAACTCTCTATCAGTATTTTTTCCAATGGCCAAGTGGAGTTTTTGCGCTATCAAACCATTGAAGTAGATATGACGCAATGGCTGGGGAAGAAAGAGAATGAGTTTAGCTATCAATTTATTTATAATGGCGAATCAGAGAATTATCAAATGGTCGTAATGGATCAGGTTCTAGAGATTGATCGGATGATGAATTTCTTTAAGTTTTCTTTACATAAAGGTGAAAAAACAGTGGATGAAATTATCATGCTTGGCGATAACCCACTATTGAAATCAATTGGGAACTTACTCGCTTCTAATTTAGAACCACCACTAAGGGTTGTCGATGGGAAAAAAATTGAGAAATCGTTTCCGCGCTTTAAGCGAGAATTTTCAACGTTGCTTGGCTTAGCTTTGAAGGAGGTTCGTTAATGGTTCCAGATATAAACCTCTTACCACAACTTGAAAAAAGAACAACTTCTCCCAAGCTTTTTTATAGCTTGGTGATTGTCATTGTGGGACTTATTGTAGCGTATTTACTTTTTTTATTTTTTACATCCAAAAGTGAATTGTCACGATTGACTGCAGAGGAACAGGCATTAACAACACAGCTTGATCAATTGCAGCAAGAGCTAGACGCACGACAAAATGTCGATCAGGGTTCGTTGGAAGAGTCAGTAACTTTTATACAAAGCGTTTCTTATCCTGTAACACCGTTAATTGATGAAACAAAAACTTTATTACCAACTCAATCCTATTTACGTAGCTATGTTTTCGGAGAGAACTCGGTGAATATTGAAGTGGATTTTGAAACGATGACAGATATATCGAAATATGTTGAGCGACTTTTAATGAGTAGCTATTTTACAGATGCTCAAATTAACACTGTCTCAAACTTTGAAATAGAGCTAGGTGAACAAAGGGTGTTAACACCCCAACAAAAATTTAAAGAAGTACCGCGATATTCAGTGTCCATTACAGCGACAATCGATTTTATGTATTTAGCTGGAGGACGACGCTCATGAATAAATTAACGAGTAGTAAAAATTCGTCTATGATCTTGTTACTGGCGCTGATAGCTGCTATTTTATTTGCGCTGTATTATTATTTGCTTTCACCAAAATTGGATGAAGTGAATGAAAAAGAGAGTAATGTATTGCAGGTGCAGCAAGAATTAGCTAGTGTCAAAGAACAACTAGCACAATTAGACAAAGAGCAGGGACAGCCTACTATCAATATATTAGCCTTAAGACAAAAGCTACCTGTAACAAGAGCCGTTGAAAAGATTATTCTTGATTTAGCTGAGATTGAAGAGGTGACAGGAACTCGTGTACTGTCTTTAACTGTTCAAGGTGAGGACGGCACTGTGACACCTTCAGATGAATCGAATGATCTTAATATGTTGGAGCAGGCTGAAGCAGAGGTCAATGGTGATCAGGAGAACAAGGAGACTACTACACCGATTGCATCTCTTTCGAAGGACTCTTTACCAACTAATTTAAAGCTTGTTACTTTTATATTAGAGGTGGGTGCGCTTGATTTTAATTCTCTTGAAAGCTTTTTACAGGAGGTTGAACAATTAGAGCGTATCATGAAAACCGATAAGATTGAATTTAAATTGCCTGGAGAGCAGGCACAGCTTGAGAAAGATGCAGATCTTACGTTAAAGGCAACAGTGCAAGTGACGACGTTCTATTACGAAGAACAACAATAACTTTATTGATAGGCGCACCATACTTCATTTGTATGGGCGCCTATTGGTTTAGGAGGACATAAAATTGGAAATGGCTTATACGATCTTTATTTTTTTATTTGGACTTGTCTTTGGCTCTTTTTATAATGTAGTTGGCTTACGTGTACCACAGAAGGAGTCGATTGTACATCCTCCTTCACATTGTCCAAAATGTCAGAGACGACTGACGGCGCTTGATTTAGTACCAGTTTTGTCTTATGTATTGTTAGGAGGAAAATGTCGGGGTTGTGGCAATAAAATTTCTTGGGTTTACCCAGTCATAGAATTAATGACAGGTGTATTATTTGCCTTTGCTTATTGGCAGCTAGGCTGGGGCATAGAATTGATAGTAGCACTCTTTTTTATCTCTTTATTAATTATTATCGTTGTATCAGATTTAGCCTATATGCTAATTCCAGATAAGGTGTTAGTATTCTTTTTACCTTTGCTAGCTATTGGACGAGTGCTGTCACCATTAACACCGTGGTGGGACTCTCTTGTGGGTGCTGTGGTTGGTTTTGGCATATTATATATCATTGCTGTGCTATCAAACGGTGGCATGGGTGGAGGCGATATTAAATTATTCTTTTTAATTGGTCTCGTTCTGGGTACGATTGATACACTGTTAACGCTATTTTTAGCTGCAGTTATTGGTATGATTGTCGGGATTACCATGTTATCGAAAAACAAACAGGGGAGAAAAACACCCATTCCGTTTGGGCCATCTATTGCATTGGCCGCAGTTATTGTTTATTTCTATGGCGATGTATTAATTCATTGGTATCTAGGCTTTTGGTAATTGTGCAATTTTCAAGAATGTGGAGGGAAGCAAGTGAAACCGATTATTGGTATTACAGCCTTTGTAGAGGATGATTTATCCTCTCGATTAAATGTTGCTTACAGCAAAAGTATCATTGAAGCAGGTGGAATTCCACTGATTATTCCAATTGGAGTAGAAGAAGAGGCAGCCCAGATTTTAGCCCTTACAGACGGTTTATTATTATCTGGTGGTCATGATGTGCATCCATTTCTATTCGGGGCTGAGCCTTCATTAAAGCTTGGAAAAATTCATCCAGCGCGAGATACGATTGAGTTAGCATTGATTGAAGCCGCATTCCAACGTAAGATGCCTATTTTCGGGATCTGTCGAGGAATTCAAATACTAAATGTTGCATTAGGTGGTACCTTATATCAGGATATTGATAGTGATCACTTTAGTACCAAGTTACTCCAACATATGCAGCAATCAGGTCGAGCTGTAGCTACCCATTCTGTACAGGTTATTGCTGACAATCTATTAGCTACTATCGTTGAACAAGAGAAAATAGCAGTGAATTCATTTCATCATCAAGCGGTGAATGTTTTAGCAGAAAAATTAAAAGTAGCGGCAAAATCTAACGACGGTATTATCGAAGCGGTAGTTCATGAGGAGATGCCATTTTGCTTAGCTGTTCAGTGGCATCCTGAGGAACTAGCCATAGCAGGAGATGAGAGTGCTCAAAAGCTATTTTCAGCCTTTATTGAAGCGAGCATAAAATTTAAGAAGGAAGCTTAGAAGAGGCATTGTACAAAGAATCCAATCGTATGTGGATTCTTTTTTTGCGTAAAAAAGAGGATACATGCTCTTAGAAGGAACATAATCCTCAAAATCTGCTTTAATCGTTAATGTACACGTCTATAAAGACCTACAACTTGTCCTAAAATAGAAACTTGATCGACAATAATTGGTTCCATAGAAGAATTTTCAGGCTGTAAACGGAAATGGTTTTTCTCTTTAAAGAAACGTTTTACAGTTGCTTCATCCTCAGCTGTCATAGCTACAACAATATCCCCATTATTAGCTGTTGCCTTTTGTTTTACAATGACTAAATCTCCATCTAAAATCCCAGCTTCAATCATTGATTCCCCCATGATTTCTAGCATGAACAATTGATCTTCACTTGTGCCATACGTATCGGGTAATGGGAAGTATTCTTCAATATTTTCAATTGCTGTAATTGGAGAACCAGCTGTAACTTTCCCGACAAGTGGGACATGGATCACCTGTTGTTTTTGAATGGATTCTTCAGGCTCTAAAATTTCAATTGCGCGTGGCTTTGTTGGATCTCGACGAATAAAGCCTTTTTGTTCTAATCGAGCTAAATGTCCATGAACAGTTGAACTGGAAGCAAGTCCAACTGCTTCACCAATTTCACGTACTGATGGCGGATATCCTTTAGCTCGTACCTCTTCCTTAATGAAAGCTAAAATGTCCTCTTGTCTTTTCGAAACTTTTTTCATGAGTGCTCACCTCTTTTTTCTAAAATCATTCTTCTTATTTGATAGTATAACAGAATGCGAACATGTATGCAAACATAGGTTCGAAAAGTGTTTGACAAAAACGTTTGTTCGCTTTATTATGGGAACATACATTCCGAACAAACATTCTTAAAAAGGGGTAATGATTATGACATGGTTTAAGAAAAACACACATATCTCAATTTTAATAGGAGCTTGTTTATTATTTGCAGCATACCTTTACATTACTGATCCAGGAAAAGTTAGTTACGCAGAAATTCAAATCGAACATGGGGATAGCTTGTGGTCGTTAGCCGAGCAATATCGTGGTAAAATGAGTACTGATGATTGGATAAAGCTTGTAAAAACTGAAAATGAACTAGCAGATATTAAAATTGTAGCGGGAAAATCTCTAGTTATTCCTGTAGTGAGTGATCAAGCCAGTCCCATCAATACTATCGAAATTGCGAGAAATGAACAATGATAAATAATCAACTATCGGCTGTTGTCTATTGTCGCGTAAGTACTGAAAAAGAAACACAAAGCTCCTCATTAGAGCGCCAGCAGGAAGAGTTGCTGCGCTATGCTAAAGAGCAAGGCTATGCGGTGAAGGGCGTGTTTAAAGATCAACATAGTGGTTATGATGTAGAACGTGAAGGCTTGCTAGAAATGCTTGATTTTATAAAAGATAAGAACATTAATGCTCTTTTTGTCCAAGATGAAACTCGTTTAGGACGAGGCAATGCAAGGATGGCTGTATTACATTTATTACAAAAGTCAGCAACTGATGTTTTTTCTATGCGTGATGCAGGCCCAGTCCAATTAAATGAAATGGATACGATGCTGCTTGAGATTTTAGCGATTGTAGAGGAATATCAACGTAGAATCCATAATGCTAAAATTCGACGAGGTATGCGACGTGCTGTAGAAAACGGTTATCGTCCAGAAAATAATTTATCGAATCGAGGTAATCCGCAGGGGCAGGAGCGAAAAGATCTACCTGTAGACGAAATTGTGAAGCTACGCAAACGTGGATTTACCTTTGAAGAAATTTCTATAACGCTTAGAGGGTTAGGCTTTGAGGTAAGTAAGGCGACAGTACATCGTCGTTTCCAAGAGCACCAAGAAAGATTAGCAGGAAAATAATATTCCTGCTAATTTTTTTTGTAAAAAACTACTGAAGGGAAGAAAAGCTTTCGATGATAACATGATTTGGCAGTTGGAAAGGGTGCTCTTTATTTATTCGGTCATAAAACATGATGCCATTCAAATGATCGATTTCATGCTGTACAACGATGGCCCCGTAGCCCTGTAACTGTACAATGATTTCAAGTCCATCGATGTCGTAAGCTTTGACTTTAATTCTCTCATATCTCGGTACAAAACCAGGGACAGGTCGATTTACAGATAGACAGCCTTCTCCTTCCGGTAGATAAATCATATTAAGGGAATGACTTATTATTTTAGGGTTAATCAGCATCATTTCTTGGTCATCAAAGAGTACAGCAAACATTCGTTTATCTACGCCAATTTGATTAGCAGAAAGTCCACTTCCAGGCCGAAGCTTATATTTTTTTGCTAGCGTTTGATTTTGGCTATTTTTCAGATATTGCAGCATGGCTAGGAGGGTATTTCGGTCTTCATTGGTCACTGGTATCGACACTTCTTGAGTTTGTTTTCTTAAAATCGCCGAGTGTTCTTTCACAAAATCCTTCATTGTAATCATATAATCTGGGTGAAATTTAGTCATAGATAAACACCTCATCAATACGGCTATTAAGAACCTTAGCAATCTTAAAAGCTAATTCAAGGGTCGGATCATATTTATCATTTTCAATATTATTAATCGTCTGTCTCACAACTCCACATTCTTTTGCAAGTGCCGCTTGTGTTATGCCTAATTTTCTTCTTAAAATTTTGATGATGTTCTTCAGAATTATCCCTCCATTTTGTCCAAAGTATTAGACATTTATATCCATTTCCCTAAGAAAACAGATATTAGACTATTTGATTCCTATGCTAGTATGAAAAAAGTAAAGACACTTTTGCAGAAGGGTTGATTGGAGTGGAGCCAGCGTCACTCCTAGGGGATTTAGCGTCACAGATGAGACCCTAGAAAGGACGCTGACGGAACGGAAATCACCCCACAGCCTTGTTAAAAGTTCTCATTCTACTAATGACATCATCTTTTTTCAACAACATGAAATGCCCGATTAATTGGACATTTGGGTTTTAAATCATCACTTAATACCAATTTTCATCAAAATTTAGCTTTAACGCATGCCCGAAACAAATACCGAAAGGAATAAAACCTCTTCCTCTTGCTGTAATGATATTTCCATCTTGTACCACTAGTTCATCTGAATAGTTATGAAGTTCAAAGCATCCTAACTGCTCCATGCCATCTAAAGGTAGTCCTACTGTATATTTTTTGTTCTTTAAGACCCCTGCTTTTGCTAATAGGTAAGGGGAGCTAGAAATACTTGCAATCATTCCTCCTTTTGCAGATAGAAGACGAATGAAGTCTAGTAAGCTCTCTTCAAGTTGTAATGTAGAAATATCCATACAGCCTGGTAATAGTAGACTATCAATATCGTCAAGCTCTACCTCATTCACGGATAAATCGGCTATACAATTTAAACCAGATTCTCCTCTGATAGGTTTGGTATTCGATCCAAGTGTGATGATGGGTTTACCGCCTTGCATTAATATGGACAAAGCAACACTCAATTCATATTCACTAAATTGTGGGTATAATAACACCGCAGTTTTCTTCATTTCATACACCTCTTACCTTTAGATTGTTCCATTCTTCCTCTAAAATAGCGTAATAGTATTCATCCCACCAAGTCTCTCCATGAGGAATGCATTTTTTGAAAAATCCTTCTTGGCGCATTCCTATTTTTTCCATTACTCGGTAAGAAGCGATATTTTCTGGCTGGCATGTGGCAATAATTCGATGAAGTTTCATTTTATTAAAGCCGTGATCTAATAGGGCCTGAGCAGCTTCAGAAGCATAGCCATGATTATGATAGGCAGGATTCATAACCCATCCAATTTCATACGTATGGTCGCCAAAGTATTTGTGGAAAACAAGATGACCAATGACTCGCTGTTGTTCACGTAAAACAATGGCGAAATGTTTTGCTTGCTCGTTGCTATTCTCTGTTACGAAATTTTGAACCTGATCTTCATTCAACACACCCTCTGGCATATAGTGCATGACCGTTTTGTCGGACATATAGCTATAAACAGCCTGCCAATCTTGGGCTTCAAATGTTCGAATAAGTAGTCTAGGTGTTGTGATGTTCATGATAGCTCCTCCTATTATCTATCAAATTTTTCCTTTTATTATTAGTTATACACCTCTAACTTCTGGAAGTCATGTAAATAATGGCTAAGAAGTGTTTTTAAGGGTTGGTATAACTGCATTTTAAGGGAAACCATGCTATACTTTGCATACTGAGGTCATTAAGCTAGGTACTGAAAGGTGTGTAACCATGTTATCAAAGGAAAAAATTAACCGAATTAATGAATTATCTGCTAAAGCGAAAAGCGGACAATTAACAGAGGAAGAAGCAAAGGAGCGCACAGCGCTTCGCAAGGAGTATTTAGATACGTTTAGAGCAACGATGCGAGATACGATTGAAAACGTTAAAGTGGTCGATGCAGAAGGAAATGATGTAACTCCTGAGAAGGTAAAACAAGCACAAAAAAATAAATTTCTAAATTAATGTGACACAATTCAATAAAGTATGTATGAAAACGCAAATAGTATAACAAAAAGCATTGTTTTCTAAAGCAATGTTGACTAAACTGTAAAAGAACAATATATAGGACGAGAAAGGATGTCACAATATAATGACTCAACACGCGGATCTTTTAGCAATTAATGCTATCCGAACTTTGTCAATCGATGCTATTGAAAAAGCAAATTCTGGTCACCCAGGTTTACCAATGGGAGCAGCGCCAATGGCTTATACGCTTTGGACAAAACAATTACGCCATAATCCAGCAAATCCAAAATGGTTTAACCGTGATCGTTTTGTACTATCAGCAGGTCATGGCTCAATGCTTTTATACAGCTTACTTCACCTTGGAGGCTATGGTTTACCAATGGAAGAAATTCAAAACTTCCGCCAATGGGATTCATTAACACCAGGACATCCTGAATATGGTCATACAGTAGGGGTAGAGGCAACAACTGGTCCTCTTGGGCAAGGAATCGCTATGACTGTTGGTATGGCAATGGCTGAGCGCCATTTAGCGGCTACTTACAATAAACCAGGTCATGACATTGTTGACCACTACACATTTGCGTTATGTGGCGATGGTGACTTAATGGAAGGCGTAGCAGCAGAGGCGATTTCATTAGCTGGTCACTTAAAACTTGAAAAATTAATCGTGCTTTACGATTCTAATGATATTTCTTTAGATGGTGACTTAGAAAAGTCATTTTCAGAAAACGTTCAAAAACGCTTTGAATCTTATGGTTGGAATTATTTAAAAGTGGCAGATGGTACAGATGTAGATGCTATTAATGCAGCCATTGAAGAAGCCAAAAAATCTACTGGCAAGCCAACATTAATTGAAGTGAAAACAGTGATTGGTTTTGGTTCTCCAAATAAATCTGGTAAAGCAGATTCTCACGGTGCACCACTTGGTACAGATGAAGTTGTCTTAACGAAAGCTGCCTATGAGTGGGCACATGAACCATTCCAAATTCCTGCAGAAGTTTACGATACATTTAATGCGGCTGCTGAAGTACAAGGCGCACAACCAGAGGAAGCTTGGAATGCAAAATTTGCTGCATACAAAGAAGAATTCCCAGCGTTAGCAGCTCAATTCGAGAAAGCGATGAATGGTGAATTACCAGAAGACTTTGCTTCTGAGTTACCTGTATATGAAGCTGGTAAATCTGTAGCAACTCGTTCTTCTTCAGGCGATGCAATTAATGCTATTGCGAAGAAAACACCTTCATTCTTTGGTGGTTCAGCTGACCTTGCTGGCTCCAATAAAACAACGATGAAGGGTGCAGGAGATTTCTCAGCAGACGACTATGCTGGACGTAACATCTGGTTCGGTGTTCGTGAATTTGCAATGGGTGCTGCTATGAACGGAATGGCTCTTCACGGTGGTTTAAATGTATTCGGTGGTACATTCTTCGTATTCTCTGATTACGTTCGTCCTGCAATTCGTCTATCTGCATTAATGGGTCTTCCTGTAACATATGTATTCACACATGATTCGATTGCAGTAGGGGAAGATGGTCCAACACATGAACCAATCGAACACCTTGCATCATTACGTGCAATGCCAAACCTATCTGTTATTCGCCCTGCGGATGCAAATGAATCAGCAGTTGCGTGGGAGCTTGCAGTAGCAGCAGAAAAAACACCAACTGTTCTTGTATTATCTCGTCAAAACTTACCTGTTCTTGACGCTTCTATTGAAACAGTACGTGAGGGCGTAGCAAAGGGTGCTTACACAGTGTCTCCAGCTGCAAAAGAAGTGGCAGATGCTATTTTAATTGCAACAGGCTCTGAGGTTTCGCTTGCTGTCGAAGCACAAAAAGCATTAAAAGCAGACGGTATAGATGTAGCAGTTGTTTCTATGCCATCTATGGATCGCTTCGAAAAACAAGACGCAGCTTACAAAGAATCTGTTCTACCAAAAGCTGTTACAAAACGTCTTGCAATTGAAATGGGGGCATCATTCGGTTGGCATAAATATACTGGCTTTGAAGGCGATGTTCTAGCAATTGATAAGTTCGGTGCATCTGCTCCGGGTGAATTAGTAATGGAAAAATACGGCTTCACTGTTGAAAACGTAGTAGCAAAAGTGAAAGCACTATAATTTACAACAAATACCACAATACTCAGCGATTTAAACATCAACTGAGTGTTGTGGTACTTTTTTTAGCAGCAAACACAGTATGTGAAAACTCCATAAAAAGGGTGAGCGAATGAAGAACTATAAAGTTGTGTTATTTGACCTAGATGGAACATTATCTGATCCCAAAATAGGAATCACTAAATCAGTGCAACATGCTTTACAGAAGGCGGGCGTCATGGTGAATGATTTGGATGAACTGGAACCATTCATTGGACCACCATTACAAGTATCTTTTCAAGAAATCTATGGATTCAATGATACACAAATAACGCAAGCAATTAGAGATTACCGAGAACGATTTACGGAAAGGGGAATGTTTGAAAATAAACTATATGAAGATATTCCAGCTTTGTTAGCTCATTTAAAGCAACAAGGATATATACTAACTATTGCCACCTCAAAACCAACTGTCTTTGCGGAACAAATCATAAAGTATTTTCAGCTAGAGTCCTATTTCGATCTTGTCGTAGGAAGTCACTTAGATGGTTCACGTTCTGCCAAAGGTGAGATTATTGCAGAGGTACTTCAACAACTTGATTCCTATCCAAAAGAGCAATTTATTATGATTGGGGATCGAAAATATGATTTGATAGGGGCTCGTGAAAATCAAATCGATGCCATCGGTGTGACATATGGTTTTGGGTCGCTAGAAGAATTAAAAAATGAAGAGCCTACATATATTGCGGACCATGTAAATGATCTCCTAAAATACCTCTAAAAACACGAAAAACTGCATGTCAGCATGCAGTTTTTTTATGTAGGATTATTTAGCAAGTCCGTTTTGGAAGGCGTAGACGACGGCTTGAGTACGATCTTGAACTTCTAGCTTTGCTAAAATATTACTAACATGTGTTTTTACCGTTTTCAAGGCAATATATAGCTCATCAGCGATTTCCTGATTGGCTTTACCCTGGGCCATTAGCAATAATACTTCCATTTCACGTTCAGTCAATTGTTCGTATAGTGGCGTACTATTGCCGTGGCGCATGCGGTGCATCATTTTGGAAGTGACCTCTGGCTCTAATACCGTTTCGCCACCCATCGTTTTTCGAATAGCATCTGCAATTTGTTTGGCATTAGATGTTTTTAAAATATAGCTTACCGCGCCAGCCTCTAAGGCAGGATATACTTTATCATCATCTAAAAAACTAGTCACCATCATGATTTTGGCCTCAGGCCATGCTGCTAATATTTCCACTGTTGCCTCTGCTCCTGTCATAACAGGCATCACATTATCCATTAAAATAATATCAGGCCTTAGCGATAGGGCACGTTCCACAGCCTCTTTACCGTTCTCAGCCTCACCTACAACCGTAATATCCGGCTGTGCTGAAAGGTAGGCTGACACACCAATCCGTACCATTTCATGATCATCCACTATGAGCACTTGTATCATCGACATTGACCTCCTCTTTTTGTAAAGGAATTTTAACCTCTACAATTGTTCCTTCACCAGGCACTGATACAATTTTATAGGTGCAGCCAATTTCAACTGCTCGTTCAGCTATGTTTTGTAAACCGTATGATGTGGATTTATCTTCCTCCACATCAAAGCCTAAACCATTATCTTGAATTCGTAAAATAGCTAAGTCGTCTCGTGCCACAAGAAGTAATTCCACCTCACTTGCTTTGGCATGACGCAGCGTATTGGAGAGTGCCTCTTGTGCAATACGAAATAAATGATCTTCCTCTGCTTTAGTTAAGGCCATTTCTTCTAATTCATATTCTATATGGAAATAAACTTTTTGCTGAAGTTCAATAATCAATTCCTCTAAGCCTTGTGCCAATGTTTTATTGTGTAAAGCAACAGGCCGTAAGTGTAGCAGTAATGCACGCATTTCTAGCTGTGCCTGCTGAACGATTTTCTCCACCTGTTTTAAGCTAGTAGCATGTTCGTCATTTTCAGTTAATGCAGATAGTAACATAGAGGCAGCAAATAGTTGTTGTGACACAGAATCATGGAGTTCTCTAGCTAGTCGTTGGCGTTCAGCAATAATACGCTCCTGAATAATTTTATCATTGGCCTCAGCCCGTTCATTGGACAAACGCTGTAAACTTTTACGTTGCGTATCAATTAATTCACTCGTTTGGACAAGTGCTTTTTTTAACGATTTCGGAAGAGCTTGTTTTTTAGGAAAAACAAAATCAGGCTCGATCAGTTGTTTCACTATTCGTGTTGCCTGCGCTTCTCGTGCCCTTGCAGTCATACTGATCCAGCTAGCAAACAGGAAGCTAAGTATAAACAGGCTAACTATGATGATGCCACCTAGAGGGATATTATCGTAATTCTGCTGCCATAAGGGCTCCCATGTTTTTTCATCAGGATTGCCCCATAGTGCAACAAGAAGACCGAAAACAGCACTCATTAAAATAAAAAATAATGTAAATAATCTTGAGATAAATGCTATCATTTTCGTAGCACCTCCAAATCTCCAAGCCAGGTTGCGACATGAATAATCAGTACACGTTTAGCATCCTCAGGGTTGCCGTCTGAGAAAGTAATACTTTCATTTACTATACGTTGCGGCCCTACGTGTAAGCAGGAGAGCTCACCAAATAACGTCGTATACTGTAAACGGAATGGAATTTCATAAGGAACATAGATTTGAACTTTACCGATACCTTGTCGAATTGTAATAAGACTAGTGCCAGCTGGTAAAATCGTTTGCGTTGTATCAATGGTAATATCTCCTGCAAGGCGCTGAATTTGTACATCTTGCCATTTATAAGCTTCTATAGGCGCTGGCATTGTGCCAATTAGGTCATTTTTAATTGCAGGAAGCTTTTCAAATAGCTCTGCACCAACTACTTTTGGCTCGTTTTCTCTTTGCAAGTATTGATAGAGCATATATAAGAGCATGATGACGATAAATAAACGTAAGCTCCACATCGTGAACAAAGCAATGGCAATAAAGAAAATTCCTGTCCATTTAAAAAATCGAACTTTTTTGGAAAAACTCAAATAAAGAAGTACAGCCCCAATCAATAAACAGAAGGCACCACCATTATTAAATATAGTTAGCTCCACAAAGACGAGTAAAAAGAAGCAAAGAACCCAAAATGTGAGCTTATTTGTTGTGAAATTTTGCATGAGGGTCACCCTTCCTTCTAGAAATTGATGTGAGAAGCTGAACTTCTCTACATGCTTTAATACCTTTCAAGCATTTTTTTCAATGTGTCATTTATTAGTGTGACATCAAGTTTGTTTGGATAGTGAGCAGAGTGTTGTAATGTGATAAACTCCTTGCCATTTGGTGCATCTAAAATCTCGTAATATTGTTTAGATAATTCATAATTTGCCTGTTTATCATATATTCCATGAATAAGATAAACAGGGATTTCTATAGTTTTAACAGTTTCAAAAAAATTAGTAAGGATAATTTCTTTTTTTAATTCCTTGCTTTCGATAAGACTAAATTGGGGACCAGAAATAAATGCATGATAAATATCTTGTAAAGAATAGTCAGGTGAAGTGAAAGCCCCTTTGATTAAATTAAAAAGGTTCACCTTTTCTATGGTATCATCAGAATAATTCATTCCTTTATATTGATTGATAAGTTTACTAAACTGGTCTTCATCTTCTTCAAGATAGGGTTTTTTATCAAAACTCTCCAAAATTCTAAGAGTTTTCTCATCGTCAATTGCTTGGGCTTCGTTCTTTAGCCACTCATAACCAAGTTCCTGTCCCTTTGTTGGATTCGTTAATTGAGAAATGCCTAAATAAGCGTGAAACTTTTCGGGATATCTAGCTATTAATTGTGTTCCGATTACTGTTCCAAAAGATTGCCCAATGATAAAGATCTTTTCCTGTTTGTAATGTACTCTTATAAAATCCACAATACTATTAGCATCTTCTGTGAATTGAGCTAAGTTCATTGTGTTTAATGATAAGTTTTTATTATAACTTTTACCAGACCCCCGTTGATCATAAAATACAGCTACGCAGTTCTCTGTAATCTCAGGAAACAGCGTTCTAGCACTTACCCCATATGGAAATGGGGAGCCAGGGCCACCATGAAGGAATAAACAAAATGGTCTTTCTTTATCTTGCCCCTCTACTAGTATAAATTGTTTACCTCCATTGACAGTTATTTCTTTTAGTTCACTAATACCACCATTTTCAATAATGGCCGTACTTTGTTGCTTTATCTGCTGTTGAACAATGGAACGATAACACAATAAACAGATTGAAAGTACGAGGAGAAAAATTAAAACAAAAAGGCAGATTTTAATCATATGATGGACCCACTTTTTAATTTTCATCTTAGTTAATTCCTTTTCCAGTATTAATCGCAAGTAAAATCACATATTAAGGATTTGGAACTACACTGTTTTTCTTCAAAGAAATGGGATGCTTCCTAAATAGAGGCATCCCTTATCTGTTTATATTATACCATGTTATTTACTTTCAATTAGCAGTGGTGAGCTTTCTTCTACTGCTTTTTTTTCTAATTCTGCCAGTCTTGCCTCAAAAGTTGTAAGCTCATGGTCTTTATCGATTTGATAAGCTAATTTATCGATATATGCTTCTAAATCTTCAAAGTTTGTTTTATTATTTTTGGCAATCATTCCATCCATTTGATGATGGGCGCGAGTTACATTTTCTTTCCCCATCAGCTGTAATTGACGTACTTTCATATCTTTAATTTTATGCTTCATTGTTTCAAATTTACGCTCGAGCTCGAAGTATTCACGAGTACTTGCTTCAATGCTAGCTTGTAATGTAAGGTTACGAGCTGAATAAGCTGTTACTTCATCCGTAGCGAAATCAATTAAGTCCTGCTCTCCGCTAGATTTTGCTAATGCTAATTGAGATTCACGTTTCGCTAGTAAATCTGCGTTTTCTTTATATTCTTGTTCTAGCTTTTCTTTTAATTGCCCTTGTCGCTCTAATAATTTGCCTGTTTGTTCTGTTTGCTTTTCTGCTTCACGAATGTATTGATTTAACATCGCAATCGGATTTTTTTGTTCCTTCTTATCAAATAATTGGTGTAAGTCTGCCTCTACTGTATATCTAAAACGTTGAAATAAGTTCATTTAAAATCGCTCCTTTTATTTTGTTAAATTTGACCATTCTTTTTCAAAGTTTGTAAACGGATCTTCTTCTTTTTTTCCTTCAATTGTAGGGATTTTTACATCTTCGCCATTCCATTTTTTATAGATAACATAGATAATGGCGATGGCAGCAAGTCCTACCATTGCTGGAATGTTAGACACTGCTGATAGGACACCGATTAGACCAACTGTAAACCAGAAAATTTTACCGAAAGATGACTTACTAGCAATGTAGAAGTGCATGCCCAGTGCTACAAATAATCCAGAGAATAGTAACCCCGCCAGTGGTCCAATTAACGCTAGTGCAACACATGCTGCAATGACGCCTCCAGTTAATAAAAGAAATTTTTTCATTTGTTTTAGCTCCTTTCGTTTGTACCTTTATGTTACCTATTTACAAGATTGTCTAAAACGGACTCGAAATTGATTTTGAACTAGGTCTTGAGGCTGAGATCCATCTAAGCAGCCAAAATAGAAGGTTTTTAGCCGTGTTTAATAAGACTTTTTCTTGTTTTTGGAAAAATATTAATTATTTTTGGTTGAAAATACCATTTGTCATAAAGTCATTTATAGACCCGAAACTAGAATTTTTTCGACAAAAATAGAAGAGAGATCCCTCCTTCGTTTGACAAATAAACAAGATTGAATGAGCTATACTTATGAAAAAGAAACTGAGCGAAGGAGGATTTCTGGTGAGAACCTATTCGATATATAAGATAAAAGAAGAGCATTTAACGTTTATTTTTGGCAGAGAGCGTAAGTTATTAGAGATGATGCAAGGTTGTGAAGATGCCAATGAGAAATCCTTAAAAGAGCTTGCATATATATGTGAATCCGTTCGTTTTGAGGAGATTGCAGCCATGTTAGAGCATCAACTTGATTCCAAATATGCACACCTAGAAAGAGCTCGTAATGCTTTGTTTTTAGAACATCCGATCAAAGGTAAAATGGCTATTTATTTAGTAGATCGTAAAATTTGTGTTTATTGCGAAGGTTCGCGAATGCTAGATTTAGATTTATTTCAAATGCTTGCTAAAATGAGTGAACGTTTTATTGCTTTTAATAAACAGGATAATGAGTGTGGGTGGTTAAAGCCGATGAAGTATACAATGCACTAGGAAAATTCACTACAATATATAGTAACACGCTATTATTTGGTGTATAATGGAGCGTGGAGAGTTTTTCTCGGTATATTGTAGTGGAGGAGGTTGGTTGTATGCCTACATGGGGCTGGATTATTATCGTAATTATCGCATTAGCAGCGGGCGCAGCACTTGGTTTCTATTTCGCTCGTCAAGCTATGATGAAATATTTGAAAGAAAACCCACCTATTAATGAGCAAATGATTCGTATGATGATGGCGCAAATGGGTCGTACGCCGTCTGAAAAGCAAGTACGTCAAATGATGGCGCAAATGAATAAATTCCAGAAGTAATTTGGAATGTTCCGAGCAACTAGTTCAAGCTTAACTAGTTGTTTTTTTATTTTTAATAGTATTTAAATAATTCTTAAAAATCATACAACTCTATCGGGAAACTATGTATAATGGAGTTACTATACGGAAGGGAGTTGTGTATATTGCAAAAAGAAAAAACAAATGTAGAAAGTTTTGATCTAGATCATACAAAAGTGAAGGCACCTTATGTTCGTTTAGCAGGTGTGAAAACGGGCAAAAATGGCGATGAAGTATATAAATACGATATTCGCTTTAAACAGCCAAATAAGGAGCATATGGAAATGCCTGCATTACATTCTTTAGAGCATTTATCTGCTGACATTATCCGTAATTACTCTGATCATATTGTTGATTTCAGTCCAATGGGTTGTCAAACAGGCTTCTATGTGTCCTTGATCAATCATAATGATTATGAGGATTTATTAGCTATTTTAGAGAACACATTTACAGATGTGACAAAAGCAACCGCAGTGCCTGCCTGCAATGAAGTGCAATGTGGCTGGGCTGCTAGCCATAGTTTAGAAGGGGCCCAAGCATTAGCGAAAGAGTTTTTAGCGAAACGTGATGAATGGCATATTATTTTTGAAGATTAAATAAAATAAAAACCTTGCGAGTAAAATGACGCAAGGTTTTTCATTGCCCTAAAAATGGAATGGAATGACATTGGAAGAAGAAGAATCCCGATTGATTTTTTGATAAATAAAATTGTCTAAAAAATCATGAATTAAATCCTCATATTCATCCATATTTTCATTAAAGGACTGTGCATGTGCCCCCGTATCAAAAAGTTTTAATTTTTTTGGACCGGTTTTTTTATTGTAGAGATCAAGTGACATGGAAGCTGGAATAAATGTATCGGGAATACTATGGATAAAGAGCACAGGTTTTTCAATATGTGTGACGGCTTCGGCAGGTGTTACACTTTTAAATGAGTAACCATCTCTAAGCCGAACAAAAAAGTCAGCAAAACGAATAGGAATAATGGAGCCATATTTAAATTCAGTTTTTGCAATTTGTTTGAGTAACATAGAAAAGTCGGAGAACGCGCAATCTGAGATATAAAAATCAGCGCCATCCTCGACTGTTCCTGCATAGAGGAGCATGGTTGCAGCACCCATCGATTCACCGTGAATGCCAAGTATAGCATCCTCTCCAATCATGGCTTTTACTGTTTTCACCACGGCATCAAGATCGTTTTTCTCATAGTAGCCATAGCTGGTTGTTTTGCCTCCAGATTCACCATGGCGACGGTGGTCAAATATAACAGAATTATAGCCAAGTCTTTCAAAAAGGCGAGCATATTTCACGGAATTTATTTTATTTTCGGTAACACCATGGCAAATGATGATAGTGTTATTTGTTTGCAATGGCTGAAACATAATGCCTCGAATTGTATAGCCATTTGGAGAATCAATATTCAGTTCACATTTCAAGTTTTTATTGTACCAAGCCTCATCAAAGCGCTTTGCGGTCGTTTCTCGTTCCCGTATAAATTCAGGGTCTTTTTGTTGGATATACATTAATTTATTGGAAAGCGCGAAGCCGAACAGACCTGTTGCAGCGGCGGCTAGCGTTGTTGTAATACCAGAGAATAAAAGCATCTTCTTTTTCATCATAAAACACCTCCACATGCTGTTTCTTATTTGTAATGTTCCCAACTAAGATTGTTTAAAACACGTCAACATTTTACAATATCTTTGGCAAAACTGCGATTATTTCTATTATCGAAAATCGTCATAATATTTGTTAAAATATACATATCTGCTAGTAGCATATGCATGCAGTGTTGATTCTTGAACGGGGAAAAGGGGAGAATGATTATGACAAACGAGGTAGTAATCGTGAGTGCGGTGCGTACTGCAATCGGCTCATTTCAGGGGACATTAAAAGATGTACCAGCGACAACGTTAGGTAGCATTGTCATTAAAGAAGCATTAGCGCGTGCTGGCGTAGCAGGAGAACAGGTCGATGAGGTCATTATGGGGAATGTTTTATCGGCTGGACTTGGACAAAATCCAGCGCGACAAGCGGCAATTAAAGCGGGGTTACCTCAAGAGGTATCAGCCTTAACAATTAATAAAGTATGTGGATCAGGTTTAAAGGCTGTTCATTTAGCAACACAGGCTATTATAGCGGGAGATGCAGAGATTGTTGTTGCAGGTGGATTTGAAAATATGAGCCAGGCTCCATACGTCTTAAAAAATGCACGAGAAGGCTTCCGAATGGGCGACCAAAAGGTAGTAGATACAATGATTCATGATGGCCTATGGTGTGCTTTTAACGATTATCATATGGGCATTACAGCTGAAAATTTATGTGATATGTATCAAATCTCTCGAGAAGAGCAGGATGCTTTTGCAGCTCGTTCTCAGCAACGTGCAGAGGCAGCAATTGCAGCGGGCAAGTTTGAAAATGAAATCGTTGCTGTCGAGATTCCACAGCGCAAGGGAGAGCCACTGCTTTTCAATAAAGATGAATTTCCACGAGCAGGTGTGACAGCGGAATCATTAGGTAAGCTACGACCAGCATTTAAAAAGGATGGCTCTGTCACAGCAGCGAACGCGTCTGGTATAAATGATGGTGCGGCAGCAGTAGTGGTGATGTCAAAGGAAAAAGCACAAGAGCTAGGTATTCAACCGATGGCGATCATTACAGCGAATGCTAGTGCTGGTGTAGATCCTGCAATTATGGGGACAGGTCCTGTAAAAGCAGTACAAAAAGCGCTGACAAAGGCTGAGGTTACTTTAAACGATATCGATTTAATTGAAGCAAATGAAGCATTTGCAGCACAATCAATTGCTGTAGATCGTGAATTAAGCTTTAATCATGATAAACTAAATGTTAACGGGGGTGCCATTGCTCTTGGTCACCCAATCGGTGCTAGTGGTGCTCGGATTTTGGTAACGCTATTACATGAGATGGAAAAGCGTGATGTGAAAACGGGCTTAGCCACATTATGTATCGGTGGTGGACAAGGCGTAGCAACAGTTGTGAAGCGCCCTTGATGTCAATAAGAAGGTGAATAGAAATGGGAAAGAAACGAAAACAGCAACAACATACTGACAATAGCATAACAGCTAGCCTACCTAAGCAAGAGGCCGTTACATTAGCAGATCAGCTAGGTGGAGATGTGCTAGCAAAATTAAAAGCAGCGAAGCAAGATTTAACTGCTAAAGAGCAGGCGGCAGAAGAAGAGCGTCAGGCAAAACTAGCTTTTGAACGTAAACAACGAGAAAAAAACAAATCGTTTGAAGAACTTTTAAACGAATACGGCGATAAAGGTACTAAATATTAAGAGAGAACAGTGAATTCACATAAGTGGGTTCACTGTTTTGTATTTTACAGCATAAAATTTATATGGCTGTGGTCGATATAGAGGGAGAGGTCTTTGAATTTAAAAGAACGGGAGACGCTGCCAATAACATATACCTAATTGTAGTTTAGTATCAATTAAATTATGTTAGGAGACCAACATGGTAGAATTACAAACAGAAAGAATAAGATTAATTCCTTTAAACGCTAAGTATCTTAATTTACTAATAGAGCATGAGGAGCAAATGGCGGCGGAGTTGTCATTAAGTAAAGGTGTAGGGAGTTTAGATTGCGAGCTTAAACAAGCCCTGTATTTTAGACTTTGCAAAGTATTAGAAGATGAGCCAAATTATCTATGGCATACGAATTGGTTACTTGTATTAAAAGAAAAAAATTGTGCTGTTGGTGGCATAATGCTAAAAGGTACGCCAAATGAGCAAGGGGAAGTTGTGATCGGGTATTATACTTTGCCTCCTTATATGGGGCAGGGCTATATGACAGAATCAATCATAGCTCTTAAAGACTGGTTACTCCATCAGCCAAATGCAAAATACGTTATCGCTGACACGGAAAAAGAAAATATGGCTTCCCATCGAGTTTTGGAAAAAGCAGGGGCTGTCTTGTTTAAAGAAACGAAGTCCCTCTATTTTTGGCGGTTCCACCTTTAAAATAAAAGACAAAAGGCTATAATTGAGCCTTTTGTCTTTTATTTTTGAGTATTTTTCTTAGTGCAACAACGAGACTAACAAAAACAATGGCTCCAGTTGTATCGACAAGCACATCTTGAGCACTCATTGTACGACCTGGCGTAAAGCTTTGACGAAATTCATCAAGCGCCGCGATTGTAGCCGTTCCACCGATAGCAATACTTGCTGCAAAACGTCTTTTTCCCCAGGCGAAGTAAAGGCCAAGTGCGATGCACCCAAATCCCATGAAGTGTGTCAATTTACGAATTAAAAACTCTACAAATGGAAAATAACCTCGCTCTTCCACTGAAACGATGGTTCCCCAATAGGGAATTTTTAAAATAGATAGTTGTTTTTCAAAAGGTTTATTGGCGAGCAAATCTTCTAATTCTGGTAGTATACTCTGTTGCTCATAGGTCATACTAGAGGAGATTACTAGTACAACTAGACAAATGAGTAAAATTAGCCATTTTTTCATCGATGTTCTTGATAGTACTCATTTTTTGTTAGCTCATTAGCTACCTTGAAATCTGTTATAGAATTAATTTTCTCGTAGGAAGCAAGCGTTTGTGCTAGTTGTTGTTGAGAGCTTGCGCCAATGACCGTAGAAGCGATTGTTGGCTCTTTTAGATTAAAAGCGATAGCCAAAGCATGCAAGTTATCATAGTGTAAAGCTAAGTCTGTTAACGTTGTTGTTAACTCCTCAGCAGTATAGGTGTTAAAACCATTAACATGTTGAAGACGTTGTTGCCAGCTATTTGTTAATAAGCCCTTTGCCACTGTGCCACGTGTTACAACAGAAGCACCCTGTTTCGCAATAAAGTTAAACCATTCTTCAGGGCGGCGATCGAGAGCACTGTATTGCATCATGACGCTTCTAGCCGAGCTTGCAGGTAAAAATCGCTGCAATACATTAGGACGAATGGAGGATATACCATATTCACGAATGAGCCCTTCTTTTTTCAGTCCTTCAAATGTGTCAATTATCCCGTCCCAATCATCTTCGATTGTGCCACCGTGTAATTGATATACATCAATGTAGTCTGTTCCTAAACGTCGTAAGCTAGCATGGACAGCTTCTTTTATATAGGATGGTGATGCATCCCAATGCCAGCCATCTACCCCTTCTGCCCACCGATTACCTACCTTTGTTGCTAGGATGACATCATGACGACGCTTACCTAACGTTGCGCCAATAATCTCTTCATTTGCACCATAATCATATAAATCAGCTGTATCTATATAGTTAATGCCAGCATCTAATGCCATATCGACAATGGCAGCTGCTTGTGTTTTATCTGTCGAAAGAGACATGCCTCCTAAACTAATCTCTGAAATAAACAATTCACTTGTACCAAGCTGTCTTTTTTTCATACGAATGACCTCCTTCGATTTCTCTACTTGTAATGGTACAATGAACATATCTGAAGAACAAGCGAGGTTATCGTCAATGAAAAAGTTTGAGGAAAAAACAACGAAAACGACACCGATCTATGACGGTAGAATAATAAAACTACAAATTGATGATGTCACTTTACCAAATGGACAGGTTGCAAAACGTGAAATCATTAAGCATCCAGGTGCCGTAGCGGTGATTGCTGTTACGGACGAGGGTAAACTAGTGTTAGTAGAACAATACCGCAAAGCGCTGGAGCGTTCTATTATTGAAATTCCAGCTGGAAAGCTAGAGCCAGGTGAGGAGCCAGTGATGACAGCACGTCGAGAATTAGAGGAAGAAACAGGTTATGGCGCGCATCAACTTACTTTTTTACAAACATTTGCAACATCACCAGGCTTTGCGGATGAAGTTCTTCATTTGTTTGTGGCGAGGGGATTATATACAATAGACAATAAAGCAGATTTAGATGAGGATGAATTTGTCGAACTATTAGAAGTTTCGTTGGAAGAAGCACAAGTAATGGTGGCTGACCAGCGTATATATGATGCTAAAACAGCATTCGCAGTGCTATGGCTAGCTGCAAATTTAGAAAATAATCTTTTAGCATAATAGAGACGGACGAGCATAAGCTGTACAAACCTTGATAGAAAAGGAGCATGTTTATGTCTCGTACGGTGTCTATTTTTTATCACGCTTCCATCATTGCAGTAAGTTTTGTTTGTGGCGTTATTTTCTTTCATATTATTGGTGGACCGAAAGCGGAACCCTTTATATTATTTATAGAGCCTCGTTTAGCAGATGGGGACAGGCAATCCATTTTTCGTTTAGTACTGCCTGTTGCTATTTCCATAGGTCTTATATTATTACTAGCAACACATAGCGTCTTAAAGGTGTTAGTGCGTGTGACTGTAGCCATGCGTGCCACTTTTTTTGGCTTTAGTTCGGTTTTTTTATTACAAAAACTTGAAGCTTTTTGGCTTTATACGATTTGGTGGTTTCCATTTCAGCTCATCTATTGTATATTGTTGCTAGTCCTATGCAATTTACTTGTACCCGCTTGGTCAAAGCGAAAAATCGGGAAACAAGTATCTGGTCGGACAATTTTGTTGAATTTTATCGCATTTTTCATCATAATAGTTGCTGAGTTTATTGTTATTTCTTATGTGTTAAAATGATGGATTGAATAGACCAAAATTGTGATCAGATAAAAAAGTAGAAGCATGTTAGAAATCTATTCACTATCTTGTAATAGGATTTACTCCTTTGGTATAATGGAAAGAGTTTAGGGGGGCGTCACATGGAGAGCCGAATTGATCGTATAAAAAAACAGTTGCATAGTGCTAGTTACAAGCTGACGCCGCAGCGAGAAGCGACAGTTGCTGTTTTGCTTGAGCACGAAGAGGACCACCTAAGTGCTGAAGATGTTTATCTTTTAGTAAAAGAAAAAGCACCTGAGATTGGTCTAGCTACTGTTTATAGAACGTTAGAATTATTAACTGAGCTCAAAATTGTCGACAAAATCAACTTTGGCGATGGCGTATCGCGCTATGATTTACGCCAAGAGGGAGCTGCCCATTTCCACCATCATCTTGTTTGTATCGAATGTGGTGCTGTTGATGAAATTCAAGAAGATTTACTTGAAGATGTGGAAGCCGTTGTTGAAAAACGTTGGAACTTTATTATAAAAGATCACCGACTAACTTTCCACGGCATATGCTGGCGCTGTCATGATAAAAACGACGAATCGAATGAAGAAAAATAACGAAAAACTGTCTGTTTTAATCTTTGGTATAGATTGAATCGGGCAGTTTTTTGTTTTTTTTATTGAAGTATAGACACCATTATGGTTGGTGGTTTATGTCGAATGGAGGGTCCTTTAGCACATTTCTTAAGGCCATGCTAAAATAGAGAATAATTGACAGTGAGGGGGCGTTGTGATGAATGAATTTCAATATGTAGTAGAGGACTATATCCATTTTATTCAGGTGGAAAGGCAGTTATCTGTTAATACATTAGCATCCTATCGCCGAGATTTAGAAAGCTATGTACATTTTTTAAAGGAAGCAGAAGGTATGTCTGATTTTAGTGTGGTAGAACGGACAACTATATTACGCCATTTAGAGCAATTGCGGGCACAGGGAAAGACAAGTCGTACCATTGCCCGTCATATTTCATCGATTCGAAGTTTCCACCAATTTTTACTACGAGAAAAGCGCGCAGAAACTGATCCGACAGTCCATTTGGAGATGCCGACAATTGAGCAAAAGTTGCCTAATATTTTATCTATCCAAGAGATTGAAGCTTTACTAACAGCTCCAAATAAAAGTAAGCCACAAGGTATACGTGATCTTGCCATGCTGGAGTTACTATATGGGTCTGGTATGCGCATCAGTGAACTTATTGCACTGGATTTAGCTGATATTCATTTAACCATGGGCTTTGTACGTGTATTTGGGAAGGGTGGCAAGGAGCGAATCATTCCACTCGGCAAAAGCGCACTTTTGGCAATAAATGCCTATTTAAATGGTGCTCGTAGTCAATTACAGGGAAAGTACCCCAAAACAGATGCGTTTTTTATTAATCAAAGAGGGAAACGTTTAACAAGGCAGGGTTGTTGGAAATTAATGAAGGAGCATGCGTTAAAGGCAGGCATCCAACATGAATTAACACCACATACATTGCGTCATTCCTTTGCCACTCATTTGGTTGAAAATGGAGCCGATTTACGAGCGGTGCAGGAGATGCTTGGTCATGCAGATATTTCTACTACCCAGATTTATACACATATTAGCAAAACAAGATTATCTGAGGTCTATAAGCAATTCCATCCACGTGCTTAAAAGATAATAGGAAAAAATTATTTTTCAGTCGGATGTCTGACCTTTATTTTTCGCATTTTTTTGGTAAAATAGAGTCATGAGATTAGGAGGCAACCATTATGAATAAACCTTTTAACAAAATCCATGTTGTTGTCATGGATTCCGTAGGTATTGGTGAAGCGCCAGACGCTGCTAAATTTGGGGATGTTGGCGCACATACACTAGGACATATCGCTGAAAAAATGAATGGGCTTACAATGCCAGTAATGGAGTCATTTGGTTTAGCGAATATTGAACCATTGCATGGAATGCATGCAACTACTGACCCTAAAGCATACTACGGTAAAATGCAAGAAGCATCAGTTGGTAAAGATACGATGACTGGCCATTGGGAAATCATGGGGTTAAATATTGATAAACCATTTAAAGTGTATCCAGATGGGTTTCCAGCAGAGCTAATTGATGAGCTAGAGAAACGTACAGGTCGGAAAGTGCTATGCAATCAGCCAGCAAGTGGTACACAAGTAATTGAAGATTTTGGGAAGGAGCATATGGAAACAGGTGCGATTATTGTCTATACATCAGCCGATCCTGTTTTACAAATTGCTGCTCATGAAGAAATCATTCCACTAGAAGAGTTATATAAAATTTGCGAAATTGCTCGTGAATTAACATTACAGCCTGAATATTTAGTAGGTCGCGTCATCGCACGACCATTTGTGGGTACGCCTGGAAACTTTACTCGTACATCCAATCGTCATGATTATGCGTTAAAGCCATTTGGTCGTACAACAATGAATGTTTTGAAGGACGCGGGATTAGATGTGATTGCAATTGGAAAAATCTCAGATATTTTCAATGGTGAAGGTGTAACAGATGCTGTACGTACAAAAAATAATATGGATGGTATGGATCAATTTGCAGAAGTTGTACGTCGTGACTTCCGTGGTCTAAGCTTCTTAAATTTAGTCGACTTTGATGCCAATTTCGGCCATCGACGTGATCCTCTAGGCTATGGACAGGCATTACAAGAATTTGATGCACGTCTACCAGAAATTCTAGAGGCAATGTCAGAAGACGATCTATTAATTATTACAGCAGATCACGGCAATGATCCAACCTTCCCAGGGACAGATCATACACGCGAATATGTACCACTAATTGTCTATTCACCACGTTTTAAAGGTGGTGCGGAACTTGCGCTTCGTGAAACCTTTGCAGACATTGCAGCAACAGTTGCAGAAAACTTTCATGTAGAAGCACCGCCATTCGGTAAAAGTTTCTTACATGATTTGAAATAAGGGGGTTTTTTGTATGAATATGGTTCAATTGTTTGAAAAGAAAAAACAAGGATTAGAGCTTTCTCAAGCTGAAATTCAGTATTTTGTTGAAGGCTATACGACAGGCTCTATCCCAGATTATCAAGCAAGTTCTTTATTAATGGCGATACGTTTACTAGGCATGTCTGATGATGAAACATTTTATTTAACAAAGGCAATGATCGAATCAGGCGATGTCATTGATTTAACATCTATTGAAGGCTTTAAAATTGATAAACACTCAACTGGAGGGGTTGGTGACAAGGTTACACTTGTTGTTACGCCAATTATTGCTTCTCTAGGAATTCCTGTTGCGAAATTTAGTGGTAAAGGCTTAGGGATTACTGGGGGGACAATTGATAAACTTGAATCCATTCAGGGCTTTAAAACAGAGCTTTCATCACAGGAGTTCATTGATAATGTCAATCAGCATAAAATTGCCGTTGCTGGACAAACAGGTAATCTAGTACCAGCCGACAAAAAATTATATGCATTACGTGATGTGACAGGTACTGTCGATTCTATTCCATTAATCGCAGCGTCGATTATGAGTAAAAAAATTGCAAGTGGTGCCGATGGTATAGTCCTCGATGTAAAATGTGGCTCAGGTGCGTTTATGAAGACGCAGGAAGAAGCACAGCGTTTAGCAGATACAATGACGGCTATTGGAGAAAAACTTGGCCGTAAAGTCATCGCACACATCAGTGATATGGATAATCCTTTAGGGAAAATGATTGGTAATAAGCTTGAGGTAGTGGAGGCTTATGCCCTATTAAGTGGACGTATGGAAGAAACGCATGAAGATTTGGTTGATGAATGTGTTGTCATCTCTTCCTTGATGTACCAAATTGCGGCAGGTGTGAATGAAGCGGAAGCAACAGCTGCTGTTAAGCGAGTGCTAGCAGATGGCTCTGCAGCTGCAAAATTCGAGGAGTTTATTGTGGCGCAAGGAGGAGTAGTCTCTGATATTGTTCAAAATGACACAGCTCATAAAGTAGCAGTGACAGCGGTTTCAGAGGGCACGGTGGAGACGATTAATGCTTTATTAGTTGGAGAAGCAAGTGTTAGTCTAGGCGCTGGACGTTTAACGAAGGAATCAAAGCTTGATTATGATGCAGGAATTCAGCTAATCGCCAAAAAAGGTGATCATGTTAATAATGGTGATACGATTGCTTATTTGTATTCAAATCAGCCAATTGACGAAGAGACAATTAATAAAATTCAGCAAGCTTATACAATTGCATAAAGATTTTTAGCGAGAGCCCTCACTTATGAGGGTTCTCGCTTTTTTGTGCGTTCGATGAATCGCCAAAATTTAGAGCTCGATAGCGTTTAGAAATTGTAGATTTATCCCATACTGCACTTAACCTAAAAAGCTATAAGTATGTCGATTAGACACTATTTCGGAAGACTTTGCACTAGTTCTGTCAGCCACAAGGATTCAATCTATTGAATGTGGAATTGCACGAGGAGGAGGCGATGTTCATGCATTATCAATTAGAAATGGTCACAAGAGAGACAGTCGTTATACGTTTGTTTGGGGAGCTCGATCATCATGCCGTTGAACAAATTCGAGCGAAAATTTCTGCAGCAATTTTTCAAGGCACTGTGACGACCATCATTTGGAACTTGGAAGGACTATCTTTCATGGATAGTTCGGGAGTTGGATTAGTGCTTGGTCGTATGCGTGAGTTAGAGGCAGTTGCTGGGCGAACTATATTATTGAATCCATCGCCAACAATGCGAAAAGTATTTCAATTTTCAGGTTTAGGACCGTGGATGATGGATGCAACAGAGGAACAAGCGATTGATCGCGTAAGGGGGATTGTAAATGGATAACGAAATGACATTAACTTTTTTGGCAATTAGTGAAAATGAAGCTTTAGCGCGTGTAGCTGTTACAGGCTTTATTGCACAATTAGATCCAACTATTGATGAGCTATCAGAATTTAAAACAGTTGTCTCAGAAGCAGTTTCCAATGCTATTATTCATGGCTATGAAGAAGATGGTAAGGGTGTTGTGACAGTTCATGCTAAACGTGAGGATGATATTGTGACAGTATCTGTCATGGATAAAGGGATAGGAATTGAAGACGTTAGTCGAGCAATGGAACCATTATTTACAACAAAAAGTATGATGGAGCGTTCGGGTATGGGCTTCACGATTATGGATAGCTTCTCAGATCAGCTGACAGTTATATCAAAATGGCAAGAAGGAACAACTGTAACATTCACGAAGAAATTTTACACAGTTCGCACAGCGGTAATGTGAGGTTAAACCCGTGAAGCCGTTAGAACAGTCGTCCGATAAGCTATTGTCTCAGGAGGAAATGCGTGATTTAATTGCACGCGCACAGCAGGGCGATCATGAGGCTCGTAAACGAATGGTAGAAGGCAATACGAGACTTGTGTGGTCCATTGTTCAACGTTTTACAACGAGAGGTGTTGAGCTTGAGGATTTATTCCAGATTGGCTGCATAGGGCTCATGAAATCTGTGGATAAATTTGATTTAACCTATGATGTGAAATTTTCAACCTATGCTGTACCGATGATCATTGGAGAAATTCAGCGTTTTTTAAGGGATGATGGTATGGTGAAGGTGAGCCGCTCTATTCGTGAGCTCAATTTTAAAATCCGTCATGCTACAGATGAATTTATTAAAAAGAACGAACATCCACCAACCATTCAAGAGCTTGCTCAGGTGCTTGGTGTGACAACAGAGGAAATTGTTACAGCATCCGATGCATTGAGAGACCCTGCCTCTCTTCATGAGCAATTGTATGAGAGTGAGGGTGATTCCATTACACTAATGGATCAAATGAAGGATGAAAAATCGGAGCAACCATTTGATTACATCCCATTAAAAGAAGTACTAACGAGACTTGAGCCAAGAGAGCAGTCTATCATATATCTTCGCTATTTTTCAGATTGCACGCAAACTGAAATTGCAAATAGATTAGGTATATCGCAGGTACAGGTTTCCCGATTAGAGAAAAAAATCCTTGCCCAGCTGAAAAGTTGGATGGCAACTAGTGCAACAGTGGAGCAGGAAGTAATAAAAAAAGACATCTAAGAAAATGGTGACAGCATGACAAATAAATTATTTAACAGCTTAGAAGAAGCCGAAGATTTTCTTATCGAACAATTTGGTGACGGCGAATCGTTTGACGTTGGTATTAAACACTTATTTGTCAAAGATTTGCCGGTCCTTTGTGCATATATTAGTGGGCTTGTAGATGGAGAAGCTTTAACACAGTTGCTGTCTAGCATGCTTCCAGATGAGGACATTGAAATTGATGTAGAGGATGAGAAGGAATATTTTGAGTCTTACTTTAATTTCCATGGACGTTCAGAAGAAACAGAGCGTAAAGCCTATTTACTAGCCATTTTAAGTGGACAAGTCACCTTTATTACTAAAAGTGGCTATTGCTATGTTGCAGAGCTTAGAAACTATCCAGGACGCTCTCCAGAAGAGCCAGATAATGAAAAAGTTATCCGTGGATCAAGGGATGGCTTTACAGAAGGGATTTCTCAAAACACAGCCTTAATACGTAGGCGAATTCGTAATAGTAATCTACGTTTCGAGCTACATAAAATATCCAAAATCGGTCAAACCGACGTGGCGATCGCGTTTATGAAGGATGTTGCCAATGAAGATATGCTCGAAAGTTTACGACAGCGTCTTGGACAAATAAATCATGATGGCTTGACGATGGCCGATAAATCATTAGAAGAATGGCTCTTTAAACAAAAGTTCCACCCAGTTCCATTTGTACGTTATACGGAGAGACCTGATATTGCTGCAGCTCATCTACTTGAAGGGCATATAGCTATATTAGTCGATACTTCTCCATCCGTTATTTTAGTACCTGTTACAGTGTTTCATTTATTGCAGCATGCAGAGGAATATCGTCAGGCACCCACAGTAGGGACGTTTGTACGTTTTATGCGATATTTTGGCTCTGTAATGGGTTTACTTTTATTGCCATTGTGGTATGTATTTGCAACGAATGAATCCCTACTTCCAGATGCCCTCTCCTTTTTAGGTACGGAGGAGAAATCGCATGTACCTTTATTACTACAAATTTTGATTGCAGATATTGGAATAGAATTTTTGAGGATGGCCGCCATTCATACACCGTCACCATTGTCCACAGCGATGGGATTGGTTGCGGGGGTAATCATTGGTCAAATTGCGATTGATGTTGGATTATTCTCTTCAGAGGTGGTCCTCTATACAGCGGTGGCAGCCATTCTTATTTTCATTATTCCATCCTATGAGCTTAGTATCTCCATTAAAATTTTTAGGTTACTGCTACTTCTGATGACGGGTCTCTGGGGTGTCAATGGGTTATTTATTGGTTTATTTTTATTGTTTACGTATTTATGTTCATTGCGACCAATGCAGGCACCTTATTTATGGCCGCTTGTTCCATTCTTTCCAACAGCAATGCTTCGCGTCATTATTCGCTTCCCAATGACAGCGGATGCACTAAGGCCTTATGTAGTCGCTTCCAAACAGCGAAAAAGATCATAGGAGCCGTTGCACTCGTTTTTTTCATGTGATAAAGTTCACATATAGTATTTTGTGATTTTTGCAAAAATTATTTTCATTCAAGAAAAAGCAAGTACTATACATTTGTTTTTTTATATGTGAAGGAAATAATTTTTTGATGGAATGGTTCTAATATAGTAAAGAACCCTTCAACTTTCAAACCGTAAAAATAACAAGATGGAACGATGTGAAAAGGGAGAGATGCACATGCATTTATATGGAACACAAGCGATTTCTGAAGATGGTCATTTAACAATTGGACAGGTAGACACATTAGAGCTAGCAAAAGAGTATGGTACACCACTTTTCGTGTATGATACTGCACTTATTCGTAAGCGTGCGCGCAGCTTTATCGATACGTTTAAAAAACTAGGTGTAAAAGCAGAAGTAGCTTATGCTTCAAAAGCATTTGCATGTGTAGCGGTGTATCAATTAGCAGCAGAAGAAAATTTATCATTGGATGTTGTATCTGGTGGAGAATTATTTACTGCCTTAAAGGCAGGTTTCCCTGCAGAGCGCATTCATTTTCATGGTAACAATAAAAGCATTGCTGAATTAGAGCTAGCTTTTGACTCCAAGATTGGATGTATTGTTGTAGATAATTTCTATGAAATACAGCTTTTAAAAGATATTTCGGAGCGCCGTCAGCAAAAAATGCGTATATTATTACGTGTTACACCAGGTGTTGAAGCACATACGCATGATTTCATCACGACAGGTCAAGCAGATTCAAAATTCGGCTTTGACTTAAACAATGGTCAAGCAGATGAAGCATTCCAACAAACATTTAACCATGAATTCCTAGAGCTACTTGGTTTACATTGCCATATTGGCTCACAAATTTTTGACACTGCCGGTTTTGGATTGGCTGGAGAAAAATTGATTGACAAAATTTCTGATTGGAACAAGACTCACGGATTTACATGTACTGTGTTAAACTTAGGTGGGGGCTTTGGTATTCGTTATACTGAAGAAGATGCACCGCTTGAACCACAAGTATATGTAGAGGATATGATTACAGTTGTCAAAAATAAAGCAACTGTTCTTGGACTGAAGATGCCGGAAATTTGGATTGAACCAGGTCGATCACTTGTAGGTGATGCAGGAACATCTCTTTATACAATCGGTTCACAAAAAATTGTGCCAGATGTGCGAAAATATATTGCTGTCGATGGAGGTATGAGCGATAATATCCGTCCCGCATTATACGACGCTAAGTATGAGGCAGTCATCGCAAGTAAGGCGAACGAGCCGAAAGATGAGCTCTATACAGTTGCTGGTAAATTATGTGAATCTGGCGATAAATTAATTATTGATGCTAAACTACAAGATGCTGCTTCAGGTGATGTGTTAGCCATCTTCTGTACAGGTGCGTATGGTTATTCGATGGCTAGTAACTATAATCGTGTGCCAAGACCTGCAGTTGTATTTGTAGAGGATGGACAGCATCAACTAGCTATTCGCCGCGAAAGTTATGAAGATATTGTGCAAAACGATCTCCCGCTAACTTTAAAAAAGGGTGAGTAAATTTGAGGAAAAATAAGTGGGTATTACTAGCGTCCATTACAACATTTATTTTATTATGGGGCGTAGTCTATTGGGTGTTGGCGTCGAAAGGTATTCTCGGACCTGGTTCGTAAGACAGAAATTGGCTTGCGGTAAAAGTACAAATCGTGTAGGATAGTCAAAGATTATGTACAGCTAGAAAAAGAGGGAATAGACAAATATGTTAATTCGATATAAAAAAGCTTTAGAGAAAATAGCAATGGGGCTACTTTCATTTATGCCTAACGAAAAAGACGTAAAAAAGCTTACAGAAACCATCCACTCCTATGAAAATGACGATAATTGGGTTTTATACTTATGGAAAAAGAATGATGAATATGTTGGCATTGTAGGGCTTGTTGTTGATGAGCATAATATAGCCACAATCCAGCACGTGTCGGTGATCCCTTCCTATAGAGGAGAGGGCGTAGCAACGGAGATGCTTCAAGAAGTGGCGGAACTTGGCCAATATGAAAGTGTGCGTGCTACAGATGAAACACGTAGTTTTGTTCAAAAATGTATTCATTGTATCGATGAAAAAGCAGACGATTAACAACGTCTGCTTTTTCTTTGTTTGCTTTCTTGTCGCTCTGCAAGAATATGTGAGCGATCTCGAAGCATATGTTTATGAAGAAGATAATTTGAGCTATTTGATGGCAAAAGCTTTATACGTGCTAGGGCTAAATCCAGCAAGTGAGGTGAGAGAGGAAGCTGGAAAGTTTGAAAGGACTTGCCCATTTCAATCGAAGTGATAGCTTTTGTTATTTGTGTTAGGAGTTCAAGATAATCAATTTCTTGGAAAAAAACATGCCCTTCATTTTCTTGAAAGTTATGAAGTGCTTTTTCTAAAATTCGTTTAGCACCAGTATTATTACCACGTCGCCAATGATAGAAACCTGTTGCCAGCTGCACATAGCCGACAAGCGGATGCATTTTATCGCCAGGTGCAATTTCCTTCCAATATTCCTCTAGCACTTCATGGCATTCAAAAAAATCTTGATTGCCATTAAAATAGGCACAGTAATCTATAAATAAAGTATGATGCTGTGGATGCATTTTGGACTCCTTTCCACTATACTAAAAGAACATAGAATCTCAGGGTGGTAAAATAATGTCTTATGAAGTAAAATTAGAAGCCTTTTCAGGGCCTCTTGATTTATTATTGCATTTAATTCACAGATTGGAAATTGATATCTATGATATCCCAATGGCTGAAATTACACAACAATATATCGACCATATACATGCAATGCAAGTATTAGAGTTAAATGAAGCAAGTGAATATTTAGTAATGGCAGCAACTTTACTGGCAATTAAAAGCCGCATGTTATTGCCAATTCACGAAGGAGAGATGGAGGACGCAGAATTAGAAGTGGACGGCCCTGACCCTCGTGAAGAACTCGTGCAACGCTTAATCGAATATAAAAAATACAAGGAAGCAGCTAGTAATTTGCAGGAGCTTGAAACAGACCGAGCACAGGTATTTACGAGGCCACCTGCTGATTTAACAGGATTAGCCTCAGAAGAACAGATGGCTTTATTTGATTTGAATGTGAATATCTATGATATGCTTGGAGCATTTCAGAAATTAATGCGTCGCAAAAAATTAAAAAAACCATTAAAAACTACTGTAGCAAGGCAGGAGCGATCAGTAAAAGATCAAATGCGCTCTGTTGTGGATTCTTTACGATTAACAGGTGGACGTGCATCATTTTTCGAGCTTTTTCCCTATGAAGATAAGCCAACACTTATTCTGACGTTTGTATCTCTTCTTGAACTGATGAAACGTCAGGTCGTCATCGTAGAGCAAGATGGTAACTTTGAAGAATTAACGGTTACCTTACAGAAGGAGGAATGGGAAGATGACGAAAACATTGATGTTACAGAGTAGAATTGAAGCCTTATTATTTGTTGTGGGAGATGATGGCTTAACGATTAAACAACTTTCACAACTCTTAGGAGAGCAGGAAGAGCTGATTCTGCAAACAATGAATACATTGAGAGAAACCTACGAAGAAGATTTAACAAGAGGAATCACGGTGAAAGAAATTGCAGGCGTTTATCAGCTCATTACAAAATCTGAGTTTGCCGATACGATTCAAAGATTAGTAGAAAATCCAACCGCACAATCCTTATCTCAAGCCTCCCTTGAAGTGTTAGCGATCGTGGCATACAAACAGCCCATTACACGTGTAGCAATAGAAGATTTGCGCGGTGTGAAGTGTGAACGACCAATCCAAACATTAGTTTCACGAGGATTAATTAAAGAGGTAGGACGGTCAGAAGGGACTGGACGTGCCATCTTATATGGAACAACAAAAGAATTTTTACATTATTTTGGCTTAAATAGTATAGAAGAAATGCCTCCTCTACCTGAAGAGGACCTTGCTGATACAGAACAAGAAACAGATTTATTTATGACGAAGTTCCAAGAGACTTTTAGCGGAGCAAAATAATGGTTAGGTATAATGCGTAGCCTTCAACATAAATTTAAATCTATAATTTCCTATCACATTGAATAAGGAGTGGCTCGTTGCTTCGGTTATTTCGTTTAACACTGTTTATGATCATTGTGTTAATGGTAATGCTTCCTCAGACTAGCTTTGCAAGAGGAGGAAGCGGCTATGCTGTCTTGGATGGCGATACAGGTCGACTTTTAATTGGATCCAATAGCGATGAACGATTACCTATTGCTAGCCTCACAAAAATTTGGACAGCACTTGTGGCAATTGAAAATAGTGACTTGCAGGATGAAGTCGTTATATCCCCTAAGGCTGCTATGGCTGAGGGGAGCTCTATTTACCTACAGGCTGGTGAAACGGTGACAGTTGAAACGTTATTGTATGGCTTAATGCTACGTTCCGGCAATGATGCTGCAACAGCTTTAGCCGAACATGTAGGAGGGTCTGTAGAGGGTTTTGTCAAATTAATGAATGAAAGAGCTGTTATTGCAGGTCTTACCAATACCGTCTTTATGAATCCTTCTGGTCTTCATCATGATGAGCATTTATCGTCTGCAAGAGATACTGCTGAGATGTTAAGACTTGCGTTGCAAAATAAAACATTTGAGAAAATTGCTTCAACGGTACTTTATCGGGCAAATACAGTAAACGGAATGTTATGGGAAAATAAACACCGTCTATTAAGAGAAGGTTCAGGAATGGCAGCAGATATAGATGATGAGACAGAACAGCCTGTTAGTTCCTTAAAGTCAGCCACTGGTACTGCTTTCGCTGGAAAAACGGGCTTTACTAAGGTTGCTGGACGAACACTTGCAACGGCCTTTCAAAAGGACGGGCAAATCTGCGTTGTCGTCACATTAAATGAATCAGATGATTGGAATGTACATCGAGGTTTATCCAATAAAGTATGGCAAGATTATAGTCTTGAAACAGTAGTGAAAAAGGGTAAATACAATGTCAATAAAAAGTTGGCTATTCGTTTACAAGAGCCCGTTCGACTACAGTTAAATAAAGAGGAAAAAGAACAGGTGAGGCAAGTATTACATGTTTCAAGGAAACGCCAAGAAGCAGTCTTGTCTATCTTTATAGGAGAAGAACGGATTTATGCAACGCCAGTAAAAGTTGAATCAGCGGATCGTTAAAAACGATTTGCTGATTTTTTACATTATTTGATCAATTGATGTTAAATTTGGTAAAATGATAATGAATTTAAAATTCTTAATTTTCGAAAAAAGGGGTGAGGAAATTGAGGGAAGCTTCAATGGAAAGTAATGGTAGGCAAATTCAATTTGGGCTAATCATTATCTTATTCTTATCAAGTTTAATTGTGCCTGTCATTCTTCTATATCCAATTCAAGAGATACTATATCGACCTAATGAATTTTATTATTTTGCACCTTATTTTAATGCTTATATTATCTTTATGGTCTCTTTATTTGTCATGGCCCTCGTACTACTAATCAATTATTTGATCATACCTAAAACGAAAAAAAGAAAGAATATAAAACGTGGTCTAGTATCTACTTCCTTATTAATTGCCTTAGGTTTCATCGCATTAAGCTTTAATACTTATAAATGGATAGATTCAAGAGGTATTCATATGAATCCATTTTTTAGTTTAAAAGTAAATTTTGTCGAGTGGGAAGAAATAGTGAAAGTTGAGCAGGTTAATCTAGAAAAAAGTGGTGTGACAAAGCCTGATCATCTGGTTTTTACATTTCAAGATGGTTCCACAATGGAGGAACCTTTGGCAGGCAACATGGTACTGGCTAAAAACTATATAGCCAATGAGTTAAAGCAACGTGGCCTAACAATTGAAAATGTATACAGATAAAAGCTGCCGAATGGTAGCTTTTTTTGTGTCAAAATAAACATTTTACAATCGATTCGCATGATTATCAAATGAGTATACTGCTAGTAAACAAAACAAAATCTCGGTTCAAATGTTAAGAAATTAACGAACGAGAAATTAGTCGGAATACTCAATTAAAAAATGTGAAATTTGTTTTTCTTTAATAATGTCTAAAAGTATGACATAATTTTCACAGATTAGCGGGAAAAATAACCCTATTCATTGGATCGAAATCGAATGATGACGAACGTGTCAATGTGAAAGAAAACTAGAGGTGAAAAAATGGAAAGATTACAAAAGGTCATTGCCTATGCAGGTGTTGCGTCAAGGCGCAAGGCAGAGCAATTGATTTTAGAAGGTAAAGTTAAAGTAAATGGTGTAGTGGTTCGTGAGTTAGGAACAAAGGTATCTAATTCCGATACAATTGAAGTAGAAGGTGTAAAACTAGAAAAAGAAGATAAGGTATATTTCTTACTTTACAAACCACGTGGAACAATTTCTGCAGTTACAGATGATAAAGGACGCAAAACTGTCACAGATTTATTTCATCATATTCCGCAACGTATTTTCCCAGTTGGTCGTCTTGATTATGATACATCTGGATTATTGCTATTGACAAATGATGGAGAATTTTCCTATATGTTGACACATCCGAAATTTAAAATTGACAAAACATATATCGCTCGTGTCAAAGGTGTGCCAACAATTGAAGGGCTTAAAAAGCTTCAACGAGGGATCAAATTAGAGGATGGAAAGACAGCACCTGCTAAGGTAAGTATGACATCTTTCGATGAAAAAGCGGGCAAAGCTATTTGTGAAATCACGATTCATGAAGGGCGCAATCGCCAAGTCCGTCGTATGTTTGAAGCGATTGGAACACCCGTTGTTAAATTAAAACGCGAACGCTTTGCTTTTTTAGATTTATTTGGTCTTGCTCCAGGAGAATACCGTGAATTATCAAAGCATGAAGTAAAGCAACTACGTGTGTTAGCAGAAACAGGAAAGCTTGATTAATGCAATGTTGCCAGAAGAAAGTGTGGATACCAATAGAGGTATTTGGATGTTTACACTTTCTTTGTGGTGAAATCGTTCATAAATCATTCATAATTAATAGCTAAGTGTTTTTGTATCATTTTGCTATAATAGGTGAGAATAGTACACCTAGTAGCAGTTTGTTCAAAAAAGCTGTAACACATTTAATCCGGTATTGTTGACGTCAATGTGAAAGAAGCTTTTACATATTTATAGACGTATAGAGAATGAAAAAGTTCTATTTGTTTCTTCAATATGTTAAAGCAACGCAAGCCGTAATTGATAGGGGGTTTATTAACTTGGAGAAAAAGAAAAAACGTCTTGTACTGCGAACTGTCATTTTAGCTGTGTTAGCGTTGGCAATCGGGTACACAGTATATGGAACAGCAACAAAGGAAAAAGTAGAGTTAGTAGCAGTAGGCTCTGAGGCACCTGACTTCACGTTAGTAGATTTAAACGGTGAAAAACATAAATTGTCGGATTATAAAGGGCAAGGGGTATTTTTAAATTTCTGGGGAACTTGGTGTAAGCCTTGTGAGAAGGAAATGCCCGCAATGGACAATCAGTATCAAGAATTTAAAGATCACGGTGTACAAACATTAGCTGTCAATATTGCTCAAACAGATTTTGAAGTACAGAATTTTGTCGATCGATATGGGTTGTCATTTCCAGTAGTTATCGACAAAACAAAAAGTGTTATGACTGCTTATAATGTAGGACAATTACCTGCAACAGTGTTAATTGATCCAGAAGGCAAAGTGGCCAAAATTATTACAGGTGAAATGACGGAGAAAGATATTGCTTCGTACATGGAATTAGTGAAGCCAAATAAGGAGTAATGACGATGGAAAAAATCATTTGTGCTTGTGGTCATAGTAATCCATACGGCACGAAGCTTTGTGAAAAATGTGGTCGTCCTTTAACCGAAGAAGAAAAACAAAATAAAGTTGTTGATATGCGCTATGATGGTATGGCCATTCGCTCCAAAACATATAACAAATCATTTGTTGATAAAATATGGAATTTCTTCTCAAGTGTTAAAGTTGGTATATCCTTAATTATTATCACATTAATTGCTGCTTCAGTCGGAACATTACTACCGCAAGAGTTTTACGTAAAAGCTTCTGATATGGAGAAGGGGGCTTATTACGCAGACGTATATGGTACATTCGGTAAAATCTATTATACGTTGGGGCTTTCGGATTTATATAGCTCATGGTGGTTCCAGATTTTAGTTGGTATGCTAGCAGTATCAATTATAGTGGCAAGTCTTGACCGAGGCATTCCACTTTATAAATCATTAAAGAATCAACGTGTTAAAAGACATGAAAGCTTTATGAAGCGTCAGCGCATTGTTGCAGAAGGACAAGTGTCAGCGAGTGCGGAGGAAACGCTTGATAAAGTGGCTCAAAAAATGACTGAGATGAAGTATTCTGTTCGTCGAGATGGTAGCGCTCTCTTAGCTGAAAAAGGACGCTTTTCTCGTTACGGTCCGTACATAAACCATGTAGGTCTCATCATTTTTTTAGGTGGGGTCATGCTACGTCTAGTTCCAGGCTTCTATGTTGATGAATCGATATGGGTGCGTGAAGGTGAAACACGAGCTATCACTGGAATGGAAGGCTATTTCATTGAAAACCGTGACTTTATTTTAGAAACACATGATAATACACCTCAAGGTGAGCAAGTTAAACAGGGTGTGAATGTAGTGGCTAAAAACTTCCAGACCGATATTACACTTTACAAGCAACCTGAAGACGCATTACCTGGGGATACGGAAAATCTAGAAAAAGTAAAAGACTATTCTATTCGTGTAAACCATCCTTTGAAAGAAGATGGCTTTGCTCTTTACCAGATGGATTATCGTCTAAATGAATTAAAACAGATGAACTTTGAATTAATTAATAAGACGACAGAGAAATCATTAGGTAAGGTAGAGATTGATTTAACAAATCCTAAAAAAGAATATGATTTAGGGAATGGTTCATCCGTTCAAATTCTTGTCTATACACCTGATTTTGATGGATTTGAAAATGGAGAACCTCAGACTAAAACGTCTATTCCAAATAATCCTGCATTTTTATTTAAAATGACTACACCAGAAACTCCTGAAGGAGAAGTAAGCTTTGTTGAAATTATGCAGCCTCCTTTAGAACCACTGGGTGAAAATAAATACAGAATGAAATTTGCTAGTGCAGAGATGCGTGATATGTCAGGTATTACGGTGCGAAAAGATAGTACCATCCCTATTCTGTTTGTTGGTGGGGTCATCTTTATGATCGGTGTTGCCATTGGCTCTTACTGGAATCATCGTCGTTTATGGCTTCAAGTGGAACCAGACGGCCGTGTGTTAATGGCTGCCCATGTCAACAAAAATATGTTCAGCATGAAAAAGGATTTAGATGCTGTTACAACATTTGCTGCATTGCCTCCGTATAAAGATCAGTTAGAGAAAGATGAGGCTGGCGAAGAGTCCACTACTGGTGGCATTAAAGAAAAGGAAGGTGACAACACCTTATGAGTTTGATTGACTTAAGTGGAAACTTACTATTTGTTGCGTTTATTGCTTATCTAGTTGCGACATTATTATTTGGTGGTTCAATTAAGCAAGGTAATGCTACTGGTAAAAATACTGGCAAATGGGGCAAGCTTGCCATTGTGGTTACTATTATTGGTTTCCTATCACAGCTTGGCTATTTTATTACGCGTTGGATTTATACAGGACATGCGCCAGTAAGTAATATGTTCGAATTTACAACTGCCTTTGGTATGTTCATTGTCGGCGCGTTTATCTTAATTTATTTTATTTATCGTTTGACTGCACTTGGATTAGTGGCACTGCCTGTTGCGCTTTTGATTATTGCTTATGCAGCAATGTTCCCGAAAGAAGTAAGTCCATTAGTGCCTTCATTACAAAGTCATTGGTTAACAATTCACGTTATTACAGCAGCATTAGGGCAATCTATTTTAGCCATTAGTGCTGTGGCAGGACTTATTTACTTGTTAAAAGTAGTAGATTTAACGAAGCCCTCTAAACAACGTTTTTGGTTAGAAGCCGTCATGTACTGTCTTGTAGTAGTTGTTGGATTTGTCGCGGTAACATCTACATTTAGTGCTATGGATTATGAGTCTAGCTATAATTATGTGGATAAAGAAGGTACTACTCGTAAAATTATTTACAATTTACCTCCAGTATTCGGTATGAATGAATATGAAGTGATAGAAGAACATGGCATGTCGCCATTAGTAGAAATGCCAGCGTTAATTAATGCTAAAAAATTAACAACCGTTGTTTGGTCATTATTGGTAGGATCTGTGTTGTATTTATTAATTCGTTTAATTGCTCGCCGTCGAATTAGTGCCATTTTCCAACCACTTGTTAAACGTGTCAATTTACAATTACTTGATGAAATTGGTTATCGTTCAGTGCTGATTGGTTTCCCTGTATTCTCCCTTGGTGCTTTAATCTTTGCGATGATTTGGGCACAAATTGCTTGGAGTCGTTTCTGGGGTTGGGATCCAAAAGAAGTATGGGCTCTTATTACATGGTTATTCTATGCAGCATTCCTGCATTTACGTCTATCAAAAGGCTGGGAAGGTCGAAAATCTGCTTGGTTAGCACTAATTGGTTTTGGGATTATTTTATTCAACCTAATTGCTGTTAACTTAATTCTTGCAGGTTTACACTCCTACGCGTAACCTGTGAAGCAACAAGCCTTTTCGCTGTAGCGAAGAGGCTTTCTTTTCTTTTCAATATGTGTCACACCATGTACAATAGAAGTTAGAGAAAGATGGAAGAGAGGGATCGTGAAAGTGTCAGAAAATATTTCAGTATTAGTAGTAGATGACGAGGATCGTATTCGCCGCTTATTAAAAATGTATCTTGAGCGAGAAGGATACCTTGTTGACGAGGCCGAAAATGGAGAACAAGCGATCGAGAAATCTTTAGAAAAAGAGTATCACTGTATTTTACTTGATATTATGATGCCTGAAAAAGATGGGCTAGAAGTGTGTGCAGAAATTCGAGAGCGCGCAGCAACACCAATTATTTTATTAACTGCCAAAGGCGAAGAAGCGAACCGTGTACAAGGCTTTGAGCTTGGTGCAGATGACTATATCGTAAAACCATTTAGTCCTCGTGAGGTTGTGTTACGTGTGAAGGCTATTTTACGTCGTTCACAGGCTTTCTCACCAACGACTAATGCATCTTCTTCAAAAGATTTAGTGGTGTTCCAACACTTAATGATTGACCATGATGCACATCGTGTGACTGCAGAAGGCATTGAGGTTAATTTAACACCGAAAGAGTATGAATTGCTGTACTTTTTAGCGAAATCGCCAGACAAAGTATTTGACCGTGAACAACTACTAAAAGAGGTATGGCATTATGACTTCTTTGGTGATTTACGCACAGTAGACACACATGTAAAACGTTTACGTGAAAAGCTCAACCGAGTTTCTGAAAACGCTGCTAAAATGATTGTGACGGTTTGGGGCGTTGGATACAAATTTGAGGTTGTCAATGAATAGAATATGGAATAGTGTTGTCGGGAAGCTATGGGTAACCATATTGCTTCTCGTTTCATTTGTATTATTTGTTTTCACGGTATTAATGCTTGAATTTCTTCAAAATTACCATATGCAGCAAGCAGAAATTTCATTGCGACAAACAGCAGCAACGGTAGCAAGTATAGTAGATGACAATGAAACAGCCGAATCTACCTCTGAATTATTAAAAGATATTTTACCTACAGGAACCAATGCATTGATCGCTATCAGTCATGTTGAAGTGTCCTTTGCGATGCAAGAGGGTGTCAACAAAAAAGAAATACAAGATACTATATTAGCCAATAAATCTTTTCATGAAGTGTTTCAATCAGATGAGCCGATTATTAAAGAAATGATGATGCCTTCTTCAACTGATCAAGAAAAAATGGAATCTTATGTCGTACTTGGTTTTCCCCTAAATGTTGAAAATGCAGTACATGGAGCTGTCTTCATCTACCAAAGCCCAGATGCGCTACATAAAACGTCTAAGGAAACTACGAAAATTGTCTTTTTAGCAGCCTTCATAGCATTTGTGTTGACGACATTCTTCGCATTCTTCCTTTCTTCACGTATAACTTCGCCATTAAGAAAAATGCGTGAATTAGCTTTTGAAATTGCAAAAGGGAATTTTGAAGCGAAAATGCCTACTACCCAAAATGACGAAATTGGTCAGCTTGCCGTTGCCTTCAACCAAATGGGCCGTCAATTAAAGCATAATTTAGAGGTTATCAATCAAGAAAACGAACAGCTTTCTAATATTTTGACATCTATGACAGATGCAGTGATTACGTTTAATCGGGATCGTACAATATTATTAAGTAATCCACCAGCCGAACGTCTGATGCAAAAGTGGTTTGTCAACAAAGGCTCACAAAGTGCAAAACCTATTCCGCCAGAGCTGTATCATATGCTTGATCATGTGCTGATGTTTGAGGATAAACTAGAAGAGGAAATTGAAATGGATGGCAGCTATTATACATTTACCATTAGTCCTCTTTATAGTGGGGAAATGATACGTGGTGCTGTCGCTGTTATTCGTGATATGACTGAACAGCATCGCTTAGAAAAACTAAGATCGGATTTTATTGCGAATGTCTCTCATGAGCTTCGGACACCGATTGCCATGCTTCAAGGTTACTCAGAAGCATTAATGGATGACGATTTTATTCAGGATCAGGAAGAGCGAAATGAGATTACCAAAATTATTTATGATGAATCGAAGCGAATGGGTCGCCTTGTGACAGATTTATTAGATTTGGCACGTATGGAATCAGGGCATATGACGCTTTATAAAGATGAATTACCAATTAATTCTACTTTTGAACGTATTACACAAAAATTTGCACAGGTAGCAAAAGAAAAGCACGTTCGTCTGCTGTTTGAGAGTGAATTTAATGACGAGGCCATGATTAATATAGATGAGGATCGCATTGAACAAGTGCTTACAAATTTAGTTGACAATGCCCTGAGACATACAGATGAAGGGTCTGTGACTGTAAAAGTAGAGCAGGAGCCGACATTTGCTAAAATATCTGTTCAAGATACAGGACATGGCATCCCTCAAGAGGACTTACCCTATGTCTTTGAACGTTTTTATAAAGCAGATAAGGCACGTACTCGTTCCAAGGGTGGAACTGGTCTCGGCTTAGCCATTGCTAGAAATATTGTGAAGGCACACTCAGGTAATATTATGGTAGACAGTGTGTTGAAAGAGGGTACAACCTTCACGTTTTATTTACCGTTCGATTAATAACAAGTATTGCTATTAATTGGCTGTAACTTCTATGAATGTAAGACGACAAATATTATAGAACGGGGGTGGAGTGCTTTGAATGACTCCGTGTTCCATCGACTATACGATGCATATCACCAAGACGTGTTTCAGTTTTTAATATATTTAGTAAAAAACCGTACACTTGCCGAAGATTTAGCACATGAAGTTTATGTACGAGTGTTGCGCTCATACGATCAATTTGCAGGCAATAGTAGTGAGAAAACTTGGCTATTTGCTATTGCTAAAAATGTAGCAATTGATCATTTTAGAAAGCAAGCTGTACGTCAAAAGCATTCACATGATTTCTTTGACTGGGAAACGGAACAGCTCCATTCAACCACGCCATCACCGGAAGATATGCTACAGGCCAGTGATGAATTTATGCAGGTGGAATCAGCACTTGAAAACTGTACAGGCGACCAAAAAATGGTCATTATTATGCGCTATTTTCAAGATTTATCGATTGCAGAAACAGCGCAAATACTAGATTGGACAGAAGCTAAGGTAAAAACGACCCAGCATCGAGCCATTAAATTTTTAAGGCAACAGCTACAGCCGATTAGAGAACAGGAGGCGAAACGGCAATGACGCATAAGCCATTTGATGATGAACAGCTTGAACATGTCTTGAACAATGCCCCTAAGCTTTCTGACCGCCGTTCAAAAGAAGAAATATTAAATCGGTTAATGGCAGATGCTCGCTTGCAGGATAATAGTCACCTACAAGAAGCGATACAACAACCTATAGAGAATGAAGAAGCACAACAAGAAAGTAAATCTTTAATACAAGATGAACGACCATCACGATTTAAGTTCCGAAAAATGCCGATTTTTACGAGTGTAGCAGCAGTTTTCGCGATAACGGTACTCGTTGGCTTCATGTTCATGAATAATAATGACGCTAGCCAAAAAGATCTAGCTAGTACGCCAGAAACGGCTAATTACTCTACGTTACAGGAAGATCGTTCTGCTAAAGAGGCAGCTACCCAGGATGAGGCACTTCAATCCAGTATTGTATCGGAGCATGAGCGTATGTTATCTTTACGGTCGTCTGTCTATGAGGAAGATGTGAAAGATGCTGTCATTTTCCGTATTGGTTTGGCAGGACGCGATGCAGAAAGTGTTCCAATGACATATGTGATACCAAATGAGCGTGTAGCAACTGATTTTGGAACAGAAAAGCCTTCTACCCTACAGATGTATGAAAAATATGCTCCTCAAATAGATGAAGAAGCCAAAGGGTTTACGGATTATCATCCTTTTAAAGGTGAACTGAAGGAGAAGGAAGACAAGCTTGTCCACGTATTACCAAAGGACAATGACTATGATGTTGCATCAGCTACCGTTAATGAGTACAAAGGGACTTTAGAGGATACCTTCTCGGATTCTGAATATACGGAAGTTGAGATTCAAAATGAAGATGGCACACCTTATGAGTTTTCTCAGGAGGGTGAGCCAAGTCAAGCCATGTCATTAACAAACGCCAAGCATTTTAATTATTATTTATACCAAGATGGTAGTGGGGCAGAATACCTGTCACCAGATTTCCGTCAAACATTTGCTAATGTTACAGAAGCACTTACACTAATGAAAAACAAAAATGATGATGTTTATGTAACAGTGGTTCCTGAAAATGTAACATATACCGTGAAAGAGGAAGCAGAAGGTGTAGTCGTAACATTCGATATTCCCTTAGATTTAGCATCGATGGAGCCAATTCGCGCTACCCAATTGATTGAAGCTATGATGTTAACTGCTGCTAGCTTTGACCAACAATTACGCTTGGATAATGTGGTCCAAGAAAGCTGGGAAGGATTCGATTTAAAAACGTATTTGCCCAAGCCTGTGGGGCCAAATAAACAATATATGCCTTAGTCAAAATCAAAAATGGAGCATTCCTGTAACATGGAATGCTCCATTTTTACAATACTTACAAATCTAATCGGAATTTTTTAAGCAGAACTATTTACTTTTTCTTAATAATTAATTATAGTAAGGTTGTAGTATAAAATAATATGATTCATCTTCGGGGCAGGGTGAAAATCCCGACCGGCGGTAATAGAGTGGTGAACCGTTAATGTTTCCATTAACTCGAATGGTTTATGCTTCGCTCTTCAGCCCGCGACCTGTGCAAATTTATTTGCATGGCTGACTTGGTGTGATTCCGAGGCCGACAGTTAAAGTCTGGATGGGAGAAGATGGAGGTACGATCGTCATTCATTGTTATGAAATAAACTATGACCGAGCGCTTTTTTGTATGGCTTTTTAAACAGTGCTCAAAAATAGTTTAAATTGACGCTTATTCGTCATGCCTTTCTCCCTTGTGCTCTTTATGCATAAGGGTTTTTTCGTGCTAACAATTGAAAGATCGTCACCTTTCTTCTTGCGAGATTGAATCAGCAAAGAGGAGAGAGTTTTCTATGAAGAAAAATGTTAAACTTCAATCGTTTATTACGATTGGCATGCTGAGCAGTATTTCGTTTTTATTAATGCTTTTTAATTTCCCAATTCCACCATTCCCAGCATTCTTGGAAGTCGACTTTAGTGATATGCCTGCATTAATAGCAGCCATCACAATGGGGCCTGTAGCTGGTATTTTAGTAGAATTATTTAAAAATGTATTGGATTGGATTTTCTCTGGAACGCCAACAGGCGTGCCAGTAGGTCATATTGCCAACTTTGCAACAGGTATTTTATTTATTTTGCCTGTAAGCCTTATTTTTAATCGCTTTAAAACAATTGCTGGTCTTGTTGGAGGTTTGGCGACAGGAACAGTCGTAATGGCAGTAGGGATGAGTATTTTAAACTACGCAGTATTTTTACCGATGTACACATACTTCTTAGGAATGGAACCTGTTGTAGGTGACTCACTTTATAAAATGATTATCGCTGGGATTTTACCATTTAACATTGTGAAAGGTATTTTATTAACGGCTATTATGGCATTTTTATTTACAACTATGCGCAAGTGGATCGACCGCCAGCGTTCTATCTATATAACAAAATAATTTTTACTAACCTCGGGTGAACATACCTGAGGTTTTTTGTTGGAAGGAATGATGGATAGGGAAAGGTGTGAAGAAAAGAAAGGCAAAACTAACGGATAAATATAGAAAAAAGTAATGGAGTAAAATAGCTAACTAGTACTTTATAATTATAATCTAGTCGAAAGCTATATTTTCATGTAAAATAGAGAAGAGTTTAGAATGTTTGAGGAGTTTGAAGAGATGAGTGGAAAAAAAGGACAATGGTCTAGTAAATTAGGTTTTATTTTAGCGTCAGCTGGTGCGGCGATCGGACTAGGGGCAATTTGGAAACTTCCCTATGTAACAGGACAAAGTGGTGGAGGAGCATTTTTCCTTATCTTTGTGTTATTTACCTTGTTAATAGGACTACCGATGTTATTGTCCGAGTATGTTTTAGGACGTGGTACACAATCCGAGGCTGTAACAGCGTATAAAAAAATTGCTCCAACTAAGCCAGGATGGGCCTGGATTGGTCGAATGGGCGTGCTAGGCTGTTTTTTATTATTAACTTTTTATAGCGTTGTTGGAGGTTGGATCTTTATTTATAGCGGGCTAGGTGTAGCTGGCGCGGTAATTGATCCAGCAGTAGATCCAGCTGAATTATTTGGAAAAATTATAGGCACGCCTTGGATTACGCTAGTTGGTCTAGTGTTGTTTACATTAGCCAACGTACTTGTGATTTCATTAGGTGTACAAAATGGGATTGAAAAGGCCAATAAATGGATGATGCCGTTACTTTTCATAATGTTCATTGTCCTTGTTGTGCGTGCAGTTACATTAGATGGGGCAATGGAAGGGGTAAAATTCTTCTTATGGCCTGATTTCTCGAATATTACGGGTAAGGCATTATTAGAAGCCTTAGGGCAATCATTCTTTGGGTTAGCAGTAGGTTTTTCTTGTCTAGTTACATATAGCTCTTATCTAAAAAAAGATGTCAGTCTTCCGAATTCAGCGGGTTCTGTAGTGCTGTTAACCGTGCTTGTTTCATTTTTAGCAGGTTTAGCGATTTTCCCTGTTGTGTTCGCCTTTGATTTAGAGCCTGCAGCGGGTCCAGGTTTGCTATTTATGGTGCTACCAACAGCATTTAGTCAAATGCCATTTGGTGAAGTGTTTTTAGCCATGTTTTTATTGCTATTTTTATTTGCTACATTAACGTCATCATTTAGTTTATATGAGATTATCGTCGCGGCATTTATGGAGCATAGTCAGAAATCCCGTCCAATGTGGACACTTTTACTTGGTATAGTCGTATTTATTGCAGCTATTCCAGCAGCGCTTTCTTCGAGTGTTTTATCGGATATAATGATTTTTGAGAAAAGTATCTTTGATGCAACCGATTTTTTAGTGTCGAATATCATGCTTCCGCTAGGGAATTTATTCATTGCTATTTTTATTGCCTATGTAGTGGATAAAGAATTTGTGAAGAGAGAATTGCTAACGGGTAGTCAAATGGGACAAGGCTATTATTCGACATATCGTATGTTAATGCTAGTTGTTGTACCGATTATCATTCTAGTTGTGTTTGTTAATATGCTACTGCAGTATTAAAGAAAAGGTATATTCCGCCATAGGAAAAATACCTTCTCTTAGTGTTAAAAACATAACAGTCAATAGAAAGGTAGAAATGGATTTCTATTGCAAGGCTACTTGCTTTCCTGTGGGCGAGTGCCAGCAGCTTCCTCCGTGTAGGGGCTCACCTGTCTCGCTATCCCACGGGAGTCAAGAAGCCTTCCGCACCAACCCAAAAAATCTCAATCTTTTTAGCAAAGGTTTTCAAATAAAGTAAAGGAGTTCATTACTCTTTATGAAGAGGTGTTGTCACTCAGTACTTCACCGCATTGAAAATAAGAGCCTATCCCCTCTAAGAATACAAATAATGGGTAGATTTGATCGCTATGCTACTATGAGGTAAAGACACTTTGTAGAATGGTTGATAGCGTCACTCCTATGGGATTTAGCGGCTCATCGGACGCCCCCCCTGGAAAGGACGCTGGCGGAACGGAAATCAATCTCTCACCTTGCAAAGTTACTATTTCTACCGTTAACATCTTCTTTTTTAACAACATAAAAAGGTGTATTCCGTCTAATAGGAATACACCTTTTCATTATAATTATAAAGATTAATAATCGTTAAGTGATAGCTCACCTAGCCAATCTTCTTTAATAATCTTCCTTGCTTGTTCTTCACTTTCGGCAATAGGGAATACTTTATCAACCTGTGAAATAGCGAATAAGTTGCGAATGAAATCATCGACGACAATAATGGCGATTTTCTTATCTTTTACAGACACCTTCTTAGCAAAATTAACGATCATCCCGAATCCAGTACTATCAATATTTGTTACCCTTTGCATATCGATAATGTATCCGTGTTTTGTGTCTAAGCTAAGTGTTTGCAGCTCTGACTTTATTTCTTCAATCATCCCGTATTCTAAATCGCCTGTAAACGCAATCACAATATAATCAGCCTTTGTGTCAATATTCATTGCAATTTTCTTCTGATTCATCCTATAGCGCCTCCATTTTTCTTTTCTTGTTTGGGGATTTATTCAAACTTAAATTTATTCACTTCATTTTGTAATTTATCAGCAATTGATGATAACTCATCTGAGCTTTGTGTAATTTCGGCAACAGTCGCATATTGCTCTTCTGAGGTTGCGGCAATCTCTTCTGTAGCTGCTGCAGCGTCCTCGATGATGCGAGAAATATCTTGAATGGCTTGTTGCACATCTAGGGAGTTGTCGTTAACATGTGTAAATGCCACTTTCATTTGTTCGACACCTTCTTCAGTTTCGACAACTTTCTCCACGATTTCTTTTAAGGCACTTCCGCCTTTATTGATGATCGTTACTTGCTCCTCGACAGCTAGTAAATTACTTTCCATTGTTCGTACGGTCACAGATGTTTCCGCTTGGATATCATTAATAAGATTAGTAATTTGTCCAGCTGCTAAACTTGACTGTTCAGCTAATTGACGAACCTCTGATGCAACGACAGCAAAACCTTTCCCTTGATCACCTGCTCGTGCTGCCTCGATGGCCGCATTGAGTGCTAACAGATTCGTTTGTTCTGCGATGCCAGTGATAACGGTAATAATACCACCAATTTCTTCAGAGCGCTTGCCTAATTTTTGGATAGAATCTGTTGCATAAGACACTGTTTTCGTAACATCACTTAGATGCATAATCGCTTCATTGATGGCTTCTTCTCCTTTACGTGCGATATGAGTGGATTCGATAGCGCTATTTAAAGTGATTTCAGCCTTTTGTAAGCTCTTTGATACTTCCTCAAGCGTTTTTTGCATCATTGAAACTATTCGTTCAGCCTGATCAGATTGAGTGGTAGTACCAACGGCGATTTCATTCATTGTTAGTGCGATCTGATTAGATGCTTCACTTGTTTGATGTGATGATTCTGCCAAAGTGTGTGATGACTTTGCAATTTGATGTGCACTACCAGCCACAATTTTTATCGTCTCTGTTAAATGATTTTTCATACTACTAAATGCGCGTGCTAATTCAGCGATTTCATCTTTGCCTTTAGGGTTTAACAGTTTAACATTTAAATTTAGTTCTGCTAGTTCCTTGGCATTGGTACTTAGAATGTTAATAGGATTAACAATTTGCTTTTGTAAGAACCAACTAATTCCTCCGATCATTACAATGGCGATCACTAAGGAAATCGCTACATTCTCCAGTGCTGATTTTGTGGCAATGCTTATATAAGGAGCGGTAGGGACAGCGGTTGCCCATACACCGATAACCTCGCCTTGACTATTTACAATCGGATCATAGGCTGCTTGATGCAAACTTCCTAAGACATTGGCAGAACCGATAAAGCGCTTTTTTTCTCCTAGTACAACAGTAGCAACCTCGTCAGAAACCTTTGTATTTAAAGCGCGTTCACCATTATCCACTATATTGGTACTTATACGCGTATCGTTTTGAAAGATGGATACAGCATTCCCGTTTGTGAGTTCTCCAACTTTATCAGCTACCTCAAAGTTTTCTACCATATTGATATCGCCCTTATAGAGTTGGTTGTTTTTAATGGACCATTCACCAGGATATTTAGCGTCTAAATATTCATAGCTCAACTGTATATCTGATAAAAGCTTTGTATCAGCACTTTCTAATAGATTGTTCTTGGCAACAAAAAAATTGACTCCTGCTAAAAGGGAAGTAAGTAAAATAATACAACCAAATATAAGCAGATTCATTTTCTTTCGTATAGATAACTTCATTAAAACGCCCCCAATTTTACGTTTACTTTATAGATGAATCTTTTTGGAAATACCAACTAAAAATTTTGTTTCAGAAATATTTTCGAACCAAATATGGTCGACCATATTTTTGACAAAAAATAAACCGCGTCCACGATCAGCATAATCAAATTTGTCTAAATCGAATTGAAGAACTTTGTCCCAGTCCTTTTCGTCAATGCCTTTTGCTTCGTCAGTGACTGTTATTTTTATCTCTTCGTTTGATTGAGTTACTTGTATTTGAATCTTCTTTTGAGCGGGTGTATTAATTTTTCCCATAGCCTCTACGGCATTGATGACTAGTTCATGAACAACAAATCTTAACTCTCGTTTATAAGGTAGATTATATATCTCTGTATAATTCTCCATTACTTGATCAATAAAGGCTATAGCTTGTGTATCAGGATTTACATTGAGTGTGAATTCCATCTTCAATCACCTACCCTTTAATGTAATTGTTATTGAAACGACTGTGATGTCATCGCTGTAATCATTATCAAATAAATTGTACTTTTGAGAAAACTTTTGTAGTGCATAGCTGTTATCCTGTGAAGCATAGGCGTAGAAAAAGTCCATATCAATTGAGTTTTGCTCGTTCAATGTTAATAATCCATCCGTATAAAGAATAATACGATGCCAGCCTGATAAAGGTATTGTTTTTTTATTTATTTGAATAGTAGGGAATAGTCCGAGGATAGGCGTATTCGCTGGGAGGAAGACTGTTTCTCCAAATTTTCCAAATAAAAAACCAGAAGGGTGAGCCGCATTCACATAGTGCAAAGTGCCGTTTTTTGTATCTAGAAGTATGTAGATTGCTGTCATTAAAAAACGGTCCATATCCTCATCAGAAAATAGCTCGTAAATTTGGCGGTTAAGTTCTTGGATTACGGCTACTGGATCAATTAACTTAGTAATCATTCCTTTTAATAATGATCTGATGGACATAGTAACGAGTGATGCAGCTATGCCATGCCCCATTGCATCGTACAGAAGAATGGCGGTTAAATGGTCATTAATCTTAAACCAGCAGTACATGTCACCTCCTAGTGTATTGGATGTTACGTAAAGACCATCAACCTGTATTTGCTCAAGATTTAATGGAGGAGATAGTGCGTTCTTTTGGAATTTTTTTGCAACAAATAAATCTTTTTGAATCATACTTTCTTGCTGCTTTCGAAGCTTGGCTTCCCTCTGATATTTTAAGGCTACTTGAATTCGAGTCTTAAAATGAGTAAAATCAAACGGCTTTAAAATAAAGTCGAAAATGCCTGCTTCAAAAACCCTATCGATTGTTATGTTTTTTTCGTAGGTAGTAGATAGAAGGATAGGGACATCTATCCAATTTTTAAGTACATGAATGTGCTGACAAATTTCCTCGCAATTGCTGAGTGTCATTTTCGTGTCAAGTACGATTAATTCCAGCTCATCTTTCAAAGCTGAATCTACTAAATAGTTCATTGCTGCTTCCGTTGTTGAAAAGCAATAAATATTGGGGATGCTGATACGATGAAAATACTTTTGCAGACGTAGCACATCATTACTTACGCTGCCAATAATTAATACTGACATGCCTACTTAATTCACCGCCTTATGTATCTATAACTAAATATTTCCTGGAAGCCAACATAATGATTTCTAACCATAATTATATACTCCGTATTTACTGATAATATGAATAAATTAAAATTCTAATTTGCTATAAATTTACCAATAAATATCGCATTATACAAGGCTTTTGTGATATAAAGTAAAACTTAATCAATAGGATTTTTGACATCTTGGTTCTTGGATAGGGTTCACGGGTTATCTTTTTAACGATGTTCTTGATATATCTACAATTAATGCATGGGGAAGTAGTGAATACTTCGTCTCTAGTCATGATACTAGACTGTTCATTTTTAGAGTGACGAAGAATTTTTGTAAGACTAAAGGCCTTTTGTAGAAAGTAGTAATTTTGCCCTTTTTTAAAGATGAAAGATCGCTATTTGAGATGGAAATGTGGTAAGAAAAATTAATCTAAAATAAGGATTAATATATTCGATAAAAAGCATGTCATAAAACCTTACATACATATTGCTTATTCTTCAAATTTAATGTATTTTTAGAGCAGTTATAAAAAACGTGTTAATTAAAATTACATTGGAGTGGTGAAGAATGAAACATTATACCAAAGAAGATATTATACGCCGAGTGAAGGAAGAAAATGTGAAATTTATTCGCCTACAATTTACAGATATCTTAGGGACAATCAAAAATGTGGAAGTTCCTGTCAGTCAATTAGAAAAAGCGCTAGATAATAAAGTTATGTTTGACGGCTCTTCAATCGAAGGTTTTGTGCGTATTGAAGAATCAGATATGTATTTAAAGCCAGATATCAATACCTTTGTGATTTTTCCTTGGACTGCTGAAAAGGGGAAAGTAGCTCGCTTTATATGTGATATTGCAAGACCAGATGGTACACCGTTTGAAGGAGATCCACGCTCCAATTTAAAACGAGTATTGAAGGAAATGGAGGAGCTGGGCTTTACGTCGTTTAATTTAGGGCCAGAGCCTGAATTTTTCCTATTCAAGTTGGATGAAAAAGGGCATCCGACACTGGAATTAAATGATAGTGGAGGCTATTTTGATTTAGCGCCAACTGATTTGGGAGAGAACTGTCGTCGTGATATTGTTTTAGAGCTAGAGGGGATGGGCTTTGAAATTGAAGCGTCTCATCATGAAGTAGCACCAGGCCAGCATGAAATCGACTTTAAGTATGCGAGTGCTATTGAGGCATGTGACAATATCCAAACATTTAAACTGGTGGTAAAAACCATTGCTGCACAGCATGGTCTCCACGCAACATTTATGCCAAAGCCACTATTTGGGGTCAATGGCTCAGGAATGCATTTTAATCTCTCCTTATTTGAAGGTGATAAAAATGCCTTCTATGATGAACATGCAGACTTGCAATTAAGCGCAACCGCACGTAGCTTTATGGCAGGAATTATGAAGCATGTGCATGGTTTTACAGCTATCACGAATCCACTTGTCAATTCCTATAAACGATTAGTACCTGGCTATGAAGCCCCTTGCTATGTAGCGTGGTCTGCTCAAAACCGCTCACCATTAATTCGCATTCCAGCAGCACGTGGGCTATCTACACGAATTGAATTGCGTTCAGTTGATCCAGCAGCAAACCCTTATTTAGCAATGGCTGTAATTCTAGCATCTGGGCTGGATGGTATACGAAAAGATTTAACACCACCAGCCGCGGTAGACCGTAATATTTATAAAATGACAGCAGCAGATCGGGAGTTGAACGGGATTGATAGTTTACCATCCTCATTAGAATTTGCGCTAATTGAATTAGAGATGGATACCATTGTTCGTGATGCATTGGGTGACCATATTTATGATAAATTTACAGCTGCCAAAGAAATTGAATGGAATAAATATCGCACACGTGTCCATAACTGGGAGCGTGAGGAATATTTAACGATGTACTAAAGGTGTTGGGGCTTTTTTAGCTCCAACTTTTTTATGTGACATGTACTTCTTTTTGCTCTATCATAAGATTAAAGGAGTGTGAACGATGACACAGATAACTCAAGTTGTGACAATTCAAAACAATGATATTGTGCAATTTGAACTTGATATTAACCGTGCTTTAGTAGATTTAAAAGGCTTTTTCATACTTGATATCAAATACAATACGCTCTTTATTGGAGAGCAGACGGTCATCCATTCTGCTTTAATTATTTATCAGCAAAACAATTACACTATTTAACAAGAGGGGTCATGTCGATGAGACGTGACTTTTTTTAATAAAAGATAAACTCGATTGTTGTGAAAGGTTAATGGTAATCGGGTTTATTCTTCCTTGGATTGTCATAAATTAATTCATCTGGATCATCATTTTTCTCCCTAACCAGTACAGTTTCAAAGTAATGAACATCCATAGTGCCTCAAAGTTTTCTACTGCCATTTTACCACTTGATGGAAAGACCTATTTTTTTATCCAAAGCACCTTGGTATTTTACAAAAAATATCTCCTCTCTTATATTTACAGTGGGTAAATGAAAATCGATAGTTGTCGGAAATTTATATGTATTTTATATACTTTTGCTATAATAAAATTATCATGTTCATCGAACAAAGGAGGGGTTTGGTTGAAAATACGGTTAGGTCTTCTTGGCCCTTCAGACTCGATTGAATTTGTCGAAGCTGTCTTGAAAAATTGGCCAGAGTTTATATTTACCTCGATAGAATGTCTAGCACAAGAGGATTTAGATGAAAAAGTGACACCTTTATTGATGGAAGAAATGGATATGTGGCTGTGTACAGGGCCCATCACCTATAATATTGTGCAAAGTTGGAACCAACTAAAGACACCAGTTTTTTATGTTATGTATAAAGGATCATCCTTATATAAAACCGTGTTAAAGGTATTGTACGAACACAAAATCGACGTGAATGAAATTAGCTACGATGCTGGTAATAGTGATGCATGGGAGCAAGCCTTGGTGGAGGCAGGGATTGAAGTAAAGCCTAAATTTGTGGAATCGGAGACAATTTCATTAAAAGAGCTTGTGCACTATCATTTTAAGCTTTGGGAAAGTGGCCAAACAAAGGCTGCCATTACTGGTCATCCCATTCATCATGAACTACAATTGCTAGGTGTTCCAACCTACCGATTGTTCCCATCCTCGATGGCTGTAGAGGCTGTTATTACGAATATGCTACGAACATATGAAATGCTACGCTATAAGGCGACTCAAATTGCTGTACAAATAATCGAAATTGATCCATTTTTAGGAATCGCAAAAAATAACTTCTCAACAGATGAGCTGTTTAGAATGGAACTTAAGATAATGGAGCATTTGCTGACGTACACAAAAAGCATCCATGGTTCCATTAAATCTACAAGATTTGGGCGTTATGTGATTTTCACTACGAGAGGCTTAATGGAGGATATAACGAAGAATTTTAACCAAATGCCTGATATAGAAGATTTCACACCGCTAGATCAAGAGGCCATGACTTGTGGAATTGGGATTGGTCAAACGGTATATGACGCAGAAATAAACGCTGGAAATGCCTTATTGCATGCAAAGGAATGCAGTAAGGGTTCATGGATGGTTTGTTTTGATGATAAAAAAATTGCAGGACCGCTTGGAAAGCCTGAACAACTTACATACTCCTATACCTCAGAAGAATTAGAGGCTTTAAGTCAGAAAACCACCTTAAGTGTGATGACATTAAATAAGTTAAAGTCCTCATTGAAAAAATTAGCAAGTGATGAGCTGAATGCTAATGAGCTAGCAAAATATATGCAGATACCAGCTCGAAGTGCGCGCAGAATATTAACAACCCTTGAGGAAAAAGGATTTGCTGAAGTCGTTGCAGAGGAGAAACCCCATACACGCGGACGTCCACGTAAGGTTTATAAAATTTCTCCATTCTAAGGAGAGTCCATAGATATATGGACTCTCTTGTTATGCTATGAGCGAATTTTGTATTGCTTTACATCTGATGGCAGAGGGGAAGTGTATACCTCACCAGCTCGACGTTCAATTAATTCTGCCTTCGCTTGTTCAATTAATTCTGGTTGTAGAAGGACATCCAGTGCTGTAGAAGCCATAACTTTCCCTGCATGAAGCATGCCTTTATGTGCTAAGGAAGTTGTCCCTGTTGCTACGATTTGCCATGTATGAAGAGGGGTTCCAAGTGGTTCACATGCGGTCATGCATTGTGCAGTTGGGACAAGCCAGCTAACATCACCTACATCAGTAGATCCAGCCATAAATTCATCAGGCTTAAATGGATCAATAATATCCGCAATATCTTTTCCAGCTAATTGACGATTTCTTTGCACATCCACCTTTTTTTCCTCTTCCGATAGTGTTTTACGAATAGCACTAGCAAATTGTATTTCCTCATCTGAATAAGAAGGTGTACCTAATTTAATGAAATTTTCATACATAACCTGTTCTAATGTTGTATTTGGAAGCACATTAGAAAGAGCTGAGGCTAGATCTATTTCTACCTCAGTACCAGTCATCAGAGCAGCACCTCTTGCAATTTCACAAATACGTTGGTAGATAACCTCCGTTTGAGAAACTCTTGGAGCTCTTACAAAATACAAAACTTCTGCCTCTGCTTGTACAACATTTGGAGAAAAACCACCTGTATTTGTAATGGCATAATGGACTCTTGCTTCAGGAATGATATGCTCTCGTAAATAATTTACTCCGATATTCATCAACTCCACAGCATCAAGAGCACTTCTCCCTAAGTGTGGGCTAGCAGCTGCATGGGCGCTTTTACCTTTAAATTTAAAGTACACTTCGTAACAAGCGAGTGTGGCAACCGACATAATATTATTTGTTGTTCCTGGATGCCAAGTCAAAGCAATATCAACATCATCAAAAACACCCTCTCTTGCCATAAAGGTCTTACCGCCACCGATTTCTTCCCCGGGACAACCGTAATAACGGACCGTTCCTTCGATATTGTTCTCTTGCATGTAATCACGTAATGCAATAGCAGCACCAAGTGAACCTGTACCTAATAAATTATGTCCACACCCATGACCGTTACCTCCTGTTTCTTGTGGATTTGGCTGCGCTATACCGCCCTGTTGACTTAAACCAGTAAGCGCATCAAATTCTCCTAGAAATGCGATAACAGGATTGCCATGACCAGACGTTCCTATGAAGGCGGTTTCAATTTGGGCAACACCTTTCTCCACTTCAAAACCTTCATCCTCTAGTGCTTTGCTTAATAGTTCAGCAGATTTAAATTCTTCAAATCCTGTTTCAGCATATTGCCAGATTTGATTACTCACTTCAATTAATTTTTCTCGTTTTTCTTCAATAATTTGTGATAGTCTACTATGTTTGGTCAAATAAACTCACCCTTACCTTTCTTTTTATGCATGATCAATTAAACTACTATTCTTTGATGGAATTCTATAGAATACCGCACAGATTACCACGATGACTAAGGCACCGATTAGGAAGAAGAAGGCTGCTTGGAATGAGCCTCCAAAACCATCAATAAGAGCACCCATAGCTGTTGGGGCAATAAAGCCAGCCATACCACTAGCGAAATACATCATGCCTAAAAAAGAGCCTATAATTTTTTGAGAAACATACTTAAGTGGAATGGCCAAAATTGCCATTGAAATGGCTGAATCCCCTATAGAGAAGATACTCTGAAAGGAAATCGCTAACTGAATACTCGATGCATTAAACATCATATAAAGGCATAGGCCTGAAACAATGGCACCAATCAATACAATTATTTTTTCTTTTCCAGCAAGTCCTTTATCAATTAAAAATCCTGTGATAATAGCTGCGATTAATCCACAAGCCTGTGGAATCATAGCAAGTGATCCGACTTCTCGTAAATTTAAATTCCGCGTTTGTTCCAAATAGGAGGGAAGCCATGACGAGAAACCCCAATGGACTGTACTTGAGCAAAAGTACATCACGACAAGCATCCATAAAAATGAACTTTTATAGAGTTCTTTCATTGGACGACCATTTGAAGTTTCTGCCACCTGTTGTTTAATAAGCTTTGGGGGATTGTAAAACTTAAACAATAAAAGAGTGACAATTAGACCAACACCACCAATAATGTAAAACATTGTGCGCCAGCCCCAAGTATCAGCAATTAAACCAGCCAAATACAAAGCAAGAACACCACCAATTAATTGAGCAGCTAGAAGCATCGATTTAGCCCGTGCACGAACATCTTTTTTGAAAATCTCCGTAATGGCAACGCCACTGCCTGTCGGTAAACCACCATCACCAAGACCAAGAATAAAACGAATAGCTAAGATTGCCATAAAAGAGCCAATCATCCCAGTCAGTAGGGAGAAGAGGGAAATCATGAAAACAGCAATAACAATTATTTTCCGTGAACCAAACTTATCAGAGGCCCATCCTGCTAGCAATGTCATCAGTGCACTGCTTAGCCAAAAGCTACTGATGACCAACCCGCTTTGTGTCTGTGTTAAATGTAATTCTTTGCTAATGGGGATAATGGCCACATTCATACCGAACAATGTTAATGAATCGACTAACCATGCTAGAAATAATAATGAAAAGATAAAATTTCGTTTGCCAACACTCAATTGCGTATGTAACTCACTCATTCAATTCTTCCTCCTTTTTAGGACGCTTTATTTTTATTTAAGGACAATAAAGGTCTTGTCCGTTATTATAAATACATTATTGTTATTTTTCAATATATTTTGATTTCGAGTACAATGAAATTTTGAGGAGATAGAGAAAAAAGTGTAGATGAAGGACGAAATTAAGCAAGGAGAGTAGATCATAAAAAATACTTCCCTTAAAACCTGTCCAAAGTTAGCATAAAAAGACAGGTTATATAGCAGTATCTATTTTAAGATGGAATCAAGGAGTGAAAGCAATGAGTTGGATTGAGTCGATACAAAAGGCCATTAATTATATGGAGGAGCATTTATTAGAGGATATTACGATTGAACAGATTGCGCAGGAGGTTAATTCTTCTGTCTTTCACTTTCAGCGAACATTTGCCATTTTGACAGATATGTCTATTGCAGATTATCTGCGACGAAGAAGATTAACATTAGCTGCACAAGAATTGCTGGGTACTGAACAAAAAATAATCGATCTCGCCTACAAATACGGCTATGAAACTCCTGAAGCCTTTACTAAAGCGTTTCGAAAACAGCACCATGTTACGCCTAGTGAAGCAAGAAAGAAGCAAGGACCATTACAATCATATAATCGCCTGGTCATACAGGTAAGCTTGAAGGGAGCAGAACCAATGAAATATAAAATTATTGAAAAAGACAAGTTTCAAATTGTGGGTGTAAAAAGAACATACAACTGTCAAAATGGGGAGAATACAACGGAAATACCTCTATTTTGGCAAGAGGTAAACCAAAGTGGCTTTGATCACCAGCTATACCAATTAAATAATGGCACGGTCAATGGCGTATTAGGTGTTTGTGTACCAAATACTGAACAGGGACAAAAGGGCTTCATTGATTATTGGATTGCTACTGATCATGTAGGAGAAGTAGGGGAAGATTTCTTAACAATGGAAGTACCTGCATCCAAATGGGTTATCTTTGAAGTACATGGACCTATGCCTGATGCAATGCAAAATACGTGGAAACAAATTTATTCAGAGTGGTTCCCATCCAACCCATATGAACCAGCAGGAACAGCAGAGTTGGAGGTTTATCCTGAAGAGGATGCTTATAGCCCTGATGCGTATTCAGAAATTTGGATTCCAATTAAATAACAAAAAAGCCAAGGATGCTATACTAGTGCATCCTTGGCTTTTATTATTCTACTGAAAAAATTTCCCTTTTTTAGTTTTGTTAAAGATGTAAATTTTGAAATAAACTGTTTAATGGCGTTTATTAATCGTTACATAATTTCATGAGGGGGTTAAGAAATGATGAGAGGTACGATTCAAAACAAACGTGTTGAAATTTCACAAGAGGATGCACAGCAATACTTAAAGTTGGGAAAAGTTGCGCATGTTGCAACAGTTGATGAGGAAGGTTTTCCTTATGTTATTCCGTTTGTCTTTGTATATGAAGGGGAGGACAAACTATACTTGCATATTTAATCTTCGAGAAAGTCACTTTTGGTCAAATATCAAACAAAATCCTAAAATTTGTATAGAAGTTTGCGATATGGGTGATTTACATCCAGGCAAAAAATATGCCTGTCAATCCGCACTAGTTTATCAAAGTGTTGTTTTGTTTGGACATATCGAAAGAATTGAAGAGGAAACGAAAAAAGAATGGTTCTTTGATGCGTTACTGGAGAAGTATGGCAAGCCTGAATGGACATTTGAAAGAGAAGGCTATCCGATTATGCCGAAAATTGAACTATTTGAAGTAAAAATAGAAAAGCTGACAGGGAAAATGAATAACGGCATGTATCATTAATCAAAAAGGCTAAGTATTGGTTGAATTCTACCATGCTTAGCCTTTTCTTCTTACGATTTTGTTAAAGTGTAAAGTTGTAGAGTATCTTCAGTATTGTGCTTCTCTTGGTAAATGAAATTCAATTTTTTTAAAACCTTGAGTGAATTGATATTGGCAGCGTCAACTTCTGCCACAATGGTTTCCATTTTTAAGTGCTTAAAGGCATAATCAATTAAAGCAGTTATAGCTTCTGTTGCATAGCCTTTTCCCCAATATTCCTTGCCCAAATCATAGCCAATCTCTGTTAGAGCATTGTCATAATCAAGCATATTAAAGCCACATGACCCAATGATATGATTGGATGCCTTTTCAAAAATAGAGAAGCGGATTGCCTTGTGTTGCTTAGCTAATTGTTCTAGAAGTTCAATCATTTCCAAGGCTTGCTCTTCTTGTGTAAACTGAGTAATGTTCATATACTTGGTTACATCAGGATCAGACCAAATGGTTAATAAACTTTTAGCATCAGCTTTCTCCATTTTTTGTAACCGCAATCTTTCCGTGTCGATATTTTCAATCAATACTTTTACCTCCAAAATTATGATGATGTTGGATGAAAAATATTGCTATCTGCGCATAATTCAGTCCCTTCATATGGATATAAGTTTATTATAATAGAAATGATACATACTGCAAAATACTGGAGGAAATAGCATGATAAAAGTCTCGGAAGAGCAATATCCTATCATTAAACAATTTATTTCAAGAGCCCCGACATTTGTGTATAGTATACTAGATCGAATGATAGAAGGAGCTGTCTATTCTGATACAGCTGCTTTTCAAACATTATTATTTCACACGAAATCAGGGATATACTATGTATATGGCAATGAAAATAAGACTTCGATTGATTATCATCTTGCCTATTGTTTTCAACAGGCTATAGAACAACAGAAACGGTTTACCTTATTTTCTTATTCTGAACAGTGGAATACTAAAATCGAACATTTGTTAAATAATCAACTGAGAAAGCTAGAACGCTATACATTTACATTTGATGAAAATATTTATAATCATAGAGAGAAGCATGGGGAACGTGACTACGAAGTCAAATTTATTACTGAACCCTTGATTAAAAATTCACTGGAATTTGATCAGACATATTATGAGGAATATTGGGATTCTACCTCTAATTTCCTCAAAAATGGCTTTGGCTTTTGTTTCGTACATAAAGAACAAATCATTAGTGAAGCGGTCTCTATATTTAAATCAAATGAGTATGCAGAAATTGATATTATGACAGATTCGAATTTTAGAGGACAAGGATTAGCAAGTAGCATTGCAGAAACATTTATAGATCATTGTCTTGTCAACCAGCTAAAGCCTTGTTGGGATTGTGACATTTCGAATACAGGATCCATTCACCTAGGCACAAAGCTTGGTTTTACGACACCACAAAAATATGCTATCTATACAAAAAAGTAGCCCACGCGGTTATTAAAAACATCGTGAGCTTTATCTGCTTTTAAAAGAAACGATTGCGTAATTCAAAAACTCGATAGAATAGTCTAGCGTCTCTAGCCATTTTATTTGGAGCGTTCATATGGGGACGGAGGCATTGTTGAAACAATTCATCACAGTATTTTGTGCTACCGTGGCGTTCATAGCATTCATCATGCAGTTTACAGCAAGCATCCACTGCATTTGTAGGCGTACCTGGTCCTGAACAGCCAGGACCACAGTATCGGTAGCCGGGATAACAAAAACCGAGCTTGCGATTTCTATTCATCTCCTAAACCTCTCTTTTCGATGTTTTTACTATAAAATATGTAATATTTCATCGTAGAAGAGGATAAAAAACTATAAGACTATTCTTTTTGATTTGTAAGGTTCCTGTAAGCTTAAAAATAATTACTTGTAAGGATGGGGAGTTATGCTAGCTATAGCATAAAAGATAAGGAGTTTTTCAACATGAATCCATCCGTTACACAAAAAGAACGAATCATTGCCTTAGATATTATACGAGGATTAGCGTTATTTGGTATTTTATTTATTAATGTAGGTGCCTATCAGCTCTTGATGGAGGGTGCACCAATGCCTGATATGAGTGGAATCAATGGGGTTATTGATTCACTTATTAATATTTTTATAGAAAAGAAATTTTTCTCTATCTTTTCATTCCTATTTGGGGTTGGTTTTTATATTTTTGCTACACGTGCTGAAGCGCGGGGAGATAGACCGAGAATGCGCTTTGCAAGACGCTTATTGGCTCTGTTGGTTATAGGTATTATTCATATTTTTATTTTTTGGGGCTCTATCCTAGCCATTTACGCAGTGATTGGTTTTTTATTGTTACCATTTTACTCTGCGAAGGTTTCAACCATTTCTAAATGGTTGTTTACGATTATCACACTGCATATTCTGGCATTATTAGGACAAATGTATGTGCCGTCTAATGCAGTTTTGTCAGCTATATTTGGCTTTTTAGGCAATGATGCCGTAGCCATCTTTATTATGTTTTTAAGTGGATTTTTAGTAGCAAAAGCTGATTGGATTGGGCACATTGGAGCGCATAGTCAAAAAATAAAATGGTTGCTTTATAGTACTTTCCCGTTCTTTATTGGATTCTCATTATGGATTTGGTTTGCCTCACAAACAGATGACGAACAGCTTCAATCTATCATTGGCTTAGGGGTTGTTCCAACAACCTATTTTTATCTAAGTTGTTTGTTTATTCTATTAGAACATAAAACAATAGCGAAGCTACTTCAGCCAATTGGACGCGTGGGGCAAATGGCCTTCACAAATTATTTAGCGCAAAGCTTTATTGGAACAGCCATTATTTCATTAATGGGGCTAGAAGTAGTTTCACCATCAGATATTGTAGTGATAGCGAGTATTACGTTTATCATTCAAATAATTTTTAGCGTGATTTGGTTTAAGTTCTTTACAATAGGACCATTTGAAAAATTATGGCGATATATGACTTATGGAAAAAAAGTCGTGTCCAAACAATCATAAAATACTGTAAATCCCAAACAATCCTACTGTTTGGGATTTTTTCTGCTAAAATAAATTGTATGTTTTTGTAAAAAATGAAACCTAAAATAGGAGATAATCGTAAACTAGGTACCAGAAATAAAGGAGCGTTTATAATATGGCTAAGCAAATAAAAAAATATATGGCTGTGACAACGGCATCTTTGATGGCTGTACAGCTTGCAGCATGTGGAAATAGTGAAACTCAAACAGCAGAAGAATACCCTTTAACTACTTCTAATCAGATAACTGAAGATCAAAATCAAGCAAATACAAGTGATGAAATAGAAAGTGTTTACAATAGTGAAATGGCTGATGCCTGTGATGAATGGCAAGAAGGTGATGATGGTTCCTTTGAATGTATCGATGAAAATTCACCTTACTATGCCCAGCATTTCTTTAATGGTTTGATGTATGCAACGGCTGGAGCCATGATAGGAAGTGCGATATATAAAAGTCGCAATTTAAAAAATGGTACAGATCGAGATGAGCAAAGCAATGGTGGCGGCTCAGCAGTGCCACGATCGTCATCAAGCGCTAAGGATGAAAGTAAACATACAAATGGTATAACAAACAGTACGCAAAATAAGGCTAGTTCAACTTCAGGTAGCTCAACTTCAAGTGGATCAAATTCTTATTCGAGTGGACAACGCACCTATTCGACGGATAGTTCATCTAAGAGTTCCAATTCCTACTCCAATAGCTCTTCCTCAAGCACAGGAAAATCGGGCTTTGGTTCTGGTGGGGCATCTCGTGGCGGCTCGTCCTCCTCGTAAGGTTAGGATAGGGAGTGAAGAACATGATGAATCACACACAGCAACGACAAGCATTTTACTCAAAATTCCCTGACTTCTTTCCTGACTTTGAGGATTTAGAGTACGCATTATATGATGTTTTAGAATTGCCAAAGCAACAAATTGATCAACTTCATTATGCAACACAAATGCTTTGGCGCATCTTTTTAAAAGTCGGGAAACAATTTAAACATTTATCGGTCGATCAGCTCTTAGCCTTAGGTATTCGACCGGAAATGATCCCATATATTCAATTAGATTATTTACAGCAGCAATCAATTCTGGCACGATTTGATTTTATTTGTACAGAGGAGGGCTACATTAAATGTTTAGAGTTAAATGGAGAAACCCCTTTTCTTGTACAAGAAACCTTCAAGATGAATGACGCACTATGTCAGCATTTTGGCTATAAAAATCCCAATGATGTAACAGCCTTACAAAAAGCATTGTCGGGTGCTCTTTTTGCTGCCATTCAATATTTACATAATGTCAAAAAGCCGAAGATTGTCATCACAGGAAAAACAGCGAAAGAGGACTACGAAGAGTATTGCCAGGTACAGTTTATCAAGTCTTGTATTCCTTTTGACATTGAGTATATGCCCATACAAAAGCTTATTATCTTTTCTAATGACACGTCCGAGGTAGCACAAGGTCTTTATACACCTACAATGGAGAAAATTGATATTTTATTTAGACCCGCACACCCTGTAGAGTTTTTAATAGATGATGTGGCAGCAGATGGTGATCGCATTGGCTTGCATCTTTTAGAGCTTGTCAAAAAACGACAGCTAGCCATTATTAATCCACCTGCTGCCTATGTATTACAATCGAAAATCTTATTATGGTTAATATGGGAGCGGAGAAATGATCCATTGCTCTTTACTTCCGAGGAACGAGCAGCTATTTTGCAATATATGCTTCCTACATACCTTACAGCAGAACCATTTATTCGCGATGATGTACCCTATGTCAAGAAGCCTGTTTATTCTCGTGAGGGAAATACAGTAGAAATTTACGCAGGAAGTGGGCGGAGAGTAAATGCTTCTACATCCAAACACTATGATGATAATTTGTTTATTTACCAACAGTATGTGGAGATGCCTAGTATAACAGTGCAGTTAAAAGAAGGATATCGTGCTAAGAAGTGGCTAATTGGCTCATTTGTTGCTGATAATCGTGCATGTGGTTTAAGCTGTCGGGTAGGCAATCAAATTACAGAATGGGATTCACATTGGTTAGCCGTTGGTTACAAGGAATAGCAAATCTATAGTGCTGAAAAACAAAACCACCCATAAAATTTTTTAGAAGGTGAAAATGGATTGCCGTTGCAGGCTACTTGCTTTCCTGTGGGCGAGCGCCGAACCGCTTCCTTCGCTCCGCTCCGTTTAGCGTTTTGCCTGACTCGCTATCCCACGGGAGTCAAGTAGCCTTCCACTCCAACCTACAGAAGTGTTATCTTTTTAGCAAAGGTTTTCAAATAAAGTGAAGGTGTTCACTTCTTGTCACTCATCACTTCTCCACATTGAAAATAAGAGCTTATCCCCTCTATGAATACAGATAATGGGCGATTTTATTACTATGCTACTATTAAAAAAGTAAAGACACTTTGCAGAATGGTTGATTGGAGAGGAGCCAGCGTCACACCTAGGGGATTTAGCGTCACTGATGAGACCCTAGAGCGAACGTAAGTGAGAGAAGCGGCTCATTGGACGCCCCCTGGAAAGGACGCTGGCGGAACGGAAATCAACCCTTACCTTGCCAAAAGGTATTATTTCTCCTAGCGATATTATCTTTTTTCAACAACATGAATTGGCGAGACTTTTAAAAGTATCGCCAATCGTTTGGTCCTTATTCATTCCAGCCTTTACAGACATCAATCCATTCTTTATAGGGAGCATATGTTTCAAGTTCTGAAATGGTTACCTCAATGGCTGAATTACTACTACCGCACGCTGGAAATACTGTAGTAAAACGTTTTAAAGATTCATCTAAATAAATGGCTACGCCCTCATTCACACCAAAAGGGCATACACCTCCGACATCATGGCCAATCATCGTCTCCACATCATCTTTGGATAACATCTTTGCCTTCGTACCAAATACGGCTTTATATTTTGCATTATCGATTTTTGCGTCACCAGCAGCCACAATTAAGATCGCTCCATCATTTACAAGAAAAGATAAAGATTTTGCTATGCGCTCTGGCTCACAGCCAAGCGCCTGTGCTGCTAACTCAACTGTTGCGGAGCTTTCTTCTAATTCTTGTATTTTGTGTTCTACATGCCATTGTGCTAAATGGCGACGTACTTTTTCAATTGCCATATGTACACCCTCCTACTTGTATCAATTATGCCCTAGCATAGGTTGTCGAGATTTTTTGAGATTTTCGAAAAGATCCCTTTTCTATAGTTGATATACCACCTTCATACAAAAAGCATTCATTAAATCCAGACAAAATTAATTTTACCATAATTTTCAGAATATATAGTTGTGAATGCTTTATCTTTCGGGTACCATTGGTGTAAGGAGTGTAAAATTACACTAGGGAGGTCTTTGTATGCTTAGATTATTACAAATAGTATCTATATTAATTGGTTTGTCCTTTGTGACATTAATAGTGGCATTCATGATCACATTGAGTGGTGGGCTGCATTTAATTAATTTGGTCTTTACTATACCCATTTGTTTATTTGTCTGGATTGTATGTAGTATGTTTAAATGGACCAACACAAAAAAACGAAGGGGCTTGCTATTTGGTGTCATGGGAATCGCCCTGTTGATTGCAGCCATTAAACCGATTCAACATTATTATAAAATGAGTATTCCCACTGTTGATGCGGAAATTGATGTAACAGTCTATCAGCCATTTGTTCCTGGCAATGAAATAGTGAAAAATAAAGCTTCCTTACAATTGACAGAGTCATTACCACGACTAGATGGTGCAACAGCCATGTACCCTTTATATGCGGCTTTTGTGGATGCTACTTATCCCAAAGGGGAATATCCTCCATATAATAGTAGAGTTCAAGTAAGTCGTACACCAGAGGCCTATCAAAATTTAATAGCTGGAGATGTTGATTTGATCTTTGTGGCAGCCCCGTCCACCTCACAAGAATGGCAGGCAGAAAAGGAAGGACTTACATTTGATATGACGCCAATTGGTCGAGAGGCATTTGTCTTTTTTGTGCATCGTAAAAATAAAATCGATAATTTAACACTTGAGCAGGTCAAAAAAATATATGCTGGAGAAATAACTAATTGGCGTGAAGTGGGTGGGGAGGATGAGGCCATTCGTGCTTTCCAACGCCCAGCAGATAGTGGAAGCCAAACGACACTAGAAAAGCTGATGGGCAATACGCCAATCATGGAGGCACCCACTGAAGATGTTGCATCAGGAATGGGCGGAATCATTCGTGAAGTGTCGCAATATCGAAATTATAAAAATGCCTTGGGCTTTACGTTTAGATATTATTCTACAGAGATGGTTGGTAACAAAAAGATCAAATTACTATCCATTGACGGAGTAGCACCAACAAAAGAAAATATTCAAAATGGTACATATCCTTTAGTGTCTGAATTTTATGCCATCACAGCAGGAACGGAAAATCAAAATGTACAGAAACTGATTGATTGGATACTTTCTGAGGAAGGGCAGGCAGTGGTAGAAAAGGTCGGTTACGTACCAGTGGAAAATCATTGAATAGTTTGCTATACTAAGAGTAATAATCGAATAAAAGTTTTCTAGGGTTCCGTAGCGCTTGCTAGTCTGGTCCGAGAGAAAACCACAAATTGATTTTGTGACACGGAAGGATAAAAGCCTGGGAGATACTGTTTAAAGACAGTTTCTTCAGGCTTTTTTTGTTTGGCTAAAATCAAGTCATTTGGCGAATGCTGAAAAAGTAGTTGGATCATCCAATTATTCGGCCGTGTCTTATAAAATGGAGGGATTTATGATGAATAAACAATGGATCAGCGTCATTATAGCGGCTTGCTTTGAAGTTGGCTGGGTCATTGGGTTAAAGCATGCAACAAGTGTACTAGAATGGATTGGTACAGCAATTGCCATTTTTATTAGTTTTTATTTGCTCATTAAAGCAGGTGAGCATCTACCAGTTGGGACCGTTTATGCAATCTTTGTCGGATTAGGAACAGCTGGTACTGTATGTGCGGATAGCTTGCTATTTGGAGAGCCGTGGAAATTAGCAAAAATCATATGTATTGTTGTGTTACTTGCAGGAGTTGTAGGCTTAAAGCTAGTAACAGGAGAGCCTAAGGAACAAGAGGTGAGTGAATAATGGCATGGATGGCATTAGTTGTTGCAGGGTTATGTGAAATGTTGGGCGTATATATGATTAGTAAATATAATAAGACGAAGAGTATGAAAAATTTAGGACTGTTGATTGGTGCATTCACCTTAAGTTTTGCAGGCCTTGCCTATGCGATGGAAACATTACCAATGGGTACTGCCTATGCGATCTGGACAGGGATTGGTGCAGCTGGAGGAGCGCTGCTAGGTATGCTGTTTTTTAATGAATCTAAGGACTGGCGACGCATCGTTTGTATTGTCCTTGTATTAGGAGCAGCAATCATGTTGAAATTGCTATCATAATTAATCAGGCACTCCTCTTATGCAGGAGTGCCTGTTTTTATATTATTTTTTTACGTCTTTTGTCCATTCAGCCACTTTATCTGGATTAGCATCAACCCATTCTTTCGCAGCATCTTTTGGATCTTTACCATCCATTACTTCTAACATAACACTTTCTAAATCTTCTGCTGTCCAGTGGAAGTTATCGAGTACTGAATATACATCTGGTAAATCTTCTTTTAAGCCTTTACGTACGAATGTATTAATCGTTTCTTCTCCACCATATACACCCTTTGGATCTTCTAAGTATTTAAGATCATATTTCGCAAATTTCCAGTGTGGTGACCAGCCTGTGACAATAATCTCTTCCTTATCTTTCAGTGCTTTTGATAATGCTGTTGTCATCGCACCAGAAGAAGAAGTAATAAAGTTCCAATCTGCTAAATTATCATATTCTTCTAATGCTTTTTCTGTAGCAGCAGTAATGCCCGCACCTGGCTCAATACCAGTGATTGTATGATCTGCTTCATTAGATAAATCTTCAATAGAATTGACATCCATATAGCTTGGTACAACTAAACCGATTTTTGCACCAGCAAGGTTTTCACCTAGCTCATCTAAATCAGCTTTATATTTTTCATATTGTGAAGCATGTGTATGTGGTAGCCAAGCAGCAACCATTCCATCAGCCTCTCCTTTCGAGACAGCCTCCCACATGATCGCATTATCCAGAGGAGTTAATGTTACATCATAACCTAAATCTTCGAGTACCTGCCCAACAACATTCGTTGAGGCAATTTCCGTATCCCACTCAACATAGGCTAGGTTTACCTCCTTAGAATCACTGTTTTTTCCAGAACTTGAGCCTGAGTCGCCTCCACTACATGCAGCAAGCATGAAGCCTAGACCTAGAGCCATTCCTAACTTTGATAGTGTTTTCAGTTTCATCGAATCTCCCTTTCTCTTCATCATTTTGTATCCAAACTGCCGACATCCACCGGAGGATGGATGGTAGCAAGAAAGATGACATTTCTATAATGCTTTCTTTTTATTGAGGCTTTGTGTTAAACGGTCAATAATGATCGCGAAAATAACTAAGCCTAATCCTGCAACGAAGCCATTCCCAACTTGAGTACGTTGAAGGGCTGTTAATACTTCACGTCCTAGACCAGGAGCCCCAATCATAGAGGCAATAACTACCATAGAAAGTGACAGCATAACGGTTTGGTTAATCCCTGCCATAATGGTTGATTTAGCAAGGGGGATTTCTACTTTAAATAATTTTTGGCTAGCTGTACTACCATAGGAGTCTGCAGCTTCCACTAATTCTTTTGGTACTTGACGAATACCGAGGTTTGTCATACGTACAGTTGGGGGTAAAGCAAAGATAACGGATGCAAAGACACCAGGTACAATACCAATACCAAAAAAGGCAACGGCTGGAATTAAATAGACAAAGCCAGGCATTGTTTGCATGAAATCTAGTATTGGTTTAATAATGTTTTCAGCTACCGTTGATTTTGACATTAAGATACCTAGTGGAATACCGATGATGATGGATATAATACTGGAAAAGATCACAAGCGTGGTTGTTTCCATAAGATGAGTCCATAATCCTTGGTTATAGATAAACAACAAGCCAATTAATGAGAATGCAGCAAGCCCTAACTTTTTGCCTGAAACGAAGAAGGCAAATATCACGACAAGAAGTATAAGAATAATGGCTGGGATACTAATTAATAAATCAGTGACCTGATTCATGAGTAGTTTTCCGAATTGCTGAATAGAGTTAAAGAACGCTGAAAAATTACTCGTCAACCAGTCCATAGCTGATTCTACCCACGGAGCTAGTGGTAATGTTGGAATATTATCTAAAAAGTTATTCATGTGATTCGGCCTCCTCATCGCTAGTTGACAGTGCTTGGATGACAACGCCCCTAATTAGTACACCAAGCAAGCGACCATCTTTCACAACGGCAATAGGAGTAGGAGAATTATAAATCATCCCTAAAATATCCTGTAGTAGCATATCTGGTGGAACAGTTAATACTTCTGATTGCACAATAGAATGGACGGTTTGCTCTTGTTTCTTCGCTGCAGCTAGTGCATCGTCTGCAGTGATATAGCCTTTTAAATGTCTATTTTTATCAACAGCCATTAATAAACTTACAGCCTCTTGACGCATACGCTTTAGTGCCACTTTAGGGCCATCTAGGTCTGTATTGACATAAACTGGACGTACCATGACATTTTCAGCTGTCAATACTTTAGAACGATCCACATCTTCCACGAATGTTTTGACATAATCATTTGCTGGGTTGGTTAATATTTCTTCACCCGTACCAATCTGAATGATAGAGCCATCCTTCATAATGGCAATGCGATCCCCAATGCGTAATGCTTCATTTAAATCATGTGTGATAAATAAAATTGTTTTTTTCAATGTTTGTTGTAGATCGAGTAGCTCATCTTGCATTTCCTTGCGAATCAATGGATCAAGTGCTGAAAATGCTTCATCCATTAGTAATATTTCAGGATCATTAGCGAGGGCTCGTGCTAAACCAACACGCTGCTGCATACCACCTGATAACTGATTTGGATACTGGTCTTTATAAGCGAGTAATCCAGCATTTTCTAAAGCCTGTTCAGCTTTTGCTTGCCGTTCTTCTTTTGAAATACCTCGAATTTCAAGGCCATATTCGGTATTTTGAAGTAATGTACGATGGGGGAATAAACCGAAGTTTTGGAAAACCATGCTCATTTTGTTTCTTCGTACAGACCGTAGACTTTCTTTTCCCATGGTAGAAATATTTTCTCCATCGATATATATATTTCCGCTCGTTGGTTCAATTAGGCGGTTTAAAAGCCGTATAAGCGTGGATTTGCCACTTCCTGACAATCCCATAATAACAAAGATTTCTCCTTCGTTGACAGTAAAGCTTGCATCGTATACTCCAACAGTTGCACCTGTTTCTTTTAAGATATCAGTCTTACTTTTTTGTTGCTTAACGAGTTCTAGTGCTTGGGGAATATGTTTGCCAAACACTTTCGATACGTGTTCTATTTTAATTTTTTCCATAGAAGCACTCCTTTCGTAGATTATTACTATGTGAGGATAATGATACCCAAAAATAAACAAGTAACAACCTTACTGTAGCAAAGGGTTGTTACTTTTGTCAAATCGACAAATAAGAAAAAATCCGCTTAAACGCTGTTATATCAGCGCTTAAACGGATTTTAATTTGGGTATAAAAAGCCTTGAACTCTAGCGAAACTTTCATCATTTCCAACAAAATAAATAATGTCCCCTTCTTCAAACGAGACATAAGGACCAGGGGATAGTAATAATTCATTGCCACGTCGAATACCAACGATAGTACTAGAAGTATTTTGCCAAAAATTTAAAGCTTGTACAGTTTGATGAATGCATGGACTATCAGCTGTCATTTCTAATTGATAGGGGATGAACGGATTGACTGACCGGTAATGCTCGGTGCGGCTAATTAGTTGCTTTGCCTTGTCTTGTAAATTAATCAATTCATGATGTTGCTTTTGAATACTTGTCAAAAGCTCATTTTGTATTTCATGAATCGATTGTACATCATGAAACTGTCTGACGAATTGAGCCGCTTTTTCATACGATTTTATAATTACGCCACTACCTTTTGAAGCTTCAACAATTTCTAAGTCTTGCAAAACGGCAATAGCTCTTCTTGCAGTCTCAGCAGAAACATTATATTGACTGGCAAGAGAGGATCTTGCATATATTTTATCGCCAATGCTGTATTTTCTTTCAACAATCTTGGAGGCGAGATCAATGGCTATTTGTTGATATTTTGGTTGCTTTAGTTGAACATTTTTTTCTAAGTTCATGTTAAACTTCCTTTCGTCATTACAGTACCACAGCTTATTATAGACTAGCCTGCACAGAAAAAATAGCATCTCCATAAGCTAGTAGTATATGATGAAAAAGTAATAATAAAATTATCATCCCTAATAATTATAATTAAAGAGTAATAGCTGTCGATTGACACTTTTTAGTTATTATTATAAACTAAGTTACGTTATGTAAGTGATGTGAAAATACATGTGCTCAGTTGGTGAATTTAGCCAACTGTTTCTATAGAAGGTTGGAGATTAATATGACAATTACAACTAAAGTGATGGACTTAGTAAAAGATAAAATGACGTTAGTAAAGCATACAAATACAGAGAATATTTGCCTAGTTGGACCAGTGAAATTACCTGTAAAACAAGGCGATTTTTCTGCAACGTTTCAATGGTATAACTGGCTTAAAATTGATGCGAATTTAACTAAAGAAGAAATCATTGATGGATTAGCCGCTGCTAATTTAGCATTTTTACAACAATCCTCTGTGCTTGTATATGGTGATTTTACCCATTCAGAAGATGCTTTAATCCGAATGCATAGTATTTGTCACACAGGCGACATATTTGGCAGCCAGCGTTGTGATTGTGGATACCAGTTGCATGAGTCTATGAAAATGATAGTTGAGCATGGCTGTGGTGCTATATTTTATTTAGCTGATCATGAAGGTCGTGGTATTGGACTATTCTCTAAATCTCTTGCTTATTTATTGCAAGAGGAAGGGCTCGATACAGTTGAAGCAAACCATGCACTTGGCTTCCCAGATGATACACGTTCTTATGACGAAGCACTTGCGGTATTAGCTACACTGCGTACCAAACCAGTAACACTTATTACAAATAATCCGAAGAAATTGGCTGCATTACAGGCTCGTGGCATGGCTGCGGAAGGGCATGTTCCTTTATGGGGCGGTTTGACAGAGACGAATCGTTTTTATTTAGAAACGAAAGTTGAAAAATCTGGACATATACGTGAAAAGCAATAGGTGGAGGTTGCGATGATGATGAATGTAGATGAAAAGTATATGCAACTGGCTTTGGATTTAGCAGCTAGTGCTAAAGGAAATACGAACCCTAATCCACTTGTTGGGGCTGTAATCGTGAAGAACGGTGTGATTGTAGGTACAGGTTTACACAGAAAAGCAGGGGAACCACATGCTGAAGTGCATGCTTTTCGAATGGCTGGAGAGCATGCACTGGGTGCTACGTTATATGTAACGTTAGAGCCTTGTTCACATTATGGTAAGACACCTCCTTGTGCCAATTTAGTGAAGGAATCTGGTGTCAGTCGAGTGGTAATTGCTATGCAAGATCCAAATCCAGCAGTAGCAGGTCGTGGCATCCAATTGCTACAAGATGCTGGAATAATGGTGGAAGTAGGGGTTTTAGAGCAACAAGCGCGCCGTTTAAATGAGCGTTTTATTCACAATATGCTTACGCATCGTCCTTTTGTTATTTCAAAATTTGCTATGACTTTAGATGGGAAAATTGCTACGCATACAGGACATTCAAAATGGGTAACTGGAGAGGGTGCACGTGAGGATGTTCACCATATTCGTCATGAAGTAGATGGAATTTTAGTTGGCGTGGGTACAGTCATTGCTGATAATCCTTCTTTAACAACAAGACTAAAAGAAGGATATGGAAAAAATCCAACACGTATTATTATGGATAGTTCTCTACGTACACCTGACAATGCAAATGTCTTGAATACAGAGGATGCACCAACGATTCTTGTTTGTAGTGACGACGTAAGCCAAGATAAAATTCATTTATTTACAGAAAAAGGTGTTACAGTTTTACCCGTACAAAAAAATGAATATGGATTACAGATTGATGAGATGCTTGAAAAGCTTTATATACACGGCATAACAGATATTTTGCTAGAAGGTGGAAGTAAAATGAATGCTTCCTTTTTACAGCAAGGTGCAATCGATAAATATGTAGTATATATAGCACCTAAAGTTTTGGGTGGAAATCTATCGTTAACGCCGTTTGCTGGCTATAATCCCTCTCTCATGCATGAGGCATGGAATGTTGAGTTTGCTTCATTTGATAAAATAGGCGAGGATTTGCGTATTATTGCCTATCCAAAGCAGGGTGAAAAAAAGTGAACTATCAAGCAGATGTCTGTATAGTAGGGGCAGGTCCTGCTGGTGCATTGTTATCCTACCTACTTGCTAAAAAAGGGCTGTCAGTGATTTTATTAGAGCAAAATGTAGCACTTGGTCAGGCATTTCGTGGCGAGCATTTAAATGAGGAAGGGGAGGCTGTTTTAAAAAGCCACCATCTTTTCGAAGCAGTCGAGGCACTCGGTATATTACGAATGGAGAAACTTGAGTATTATGCTGGTGGCAGAGCATTTAAAACAATTCTTCCAGATGAAGCAATAGGACATTTAGGCATTCATGTACCACAGGCAAATTTATTAAAAGGAATTTTACAAAAAGCACAGCTGTTCCCTAACTTTACATGCTTGCTACATACAAAGGTAACAAAGCTGATCGCGGATGCTACTGGTCATTATAGAGGCGTTATGGCGATAAAAAACGGAGACCCTATACAAATCGATAGTCAGTTAATTATCGGTGCAGATGGTCGTTATTCTACTATTCGTAAGCAAGCACATATTGATGTTCAGAAACAGAAGCATGGCTTTGATTTACTGTGGGCTAAAATTCCTGCGCCAGCTGATTGGGAACCATCCATAAAAATGGCACTCATCGATAATAAGCAGCTGTCATTGTTTACACAAGTTGGTGGTTATCTTCAAATAGGCTGGAATATTGAGCAAGGTAGTTTCCCTCAGCTTCGAAAACTAGCATTTACACCCTTTATCCAGCAGCTTGTGGAGGCATTTCCAGAATTAACGAAGACAGTGCAGGCACAGATAACTTCCTGGCAGGATTTTGTTTTGCTTGATGTCTTTAGTAGCCATTGTAATAGTTGGGGGACAAAGGGCCTTGTCTTGCTAGGGGACGCTGTTCATACAATGACACCAACAGGCGCTTTTGGGCTGAATAGTGCACTAAAAGATGCAGATTGTCTTGCATCATTGCTAAATAAAGACACACTAGCACAATTTAACGTACAATATTTTCAACAAATGCGTAAGCAAGCCATTGAGGAAGTATTAGCAAAACAAATTGAAAAAGAACAGACATTTGCTTCTAACTTTATAAACAAGGCTTCGTGAAAGGACGAACAACTAGATGAAGTTTGGCTTTGATATAGATGACACATTAATTGATTTACGAGCACATGCCTTTTCACTTTATAATAAAAAGCTTGGCAAAAAGGTTTCCTTTGAAACCTTTCAAGCGATACAACGAGTAGAAATTCATGAACCATTTGGATTAACAGATGAGGAAGGAACTGCCTTGTGGAATAGCGCATTGGAAGAGATCTATTTTACGGACTGTCCATCTTTTGATGGTGCTTTAAAAGCCCTCCAAGCTTTAGCAGAGCAGGGACATGACATTTACTATATTACATCTCGTCCAAAGCAATATTGTGCGCAAACAAAAGCTTGGATGGAGGCACAGGGCTTTCCAATAACAGACGGTCATTTTTTTTGTGGCATGCAAGATGCAGAAAAGGTAGCCATTATAAAAGAGCTTGCTTTAGATATTTATGTAGATGATAAACCAGCAGTACTTGAGACACTTCATGATGTGACAACTAAGGTAATCTTAAAGAATCAATCTTATAACCAGCATGTAAATCTTCCACGTTTATATGATTGGCAAGAGTTTCAAACGATGTTAACAAAATAAAGGATTGGTGCAACGACTAACCGTTGTACCGATCCTTTTTTGCTAAAATCGACTAAGTTTAAAGGTAGATAAATCTTGTTTACTTTTGCCTTCTATAATTAAATCTGCAAGAGCTTCCCCAACAGCACTACTAAATTTAAAGCCATGACCAGAAAAACCTGCAGCAATCACAATATTCTGATGTTCAGGTAAAAAGTCGATGATGAAATCTTCATCTGGTGTCATCGAATACTTACATGTTTTTCCGTATTTAAGCGTTCCATGCTGAGGCATAAAATGATCAACGAAGTTTTGTAAGTCAACAGCATCAGACGCATCAAACGGACGTAGAGGGTCGTTTGGATTAACCACATCACCACCATCGTGTCGTCCAAGTTTTAACCCCGCTCCATCAATACTTGGAAAGCCGTAGTAGGTTGAATCGGCAAATTCAAAGCAATAGGCAGGAAAAACTTCATCACGATACAGCTGCTCATCTGCCTCAAACCATGCAAAGGTTTTCCGCGTTGGTGTGACGGGTATGCTCACATCTACTGTTTGTAATAATTCTGTTGCCCATGCACCCGCCGTTACTATTAATTGCTTTGCTTTATAGCTATTATGTACTGTTTGTACCTGTACAATATCACCAGCTTGTATAGCCAATACTTTTTCATTTGTTCGGAGGCTTGCACCCGCCTCCAAGGCTAATTTTTTATAGGCGTGAATACATGCTTCAACACGAAGTACACCAGCAGTAGGTTCAAAGCAAGCAACTAAATTTTTTGGCAAGAATAACCCTGGCCATTTGTTCATTGCTTCAGCAGGTGAATAGTGTTCAAGCGCTAAATTATAGAGCGCAGCACTAGCCTTCACATTTTGAATGAAGGCACATGTTGGCTCTCCAATATTAACTACACCAGTTTGTAAAAATAAGCTTTCATTTGCTAAAGACTCTAGCTCTTGCCAAAGCTCGCCAGCTCTTTTTACAAAAGGTACATAGCTAGCTCCTTCACCATAGGCAAAGCGAATGATTCTTGTATCCCCATGATGACTACCTTCTTCATGGGGTGGAGTAAAGGCATCTAGCATAAGTACATTTTTTCCTTCCTTTGCTAAAAAGTAACCAGCCGCCATCCCCATGGAGCCAGCACCAACTATTATGACATCATAGTCCATTTTAATCCCTACTTTTTTACTCTAGTATAACAGATTTATAGGGAAGGAAACAGAATTTTTAGAAAATAAATAGACACAGCACCTGGAATCCGAATGGACTAGAGATGCTGTGCGTTGTAGATAGCTACTATTTTGAGCTTGGTAAAATTTTATTAAGGAAAATCGCTACGAGCGCAGCGGTTGCAATAGGCGAACCAAATAAATACTGCACGGTTGTAGGTAAGGAATACAGGAAATCATCAGGCAATAATGTCAATGCTAACGTTAAAATAACAGGAATCGCGATGACATACATTTCCTTTTCACCAATATGTTCATTTTTCATGACCTGTAAACCACTAATGGCTATTATGCCGCAGACGATCACAAATACACCACCAATAACAGCTGAAGGAATTGCTGAGATGAGTGCTGCTAATTTACCAGAGAAGCCGAAGACGATAAACCAAATACCTGCTGCTATAAAGACACGACGGCTCGCAATCCCAGTAATAGAGATAACACCTGCATTTGTTGAATAACCTGTCACAGGAGTGGAGCCAAGTAAAGAAGCAATAAAGCAGCCAATTCCTTCACCAATAACACCACGGTTAATTTGTTTATTTGTTAAAGGTTGGTCGATGACATTGCTAATGGCAAACCATGTTCCTGTTGTTTCAGCCATTAAGACAATATATATAATGACCATTGTGATAATAGCAGAAAAATTAAAGCTAAAACTAAAATCTGCAAATGGAAGTTGTGGCATGCTAAACCATTTGGCTTGCGATACAGGAGATAAATCTAAAACACCCATGATATTTGCTGCAATACTACCAGCAATTAAGGCGATGATGACAGAAGCAATTCGGAATAGACGTCCTTTTTGATGGAAGACTGTGCCTAACATGACACAAATAATTAATACGAATGCTGAGATAAGTGCTAAATAAATGTTTTGATTTATGGATGCGCCTGCACCATTAAAAATATTATCACTTAAACCAACAGGCATTAAGGACAATCCAACCACAAAGATAATCGTTCCACCAACAATTGGTGGAATAAATGTTTGGACAATTTTATTGAAGATACCTGTATAGCCTAAAATAATAACCAAAATGGCTCCAATTAAACTAGCACCTAGCACAGTACTCCAACCTAAATCACCACTACCACTTGCTGCATAGATCCCAACAATGGCACCAAGTGGAACATAGGATGGACCTTGTGCCATCGGTAATTTCATACAAAAATGTGTTTGCACAATCGTCGCGACCCCAGCTGCAATAAAGGTTGATTGAATCAAGGCGCTTGCCTGACCAGTTTGTAGACCGATTAGCATGGCAATTAAAAAGGGCACCACATAAACATCCATAGCCATAACATGCTGTAAACCGAGTAGAGCAGACTGACCGAACGAAATTTTTTCATCTGGTAACACGGTTAATTGTGTTTGTTTTGTTTGATTAGTTAGTTTTCTATGTTGTGTTTCCACGAAGTTGTACACCTCAAAATGATAGATTTTTATTAGAGAATAAGAGAATGGTTAGCCTCTCGTATGAACTTTATTTCCTTGCACCCATACCTCGCGGATATTTTCTGGGCGTACAAGATACATGATTTTTTGGAATATATCGTGTAAATCTTCATTTGGATCAAAAATCGGAAGCCTAGCAGTAGGAATTTTTGTATCGATAATTTGTACATCCCATGTATAGTTTTCCTGTAAACGGCCAATTGGAAGACTTAAGCTTTCTCCACCACCAGCTGTCGCTAGATAGAAGGCCTCATTTATTGTAATGCGTGAATTTGGGATACCACGCTTTTCGGCGGAAATGGTTGTATCTACACCATCCTCTAGCATTCTCGATGACATAACAGCTTGTCTTGCATTATCAAAAAGACTTGGAGAAAATCCGCCTGAAACATCTGAACCTAGTCCAATATCAACGCCCATTGCATGAAAGCGGGCGATTGGAATCACGCTGTTAGCAAAATAGGCATTAGAGATTGGACAATGACCTATGGCAGTGCCAGTTTCAGCAAATAATCTGGCATCCTCATCGCTTAAGAAATTACAATGAGCCATGACAGATTTTTCACCTAACAAACCAAAATTATGTAAGGCGACGGCATCATTTTTGTTGAATCGTTCTTTAACGTAGCTGTGCTCCCAGTCACTTTCACTACAGTGTGATTGGATATGTGTATCATACTTCGCAGCTAATTCACCTAAGCCCTTTAAGGCACCGTCTGTACAGCTTGGAATAAAGCGAGGAGTGACAACGGGGTAAACACCCTGTTTAGTCGTTTTGGCTAAATTTTTTACAGCTAAAATAAATTCCTCCGTATCCTCTAATGCGGTTTTTGTGTTTTCATCTCGATAAAAATCAGGATTCTGTTCAGGATCGTCCATGACCACTTTTCCGACTAATCCTCGTTGTCCCTTTTCAGCACAGATTTTCGCTAAAAGTACACTGGCCTCCTTATGGACCGTCGCAAAATATAATGATGTAGTTGTACCATTGGCAAGTAGTGTGCTTACTAAATCCTCATAAACTTCTTGAGCAAATACTAAATCGGAGAATTTTGATTCGATAGGGAAAGTATAGGTGTTTAACCAATCGTAAAGAGGAATGTCTAAAGCTGTCCCAGATTGTGCCCATTGAGGTGCATGTACATGCAAATCGACAAATCCCGGTAGGAAATATTGGCCTTCAGCTAATGCATGGAAGTTATTTTGATCTTGATATGTAATTAATAGTTGTTGGTAATCAGGTTGTTCGGGAGCGATAGTTTTAACAATCATACCGTCAGCATTAATGAAAAATAAATAATCCTTTAAAATGTGAACGTCAGTAGCAGATTTACTAGTAAAAGCTGTTCCTTTGAAAATATGCGTATATTCAGACATAAAAACCACCTTAATGTTCGTTTATTGATAATAACACGGATTATTATAGGCTATAAAAACTATTAAGTCTACAAAAAAACGAATATTAATATAATGACTAAAGAAATGCATGCACCTTTTTAACTACATTTTTACAGCTTTGACAAGCGTTGGTAGATAACAAAAGAAGGCACCTATTTGAGAGTGCCTTCTTTCTATATGATCGATTCATTGATGATGTGAAGAAAATTATTAAAGGATGTGGAGTGATGCAATTCATTTTTTCTTGTACAAAGGTAAATCGGTCGTTGGATATCAATGTCCTTAATAAAAACGCGGGCAACTTGCTGCTGTAGAATAAAGCTAGAAGCTGCTATGGATGGTGCTAGCATTGTACCAAAACCTGCCGCAATGGCATGTATGGATTCATTAATCCCGTCTAGTTGTAAACCTACTTTCGGTGGAGGAATTTTATGCACTTTACATAGGGCATTTAAGTATTCTTTTGTGGAACTACCATCCTCCCTTGTGACGAAGGGCTGCTGCATAAGTTCTGCAAGCGATACTGTTTGACCTGCCAGATGATGATTGTACGGCACAATAAACCAATAATCCAAATTCATTAGAAATTGATAATTAATATCAGCATGATGTCCATCTTCTTTGACGATAAAAGCTAAATCAGCTTTATAATGGAGTAAATCCTCAATCACTTGCTGGGAATTGGCGGTCTTTAAATGAATATGTGTTGCTGGATAAACTTGTTTAAATTGAGCTAACCATTTAGGTAGTAAAAAATGGGAGGGAACATGCGTGGAGGCAATTTGCAGTTCTTCATTGCCCGTATTTTTAAGCTGTTCAACTTTATTTTCAATATCAGTTTCTAGATCAAATAAGCGCTGTGCCTGTTTGTATAAAAAAGTACCATTTTGTGTTAGAGAAATGCCCCTACCTTTGGCTTCTAGCAGTGTCAAGCCTAGTTCTTTCTCTAAATTACGAATTTGAATGGTTACAGCAGGCTGACTTATCATAAGTGTCTGTGCCGCTTTGGAAACACTATTGAGTTCAGCCACCTTTGTAAATAAACGTAGAGCATGTAAATTCATGTCGTTACACCTTTCATAAATTTTTTTTATGCTTTTATATACATTATATATTAGATTTATTAATTTGCGCTCTGTATCCTTTTAATTACAGTAGAATATATGAGAGGGGGGTTCATCATGAATCGACAACATATAGGAATTGTCTTTGGAGGAATTTTATTATTAGTTGTTGCTATGGGGATTAGTCGATTTGCCTTCACACCGATTCTACCCTTTATGCGTCATGATGTAGGGTTTTCATTGGAAGTGGCTGGTTTTTTAGCTTCAAGCAATTATATTGGTTATTTCATTGGCGCATTATGGGCAGGGTTCATTTATCGTCAACGTAAAAATGTTTTAATGGCAAGTGTTGTTACCAATGTCCTATCTGTTATATTAATGGGCTTAATAGAAGTGTATAGTGTTTGGCTAGTTCTGCGTTTAATTGCGGGCATTACAGGGGGCCTTATTTTTGTGTTAACATCGAGTATTATTATGGATTACTTGGCGAAGCATTCATTATCACGATGGTCTGGCTATGTATTTAGTGGTATAGGCTTAGGGATTGCTATTTCAGGTTTATGTGTACCTGCTATAGAAGCAAGATTTGCTTGGCAGGGTGCATGGTTAGGCTTAGGAATTTTATCAGCGATTTTTTTATTTATTACCTCTTATTTATGGAGAAGTTTAGTGGTGCAGGACAGCACAAAAGTTACGAAATCTCTTGATACAAAAATGACAAAGGGTTTTATGCCATGGCTGATTTTATCCTATGGTTTAGAGGGGTTAGGCTATATTATTACAGGTACTTTTTTAGTCGATATTATTCATAATATTCCTTCTCTTCAAGCTTACTCTTCCTATAGCTGGGTCATTGTGGGGCTCGCGGCTATTCCATCAGCTCCTGTTTGGACGGTCTTATTAGAGAAGTTTTCAGCTATAAAAATTTTGTTTGTGGCATACATACTGCAAGTGGTTGGTATCCTGTTACCTGTTTTTGCACAAACGGTATGGAGCGTTTTATTAGCATCTTTTTTATTCGGTCTAACCTTTGTAGGAATTGTCACGCTAACTACTTCCTATGCACGACAGCTATTCCCGACAAAGAGCGGATTCGTTGTTTCTTTATTAACAACCTTTTATGCTTTTGGACAAATTATCGGACCGATTATCGCAGGAAAACTGGTTGAAGTTTATAGTAGCTATAAAGCAGCACTTATATTTGCTGGTGTCATAGTGTTTCTTGCATTGCTCGTTATGGTAATTGGTAGATGGCTAACTGTAAAAAAAGAAGCTGTTGCTGAACATACAATTTCTATATAACGCATAAAAGCCAGAAATCCTATTTGGATTTCTGGCTTTATCATTTACTTAAAGAAGCCGTGCCTCTATCTACATGATATTAAAAAATAAAATAAAAGTCTATATATTTTTTTCTTTATATGGAAAAATAGACAAGTGCACACAGGACGTAACGTTACGATTTTACTTTGAAATGGGGACTGTAAATGAACACAGAACAAGCTATTCAACGCTGGAATCGATATGCGGAAAGGTATACAGCAAACTACGATGAGCAGGGGGATATTCATCGTGTCGTATTGTTAAATCCCACTATCTTTTCTTTGCTAGGTGAGGTAGATGGAAACCATCTATTAGATGCAGGATGTGGAGAAGGCTATTTAAGCAGATTACTGGTAAAGAAGGGTGCAAGAGTAACAGCTGTTGATTTTTCACAAAAAATGCTAGACATTGCTATGGAAAGAACACCACAGCAGGAAGCTATTCAATTTTTACACGGGAATTGTGAAAATTTATCCTTTTTAGCAGATGAACAATTTGATGGTATTGTTTCAAATATGGTTCTCCAAGATTTAGAGGATTATCAGGCTGCTCTATGTGAGATGTTTCGATTATTAAAACCTAATCGCACTTTTATTTTTTCGATTTTACATCCATGCTTTGTGACACCAAATAGTGGATGGATGAGACATGAGCAGCTAGATCAACAGTATTGGAAAGTCCAACGTTATTTTTATGAAGGGGAGTATCACCAGCTAGATGCTGACCCACCAATAGTTCTATACCACCGAACATTAACAAGCTATGTGCAAGCAATTAGGCAAGCTGGATTTACTATTGAGACTATGGTAGAGCCCAAGCCATCACAAGACATGCTAAGGAAGTACCCTCAATTTGCGGAAGATTTGCATTGTGCAGATTTTATTGTTTTTAAATTAAAGAAATAAAGGAGAAGTACCGATGCGTTTATTTCATGTCAGTGAAGACCCTACTATTATGATTTTTCATCCTCGACTGCCTGAGCGACCAGATTTAGATGCCAAAAAAGGGCTAGTATGGGCAATCAACGAAAGATGCCTGCCAAACTATTTAACGCCAAGAGATTGTCCGCGTGTCTGCTTTCATGCAGGAGATCAAACAACAGAGCAGGACAGACAGCAATATCTACATCAAGCTTCACATGTAGTAGTCATAGAAAACAAGTGGTTAGAAGTATTGAAAACTACAAGTCTTTACCTATATGAGTTTGATAGTAATGGATTCACTTTACAGGATGATATTGCGGGCTATTATACGAGTGAAATAACACAAATGCCCATCCATGTCTCAGAGATCAATGATATAGCTAAAGCATTATTGGAGCGCAATGTTGAATTGCGAATCGTGGATAACTTATGGGAAATACATGATAAAATCCAAACTACAAGCTTAAATTGGTCCATGTGCAGAATGCGCTTTGCACAACCAAGATTCTAAAAACAAGCCTCGTTATGCACCTATTGCATGGACGAGGCTTATTTATTATTAGACAGTCGATGTTTGTTCAATTGGTGCTGAAGAGATATTCACTAATTTCTTATCTTGATATGTAAAAATATAATCATAGTTTGCTGTTTCATTGAGCATCTTAGGTAAATAATATTTTAAGTCCGCAATACCTACATTTTCAGGGTGTAAAATCCAAGTAAGCTCCTTCCAATCAAGAATGCCCTCAGCAACCTTTATCGGTGTTACATATGGAAAAGATTCAGGTAGTTCCGCTATAAACGCATACATACAGCCATAGTTAACAATGCCATCTGTCCAGGTAATCTTACCCTTATAGGTAATATCCTCAACCGTGATGCCTGTTTCTTCTTTAATTTCTCGTAAGGCACCAGCTAATGGTGTTTCATCCTGTTCAATTTTGCCACCAACACCATTCCATGCGCCCATCCACTGAGGCTTATCTCTATTCAATAAAAGGATATAATCTCCCTTCTTCAGAAAACAGATTGTAAATTCAGCCAAGTTTGTTCCTCCCTTTTCTTTAGTTATCTGAATTGGCAGGAGACCAGCCAGTCTGCTGACTCCAATGATTTGCTTGTTTTAAAATTTCCCATATGATCGATTCTTTAGATTTTGTATAAAGTTGACGATTATATTGGTATTTCTTAGCCAATTCATATTTTACCTGCTCATAGCGACGACAGTAATCTGGATGACGGCGCAAAAAATCTCGAAATAATAAGGCTAGCTGCTCTGCCCAACTACCAGCCTGTCGAACATGAATATGTACTCGTCTATCTCCAGGAGCCTCTTGAAAATAGCGTTTAGACTTGTCTGGATTTTCTGCTCGATAACTAAAACCTAGAGATTCTAATGGAGCTTTAAATGCTGCCAATGGTGTAAACGATGCGACGGATATTTGTATATCAATTACAGGCTTTGCTGCTAGCCCTGTTACAGCAGTTGAGCCAATATGATCAATTCTCAGCGCTATGTTTCCTAAGGCCTCCCGTAATTGACAGCCTATGCTATGAAATTCCTTAGCCCATTCATCTGTATAAGGTAAAATCAAAATAGGATCAGGCATTTTATCTCCTCCCTTGGTCTTCATAAAATTATTGTAGCATGCGTGTTATAGTGGAATAAAGATAGTAGAGGGAGTGTGAAAAGGATGATTTTAATAAGTGCTTGCTTAGCAGGTTTAAATGTTCGTTATAATGGCACAAACAGTCTAGATGAAAAAATACAAAAGCTTGTGTTAGAAAATAAAGCTGTCACCGTTTGCCCAGAGCTGATGGGAGGCTTTTCAACGCCCCGCGAACCGGCTGAAATTGTAGGTGGCAATGGACAAGATGTACTTGATGGCAACGCAACAGTGGTTGAAAGTTCTGGACGAGATGTCACAAATTTATATCTGAAGGGAGCCTATGCAACCTTACAAAAAGCACTTGAGGTAGGGGCAACTCATGTCATTTTAAAGGAATATAGCCCATCCTGTGGCAGTGCAAAGATTTATAACGGTGCGTTTAATGGAACAAAATTAGCTGGCGAAGGAGTAACTACGGCATTGCTTCGAAGAAACAATATCGTCGTGCTATCTGAAGAGAATTTTTTTGAATGATTAAAGAGAGGCCCCTAAACTAGTAGGGGCCAAATTTATTTATTCAACAATTAATATGCGAGGCGACGTTTTAGCAATTATTTTGGTCGAAATCCAGCCGCCAAAAATGGCAGCTATTACACTTACAAAGCTTATACCGATACTTGTTGGCCAGTTTATAACAAGCGGTAGTTCGAGTAAGCCATAATCTAAAATAATTGACTGAAGTGCAAGAGGAATTAATTTTATCCCGATAAAGATTCCTGCTAATGCACCTATTATGGATAGAATTAAAATACCTATTGTAATCGACCATCTAATATTTGTAGAGGTCATTCCAATCGATTTATAAATGCCATACGTGCTACTTTCTTTTCTAACATTAATTCGTGATACACTAAAAATAATGATGCAGGTTACGATGACAAATAAAATACCAACAATTGAAAGGGGAATGACTAAAACGGCCACGACTTCTTTAAAGACGGCATCTAATAATAGCTGTTGTGTGACAGCTGATACAGAACTTTTAAAGTGCGTATTTAAATCCTCAACGAATGGCGTAGCGACTGTTTCATCTAAAAGATTAATCATACTTACCTCTGAAGTAGTGTAGGTAGTATTATAAACTTTAATAACCTCTGCTGTAATCCTTGCTGAATTTGACATATTTGCTATCGATTGATAGATTCCAGTAACAATAAGAAAATGCGGTTTCCCCTCAAGATAAACTTCTACAATATCGCCTATATTTTTATTTAAAGCGCGAGCGACATTGAGTCCAATCGCGATTTCGTTCTTACTGATTGGATTACGGCCAGACATTGTCACATAGCCAGCGGCATCAAAGCTACCCTCAATCACATTGACATTAATATTTAATGGGGGATTGCTGTCATTAGGAAGTATGCCTGTGAATTGATCAAGCCATGCATGATCTTTAACCCGTTCATCAGCCATTAAAAAATCTTCAAATTGTTGTTTTGTAAAAGTTTCTTTATTAGATACAGTTACTACTACATGTGAGGCATCATATCCCCATGAAGGAGATGTTTCTTTGATGGAAATAAAGCTATTTAATATGACTACACTAAAGACTAGTATGGCAGACGTAATGGAAGTAAGTGCAATAACAAGAATGGAACTTTTTATGTTTTTTGTGATACTTTTAAGACCAATTTGAAGTTGAATCGGTAGACTGCTTAATCGAAATAATCTATTCGAGCTGTTTCTGCGCCGATTCATTTTACTATTTGCACTTTCTGACATCCCATATTTGATGGCTTGAACAGGCTCTACATTTCGCGCCTTGTGTGAGTAGAAATAGGCAGTGAGTAGCACAATGCCAAATAAGATGAGAGCAATTAATATGTTAAGTAGAGTATCTTGATGTATGGTTAAATGATTTCCTGCCTTCATATAAGATAAGGAGCTTTCTATAATTATTCTGGAAAGGAATTTACTAATGATGATGCCAGGTATAATCGCGACAGCAGATAACAATCCGAATTGTAATACGTAAGTGATACTTATCTCTCGAGAAGAAAGACCCAATGATTTTATAACGCCTATTGTTCTGTAATTCGTTAAAATGGCATCGGAAATGCTAAAACCAATAACAAACAAGGAAACCAAAAGCATAGCTATACCAAAGGCGATCATAATAAAGCCAATGATTTTATTAATGATCAAATAAAAAGAAGCTATTTCTTCATATTCCATTTTAGATTCAAGATAAGGTCCCAGCAGATACTTTTCAAAATCACCCCAATAATTGGTGTTTTGCTGATAGTCATTAAAGCGTAATGCCATCATGTACTGATCAAAACCTGTCATGGTTGCTAAATGCTGTTGATAATCAGTATTGTTCATCCAAATACGAGCATTTGTTGTAAAAGGGCCTCCGTATGGCATATCAACCACAATACCTGACACTGTTAAATTAAACGTGCTCTCACCTGTATGAAATTCAATTGCATCACCGAGCGAAATGGTAGCGCTTGATGCCAATGATGTGGGAATCCAAATGGTACCCTTAGGAGGAGAGAGTTGCTTTTCACCCTCAGAAAATAGTAATTGATCAATCATAAACGGTGTATTTGGCGTATTCATCATAAATAAATAGATATTGGATATTTCTTTCCCATTGAAGGTAAATCTAGATAAATTTCTATAGGGTATGAGACTAGAAGTAGTCACACCTGGTTGCTCCTGCCACCATTCGTTTACAGCAATCGGGTTATGAATATTGTTACCCATTGTTAAAATTTGATGGGCACCATTTGAATCATGATGGGCTTTTTCAAAAATATTGTTTGTATTGGTCAGTATAGTGACAGAAGTCGCCAGTAAAAGTGTTGATAAAAAAATAAGGACAACCATCAGTCCATTCTGTATTTTCCGTTTTCTTATATAGGAAGAGCAAAGGGTTATAATCCCGTACATTTTTTACTCCTTCCCGGCAACATAAGAAAAGATAATGTGTTCCCGTTCTTGTATGTTGGTATGATCATATTTTTCAAAGTTTAAGATCCCATCTATTTTTCCATCCTGAATGATGATTAGGCGATTCGCACGACAAGCTGCCTTCATATCATGTGTAATCATGACAATGGATTGCCCATTTCTATTTAAATTCGTTAAGGTATCTAATACTGCTACACCTTGATCAAAATTTAAACTACCAGTAGGTTCATCTGCAAATAACACTTCAGGATTGTTGACCAACGCTCTAGCAATGGCAGCTCTTTGTTGCTGTCCACCTGATGTTTGAGAGGGTAATCGATTTCGTTGTTTTTCAAGTCCCATTAAACTTAGTAGTTGCTCCGCTTTTTGTATGACTTCTTTTTTATTTTTTTTCGCGATGTATCCAGGAAGAGCAATATTCTCTAGTAGTGTCATATCTGGAATGAGATTGCTACTTTGATAGATATAGCCAACCTTCTGTGAACGCAAAGTAGCTAACTTTCGTTCAGAAAAGGTATCAAGTTTTTCTCCCTGAAAATAAACCTCTCCTGCTGTAAGGGCATCAAGCCCACTTAAAAGATAAAGAAGCGTTGATTTACCAGAACCAGAATTCCCCATAATAACGGTGAAATCCCCTTTATAAATGTCGACATTCATATTCTTAATAGCATGGAATTGTTCGCTGCCGGTTGAATAGGTTTTACATAAATTTTGGGCTCGAATCAGTATCTCTTTTTCCATGATAAGGCCTCCTTAACTCATTTTCTTTAGTGTAATATGTAATTATTAGTAAGTCCTTATGAAATTATTAATAAATTCTTACAGACAGAGTAACCTTTCTTAATAGTAAACGTTATAATATGCGATTTAATAGATGTAATAAATAAGGAGGTTTGAGATATGCCCTTAACATTTGCTCATCCAGCGGCAGTCTTACCTTTTTCTCGAAAAAGTAAATATATTCATTTTTCTGCATTAGTTTTAGGAAGTATGGCTCCAGATTTTGAATATTTTTTAAGAGGTCGGCCGATAGGGGAGATTGGTCATACCTTTGTAGGGTTCTTTTTATTCAATCTGCCACTCGTTCTTTTCATCTATTTGATTTATCAACGGTTTATCCAACAGCCAATCATGAGCCATTTACCAGAGTTTTTACAAGCTACAGAAAGCCATCAAATTGCAGGAAATAACATATGGAAAGTATTTGTTTTTGGCTACTCTGCATTGCTGGGCATGTTAACACATGTCATATGGGATTCATTTACACATCAAAATGGGCTTATGGTGACAAAACTTCGAGTTCTTACTCAAACATATACTTTCTTTGGCTATCAAATACCGATTTATAAATTTCTACAACATGGGAGTACCTTGTTTGGCATTGTGTTAATCTTTGGATATGTATATTACAGAGCAACTTTAGGCAAAAATAAAAAAATACCAGCTATATCGCCACGGAAAAAACGCATCTTTTGGAGTTTACTAGCTGTTTTAACGCTCGGATATGTATGTCTATGGCAGCTTATTAACGGCATTCCTTTAAGAAGTTATGGAATATGGGTTGTCCGAATTATCGATTCATTTTTTTGTAGTATACTTACTCTTTCTTTCTTTTTAGCATATAAGAAAAGAATGTTGAAAGAAAAAAAGACTTCCTAAAACGGGAGTCTTTTTACGAGATGGGGAGTATAAGTGTAAAGGTAGTGCCTTCATTAGGCTTACTATGAAATGAAATGGACCCATGGTGCGCTTCCATAATATGCTGACAAATGGATAGGCCAAGTCCTGCTCCTTCATTTTTAATGACTGATTCACTTCCAGGCTGCCGACCTCTAAAGTAACGTTCAAAAATAAAAGGCATATCTTCGGGAAGCATTCCATTACCAGTATCTATTACTTGGATATAGAGTGATTGATTTTCGATATAGGTAGTAATGGTGATGGTATCTTCATGAGAAGAATGTTTTAACGCATTGGTAATAAGGTTGGAGATCACCTGCTCTAGTCGATCAGCATCTACTAGAATAAGGACATTAGGAATACTAGTAGGTCTTATAAAATGAATATTTGTTGTTTGGACATAATATTGAATTGGTTTCAGAATGTTTGTAAGAACGTCTTGGCTATATTGTTCTTTTAAATGGATCGGGATATGACCAAGCTCCTTTAAGGTATGAATAAATAAATCATCAACTAGCCTCGACATCTTATCCGTATTAGACTGCATGATTTGAATATAGGCCATAAGCGAATCTTCATCTCGACAAATACCCTCTGAAATAGCGTCTAAATATGCTTTGATTGTGGTTAAGGGAGTTCTCACTTCATGAGATATATTAGAAATGAGCTTCTTTTGAGTTTGCTCTTGTTCATTGTGCTGGATGGCTAACTGTTTAATCTCTAATCGCATTTGATCAAATACTGCATACAATTCACCAATCTCATCCATTTTCGAGTGGATGGTAATTTGTTCGTAATTTCCTTTTACAATTTCCTCTGTGTTGTCCTTTAGCTCATCTAAAGGCTTTAAAATATCTTTATGAACTTTCCTTACTATGAATAGGGCAAGGCAAATGATCAAAAGGCTCAAGAAGCCAATAAAGACTAATAAAAGAGTCGAGTTGGAATTAGTCTGTTTTAAAGGAAAGAGAATGTCTTTGTTCAGGGAAAAAATAGCATTACCTATCTGTTCATTACTTTCTCCATTCATAATCGGAAAGGCTATATTAATCTTTCCAGGCTCTTGTTGTGAGGTAAATAAATCATAATGTATATCATGTTTAATATGAATAGTAGTTGAAACATCATTCTTAATTGAAGTGTAACTTACTGTTCCATCTAGTTGAACTACTGTAATATCAATATTCTTGTCATCACTCATTTGTTGTAGCGTGCTACGTACAGCTGAATCTAATGCGAAATTTGGAAAATGAACTTCTATGTACAATAATAATGGATTTACTGATAAACGAATTTGATTAATAACATATTTATCTTGTGATTCTTCTTGAGAAGGCTCTGCTGCAAAAAATAGTGAAAGGACAACCACAAACAATAGTACAACACAGATTAATAGGGTCCATAACCACTTATTCATCCAATTTTTTAGGTACATTTGATTCTCCTATGAGTGATTGGGTGTACTGAATTTATAACCAACTCCCCAAACCGTTTGAAGATAAACAGGATGAGAAGGGCTGACTTCAATTTTTTCTCGAAGCCTTCTAATATAAACTGTAATTGTATTTTCATCTCCATAGGTCTCATAACCCCAAACGGCATCAAGTAACTGACCTTTAGAGAAAACTTGATTTCTATTTTTAGCTAGGAAAAATAGCAGTTCAAACTCTTTTGCTGACAGTGGTATTGGCTTGCTATCACGTAAAAAAATATATTCCTGTTTATTTATGACCATATTATCTATGTGAATGACATCTCCTCCCATATGCCGTCCATTATGCTGAAGCCATCTATCCTGTCTTCGTAAATGAGCGTTAATTCTTGCGACAAGTTCACTTAGAGAGAACGGTTTTGTCATATAATCATCTGCTCCAAAACCTAATCCCAGTACTTTATCTGTATCACTTCCTCGAGCACTTAAAATAAGAATGGCAACATTGCTGTTTTCACGGATTTTACGACATATTTCAATGCCATCACAATCGGGTAGAGAAAGATCAAGGATAATGAAATCAGGTTTAGATTCTTGCAAATAATGGATTGCTTCATGACCTGTTCGAACAATATGTGAATCGAACTGATTAACACTTAAGTAGTCCCTTATAATATTAGCTATATCATTTTCGTCTTCAACAATTAGTACTTTGATGTTCCCGTTGCTCATACATACTATCTCTCCTTAGTAAGATGTCTAAATCATTTTCTTCGGTTGACTAGGAAAAAAAACAAAACAATGATAAGGAATGCATAGATTATAATCCATGTGTATTGCCAATAAAAAACGTTGGGTATAACTTCAATTTGATCGCCCACACTCATCATTTCTAATGAAAAATGAAGAGGAGGAAGTAACCAAAGAAGTCCAGTTAGAATAGAATCTTTTAAAGTAGCGATCACGACAGAAATAATAAGGATGCCTATTACACCCCACCACGTATTTCGCCTATTTTTCACAAGTTCCCTAGTAAATAAAGCAGTGAGTGCAATGGCAAGTAACGATAAACTAAAATGAGACAAGAAACCTAGTAAAATATGTAATAGTTTGGGCTTCTCAAAAAATGCCTCTATTAGGATTGGATAGATGACAGAAACACAGCTTAGGCTAAAGGCAAGCAGCCCACAAATGATGAATATCCCTAAATTGTAGTCTATTGTTTTTCTCGTATGAAGGGTAGTAATCATTTTTTGTCCTTCATCTTCAGCATGAAATAATGTAACAGTAAACCAGCCCATTAAAAAAAAGAGCACAAGAGATGTAAATGAATAACTATCTAATATTGGATTAGGGACAAAAGTATAATTAACGATAAGACATAGAATGAAGATTGTAAAAGGTGGAACGTATTGATAGGTTCTTAAATAATTTATCAATTGATAACGTACTAAACTGCTCATCTTTTTCGATTCCTCCTTTCAAAAATGAGAAGAGAATTGTTCTTTTTTGTAGTGGACAGTAGCTAAATATTTAATTGAAGCATTGTGTTGTAATAATTTCAGTAAAATTTCATCTGAATCCTTTGCTGGAACAATCGTCACTATTTCATAATGTCCATTCACTAAAAGTTGTTGTTGTTGAATCTCCATAGAAGGTATGATTTCATCGAGTAATGACAGGCTAGCAATCTCAAAAATTAATCGATGCGTTGGATTGCGATCGAATTCCTTTATCTGAATGATCGCATTCTCTTGAATAAGTAAAACGGAGTCTACAAGCTTTTCGAGTAATTTGGTTTCATGACAGGTTAATAGGATACTGAGACCTTTGCTTCTTACTTTAGCTAAGATTTGTTCGAAATCATTTTGTGCCTTGGCATCAAGTCCTGACAATGGTTCATCCATTATCAGTAGATCAGTTTCTTCTAGCATTGCCTGCATAATCATCACCTTTTGCTTCATCCCTTTAGAGAAATGGACAATCCTTGTATTTTTTTCCTCTTTTAGTTGAAACATCTCAAGTAATTCTTCTATCTTCTGCAAAAGCTGCTTTTTAGCCATACCTCGTATACAGCCCATGTGATAAAGATATTCTTGAGGTGTAAATAAAATATGAGAAGGAGTTGTTTCTGGTACATAGCCAACTTTTAAAGACGTTTTATGCTTTACAATAGAACCACTGTCTGGTTTAATGAATGCTGCAATAATCTTGAGTAAAGTGCTTTTTCCAGAACCATTTTTCCCCACTAGAGCAATGATTTGATTGGACGCAATTGAAAACGATACATTCTCTAAAATTTTTTTCCCATTGTATTGTTTACAGATGTTTTGTACTTCCAAAATAGTAGTCATCTTCACACACCTTTATTTTTGGATAATTCTTCTCCATAAAATAATTATAATGAAAATCGACCATTCACTTCAATTAAATTGGTTATATTTCCTGTTTTTAGTTATTTCAGTTACATAAAAAAGCTCTGCTTTTTAAATAGCAGAACTTTTAAGGATTGATTACAACGAACGATATTTTTTTAAACTGATAATATTTAACGTAATGAAAACAATGGCAAAACAAGCAAGAATGCTGAGATTCACTATAATATCAGAAAGTGAATAACCTTTATACATCACACCATTCAATGCGTCCGCAGCATAGTATAGAGGCATGATACGCCCAATGTTTTGAAGCCATTCCGCCATACTATCCAGCGGGAAAATACCCGAAAAGAACACTTGAGGAACAATAACAAGCGGAATAAATTGCATCATTTGAAATTCTGAAGCGGCAAAGCTAGATAGCAACGCACCTAAGGATAACGAGACAAGAGCAACCATCATATTGATGAGTAGGACAAGCCAGATGGAGCCTACATGGACAATATCGAGCACATAAATACCAAACAGGACGATAATAATTGTTTGCAGGAACGCAAATAAACCATAGCCAACCATATAGCCTGCTACAATTTCTGAACGTTTAATCGGTGTCGCTAGTAAACGCTCCAATGTTCCAGAAGTACGCTCCTTTAATAAGGCAATGCCCGTAATTAAAAAAACAAAGAAAAAAACAAAGAAGCCAATGAGCATAGGACTAAATATATCAAAAATAGCCGTATCCTGATCACCATAAACATAGTCCGTTTTCATACTGCCTATAGAGGCTTGTGTAGGCTGTAAGATTTGAGCAAGTTGCATCGTTAAAGCCTTTGCCAGAGAAGGATCATCATTTAATAAAGTTAACTTACTAACATTTTGCTCTACTGCTAGCCAACCATTATACTCTTTATCTTGTAGCTGTTTTTTTGAAAAATCATTGTCCACGATAATGGTAAAATCAGTCTCTTTTAATTTGTCAATCAATGGGGCGGGCGCATTAGAGACCACAAGTGTGACGGAAGCCTCATTACTATTGAAAATAAAATACATTAAGGACAAGACAAGAAGTGGGGCTAAAAATAATAAAGCAAGTGTCCGTCTATCTCTTTTCATTTGTTGGATGATTCTTGTGATGATAGCACTTATTCTCATTGAACGTCACCTCCAGCTTTTACAAACACCTCATCAAAGTCTTTTGCTTGATAATGTTCTTTTAACTCTTGTGGGGTACCCTGTGCAATAATATGTCCACTTCTCAGCATGGCCAATTGATCACATCTTTCCGCTTCATCCATCGCATGCGTCGTCACTAAAATGGTTTTTTGTTCTTGATCTTTTAAACGAATCAGTTCTTGCCAAATTTCCTTTTTTAAGACAGGATCTATCCCCACCGTTGGTTCATCCAAAATGAGTAGTTTAGGATTTTGAATAAGGGCAATAGCAAGAGATAATCGACGTTTCATTCCCCCTGAATAATTTTCTACTTTTTGTCGTAAGTCATCTGTTAAACGAACGAGGCTTGCTGCATAGGCTACTCTTTCTATTCGTTCCGCTTTAGATAGTGAATAAAGCTTTGCAAAAAAATGTAGATTTTCTTCTCCCGTTAAATCTGTATAAAGTGCATCTGATTGTGCCATATAGCCAATGTCATTTAATAATTGTTTATGAGGAACATTCAAATCTAATACTTGAATAGTACCACTATCAGGTTTCAGCATGCCCATAATCATTTTGATTAGTGTTGTTTTACCACAGCCTGACGGACCGAGTAAGCCCATTAACTGTCCCTTAGGAACATCCAAAGAAAGGGGGGCAATAACTTGCTTATGTTGAAATCGTTTTTCGAGAGACTTAATAGAGATTGCCTGGTTGCCCATATGGTCCTCACTCCTTCACTGAACACAATGTTGATTTGATAAAAATTTTACGGTAGCATGTGAGCAAATACAATCAACAGTTTGCCAGCAAGTGTTAAGTAAATGGAGGGAAATATGTGTCTGTACATGAAAAAATGAATTTTGAAACGAAGCAAGCCATTAAAAATGCTTTTATCCAACAAGTAGAGGAGGTAGGCTTTGAGCGTGTGACTGTAAAGAATTTAGCGTTAGTAGCTGAAATTAATCGTGGCACGTTTTATTTACATTATTCAGATAAATATGATGTGATGGAGGATTTGCAGCAAGAGCTATTAATGGAGTTAGAGCGCTATGTCAAACATGTTCAGCCGTTGGATGCTTTTCAAACGTTAAAAATGGGGCAACTCTATCAGCCATTTATCAAGGTGATAACGTGTATAAAAGAGCATGCACCAGCTTTTCGTATGTTATTAGGAGAGCAGGGGAGCCCTAGCTTTACACAAAAGGTGAAAATGATCTTTGGAAGTCATATTTTAGACAGATTATCGCTTATACGCAAGGAAGCACAAGATCCAGAGTTTCAACAATACTTACAAGCCTTTATAGCATCTGCCATTTTAGGGGTCATTCAGGAGTGGTTGGACAAGGGGAACGAGAACTTAACAGTAGAAGAAATGGTCGCTCTACATTTTCGATTAATACGTTTTTTAGGAAATGTAGTAGGTACTATTTAATGAAAACCGCTACAGCACTGGATCTGTAGCGGCTAGAAATTTAGAGATGTAAATCTCGTTTTACAAAAAAACGAATTGCTAGACTATAGCAAAGCAAGCCAATGAGGAAAAGTGTACCTAGCATCCACCAGCAAGAGCTATTTTGTTGAATTAATTGAACGGAATCGAACAATGAATAGATTGTAATGTATTGTAATTTGTCTAGTGAACCACCCATATTGCTCAGTGCCTCAATCAGATAAAAGGCAATGGGAATGCCAGCACTATAGGCATAGGATGTTCTTAAATCTTTCGTGCTGCAAGACATAAGAAAACAGAACCCACTAATGGCAAAGTGCAATAAAAATAGCCCGAAATTTAACAGCAGTAGGGCCGTTATGTCCAGCTCATTAGGGAATAATATTTCTGCAAAGACAATCATGACCAACGTAGTAACAGCAAGGAGTGTAAAAAGGCTGATGATCAAAAATAGTGCTTGTGTAAAGACAATTTTAAAACGTGTATTCGGTGTAGCGATTAAGTATGCCATCGAACCATTATCAATATAGCCCATGATGAGCTTATTAGCTAACATGATAGAAAATACCAAAGGAAGAATCATTAATAAAAATCCATATAAATAGGTGGAGAGAAATTCTATCAAGGTATCGCCAATGCTGGTCATACCAAAGGCTGCCATCATCTCAGGCATTGTTTCTGTTAATTTTTTTAGTGTATCCGTCATTTCTGGGTTATACATATAAATTACACTGACAATATATAGCATTAGTACACCGATAATTATGGTGAATAGTTTAAGAGAGGCAAATAACTCATGCTTGAATAGGGTAAAATTCATGATTAAGCACCTCCACTTTCGTAATAATGCATAAAAATATCTTCTAGTGACTGGGAAATAACGTCTAAGTCTATAATTTTATAGTTAGATAGCGTATGGAGAAATGCTTGAAGGTCTCCCATTATAGTAATCATAACTTTTGTAGAAGAGATACGTTCAAGTACATATTCCTCATCAAGGAAGCGAGTGAGCTCTTGCTCATCTTGAAACTCAAGCATGTATTTTTTAGATTTACGTTTCTTTAAATCTGTAATGGTTTCAGTCGCCACGATTTTACCTGCATTAATAATCGCTACACGATCACAAGTTTTCTCTACTTCTTCAATCATATGAGAGGACATGAAAATGGTCGTTCCTTTGTCCTTTTCAGCTAAAATGAATTCAATAAATTTGGTTTGCATGAGCGGGTCTAAACCACTAGTAGGTTCATCTAGAATGACAATTTCGGGATGATGCATGAAGGCACAAACTAAACCAACCTTCTGCTTCATACCTTTCGACATTTTTTTTATGAGCCCAGAAGCATCTAATTCAAAGAAATGCATTAATTCCTCGGCATGGGTGTAATCATTCATCCCTCTTAACTTAGCAATAAAGTGAATAAATTGCTTACCCGTCATTTTATCAATAAACGCAATTTCTCCAGGTAAATAGCCAACAACTTGTTGGATGGTTGCAGATGCCTCCCGACAATTTAAACCGTTAATGAAACAAGAGCCCTCAGTTGGCTGTAAAAAACCCATTAAATGGCGTATGGTTGTGGATTTTCCTGCCCCATTTGGTCCTAAAAAACCGAACACTTCACCCTTTGGAATTTGTAGATGAACATTTTGTATACTATAAAAATCGCCAAACTTTTTAGTTAAATGGTTTACTTCAATCATGGACACGTCACTCACCCCATTTTATTGATACAATAATGTTTTCAAAAATAGAAAATATTCACTAGCCTCTTCCATGCATTGCTCGATTAATTCATTAAAGAGCTCTAGATTATCTACATGCGCTTTTAATCTTTCCTCATAACGATGACTGATACCATCTGTTACCCATTGAATAGTATCAATTGCCTTTTTTATATCCAAATTTTCTCGGAATAAACTAGTATCAATTCCTTCGAATGCAGTTACATAAGCATTTTTTTGAAAAGCGGCATTGTAATGATTTAGTTCATCTCGTACCTCAGAGCTTGTTTCAGCATAGGCCTTTTTCAAAAAATCAAACAGCGCATGATATTGCTTCATGAGATCAATTTTAATTTTCATGATCTGTTCATAACGCTTAAAAATATCAGGCTCTGCTAAATCAATTTGGCGATTAAGTGCCTCGGAGAATTTAGTAGTTGTATAGTCATATAAGAAAAGATATAAATTTTTTTTACTACCAAAATAGTGATATAAAATGCCTTTTGATATATTGGCATTGCTCACAATTTTGTTTGTTGAAGCGGTAGCATAGTTATTGAGCGAAAATTCCCTTAAGGCAGCATTAATAATTGCTTGGCGCTTTTCTTCGGTTAAATTCATAAAAGCTTGATACAATTTTTTACTCCTTTCCGTCATATTTTATGCCATTATATAGAAATTGACTACTGTGGTCAATGTGATTTGGAAAAATAAAAAAGAACATGATTGTGACCATTTCCAATAGTCTCACTCATGCTCTCCATTGCTTCAGTTTACTTATCATAATAATTGTTCAATGCAATTTCTAAACGTTCTTCTAAATGCTTTGAAATATAGCTTAGAACGAATTGCTCTTTGTCCATTTCAATTTGTGCGGACTTGAAAAATTTGGTGAAAAAACCGACTTTATGATTTTGGGAATATTGCTGTAATGCTTCTGTACGTAATGTAGAAACGATTTCATTTTCTATATGACGCTCTCTAATCTTTTGGACAATGTCCTTCACGCTATTTTCTTGCAGCTCGGTAATTTGATTTTGTAGATGCTCATTTTCCTGCTTTAGCTCCAACGTTTCTTTTTGAATTTCTTCCACTTGAAGGATAGAATCGGTCGAAAGACGTTGAATGTTTTTGTCAAGAAAGTCCTGATTAATGTTAACTTGTAATGTCCCTTGCTCTTCATTCGGCAAAATCTGAAAAAGACCTGTTTGAATCATTTGCTGTAGGACGTTTCCAAGCAAATCGATTTTATGTGATAAATCCTCAGAATCCATGGTCGTTGCGGTAATTTGGTGTTTCAGCAACTGACCGTTATCATCAATACCTAGCAATAATTTAATCCCCCTTACACGATACTCATCCTTCAATAATAAAATCATGCGCAATCTCAATATAGCAGGTAGGTTTAAACGAATATTGCTATTTGTATTGGGCGAAGCATTGTCAAAAATATACTGTTCAAATGGTTTTAAATAGTAGCGAAGCATGGCGTCTGTAATATCAAACCAGCCCGCGACTTCTGCAATTGTATAGTGTTTCGATTCATCGATCTCTGCTAAATACCCATCATTATAGAGGTTTTCCTCTAAAGGTGTATGTTGCAGTGCCACAAACAATGGGTCATCTTGCACAATTTCAAGTACCATTTCTTTTGCATCATTTACTTTAAGCATCCTTACACACCCCACTTTATTTTTCCCATGACTAAATGTTCCCTATATAGGTTTCTATTCGATTGGCAGCAATTGTATGCCTATTTTATGTAGGAAATAGTCATTAGAACGAAGTACCTTTTAATCTTTTATGAATCTTAAGGGAAATTGTACTGATGTTCAGGAGGAAGTTAATACAGAAGAATTACCATCCTATACATTTTATTTTTATAGATAAAAGATTATAATTAGTGTAAAATTACACTTAAATAATCATATTATATTTTTGTGGAGGTGTAGCTGAAATGAAAAGATTTATTCAAAGTATGTTGTCGCTATTTCCATTCCCGTTTTTATTTCATTTTTACGAGTATAATAGCCACCTCTCAAACCAAGAGGCTAGCTTCTTATTTCCGTTATTTCTTTTTTTCATTATTGGAGTTGGCATAGTATCTAGAAATGATCATCTACCTTTGTTCATTGTCCTAAATTTTTTGATGACTGCTTTGTCTTTAATGTTAGGCCATTTTTTTATAGATGATGATGGAAGTTGGTTTAAGCCTTTTGGAAGAGATGTAGCCATTATCTTTGTTTCATTTTTTTATGTTTTAGGGCAATTAATTATAAGAGGGATTAGAAAAGGAATCATGAGACATAGAGTAAAAGATTAAAATTACAATAAGTCGTATAAGAAAGAACCATGCCTTTATAAGAAAAGAGGGAAATATGATCATTACTATTGATACAGCTAAAAATGAAGATTATATTGCGATCAATCATCTTGGGGAAACGGTTACTTGAACATGGTTAAGAATGGGGAGGAGGCTACATCTATAGAATTAATGTGTGTGAGTTCAATACCAATGAAATTGAATTTTATGAGATTTAGGGATGAAGAGTGTAAAAAGAAAAATGAAGATGAATATAGAAATCAAGCAATTAAGTCACTCATGAATGAACATGAGTGACTTTTTTGTTTCACCGTATGAGATCGTGTTGATCTACTAACTAAATAATGTCAATTATTAAGAAAAAGTTAAGAATTCTCCTTGCAAATCTTTAAGAAAGTCTCTTTATAGTTAAAACCATCAATAAAGAAAGCAAAGCGAGGAGACAACTAAATGCAGCTCATCACCTTCCTTACTGAATTTATAAAGCATCCAAAAACAATAGGCGCTATATCACCTAGTTCTAAGAAATTAGCGCATAAAATGGTGCAACCTATTTGCTTTGAGACGGCTCAATGCATTATAGAGCTTGGCCCTGGGATGGGGGCCTTTACAAAGGAGCTTGTGAAAAGAAAAAAGCCAGCTACATTGCTTGTTCTCATTGAACATAATGCGATTTTTTGTGAGAAACTGCGTAGGCAATTTGCTCATGTAGCCAATGTTGTAGTGATCCATGGTTCAGCAGAAAATTTGAAGCAATATTTGACAGATTTGAATATCGAAAAAATAGATTATGTTATTTCTGGACTGCCATTTACTTCGTTAAAGGCGGAAGTATCGTGTTGTATTTTAAGAAATGTGAGGGATTGTTTGTACAATGGAAAATTCATTACTTTCCAATATTCACTTGTGAAAAAATCATTTTTTCAAACCTATTTTCAGAATATTTCACATGAGAAAGTATGGATTAATATGCCACCAGCCTATGTATTGAGTTGTAGGCTAGGAAATACGAGGGTCAGCTAATGGAGCTAAAGGATCTTTTATTATTTATTGAACAATATGGCTATTTTGCTTTGTTTTTTAGTTTATGGCTAGGGATCATAGGCATGCCGCTACCAGATGAAATGATTGTCATGAGTGGTGGTTTTCTATCGTCGCTAGGAAAATTGATCATATGGAAATCTTTCTTACTTACTTATTTAGGCGTTGTTTCAGGGCTTTCTCTAGGATTTATACTTGGAAAACTATTTGGTCATCGTGTACTCGATAAACTTGTGAAAAAGAAAAAGGCAAAGTACTTAACCAAATCACAAGAATTGTTAGATCAATATGGACACTTTGCATTAGTCCTGAGTTACTTTATTCCAATTGTTCGACATATCCTCCCTTACTTGGTGGGAATGAATAATATGTCTTTTAAAACATATGCCTTATTTTCCTATACAACAGGCTTTGTCTGGACATTGATTTATTTTACACTAGGTTTATTATTTGGCAGTCAAATTGAATATATTTCTTTGATTGCTACGAAATATGGTATGTACTTTGGGTTATTCATCGTGACTGTTAGCTGTATTTATTATTTTTATATACGGAAAATAAAAAAATAGCTAAAATGGAGGAGCATTATGAATGGAAAATATTTGATTAATGGTGGGATTAGATGAGTAATGAAACAATTTTAATTGTAGATGATGAAAAAGAGATAAGAAATCTGATAGGCATTTATTTGAAAAATGAGGGATTTCATGTGTTAGAGGCATGTGATGGAGAAGAGGGCTTACAGTTAGTAAAGAAGCATAAAGTACATTTAATTGTATTGGATTTAATGATGCCTAAAGTAAATGGCATTGAAATGTGTATGAAGGTAAGAGAAATAGCAGAAATGCCTATTATTATGCTAACTGCCAAATCTCAAGATATGGATAAGATTAGTGGTTTAACGATAGGTGCTGATGATTATGTGACTAAGCCCTTTAATCCATTAGAGCTAATTGCCCGCATTAAATCACAGCTCCGTCGCTATCTGAAAATGAGTGGCTTACATAGCAGCAATAGAGAGGAGCTGGAAGTTGGCGATTTACGTATCAATACAGCGACACATGAAGTTTTTGTTAACAATGAAAGAGTAAAGCTGACACCTAGGGAGTTTGCTATTTTGGAATTGCTTGTTAGTAACCCTGGCATTGTCATGAGTGCAGAGCAAATCTATGAAAAAGTTTGGAAAGAGGAAGCATTTCAATCGGAAAATACTGTAATGGTACATATTCGAAAAATTAGAGAGCGAATTGAGGCAAATCCAAGGAATCCACAATATATTAAAACCGTATGGGGAGTAGGGTATAAAGTTGAAAAAGTTCTTTAGGCTTTTAAAGTTCCCAAGGTTTCTGAAGCAAATTGGTGCGAAAATAAAAAATAATATTCAACGTAGCATTCGTATTCAACTATTTACAACGTTTTTATTATGTGCACTTGGCAGTTTTTTAGTGGCACGTGCAGTAGTGCCATTTTTTGAGAATAACAATGAGACAGTGATTGTGGATTATAGTGGTAGTATGAAGATGATGTATTATCATGCACAGGATACAGCAGCATTGGCAACCCAAGAAAATAGTGTTGAAGCATTAAGAGAATTGATCGATCAAGAAAATGGAAAAATAGAAAATGAGGACAATGCATTCAAAATTGTCGTCACAGATGAGGCAGGTAAGATCTTATATAAAACAAAGCAGGTAAAAGAGCAACAAATCGATTTGCATGAAGAAATAAGGCATGTCATGGGCTTTACAATGAATCAACCTTTTGAAAATGCCTATCATATGATCGAAACTTCTCGTGAAGAGTTTACTACATTAGTGCCACTAACTTTACAAGATAAAAATTATTACTTCTTTGTTAGTGGGCTTCCACAAGGAGAAGCCATCACAAGTACGAATGAAGGTCCCATACCTTTTTTCATTGGTGTTATGTTGTTTATCGTATCATTTTTCTTGATAACAAAACGCAAAATGAATCAAATTGAGGCATTAGCAGAGGGGGTTATGGAAATCGCAAAAGGAAATTTAGCCTTTCGTATTGAGAAAAAAGGCCAAGATGAAATTGCTTCACTAACGGATAATGTTAATCAAATGGCAGAAGAAATTATGACAAGTATCGAGATGGAGAGGAAAATTGAGCAACAAAAAAACGAGCTTATTACAAATGTTTCACATGACCTTAGAACACCTCTTACCTCAATCATGGGTTATTTGCGTTTATTAAGAGAAGAGAAGTATGAGACAAAAGAGCAATATGACGAATATTTGAAAATAGCCTTTTCTAAATCCGAACAATTAAAAAATTTAATAGACGATTTATTTGAATATACTAAGCTCACGAATGATAAAAATACTTTAATGCGACAACAAGTTTGTGTAAATGAGCTGCTCGAACAACTAATGGAGGAATTAGTACCGTTAGCAGAGGAGAAACAACGTATTTTTATAAAACATTTTCCAGAGAATCGAATTTTTGCTGCGCTGGATTCGGAAAAGATTGTACGAGTATTTGATAATCTTCTCATCAATGCGATCAATTATAGTACTGCTGAAGGAAAAATTATGGTTTCCCTTGAAGGACAAGCAAACCATGTGCGTATTTGTGTAGCGAATCAAAGTGATGCCTTTACATCGGTGGAGCTTGCTAGTTTATTTGAGAGATTTTATAAAAAAGATCAATCGAGAACAAATGTAACCGAGGGCTCAGGGCTTGGACTAGCGATTGCGAAAAGCATAGTGGAGCTTCACGGAGGAACGATTCACGCAAAATACAAAAACGAGACACTGTACTTTATTATCACATTGCCGTTAGCAGCTTCATAACTGACTACAATGGAAGAATAGTAATGGCATGTTGTGTTTGTGTATGATGTGACAGCATGTCTTGCAGGGTTGCTAGGGTAGCTGTGTTTCTGATTAATAATTGGATTTCAGTATGCTTGTATTGTCGTTGAAAGTCCATAATATAATCTGCAATGATATGTAAATTATATTGATTTTTAATCTCTACCTCAACGAAAAATGGCAGTGTTAAATCTGGCAGCTTAATACTGCCACCACGTCGAATCCAAATTGCTTCCTGCACATAGTAGCGGATCGGTAATTGGCGGTTACTAGCTATAAAAATATCCATAGAAAACTCCCTTCAGTGTCTAAGTACAGCCTAATGGAAATGCATTCAGTCGTCAAAAGAAAACATGTGAAAATCTGATTGAAGATTTTTTCATGTTTTTTTTGTTTGTTTTTTGTTGAATTTGATTTGAATATGTCCGTTTTTTGGACTAATTGTAAAGGGCGTGTAAACATTAATTTAATCCATTGTAAATGATATGTACAGCTAGCTTAAAACTATTAATAATAAAGTCTGACAACAAGGAAAGGGTTGAATGGATTGGCTATCAATGTACAGGAGATGATTTTCCAATTTCTTGGAGGGTTAGGCTTATTTCTTTTCGCTATTAAATTTATGGGAGATGGCTTGCAGAAGGCTGCAGGTGATCGACTAAGAGATATTTTAGATAAATTTACAACAAACCCATTGATGGGTGTACTAGTTGGTATTGTTGTTACAGTTCTCATACAATCAAGTTCAGGTACGACCGTTATAACTGTTGGACTAGTGAGCGCAGGACTTATGAAATTGCGTCAAGCAATAGGCGTTATTATGGGAGCTAATATTGGGACAACCATCACAGCATTTATTATAGGAATAGATGTAGGTGCTTACGCATATCCAATTATGGCAGTGGGCGCGATATGCTTATTTTTCTTTAAGAAGAGTTTCATTCAAAATATGGGACAAGTATTATTCGGGTTTGCAGGTTTATTTATTGGTTTAGAGCTTATGAGTGGTGGAATGAAGCCGCTTAGAGATTGGCAACCATTTTTAGATTTGACTGTACAAATGTCTGATGTGCCGATTTTAGGGGTATTAGTAGGAACGATATTCACCCTGATTGTTCAATCTTCCTCAGCTACAGTAGGGATTTTACAAGGGCTTTATGCTGAAGATTTAATAACTTTACACGGGGCATTACCTGTCTTGTTTGGAGATAATATTGGTACAACGATTACAGCAATTCTAGCCGCTTTAGGTGCTTCTATTGCAGCAAAGCGAGCAGCTGCCACACATTTACTATTTAATGTAGTGGGTACAATTATCTTTATGCTCATATTGGGATTATTTACGAACTATGTGGAATGGATTGCAGGGGTGCTCAATTTAGAGCCGAAAATGCAAATAGCCTTTGCACATGGAACGTTTAATGTCATCAATACAATCATTCAGTTACCATTCATAGGTGTTTGGGCTTATGTCGTAACGAAACTAATTCCAGGCGAAGATTCAGTTATTGAATACAAACCAAAATTTTTGGATAAAAATTTGATTATCAAATCACCATCAGTGGCATTAGGTCAAGCAAAGATGGAAGTAGTGCGCATGGGCGAGTATAGTATTCAAGGTCTAGAAGAAACGTTAACGATTTTGAAAACGGATGATGCTAAGTTAATCGGCAAGGTCGGCCAATTGGAGGAAGCCATTAATAATTTAGACCGCAAATCAACGGAATATTTAGTGGAGCTATCAAAACAATCTCTATCAACCCATGATTCCCAAGTGCATCATGCTTTATTTGAAAATATTCGGGATATCGAACGAATTGGTGATCATGTAGAAAATATAATTGAGCTTCTGCAATACAAGGATAGTAATCGCGTTCGTTTAAGTCAACAAGCGATGCAGGAGTTAGAAGATATGTTTGTTTTTACATTAGAAACTGTGAAAATGTCTATTGAATCCCTTGATAAGCGTGATCTTTCCTTAGCACAGCAAGTGATAGAAAAAGAAAATGAAATTGATAATATGGAGAGACGTTTACGTAAATTGCATATTAAGCGATTAAATGAAGGAGTTTGCTCAGGTTCAGCAGGTATTGTATTTGCAGATATTGTGAGTAATTTAGAAAGAATTGGTGATCATGCTTCTAACATAGCGGAAACCGTTATTGCCTAATAATAAGCTGTTCAGTGGAGATAATCTGCTGAACAGCTTTTTTATTAGTGGAAGGATAGAATTGTTAAAATGACAGATAGAACCCTCAAACTGTCGGATAGTCATAAGCTTCTATGGCTTCTAAAAAATAAGTTAGGATGGGGGATTGTACTTCGTCCTTACGATAAATAAACCATGTAGGAATATGTGCTTGCTTGTTCTTTATCTTGTGCAATGTTAATGCTTGTGTTGCCATATATTTTTCCGCAATGGCAAGTGGTAGTAAGGTAATACCTAACCCAGCAGCAACACAACCAATAATACCATCAAGCGTACCAAGCTCCATTCGATTTTGTGGTCGAACCCCTTCTTCATGTAACCAATGTTCCAAGATGGCTCGATAGGAACAGCCGTGGCGGAACGTAATCAAAGTGCTTCCCTCTAAATCCTGTAGATGCTTAATAGGTTTATGCTTGCTAGAAGTGAGAATAACAAGCTCTTCACAGACAAACTCTTTCATCATTATATTTTCTTTATAAACAGGTCCGGTAACAAATGCGCCATCTAGTTCATAGTTTTCTACCCGTTCAATATTGTACTGGGAAGGGCTTGTTAATATGGTGATATCCACTTGTTCATGTGCTTGATGAAATGTGCTTAACAGAGTTGGTAAATGCAATGCAGCAGTTGTTTCCATCGAACCAATTCGTAAAACGCCTCGTTGTTCCTCCGTTTCATGTATGATCTCAAAGGTTTTTTCATAGAGATGAAGCATTTTTAGGACTAACTCGTAGAATTGTTCTCCTTTTGGTGTTAGCCGTATCCCTCGATGTCCACGATAAAAAAAGGTTGTTTCGTAGATTGCCTCAAGACTTTGTATTTTCATAGAGATATTGGATTGTGTGTAATTAAGTGCTGTGGCAGCTTTAGAAAAGCTACCTGTTTGGACGACTGTTCGATAAATCGTTAAATCATTAATATTCATATGCCCTCCAGCTATCAATTTTATTGATACTTATTATAAAGAATTAGATCTATTTTTGATACCTAGATATTCGATATAGTGAAATAGAAGGAGTGATGATATGCACAAGCAAACCGTACGCTATTTAATCGGGGGTATTTTTGCTTTAGTTATTGCTATGGGCATCGGCCGTTTTTCGTATACGGTTATTTTACCTTATATGCAAGAAACTTTTGAATTTAGCCGAGCAACAGCAGGTTACTTAGCAACAAGTAATTACTTAGGTTATTTGGTTGGAGCCTGGGTGGCAGGTCGTTTACCAATAGGGAATAAACGTATTCTCTTTTTGCAAATTACCCTTGTTATCAGCATTTTAACAACAGCCTTCATGGGCTTTACAAATGTAATCATCATTTGGTATTTATTACGATTTATCTCGGGTGTTGTGAGTGCTTTTATTTTTGTTGTTATAACAAGCCTTATACTAGACCAGTTAGCCAGCAGTAGTCATATGCATCTATCGGGGCTGTTCTATAGTGGGGTGGGAATAGGGATTGCATTAAGTGCGGTAATTGTTTCACCAATCCAAGCTGTTTTCCATTGGAATGGAACTTGGATCGTATTAGCTTTATTTAGTATTGTATTGTTTGTCTTGATTGTACTATTCATTAAGCCTATTACACCAAGTAAACAACTAGTGGAAAGCCAGATAATTTCACAGAAAACGCCTCCTCAGTCTTGGATAAAATGGTTAATCATCGCTTATAGCTTAGAGGGGCTTGGCTATATTGTCACAGGCACATTTATTGTATCAATTGCACAGGAGTCGGCAAGCTTTCATGGAGATGCAGCCTTTGTATGGTTTGTTGTGGGTGTTGCAGCAATTCCCTCATGTATCGTTTGGTCTAAGCTAGCACAACGTTATGGCTATGTGAAAATTTTACTCATCTCTATGCTACTGCAAGCGATAGGTATTGTTTTACCTGCGCTAGCTACAAATTCGATGACCCTTTATGCTAGTGCCTTCATTTTTGGGGCAACCTTTATGGGAATTACAACTGTTTGTACAACATTAGCGAGGAAACTTGCCCCAGTTAATAGTCATCAAATGATAGGTTATTTAACGGCTGGCTATGCGCTCGGACAAATGATTGGTCCATCCATTGCAGGCACACTTGCAAGTTACACAAATAGCTATCAGTATGCCTTAGTTGGGGCTTCCTTAGTAGTAATGCTGGGAGGATTATGTTTAATAGGTGGCGTAAAATATGATAGAAGCAACTAAAAAAAGTAAGTAAGGTATAGTGCGCCTTACTTACTTTGAAATTAATGGATATCTCGTTTCTTAAAGTTACCACCACGAACTTCTGACACATCAGAAATGACTACAAAAGCGCCTTCGTCGATGTCTTTAATAATCGAAACTAATTTATTTTCTTCCATACGGTTAATGACACAGTTTAAGATTTCTGTTGGTTCATTGGAGAAACCACCACGTCCATGTGTATAGGTAACACCACGTCCTAAGCGGGCTTGGATAGCGTCTCCAATCTCCTCGGATTTTCCACTAACAACACGAACTTCTTTTGATTTTTCTAAACCAACTTGGATAATATCGATAACATTTTTGGCAATATAGTAAGTTAACGCTGAGTAGAGAGCACTCTCTAAGCCAAAGATAAAGCTTGCCCCTAAGAAAATAAAGGCATTGATAAATAATATAATATCGCCGACTGAAAATGGAATTTTACGTGATAATAGTACAGCTAAAACCTCTGAGCCATCTAAAGCGCCACCATTTCGTAGGACAATTCCAATACCCACACCAAGGAGCATACCACCAGATAAGACAATTAGGAGGGGATCATTTGGGCCTAAAATGGTTTTAACGTCATGTAAAAGCACTGTAGAAATCGATAAAGCTGCAATACCAGCACTACTCATTAAGGCAAAGGTTTTTCCAACTTGCTTGTAGCCGATATAAATGAACGGAATATTTAATACAAAGAGCAGTACGCCTAACGGGATACCAAAGAGGTGCGCACCCATAATACTAAGACCTGTTACACCGCCATCAATGACAGCATTCGGAATTAACACGGCCTCTAGTCCGTATGCAGCTATAACTGCCCCAATAATGATCATAATTAATTTTCGTATATTTTCTAGTGACTTTCCTTTTTTCATAAATCTTCTCCATTTCTCTACGTCAATAGTACCTAAGGCTTTGGAATAATATTTAAAGCAATTGTTTTAGTCTCCAAACCTTTATTTGAGTCGGTCATATTATAGTATTTAGTTAATAAATCGTTTAATTCATTTTCAAAGTTTTTGAATTGATCGTCCGTTAACGTTAAGTCGATTAAAGAAAAAGTTGCTAAATCTGTTGTGCTTTCTTTTTCATCAAGTGAATGCAAATAATTTTGATATTGAGATAGTAAAGCCAATTGATAGTAGGAAATATAATTTAATTTTTGCTTGGTTGTGAGTTGAGTCCAATCCTCCTTACTAAGTTTTGCTGCTCCTTCATTTAATGCATAAAACTTCTCTGTAACAGAACGAACTTTTCGCTCTTTCACAATTTTTATGATATTTTCATCGACTAAAATTTGGATATGACGATATAGAGTGGCTTGTGGTACATCTTTAATGACAGAAATCATCTCCAATGTGCTTAAACCCTCTTCTTTATTGTGCATCAGAGCTTGTAAAATTTTCATTCTCACAGGGTGCATTAATACCTCTGCTTTATTACGCATAAACCGATCCTCCTACCAGAAAATGAGATAGTATCAAGGGAAGCAATCAAATGTTATCAATTTGAGAACATTATCAAAAAATATACTATAGCGTTTTTTTAAAGATGTACAGTAAAAAGGTAATGAAATTTTTTCATTCTTTTGTTATCATTATTGATAATGATAATGAAAGGGGTTATAAAAATGAAATTACACTATGGTTTTGAAGACTTAAATCAAATTGATTGGGCAAACATACTACCAATTCTTTTACCATTTGTACTCGTAGGTTTTTTACTTATCACTGTTGCACTAATAGATTTATATAAACATAGAGATAGCAGAGAAAACATACTAATGTGGGCCATTATTATTTTGTTCTTTAATACAATTGGTTCTGTTCTATATTTCGTGATGGGAAGAAAGGATGTCAATAAACGTGCGCTTAGAAATTAATAATATTACGAAAAAATTTAAACAGAAAACGGCAGTAAGTAGCTTTTCAATGGTTATAGATTCGAATGAATGTGTAGGGCTTATTGGACCAAACGGGGCAGGAAAATCTACATTAATTCAGATTATTGCTGATATTCTTTATGCAGATGCAGGGGACATTGTACTTGATGGGCAAAAAATTTCAAAGATGAAAAATCATATTGGTTATTTACCACAGTACCCTAATTTCTTCTCGTGGATGACAGCCTCTGAAACTTTAGCCTTTATGGGGACACTTTCGGGTATTTCGAAAAATCAATTACAAAAAGACATCCCAATTCTTCTGGAAAAGGTAGGCTTAGGGAAAGAAGCATATGCTCATGTTGGAACATTTTCAGGAGGTATGAAACAGCGTCTTGGAATCGCACAAGCTTTATTACACAGGCCAGCTTTCATCATTATGGATGAACCAGTTTCAGCCCTAGATCCAATTGGTAGACGTGAAGTGCTGAATCTATTAAAAGACATAAAAAAAGAAACGACCATATTACTTTCTACACATATTTTAGCCGATGCGGAGGAAGTTTGTGAGCGCTTTGTGGTCATTAAAAATGGTTACAAAATAGAAGATGCAACAAAATTAGAGTTACTTAATCGCTATCAAGATTCAGCTATCTTTTTAGCGGTTCAAAAGAAAGATGTGAAGTGGCTAACAACGATTGAACATTTACCTTATGTAAAGAGAATCGAAAATTGTGGGGAAGGTTTTAAAGTATATGTCAATCACTTGGAAAAGGACGCCCATCGATTGCTACAGTACGGATTGGATTCAAATGTACTATTTACAAAGTTTGATCTTGGCCTTCAAGAAAGCTTAGAAGAAATATTTTTAGAATTGGTGGTGTAATTTGAAGTGAATACGTTTATAGCACTAAGTAAAAAAGAAATGAATCAAATGACAAAGGAATATAAAGTCGTTTGGCTACCAATCGTCTATATCCTCCTAGGTTTAACTCAGCCGATTATGATGTATTTCTTGCCTGCTATTTTACAATCAATGGGTGGTATAGAAGGGATTATAATTGATCCAACAATGGCAAAGCCAGGGGGAGAAGAAGTGCTTGCTTCAACCCTTAATTCGCAATTTGATCAATTAGGTATAATCATCCTTGCTATTGCAACGATGGGTATTATTCAAGGAGAAAAAGCGAATGGAATGATGGCCTTCATTTTAACAAGGCCAGTATCAATCACATCCTACTTAAACAGTAAACTCCTTACTCATTATATTTTAGCCGTCCTATGTATTTCGCTTGGCTATGCAATGTCCCTTGGCTATACATCTTATTTATTTACCTCTGTACCGATAATGCGCGCATTGATAGCTTTAGCATTTTATTGTATTTGGCTGTTGTTCATCATTACATTTGTTGCCATGATGAGTACATTTTTTAATAGTACACCATTTATTGCTTTAATTAGTATTGGTGTCTTATTTATTTGTCGTTTTTGTGCTGGTTTACATCCATTCTTAGATGTCATAAATCCAGCTAGTAATAGTTTGTATGCTACAACGATAATCATGACAGGTGACATAGAAAAATGGTATAGCTTTAATATAATTGTCACACTGTTACTTGTACTATTCATGATGGCTATCATGCATCATTTTATTGCCAAAAAGAAATTTTAATATGGAGGAAATCCTCGACAAATGAATGTAAAAGTAAATCGAAGAAGCAAAATTCCATATTATCAACAACTCACACAGCAGTTGCTTTTATCCATAGCGACTGGAAGCTTAAAAAAGGGGGAACATTTGCCTTCAATTCGCCAGCTAGCAGCACAAACAAACCTCAATCTGCATACAGTTCATAAAAGCTACAAAGAGCTTCAAAAAAAGGGGATCATCACCATTAAGCCTCAGTCTAGAGCATTTGTTATCGTAGATCCTAATAAAGCAACGACTATTTCATGTCACCAAATAGCTATGAAAGTGGAGCAATTATTGATAGAGGCTTATATTTTAGGCATGAAAAAATCTCAACTAAAAGAAATGTTTTATGACATTTTACAAAAGTATTATACGGAGAGTGAAAGAGATGGCTACTGATAACCTAGTGACCATCTCTTACTATTTTTATTAAATTAAAAATACAGCAACTATCGTTGTCACAATCAGTCCAATGACTACAGGAATTAAATTTCGTCTTGCCAGCTCAAATGGGCTGACATTACAAATAGCAGCTGCTGGGATTAATGCCCAAGGAATCAATGCGCCGCCGCCTACCCATATAGCTGTGATTTGCCCTAAAGCAGTTAAAGTGGCTGTTCCCCCACCAATAGCATTCCCGAATAGACTTCCAACCGAACCTGCTAAAGAAATTCCAGAGAAGCCCGAACCATCTAACCCCGTAATAGCGCCAACAACTGCTAGTGTGACAACAGCAATTTCCTTTGTTAACGGAACTATTGCTGCAAGACCGACACCCAGATCATTGACAATACCGTGTGAAGTAGCGGGGAGGTGATCTCCAAGAATTTGTGTAAAGCCAGCATCTCCAAGATAGAAGAAAGCAGCAATTGGAATTACGGGTCCGAAGACTTTAAAGCCGAATTGAAATCCTTGAATCAAATAACTTGTTGTCTTTTCTAATCCCGCTGATTTATGAGCAACCATACTAAGCAACAATAAAATAAAAACAGAGGTTCCACCGATTAAAGCCGTTGCATCGCCGCCCGTTAAATTGAATACTGACATAGCGATAACGTCTAAGATAAAGGCAATAGGAATAAGTACGGCGAAGAATCGTTTTTGCCCAATTGACAGTAAGTTTTCCGCAGTTTCTTGTTCACCATCCTCCTCCTCATTGTTGCCAGTATTTAAAAGTAGCGTTCCTCGTTTCATATCACGTCTTAAAAAAATATAAGCAACAATTGTCGTTACAACGCCCATTGTGATAACAAGCGGAATACTGGCTGAAACAACATCTCCAACAGGGATACCAGCAGCATCAGCCGTTAATTTTGGAGCCCCTTGAATGACAAAATCACTCGATAATGCAATACCATGCCCAAATAAGTTCATCGCCATGGCAACCCCCAGTGCTGGGAGGCCCGCCCGAATCGCAACAGGCAAGAGCACGGCTCCTAATAGCGCTACTGCAGGTGATGGCCAGAAAAACCAAGAAATAAACATCATTAAAAGTCCAATCGTCCAATAAGCGAGTGCGGGTGTTTTAATGATCTTTGTGAAAGGGGCCACCATAACCTCATTAATACCTGAAGACATCATGACCCGACTCATCGCCACGATAATCGAAATAATAAGAATCGTTGATAGCAGCTCAGTTATGGCATAAATAAAGCTGTTAAACACACCACTTATGGACGAGGTAAAATCACCAGTTGCAACAATCGCTAGCATAAAGATGCCTACTACACAAATGAGGGTGGTATCGCGACGTTTAACCATAAATCCGATGATGAGCACAATAAAAACCACGTAAATCCAATGGAGAGCTGTGAATTCAATCCCCATACGTTTCCCCCTCAATATTCTGATTCTATAGAATATGAAGAGAAAAAAAGATGGTGCTGATTTTAAAAAATTTTGATCCTGTGAAAAGCAGTCTGAATTAATGGGTAATTAAAATAAATTATCGGATGTAGATCAAGTAATCATAAAAGGTGAGGAATTAGAGCTTGCCATTAAAAATGAAAGTTGAATTAACTATTAAACGAGTAAAGGTGAAGCAATAATCAGTTCTATTGACTTTATCGTCTTAACAATTTATTATATAGACCAGTCGTTATAATTTCGGAGGGGAAAATGTCTAGAAATCAAGAAAGTAAAATGAAAATTTTATCAACCGCGTCAACACTGTTTCAAAAACAAGGGTACCATGCTACAGGATTAAATCAAATTATTAAAGAGTCGGGTTGTCCAAAAGGTTCGCTTTATTATTATTTTCCTGAAGGCAAGGAGCAATTAGCGACAGAGGCAATTAATCGAACAAAAGATTTTGCTGCTCAAGAGTTGAGAAATTTATTTTCACAGCATGATGATGTAATTAAAGCTTTAGAGTGTTTTTTTGGTCAATGTTTAAGTTTCAATCCAAAAATTGCACATGATGGAATTCCACTAGCACTTATTTCTTTGGAAACTTGGCATATGAGTGAGCAACTTCGTTTAGCATGCAAGAATGCCTATGAAGAACTTATCATGATATTAAGAGAAAAGTTTATCCAATCAAATTGGCCCCCTGAGGAAGCTACAGAAATGGCGTATTTAGTCTTTAGCATGATAGAAGGTGGCAGTATTTTCGTACTCACTTACAAATCAAATGAGTCACTTAAAAGAATCTGTAAAAGTATCATAGAATTAATAAAGTTAAAGCAAAAGGAAATTCGCAGAAATCTTAGAAATGAGCTTTAAGATCTCGTAAAGTTCGAAAGGAGGAAGTTGGTAAATGCCATTGGATAACATTTCAAGTAACTTATAGTACAAAATAAGGAGTGCTTGATATTTGCTAAAATCATATATTCATTCATTTTTAAACTCAAAAGAAGAGGGGTTTAGTGGAAATATCTTAGTGGTTGATCAAGGAGAAACAATATATAAAGAATCATTTGGAAAAGCTAATTATGAATGGGATATACCAAATACAGCTATTACAAAGTTCCGTATTGGATCTGTAACTAAAATCTTTACTACCATTGCAATTTTAATGCTAGTTGAAGAGCAAAAGTTACAGTTACATAATACTGTAGATAATTTTATTCCTAATTTTCCAAAAGGTAACCAAATTATGATCGAACATCTATTAACGCATACATCTGGCATTGGTAATATTACTGATCAACCTGATTTTTTATTAAAATCTTATCAACTACAATCACCAGATGATTTAATAAATTGGATTATTTCTTGTTCATTCAAATCTATACCAGGGAAAGAGTTTAATTATTCTAATTCAGGATACATTGTATTAGGTAAGATTATAGAAATGACAAGTGGTTTAAGTTATGAAGAGTTTCTTAAACAAAAGATTCTTCAGCCTCTATCTATGTTAAATACTGGACTTGATTATAACGTGGCTATTCAAAAGTATAAAGCAAGCGGTTATGAGTTAGAAAAAAATAATATTTATCATGCTAGTTTCATCAATATGTCTAACACCTATTCTGCTGGTGGGTTATTTTCTACAGTAGAAGATTTACAATTACTTGATGATGCAATAAAAAATAATTGTTTACTATCGAAAAATATAACAACTCAGATGCTTTTATCAGGTCGTTTTGGCCATGGATATGGATGGAACATTACTAAGACAAAAAAGAATAATACGCTCATTTTTCATCATGGCGGGATTAATGGTTTTACTTCCTCCTATTTAAGGTTGATAGAAAGTGACGCAACAATTATTGTTTTAAGTAATATATCTACGTTGTTAACATCAACTGTTGCCAATCAAATTGTAAGTTATATAGAGAATAGAGACTAGGGGTACAGACTCTTTTTCATATGAGAAGAAACATGATTACGGCTTAGGAGTTATTCCTAAGTCTTTTTGAAATAGTATAATTAAAAGGTTGCATTCGGTACGCAAAGTGCTGGTAAGCCCATATAAATTGCAACAGAGAAGATTAGTGGTTCATATAGCGCAACAGTTGTTAATGGAAGAAACAGGGATATACATCGTCAACTCATAACAAATCACTTTAAGATGAAAGGCATACAAATTGTTAGACAATAACTAGCAGTTTGTGTGCATTTTTTATAGGTTATTATTGAGTAACTCATATCGCAAATTATCTCCATATACCGGTCTGATCAACTTAACACCATCTTTTTTGCATTTATAAATTTTCTCTTAAAAGGTACTTCATATTATTTAGTTACCTACCCAAAACAAGATATTTGAAAGAAATGAGTTTATAGATTAAAATACTTTTATAGATTATCGATAATCTATAATCCATAATATATAACGCTTTTAGCTAATCACCCTATACACTGAACTATGTTAAAATAAAAAGATATAAATTTATTGGAGTGGTTTAATGGGGTTTGATGAAAATTCAATTTCAAAAAAAACAATTTCTGAGCAAATAGCTGAACGATTATTATTCCGCATATTTTCTGGTTACTATGAACAAGGTCAGCGCTTAATAGAGGCAGAAATTGCAAAGGAGTTACAAGTAAGTCATGCACCTGTCCGTGAGGCTCTATATCTTTTACAAAAAGATGGTGTAGTTGAAAAAGTACAACATAAAGGTGTAAGAGTGAAGATTATAACGGATCAGGAATTAAAGGATTATTTGGAAGCGCTTTATCATCTATTGGATATTGCACTAACCAAGTGTGAATCTAAATGGACTGCCGATTTGCAAAATGAACTATTATTTCGATTTGAAGCTATGAAACAAAGAAAGTCTGCTGAAAATATTTATGAATATGTTGTTTCGTTTGCCCACTTGTTACAATTGTTTTTTGATGTTACAGGAAATATTGCTATGCTACGATTCTTTAAAGAAACAATATTTGTTACAAATGTAGCTGCACAAACAAAATGGAAGATGAATCTAGTTGAATCCTATCATATGTCCATCAATACTTTTATCAAGTGTATAGAAGTGTCGGATTTTGATCATGCACGAGTAGCTATTAAGGATGTTATTTTATGGTACCAATTTAAATAATTTTATGGGGGTAACATAAATGAAAGCTGCAGTTTGGCATGGTGTGAAAGATATTAGAGTTGAAGAGGTTGAATTACGCGCTTTAAGAGAAGAAGAAGTGAAAGTAAAAGTAGCGTGGGCTGGTATTTGTGGAAGTGATTTGCATGAATACGAAGAAGGTCCGGTTTTCGTACCAGTTAATGAAAAAGCTGATTTAACAGGTGAAGTTGCCCCACTTACAATGGGACATGAATTTGCTGGTATCATCGAAGAAGTTGGCTCTAAGGTTACTGACTTTAAGGCTGGGGACCGAGTTGTCATCAATCCTACATTAACATATAGAAATAAACATGAAGAAGTCGATCGTTATGATGGATTTAACTTTATTGGTTTACATGGAAACGGTGGATTTGCGGAATATGTTAATGTCCCTGTAACGAATATACATCGTTTAGCAGATAACTTAACATTACAAGATGGTGCACTGGTAGAACCAATGGCTGTTGCTGTACAAGCTGTTAAAGATGCTGGGGTTACATTAGGTGATTCTGTTGCTGTATTTGGAGCTGGACCAATTGGATTATTAACAGTAATCGCTGCAAAAGCATCAGGTGCTAGTAAAGTTATCGTATTAGATTTATCCGATGATCGATTAGAAAAGGCAAAAGAATTAGGTGCAACCCATGCTATTAATTCAGGTAAAGAAAATCCTGTACAAGCAGTTCGTGCGATTGTTGCAGATGGGGTTGATGTATCCTTTGAGGTGGCAGGAGTTGCTCCTACCTTTAAACAAGCAATTGATGTAACAAAACCTCGTGGTAACATGATGATTGTTTCGATTTTTGCAAGACCAATCGAATGGAATCCAATGCAACTTACAAACACAGGTGTTAATGTATTATCATCCATTGTTTATACACCGTCAATTTTCCAAAGAACAATTGATGCAATGAGCGCTGGTCAACTAAATCCACAAGGGATCATCACAAGTCAAATTGACCTAGATGAGATTGTTGAAAAAGGATTCAAAACGTTAACAAATGACAAAACACAATCTAAAATTTTAGTCGAAATAAGCGGAGAAAAATAAAATTGAGAGGAGTATGGCTGATGACAGCCATGCTCTTTTTTTATAGTCTGGAGGAGTATGGAGCTTAAGAAAAAATGACAAAAGGAATCGAGAATGAACTTCTCGACTCTTTCAGTAACTTAATCTCTTTCTCTAGCTCTCTGTGTGTCTCTAATATTCTTTTGAACCGTGATGGATGCAAATAAACTTAGAACAAATGACATACCATAGAACCCTTTTTCGCTTAAAACAATACTCCCAGCATTATATAACCCAATGCCCATTAATGAAATAGATACAATAAGTGCAACCCAGCTAATACCATAATAAATACTAGTAACTGGTATTCCCTCTTCTTTATCTCTTACTGCTTTTTGTAAGGATATTGCTGAATAGAGTCCAAATATTAAAACAGCTAGGTAATATCCTTTTTCGTTTAGTTGCATCGTTGCATTAAACAAGCCTATAAAATATGCCGTAACACCTACTAACAATGCGCCCCAGGAAGCCCCCTTGAAAGCAGCAGTTGGTTCCCCCTCTTTTCTTTCTACTTTAACTTTCGGATTAGGCTGCTTTTCCTTATCTAATGAAGACTCATTTTGATTAGACAATATCTTTCTCCTCCTTCTATCACTGTATAAAAACATTCTATCATTCTACAGGGAGGTTATGAGAATAGAAATTTTTCTAAATCTCGCTCTTCAATAATAAAGTTAATTTGGCTGTTATTTTTACTGGAATATAGAGTTAATATGGCTTTCTCAAATCTGAAAGCACTCTTATCATTCCTTGGTAAAATTGTGTTCTACACCGAGAACAATTTTTTGCTGTGATTTGCTGTAATTATTTTGAACAGATAAGAGCTAGGTGTATAACTTTTTTTCATATTATTCAAATAGACAGCTGAATATGTTAGGTGTATATGTCTGCCTGTTGTTGCTATGTCTACCGCTTATTACGATTCGTGCCACCGATGAAAAAATAATTGAAATGGTTGATAAAGCTGTGAATACCACCGTTTATAGATTTAATTAAATCGCTAGTCCGATCACTTAGAAAGTGATTGCGCCACTGTAACCAACTTTTTTACTCCTTCTCTTAGCTGTTTTTCGTTTGCATAGGAATAGCTTAAACGTATCCAGGAGGATAGTTGTTTTAATGGATCACAAACTTGACCTGGCACAAAGGAGATCGATTGTGCGATGCTTCTAGATAATAATAATTCAGTTGGAAGATCGTCTGGGAGCTGTACCCATAAATTTAGACCGCCTTTTGGACTGTTCCATCGCCAGCCTGTTACAGCCAGCTCTTCCTCCATAATTTCCTTTCGAATCTGTAGGGCAATCCGGATTTTCTCCAAATGTTGTTGCAATCTTAGTGAGGAGAAGTAATGGAGAAAAATTTTTTGATTGAGAAGTGGTGAGCCATTATCAGCTAGCGATTTTTCTGTTAATAGTGATTTCATTAATGATGATGGACAAATAACAGTTGCAATTCTCAAACCAGGAGAGATGTATTTGCAAAAGCTTCGGATGTAAATGACTGTCCCAACACTATCAAATGTGTAAATTGGAGCTGGTGGGGCTTGGTCAAAATAAATGTCGTGATAGGCATCGTCTTCTATTATTAGAAACCGATAGTGCTCAGCTAATTCCACTAATCTTTTGCGCTGCTCAACAGAAACCGTATAACCAGTTGGATTATGGAAGGTAGGGTTGAGATAAAATAGGCGTGGCTTGTATTTTTTAATATAGTATTCGACCTGTTCTAAATCGTAGCCCTCAGGGTGGATATCCACCGTAACAATCTGAGCTCCTTGTGCTTTAAAGATATCAATCGCAGCACTATAGCTTGGACGTTCAAATAAAACGACGTCTCTTGGCTTAATAAAAGCTTGAGCAATTAAGTGAATGGCTTGCTGTGAGCCAGATGTTATTAACAGTTCATCTGGACTCAAATGTGTTTTATAGTGGTTGATAAAATATTGGGTCAGTGTCTCACGTAGCTCTAAATCACCCTGCACCGTTGAGTAGGTTGCCAGTACTTTCGGATATAGGTCAAACACTTCCTTCACGTAATTTGAAAAATAGTGATTAGGCAAAAGATTAGGATCAATCAATGCCTGAGAAAAATGATAGGAAGCAGATGGCTGATGGATTTCGGATAAATGATTTTTTTTTACGTATGCTGAAACAATGGGATTGTCCTGATCTAAACATTCAATATATTTAGTTACAATTGATTGGACAAAATAGCCTGATTTATCTTTTACATAAACTTTGTCATGCTGTTTTAATAGTTGATAAGCTTTTAATACCGTTAGCCGATGGACATTCATTTCAGATGCTAATTGCCGGACGGAGGGAAGCTTTTCATGTTCTTTCCATTCTTTACGCTCTATTCGGTGCAGTACATCATCATAGACTTTCTTAAAAAGATAATCTTCATTTTGATTTGCTTTGCCCACATCGATTCCTCCTATTCAAACCGATTGTACCACAAACCAAATTGATCTGTTCTATCCTTTTTAATCTGTTCTATCCTACTTCTTTTATGATAGAAAAAGAGGAGGAGTTTGATATGGTAATGATTAATTATTTCTTTATGTGTTTGATTTTTGGGACAACATTTTTAGCAATTAAAGTTGGTGTTGATGCAGGAGTTCCTCCGTTTTTATCAGCTGGTCTTCGTTTTTTCATTGCCGGTTTACTACTATTTAGTTTTATGGTTTGGCGCGAAAAAACGACAATCCGGTTATTATTTCGAAAAGAAATGTTTTTTACAGGAGTGGCCTTAACCTTTGGAACGTTTGCCACATTATATTGGGCAGAACAGTATGTGACATCTGGAATCGCAGCTGTCTTATCTGCTACAGGTCCAATGATGATTATTGTTATTCAGACATTTATATTGAAGCAAAAAGGAGACCGAAAATCATTTATTGGTTGTGTTGTCGGAGTCATTGGTGTTACGTTCTTAATCTTACCTAGTTTTGCAATTGAGATTAGTCCCTTCTGGATGGTAGGCTGTTTCGCTATTATTTTAGGTGAAGTTTTCTATGCATCTGGGACAATTTATACGAAGCATGTCATCCAAAAATTTGGAACAACATCTCCAATTGCTTTAAATGCAGCACAAATGATACATGGAGGGATTTTATTAATCATTTTGTCACTTTTTACTGAGAACATTCAGCTTCATTATCTTTTAAGTCCAGCTTCAATGGGTTCTCTTTTTTATTTGATTATTTTTGGTTCAATGATTGGTCACAGCATCTATTATTGGCTTGTGTCACGAACAAATCCTGTTTTTCCGTCCACATGGCTGTATATCTCTCCAGTAATTGCCGTTATATTAGGTGTTACCTTCTATCATGAATATATTTCGTGGTTAACAGGAATAGGTACGCTGACGATTATTGTTGGAACGGTTCTAGTCAATTTTGAAACATTGAGAGAGTTGCTTTGGCGGAAGAGGACTATTCTTCAGGATATAAAAGAATAATAAAATCTAATAATAAAGGGGGAAGAAATGATGAAAATTTCTAAGGGAGTAGAGATTCTGGAGCTTAAATTTAACGGAGCCCTCATTCATCCAACGCTTTTATGGGATCAGGAGATGGCTGTTTTAATTGATACTGGATGTTCAGGCCAAATGGGAGATTTACGTAAGGCAATGGAAGATGTAGGCGTGTCGTTCAACCAATTAAAAGTTGTGATTTTGACACATCAGGATATCGATCATATAGGCAGTCTTCCTGAAATATTGCAAAATTGCGGTAGTCATATAAAAATTTATGCGCACGAACTAGATAAGCCTTATATTCAGGGGGATTTACCGCTTTTGAAAGACGGGCACATAGAGAATCCACCCAAGGGGAAAGTGGATGAGACCTTGAAAGACGGTCAAGAGCTACCATATTGTGGGGGAATACGAGTTATCCATACGCCAGGACATACGCCTGGCCATATTAGTTTATATTTGAAGCAAAGTAAAACGCTTGTTGCCGGCGATTCGATGTATAGTGTAAATGGTATATTGGGAGGGATTCATGTTCCAACCACTTTAGATATAGAGGTTGCTCAACAATCTTTAAAAAAATATGTAGACCTAGACATTGAATCGGTGATTTGTTATCACGGAGGATTATGCACGGTGGATATTAAAGAGCAGATTCAAAAGCTTTGAATCTTAAAAATAATGATTAAAGATGAAATTTCCTTAGAAAACCAAATGTTTAGAGGCTCGCTCGAACCGTAACAGGCAAGAGTACAGCCCTCCAACGCTTGTAAAACTTCTGTTTTATTGTGAGCCAGCTCATGTTATAATGAGGCACTTAAGATACTTAAGCTCTTTTTTATAACGGATGCCAAGAAAAGCCTCCGCGGAACGATTAAATATGGAGGTGTAAGGAAATGAATAAACGTTGGACGATTGGTGAAATTCAGAAATTTGTTGAGAACAATTCAGAAAGTAAGTTGCTAACGACTGAATACCATGGTTTTTCTCAAAAGCTACAATTTAAATGTGCATGTGGTACTAACTTTGAAAAAACATTTACGAAATTTAAAAATAAAAACCAACGAAAATGTGATGTATGCCAACCGCCAAAAGAGTCACGCTAAACGTTTGCGGCCATTCTAATACTATTAGTGAACATTAAAAACATCTCACTTCTATGTTCTTTATAGAGGGGGGTGTTTTTTTTGATTGGATTATTACAGTATAAGATTTATGCTGAAGGAAATTGAGAAAAAACATTCAATTTAACATTCTTTATTAATGAAATACAAAGATAAAAGCCAAACCCTTGATACATGTGGGTTTTGGCTTTTTTATCATTTTTAAAAATTAGGTTTTCCTCTACGAGAGGATTCATTATTAACGAAAAAAAGATTGTAAAATAACAATCTGTGATATATATTGGAGATTATGATTTTTTTCGACATCTCAAAATCATAAACAAAATTTCATCAATAGACAAGTTTTGAGAGGGAAGTGAATAATCAAGATGTACCTTTATCCCCTATTAGTAGTGATTGCAGCTAGTAGTTTTGGTATCGTTTCAACTATTATAAAACTGGCAATGCGTAGTGGCTTTTCTGTATCTGAGGCAGTTACAAGTCAGTTTTTTATCGGCTTTTGTATAGCAGTATGTATTTCCTTAGTTACAAATAGATCAAATTTTAGCTTTAAAGGCGTTAAAATCCTTCTGTTTGCAGGCATGTTAACAGGGTTAACAAATATTTTATATGGTCATTCTTTAAACTTTTTGCCTGCTTCCTTGGCAGTAGTATTACTGTTCCAATTTACATGGATTGGTATGCTGATTTCTTGTATCACAAAACGGCAATTTCCAAGTAGAATTGAATTCATTTCTTTAATTATATTAGTAGCTGGAACCATACCAGCTGCAGGCATAATTGATGTTGATTTGTCTCAAATACCTTTTCAAGGGTGGTTATGGGGTTTAGCAGCTGCTCTTTGTTACTCCTTATTTTTATATGTAAACGGAAAGACAACCGCAAGTATGACAACCTCTAATCGCTTAGTATTGGTTTCTTTCTTCGCTTTCATGACGACTGCGGCTTTTCAGTCTCCAGAAATTATTTGGAATGGCACTTTGTTTAACGAAGGACTGTGGATTTATGGTTTAGCATTGGGGTTATTTGGCATGATTATACCAGTTTTCTTATTCACAATTGCAGTGCCTAAAGTGGGATTAGGTATGTCATCCATATTGAGTGCTGTTGAATTGCCAATCGCGGTGATGGTATCAGTTATCCTCTTAAGCGAAACGGTTACAACTTTGCAAATAGCAGGTATTGTCATAATCGTTATCGGTATCAGTTTACCAACTTTGCTTGATAAAGATGGATTATTAAAAAATGTAAAAGCTAAATACAGAAAATCTGACAAAGTAGCAAAAGGATCTTCGATTTGAAGATCCTTTTTTTCATGTCAATTAAGCGATGTCATAGCAAAAGAATCATTAGGTCCTTTCTGTATTTATTTAATGACGTACTATTTTTTTGTTCATACGCTGTTCATATTGTTGTCATAGGCAGTACACCTTCATTGTATAAGCTATCCTTAGCGGTTTATGAAAGTAGCCGAGATAGATTGATAGGGAGAAGAGTATGAAAGGGAGGTGTGGCACGAGAAGAAAGGAAAACACAGTTATCGCTTGCTGTTCTATACCCTCGTGCCAAAATAATGAAAAAAACGATAACCTTTATAAGTAGAATAGTAGTAGGTTTAATTATAGCCATATTACTTTTATTAGCGGTTGTTTTCCTTGTTGATATTGTTTGTAGCAAAATGGAGCAAGGAAAACTAGAAACTTATGGTCAGTCTGTCACCGTAGATGGGAAAAAAATGAATGTCTTTATCCAGGGAGAAGGAGAAGAAACCGTCGTACTCTTACCTGGTTATGGAACAGCAGCACCAGCACTTGATTTTCAACTACTAGTAGATGAATTATCTCCATTTTACAAGGTTGTGGTCATTGAGCCTTTTGGTTATGGATTAAGTGCTCTTACCGAAAAAGAAAGAAGCACTGAGAATATTGTTAGTGAAATCCATGAAGCATTACAGCGCCTTCAAATTGAGCGTTATATTCTAATGGGTCACTCCATTTCAGGCCTTTACGGATTGGATTATGTGAACAAATATCCAAACGAAGTAAGTGCATTTGTCGGGCTGGATAGTAGTGTTCCGACAATAAGTGAAAGAAAGATTGAACCTTCAGTAATAACTACTTTAAAACTACTAAAAAAATCAGGTTTAGCTAGATTGCAGGTGAAGCTTAGTGATGACCCATATGTCGAACTACCCTATGATGAGAAAACAATAGAACAACTGAAAATTCTTAAGCACAAAAATATGTATAATCTCAGCCAGTTAAATGAAGCTGAAATGATGTATGCTAACTTTAAAGCGGCTGAAAGTTTAATATTCCCTAAAAATCTTCCAGTTATTTTGTTTATACAAGAGAAGCATCCAGTAACGGACAGATGGGTACCAGAGCATAAAAAACAAATAGCTAATTCTGTCCATGGGAAAGTGATGACATTTGAAGGGGATCATTTCTTATATCGTACAAAAGCAAAAGAAATCGTTGAAGACTTTAGAGAATTTATGAAAGAGATAAAGTGAATGTTCTAAGAAAGATTTTTTATTTCTAAATGGAAAAAAACAGATTTAATTATTGTATTGCTTAATAGTGAAGTATTTAGTGCGTATGAGCAGCAAGCATATTATTATAGACCTAATTATTAACAAATAACCAGGCGCTCAAATGAGAACCTGGTCTTTTTTTGTGAACCATATGTTTTAATCCCAATGTTTAGATCTCAGAGCGGAAGTTATTACCAAGGTTGCTACCCAAACCAAAATAATGACGAAAATTATAAATTAGTGGACTCCATTTATTTGGATCAATATGATTTTCGTCAATAATTATTTCTTCGTGGGCATGTACTTGTGTCGTTTGGGTCTCAACGATAGCAAAATTAGGAGAATAATCTGGAATACGTATATGTTTTACCTTTGCTTCGATTTGAATAGGACACTCCATAATTCGAGTAGGAATAACCGTTGTAGACCCAATAGGTGTTAAGCAACTAATATCACATTTCTCTTTTCTAAATGTAAAACCGATCTGTTTCTTAAAATCTGGAACTGGATTTTTTCCTGTGTAAGGAGCTAACTGTTCCACGTTTTCCCAGAGAGAGGGGTCGGGGATATTTATGACACATTCAGGATGATGTTCTAAGTTTTCAATTGCCTTTCCTCCAAGACCAATCCCTAAGATAATGCAGTCTCCTAATACCCAAGAAGAAGATAAAGGGCTAATATTTACTGTTCCATCCTCATTTAACGTACTTAGTAAAATTACAGGAAATCCATAATATAAAATTTTAGGATTTATTATTTTTGTATTTGGCATTTGTTGCATTATTTTCAATTTTAGTTCCTCCCATAAATGTTTTCACTGTCAGACTCATTGTAAAATATAAACATTTCGACGTTCATCGAAGTGTTGATTACAAAATTGATACTTCAATCTATAATGTTGAGCAAAGGTATAGTTTCAAGTCTCCCTATTGCGAAAGTCCTGAAAGTAACCAGTCCGACGCTTGATCATTTTGTACAAACTTATGAAGAAAAATTGTTACAAGCAGTAGCTTTATCTGAGAATCAAAGGCTTTCAGAAGCCTTCCAAATAAAATCTTTTTCACAAGAAATAGAGATGATTTGCAAGAAATTGCTTTTAGGAAGAGGATAAAAGATAGAGAAATGAAATGAGTGAGGTTGATGGATCTTTGGGTATAAGAGGGAGGCTTCAACTTAATTGACAATGATAATCGTTATCGATAAGGTAGAGATAGGCGAGAGCCGTCATCACTACCTTTTTATATTTTGGTAATGAATAAGATGAAAACTATAATTCAACCCAACTACCGAGGACTAAACGAATTATTATTGAAATGAGGTATATAAGTATGAAAATCGACGTAAATCAGCTTGCAGAGCATTTAGCAAACACTCCTTTCCAAGTAAAAGGAATCTATCGATATTCTAGAAATACAGGTGTACCTTTCGCTGATTATACAGATTCTTTTCCAGGATTTGTTTTTCCCCTTTCTGGAAAAATAGAATTTCAATTTAATGGAACCCCTTACATCTTTTCACCAGGAAAAGTTGTACACGGGGGAGCGAAAATGAAACTAAATCAAAAAAATTTTGATGATGCAAATTGGGAATATATTCTGGTTTTGTACAGGATATGTACGGAGAATTTAGCAGAGACAAGCTTTTCACATCAGCATTTTGAATTACCGATAGGACAATCTCCTCGTCTAATCGAGTTAATTATGCGTCTATGGCATGTAAATAATCAGAGTGGAGGTATATCAATGTTTCAGACAGAAATGCTATTTCGTGATGTACTGAATGAAGCATTATTATGTGTGGCTAATCGACAAAATAGCTGTGCGTCACACACTCTATTCGAACGAATAACTACTTATATTCATGAAAACTATTATCAAAGCCTTTCCATTACCTCTCTTGCCGAACAATATAACGTTAATCGAAATCGACTATCTTATATATTTAGAAAGCATGCAGGGATGGGTCCAGCAGAATATTTATTAAACTATCGTATAAACATGGCTCAAAAAATGCTATTTACAAGTGATGTGCCTGTACAACAAATTGCAGAAACGGTGGGAATTACTGACCCCTTTTATTTTAGTAGAGTATTCAAGAAGCAATATGGTATCTCTCCTACTGAATATCGAGATAAGTTCATCAATAATCCATGCTAAGTTCACCAAGCATCCATTCTCCGCCAAACATGACTTTACTATACTAAGTGTATATCAGAGATTTTATGTTGGAGGAATTTCAATGCAAAAGATTAATGGACTGCTATTTTTAATGCTACTACTAGCAGGTATATTGGGAGGTTGTCATAAATCGCCTGCTGAAAGTAAGGGGTTAACTACAGAAGACATATCTTCATCAGCAGCTAATGTAGAAGAAACTGCGTGGCCTAGAACCATTAAAGATGCCCTAGGTAAGGAATTTGTAATCGAGAAAAAACCAGAAAAAATTGTTTCATTATGGTATTTTTACCCTGAAATTTTAGTTGCATTAGGTGAGCCACCTGCAGCTTCTACTGATAAAGAATATTTATCCACTTTGTCTTATTTAAACGGTAAGCTAGATTCAACAGAGGAATTAGGCGATAAATTGTCTCCTAGTATTGAAAAAACGCTATCGATTGGTCCTGATTATATTTTAGCAACAGAACATCATGAAAAATTGTATGAATCCCTAGAAAAAATCGCCCCAGTCATTACGTTGCAATCACAGGACATCTACGAAGACTGGCAATATGGACTTCGCACAGTAGCCAAGATTATCGGAAAAGACGATGAGGCGGAAAAAGTAATTGATAAAATGATGAAAGATATCTCAACAGGACGTGAAGCATTAAAGTCAATTCAAGGAGAGTCTGTAGCGCTTATTTTGTCTTGGGACGGAAAAACGTTTAATGTTCTTGGTGAAGATAACCCTGTTTATACACTTGCTTTCGATAAAGAAAAGGGTTTGGGTCTAACACCAGATCATACATTTAAGGGGAATAATAATCAATTCGCTGCATTTGAAGGCATCTCAACTATTCAAGCAGACCATATTTTCCTTATCGGTGATATTACAAAAAAGGAAGCATTAATGAGTGAGTTAAATCAAAGCAATGTCTGGAATAATATGAATGCCGTAAAAAAAGATAATATTCATTTAATGGATACTTCCGCTATTACTGGAGGTCCATTAGCTATCGAGTACGCTTTGCAAAATATAACAGAAGCCTTACAAAAGGACGAATAATAGGAAAAACCTTTTCCAAAAGTAAATAAGGAGAGATGAATATGCAAGATCAAGTTATCAATATAAATGAGAAATTATCCGAATTAAAGGAGCTTTGGTCACCGAAAATTATTGGTGAAATACACGATTTTCAATTCAAAGTGGTGAAGATTGCTGGGGATTTTATATGGCATGAACATCAAGGGGCTGATAAGGTATTTATTGTGCTCGAAGGGGAGATGTTTATTGCTTTTCGGGATGGTCAGGTGAAAATATCCAAAGGTGAGATGTTTATTGTTCCTGGAGGAGCGGAACACATGCCCTTTGCTGAAAAGGAATGCCATATTATGCTTGTGGAGCCTAAGGTCATGTAGGCATTACCAGAATAACAAAAAGAGATAGATGATTTTTTATCTTACCCCTTTAGATTAATCTAAAGGGGTATTTACCTTGGTAACAATTCGTTATTAAGCTAAACCACCATTTACGAAGATTACTTGTCCATTTACCCAACGTGCTGGTCCTGCTAAAAAAGAAACAACTTCTGAAATATCCCTAGGTTCTCCTAGTCTTTCTAATGGTACAGCATTTGCTAAATTATGAATCTGTTTTTCATCTTTTCCATGGAAGAACAAAGGTGTTGCCGTTGGTCCAGGAGCTATTGCATTAACAGTTATATCTTTTCCTCTTAATTCACGAGCTAGAATCATTGAAATAGATTCAACAGCTGCTTTACTTGCTACATAAGCACCATAGTTTGGAAATTGGCTACGAGTGACAGAGGTTGAGAAATTAATTATGGAGCCACCTCTCCTTACTCGTTGTGCAGCTAATTGTGAGATAACAAATGTACCTCTGATGTTTGTGCGATGCATTTTATCTAAATCATTTAAATTCAAATCTGCAATTGGACTAAGTAACATGATTCCTGCTGTATTTATCACGACATCTATACCACCAAAAGCGGTTTCTACTTGGTCAAAAGCCATATTCATTTCTATTTCATTTGCTACATCACCTCCCACACTTATAGCATGTCCTTTATCAGCTAATATTTCTTCAACTAATTCGTTAGCCTTTGATTCACTTGAAGAAAAGTGAACGCCAACTGCATAACCTTCCTCTACTAATTTTGCTACAACAGTACGTCCTATCCCTCCAGATCCGCCTAATACCAAAGCAACACGTTCATACATTTCTTTCACCATAAAATTCATCCTCCACAATCCGTTATTAAAAGTTACAATTTTTTGATTTTGTAACTTTGTTATTGTATATTACACATGTTATAGTTAAATTGTCAACAAAATGTAACTATGAGAAGCGAAAGGAGTATATTTAATGGCTATTCTTTCAGAAGAGAAGATTTTTTCTACGGCTGAAGCAATTATTTTAAGCAAAGGTATAAATAAAACAACATTATCAGATATTGCAAAGATGCTAGGCGTAACACATGCTGCGCTTTATAAACACTATAAGAATAAGGACGATTTGCTCCAAAAGCTTGCCCTTAAGTGGTTGGATAATACTTCTAAAGATTTGTTTGAATGGAGTCCTAAAAAAGGCGTTGATGCGGAAATCGCTTTACATGATTGGCTATGGCTTCTTCACGTCACAAAAAGAAATCTGTATCAAAATCATCAAAAAATGTTTCTGTTGTATACAAATTATATAGAAACAAATAAAGATTTAATTAAAGATCATCTCCAGCATCTTGCTAAAAAAGTTGAAGAAATTAGTGGTTGGGAAAATAAGGGGATGGCAGTTATTGTAGCTTTTACTTACTTCCATAATCCTTATTTTGCTGAACGGTGGAATCAGGGGGACCATCTACATTTGTTTGAACAGGTTTGGTCTGTTGTTAGTAGATCTCATTAAGTCTTGATCTTTCAAAGTAAGTACTGCTTGTTGTGCTTTTATGATCAAAATTATAAAACGGATGGGGAAATAAGTATTTCCCCAATCCGTTTCTTTTTATTATTAGATTCAGCTAAGGCAATCTATTTCTTTATGGAAGATAGGATAATGTGGTAAATGAAGAATTTGCAATCAAAGCATTCAGATACTCAATTGAATATTTCTAACGAGGCATAAATGGATAATAGAATCTAGATGTAATTTCAGGAGGATAAAAATTTATGATTCTGTATATCATTATATCGAAAAAATAATGAAATCGGATTAGATTAAAAAAGGAATTATTTGTAAATTTAATTGAAACAGCTACTTTTGCCGTTAAAGGTTATAGTATTTCTAAATTATAGAAATTTTTTATGAAAAGATTCCCTGTATAACCAATGCAGTATTAAAATTACCTTATTTTTAGCGTTTATTTATTGGTAATGAAGTTATATTATTGTCTTGTAAAGCAAATTACAGTTTGATTGGGATATTTAATCATGAAAAATTTAGAAGATTGCTTTACATATAATTGGTTGAATTATTATTTGTGGGAACGATTTATACATATTTTTATAATTTTATAATTAAATAGCGCGATAATATTGTTCTCACAGAATAATATAATTTATTAAAATTCTGGAGGAATATACTATGACAAAACAAAACAAAGGTCGTAAATTTTTCGCAACTACAGCTACAGCAGCACTTGTAGCATCAGCAATCGTACCAGTAGCATCAGCTGCGGAATTTCAAGATGCAGCTAGCATTTCATCTTGGGCAAAAGAAGCTGTTCAATTTTTAACTGATAAAGGCTACATCCAAGGCGATGAAAAAGGAAACTTCAACCCAGCTGGTACACTTACTCGTGCAGAAGCGGCTGAAATTTTATCAAAAGCATTAGATTTAAAAGCTACTGGTACTGAAGATTTTTCTGATGTTAGTGAAAATGATTGGTTCTATAATGCAGTACTTGCAACTTCACCAGAATTATTTGATGGTATGGGCAATGGTAAATTTGAGCCTAAAGCTCAATTAACAAGAGAACAAGCTGCTAAAGTCATCGTTCAGGGCTACCAATTAACAGGTAAAGCAGATCTTAGCCAATTTGCAGATGCTTCTAAAGCTTCTAAATGGGCTGTATCTTACTTAGAAACAGCTGTAGAAAATGGTGTAATCAATGGTAAAGGCTCTTTATTAGCACCACAAGATAAAATTAGCCGCGAAGAATTCGCTACAATGGTAAAACGTACGATTGACGCAGTTCAAGAAGTAACACCAGCTGTAGAAGCTGTAAAAGGACTGAATGCAAAAGAACTTGAAGTGAAATTCAACACAGCTGTTGATGCAAAAGATGCAGCAATCACAACAAAATATGCTGTTGAAGGTGTAGCAATCACTAACGCAGTAGTATCTGAAGACGGTATGACAGTTACGTTAACAACTGATAAAGAGGTAAAATTAACAAATGGTAAAGTAACTGTAAAACCAATTAAAACAAAAGGGGATGCTAAAGTTCTAACTGAAGAGTTCAACAAATTAATCACATTTGCAGATACGACTCCTGTAAGCGTTAATTCTGTAGAAGCTAAAGGTACTACAGCTGTTATCACTTTCGACGAGCCTGTACAAAGTGAAGGAACAATCAGCTTAAATGGTACAGAACTATCAAAAGATCGCTATACTTTATCTGGTAAGAAATTAACAATTACTGGATTAACAGCAGAACAATCTTACAAAGTAGACATTGTTGGTGCAACTGACTTCGCTAATAATATCGCAAATCCTATCGCAGTTAACTTCACAGTTTTGAAAGCAGACGTTGATAATTCAAAACCAACTGTTTCTACAGCAGTGAATGGTACAGAAATTACGTTTGATTTCTCTGAAGAATTAATGAAACAAAATCTTAATGCAGATGCAGAGACTAAAGAATATGCAAAAGTAACAGTAGGATCAACTGTATTCTATTTAACAGATGCTGATATTAAAGATACAGAGGATAAAACTGTATTCACTATTGATGCTAAATCTGCTTTAGGTACAGCTACATTCATTAATACAAACATTAAAGTAGAAGGACAAAAAGATTTAGCTGGTAATGTAGGTGATGCATTTGAGTTCAATGCTATTCTTTCAAAAGATTTAACACCTGCTACACTTGTTTCTACTGCTACTAAAATGTTAGTAGCTGATGATGTAAATGCTACTACAGACGTTGATGCATTATACCTTACTTTTAGTGAGCCAGTAAAAGTAGAAGGAAAATTAACTGTTAAAACACAAAATGGTATTGCTTACACTACTGGAAAAGAAACAGCAGTAAAAGCAGATGCAGGTTTCGATGTAGATGGTAACGGTAAAATCGAGGGTGCAGAGAAAAACACTGTAAAAGTTGACATTGATCTAGATAGCAATTCAACATACACTTTCGAGTTATCTGCTAAAGCAGTAACAGATTTAGCTGGTAATGTAACTGCTGATACTGTTACTTTCAATGTAACAACAGGCGTATTTGAAGCTACACCTGAAACACCAACAGATTCATTAGTATTCGGCGCTACTCCAGTTGTTGTAACTGACAATAACGTATTCACAGTTGAGTATGCTAAAGATGTGACTGCAACAGCTACAAATGCTGCTAACTACACACTTGGAGGAAAAGAACTTCCTGCAGGTACGCAACTTCAGTTTGTAGATGGTACTAAGAAAGTAAGATTCACTTTACCAGAAGGTTCTATCACAGCTAATGGTAATTATGTACTTGAAGCTAGCAATGTAGTAGATACAAAAGGTAACACGCTTAAAGGTGGAAAAGTGACAACTCAAGTAGCACTTAAAGAAAATATTGTTCCTGTTGCTACTAAAGTAACTGCAGTAGATAGCAAAACATTTACAGTAGATTTCTCTGAAAATATTGCTGATCAAGCTGCTCCAACAGGTGTTACTGTTAAAATTGCAGGATCAACTGTAGAACTTGCTTCTATTACAGTAGCTGGTGGTAAACTTACTGCGACAACTAAAGCTGACTATGCATTAACTGACAGCATTGTAGTTGAATTCAAATCAACAAACCTAGTTGATGCTAATAACAACAAAGTAAAAGACGGTTCTATTGCAAAATAATTAAATCGTTCATTGAAAAGCCCTGTGGAGATTTCCACAGGGCTTTTTTAGTGTTTAAATAAGATCATGCTAATAGGAGAGAAAGACCTGCGAGAGGTTGATTTCCGTTCCGCCAGCGTCCTTTCCAGGGGGCGTCCGATGAGCCGCTGTGTTCGCTCCAGGGTCTCCTCTGAGACGTTAAATCCCCTAGGAGTGACGCTGGTTCCACTCCAATCAACCATTCTGCAAAAGTGTTTTTTCCTTATTTTTCATACTAGCAGAGCGATCAAAATAGCCCATGATTTGCATGATTAGAAAAAGGATAGGTTTTTATTTTCAATGTAGAGAAGTGATGCGTGACAACACCTCTTCATAAACCTTCACTTTATTTGAAAACCTTTGCTAAAAAGGTAACACTTTTGTGGGGGAGGGCAACTTGACTCCCGAGGGATAGCAAGACAGGCAAAACGCTAAACGGAGTGGTAGCGGAGGAAGCAATTCGGCGCTCGCCCACAGGAAAGTAAGTAGCCTGCAACGGAAATTCATTTTCACTTTTTATTGATTGTTTTTTAACACTATGAAACCCCTTGGTAGATTTCCACAGGGCCTTTTTAATTAGTTTCTTCTTATTTAATAATGCACCTCAGAAGAAACATTAGTATTTCAGTAACGGTAAGCACAAAATAACAGGTTCTCAACTAAATATACACAGCCAGTTGACGGAAACAAATCGACGACTGGCTGTGCATAATGAACGGCTATTTGTAAGGGAATTTACTCGGGATAGGCCCAAAGGCAATCCAATGGTACTTAAAGAATCTGCCCATCAATAGCACGACCATCCATGGAACGAAGAGTGCAAAGATAAAGCCCCCAATGCTCCAAAGATGATACAGAATACTATTACCACCAGTACTTAATTGTCTATAAAGGAAAAGGAAAAATGGATGCAATAGATAGACGCCAAATGATACTGTTCCTAGATTGATTAAGCCATTTACAAAAGCATGGTTCCATTTATCATAGATCCAGAAAGAAAGCTGTAATAAGACAATACAGGCTGTTAAAGATTGTAGCTGAAAAACTAGCTCAAATATTGTGCTGTTCACTATATAGGTTTGTGATGTATAAACAAAGTAATATAAATAAACATTATATATAGTAGAAATTAGCCAAATACACCACACAAAAAGTATCTTGATAGGAAAATTTTCTTTTTTTAGTTGAAGCCATCCTTTGTATTTTTCAAAATAAATCCCTAAAAATGCCCCTGCTAAGAAATAAAAGAGATAGGAAAAAGCGATACTCCCTCTATAGGGATACTGCCATAACTCAGCGTTTAATAGAATAAAGACCCATTGAAGAACGAACCCAATCCAAATTAAATAAGGAGATAGTGCTGGTTTTTTCTTTAAAATATATAGGAATAATGGGAACATAAGATAGAATTGAACAATAATAAAAATATAGTATAGATGCGTATACGCTTTGCCTAATAAAAGTTTTTCTAGAAATTCGATACTAAATAGAGAACGCCATGTGTCTACTAAATCATGTGTCACATAAAATTGCATTGCTGCATAATAAAAAATAGAAAAAAAGAGATAAGGAATGAGTATTTGGGTCACTCTTTTTTTATAAAAATGAATGATAAGCTCCTTTGTTAAATCCTTTTGTATATAATTGTAAAATAATACAAAGCCACTTAAAAAAATAAAAGCAGGGACAGCGAATTTAGGGGAGATATTGAAAAATACATAAAATGGATATAATTTTGAGTCACTAGATAAAGCCGTTACAGGTGTACTAGTAGAATGAATAAGAAGAACAGCTAGAATGGCTAAAGCCCGTGTAATAGCTAATTCATTAATATGTGCTCGCTTCATACGATCATCTCCAAAGTATTAATTATAGTATTGAATTCCCGGAATACTGCCTACATACTCTATTGGTATGCTTGTTAGTACAAATTTAGACAAGCTTTGTTGCCTAAATTTGTCTAAAGGAAACAAGTGGGTTGTTCATGAGCTACTATAAAGCGCTTTTATGTCAGGGAGATGTCAACAATAAAAAAAGCTACCACGCTCGCTTTGCGTAGTAGCTGTATGTTGTTATTTGCCATCTAGAATTATTTTCTGGGAAATAGAATAAAGAAGGAAGCTTAATTAAACTCCTTATAATGCAACAAGGATTCTACCTCTTGCTTGACCCTTCAGTAAAATAGGTAAAACATCAGGAAGTTGTTGTAGTGTTACCTCTTGCTGAATAAAATCATTAAGGTTTGCTGGTTTGAAATCAGTCGCTAGTCGATGCCAAATGTTCAATCGAATGTCCATTGGGCAATAAACAGAATCAATTCCAAGTAAACTCACGCCTCTTAAAATGAAGGGAAATACACTTGTAGGAAGCTGTGTACCTGCCGTTAAACCACTACATGCAACAGCCCCACCATATTGAATTTGGCTTAATAATGAGGCAAGTGGCTCTCCACCAACAGAATCAACAGCAGCAGCCCATTTTTGTTTGCCTAATGCTTTAATTTTTCCATCATAAACCTCTTCACGATTTACTATTGTAGTAGCCCCGAGTGATTGTAAATATTCATGTTCAGATTCTTTTCCTGTGCTCGCTTCAACTTGATAACCCAGTGTTGAAAGAATAGATACAGCAAAGCTACCTACACCTCCTGTAGCCCCTGTCACAAGAATTTTCCCCTTTTCAGGATGAATACCATTTTCCTCTAACTTTTGAACAGATAATGCAGCTGTAAATCCTGCAGTACCAATTACCATAGCCTCTTTAAGGGAAAGTCCTTTTGGAAGCGGTACAATCCATTGCGCTGGGATGCGGGCATATTCACTAAAGCCACCAAAATGGGAAACACCTATTTCATAGCTAGTCGCAATGACCTCGTCACCAATTTTAAAGCGAGAATCCTCAGAAGAAACAACAGTCCCAGCTAAATCAATGCCAGGAACAAAAGGATAAGACGTAACGATTTTACCATCAGGAATAGAGGCAAGACTATCTTTATAATTAATACCTGAATAACTAACTTTAATTAATACCTCACCCTTTGGTAGATCTTCTAAAGTTAACTTGTTCACTTTCACTGTAAATGCATCATCTTTATTGACTACTAACGCACTAAAATTTTCTGCCGTCATCGTAAACGTCCCCCTACAATTTTATTCCATTAAACAGTATCAAAATTATTCTGACCGGTCAACATAAAATTGGATTGTTGCTACTCTTCATGTATAATAACTTCTATCAAGTCATCGGAGGCTCCTATGAAAAAGAAAGAGGAAGAACGTAAAAAACAGATTATGAAAGCAGCCTTTAACGCTGTTTCACAATTAGGTTATGATAAGGTTACACTACAAGACATAGCCAATCATGCCAGTGTCTCAAAAGGGGTAGTTCATTACTACTTTACAAGCAAACAAAACATTTTATTAGAATTACTTGAATCCACTACGAACAAAATCTACAGCTATGAAATACAGGAAATAGGCAAGCATCAAACAGCTATAGACAAGCTTCATGCCTACTTAAATGCTGTATTTGTATCGCCTATAGAAAATAAAAAATTTTACAGGGTTTATTTAGACTTTTTAGCTCAGGCAAATAGCAATGAAGAGTACAAAAGAATTAACTTAAAATTTTATGAGAATTGCTGGGGAATTGGACAAGAAATTATTGAATTAGGAAAAAGAGAAGGTGTCTTTAGTTCAGACATTGATTCCTTAACCTATGCAAAAATGATGAGGGCAATGATTGATGGTTCATTAATTCAGTGGTTAACCTGCGATTTAGAAGAACAACATAAATTTTATAAAGAAACCTGTTTGAATAGTATTGTGCGATTATTAAAATAGGCAATTGAAAAGCCTTATTACTATTGTAGTAAGGCTTTTTTTTGCCGTAAAAAAGAAGAATAATTGAATGATTTTGGAAAATATTTATTAACATATTGCATTTATAGATAAAATTACCGTCAAAATTTTCGGAAAAAACTATAAAAAAAGAACAGTTTTAATATTTTGTTTAGTAATTTTTTACAAAAATACGCACTTAAAAGGAAAAAAATGTTTTGTTATGCATTGAAATAGCGTTTATGCAATCGTTTATACAAGAATAAATCTATGTTTTTAATAATTTAAACTGTATAAAAATTTAAAATAATGTCGAGTTGAGTCAATGTTGCAATTTCTTTATACTGTGAAAGTAATTATTGGAGAGGAGAAAACATCATGAATAAAGAAGTGACAATTATTGGGGTGCCCATGGATTTAGGTCAAACAAGAAGAGGCGTAGACATGGGACCAAGTGCTATCAGATATGCGGGGGTAACTGAACGACTTGAGAGACTTGGTTATTCGATTTACGACGAAGGGGATTTAACTATTGACCTCGTACACGAAGATAAAGACGCAGAAGGAAAGACAAACTTAAAAAATTTAAAAACTGTCACAGAAAGTAACGAGAAGCTAGGCCAAAAAGTAGACCATGAAATTTCTTTAAACCGTTTTCCTTTAGTTTTAGGTGGAGACCATAGTATTGCTATTGGAACATTAGCAGGAGTTTCCAAGCATTATGAGAATCTAGGTGTTATTTGGTATGATGCCCATGGCGATTTAAATACTGGTGAAACATCTCCTTCAGGAAATATCCATGGCATGTCTTTAGCTGTAAGCTTGGGCCTTGGACATCCAGCACTTACAAATATCGGAGGTTATGCTCCAAAGGTAAAGCCTGAAAACGTTGTTATCATTGGTGCTCGAGATTTAGATCCTGGAGAAAAAAAGCTTATTAAGGAAATTGGTATTAAAGTATACACGATGCATGAAATTGATCGTTTAGGAATGACGAAAGTAATGTCAGAAACGATTGACTATTTAAAGGAGCGCACAGACGGTGTTCACCTATCATTAGATTTAGATGGACTGGATCCAAATGATGCACCAGGTGTAGGCACGCCAGTAGCAGGTGGTATTAGCTATCGTGAAAGTCATTTAGCTATGGAAATGCTGTCAGAAGCAAATATTATTACTTCAGCAGAATTTGTTGAGACAAACCCTGTATTAGATCAATACAATAAAACGGCTATTGCTGCGGTAGCTTTAATCAGCTCACTATTTGGCGATACATTACTTTAAGCCATGAATAGAAGTCATTTTGTATCCCAGAAGGAAGAACTTTTCTTAAAAAATTAGGTCGCGACAACCAACTATAAGAAAATAGCTCTCCCTATAGTAAGTTTACAATACAATTTAGCTATTCAATAGCCTTTATTTTGTCAGAAAATTGACAGTTCATAAAATATATAAAACAGTTTATCTATTAACATTCAAATTTTAGATTGTTATCTGTTTTGTACGAAAAAAAGAAAGTGCTTACACAGATAATGAATGTAAGGAGTTTTTTATGGCAGCAGAACAATATGAATTAAAAAGAAGTATGAAAGCAAGACACTTATTTATGATTTCACTTGGCGGATGTATTGGAACTGGTTTCTTTCTTGGATCAGGCTACACGATTAACCAAGCTGGGCCAACTGGTGCCATCCTAGCTTACTTAGTAGGCGGAGCAGTTATGTATTTAACAATGCTATGTTTGGGTGAATTGTCTGTTGCTATGCCGGTATCAGGTTCATTCCAAACGTACACAACGAAATTTATCGGTCCTGCTACTGGTTTTGCCGTTGGATGGCTATACTGGCTAGGTTGGGCAGTAACTGTTGCTCTTGAGTTTTTAGGGGCTGGACAACTAATGCAAAGATGGTTTCCTGATTCACCAGTATGGATGTGGTGCCTAATATTTGCAGCACTACTCTTTGTATTGAATGGTTTATCAGCAAAAGCATTTGGTGAAGCAGAATTTGTCTTCTCCAGCATTAAGATATTGGCAATTATTATGTTCCTTGCGGTTGGTGGAGCAGCTATGTTTGGGCTAATCGATATGAAAGATGGAACAAATGCCCCTTTCCTTACTCATTTTTATGAGGGTGGATTGTTTCCTAATGGTGTAACAGCACTGCTTATTACAATGATTACCGTGAATTTTTCATTCCAGGGTACAGAATTGATTGGTATTGCTGCTGGGGAGAGTGAAAATCCTGAAAAGACTATCCCTAAATCTATTAAGCAAACTGTTTGGCGTACGCTGTTCTTCTTTGTGTTATCCGTATTTGTACTTGCAGCAATGATACCAATGGATAAAGCAGGGGTGGTGGAAAGTCCATTTGTAGTCGTATTAGATAGCATAGGTATTCCATATGCAGCAGATATTATGAATTTTGTTATCCTAACAGCCTTATTATCTGTCGCAAACTCGGGTCTTTATGCTGCAACACGTATGCTGTTTTCACTATCTGTCGAAAAGATGGCAAGTCCCGTTTTAGGGAAAGTTAATAAAAGAGGTATCCCAATGAATGCATTACTAATCACACTCGCTGTAGCAGGTCTGTCTTTACTGTCAAGTGTATTTGCTGCTAATACAGTCTTTGTGTGGTTATTATCTCTAGCAGGCTTAGGTGCACAAATTGGTTGGATTGCGATTACAGCATCTCAAATTGCATTTAGACGCTCCTATATACGCCAAGGAGGAAAAGTAGAGGATTTAAAATTCAAAGCGCCGCTGTATCCAGTGATCCCTATTTTAGGTTTATTAGCGAACTGTATTGTTATGGCAAGCTTGGCTTTTGATCCAGCTCAACGTTTAGCACTCTACTGTGGTGGAGCATTCTTCATTGGTTGTTATATCGTTTATTATTTAAAAGTGAAAAAAGTGACGAATTTAGAAATAAACCAACAAGAAGTCCAATTAAAATTAAATCAAAAAATATATCTTTAATATCAAAGAGTAGCTACTTACATGGCTACTCTTTTCTTCATAGAGAAGCAACAACAAAGACGTATTTAACAAAGAATAGTTCCAATAATAAGAGAAAAAATTTATTGTTTTTCGATAAATAAATATTGAAATAAGATAATTTATCATTTATTCTTCATACAAGAAGCAATTTAATTATGAACAAGTTCATTTGAGGTGGATTCATGTTGAAGAATTTTATTAAAGACTTAGGAGTCTTTACGTATCATCAATCATTATCTTGTATTTTTCCCGTTGTGATATTTGCTACACTTGCACTCTCTAAAGCCATTCAAATACCTGGGGTAGGAAGATATGACTTTATTCTGGCAATCTGTCTATTGACTCAGTACTTGATGTATAAATTTGGTTTAGAAACAAAGGATGAAATAAAAGTCATTTGCTTGTTTCACATTATTGGGCTCGTGCTCGAACTATATAAAGTGAATTTCAATTCATGGTCATATCCTGAAGAGGCGTGGACAAAAATAGGGTGTGTGCCTTTATATAGCGGATTTATGTATGCGAGTGTAGCAAGTTATATTTGCCAAGCTTGGCGTAGGTTTGATTTAAAAATTGTAAGCTGGCCAAAAAGTTATGTAGCTATTCCACTTGGAGCCATTATCTACTTGAATTTTTTCACACACCATTTTATTTATGATTTTAGATGGCTGTTAATGGCACTACTATTTATTGTGTTTTATCGTACTGTTGTAAAATTTACAGTACGGAACAAAGTCTTTAAAATGCCCATCGTTGTATCGTTCTTTTTGATTGGCTTTTTCATTTGGATTGCTGAAAATATTGCAACGTTCTTTGGAGCATGGTCCTATCCAAATCAAGAGGTGTCTTGGTCGATTGTTCATTTTGGTAAAATCAGTTCATGGTTTTTACTTGTAGTCATTAGCATTATGATTGTTGCGCAACTTAAACTATTCTATCGTAATGTAGGTGAAAATTTGGAGAAGAAATCATTCAATATATGACATTCATTTGTAGAACTAGAGAACTTCTAAGAAAATAGTATGGGCTTTTGATAAACTAGTATTTTTACCTTGTACCCATGCCCTTTCATCAAACTGTCCCTTTTTTAACGTGCAATACTGCTGTAGACTCCTTTTTAGAAGAGGATAGGGGGAATGATAATGGTAACAGATATTCGGATGATAAATAGAGCTTGTACAGATGAAAAACAAATTAAACAATTATTAGAAGGCGCACAAACTGCATTTCTTGGTTTGGTAGATCAACATATGCCATATGTTATTCCGCTAAATTATGTTTACAAAGACGGAAGTTTTTATTTTCATGGTGCCAACGAAGGAAGAAAAATAGATATTCTAACAAATAATCGGAATGCATGTATCACAATAAGTGAAAATTATGGAACAATGGTAGACCCTATTCCTGCTAAGACTGATACGGCTTATATAAGTGTAGTAGCAAATGGTTTGGTGGAATTTGTTACAGATTTAAATGAAGCTACTGCTGCTATGCAGGCAATGCTTGATAAATATGTACCAGATTATTACCAAGCACCTTTATCAAAAAAGCATATCGAAAAATATCAGTCATCTTTAGGGAGCAAAACGCTTGTTCTCAAAGTGAAACCGACCAGTATAACTGTAAAAGAGAATAAATTAAATAAACAAATGCTATATTACGCAGGTAGAGTGGTAACACAGGATATGAGTCGAAAATCTACTACTACAGCAATCAATCCAACAAATTAATTACCAGAAAATGCGAGGCTTGGGATATAACCTAAGCCTATTTTTGATGTAGTAATAGTTCATTATGAAGCTATCTATGATTTTGTTAATATAAACTTATTAAAAGTAGAGCTGGAAAGATGTTTTCATCTAACTACCCTAATAATAGATATAGTCATGCGTAAGTGCTATAATGCCTGTGAAAAATCATTGGAAAACAAGTGGGGAGAAGGAGAGGGCAATACAGTTGAATATATTAGTTGTTGACGATGAAAAGGAAATTGCAGATTTAATAGAACTTTACTTAAAAAATGAAAACTATCATGTATTTAAGTTTTATACGGCTCAAGAGGCTTTGGCATGTATTGAGCATGAGAAAGTAGATTTAGCTGTTCTGGATATTATGATGCCTGATATAGATGGGTTTACTATTTTACGAAAAATCCGAGAAACACTAAATTTTCCAGTGATAATGCTTACGGCAAAGGAAGAAGAAATCGATAAAATAAATGGATTTTCTCTGGGAGCAGATGATTATATAACAAAGCCATTTCGTCCATTAGAGTTGGTTGCTCGTGTAAAGGCACAAATACGAAGGTTTACTTTCTACAACCAAGGTTCGAAGCAACAGGAAGATATCATTGATTTTGCTGGCTTGGTGATTAATAAAAACACACGACAAGTCTTTTTAAATGAAAGGTCCATATCCCTTACACCTACGGAGTTCGCTATTCTTTGGTATTTATGTGCAAATCGAGGGACAGTTATTAGCTCAGAGCAATTATTCCAAGAAATTTGGGGGGAAAAGTACTTTAGCAGCAATAACACGGTAATGGTTCACATTCGACATTTACGGGAAAAAATGAAGGATGCTGCGGAGAACCCAAAGTATATTAAAACGGTTTGGGGAGTGGGGTATACCATTGAAAAATGAGTTTGGCAAACTGAAAAGGAAAATGGTTCTACAAATTATTTCGATACTTGTCATCGCTAGCATCATAGGCTTTTTTATTAATTTTGCATTTATTGATGGGGTCTTACAAGCTCCCTTTGCAGATGCTTTTATTGCTTTTTGTGAAAATGTCTTGCAACTTGATTATTATGCTGCAAGCAATGCCTATCATGTGTTATTTCGACAAAATAAATCGCTTTGGCTTGCGATAGGATTTATTTTATTATTATTGATTATTTTCTATATCGCCTTGTCTCGATTTACCCGATATTTTCATCAAATTAGTTCAAGTATTACCATGCTTGCTGATGAGTCAGGGAAGGAAATTGAGCTCCCAGCTGAACTCGATTTTTTGGAAAAAAAATTAAATAACGTGAAATATAAATTAGAAAAGCGTGCAAGGGATGCACAAGAAGCTGAGCAACGAAAGAATGATTTAGTTGTCTATTTAGCGCATGATATTAAAACACCTTTAACATCCATTATTGGCTACTTAAGTCTTTTAGATGAAGCGAGGGATATGCCGGTAGAGCAGAAAGAAAAATATGTGACGATTACATTAGATAAATCTTATAGACTGGAACAACTAATCAATGAATTTTTTGAAATAACCAGGTTTAATTTACAATCCATCATTTTAGAGAAAGATTCTATTCCTTTACAACATATGTTAATGCAAGTGGCCGACGAGTTTTATCCATTGCTGGCACCAAAGGGTCAAAAAGCCATCGTCAAATTAGATGAAGATATTACTATCTATGCAGACGGTAATAAGATAGCAAGGGTATTTAATAATATTTTAAAAAATGCAATTGCCTACAGTGATCCAAATAGTACAATTGAAATTAGTGCGCAAAGCGAAAATAATCAGACATTTATTTCGTTTACGAATACAGGGAAGACGATCCCTCCTGAAAAATTAAAAATGATATTTGAAAAGTTTTACCGCTTAGATAGTGCAAGGTCTACCCAAACAGGAGGTGCTGGGCTTGGTTTAGCCATTTCTAATGAAATTGTACAGGCCCATGGCGGAACCATTACCGCAACTTCTAGTAATGATACAACCGTATTCACCGTGATGATTCCAACCAATTCTTAAGAAACCTTAAGAATTCACTAATAGTAAGTTAAAAATAAGCTCCTTTTTTTATGGTTGAATAAAAGCATAAAGAGAAGGAGTTGTTTTTATGTTCAATAGAAAAGGTATATTGAGTTTATTGTTCTTATCCATACTGATTTTCGTTTATTTACTATTGAAAGAATCGCCAATGACTTTACGTCAGGAAATAGATCATGCACCAAAAGTAGTACAAACAGCCAGTCAGCATATGCTCGATCTTGATATGTACAGTTCGAATGCAATTTTAGTGAATTTGGATGAAAATCAAATTGTTTTAGATAAAAAAAGTGAGGAAAAGATTTATCCTGCTTCTTTGACAAAAATGATGACGGTTCTAGTCGCGATAGAGCAGATCTCCAATTTACAAGAAGAAATCATTTTACCTAAACATATCTTTCGGGATTTATTAGAGGAAAATGCGTCAGTGGCGGGCTTTCTCCCAAATGAAAAGCTGACAGTAGAAGATTTGTTGTATGGCTCTATGTTGCCATCAGGTGCAGAGGCATCACTAGGTTTAGCTGAATATGTTGCGGGGTCAGAACGTGGATTTGTGAAACTGATGAACGAAAAGGCGCAGCAGCTAGGCATGAAAAATACGCACTTTGTGAATACAACTGGACTCCACCATTCAGATCATTATACAACTGTAAAGGATATGTCTTTACTTTTACAATACGCCTTAACAAACGATGATTTTCGAAATGTTTATACAGCAGAAAGATATTCTATAAAATCAACAAACCTTCATCCGGAAGGCATTACTTTTACCAGTCGCATGTTTCAGCATATGACGTCAAGTGCATTGCCAGGAGGGGAAATTTTAGGTGGAAAAACTGGCTATACAGAAGATGCAGGCTTATGTTTAGCAAGCTTAGCCCTTATAAATGGACAAGAATATGTGCTAGTGACAGTAGGAGCGGACGGCAGCCCTAGAACGGAGCAATATAATATTACCGATGCCATTTCGGTATATAGTCAATTATAACTAGCCCTAATAGTGTGTGATTAGAGAATAATTCATTTTCTAGTCACACTTTTTTGTAGTTCTAAAAATAATAGAATGGAATAATAGATGGGAGATTCCATATAAGTCTCTATAAACCAACGTGTTGTTGGTATGGCAGAAATAATTTATTAATTTTAATCTTCAGAAAAATGATATATAGTAAATATGATCAAATACATTCATCTTTAAGGAGGATACTATGGGGAGATTAGTTCATTTTGAAATTCATGTAAGTGATATGGATCGGGCTAAGGATTTTTATGGGGAAGTTTTTGGATGGTCATTTCAGGACTGGAGTGAATATGCAGGCATGCCTTATTTCGGTGCCGTGACAGGTGAAGATGGTGAACTTGGCATTAACGGTGCTTTAATGCAACGCCAAGGGCCTCCACCAGAAACAAACCAAGCGTTGAATGGCTTTGCTTGTACAATGGGTGTTGAAAGTTATGATGTAACGGAAGCAAAAATTCTTGAAAACGGGGGCAAAGTAGCCATGCCAAAGTACGCATTACCAGGAATGGCATGGCAAGGCTATTATATTGATACGGAAGGCAATGTATTTGGTATTCACCAGCCCGATAAAAATGCCAAATAGTATTGAGGGGTAAATCGCTCTAAGAAGGAGGGAACCCGCTCTTAAAAGTGTGAGAGCCACTCCAATGTAGTGAAAAACCCACTCATTAGCAGTTGAAAGCAGTAAGACCTATGTTCGAGAAAACGAGCATAGGTCTTTTTTGATTATCTGATAGGTAAATGGGGAGATTTGTAAATATATAATGTTTTATTTTGGTAAATTTGGTATCGTTGAATGAGGTAATTTATCAAATGATACATAGTATGCAAGGAGAAATAGCAATGAAAAAAAGAAGCTTTATGTTATTTTTATTCGCACCAATATTGATTTTAGCATCTTGTAGTAGTGAGGACGAAAGTGTTACTGCTAATGAGAAAAAGTATATTTCATCGATACAGAAAAAGGAGGTCTATGAGATTCAACAGCCTGCAAAAGTCAATATTGCTAGAGGTTCAATCATCAATAATATGAATAATGCTTTAAATATTAATGAAATTGAAAGAGGACTCATGAATTTATCGGTGAATTATTTCTCAACTGACAAGTTTTATATGCAGGAAGGTCAATATCTGGAAGAGAAAATGATCAGCCAATGGTTAAGTAGAAAAACAGATGAAGGTATTGGGTTAAATCCAGCCATTGAAACTAGAAGTGACAATGTGTTAGAGGATGAAAAAAAGTATCCTTTGATTCTCTCACATGTGTTAGAACAAAATTTTATTAATAAAGAAAATAACAAAGTAGAGGGACTATCGATCGCGATCTCGTTAAATGAATTTTATGATATACGAGTTTCCGATGCCAATGGTTTAATTTACACAGGCCAAGTGAAAGTAGACCAAAATGATGATGATATCAACGATGTTAAAAATTATGGGAAGGAAGTAGCTAAAAGGATTCTTGAGGATATTAGAAAAAATGAAAAATATCCGAGAGTCCCTATTTATTTAACTTTATATCAAGAATCTAATATAAACGATATTATTCCAGGCATATTTTTAGCTGAAACCTTTATTCCTAAAGATACAGATACCATAACAAAATGGTTTGATATAGATAAAAAGCATTATATATTCCCATCAGATGCTTTATATAGTTTGGACCAAAATATGTATAATAAATTATTAATTTTTAAAGAGGATATTCAAGGTGGATTTAAACATTTAAATCCTAAAATCATGGGAAAACTTCGTTATGAAGATGGCAAATTAACAGATATTAATCTAGAAATACACGTACCACTGGTTAATGATATTGAATTAATTGGCTTGTTACAGCTCACTAGTACAAAAATAAATACAATTTTATTTGACTATATCCCCATCACCATTCGGGTAATCGATCAGAAGCAGGATGTTGGAATTGTTCTCTGGGACCCAACGGAAAAACAAATTTTTGCATCACCTATTTGAATAGAAAAAAGCTAAAGGGTGAAGCTCCATATTAAATTTCGTAACTTGTATTTATATCTACTGTAATTGAAGAACCATCATTATTATCAAATTTCATGAACCATTGACCAGCTTGGCTTGCATCCAACTCGTAAGTTGAAGTAAATGATTGTCCAGATTTAATGATCTCTCCGTCTATCCAAACCGTTCCATTAGGTGCAGTTAATATAAACCTAATAGATTGTGAGCTGTTATTTTTCACATAAATTTGAATTGTATCAGTGCCATTACTAGGTGCTTTAAAATTAAAGCTCATCGAACCCTGACCAGTTGGAAAGGTAGAAGACGTTGTAAGAAGAGAATCATCACTTTTTTCAGCTGTGGGGGTAGAATAAGATTCCTCAGCAGAAGCACCAAGGTTCGGCGGAATAGATGGTTGGAGTATAGGATCTTCTATAAAAGATGCTCCACCAATTGGAAATATAAAAAGAGTAACTATAAATAAAGAGGTAAATTTTCTCATGATTCCTCCGCTTAAATATTTTTGAATTATCTCAATAATACCTTTATTTAACTTTATAGTAAATATTAGTTTGGTTGCTTATTTTTCATTTGTTAGAGGACCTTCAAAAACTTAATAGACATTCATTGCAATCTCTGCCATGAATGATTATTATGAAAATGATAATCGTTATCAATTAAAAAGAAGGAGAGTAGCAATGAAAAGACACCTTATTATTGGAATGCATTTAGCTGTTTACGGTAATCATGGCAAACAGGGTGCCTTGATAGAAGAACATATTGCATTTGCGCAGCGTGCTGAAGCAGTGAAATTAGATTTTGTATTTAAGGCGGATTATTTAACAGCTCATCCAGAATTAATGGCTAAAATGAAAGGAACAGTTGGCTTAGACCCTAACTTTTTAATGGCGATGGTGGCAAGAGAAACGAAACAGATTGGCTTAGTAACAACGATTTCCACATCCTTTACGCCACCTTATCTGATTGCGCGTCAATTGCAGTCCTTAAATTGGATTAGCGAAGGACGAGTTGGATGGAATATCGTAACCTCTATAGATGGCGCCCATAATTTCAGCAATGAGCCCATGCCTTCTTCCGAGGAGCGTTATGCTAAAGCGGCAGAATGTACAGCGGTGGTCAAGCAGCTATGGCATAGTTATCCCTATGAAACATTAGAAATGGATGGGAATTTAGAGAAAATAAAAGAGCTTGTTAAGCCAATTGAGTATGAAGGAGAATTTTTCCATATAAAAGGTCCCTTAAATCTCCCAATGCATCCAGCAGGAGAGATTCCACTCTTCCAAGCAGGAGCGTCGGATGTTGGGCGGCAATTTGCGGCTACTGTTTCCAATGCGATTTTTGCGGCTACACCAGTCATGGAGGTGGGTATTGAGATGCGTAATGATTTGCGTCAGCAGGCTATAGAAGTAGGTCGTTCAGCCGACGATATTCGCTTATTACCCGGACTCTATTTCTTTATAGGGGATACATATGAAGAAGCACTCGAAATGCACCGACAAGCACATGCACATTTAACACTTGAGCGGCGCTACAGTGCTTTAGAATCTGTGATTGGCATGGATGTTCGTCATTTGGCACTTGAAGATCAGGTAACGGTTGATATGCTGCCATCAAAAGATCAGCAAGTACGTAGTAAAACACATGCAGATTTGGTACGTCGTTATATTGTAAACAATGAACCAACAGTCGCAGTATTGTTAGCACGCCCAGAGGTAATTGGCTCAGCCCACCTTGTAGCAATCGGTACACCACAGGATATTGTCGATCAAATCGTTACTTTTTATGAAGAGGGTGCATTAGATGGCTTTATTGCCATACCAGGCGGACCTGCGAAATCTTTGGATTTGTTCTTTAGCGATGTTATTCCCATGTTAGTAGAGCGGGGTTTATTCAGAGCTGAATATGAAGGTAGCACATTACGTTCCCATTTAGGCTTAGATGTGCGATCCCCCATTAATAGCTGAAAAAGGGCAAGCCATAAGCTTTGCCCTTTTATTGCTAGAAACTCATTCGAATATTAATAGGATAAAGATAAGGTGATTCAGGTTGTTCGATTGTTACCCAATCATCAATATGGATAACAGGTAAGCTTGCACCTTCATATGTTGTTTGACTAATTGTACAGACCACTTCAATCCATGTATCTTCTGTGAGTGTAGGAGCGTCCGAAAACTCTGTCAGAAAGCCGACAATACTGGCATCGGCGACGCAATGCGTAATAAGAAATCTTGAAATCACTAGTTGCTTTTCTGTAAAATTTTCTTCTTTTAAAACAAAGCCCTTCAACTGTATTTTCTTCCCCAAATAGTTAGCCAAATTTTGATTAATTTCTTCATAATAAATCGTGTAGTCCTCATCGGTCATTTTTAGCATGGATTGTTGGGATAGCTGTTGCTTTAATTGCTCATATTGTTTTTTTGTCCTTTCCTGTTTTTCCTCTGTCAGTCGGGGATCAGCTTCATGTTCATCATAGATGTTTTCATCAATCGTTTCATTTGAAGTGAGGTAATCCTCTATTTTAGATGATTGATTTTGCTGGGTGAGAATAAATGCACCACCTTTTTTATCAGCGATGGATGCATCTAAAATTTTTGCTGGCACGAAGAAGCCTGTCATTATTGGTGTCATGATAATGAGGTAGGCTATCATTTTTTTTCGGGTAAAGGCTGTGTGACCATGGTCGTGATGGGAGCAGCATGCTTGTCCCGTTTGATCACATGAGTGGGGAACCTTTGAAAAAGATATAATTCTTGTCACTTGAACAAGAAATAGTATAAAAAATAAAATGGCGGCTGTTTTACTCAGCCCTTCATATTTAGGGTTGATAAATTTTGTTAGTTCTCCGGTCCAATGCAGGTTGGCAATCATAGCCGAAAAGGCGAGTAACATGAAGGCTCTTAGCGCTTGTTGAACGTGAAATTTCATAGTTTTCCCCCTTAGAGATACGCTGAAAGAATCCATATACTAATGTAGACAACTGTAGCCACTAAGGCGATTAACCAAAAAACAAATTTTAAACGAAATACGCTCATCAACATAATGGTATTTTTCAAATCGATCATAGGGCCAAAAATAAGAAAGGCTAGAATGGATGGAGTGGAGAAAATAGCACTAAAGGATGCGCCAATAAAGGCATCTGCCTCAGAGCAAAGTGACAGAATGAAGGCTAAGCCCATCATAACTAGAATGGAGGAGGGTTCACCTTCTCCAATGGCTACGAGTGTTTTGGTAGATATATAGGTTTGTACAAAGGCAGCTAAAAATGCCCCGATAATTAAGTATTTACCCATATCAAAAAATTCATCGATGGCATGTTTGACCATATTTAATAATTTGGTGAAGAAGGATGTTTGTTGACTAGGGAATGTTAATGAGTAGGGCTGTAAAGAGCTCTTAAATTGGGAGCCTTTAAAAAATAAGCTGATAAGTAATGCTACTACAATAGCGATGACAAAGCCAACAAGCATTCGAAGGCTCGCTATTCTTAAATCATTTCCAAATGCCATATAAGTAGAAAGAATAACAACGGGATTAATAAGTGGACCAGTTAACATAAAGCCTATAGCTGCATGTATAGGTACGCCTTTGACAATCAATCTTCTAACAATCGGAACAATCCCACATTCACAGGCTGGAAATAATGCACCTACAAGACAACTCATGATAACTGCCATCACAGGGTTTCGAGGAATCCACCTTTGGATATGTTCCTCTGTTATAAAAATCTGAATAAAGCCAGCAATCAGTATTCCAATTAAGACAAATGGTAATGCTTCAATTAAAATACTTAAAAATATCGTATTTAAATTGAGTAGAGAGGAACTAAGGTCGTTTAAAGCTGAGACGTTGTATAACAGTAGTGGTAGCATGCCTAGGAATAAAATGAAGAGCAACCAAAAATTCAATACATATTTAGAAAAATGGAGACGTTCCACATATACCTCCTTAAAGTGTAATGGTTACGTTTTAATTCAAGATATGACATAGATGATATTGTTAGTACTTCAAAAAAGGAAAGAGAAAGTAAAAATTGATTTCTACCATCTTTTTACTTTCCCTCTATATCGAATTATTTATGAGAATACTTAGTTCTATATTGTTTAGGGGTAATTCCCGTAAATTTTTTGAAAACTTTAATGAAATAGCTTTGATCTGTGAAATTAAGTAATGAACCGATGTCTAGGATTGGATAGTTGGTAAATGTTAAGAGTTTTTTCGCCTCATCAATCCTTTGCTGCTGAATATATTCACTAAAGGAAGTACCTACTTCCTTTTTAAATAAGGAGGAAAGATAATTGGGGCTTAGGTGGCAAATTGCTGAAAGTTGGTCGAGTGTTAGATCCCCATACAACTCATTTTCAATAAAATGGATACAGGTAGTAATGGGTCCAGAATACTTCCTTGTATTTGCCTGTGATACACGGCTTGTATAGTCGTAAATAGCTTCCTCCATTAACGAAAGAATTTCGATTAAACTGTTTTGATCCTCTAGCTTTTGAATGTAAAAATCATTTAATGTAAAGGCTGTTTCTTCATTTAAACCACCCTCAATTGCTGCACGGCAAATAAGTGCAATGCCTGTAATCATCAAATATTGAACACTTCTTAAATTATTGCGTTTTGATAGTATTCCAAGTTCTGCTTGCTCAACAATGGAATAATTCAAAACTTCATTTAGTTTCTCTATACGCCCATTTTTCACATTGTCTAACAATATTTTTTCATAGTAAAGATTTGTATGAACAATATCATTTCTTCTTGCATAGGAGAGCTCAAGCGTAGTATTTTCCTCATGACGAATGAGAGGTCTTAATGCTTGGTTGTGATAAATGACAGCAGATTTATTTAATTTCCTTTGATAGATGGCGTAATACACAAATAAACTAATGGCTAAACTTTGTTGATAATGAAGAATAGGAATCAGCTCTTGATTAACACTTGTCTTTATGTCTTCCACTTCTGGAGAAAGGGAAGGGCCAACTACAATTGCACCTAAATATTGATCCTCTTGCTGCACATTAATATAGAAAAAATTAAACTCAGCATAAGAGAAAAAAATTGGATAGGCATTAGAATCTTTATGGTAAGGATATGTTTTCAATTGTTCCTTTAAAGAAATGTAAGATGGATTATTTGTTGATGAATAGTCAAAGATTATTTTTCCTAATGAATTAATATAAGTGACTGGAAGATGATGTGTTTCATAGATTAATTGGCTGATGTATTGAAGATCAATAGTGTTAATTTTCATGTTCCTACACTCCAGTTCGTAATAATTCTATTAAAATGAAAGCATTTACATTTTTATTGGATAGACATTGAGAAAGTACTATTTTGTGTAGAATAATACAATAAATAAAGGAGAAGTAGCAATAAAATAGACAGTGACTTTAAAATGTTAGGGAGGAATAGAAGATGGATCTTTTGAATAAAATTGCAGTTGTAACAGGCGCAGGAAGCGGAATTGGAAGAGCTAGCAGCTTGAAACTTGCTAGCAATGGTGCAAAAGTGGTGGTAGTGGATTTCAACAAAGAAACAGGGGAAGAAACAGTAAGCTTGATTAGAGAACAAGGCGGGGAAGGTATTTTCGTTCAGGCAGACGTTTCAAAAAGTGAAGACGTTCAGAAATATGTCAATACTGCTGTTGATACGTACGGACGTATTGATGTATTTTTCAATAATGCTGGGGTTATTCAGAAAATTTCTCCACTAACAGAGATTGAAGATGAAGAATATGACCGTATTATGTCAATCAATGTGAAGGGTGTATTCCTTGGCTTAAAATATGTTTTAAAAGTAATGGAGGGACAAGGAAGCGGTTCAATTATAAATACAGCTTCTACAGCAGGAGTTCGCAGTGAGCACAGTATGGCTGTCTATTCTGCAAGTAAGCATGCAGTAGTGGGTTTAACAAAATCAGCTTCTTTGGAGTATGTAAAAAAAGGTATTCGGATCAATGGTATCTGTCCAGGGGGAGTAGAAACGGCATTAACAAACAGTGTAACTGCGATGTTTGAAACAGGTGGCTATGTGCCAGAGGAGATTCCAAATATGAGAATGGGACGCTATGCAAAACCAGAGGAATTAGCAGAAATGGTAGTATTCCTAGCATCAGACAAAGCAAGCTATATGACAGGCTCTATTGTGTTAGTAGATGGTGGTTTAACTTTATAATGAAAGAAGAAATCCAGTGAATCATTTCACTGGATTTTTTGCGGTAATGAATCGAATCGCTATAGGGTGAATTTTTTGAGCTCATTCATCAACGTATTAGTCATAGCTTCAAGATCGTCTATCTTAGCACTAATTTTTTGGAAGGAAAGTAGCTGTTCTTGCGTTGATGCCGATATTTCTTCTGTGCCAGCAGCCGTTTCTTCTGTAATAGCAGAAATATTTTCAATGGTACTATTTACTTGCTGGCTCATTTCATTCGTTTGTGCCATTTCTCTTGTGAGGTTTTGTAAATCGCGATGGATATTTGTTATGTGCATGGTAATAACAGAGAATGATTGTTCTGTCTCTACCATGGATTGAGATTGCTCATTTGACAGCAGATAACCTCGTTCAGCCGTAGTAAGGATGTGCGTAATGCCATCTTGAATATGCGAGACCATTGAAGTGATTAAATTCGTAGCATTCTCCGTTTCAGAAGAGAGCTTTTTAACCTCCTCGGCAACAATGGCAAACCCTTTGCCTGCTTCTCCAGCTCTTGCAGCCTCGATGGCAGCATTTAGTGCTAATAAATTTGTTTGGCTAGCAATCGTATGGACAGCATTGGCTGCGCCTTCAATTTCCGAAGTGAATTGAGAAAATTGAGTTACAGCTTCCTTAATATCAAGTGATGTGGTTGATATATCCTTTGCAATGGAAGATTGTTTTTCTAATGAATATTGACCATTTTGAACAGCCTCCAGAGCTTGTTTACCAGTGTCAGCCGATTGCTCACTCGTACGCATAACATCCCTAAATTGATCTGCCATATTATTCATTTGGAGTGCCACTGATTGAATGTCTTCTGACATCGTATAGCTGCCTTTTGCTAATTCGTCGGTTGAGGTAGCGACTTGATTACTACTTTCATGAATATTGTTCATATGGCTCGTCACTTCTTGTGTAAACAAATTAACATCCTTTCCAATATTATCAATGGATTGTACAGTATTTTTTAAATTATTCATCATGTCTGCAAAGCTTTTTGTTAATTGATCAATCTCATATCGACTGTTTGCTTGATAGGAGAGGGTAGAAGTATCCATTGTTAAGTTTCCTGTTGCTGCAGCCTGTGCACAATCTACAATCTGATTAATGGGTTTGGTAATTCTTTTCGCAGCTACATAGGAATAAAGTATCGTAGCAATAATTAATAGCACACTACCTATGATGGTAGAGGTTGTAATGAAACCTATTTTTTGCTTCGTTACTTGGATCATTTCTTGATACCATTCGTTCGTTTCTTTTTTGAGCAAATACATATCGTTTAAAATTCCTTTAATTCTGATGGACTGCTTTTTAATTTCAGAGCGATTGTTTTCTTGAAACCCGCTTTCAGTCGCTTTTTCTAGATTTTCAAATTTACTAGCTATTTTTTCGACGATTGTCTGATGTTCAGGTATTCTCGTTAGAGAGGCTAATGCCTCTAAATTACTTTTTGTTTCTTGTAAAATAGCGAGCGCTTCGTTTTTATTGGCTTCACTATCCAGGTAGGTAAAATTATTTAAAGATTGGCTGGCAACAACTAAACTTTGCTCTAGTTCTTTCACTGCAAGTAAAAGTTTCGTATCATCCTGTGCTGTTGTTTGGATCGTGAATGTTTGTAGGATAATAAAGCCAATCATAGCCATAGCCAATACGATTGGAATCAATGTGTTCATAAATAATTTCTTACGTAGTGTCACTGGTCATTCCTCTTTTCCGCAGTAACTTTTATCGTACCTGAAATAATGGCTTCTTTGGCTTTTTCGATAGCAGTCTGTTGCTCAGCTGTCAGTTGAATTACACGAATATCTGCTAGTCCCACACCCTGATCCGCTAAACCTAATGCAAAGGATTTTTCTGTAATTTTACCATTTTCTACTAATGTCTTAGCGAGTTGATAGACGGCTAGATCAACATTTTTAAGCATGGATGTGACAACTGTTTTTTCGGCAACAAAAAACTGATCGATATCAACACCTGCTGCATAGATCCCCATTTCCTCTGCCTTTTTTATCGCCCCAAAGCCAGTAAAGCCTGCTGCATGGTAAATAAAATCAACGTTATTTTTGATATACCTTTCTGCTATTGCTGCACCAGCCTGGGTATCGTCAAAGGTACCAGCATAGTCACTCATAATTTCAATCGATGGCTGTACATAACGTGCTCCTTCGATAAAACCATTTTCAAAGTGATGGATAACAGGAGCATCTGCTCCACCAATAAAGCCAACTTTTCCTGTTTTACTTGTCATAGCGGCAATCATGCCAACTAAAAAGCTACCTTCTTGTTCTTTAAAGGTAATCGAAATGATGTTGTTAATATCAGATTGCCCGTCAATCAGTATAAATTGCTGAGAGGGATTTTGTTTTGCAGTCTTTTCTAGTGCTTCTTGTACAGAGAACCCGAGACCAATGATGATATCATATTTTTCTGCTACAAGTTCATTCAGCTTTTCCTCGTATTTACCATCAGGAGCCTCTTTGTAATCAAACAAAATGCCTAGCTCGTCGCGCGCTTTTTCTAAGCCTTTAAAAGCGGAATCATTAAATGATTCATCGCCTAGTCCTGCATCTGATAGTAAAATTCCTATCTTATATCCTTCAGTTGATGTTTCTGTCGGTGCTGAGGAACAGCCTGCTATCAACAGAGTGATCAAAAGAAAACTAGTGAATAATTTCTTCAAATTTTGTGTACCTCCTGTTGTGTATAAAATATATATCGGCAAAAACTTAATATTTTTAGTCTGATGTCAGACATCCGTGCAAAAAATTTTTAGGATGTCTAAGAATAATGAATCATTTCTATATACATAATAAGTTAATAATATAAAGCTAGATTACTAATAAAGTAATTGATTTATAAAGGTTTTCGTAGCACTTCTTGTATGTACAGCACTATAAAAGCCTAACGCAAATAGCGTCAGGCTTTATATGTTCTAAACAGCGCCGAATAATTTTAATAAATTAATAATAATAATGCCGATTACCCCAAAGTCTGAATCACCGAAGGTTGTGCCCTCATAGCCAATGTCTCCCATAAAGATAAGGAGTATGGCTGGAATAAAGCTAATTAATAAACCATTGGCAAAGGCTCCGGACATCGCACCAATTCTACCGCCAGTAGCATTTCCAAAGACACCCGCCGCCGCACCTGTGAAGAAATGTGGAACAAGACCTGGTACGATGACTTTTAGTCCGATGAAGGGGAGTATAAACATGGAAACCAGCCCTGCTATAAAACTAAAAATGAAACCAATAATAACGGCATTTGGTGCAAAAGGAAAGATGGTTGGACAATCAAGTGCTGGTTTTGTGTTTGGTACAAGTTTATCTGCAATGCCTTTGAAGGCTGGAATAATTTCAGCAATTAACATCCGTACACCTGCTAAAATAATATAAACACCCGCTGCAAATGTAATCGCTTGCATAATAGCGAAAATAATAAAATTTGAGCCAGCTGATAATTGTGACTCAATATAGGAAGGGCCAGCAAAAAGGGCAACAATTACAAAGAACACACTCATTGTTAAAGAAATAGCAACTGAGGTATCTCGTAAAAAGCCTAATGCTTTCGGAACCTGTATATCTTCTGTGGATTTCATTTTATTACCAAAGAGCTTACCAATCTTTGCAGAAACATAATAGCCAACACTGCCAAAGTGACCAACAGCAAAGTCATTACTCCCTGTTATTTGTCGAACTGTCGGCTGTAAAATGGCAGGGAACACGACCATACAAAGTCCAAGAATGATAGACCCAACAAGAATAAGAGGTGTACCACTCATCCCTCCAACTGATAATGAAGCGGCGATTAAACAAGCCATAAATAATGTATGATGTCCAGTTAAAAAGATATATTTTAATGGCGTAAATCGCGCAAATAGTAGATTCATAATCATACCAAATACCATGATTAGTGCAGTAGCTGTACCAAAATTAGTCTGAGCAGCTGCCACGATGGCCTCATTGTTGGGAATGACTCCCTGTACTTGAAAGGCATGATCGAACATTTTACTAAAATGATCTAAAGAGCCAATTAAGACAGTGGCACCAGCTCCGAGGATGACAAAGCCCATTATCGTTTTTAATGTACCTGACAGAACAGTGGAATTTGATTTTTTTTGAATAAGTAAACCAATAAAAGCGAATAGGCCGACTAATATAGCTGGTGTTCCTAAAATGTCATGCATGATAACATCTAACATACCAACACCTCATCCTATCCAAATTTTTAATGCTTAAAGCAACGGTTCAAGCTTTTCTTTTATTTCTGAAATACTCATCATATTTACGATGCTCACAATGATTCCTTTGTCTTTCGCTAATTCATTCACGATATCTGCTGCCCCTAAATAAATATCTGCTTTCTCCGCCTTGGCAGACGCTAAATCTGTATGCGTTACCTCTGCATCTTTCCCCAATACTTCTAATGCTTTTTTAACATTCAATTCTAAAATAAAGCTACTTCCTAAACCGCTCCCACACACGACTAAAATTTTCATTCTGTTGACTCCTTTGTCGTATATTGTTTGATTTTCTCCCATATCATGTCCGCATGTTGACAGGCGATTAGGTCATCAATCTGATCGGGTTCTTGTAAGACTAATGCCAAATCAGCCAACACCTGTAGATGTGAAGCATTGTCAATGGCAGCTAGCACAATTAGTAGGTAGACAGGCTGATTAGGGCTAAAAAAAACAGGCTTTTGTAATCGTAGCAAGCTTATGGCTAGTTCAAGAACCCCATCAGATGGCCGTGCATGAGGAATGGCTACTTTGGGTGTGATGACAACGTAAGGACCATAGTGTTCAATAGATCGAATCATGGCTTCGACATAGCGCTGTTCAATTTTGTGTTGTTGTACTAATGGGCTAGCCGCTAAATGAATTGCTTCTTGCCATGATCGGACAAAGTTTGCAAGCTGTATACAATCTTTTGTCAACAGCTTGGTTAGCAAGGACAACCCTCCTTTCATAAAAATATCTTCCCATTCCATGTTATTACGACTGTATGTGGAATTATGTCATCGTAGAAGACATTTTTAATTGCTTTGCTATTTCATAAACCGACGTTTTGACAAATTCATCCATTTTATGATCTAAGCGCGTTTTCGGATAAATCAATTGAATTTTTCTATTTAGTGTTACATCATGTAGATCTTTCTTCAGCAGTACACCTGATTTTAATTCTTCTTCTATTAAGGAAACAGATAGAAACGCCAAGTTTTTGCCAAAGGTCAGCATCTTTTTAATCGTGCTCACAGAATCCAACTCAATTGTGTAAATAGAAGGCTGAAATGGGTCCATCCACTTTTCAATGAAGTGATTCGTGGAGCTAGATGATGTATGCAACAATAGCTTGTATTTAAGAATATCTTCTTTGGTGATGTCTTTTTGTGCTGCTAGCTCGTGAGATGGGCTGAATGCCAATACAAGTGCATCTTCACCGATTGTTTCGTAATGAAGTAAAGGATTTTCCTGCTTAGTCTCCATGATGAGCCCGAAATCTAATTCTTGTAGTGCTACCTTTTTTTCAATTTCAGGTGCTGTTTTTACTTCTAATGAAATGCGAATCTCAGGACAGGTCGTTGAAACTTGATGAATTAAATCTGGCATAAAAATATGGGCAGGTAAGCCACTCGCCCCTAGTCGTAATGAACCGATATGGCCTGCTAAAAGATTTTCAATAAAACGATCCATATCCTTTTGAAGTTGAACCATTTGACGAGCGTAATGATACACACCTTCGCCCGCTTCTGTTAAACGGTATCCTCCAGCATTTGTTCGAAATAAATGAATACCGTATTCCTCCTCTATAGAGCGAATATGAAATGATACGGTGGGGGCTGTAATGCCAAGTGCTTTGGCGACAGGGGCTAATTTTTTTAATTCTACAAGTAAGCAAAATGCCTGTAATTTACTATTGTTCATTTTATCCTCCTAAAGGAAATTAGAAAAAATCTTGTATTTGCTTTAGTTTATTAGATTTTTTTTAACGTGTTATTAATAGTAGATTAATATTTTCTAAATATCTGGAATTTATAGTTGTAAGTAACGAGGAGGATACTTATGAAAATCTCATTAAAAAATATCGAGAAAAAATATGGGCAGTCTCAAGCATTGTGGCCGATTGATGTGGAGTTAGATCAGCAATTTATTACGATTCTCGGACAATCAGGCTGTGGCAAAACAACCTTATTAAAGTTGATAGCTGGCCTTGAACAGCCATCAAAAGGAGAAATACGATTTGATGACACCGTCATTTATTCTTCGGGGTCTCGTAAAAATGTCAAACCAAATAAGCGTAATATTGCCATGGTTTTTCAAGATTTTGCTCTATGGCCACATATGACCATCTTCCAAAATATTGCCTTTGGCTTAAAGGGCATTATTCCGAAATCAGCTATTCCTGAACGAGTCGAGCATGTGATGCGATTGGTAAAAATGCAAGGCTATGAGAAACGAAAGCCAGGTGAATTATCGGGTGGACAACAGCAGCGAGTGGCATTAGCTAGAGCTTTAGCGACCAAACCGCAATTAATTTTATTTGATGAACCTTTATCCGCTCTCGATGCTGTTTTAAGAGAGCAAATGCAAGATGAAATCATGCACCTCATTCATGAGCTTAATTGCCAAGCCATTTTCGTAACACATGATCAAACAGAGGCCATGACAATGTCTGATCAAATTATCGTTATGGAGGCAGGGAGGATTGCTCAAATTGGCTCGCCTGAGGAAATTTATCGTGCACCAGCAACGCCCTATGTGGCAGATTTTATTGGCAAAGTGAATTGGCTTCACAATCGACAATCAATTGTGCGACCTGAGGGTGTTTCGAGAATATCGCGTCCTGGTACGATTGCCAAACAAGCGCAGATTGTGAAAAGTACATTTGTTGGCGATCGTTATCTAGTACAAGCACAGGTAGAAGGACAGTATTGGAACTTTTATGAGAAGCAGCCATTAGAGCATGGAAAAAGGTTGCAAGTTTTTATTGATGAAAAACAAATCTATCAATTGGAGGGTTTACATTGAAGAAACGACATTTTAAATTTTGGGCAACTGCTGGCATTTTATTGGCCTTAGCATTAGCTGGCTGTGGTAATAAAGAGGCAAAAGAGACGAATGAAGCAAGTGCAAAGACACAGGAGGAGAAAGTTCTGACAGTGTATTCTGCTGGGCCAGATGGTTTAGCTGCAAATATTCAGCAAGCATTTGAAGAAAAAACAGGGATTAAAGTGGAAATGTTTCAAGGAACTACGGGTAAAATTCTCTCTCGTTTAGAAGCGGAAAAAAATAATCCTGTAGCTGACATTGTTGTACTTGCCTCTGTTGCCTCAATGGATGGGTTAAAAGCAACAGATCAATTGCAAAGCTACGAAGCGGCTAAAAACAAGGACAAAATTAACAGTGATTGGTCGGATCAAGATGGATATTTTTATGGCTACAGTGCCTCTGCTTTAGGTATTGCCTATAATACGAAAAATACGACACAGGCGCCTACGGATTGGTCTGATTTAGCAAAAGCTGATTGGCAAAATAAAATGAATATACCAGATCCAAGTCTGTCAGGCTCTGCTGTTGATTTCTTATTTGGCTACACAGCAGCAGAAAAAACAGCTTGGAGTACGATTGATAGTTGGAAGAAAAATGGCTTACAAGTCAATGGTGCGAATAAAGAAGCCTTGGATGCGGTTATAACAGGCGAGAAAAATGCCACGATTGCAGGTGTAGATTATATGGCTTATAAAGCAAAAGCAGACGGTGAGCCAGTGGAAATTATCTATCCGACGAGTGGGACAGTAGTTAGTCCAAGAGCAGTAGGTATTTTAAAGGATGCACAACATGTAGAATCTGCACAAGCCTATGTTGATTTTTTATTGTCAGATGAAGGGCAAAAGCTAGTAGCAGATGCTTACTTATTACCAGGGAATAAAGATATTGCTGTGAAAAATCGTGCAGCATTAGATGAAATTCCACAGTTAACAGTTGATTGGATGGGTGCGGAAGCGAAACAGCTGGAAGTACTAACAAAGTTTACGGATATATTTCGTTAAATAAAGGGAGGTTAATTTACCTCCTTCTAGTTTTCATAGAGAAGGGTTGACATGCCATGATAATGGAAGGAAGACGAGCTTTTGGATTTTTACTGACAATTGTCATCATATTTGCTATCGCACCGTTGATGGCCATTTTATTTTATACCTTTATAAAAGAGGGTCATGTTGATATATCACAGTTTAGTCGAATGTTTGCACACGATAGAATATGGAAAACGCTTGGAAATTCGATGGTTTTAGGGATTTTCGTAATTATTGGGACAACAATTATCGCATTACCTATGGCTTTCATTCGCACGAAAACACGTTTATATCAATATGAATGGCTCGATATAGTGTTAACGATTCCATTTATGACACCTCCCTATATTGGTTCGATGGGCTGGATTTTGTTTATGCAGCACAATGGTTTTTTACAGCAGCTTATTCCAAGTGCTGCTTGGATGACAGATTCCTTCTTTTCCTTATTTGGCATGGTAGTGATCATGAGCCTACACCTATTTCCATTTTTGTATTTAATGCTGAAAAATACATTGCTTCGCATAAATGGCTCATTTTTAGATGCAGCGCTGATTTTTGGGCGAAGTTCTTTGCAAAATTGGCTAAAAGTTGTGTTACCTCTTTTACTTTCGAGCTATGTTTTGGGAAGTCTCCTTATTTTTATTAAGACGCTTGCTGAATTTGGAACGCCAGCTACATTCGGCAGTCGGATTGGGTTTCAAGTGTTTACAACCGAAATTCATGCCTATTTATCAAGATGGCCAGTTGATATTCGCATGGCAACCTCGCTATCCTTATTCTTATTGTCAGTTTGCTTAGTCATTTGGTATTTCCAAAATCTCATTGGACGCAAATATACATATGGTGTGCTATCAGGAAAAACACCTGCTAGACGTGAGATCAAGGACAAGTGGTATATAAGAACAGCTTCGTGGACTTTTGTAGGGCTTGTTCTATTGCTATCTATCGGCATTCCTTATTTCTCTATTATCGTGACCTCTTTGCAAAAGGTACGGGGAGATGGTTTACAGGCAGGGAATTTCAGTTTGGCTTCTTATCAAGAGGTCTTCACTAGTGGAAGTGCAGGATTGACAGCATTTTTAAATAGCATTGTTTTTTCTATCATGACGGCCTTGATAACCGCCATAATAGGTTTATTCATCGCTCTTTATATTAAAAAAGGAGAAACCAGAAAGCAGCAAATATTAGACTTCTTTAGTTTAATGCCTAATATTATTCCGGGAATTGTCTTTGTTGTAGGTTTAATTATGTTTTGGAATGCTCCTTGGCTTCCCGCAACAATTTATAACACAAAGGCAATGGTAATAGTCACATACTGTGTACTGTTTTTACCTTATTCGGTGCAGTATATAAAGTCTTCTTTTTCACAATTGGATGCCTCTATTTTTCAATCAGCTGCTATTTTTGGTCGTAGTAACATTGCGGTTTATCGTCGCATTATCCTACCACTTTTGATGCAGGGTATTTTAACAGGAATGATGATGACTTTTATTATTTCAATGCGAGAGCTTGTAGCTGGCCTTTTAATTTTGCCACCATCCGTAGAGACAGGGGCAACCTTTATCTATAGCCAATTTGAGCAAGGTAATGTAGGGGTTGGAATGGCAGTAGCTGTTATAACCGTCCTTATGACTGTTATTTTTATGTTCCTATTGGGTTGGCTGCAAAAACGAGGAGGGCAGGCCAATGCTTAGTGTTGAAATTTTAGGTGGTGTAGGCGAATATGGGCGCAATTGTTTTTATATAGAAAATCAGAGGCAGGCCATTTTATTGGATTGTGGCATTATGAAAAATACACAAAAAACGCCACCAAATATTACATTTAATCATATTGAAAAGCTAGCTGCTGTCTTTATTTCTCATTCGCATATTGATCATGTAGGGGCATTGCCAATACTACAGAACATGGGCTATACGGGACCGATACTAATGAGTCATACAACTGCTCAGCAGCTTCCACTGCTTATCCCACAAGTCAGAACTTTCTATCCAGATACGATTGGAAAATGGATAGAGGTCAATGAATATCTTGCCTTTCAATGGGGATATAGCGGGCATTTAATTGGAAGCGTGTGGTACAAAATTCGTTTCTTTGATGAAATGATTTTTTTCTCTGGTGATTATGTAGTCGATTCGTATTTATTAAAGGCGACCTTGCCAGAGGAGGATGGAACGGTTTATGATGTAGCGTTTATTGATAGTGGACATGCGGAAAAATGCATTCGAAATCTTGAGGTGTTAGAGCAGATGGCTATGTACGTAAAGGCTCATCCCAATCATTCATTTATATTCCCCTCCTCTTTTTCGGGCAAAACAGTCGATATTATGACGTATCTTTCCGAACATACAACTCGAGCGATTAGGGTAGATGCCAAGCTACAACCTTTATTGGGGCATTATGATGAAGAACATGAAAATATTTGGCCGAATAAAGTGATGCTTTTAGAACGACTCAAGCAAAAACAGGACAGTCACCATGTACTGTATTTTGTCTCAGAGCAGGATGTGGCTCAAGTGGAGGAGCTTGCAAAGGATTATCCGACGGCAATTTTTGTTCATACAGGCTATTCTCGTCATGCTTACAATCCAGCTAGCTTAAAGCATATCTCTGAGGAGTTCTTCTATAAAACACATCCAGACTATTGGGATTTAGTGGCACTGTCACAGAGACTTCGGGCACGACAAACGATCTATTTTCACAGTACACATACAAATTTAACAACAACATTTCCGAAGGAGGAATTAAAGCGTGACTAAACTAAAAAAATGGGCATTTTATCTGTGTGTCTTGGGCTTGATAGTGATTAGTATGATGGGTGTGAATACAACACAAGCGAAAGCAGCCATTGAGCCAGGACATGAAATTAAATTCAATATTAAACCTGAGATTTTTAATGAATCAACTATTGTCCAGGCTTTTCAAGCAACTAAAAAAGATGACGTAAAAGTTTATTTTTATGATACGCTTGACCAATTGTTTCTACGTCATGACTATATACACCGCTTACGTGTATATAAGGGTAGTAATAAAATGGATATAACCTACAAAAAGCGTTTTTTAAACACACCTTTAAGTGAAGCAATGGCAGAAACAATGAATCATGGTTTTACTGGTTCTGAGTCAAATTATAAGTTTGAGCTAGATATTAAGGGAGATCATCGTACATTTACGATAAGCCGAAAGGAATCTTTGAAGACTTCTGCTGATGTCTCTTATGATTCAGTTGCTACAAATGTTGCGAAAAAATTCATTCTTGAAAATGCGCCAAAGAAAATTGTAAATTGGAACTCCGAAGCATGGTATAAAAATACGTTGTCTCAAGTTGTCGTATATGGGCCTGCTAATGCTACGACCTATAAAGGAAGCTTTTTAGGACATGAAGCGGATATAGAGGTATGGCAGTACAAAGGCGATATTATGGTTGAACTTTCTACGAAGGTAGATGATGCGGCTCAAGCAGCTACTATAGAAAAGCAATGGTATGAGCAACTATTATCCACTGGCTATCTAAGCGGGGATCAACGTGGTAAAACGGCATTTGTTATGGATAAATGAATAGGACGATAATGATTTCGCCTCATATAGAAATGAGGCGAAATTTTTCTTTGGCAACAGAGAGATTAAAAAAGTAGGTCCATGTTTGTTCTAACTTTGATAATTTCGCTTACACTTACTATAGGACGAACTTTGGGTGATATGAGGGGGAAATAACATAGCGAAAAAAATGGGCATTGTTACACTACTACTTTTCGGTGTTTACGTGCTTTGTATGTACTGGTATATTTTCCACAGCGGTGGTGGTAAAATACCAAGTGCCTTACAAGGAACGGCGGCAGATCCAGTGATGTTTATGTCTGGCAAGGAGCTTTTTTTAAGTGGTGAATATTCAAAAATACGGAACTTTGTATTCTTTGTAGCCACACCTTTAGAATGGCTTATTTACTTCTTGATTTTACTATTGGGTGTATCTCGTTATTTCGAAAAAGTGACGACCTCCCAAACGAAGTGGAAGCTATTGCAAAATGCGGGTTACTTATTCCTATTATCTTTATTGCTCTATATAGTGCTATTCCCGCTTGATTATTATCGCTATCATCTAAGCAAAAGCTATGGCATCAGTACACAAGCATTTGCATCTTGGATGAAGGATGGTGTCATTGATTTTTGGGTGAATTTTGGCACTAGCTTGATTATTGTTACGGTGATTTATTGGCTCATTAAAAAGAGCGAAAAAAGATGGTGGCTCTATGCTTGGCTTTTAACTATCCCCTTTACAATCTTTGTGATGTTCATTCAGCCAGTTGTCATTGATCCTTTGTACAATGATTTTTATCCACTAAAAAATAAAGAACTGGAAACAAAGATACTTTCACTTGCTACACAGGCCAATATTCCAGCAGAGCATGTTTATGAGGTCAACATGGCAGAAAAGACAAATGCTTTAAATGCTTATGTGACAGGAATTGGGAGCAATTCGAGAATTGTGCTATGGGATACTACATTAAATAGACTAACGGACAATGAAATTTTATTTATCATGGCACATGAAATGGGACATTATGTTGAAAAGCATATTTATTTTGGCATTGCAGGCTATTTATTCTTAATGTTAATAGGGCTATGGCTAACAGCGAAAATTATGCGTCGCTTGATTTCACGATATGGACAGGTTTTAAAAATTAATAAAATCAGTTGCATTCGTTCCTATCCATTATTTTTACTCATTACTTCTATTTTACTATTTGCTTCCAATCCAGTATCCAATTTTATATCGAGATATCAAGAAACGAGAGCCGATCAATATGCTATTAACCTTATGAATGATCGAGAAGCGGCTGTAACAGCATTTCAAAAGCTAACGATTTCAGGCTTAAGTGAAGTGAACCCGCCGCTCTTAGTGAAGTGGTTCCGTTATACACATCCACCGATGCTTGAGCGAATCTATAAAGTTGCGGATACAGGGGAACATAAACAAAATATGCCTTTAAAGGAAGAACAGAAGAAAAAGTAAGAGGATAGGTTTTTCAGGAGTGTAAATTGGGTAGTCTATGACAAAGATGTATCAAAAATTGGTCGTTGATTGATAGGGGATAGCATTATGCGAAATGTGATTATAATTACACTTTCTTCCATTTTAGTGGCCTTTGCCTATAATTATTTATTGATTCCCCATGAAATCTTGAGTGGTGGGTTGAGTGGTATTGCCATCATGCTTGGGATTATTACCCCTTTAAATACAGGCGTGTTAAATTTACTGCTTAACCTGCCTTTACTGATTTTAGGTGTGATGAAGCTCGGCAAGCGATTTATTAGCTACACCATTCTTTCGGTGGCTGTGTTGTCAGTGAGTTTATATATTATTCCAATACACAAAGCGACACAAGAGCCAATCCTCGCGTCCTTATTTGGTGGTGTTATTGTAGGGTTTGCAATGGGCATGATTTTCCGAGCAGCTGGCTCCTCAGGGGGCTTTGATATAATTGCTATGCTACTTAGCCGGAAACGTGATTTTCCGCTCGGAACGTTAATTGCCGCTATGAATGGAATCGTAGTGGCTGCTTCTGGCTTTGTCTTTAGCTGGGATGCGGCGTTGTTAACCCTTGTGTCCATTTATGCAACTGGAAAAGTAGTGGATACAATTCATACAAGCCATATTAAATTAACGCTGATGATTATTACGAGTAAAGGGGACGAGGTCAAACAGCAACTATTAGAAAAGCTACATCGTGGAGTAACGATTATCGATGCAAAGGGAGCGTATTCAGGCGAGGGTCGGAAAGTATTAATTACTGTTATTACGCGTTACCAACTAGCTGATGTGAAAAGCACGATTAAGGAGACTGATCCAAAGTCGTTTGTGAATATTTTACAGACGACGGAAGTAATCGGAATGTTTGATCGTGGTACAACTAAATAATGCTATTCTCTACACACGTTTTAGGTTATACTTACCATAATCGAACGTGTGTTTTTATTTGAGGGGACGGGATTGTAAAGATGGAAAAAGAAATAATTCATGCTTACTGTATACAGCTTCATGGAACAACGTATGACTATCAAGAGGAGTGGCAAGCAGATCGCTATCATATCGGTGGAAAAATGTATGCCATGCTTGGAGGAAATAGAACAGGTAAGCCTGTTCTTACATTGAAATGTGAGCCTTCTCGAGCGGAGGAATTACGAGAAGCCTATGCAAGCATTATACCTGGTTACTATATGAATAAAACCCATTGGAATTCCATTTATATGGATGCTGAGGATGTCCCGATGGATTTGGTAGAGAATCTTATTAAGCATTCCTATGAGCTTGTTTTCAATAAATTAACGAAGAAAGCACAGCAGGAAATTCAATTGATTGGCAACCCATCAAACAAGTAATGAATAGCGCATTTACCTTTTTGGCAAATGCGCTAATGACTAATTATAACCACGCTCACCATAAGGCTTTAGTGTCTCAAGCCATTTTTGCTCCAGCTTTTCGAGCTCTTTTTTTTCATCGAAATAGCCTTCTTCTTTTTTCTTTAAATACTCAACGATTTCCACCTCAAAAGCTTCTTGACCATATAAATTGTAATCTGCCTGAAGCACCTTGTTCGTATGTGTATTGGTTTTTAGCATAAATTGAAAGCCATTTAAACGCTTTAAATTATTAAAGCTCCCCACAAATAATTTGCCTGTTTGTGTATTGGTCATTGTAAAAACGCCAGCTTCAATTTTCATCTCTTTATACATTTCTTTTAACTCTTTTTTATGATCCATTTTTATAACCTACTTTCTTATTTTTTTACCCAATAGGCACTGCCATCTGCTTTCCGGTCAAGAAAACCGTATTCAATTAAGTAACGACGTATGTGTACATAGTCTTCATACATCGGTTTAATCACTTCATTTAATTCTTTTTCAGTATAATGCTTTTCTTGGTCAAAAAGATTTGCAATTGCACGCAGCACTACAATTTTCTGTTTTTCGCGCTTTGGAAAGCGAACCAGTTCCTTGCCAACACCGTTTGGAAATAGCTTCTCTAATAATTGCTGTTCTTCCGTGAGGGTTACGTTATAGCGATCGTCGACCATAGTAGCTGTTTTATGAATAGGCACAAATGGTTCCTCCTTCTGATCTTGTTCTTTTAGTAACTCCATCATCACCATCAATGTTTTGGCTTGGCGTTCCTTTTCTTTTAAAGCAAAACGGTGATGGCGAATCGTTGTGGCACTGCCAATCTCTAATTCTTCTTTTATCTCCTGATCTGATTTTCCCTCATAAAATAAGCGTAAAATATGACTTTGATGTTCTGTTAAGCCTGTCATTTTTTTATTGAGACCGTTTAAATAATGAAAAACAGAATGGTGAGCCAATGTAATATGGTGTTGCATCATTTTCTCTGCTTCATATAATAAGCCCTCTTGAGGATAAATAATGCCTTTTTCTACTTTTTCACCGCATAGTAGGCAGGTGAAGTGTGTCGCTTGATCGATATATCCCTTTTTTAGATCATCGATAGGAGCTTGCCAAAATAATTCATTTACATCCATTGCAATTCCTCCTTGATAAAACAAACGAATTATAAATTTGTTTGTTATTTAATAATTAAAATAACAAAATGTTTGTATTAAAGCAATAAAAAACACATCGTATTCTAAACGATGTGTAAAATGGTTGGCTCATATTTAGTTATACTTTCTCTTAAATAAGATCATAGATGCTAGAGAAAGAACTACAATTGTACAGACAATCACAATTAGACTTGTTGTGGAGCTAAGTATATGTCCATTTAGTTCATAAACAATGCCATAATTCATTTTATAATCTTCCACATAAGAAACGGGCACACCATCAAAAACATTTGCAATAGAGCTCTCCATAAATGCATTGCGTAATAATAGTGTTGTATGGCTAATTGGAAAGTACATGATTATATGTTGTGCAAAGCTTGGTAGAGCTCCAAGAGGTACATAAACACCACATAAAAATCCAAGTAATGTACCAACAATTGTGCCGAGTGTTGAGAAAGCATTTTGGGTCGACACAAATAACGAAAGAAATAAATTAAAAACACTCGCAAGCAAGACAGATAAAAACAGTATGCTCAATACCTGAATAAAATCCCCAAAACTTAGAATTTTACCTCCCGTTGTGAAAATAAAGATTTCACAGCCAAGGAGCGCAATAAAGGAAAAAATACAGCCGATAATAAATGCATTGAGCACATAGCTCAACTGAATAGTTGCACGAGAAAGGGGAGCTGTTAAAAAGTCGGCTTGTACTTTGGATTCTTGGTCTTTAACAGCGATACCATAGGCACCAAGTGTAGTCGAAACAGCAATCATGGATAGTAAACCTGCTACTAGCCACTCATTGACCATGGTGATCAATTCAGGTGTAGCTTCTGTTAGTTGTTCAATGGCATCTACCTGCATTTTTTGGAGAAAGACAGCGTACAACACAATGACAATAATGACTGACAGTAGGGAGAAGAACACCTGTGTTTTATCCCGTCTAAAAATTTTGTTATTACGCAGAACTAAACTAATTAATGCTTCCACTACGCAACCTCCTCCTCTGCCATAATATGAAGAAAGACATCATCCATTGATCCTTTAATGACTTCGAAGGAGGCGATAAGTGGCTCAGCTTTTTTTAAAAGGGGAAGTGCTTGTAAGGTAGACGTTAAACGGATGGTGTATATCCCTTGATTCTCTGTGTAGGAGATCGCATTTTCCTCAAGAAACTTCACACCCTCCTGTGCATTTTGAAAAACGAGAGCCATTGAATCATAGGCATATTTTGTTTTTAGTGCATCGGGCGTTCCCTGTGCGACAATTTTACCTTGCTTTAAGACAGTGACTTGGTGAGCGACTGCCGCTTCCTCCATATAGTGGGTCGTTAAAAAAACAGTCATATTGGTTTCCAGTTGAAGTTGTTTAATCGCCTGCCAAACAAATTGACGTGTTTGTGGATCTAAACCCGTTGTAGGTTCATCCAGAAATAAAATACTTGGACGATGAATCAGTGCACGAGCAATATCTGCTCGCCTTTTTTGTCCCCCTGATAATGTTCCATATTTTTTCTTTTCAATATCCTCTAAATGCAAATAGGTGGAAACAAATTGATAGTTATCGGTAAGCTGTGCTTTCGATAAACCATATGTTTTCCCTCGATGGAGGATATTTTCACGTACAGTTAATCGCTCATCTAATAGACTTTGCTGGAAAACGACACCAATAGATTTACGGATATCCGCATTACCATTGCTTGCGTCGAGTGTGAAACCATTAATAGTTACTTGACCACTCGATTTTTTTAGTAAAGTACAAAGTATTTCAATCGTTGTAGATTTACCTGCACCGTTTTCACCTAAAAAAGCGAATAGGGTGCCTTGTTCGACTGTAAAAGAAATACCTTTGACAGCTTGCTGATCTCCATACTGTTTACATAAATTTTCAACTTTTATCGCAAACGTCATAAGTGGTTAATCCCTTCTCTTTTGAATTTCTTTATTGATTTTTTCAATATCATTTAATTGAAGAACATATAGAATACACCAAACAATCAAGTAAATAATGGCTTCCGCAATAAGTACATACCATACACCTGAATCAAACCAACTACCAAAATAGCCTGCGGTTAGTACACATGCTGTCACCGCTACTAAATGGAGAAGAAGCTGAACTGTAAAAGGCAATTGCTCCATATCAAAAATGACGGATAGCAAACCAATGGCAATGCCAAGGATGGCCGCGATCACAATTTGCTCCAATAATTCTGTTCCTGTGGCCACCGCATTATTTGATAGGACGCTAAGTGTCACTAAGACATAAGAGGAGCTAAGGGAAATGAGTAGACCGATAATCATCATGCGTAAATACTTCATGCTATGAATCCCTCCCAATACCTAAGTGTCTCTTTAATTCTTTTAAATATTTTCGGCTGACATGAATGGCTACGTCATTTTCAAGTAATAGCTGTGTAGTGCCGATTTTGCCCATTTGAATAGAGGATATTTTATGGATATTGACGAGTGTAGACTTACTCACGCGTACAAAATCTTTGGCGAGCTGAGCCTCAAGCTCATATAATTTTCGCTTGGACTCAAACTCTTGCTCATCTGTCTGTAAAAATACTTTGGCATCCTCTGCGTAAATGGAATAAATATCGGAAATTTTTAAGAGATGAATTTCTTGTTGGTCATATCCATCTAGCATCGTACTTTGGGATGTTTGAAGCTGTCTCATCAATCTTTCAATTTGCTCATTATATTCCTTGGCATGAATATGAATCTCAGTTTCCTCGAGCTCATGATTGATGGTTAAATGAATTTTCATAGGAGGCCTCCTTTAAAAACGCTGAATCAGGTATTACTAATGTAGCATAGAAAATTTTAGCAAGGATAAATTGTTCGATAAGAGGTTTTATTTGTTGGATAACAGGTTCTTTTTCAACGATAGCAAACAGTTCAAAAGTCGGTCCAGTAGAAAAAGCGGTTTATAAAGGTCATAATAGGCTTATCGAGTTGAAGGGGTTGCTACCATGTTTATTTTTGATAAGCATATGTTCATCACATTATGCATTGGTTTAATAGGTGCTGTAGTTTTTCAATTTTTCCATATACCGATGCCTTGGCTGTTAGGAGCGATTACAGCGGTCCTCATCGTGCAGCTATCCACCAATGTCCAATTAAAATGGCATCATTCTTTCCGCAATTTTGGTTTAGTCGTAGCAGGTTATTCTATCGGCTATGCCTTTACACCAGAAGCTGTACAGGACATCAAGCTTTTTTTAGGAAGCATGGTCCTGTTAAATATCATATTTATTTTGTTGTTTTTTGCGGTAAGTTTCCTTGTTGCCAAGCGTACAGATTTAGATTTTGCGACTGCCTTAACTTGTTGTGTTCCTGGGGGCATGTCGCAGGTTGTGGCATTTGCGGAAGAGCAACAAGAGATGGATATGGTGGTCATCACATTCTTTCAAATCCTTCGCGTTCTTTTAATCGTTGGCTTTGTTCCTTTAATGGTGGCAGGGGCAGGTGGCAATAGTTCTATGATTGATGGAACATACACATGGAACCTTGTTGGCATACTTGTGGTATGTGGTGGCGCAGGGTGGCTAGCACAAAAGCTAAAAATTCCAACAGGCTATATGCTAGGCCCGGTGTTTTTACTAATGGGCGTTAATATGGCAGGGATAGAAGTACCAAAATTACCATTATCGCTTCTGCATATTGCCCAACTCATGCTAGGAATTTATATTGGATTATTATTAAAAAAAGAGGATTTACATTTATCGAAGAAGCATATCTTTTATGCGTTTGTTTCGGCAGGCATTTTTATTGGGGCAGCCTATGGTTTAACATTTGTGATGGCAGCGTTGTACAGCCTTGATTTTAGGACAAGCTTTTTAAGTATTGTTCCTGGTGGTCTTGATCAAATGGGGATTATTGCCGCTTCGGTCCATGCAAATGTCACGATTGTCACGGCCTTTCAGCTTTTTCGTGTACTAGTTGTCTCGATTTTTCTGGTGCCTGTGGTAAAAGTATTTGTAAAAAAAGTGAAAACATGAGGGGGCTATGAATCAACCACTCATGTTTTTCTTTGTGCGAATTTCGATCAAATAGAACTTTTGAATGATGATAAATGAACGTTAAATTTTCCCTTTCCAAATAATCCGAATAATGTTATGATAGCCATAACTACTATGAACGGAGGTGAGAAGGAATGAATAAAAACGCTACGAAAACATGTGTAAAAGTGGATACGGCTATGTATTTTGCACGTGTGATTACTTTCGATTTTGCGAACAACGGGATAGGTCTGTCCATTTTTAAGCAAAATCAAATAACAAACGTAGCGAATTAACCATTCTTTTTCACACATTTAATTGAGAAGAGGACTGCTTGTTAATGAGCAGTCTTTTTTGTGTTCTAAAGATGTTTTCGCACGTTTCATTGGAGGAAAAAACGATGCAAATGAAAGCTGAACAAATTCAAAAAATTATGGGTGGCAATATATTATTCGAGAACTTACAGCTAGAGGTAAATAGTGGTGAACATGTGGCGATTGTTGGTGTAAATGGCAGTGGAAAAACGACTTTATTACAACTGCTTGCAGGGGTAGAGATACCTGACAAGGGACGAATAATTAAAAGTAAAGAAGCGACGATTGGCTATTTACATCAGATTCCACATTATCCACTCCATGCTGTGAAAGAAGTGCTGGAGGAAGCATTTGCGGATATTTATGCAATAAAGGCAAAAATGACAGCACTTGAGCAAGAGATGCAGTCGACGGTCACGGATAAAATATTACTGCAATATGGGCAATTGCAGGAGCAATTTATGCTATTAGGGGGCTATGAAGTAGATGCACAGCTAGCAATGATTGCAAATGGACTGGGTATTTCAGATATGCTAGAGCAGCCATTTAGTAGTTTAAGTGGTGGTGAAAAAACAAAGGTTATGCTTGGACAAATTTTATTGAAAAAGCCCTCTATTTTGTTATTGGATGAACCAACGAACCATCTGGATATGCAAGCTATTGAGTGGCTTGAACATTATGTGCGAAACTTTGAGGGGATTGTCATTGTCGTATCCCATGATCGTCAATTCATGAATCAAATAGCCCAGAAGATTATCGAAATTGAGGATGGAGAGGCTTTTACGTATAACGGCCATTATGATGCCTTTATAGCACAAAAAGAAGCAAAAATTGAACAACAGTTTGCAAATTATGAAGAGCAACAAAAGAAAATTAAAAAGATGCAAGAAACAATTAAACGATTAAAGCAGTGGGCGAATGAGGCGAATCCACCAAACGCCTCGATGCATCGACGTGCAAAAAGTATGGAAAAAGCATTAGCACGTATCGAGCGAGTAAAGAAGCCCCTCACTAAAAAGAAAATGAATTTAGCGTTAACGATGGCTGAACGCAGTGGTAAAGAGGTAGTGCTTTTGCAAGCCATTGATCATGGCTTTGATAAGCCTTTATTGAAGGAAAGCAATCTAGCTATTTATTTTGGCGAAAGATTAGCGATTGTTGGGAGCAATGGTAGTGGAAAATCAACATTATTAAAAATGATGTTAGGGGAAATCATTCCTAATCAGGGAGTGTGTCAGATTGGAAGTAATGTGAAATTTGGATACCTTTCCCAGCAATTTGAACATCCAAATCCTGCTATACGATTAATTGATGCCTTTCGTGAAAGTGTCGCCGTGTCAGAGGCGGAAGCTCGCCATATACTCGCACGATTTTTGTTCTATGGCTATGATGTCTTTAAAAAAGTGAAGGACTTAAGTGGTGGAGAAAAAATGCGTCTTCGTTTAGCACAATTAATGCATGAGGATATCAATGTCTTAATCTTAGATGAGCCAACGAATCATTTAGATATTGAAGCAAGAGAAGTATTGGAAGAGACACTAGAATCCTTTGAAGGCACGATTATTGGGGTGTCACATGACCGCTATTTCTTACAGAAAATTTTTACGAAAACGGCGTGGATTGAAAACCAGACTATTCAAGTTTTTGAGGGAGATTATGAGTGGGCTAGAGAAAAACGACAGGAACTTGCAATGAAAATGGTTGAAAAACAACCAGTAAATAAAACGCAGCCACCAAAAAAAGAATTACCGATTGAACAGCAAATTGAAAAATTAGAGACAAAACTACAACAACCATCGCTTGCTAAAGAACAACGGCAGAAGCTTGAACTTCAATTAGAAAATTTATATGAAAGATGGTTAGAGGGGGGCACAGAGCATGTTTAATTTAGAACGCATTATGCAGCTTGATATAGAGTATGTGAAGAGTTTCAGTGAAGTGGAGGTTTGTAAGGAGGGGGTCTTATTTTACAATCAGGCTATCCCAACCTATTACGATGCAAATCATGCACAGATTTGGAGAAAGATTGAACAACCTGATTTATTTTTACAAGACATCAAAGATTTCTACCAATCAAAGTCCCTGATTCCGCGGATTTATTTATATAATCTGGAAGAAAATCAGTTATGTATAGAAGCATTAGAGACGCATGGCTTTCAATATGAGCATTTTGTTAATGAAATTCAGTACTGGGATGGTGAATATGCGATACTTCCACCTAATCCTGCTATTCAAATTGAGCGTGTAACGGATGCAAATATGGAGGAAGCATTAGCAGTAGAAATGAGCATTTCTGCATTTGGGGAGCCTTCATTAATAAAAAAGGCATTTGAACAAACCTATCATTCTTCACATTTTACGTATTATCTACTAAGACTAGATGGGGTGGCGTGCTGCTCAGCAAATATTTTTGTGTCAGAAAATCAAGGTAGGATTGAAAGTGTTGCAACAACTGAAAGCTATCGTGGTCGAGGTTTAATCGGCTATATGCTGCAGCATATCCAACAGCAATCAGTCAAGCTGGGATTGGACGATCTTTGGATATTACCAATTAGTGAACAGGTTGCCAAAGTCTATGAGAAGGCAAATTTTAAATCGGTGGGCTCCATTGCATCGATTCATGCGTTTACTGAAGGGAAGAGCATTCAAGATATCCGCCAACAGGCTTAAATAGCTACACATAAAAATCGCCAAATTCCTGTAGTGCTTACAAGGAATTTGGCGATTTTTTAGAACTGTACTTGTCAATTTTGATTACAGGTTGCTTTAATGAAGGGATGCTTTAAAATATAATCAGCAAAAATTATTTCCTGCTCCTGTAGCACGATAGCTGCTCATTACGACATCGAATTCCTCAGAATGAAAACTAGTAAAATCCTGAATAGTATCGACTATTCGGGATTTTTGTTTTATTGTTAAAAAGAAGGATTTTCAATTATTAAAAGTTTTTTACTTGAAAAAATGTCGTATTCGATTTATTGTCTTTAGAGATACTTGTTTAATGGACTTGGAGGATATGAAATGCACGGAATTTATATACGCTATAATGTCTCAGATGAAACCCAAGCAGCACAATGGCCCAAAAAAATGGATGCATTTGCGTATGTTCAACGAGAAAAACCACAACAAGACAATGATAACTTGCTGTCAAAAGAAGAGCTAAAAAACCATGCCATTCGCTATATTAAAAGCTTGAAAGACAATGCAAGTGTCCATTTAGTAGAGCAGCGCAACGGTGAAATTGAACATTTTGATCGACGCTACATGGAGTCATTAAAGTTAAAGGAAAGCATCGATTCCCAACTTATTAATCTAGAAGAAATACGCTTATTATTGCAATTAATGAATGTCTTGAATTTATCCCATGCTTTTGGAGAAAATGCTGGCAAGCTACTTCGTCAAATAACGCCATATGCCAAAGAGGTAGAACATCCAACATTCCAAACAACACGCGTTGAGCGCCATTTTTATTCGGAGCTAATTGAACAAATTGAAATGGTTTACGCACGAATTATGCGTCAGCACAACCCATCAACAACGGAAATGCAGCAATCAGAAAAGCTCTGGACAACTGTCTGTGAGCAAGCAATAGAAAAAGTAGAAGCACGAATCGAACGTTTATCATCTATTAAGTTAAAGCATGAGAAAAATTTACTAGAGTTTAGTCACTTAAAACAGCAAAATATCGAAGCGAAGGAACGTTTAGATCTAGCTGTCCATGAACTGGATGCCATTTTAAATGTATTAGAATCATAAGAAAAGCATGTCTCTGTCAAAATCAGAGACATGCTTTTTATGTTGTCGTCGGATAGAAGGACAAAAGTGACGGTTAGTGCTGTGAATGTAGCGGTTAGCAGTGCGAAAGTGGTGGATAGCTTCGTAAGATTGACGGATAGCTGTGCTTTACTTCGCTTTCTCCTCTGTTTAATCCCGCTTAGTTTGGCGTGAAAGGCGGATTAAATCCAATCCAAGAAGCACAACAATGATATAGAATAGAGGACTTGTGAACGATAAGCCAATTTGTGATTGACCGCCAAGTAATGTTAAAACAATCCATAATCCAACTGTATACAATGTTAATCCGATATAAGCCTTTTTTGATAATCTTTTATATCTACCCTTGTCGAAGGCTAGCTGAATGATGACAAGCCCAACTAATATAAGCAATATTATTTTTTTAGTCAGCATCGCAGCAATAGCTGTATCAGGGAAGAAATCATTAACGAATAATAACGTGAAAAATATTAAAATTACAAAATTTAAGATTGTCGAAAGCTTCATGCCATTTCTCCTTAGTTGTCAGAATACTTTTCTATTGTAACATGGTTCTAATGAAAGCAAAAAATAATACTTTAAAGAAGAGTTTGAAAAATTTTGAAACTTTTCCTGAGGTACATCCGTATAGTAGGTAATATGATGAAAAGGGGTGAGCAACTTGACGCTATTTGGCTATTCACTCGAGCAGATCTTTTTGGTGGTTTTGATTTTCGCTGGCCTTGCCACAGTATTGGTTATGTTTTTTGGTGATGCAGTCGAAGGTATTGGGGAAGGACTACCCATTTTTAATCCGAGTGTCATTCTATCTTTCATTACGTTGATGTCAGCAGCAGGTTTTATTTTAGAAAAACTAGCCTGGTTCTCTAGCGTTTGGAACATCATTGCTGCATGTATCATCGGTGCTATTTTAAGTTCCATCTTTTATTTATTTGTTCTCGTTCCGCTACGTTCCGCTGATGTTTCTTTAGCTTATACAGAGGAATCGCTAGGCGGGCAATTAGGAAGAGTTATTGTGCCAATTCCAGTAGATGGTTTTGGCGAGGTTGTTATCGAAACGACTAGTGGCATGATTTCAAAACGGGCAACGGGCTATGATAATGAAGCCATTGACTATGATGAAACCGTACTTGTTGTGGATGTGAAGGACGGAACACTTTTTGTTAGAACGTACGAGAAAAAATTTGTTTAAAGGAGAGATATGTCTATGTCAACCGATATCTTAATTGTTTTAGGAATTGTAGCATTTGTATTAATTGCCCTAGTCGGCTTATATGTGACAAAGTATCGTACGGCGGGTCCTGATGAAGCACTGATTGTGACAGGTAGCTATCTCGGCTCTAAAAATGTACATAAGGATGAGTCGGGGAATCGCATTAAAATCATTCGTGGGGGCGGTACATTTGTATTCCCTATTTTCCAACAAGCACAGCCGTTAAGCTTACTTTCTAGTAAACTAGAAGTGACAACGCCTGAGGTGTATACAGAGCAAGGTGTTCCTGTTATGGCAGATGGTACAGCCATTATTAAAATTGGCGGTTCCATTTCAGAAATTGCGACAGCAGCAGAGCAGTTTTTAGGCAAGCAAAAAGCAGAGCGCGAAGGGGAAGCACGTGAAGTATTAGAAGGTCATTTACGTTCCATTTTAGGATCTATGACGGTTGAAGAAATCTACAAAAACCGCGATAAATTCTCACAGGAAGTTCAACGTGTTGCTTCACAAGATTTAGCAAAGATGGGTCTTGTCATTGTATCCTTCACGATCAAGGATGTACGAGATAAAAATGGCTATTTAGACTCACTAGGGAAACCGAGAATCGCACAGGTAAAGCGAGATGCTGATATTGCGACAGCAGATGCAGAAAAAGAAACACGTATTAAACGTGCAGAAGCGTCTAAGGAAGCACAAAAGGCAGAACTAGAGCGTGCGACGGAAATTGCAGAAGCAGAAAAAGAAAATCAATTAAAAGTAGCTGAGTTCCGACGTGAGCAGGATATTGCCAAAGCGCGTGCTGACCAAGCGTATGAGCTTGAAACTGCTCGTGCTAAGCAGGAAGTAACGGAGCAAGAAATGCAAATTCGCATTATCGAGCGTCAAAAGCAAATTGAATTAGAAGAAAAAGAGATTTTACGTAGAGAAAAGCAATATGACTCTGAGGTTAAAAAGAAAGCAGATGCAGATCGCTATGCAGTGGAGCAAAATGCCGCAGCCGAAAAAATGCGTGAGCTTGCACAGGCTGATGCGGAAAAATATCGTATTGAATCATTAGCAAAAGCAGAGGCAGAGAAAATTCGTTTGGATGGTCTTGCCAAAGCTGATGCAGAGCGAGCACAAGGGGAGACGGAGGCTGATATCATTCGTCTACGTGGTCTGGCTGAAGCTGAAGCTAAACGTAAGATTGCCGAAGCCTTTGAATACTATGGTCAAGCAGCTGTACTGGATATGGTTGTACGCATGATGCCAGAGTATGCAAAAGAGCTTGCAAGTCCACTTGGCAATATCGATAAGATTACAGTGGTCGATACTGGTGGTGGAGAGGGAAGTGGTGCGAATAAGGTGACATCTTACGCAACCAATTTAATGTCTACACTTCAAGAAACATTAAAAGAAACTTCTGGTCTCGATGTAAAAGAGCTGATCGAGAGCTATGCTGGGAAGCACACATTGCGTCCAGAATTAGAGCAGATTGCTTTAGGACTTGAAAAAAAGCAAGCACCTGAAGAAACGAAAGAAGCGGTAGAACAATCCTAACAAAAAACGACCTGATGATCTCATCAGGTCGTTTTTTTATAGTTGTTGCTGCCATTCACTTACAAGCATGCCATAAATAACGTGATTTACATAATGATCGTAGAGCCATTCTGCAGCTCGAATGGTTCCTTCTTGCATGAATCCAATACGTTCTGGGATTGCGCGACTTTTGTGATTCGCTTCAGCAACACGAATTTCAACTTTATGAAGCTTCAATGTTTCAAAGGCATATTGCAGTAAAGCTTTTACCGTTTTCGTCATGATGCCATGTCCTTGTGCTCCTTCGCTCAACCAATAGCCAATAGTGCCGATTTTATTGCTCGGGTTAATTGCGTTAAAGCCTGCGATGCCAACAATTTCATTTTTAAAGAGAATGACTAGGGAGAGGCTACTGTTCGCTTCATGTCCCTTAATACAGCCCTCAATATAGGCTTTTGTATCCGCCAGTTCTTTTGTAAAATCTAGCCATGGTAGCCATTCTTTCAGATATTCCCTCGAGGCATCCGTTAATGCAAAAACCTTCTCTGCATCTTCAGGTGCGATCATCCGTAAAGCTAAATCTTGGTTAATGGTAATTTGCATTATTGTTCACCTCATTATTATTTTAACGCATTGTGCATAAAGCCTTTCATTTCTCGGCTAAGTAAAGTTAATTCTTCTATAATTTCGCTGAAATCCTGTACGAGCTGTGCTTGCTCATTTGTTGCATCATTGATTTGTCCCATATTTTGCTTTAGATTATCTAGATTTCTATTGATATTCCGTAATGATGATTCTATATTTTCGGTAGCACTAGACGTCTCAAAGGACAGCTTTCGAACTTCCTGTGCCACAATATTAAAGCCAGCGCCGTGCTGTCCAGCACGTGCAGCCTCGATGGATGCGTTTAAACCTAGTAAATTAGTTTGGCGAGATATACTTTTAATTAAATCTGTCACGGCATTTGTTTTTTCAGAGTCCTCTAGGGCATGCTGTGCCTGCTTATTAATTTCCTCACTAGTGGCCGCTAATTCCTCAGAATGGGAAGCGATTGTATGTACTTTATCCTGTAGACTGTTGACGATCTTATCCATCGTAGCCATATAATCTTCAAGTTTGAGCTCATTATCTATTGGTAAGCCAAAAGCTAATGCACCTACTACTTGACCATTTTCACGAATGGGGAATGAAAAAGCATTGATTGCTACACCGTAAACATCCTCTGGTATCACCACATCTGCATTTTGTCCATTAAAGGCGATGAAAACATTTTGGTCATTGGCGTTAACTTTTTGTCCATCATGGTAGCCGGAATCCACACGTTTACCTGCTAAGTATTTAACGACTGTTTCATTTTCCTTTTCAACAACAGCTACAATGGCTTCTTGTTTTAATGCTAGATGAATATAAGGTGTTGCGAGGGCTAAAGCTTCAATAATTTTCATAAAAATTCCTCCAAGTCTCGTCAATGAAAATGGTTGTGTCATCTGTCTTCATTGTGACAATGGTTCTAGATGATTACTTTTACTGTAGCACAATATTTGCCAAGTCAAAATAGCTATTTATATTTTTTATTAAAAGAAGAACATACAAATCCGAAGTGCTTTTATTTGTCAATTATTATTTTTTTGCAGCGGTGAAAATGAAGGCCTTTTTGTCTATTTTTTGACAAGGAGACGTGTGTTTTGCGAAATATTGTATTAGAATAATAGTAGCATGTGGAAGAAGTTAAGGAGAGAGTTTCATGGACTATATACAAAAGGGTACGAGGGCGTTTCATAAAGCGAATTGGGCCTTATTTTTAGCAGGCTTTATTACGTTTGCTAACCTATATGTAACGCAGCCATTACTACCAACATTTTCAGAAGCATTTCACGTCTCACCAGCTGTAGCAAGTTTATCTCTTTCAGTAACTACCTTTGCATTAGCGGTGAGTTTAATAATTGTCAGTTCGTTATCAGAAGCATGGGGAAGAAAATCATTGATGACGATTTCTATTTTTGCAGCTTCTGTCCTGACACTAGCTCTTGCATTTTCACCTAACTTTGAAACAATTTTAGTTTTACGTGTTGTACAAGGCATCGTTTTTGCAGGTTTACCAGCAATCGCTATGGCTTATTTGGGAGAAGAGATGGAACCAGCAAGCTTAGGGTTTGCCATGGGCTTATATATTAGCGGTAATTCAGTAGGGGGACTTAGTGGACGAGTTATTATTGGTACCTTAACGGACCATTATAACTGGCATACAGGCATGATGGTACTAGGAGGAATCAGCCTGCTAGTTAGTTTATTGTTTGTCTGGATGTTACCAAGCTCCAAACATTTCAGCGCGCGACCTTTACAATTAAAAGCATTGACCAAAACCCTACTGCAACATTTAAGAGATCCTTCTATGCTGTGTCTTTATGGGATGGGGTTTCTTTTAATGGGAAGCTTTGTCACACTTTATAATTATATTGGCTTTAAACTAATGGCACCTCCCTATAATTTAAGTGCCACAATTGTAGGTTGGATATTTGTCATTTATTTAGTTGGGACATTTAGCTCGGCATGGTTTGGCAGTTTAGCCGATCGTTATGGTCGCCAACGAATGCTCTTACTGGCCATTGCTATTATGTTAGCTGGAGCTATAGTAACGCTCAATGGGCTCCTTACTTTAAAGATTATAGGGATAACAGTTTTTACCTTTGGCTTTTTTGCAGCTCATTCAATCGCAAGTGGCTGGGTGAGCAAACGAGCATCCCACGATAAAGCACAAGCATCTTCTCTCTATTTATTTTTCTATTATTTTGGTTCAAGTGTTGGAGGAACAGTAGGAGGCGTTTTTTGGATGAAATATGGGTGGATGGGTGTTATAGTGATGATCGCTCTGTTTTTATTCATTGCTTGTGTCCTATCATTTTTATTAAAAAGATTCATTGTTAGACAACGTATCACAACATGATGTGAGGTGTCATTTTGCAGGAATTACTTTTCTATTTTTTCATTATCCTAGCAGCTTCTATTTTACAAACCAGTACAGGTTTTGGTTTTTCCGTTATGGCTACGCCTTTTTTACTGTTGCTTTTTACACCACAAGAGGCGATGCAAATAAATATAATACTGTCCCTTGTTATTTCGTTTTCTCTCATATGGAAGGTGAGACATGATATTGATGTAGCGTTGCTTAAAAAGGTGATGATCGGTAGTGTTGCAGGTGCTCCTTTTGGTAGTATACTATTTGCCTTAGTCGATGTGACGACATTTAAGCTGCTCATCGCTATCCTTCTTATAGGGCTTACGATTCTATTGATTAAAAATCTCTCTATTCAACAAACAAGGAGTAGAGATTATGGCGTTGGTTTTATATCAGGTATGTTCACAACAAGTATTGGGATGGCTGGACCACCACTGTTGCTCTATTTTGCGAGCACACATAGAAATAAAGAAACCATTAGAGCTGTTTCACTAGCCTACTATATATTTATCTATCTAATTAGCTTACTTTCTCAAGTCATTTTTGAGGGTACAAGTAAAATGGTTTGGATATATAGTATGTATGCTTTGCCAATTGTTTTCTTAGGACTTATTTTTGGACAAATGCTATTTACTCGATTAAATCAAAAATTGTTTAAAATCTTAATTTATTTTCTATTAGTAGCAGCAGGCTTAATTTTGTTGATCCAAAGTTTATGGACAATGCTATAAACAACAAAAAGAAGTATGGAAGGATAATACATCCTCCCATACTTCTTTATTGTTAACCCATAATATTGTAGCCAGCGTCGATGTAGATCGTCTCACCAGTCACACCACGTGATAGGTGAGATAGCATAACAATCGTCATATCTGCTACTTCGTCTTGTTGAACATTACGTTTTAAAGGAGCTGTTTCTTCAATTTTGTGTAAGATTGTGTTAAAAGAAGGAACACCTTTTGCAGCGAGTGTACGAATAGCACCAGCTGAGATAGCATTGACGCGAATATTATCTTGGCCAATATCAGCAGCAAGATAGCGCATAGAAGCCTCTAACGCAGCTTTTGCAACGCCCATCACATTGTAGCCATCAAGTACTCGTTCTGCACCTAAGTAACTCATTGTAACGATAGAGCCACCCTCTGTCATGTATGGATGAGCTGCTTTTGCAGTGGAAATAAGTGAATAGGCACTTGTATCTTGTGCGAATGCATAGCCTTCTCGAGTTGTTTCAAGGAAGCGGTTGTGTAAATCTTCTGCATGCGCAAAAGCCACTGAATGTACAATCCCATGAATAACACCAACCTTTGAGCCGATTTCTTCAAAAGCTGCTTTTGTGCTGTCGTCACTATTCACATCACATTGAACAACAAGAGAATCGGATTGTCCGATATTTTCTAATTGTTTTTGTAATTTTTTTAATGAACGTTCTTGACGATACGTGAAGATGACATTTGCACCAACGTCAAATAAACGTTTAGCAATGCCCCAAGCAATACTGCGATCATTTGCTACGCCCATGACAACAATGTTCTTATCTTTTAATTGTAATAAATTATCCATCATTATGAAGAACTCCTTTGTGAGATAATATCTGTTATTAGTACCAACTACTAAAATCTTATCATACATAAAATAACGTTGCAATAACAAGATGAAAAGAGAAGTAGTTGAGAGAGCAAAAAAAATTCATCTCTTTACAGTAGAGACGAATTAAAAAGTGTGCTATTTTATTTTGTTACATAATGATCATACATATCTACTGCTCGATTAACAGCACTACTGACAGTGATTCTAAAGCAATTTTGTGACCGAATGACCTGTGCCAATATTTTGATTGCTCTTGTTTGATTTTTATGGAATAAAGCATTGTCTGTTTGAAAATCATCGTCTAAAAAGGCAAGATAATAAGGTATTCGATTTTGTGGTTTTAACAAATCAGATTCTGCACTTTTTTCAAGTGTATCGTACACCCATAAATCGATGGCATTTCCTAAGTGGAAGGCCGCAAAATACTGAAAATCATCATTCTCACATTCTTTTACTTTCTGAATTATTTGAATTTTTTGGAGCTCATCTAATAAGAATGTATTGATGGAATAATAGATGGCTTTAGAAGGATTTAGAATGAGCTCATCGGTCTGCTGCGATTTTAAGAAAACCCAGTTATTTAACACGTTTGCCCATGCGTCCACAGTATTCAAACATTTCGCACAAACATCTGGAAATATTGATTGCCACTTTGCAGCAAGATTTTTAAATCTATTCATATGGTCTTGATCAATATAAAATAAACTATGCTCAACTTGTAACTGCTCAAACATTCACATTCCTCCAATAGATTGGTATGTATAGCAATGGACCATATGCCTATTATCTTGATGCAAAAGATAGCCAATATTTTAATCAATAAGAAGGCATCCCCTGAAGGATGCCTTTTAAGATATACATCAACGGAAGACTATTCAAATTTTAATGAGTCACCATCGAATGTTTCATCTGCTACTTTGATAGAGTCTGTTGGACAACCTTCAAAAGCGTCTTGCATATCTTCCAATAGATCCTCTGGAACTTCAGCAGTTCCCATGTTATCATCTAAAATAACGAAGGCAATGCCTTCATCATCATAATCATAAATGTCTGGCGCTGCGGCTCCACATGCGCCACAAGCGATGCATGTATCTTTATCAACTATTGTGTATTTAGCCATTTTATTCTCTCCTTTAACGATGTTCCTACAAAGCTTCATACTCATTTTAAAGATGTTTATCTTACATTTCAACTTAAATACTATTAAATTGGAGGAATTTGCGTCAATGTTTCATCAAATTTTATTGCAAATCTTTCAAAAACTCAATAAAGAGCGGACGATTTCGGCTGCCTATCATGTCCTAAGAGGGAAGCGTTCAGGCCAGACAATTCAAGATATTGGTCTTTTTCAACTGCATCAATATTTTGGCCTCTTGCCAAAACTATCTCGTACTACATTTGATGAGGCTGTAAACTTATTTATGCAGAATAGTTGGTTAAATGTGCAGGAATCTGGTCATTTTTACATGGAAACGCTAGGATTACAACGTGCACAACAAACGCCAACCTTTTTCTTTGATGGTTGGCACTATCGGGGAAATGAGCATGTGTTTTTTGCGAGGCTCTCTCTCATTGTACAAAGTTTGTCACATCAAGCCGCAGCCGTTCGTACCTTTTCACCGATTAGTAGAGATACAATGATTCAAGCGTGGGTGCGAACTTTTTTACAGGCACATCATTATAAGGAAGGTCATTTACAGCAGCAATTATTGACAGAATGTAATCATGTGCTAACTATTCTCCCTGTGTCAGATGCAAGCAAACAGCTTGTTCTGTATCGTTTAAGTGGTTATCAATTACCAGGATGGACGTGGCAACAGCTTGCAGATGAACGGAAGGAAACTGTACTGGATAGTCAATTAGCTTTTATTGAAACCCTACATATATTATTAAATGAAGTGCATCAAAAAATAGATGATTACCCATTGCTAGGGCATGTGGCAGAAGGATTAAAAGTTAAAATATTGCTAACAGATTCTGCAAAACAAACCGCACAATTATATGAACAAGGTTATTCGATGGAGCAAATTGTTCAAATGAGAAAACTAAAACAAAGTACAATTGAGGATCATTTTGTGGAATTAGCTATGTATGAACCGAACTTTTCTATTGGCCCATTCGTCTCCTATGATGAAGCCCAAAAAGTGTGGCAGGCATCGAAGCAGTATCAAACAAAAAAATTGAAAATATTACATGAAGCTTTAAACGATATGAGTTATTTTCAATTAAGGCTTGTCCTTGCGAAAGGAGAAGTATAAATGGAACTTGAACAATTATTGCATAAGCATTTTGGTTATTCATCATTTCGGCCAGGACAGAAAGAAGTCATTGAGGCATTACTACAAGAACAAGATGTTATTGCCTTATTGCCAACAGGAATGGGAAAATCACTCTGCTACCAGCTACCAGCCTATACATTAGAGAAACCTGTACTAATTGTTTCACCCTTACTGTCATTAATGCAGGATCAAGTAGAAGAGCTGAAGCGTTTTGGGGAAAAGAGGGTGGTAGCTTTAAATTCCTTTTTATCACTAACAGAGAAACGTTATGTATTACATTTTTTAGAGCAATATCGTTTTATTTTTACTTCCCCAGAGATGCTGCTCCAGCAACAGGTACAAGAGAAACTGGCGCAGATGAAGCTAGGTTTAATCGTAGTAGATGAGGCACATTGTATCTCACAATGGGGCTTTGATTTTCGACCAGATTATTTACGAATAGGTGACTGGCTATCGAGAGAAAATCGTCCGCCAATTTTGGCATTATCTGCTACGGCAACAAAGAAGGTTGTTCGAGATATACGGGAAACTTTATCTCTCAAAGCACCATTCGAGTTTATGTATAATGTTGACCGCCCGAATATTCATTTAGGTCGTGTAGTAGTGGAGGATAAGGCTGATAAAGCTAGATGGCTCATGCACCATGTTACGGAAACGGCAGGACCTGGTATTTTATATGTTTCCTCACGTAAACGTGCGCAACAATATAGCGAAGCCTTATTACAAGAGGGCGTTCGTGTTGCTGCATATCATGCTGGCTATGGGGTGGAGGACCGGCAATTTATTCAACAGCAATTTATAGCTGGTGAACTTGATTGGATTGTTGCAACAAACGCTTTTGGTATGGGCATTAATAAGCTTGATATACGGCAGGTCATTCATGAATCAATGCCTGCCAATATAGCGAATTATATGCAGGAGATTGGACGTGCAGGGCGGGATGGTCACTCTGCACTTGCTATATTACTGTATGCTGAAGGTGATGAGGAGCTGGCTAAATTTGTTGTGACAGGCGATTTACCAACTTTACATCATGTTGACCGCTACCAGGAGCTGCTATCTCAGCAAATACAGCCCATCCAAATGCTGAAAAATGGGGAGTTAAGTGAGACAGCCTTCCGTGTGTTAGACTATTGGCTGCAACGAGAGTCTTCGGAACAAGTGAAGGTCCGATTAAATCATTTAGCACTAGAGAAATACAATGCAGTGAATGAAATGCTTCAAATCATACAGACAAAAGACTGTATTCGTGAACATTTAGTCGGGTATTTTGGGCAAAAATTGCAGAAAAAGCCGGAAAACTGTTGTGAAAATTGTGGAATCCATTATGATGTAATCAAGAAAGTACGCTTAAAAGAGAAAAAGAAAGTAGAAATGGCAACGTGGGAAAGTCGATTGCAACAACTATTAATGGGTAATTAGACTAAAACTGACGGTCATTTACTTTTTTCGTAAAATTCGTCATAATAGAGATGATAGAAAGCGTAGTAAGGTTGGGGGAAAGGCGAATGAATAAAGAAGATTATCGCGATAAAATAGAAGAGCATCGTCAATCGTTTGAAGATGAGCAAAAAGAACAGCAATCCTTATCAAGAGTTTCCAGAATGAATAAAAACGGTAATAAAAACAAAAAGCCAAAAAATTCGAAACGTAAGACACCGTTAATGACGATTCTGTTTGTTATTTTTATCTTGATACCATTAACAATTCTTATTTATTTTTGGAAATTTTATGAACCAGGAAAAACGATTGAACAAGCCGAAAAGGATACAGCTGAACAGGTTGTCGAATTAGATCCTTCAGAAGCATCTGCGTCAGATAAAGATAAGGAAAAAGATGATAAGGGTCAAGACGCTCAGGGAGATAAGAAGGCTCAAGAGCAATCTCAAAAAGATGCTGATAAGTTAGCAGCGGAGCAAAAAGCTGCTGAAGAAGCGAAAAAGGCTCAAGAAGCGAAAAAGGCAGAGGCAGCAAAAAAAGCCGAAGAAGCTCGAAAAGCTGAAGAAGCAAGAATAGCTCAACAACAAGCAGAGGCAGCAAGAAAAGCAGAAGAGGCTAGAAAAGCGGAAGAAGCAAAACAAAATGCTAAAGCAACGACACATACTGTAAAAGCAAATGAGAACTTATACCGAATTGCATTAAATCACTATGGCGATGGCAGTGAAGCGACTTTAGCTAAAATTCGTGCTGCTAATGGGATGTCCTCTAATACTGTAATGGTTGGGCAAGTCATTAAGTTACCTTAATAGAATTTTTTTATCGTTATATAGGTTTTCTAGTATAAAATTACAGACAAACGTTCACACCAAAACGTACGTCTGATTTAGCAAAAAGGCGATTCGTTTTTTAAGAAGAATCGCCTTTTTGCTGTCGTAAGGAGAAGTGAGAAAATGCTATATTTAGGGCTATTTCTTTTGGTAGTCATCGCCCCTCCACTTTATATGTGGAAGGTGGCACATGAAAATAATGTATTGTCTCACCAGCTTTCATTACAGGGTGAACAGGAGAAGGTACGATTATTTTTTATTTCAGATGTTCATTTACGTAAAATAAGTAAGAAAATGATTGCACAGTTACAGGGACATCATTTTGATGCAGTAATTATTGGCGGTGATTTTGCGGATAGCCGTACACCGATTGATCGTATTCATGAAAATTTATCATTATTAACGTCCCTTGGACCAACCTATTTTATTTGGGGCAATAATGACAGAGAAATTGGGGAAGAAAGACTGAAGGACATTTTACAGGCATACCATGTTCAAATTATTGTCAATGATGCCGTACAGCTTCCGCTTAAAAATAGCTTTTGGTTAAGTGCTATTGAGGATACAACTGTTAAAGAATATAGTTTTGAAAAAGCTTTTGCAAAGATAGGAGATCAGGATTTAGTTGTTTTTATCGCCCATAATCCAGAGGTTTTTGCGAAAGTTCGGGCTAAATATCGTGCGGATTTAATGATGGGGGGACATTTACACGGAGGGCAAATCAGATTCGGTCCATATGGTGTTCATCCAAATGGTTCCTATCGTCAGCGTGATGGTGTCATGACTTTAGTAAGCAATGGCTATGGGACGACATTAGTACCTTTTCGATTTGGTGCAAAGCCCCAATGTCATATAATTGACATTGATATTTCGAGTAAATAAACAACCAAATCGTGTGAGAAGGCGTATAATAAAAAGGTATCGTCTATTCTATGATAATGTGAAAGCATGGAGCAGCAATTTTTGCTGTTCAAATTCGATTGGAGTGTCAAGAAATGCAGCAAGCAGATGCAATTATTGTTGGAGGAGGCCCATGCGGCTTAGCAGCAGCAATAGCTTTGCAAAATATTGGTTTACAACCTATTGTGATTGAAAAAGGAAATATCGTCAATGCCATCTATCATTACCCTACACATCAAACATTTTTTAGTACGAGTGAACGGTTAGCTATTGGTGATGTACCATTTATTATTGAAGGACGTAAGCCGAAACGCAATCAAGCCCTTGTCTACTATCGAGAGGTCGTCCGTTTAAAAAATATACAAGTTAATCGCTTCGAAAAAGTACAAAGTGTTGTAAAAAATAATGATTTGTTCACGGTTACCTCCGATAAGGAAATATATGAAACGCCCTATGTTGTCATTGCAACAGGTTATTATGATCATCCGAATTATTTAAATATCCATGGTGAGCAGTTACCTAAAGTTTTCCATTACTTTAAAGAGGGCCATGAATTTTTTGATACGGATGTTCTAGTTATAGGCGGCAAAAATTCAGCGATAGATGCCGCGTTAGAATTAAATAAAGCCGGGGCTCGTGTAACCGTAGCCTATCGTGGCAGCGAATACTCTCCAAGCATCAAGCCATGGGTATTACCCGAATTTGAAGGGGTAGTCAAAACTGGAGAAGTTGACATGCTTTTTAATACAAATGTATTGGAAATACGTGAGCACGAAGTTGTTTTAGAAGTAGAGGGCCAAGAGAAAATAGTAAAAAATGATTTCGTTTTTGCTATGACTGGCTATCATCCTGATCACTCCTTTATTAAAGCGATGGGAGTGGACATAGAGGAAGAAACGGGTCGTCCTTATGTTACGCCTGAAACGATGGAAACCAATGTTGAAGGACTATTCATTGCAGGTGTTATTGCAGCAGGAAATAATGCCAATGAAATTTTTATTGAAAATGGTCGTTTCCATGGCGAATGTATCGCTCGAACTATTGAGCAGAGAAAAAAATAACGATCGAGGCTGTATAGGCATGTAGCTTATACAGCCTTTTTAGCAAGGAGGCAGCTCAATGATTGGCTTGTATTGGCTCTTGAGTTATTTAATAGGAAACATCTTGACGGCTTATTTCGTTGGTAAGATATACGGTGTAAATTTGCAGGAAGAGCGTAGTAAAAATTTAGGCGCGCGTAATGCGGGAAGTGTGATTGGGAAAACAGCGTTTATTTTGACTCTTCTTGGCGATACATTAAAAGGTGTACTTGTTGTCGGATTAGGACGCATGTGGCAATTGGATGAATGGGTCCTTATTGGCGGAGCTGCATGGGTGATAATAGGGCATCTATTTCCGATTTGGCTGAAATGGAATGGAGGGAAAGGTGTAGCTACTTTTATTGGTGTGGGTCTCGCCTTATCGCCAAGTCTTTTTTTATGGATGATTATTGGTACAGCACTTATATCTGCATTTACTAGAAGTCTGACACTTGGCATGGTTGGGGGCTTTGCTTTTTATATAGCCGCAATTATACAAGCAGGGAAATTAGAGCCATATGGACTTTTAATCATGGCAATCGTGTGTATGCTTATTAAGCATATGTCTAATATTCAGGAATCATTGAAAAGAGGGAAGTGAAGGAAATGTATTGGTGTAAAATTGCCAAGACAAATGAAGAATTTGAGGCGATTGCTCGATTGAATTATGAAACATTTGTAGAAGAAATTCCTCAGCATGAGGTAAATGCATCGCGAAAAAAAGTAGATCGATTTCATCAGGAGAATACCTATGTCGTTGTTTATAAGCAAACAGAATTAATTGGCATGGTGGCGTTTAGAGATCAACGACCATTTTCTATTGATGAAAAGATTGGTAAGGTCGAGCAGTATTTATCGAAGGAAAATTGTGAGAAGCTTTGTGAAATTCGTTTGCTTTCCGTGAAGAAAGGTTATCGAACGGGTCGAGTTCTATTGAAGCTTACTCAGGCCTTAACTACATTTGCCTACGAAAAAGGCTATTCTGCTGCAGTGATTTCAGGTACAACGAGAGAGGAAAAACTATATAAGCAGATGGGTTTTAAGCAGTTTGCACCAGCTGTCGGGGAAGAGGGTGCGATGTTTTTACCGATGGTGCTCACTAGACATGAATTTGAACAATCATTACAACATAGACTAACGACGGAACCCTCTACATTTTATCCTGGGCCGGTGAGGCAATTAGAGACAATTGCTCATTCAGATTTATCACATCGTTCATTACCTTTTTATGCGCTTTATGAACGAGTGCAGAAGAGGTTACTGCATTTATCGAAGTCCAATCATGTTGGTGTAATCGTAGGAACGGGAACGCTAGCAAATGAAGTAATGCTTGCACAACTAAAGGCACAGCAATTAGGAAAAGGGCTTATTCTCACAAATGGAGAATTCGGTGAACGTTTACAGAAGCAAGCCGCTCGTTGGTCATTACATTATGATGTGGTAGAAAAAGAATGGGGAACAGTATTTGATGACAAAGAACTGGCTTCACAGCTTGAGACGGGGTCTTATCAGTGGATGTTGGCAGTACATGGTGAGACTTCCACGGGAACTTGTAATAACTTAGATATTCTTAAAAAGCTTGCTAAACAATACAATGTAAAGTTATGTATAGATTGTATTAGTTCGTTCGGTGCCATGCCGTTCTCTTTACAGGACTGCTATTTAGCTACGGCTGTGAGTGGTAAGGCCATTGGTGCGTTAAGTGGGCTAGCATTTGTATTTTCGCAATCACTTGCACCCCCATCTGCCGATCTACCCGCTTATCTTGATTTAGCAAATTATCAGCAAGGTGTCATACCATTTACATTACCTGCTGTATTACTGAGCAATGTGGAGACTGCATTGCAAGCCTATCCAGCACGTTATGAGCAGCTACAGCAACGCTTTCAATCACTGCTGCAGCTACCAATCATGCAATTTCAATATCCAACTACTCAATATCCGATGTTGATAACGGTTCAATTGCCTAATAATTATGCCAACCTACTTATTGATTTAGCATTAAACGGGCTATTCGTTCATGGTGAAAGCCAGTATTTACGCCAAAAGAATTTCATTCAATTTTCTGTGATACAGCCAGATTTTGATGAAGCTTTGGCTCGACTTAGCGAAATACTGGGCTATTATGAACAGGTGATCGAGACTTTAGCGTTACAAGAAAAAGTCCTTTAAATTTAAAGGCGAGCCAGTTGTGTTAAGGCCTATTAATAATTTTAAGCGTGCCTTTTGACCATTAATACCTGTGGCGAATATGGCGCCTAAGTCTTCTAGCATTTTACCGCCGCCCATATAGCCATAAACACCTTCTGCAATTCCATTAAAGCAGCGGGAAACAAGTACAACTGGGATGTCTCGTTGTATAAGGCTTTCAATTCCCTTTACAACAGATGGCGGGACATTCCCTTGACCTAGTCCTTCTAGCACAACACCATCATATTTACATGCAAGCACGACATCCAATAAATCTTCTTCCATTCCAGCGTACACTTTTAGCATTGCGACACGCTTAGGTAAATTGTTAACATCTACATATTGTCGACGAATTGGTGCGTGATGGAATAAGATTCGGGATTTTGTAATAAGGCCAATCGGTCCATATTGTGGAGATTGGAAAGTATTTACTGAACTTGTGCTTGTTTTTGTTGTATTTACAGCAAGATGAACCTCATCATTCATCACAACAAGCACACCTTTATCACGTGCTTCTTCATCAACAGCTACTCGGACTGCTTCTACTAAATTATAAATCCCATCTGCTCCAAGTTCGTTAGATGAACGCATTGCTCCTGTTAGCACAATCGGAATGGCTAAGTTCGTAGTTAGCTCTAAGAAATAGGCGGTTTCTTCCAATGTATCCGTACCGTGTGTGATGACCACACCGTCAATTGGCTGTGCGTCAATTTGTTCCAAAATCAAGTTACGCAATAAAAGCATCTCTTTCGGTGTAATATGTGGAGAAGGAAGGTTAAAAGCTTCTATTTCGATAATGCTTGCTAGTGAAGCCAGTTTATTACTTTCCTTCATTAGAGGATTTTCCTTATTAGGCATGACCGCTCCTTCAGCACTCATCGCCATGGAGATTGTGCCGCCAGTATGAATTAATAAAATTGTTTTTTTCATAAAAAATAAATCTCCTTTTAAAAAGTTTTTTTGTCATTACATGGTATAATAATAGCAGTCTATTGTTGAAAGGAGCCGGCATCATGATCATTTTATTATCTGCTGCCATTGCTCCCGGTCTAGCGCTTTTTAGTTATTTCTATTTGCGCAATCAGATGGCTACGGAGCCAAGAAGAACTTTACTACAAACGTTTTTATACGGCGCATTTTTAACGTTCCCAATCATGTTTTTACAGTATGTATTAACAGAGGAAGGGGTTTTTCGATATCTTTATCTTCAAGACGTACTATTTTCAAGTGTCATTGAAGAATTTTTTAAATGGTTTGTGCTATTAATTGCCATCTATAATCATATAGAATTTGATGACCCTTACGATGGTATATTGTACGGGGCAAGCATTTCACTTGGCTTTGCTACGATTGAAAATGTTCTTTATTTACTTTCATTTGGCTTAGACACGGCATTTATGCGAGCCTTATTACCAGTATCGAGTCATGCTTTGTTCGGTGTCGTAATGGGCTATTATTATGGACGGGCTAAGTTTTCGAAACTTGTTAAGACAAAAGAGATGATTGCTATGGCGCTTTGTGCACCAGTCGTACTTCACATTCTATACAATACAATATTATCATTCAAAGGTCACTGGGTTTATTTAATGATTCCTTTTATGTTGTTTTTATGGTGGTTTGGCTTGCGTAAAGTGAAGCTTGCACATTATCATCTGGTGCAGCATCTTCATATGCAAAAGAAAATATAAAGCGTAGAAATCGTCAAAGATTTCTACGCTTTATTTCATTTTTATCATGTATAAAATACTCCTTTTGTTTCAAGCTATAAAAAAAAGGAGTGATAAAAGTGCGTTTAGTAAGCATACTTTTTGCTTTAATATTAGGAATTAGTATAATTGCGATTCCTCAAAATGATGCGAATGCATTTAGCGATCAGCAAATTACTCGGGGTGCCTATGGAGATGATGTCGTTGAATTGCAAGCGAGGCTACAATACTTAGGTTTTTATAAGAGTAAAATTGATGGCAAATTTGGCTACAACACATACTGGGCTTTACGTAATTTCCAAGAAAATTATGGGTTACCAGTAGACGGAATTGCAGGCGATAAGACAAAGAAAGCGTTAACGGGCAATTCAGATTATGACGAAAAATGGGTGAAAGCTCAATTAAATGCAGGAAATCAATTTACTTATTATGGTGGGCAGCCACTTGATCAGCAAGTGAAAAAGAATACTAGTGGTGGCAGTAGCAATAGTAGTGGAAGTAGTAATAATAATGGAACACAGACACAAGTTCCTCCCAAATATACAGAGCGTGATTTACAGCTAATGGCGAATGCGGTATATGGAGAGGCAAGGGGAGAACCATATGAAGGACAAGTAGCGGTTGCCGCAGTTATTTTAAATCGTTTGGAAAGCCCAGATTTCCCGAATACTATTTCAGGTATCATTTTCCAACCGTTAGCATTTACGGCCGTTGCAGATGGGCAAATTTGGCTTGAGCCAAATGAGCGAGCGAAAGAAGCGGTTATTGATGCCATGAACGGCTGGGACCCTTCTGAAAATGCATTGTATTATTTCAATCCAAAAACTGCAACGAGCAAATGGATTTGGTCACGTCCACAAATCAAACAAATTGGAGAGCATATTTTCTGTTCATAGAAAGGAGGAACCTAGATGAAAACTTGGCTCGTGGTCTTAACGATTGCCGTTATTGGGTTAGGGGCATACAGCATTGATTTACATGGAGATAAAGAAGATTTACAACGTACCGTGCTAGCACAATATACAGATAAGTTAACGGATGCATCTGAAAAACTTTCCCATCTTCAACGCTCAGTATCACAATCCCTGTTGTTTCAAGACGAGCAGGCGATTCACAATGAACTAGATTCGGTTTGGCGTTTAAGCTCAGAAGTTCGTTCTTCAATTGCGAATATTCCAATAGGACAAGAACTATCAAGTGAATGGATGAACTATCTAGGGCGACTTGGCGATGAAGCAAAAAGGACAGCGAAAACAGGGGATTATGAAGCTTGGCGTGAAAAAATGCCCCAGGTTTCAACGAATTTACAATCTCTTTCCGATGAATGGACAGCTGCAACCGTCGATTTCTATAAGCATGATGGGAAAATGGATGTTTGGCTACAGCAAGTAGATAATAAAAATCCAAATAGCCAATTTGATACTGTAAAAGATACATTAAAGGGCTACGGCGAAAAGGATTTCCCGTTAACTTTATCTGAATCTGATTGGCAGAAAAAAATTGAGTTAAAGGCATTACAGGATGCAGTTATTACCGAAAAAGAAGCACTAGAAAAAGTGAAATACTTATTCCCAGTCATTAAAGATGCTACATTTACAGTTACAAAAAGTAGTGATACAGCACCGTATCCTTTTTATCATATCCAATTCCACCAAGGGATTCGATTAGGCTATGTTGATTTAACAGAAAAGGGTGGACATTTATTATCCTATTTAGTAGAACGTCCTGTGGATGAAGCCAAGTTATCACAAGAGGAAATCATGAAAAAAGCGCAGGAATATGTGAAGAAATTAGGCATGAAAGATGTAGCCTATGTGGAATCACGAGAAAATCATCAAGCTTGGCATGTGACATTTGCTCGTGTCCATCCTGGAGATAATGCGTTAATCTACGCTGATGGTGTTCAATTGAAAGTGGCGAAAGATACAGGTGAGCTGTTAGGTGCAAATGCAATGGAATATATTCAAGAAGAAAATATTAAAAAGCAAACAGCTAAGCCGATTGATTGGAAAACGTTCTTCCAAGACGATATCCAAGTACAAGAGGTAAAAAATATCTACACAGATAATGGACAATTTGAGCAACGTCTTTGCTATGAGGTCATTGCATTGCGTGATGGTAATACACAGGAAACATTTAGAATTGTTATTGATGCGGAAAACCATACTGTATTAAAAGTGGAATATCTAACTTAATCAATGATGCTTCCGCTCTGTATCAACTTGACATGAAAATACTACCAATTTTTATAGCCAAAATAAGCTTCTCATGAGATAATTAAACTATATTTTTCGCACGGGGAGATGCTCATGGAAATAAAAATTGGTACACAATTACAACTTGAACCAACTTATACAGAGCGTTTGGAGAAATTCCGCTGTAAAGTTGTAGAGCAAAAAGATAATATTCTATATATTGATTATCCGGTTAATATGGCAACAAAGAAAACGGCATTTTTAATAGATGGCTCAGAATTTAGAGCAACTTTTCGTACCGAGGATAAGCAATCCTTTGCCTTTAATACAGAGGTAGTTGGCCGTAAAGCAGGTAATATCCCAATGATTATGTTGCATTGTCCAACACCAGAGGAGTTTATAAAAATTCAGCGACGAGAATACGTTCGTGTGGAGACACAAGTAGACGTTGCTATTCAGTTGAAAGATTATAAATATCAGCTTGTGACTGTGGATATTAGTGCAGGAGGCCTAGCAGTCATGTTGAAAGGTCAAGTAGCTTTCACTGAGGGTGATGAAGTAAAACTAACCATTGTATTGCCATTTGCCAATGGAGATGTCAAGTATGTCATTACGGAAGCGCTGATCGTACGTATTTTTGAAAAAGAGGATAAACGCATTGCAACAATCCAACTAACAGATACAGATGATGTCGATCAACAGCATATTGTCCGTTTTTGCTTTGAACGTCAATTAGTCAATCGACGTAAAGAAATGAACCCTTTTAATGTTTAAAATCCTTTATGAATATTTTGATGAAGCCCTCTCCTAGTAGAGGGCTTTTTTGAGGTTATATGATACAATAAGAGGTGCAGAAAGTAGGGAAGAATATGAAGAAAAACATTCAAATTGCGATAGACGGGCCTGCTGGTGCTGGCAAAAGTACAATCGCGAAAATTGTTGCTGAAGCACTTGGCTTTACTTACATTGACACAGGGGCAATGTATCGAGCAGTTACGTATAAAGCGATGCAACAAAACATACATTTAGATGATGAAGCAAAATTAGCAGAGATGCTTGAAGTAAGCACAATTGAATTAAAACCATCACCTCAGGGACAGCTTGTTTTTTTAGATGGTCACAATGTGTCAGCGGAAATACGCTCTAATGAGGTCACTTCATCAGTCTCACAAGTAGCTGCCCATGCGAAGGTTCGTGAGCTATTAGTTGCTCAACAGCAAAAACTTGCAGCTAATGGCGGTGTTGTCATGGATGGCCGCGATATTGCTACACATGTCTTAAAGGATGCAGAACTAAAGGTTTTCATGTCTGCAACAGTAGAGGAGCGTGCTAGACGACGCTTGATTGATAATCAAAAAAGAGGAATTGAGTCCTCTCTTGAAAAACTTCAGGAAGAAATAGCGCTACGTGATAAAAAGGATAGTGAGCGTGAAGCATCGCCACTGATTCAAGCTGAAGATGCGATTTTTTTAGATACAACAGCATTGTCCATTGATGATGCAGCACAAGCTATTTTAAAATTAGCAGAAGAAAAAATGCTATAAATCCTAAAATTTCAGACATTTTTAGAATTTAAAGGATTTATTTTTGTCTTTGTCTTCAATATCGAATAAAATAGTAAGGGAAGATGCGAAGGAGGGTTACATATGTCTGAAGAAATGAACTATGCAGAACAAACGTTTAACGAGGGTGATATCGTCAAAGGCATTGCCGCGCAAGTTGATGAAAAGGCAGTATCTGTATCAATTCCAGGTGCTCCGTTTGATGGTATTGTACCGATTAGTGAATTATCAAGCTTACACATTGAGAAAGCGTCTGATGTCATCTCAGTTGGAGATGAATTAGAATTGATGATTACAAAGGTTGAAGAAGAAAACTTTGTCCTATCAAAACGTAAAGTGGATGCTCTAAAAGCATGGGATACACTGGAGCAGCAATTTGCCGCTGAGGAAATCTTTGAAGCGGAAGTAAAGGATATTGTTAAAGGTGGTCTTGTCGTAGATTTAGGTGTACGTGGCTTTGTACCAGCATCGCTTGTAGAGGACTATTTTGTTGATGATTTTGAAGGCTATAAAGGGCAAACATTAAGCTTTAAAATTGTTGAGCTTGATAAGGATAAGAATCGCCTTATTTTATCTCACCGAGCAGTGGTTGAAGCAGAGAAAGCTTCACAAAAGAAAAATGTGATTAATCAAATAAAAGCTGGCGATGTATTGGATGGTAAAGTACAGCGTCTCGCGTCATTTGGTGCATTTATCGACCTAGGTGGTATTGATGGTCTTGTACACATCTCGCAAGTATCACATGAGCATGTGAGTGATGTGAGTGAGGTTTTAGCTGAAGGACAAGATGTAAAAGTAAAAGTTCTATCAGTGGACCCAGAAAATGAACGTATTTCTTTATCTATTAAGGAAACAATTCCTGGACCATGGTCTAATATTGAAGAACGTGCCGCTAAAGGCACTATTTTAGACGGTAGAGTGAAGCGACTTACTTCATTTGGCGCATTTGTGGAAGTATTCCCAGGCGTTGAAGGTTTAGTGCATATATCGCAAATTGCGCATAAGCACATTAACACGCCTCATGAAGCACTAAAAGAGGGACAAGAAGTACAGGTAAAGGTTCTTGATGTCAACGCTGACGAAGGCCGTCTAGCCCTTAGCATTAAAGAATTATTAGAAAATCCTGAAGCAGAAGAAGTAATCGACTATGAATTACCTGAAGAGAATACAGGCTTCTCATTCGGTGATGTGATTGGCGATAAACTAAAAAACTTTAAATAATGTATAAAGCGAGGATGCATAAATGTATCCTCGCTATTTTTATGGTTGATAGGATTTTGAAAGTGAAGAATAGCGATTGAAGAGTGGATAAAATCTTTGAATTGAAGGATAAAACTCTAAAAGTAGCGGATAAGATTCTCAAAATAAAGGATAGGAATTAAAAAGGCGATAGAACCTTTATAACATCTGATAGAGCGCTTAAAAAAATGAGGTAACACCTTTTATCACCATACATAGCGTTCTACATTATGGATATGATATGATATAATGGCATTTTTCGTGTATAATAGCGAAAGACAAGAAGTTGGAAGGATGAAGTACAGATGACGAAACCAGTAGTAGCCATCGTAGGTCGTCCGAACGTAGGTAAGTCGACGATTTTTAATCGTATCGTTGGAGAACGTGTTTCGATTGTGGAGGATATCCCAGGCGTAACACGTGACCGTATTTATAGTTCGGCAGAGTGGTTAACACACGATTTTAATATTATTGATACAGGTGGCATTGAAATTGGAGACGAGCCGTTTTTAGAACAAATTCGTCAACAAGCTGAAATCGCTATTGATGAAGCAGACGTTATTATTTTCATGACAAATGGTCGTGAAGGGGTAACGGCAGCAGATGAGCAAGTTGCTAAAATTCTATACAAAACAAAAAAACCAGTCGTATTAGCGGTTAATAAAATTGATAATCCTGATATGCGTGAAATGATTTATGATTTTTATGCACTTGGCTTCGGTGAACCTTGGCCTATTTCAGGTTCCCACGGTTTAGGTTTAGGGGATTTATTGGACGAATGTGCGAAACATTTCCCGAAAGAAGATGAAGAACAATACGGTGATGATGTCATTAAATTCTCTTTAATTGGTCGCCCGAATGTTGGGAAATCCTCTTTAGTGAATGCTTTCCTAGGGCAGGAACGTGTTATTGTTAGTAATATTGCAGGGACAACACGTGATGCGATTGATACGCCTTATGCATATGATGGACAGGAATATGTCATTATTGATACGGCGGGTATGCGTAAAAAAGGAAAGATCTATGAAACAACCGAGAAATATTCTGTGTTACGTGCGCTACGTGCTATTGAACGCTCAGACGTTGTTTTAGTAGTGCTGAATGCAGAAGAAGGTATTCAGGAGCAAGATAAAAAAATCGCTGGCTATGCACATGAGGCTGGAAAAGCTGTGATCATTGTTGTGAATAAATGGGATGCCATTGAAAAAGATGAAAAAACAATGAATGTCTTTACACAGCAAATTCGTGAGCATTTCCTATTTTTAGATTATGCCCCAATTATTTTTGTATCGGCGAATACAAAACAGCGTGTGCATCAAATTTTACCGATTATCCAACGTGTCAGCGAGAATCATGCGATGCGTATTCAGTCCTCTATTTTAAATGAAGTGATTGAGGACTCAGTGGCTCGTAATCCAGCACCGACAGATAAAGGTCGTCGTTTACGTATTTACTATGCTACTCAGGTAGCGATTAAGCCACCAACATTCGTTATTTTTGTGAATGAACCAGAGCTTATGCATTTCTCATATGAACGCTTCTTAGAAAATCGCATCCGCGAAACATTTGACTTTGAAGGGACGCCAATTCGTTTAATTACACGTGCGCGTGCTTAAGGCAATAGCTATAGACATACAATACGCCAACCCGACATTATTGTTGGGTGGCGTCTTTTTACAAGAAAGAACTTACTTAATAGACAACCCAACAAAGGGAGGATTTTGTTATGGAAAAAGTTTGTGTGTTAGGGGCAGGCTCATGGGGTACTGCACTGGCAATGGTACTAGCGGAAAATGGACATGATACGCTTGTATGGACACATAGAGCTGAGCAGGCAGAAGAAATCAATCAACTGCATACGAATAAAAAATATTTACCAGAAACCATTCTACCTGTAAATTTACATGCGACGAGTGATATGGCACAGGTAGCTACTCATGCAGAAACCATTGTTGTGGCTGTTCCAACAAAAGCGATTCGTGAAGTATGCGAGAAACTAACGGCTGAATTAACAAAAAAAGCGTTGTTTGTCCATGTTTCGAAAGGAATTGAGCCTGACTCATTAAAACGAATATCTGAGATTTTAGCAGAGAGCTTACCAGCAATGTATGTGGAAGAAATTGTTGTTCTTTCTGGGCCAAGTCATGCAGAAGAAGTGGTACTGCATCATCCTACAACGGTTACTGCAGCTTGTGCTAATATTGATGCTGCTGAAAAGGTACAGGATTTATTTATGAATCAGTTCTTCCGCGTCTATACAAATGAAGATATCATTGGTGTAGAAATAGGAGGAGCGTTGAAAAACGTTATCGCTTTAGCGGCAGGCATTACTGATGGCTTAAATTATGGAGACAATGCAAAAGCGGCACTTATTACGCGAGGTCTTGCAGAAATTTCACGGTTAGGTGTAAAAATGGGTGGTAATCCATTTACGTTCTCAGGACTTACAGGTATGGGGGACTTAATTGTAACCTGTACAAGTGTCCACTCGCGAAACTGGCGTGCAGGTAATATGTTAGGGCAAGGTATGAAGCTACAAGAAGTGCTGGATCAAATGGGCATGGTCGTAGAAGGTGTCCGTACCACGAAGGCAGCCTATCAATTAGCAGAGAAATATGATGTCGCCATGCCGATTTCCACAGAGCTCTATAGTGTGCTATTTAATGATGTTGAACCGAAAGTGGCAGTAGATGCCTTAATGATGCGTATGAAAAAACGAGAAATAGACGATATGAAGCATTAATATTAATTTTTTGATTAGACTTGTCATTAAATGGACATAAATAAGGTGTCTCAACGAATCTGTTGAGACGCCTTATTGTGTGCCACTAGTTGAATAGAAATACAAGCTAAAAGAGTTGTCCATTTCTTGATAGTTATGGGACAACTATTTCTTTTTAGCAAAAGCACATAGTATAATATACTTTGATTGTGTCTTGACATTCAAAGAAAGGTGGTTTTTTGAAATGGGCCCGTTAGCTCATATGCCTGCGCTTGATGTAATGTGGGTGTCGTTTTATTGCATCGCATTTATGATTATATCAGTCGGCTTAATTTATTTAGCGCGAAATAAGATTTCAAATGTATTTTTACGAACAGTCGTAAATTTATGTGCATACATACTGTTTGGACTTGGCACATTTTTAATGGTACTTGTAGTTGCCACTTGGCCAGCATAAATAATAATGAGGTGTCAGTAACATGAAAAAACTAAGTGCTTTGCTGTTGGTATTTGCAACCGCCATACTGTTAGTAGGATGTGCATACCCAGAAGAAGAAAAAAGGGCTAAGGTCACGCCTGATGTCGATCAACTAGCGGCAGTTCAACGTGCGGTGGATGAATACCGTGAAGCAACAGGTGGACTAGTACCAATTAAAAATAGCGAGCTAGATACGGATATCTATATCAAATATTTAATCGATTTTGAAAAACTTATGCCGAAGTATTTGACGACAATTCCTGGAAATGCCTATGAAAAAGGTGGTATATATCAATATATCATTTGGGACCCTGAAAATGAGGCATCGGTCAAATTAGTAGATTTAAATGCGGCAGAGCGTATACGTGAAATAGGTATTCGTAAACTATCTACACAGTATTTACCAATAAAAGGGTCAATTTCAGATAATGTTTATCAGATCAACTATAAAGATTTGGGTTATAAAACAGAGGTAACTGTAAAAAGTCCCTATTCTGGCGTCGAGTTACCGCTTTTCATGACTGGTGATGGTGAATTACATGTAGACTATGCTGTGGATTTAGGCCAGCTTTTAAAAGAGGATAAGCCGAATGTAAAGCCAGGTGATGATATTCGCCAACTGCTTGTCGACAAATTTCCAGTGGTGCCTGCCTATTCTATTCCATATACAGTGGACGAGAATGGAGAGCCTATCTATGATATGAAAACGTATAATGCGGATGTCAAAAAAGCGAAAGAATTACAAAAACAAGAGGCAGAAGCCGCCGAGAAAAAAGAGAAATAGCAAACAAGCTCCTTACATTTGTGAGGGGCTTTTTCATATTTGTCTACAGGCTCGCATATAGTGAAAAAGCGTAGATAAAGGAGGCAGAAACCTTGAGTGAAGCAGTATTTAGAGAAATTGCAGAGCGCACAAATGGCGATGTTTATATTGGTGTTGTCGGTCCAGTACGTGTAGGTAAATCAACATTTGTAAAAAAGGTAATGGAATCAGTCGTGTTACCAAACATTGTGGATGAAACGGAAAGAATGCGAGCACAAGATGAGTTGCCACAAAGTTCTCCGGGGCCAGTCATTATGACTGCTGAGCCGAAGTTTGTGCCTGCCCAAGCAACCCGTATTGTGGTCGGTGAAGATGAAATGCCATTCCAAATTCGATTAGCAGATTGTGTTGGTTATATTATCGATGGGACAAAAGGCTATGAGGATGAAAATGGACCAAAATTTGTTCATACGCCTTGGCATACGGAGCCAATTCCATTTCAGGAAGCCGCTAAAATTGGCACAGATAAGGTGATTCGCGATCATGCGAATATTGGTATTGTCGTAACGACTGATGGTACAGTGAACGGAATCAGTCGACGAGCAGCAGAGAAGGCAGAAGAGGAAATTGTAGAGCAATTAAAAGATATCGGCAAACCATTTGTCATCTTACTCAATTGCCAAATGCCTGCGAGAGAAGAAACGGTTCAGCTTCGCAATGAATTGTTTGAACGTTACAATGTCCCTGTTATTGCGATGTCCATTGATCAAATGAGAGAAACGGATATTCAATATATTTTACAAGAGGCGCTATTTGAATTCCCAATTCGTACCATTGAGGTGGAAAAACCAGACTGGCTGGATGTATTAGATGCTACACATCCATTAAATGTTGCATTGATTGATTCGATGGAGGAAGTCCTTTCTTCTGTTATGAAAATTCGAGATGTGCAACAGGCGTCAGATGCCTTTAAAGCCATTGACTTTATTGACCAAAGTGAAGTTGTTCATGTAGATGCAGGTGTAGGAACAGCTGTAATTCGGGTATCCCTACAGGGTGAATTGTATAAATCAGTTTGTAATGAATGGCTAGAAGAACCAATTGAAACGAAAAAAGATTGGTTACTCTTTATCAAAGAGGCGGCAGAGGCAAAAGAGGCCCAAAAACGATTTAAAAGTGCTATTCACGATGCTGATACGACAGGCTATGGCGTGACATTGCCAATGATGCAGGAATTTGAGCCAACAGCCCCAGAGCTCATTAAACAGAATAATTTCTTCGGCGTACGAATGAAGGCAAAAGCGCCATCCTATCATATTATCCGAGTTGATATGGAGTCAGAATTTGCACCGTTAATTGGCTCAGAGTTCCATAGTCAGCAACTTCTAAAAGATTTAAATCATGCTTATTTACATGATCGTGATGCCTTATGGAATACACAATTATTTGGCACACCATTGCATGAAGTATTAAAAGAGGGAATTCGTTATAAAATGGATGCAGTTCCATCTACTGCCAAAAAACGTATGCGTCAGACGATTGAACGTATGGTTAACGAAGGAGATCGTGGTTTAGTAACATTTATTTTATAGTGATAAAATTCAGAAAAAATGCAAAAAATATACGCAGGGCTTTTCGTTTTTATGCGAAAAGTCCTTTTATTTTTGTTTTTTGGGTGAAAAACTGATTTTTTGGTTATAATCATGTATGAATACAGTTGCGTAGCGGTTTTCTATGTGTTACTCTTTTTACAGAATTGGTTCATGACCCTTTGAGAGGAGGTGAATGGTGTGAATAAAACAGAATTAGTAAACTCTGTTGCTGAAGCTGCAGGTCTTTCTAAAAAAGACGCTTCTAAAGCAGTTGAAGCTGTATTTGATACAATTCAAGATGCTCTTGCAAAGGGTGACAAAGTACAATTAATTGGTTTTGGTAACTTTGAAGTACGTGAACGTGCGGCTCGTAAAGGTCGTAACCCACAAACTGGTAAAGAAATCGAAATCGCTGCTAGCAAGGTGCCTGCTTTCAAACCAGGTAAAGCGCTTAAAGACGCGGTAAAATAATACACGTCTAGTAGTTACATAGAGCAGTCTTCATGTTAACGAACATGAAGGCTGCTCTTTTTAACTTCAAATTTGAATTTTACATAATAATATACAGTGATTTTCTTATCTAGAAGCGAATTTCTGATGAATCAGGTAAGTCATTTTGCGCTTACCTTTTGGATGTGCTACGATGCATAGGGAAATGTGTAATGTTTTGATATGCAGGAGGGTTTTTTGATGTCGAATATTGATTTATTAAAAATAGAAGAAGCGGTAAAAATGATTTTAGAAGCGGTAGGTGAAGATGTAAATCGTGAAGGTTTATTGGATACGCCGAAGCGTGTAGCAAAAATGTATGCCGAAATGTTCAGCGGCTTGCATGAGGATGCTAAAGATTATTTTAAAACGGTATTTCATGAGGATCATGAAGAACTAGTGCTTGTCAAAGATATACCTTTTTATTCGATGTGTGAGCATCATCTAGTACCTTTCTATGGCAAAGCACATGTTGCATACATACCAAATGACGGCGTTGTTGCTGGGCTGAGTAAGTTAGGACGTGCAGTGGAGACGATTGCCCGCAGACCACAACTGCAAGAGCGTATTACCTCTTCAGTAGCAGACACAATAATGGAGATGCTTTCGCCAAAAGGTGTCTATGTTGTGATCGAGGCTGAGCATATGTGTATGACAATGCGTGGATTAAAAAAACCTGGTTCTAAAACGGTGACATCTGTTGCACGCGGTATTTATGAGGAAGATGAAGTGAAACGTAGAGAAGTACTATCATTTATTCAAATGTCTTAAATTGCGTGTCTAATTATGTTATGATGAACTAAGAATTTGTCGGATTTAAGGAGTGTACAAAGATGTCACAAGATTATATTGTTATTCAAGCAGAAGAAGATGGTGTACATGTCATTGGATTAACACGTGGAACTGATACGAAATTCCATCATTCAGAGAAATTAGATGCCGGCGAAGTAATGATTGCTCAATTTACAGAACACACGTCTGCCATGAAAATACGCGGTAAAGCGCAAATTCATACAGCACATGGCGTGATCAATAGCGAAGCGAAAAAATAAGAAATTTTGTTTCTGACGATAGGTTTTAATGCTGTTCAACGTTCTACAACACATATAAAAACACTAGATGTGAAAAACTTAGTATAAGGTCTATGGGCAGTTAGCATTCCAACATTCAATTATGGGAGAGCTTTACTGCCTGTGCTATGAAGAAAGCAAATTTTTTTTATTCCGCATCGTTGCGTATGCTATAATGACTCAGTAAGCAAGCGTTTGGCCTTGTATAGGGCTAACGTATCTGAAAGTGAAATGGAGTAAGGTCTATGAATGCAACATACATTCAAAATTCAATTGCACAGTTAAAAACAGAGATTTTCATGGATGTTCGTCATAGAACTTTGCAAAAATACACAGGTGTACCTGTGCTAGATGAAAATCAACTGTTTTATTTGTTAATCCCGTTTTTGAATGGTGAAGAGTGGCAACAAGAGCAACAAGAGGCTGCAATTACTGTTGGCATAGTGTACGCAGCATTAGCGGCTCACGATCATATAAAAGAATTAGATGCAACATCAAAAGAACAGCAGCTTACCGTATTAGCTGGGGATTTTTATAGTGGTCGTTATTATGAAATATTAGCAATGTCAGGGAATGTTGCATTGATTCGAAACTTGTCACAAGGTATTGTGGCACGATGTGAAAATCAAATTAAGGTTTATGAAAATAAACAACGAACAATGGAACAGTGGTATACATCGATGAGTACGATAGAATCTGGGTTAATTGCTCAATTTTTTGATCTTTATTCTTTCAGTGAATATATACCACTTATAGAAAAAAGCTTATTAATCTTGCGTTTAGAAAAAGAATGGACAGCTTATCAACGTGGGCAAATGTCTTTAATGGGTAAGGCACTAGAAGAAAGTGTCAGACGTAATGGCGCAACCTTTAATAGCGTCATCCAAGGGAAAATTGTGCATTTAAAAACAGAGCTATCACAGATCATTAATCAGGCATCCTTTTTACAAAGTGATATCAAACAAGCTTTACATGCACATGTAGAGGCATCCATTGCTTCTACTAACGGATAAGAGAGGTTTTTCAAAATGGCTAAAACGAAAGAAGAACACGTTCACGAAGTATTTGAAAGTATTTCGGAAAACTACGATAAAATGAATGGTGTAATTAGTTTCCAGATGCATGTTGGCTGGCGTAACGATACGATGAAGCACATGGCTGTAAAACCTGGATCAAAAGCACTTGATGTATGCTGTGGCACCGCAGACTGGACAATCGCATTGGCAGAGGCTGTTGGTGAAAGTGGAGAAGTAAAAGGGCTTGACTTTAGTCAAAACATGCTGAAAGTTGGCGAAAAAAAGGTAGAGCCATACCCACAAATTGAACTCATTCATGGAAATGCGATGGAGTTGCCTTTTCCTGATGATACGTTTGATTATGTGACAATCGGCTTTGGTCTTCGCAATGTACCTGATTATTTACAAGTTTTGAAGGAAATGCATCGTGTTGTTAAACCAGGTGGAATGGTGGTTTGTTTAGAAACATCTCAATCTGAAATCCCTGGTTATCGTCAGCTGTTCCGTTTTTATTTTAAATTTATAATGCCGATATTTGGTAAAATATTTGCGAAAAGCTATAAGGAGTATTCTTGGCTTCAGGAATCTGCGAATGATTTCCCAGGTATGAAAAGGTTAGCGGCATTGTTTGAGCAGGCAGGATTAGAAAAAGTAACGTACAAAGCATACAGTGGCGGGGCTGCGGCAATGCATATGGGCTTTAAAAAGATACGTTAATGGGGGAAGGTTTTCACACGTGGAAAAGATGAAGTTAAAACTACTCTATTCCGATTTGAAATCAGATATCGAAATCATTGAACAAGAGTTAGAAAAAGCGGTGGACTCATCTTCATATTTGATCAACGATGCTTCTCTCCATTTATTACAAGCTGGTGGCAAACGGATAAGACCAATTTTTGTGTTACTAGGCGCAAAATTTGGTGATTATGACATTGAGAAGATGAAGGATGTAGCAGTGCCTTTAGAACTCATTCATATGGCATCGCTTGTACATGATGATGTCATTGACGACTCCAATATGCGAAGAGGACGCCCGACTGTCAAATCACAGTGGAATAACAGGGTAGCAATGTACACAGGCGATTTTATTTTCGCACGTGCGCTGGAATATATAACAAAGTTAGAAGACCCACTTGTTCATCAAATTTTAGCCCGTACGATGGTGGAGATTTGTAACGGTGAAGTCATTCAAATTGAAGATAAATTTAGATTAGATCAAGGTTTAAAAGATTATTTTAGAAGAATCAAACGCAAAACAGCATTACTTATTTCCTCAAGCTGTGAGCTAGGAGCTGTGGCAGCGGGGGTTGATGCTAAAACAGTTCGGCATTTAAAGCGCTTCGGCTACTTTGTAGGCATGAGCTTCCAAATTATCGATGATGTTTTAGATATTATGGCAACCGATAAAGAACTAGGGAAGCCAGCAGGTAGTGACTTACTACAGGGCAATATTACTTTACCGATTTTATTGTTGAAAGATGATCCGGAGATGCAACCATACTTAGTTAAAGTGTTTGCAGGCACGTTAACAGAATCGGAACGTCAAAATATGTTGCAATATGTGCGTAAATCTCATGCGATTGAGCAAGCTAATCGTATGAGTGATAAATATTTGAAAAAAGCCTTACAAGAAATTGATGCTTTACCAAAACATCCCGTAAAGAAAAAATTACGTGATGTAGCATTGTTCATGGGTAAGCGCAAATTCTAGCTTTTTGTTGTACAAAAGCTCATTTTTTGTTAATATTTATCGGTAGGTGTAAAACCTGTTAGACGAATTTAAGGAGTGTTTTAAACATGGCAATTGAACAAACTTTTTTAATGGTTAAGCCTGACGGCGTTGAACGTCAAGTAATTGGAGACATCGTTGATCGTTTCGAACGTCGCGGTTTTGTAATGAAAGGTGCTAAATTAATGGTAATTCCTAAAGAATTAGCAGAAAAGCACTATGCTGAGCATGCTGAGCGTCCATTCTTTGGTGAATTAGTTGATTTCATCACTTCTGGTCCTGTATTCGCTATGGTATGGGAAGGCGAGAACGTAATCAAGCTTGCACGTACAATGATGGGTGCAACGAAACCTGAAGAATCTAACCCAGGTACAATCCGTGGTGACTACGCAACAACTGTTTCTCACAACATCATCCACGGTTCTGACTCTCTTGCATCTGCAGAGCGCGAAATCGGCTTATTCTTCGGTGAAGATTTAGTTTAATTTCGAATAGATCAAGCAATCTCAATTTTTTGAGATTGCTTTTTTATTGCGCAAAAAAGGAGAGGGATCATGCCGACGAATAATCTCTTACTAGAAACATATAGAATTGTTAAAAACTTCTTAGTCATGTACAATAAATAATGTAATATTCTGATAATTAAGTGAGGAATAGTTGAGTAGGCTCGTCAATAAACTATGAGGATGACGAGGAAAAGGGGTTATGGACATGAGAGAAGTGGTGATTGTAGCAGCTGTGAGAACTGCTATAGGAAGAAGTAAGGGCGCATTAAGTCAAGTTCGAGCAGATGATTTAGCAGCTGATGTATTACAGGAGGTTGTAAAGCGTGCAGGCATTGGTAAGGAACAAGTAGACGATGTCATTTTGGGGTGTGTGACGCAAACAGCTGAACAAGGGGCAAATATTGCGAGGACCTCTTTATTAATGGCTGGATTCCCCGATAGTGTGCCAGGTGTAACCATTGATCGTCAGTGTGGTTCAAGCCAACAAGCCGTGCACTTCGCAGCACAGGCAATTTTAGCCGGGGATATGGACATTGTCATTGCTGGTGGGGTAGAAAGTATGTCAAGAGTACCAATGGGCTCAAACATGCAACATGCCCATGCTAGTAACCGCTTACAGGAAAATTATGATATTATCCATCAAGGATTATCAGCAGAGAAAATCGCTTCCCAATGGTCTTTATCGAAAGAACAGCTAAATAGCTATGCTTATCAAAGCCATCAACGGGCGATTTCCGCCATTAGAGCGGGTCATTTCCAAGCTGAAATACTACCCATTCAAGTTCCACAAGAGGATGGCTCAGTGACAACATTTGCGGTAGATGAGGGTCCTCGTGCAGAAACTACCGTTGACATTTTAAATGGATTAAAAACCGTCTTTCAAGAGAATGGCGCGATTACTGCGGGCAATGCGAGCCAAATGAGTGATGGGGCCTCAGCTGTAGTCGTAATGGCATTGGATAAAGCGAGAGAACTAGGCATTCAACCACTCGCTAAAATTGTGACAAGAGTGGTCGTGGGCTCTGATCCGACATTAATGCTGACAGGGCCAATCGAAGCTACTAGAAAAGCATTAGAACGGTCAGGGCTCAACATTGAGGATATCGACACATATGAGGTAAATGAAGCCTTTGCACCTGTGCCGCTCGTATGGCTGCATGAAATAGGAGGAGACCCACAGAAGCTCAATCCTGATGGTGGAGCCATTGCACTGGGACATCCATTAGGGGCAACAGGTACGAAATTGTTAACGACCATGCTCTATCGAATGGAGCGAGAGAATTATCGTTACGGTTTGTTGGCGATTTGTGAGGGAATGGGGATGGCCAATGCCACGATCATTGAAAAAATGTAAAAGGGGATATGTCTGATGAAGGAACATGAAGTGGTGGCAGTCGTAACAGGGGGTGCCTCTGGTTTAGGAGAGGCAACCGTTCGGAAATTAATAGGACAGGGTGGCAAAGCAATTATTTTTGATGTCAATGATGAGCGTGGACAAGCTCTAGTGGAAGAATTAGGTCAAAATGTCCTTTATGCACGAGTAGACGTCACAAAGGAAGAGGAGGTGGCGACTGGCCTTGAGCAGGCTATTGCAGCTTTTGGCAAGATCAATGTTGCAGTGAACTGTGCTGGCATTGCAGATGCGAGTAAAGTTATTTCGAAGCGTGGTATACACGCCCTTGCGTTATTTGAAAAAGTGATTGCTGTTAATTTAGTTGGCACGTTTAATGTCATCCGTCTAGTGGCAGAAAAAATGCAACATAATGAGCCAAATGAGGATGGACAGCGTGGCGTCATTATTAATACCGCGTCTGTGGCTGCATTTGATGGGCAAATCGGACAAGCTGCTTATAGCGCGTCAAAAGGTGGCGTAGCAGCCATGACGTTGCCAATTGCAAGAGAGCTTGCGGAAATCGGTGTCCGAGTGATGACCATAGCGCCAGGATTAATTGAAACACCAATGTTTGCTTCGTTACCTGAGCCTGCACGAACAGCTCTTGCTCAAATGACACCATTCCCTAAACGACTTGGTAAACCTTCGGAATATGCTCTTTTGGTTGAAAGTATTATCCACAATGGCTTGTTAAATGGAGAGGTCATTCGACTAGATGGTGCCATTCGCATGCAACCGAGGTAACGGCAAAATCTAGTTCAAATAGTTTTTGTTTTGATTGTTTCTAAAATCGTAGATGAAGGGAAGCGGTATCATGCATATGATGGATACACCTTTATTATTAACAAGTTTTTTGAATCGTGCAGAACGATTTTTTCACTCAAAGAAAATCTATTCTCGAACAAGTGCCACTACTATTCACGAATTTACGTATAAAGAATATGTCAAACGGACTCGCCGATTAGCCGATGCTTTGACGAAACTAGGGATGGATCGAGGAATGAAGGTGGGCACATTTGCTTGGAATCACCATCGCCATTTGGAAGCCTATTTTGCTGTACCATGTGCAGGAGCAGTATTGCATATGATTAATATTCGATTATCCCCTGAGCATATTGCCTATGTCATCAATCATGCCGAGGATGAAATATTATTAATAGATGATAATCTGGTGCCACTAATTGCACCTATCGTCTCTCAGCTGAAAACGGTAAAGCATTATATAATTATGGGTGATGCTGTTGCAGTAGAAACTTTACCGATTCCAAATGCTCTTTCCTATGAATCGCTACTTGCGGAGGCAGCTGAACATTTTACATTCCCAGAAGATTTAGATGAAAATACACCCGCAGGCATGTGCTATACCAGTGCAACGACGGGCATGCCAAAGGGAGTAGTCTATACACATCGCAGTATTGTACTTCATAGTTTAACAGCTGGTCTCGCTGACAGTATTGCAATTTGTGAGTCGGATGTGGTGTTGCCTGTTGTGCCAATGTTCCATGCGAATGCATGGGGATTACCATTTGCCAGTGTCGCATTTGGTTCTACACAGGTCTTACCGGGACCTATGTTTACACCACAGCTATTGCTAGAATTATTTGATGTATATAAAGTTACATTGACAGCAGGTGTACCGACCATATGGCTGGGCGTTCTACAGGAGCAGCGTCAAAATCCTCGTGACCTATCGTCTATGCGATTAATTGTTTGTGGAGGTTCTGCTTCACCAATTGGTCTTGTCCGAGGCTTTGAGCAAGAACTTAATATCCCGTACATGACAGGTTACGGTATGACGGAAACCTCACCTCTTGTAAGCCTATCCACGTATTTAACACATATGCAGGACTATACGGCTGATGAAAAAATGAATGTTCGGATTACACAAGGTATGACGATGCCACTTATTGATACAAGGATTGTCAATGAAAATGGTGAAGTGCCTTGGGATGGCAAAACGATGGGAGAGCTTACGATTAGAGGACCTTGGATTGCTAATGAGTATTATCAGGATGAACGAACGGAAGAGGCCTTTAAAGATGGCTGGCTCTATACAGGCGATATTGCTGTGATGACAACAGATGGCTATATAAAAATTACCGACCGTACAAAGGATTTAATTAAGAGTGGTGGCGAATGGATTTCTTCAGTAGAGCTTGAAAATGCATTAATGTCCCATCCAAAGGTCTTTGAGGCAGCTGTTATTGCCATTCCACATGAAAAGTGGTTGGAGCGACCATTAGCTTGTGTCGTAGCAAAGCCAGAGTTTAAGGGTTCGATTACAAAAGAAGAGTTATTAGAGAGTCTACAGCACCAATTCCATAAATCGTGGGTTCCTGATGATATTGTCTTCATTGACGAGGTACCAAAAACGTCTGTAGGTAAATTCTTGAAGGCTAAATTACGAGAAGATTTAAAAGAGTATCGCATACAAGTCTAACGATAATGGATAGAATGAGGGTGGTGAAAAACTACCTTCATTTTTTATTGGAATAAATTCCTGAAAAATGAAACTATTTTTTCCATTTTGCCGTATAATCAAAATAACGAAAGGAAGTGAACGGATTGTCAATTGCCATTGTAGCGATAATTGGGGGCGTCATTATTTCTCTAGCTGGAATTTTTACAGACGCTCGTACGAGACAACAAAAAATAAAACTGAAGGCTGTTGAAAAAGAAGTAGAATTAGAAAAGCTTAGGTTAGAAACTTATACGATTGAAACAGAAAAAATGAGACTTGAATTAGAACAGTCGAAAGTATTACTTTTAGAGGAAAAACAAAACGTAAGAAAGTAGATTTGCATACATGAGAAAGACTATTTCAGGATTGGGGCTTTTCCGCTATAATGGTAATACGACGCTAGAGGGGAAGATGACCATATGTCTGATTATGAACAGTTTATAGAAGGTATTAAGCGCAAAACAGGAATAGATTTAGCGTTATATAAAGAAGCGCAAATGAAAAGACGATTAACCTCTCTTTATGAGAAAAAGGGCTATCGTAATTTTGTAGACTTTCTAAAGGCACTCGAACAAGATCGTGATTTAATGAATGAATTCTTAGATCGTATGACGATCAATGTTTCTGAATTTTATCGCAATGGAAAGCGCTGGGAAGTATTACAAAAGAAAATATTTCCGAAACTTTTACAAACTAATAAGCGTTTAAAAATTTGGAGTGCGGCTTGTTCGACAGGAGAAGAACCATATTCTTTAGTAATGGTATTATCTCAATTGGTGCCTTTATCTCAAATTCAAATTATTGCCACTGATTTAGATGAGAATGTGATACAAAAGGCGAAGTTAGGTGTCTACCCTGAACGCTCTTTAGCCGAGGTCCCAAGTGATATTAAAGCAAAGTATTTTGAACAAGAAGGCTCCTTCTATCGCGTGAAGGATGAGATTAAGCGTTGTGTAACCTTTAAGAAACATAATTTATTGAATGACTCTTATGACGGCAATTATGATTTAATTGTTTGTCGCAATGTCATGATTTATTTTACAGAAGAAGCGAAAGATCAAATTTATAATAATTTTAGTAAAGCACTGCGCAAGGATGGCGTTTTATTTGTTGGATCGACAGAGCAAATTTTTAATCCAGCACGTTATGAATTTGATGTAGAAGACACGTTCTTCTATCGCAAAAATAATTAATAATATGGATGAAAAGCTTTGTACAAATAACACAATTGTACATAAAGTTGACCAAGCATTAAACATAGATAATTCATACGCTTTTCGCTTATCATAAGCAAAGGCGTATTTTTTATAAAATTTAGCTAGGTGTTTTTTATAACTTTCATTCAGAATATTCACATTTAGATCTATGAAAATGGTAACTACTTAAAAGACATTCGTAAAAGGACTGTTTTTTTAAAGAATATATGTTATAGTGAAAAATACATACTTTAGCGAGTTGAAGGGAGAAAGTGTTTATGCGTTACTTAACAGCAGGTGAGTCTCACGGACCTCAATTAACGACAATTATTGAGGGTTTACCGTCACTCTTACCCATTACAGCAGAAAAAATTAATCACGATTTAAAACGTCGCCAAGGAGGTCATGGACGTGGGCGCCGCATGCAAATCGAAACAGATACAGTGGAGATTGTAGCTGGTGTTCGTCATGGTCAGACACTTGGATCTCCTGTTGCACTCGTTGTCACAAATGATGACTGGAAGCACTGGACTAAAATTATGGGAGCAGAGCCATTAGCTGATGATATCAATCCTGAAGATATCAAGCGTCAAATCTCACGTCCTCGTCCAGGTCATGCAGATTTAGTTGGAGGCATGAAATATGGTCACCGTGATTTAAGGAATGTATTAGAGCGCTCCTCTGCGCGTGAAACAACTGTACGAGTAGCAGTTGGGTCTGTGGCAAAGGCGTTACTTAATGAACTAGGCATTTCCATTGTTGCACATGTTACAGAGATAGTGGGAATTAAAGCCGATACTTCTTTAATAGAAGGAAAAACAACAAAAGAAATTCGTGCAATTGTCGAAGCGGATCCTTGCTACTGTGTAGATCCAATCGCCTCTGCGAAAATGGTTGAGGCAATTGATGAAGCGAAAAAGGCCGGCGATTCGATCGGTGGTGTTGTAGAAGTCATTGTAGAAGGCATGCCAGCAGGTGTAGGTTCTTATGTACATTATGATCGTAAGCTGGATGCAAAGCTTGCTGCTGCTATGCTATCTATTAATGCATTTAAAGGAGTAGAGTTTGGACTTGGCTTTGAAATGGCACGTCGAAAAGGTTCTGAAGTACACGATGAAATCATCTGGTCTGAAGAAGAAGGTTATACTCGTGCAACCAATCGACTTGGTGGCTTAGAAGGCGGTATGTCAACAGGTATGCCAATTGTTGTACGTGGTGTGATGAAGCCAATTCCTACTTTATATAAACCATTACAAAGTGTAGATATTGAAACAAAAGAGCCGTTTAAAGCGAGTGTTGAGCGCTCTGATAGCTGTGCAGTACCAGCAGCGTCTGTAGTTGCAGAACATGTTATTGCCTGGGAAATAGCGAATGCAATTTTAGAGCAATTCCATAGTGATCAACTACCACAATTACAAGCTCAAATTGACGAGCATCGTCAATATACAAAGGGGTTCTAAGTTATGCGTGTACCAGTAGCAACAAAATCACATCAATATGAAGTTGTTCTTGGGCATCAATTTCTAACTGAAGCTGTGGAGGCATTTGCTGATAAACTTCAAAAAGCGGATAAGCTCTTTGTGTTTACTGATGTCAATGTTTGGGCAGCACAGGGAGAGTACTTCAAAGCAAATTTCCCGTACCACTTTGAGGTCTTTATTTTGCCAGGTGGAGAAGCGTGCAAAACCTTTGATCAATACAATGCTGCTCAAACATTTTTATTAGAGCAAAAATGCTCCAGAAAATCCTTCATTTTTGCTTTTGGAGGAGGAGCAGTTGGCGATTTAACAGGTTTTGTTGCGGCAACTTATATGCGTGGGATTCCGTTTATTCAAATTCCAACGACTATTCTAGCGCATGATTCCGCAGTTGGTGGAAAAACTGCCATTAATCATCCTCTAGGAAAAAATATGATTGGCGCATTTTATCAGCCAGAAGGCGTGATATATGATACAGCTCTTTTAGAAAGTTTATCAGAGCGTGAGGTACGTTCGGGAACAGCAGAGTTAATTAAGCATGCCATGATTTCTGACCCGAACTGGCTGGAGGAATTAATGACAGGAGATTCGGTGATCCATTTTAATCAAAATGAACTAGCAAAGCAACTAAAAAAAGGAATTGAAGTGAAAGCACAAATTGTTGCTGAGGACGAAACAGAGCAATCCGTTCGAAAGTTTTTAAACCTAGGCCATACATATGGACATGCCATTGAGGCAGCTGCGGGTTATGGCAAAGTGGCTCATGGTGAGGCGGTTATGATTGGACTCGTCTATTGTCTTCTATTGAGTGAACGATATGGAGAACTTGATCGAACGTTCACCCAATCCTTTTTACAGTTTGCGATAAAAAACGGCTATCCTTTTAAGGCTGTGAGTGATTATTCATTTGAACAATTATCTAGCTACCTAATGAAAGATAAAAAAGCGGAATATGGCATTTTACAATTTGTTCTTTTGGATAAAATTGGAAAGCCTTTTGTCAAAGCTATTGATTTAGAAGAATGCCAAGAAATAGATGCTGAATATAGACAGTTATTAGCGGAGGTGCTTGTATGATTCGTGGACTTAGAGGAGCAATAACAATTGAATCTGACAAGCCAGAGCTTGTATGGGATGAGACAGCAAGATTAGTGCGTGAGGTTGTGGCAGCAAATAATGTGGACATTGATGATATCGCATCGATCCTCATTTCAACAACGCCAGATATTACCTCAGCATTTCCTGCTCGTGCAGTACGCTTGATGGATGGCTGGCAATATGTCCCTGTTATGTGTACACATGAGATGGATGTGCCAGAAGCGTTACCATTATGTATTCGTGTATTAATACATGCAAACGTAGAGGTTGCCCAAAAAGATGTAAAGCACTTGTATCTCAATGATGCAGTGAAATTAAGACCAGATTTGGCCCAGGCTAAATAAGTAGAGGAGATGTTTTAGATGAAGTGGAAACAACAATTGGACGGTATGCAAGCATATAAGCCAGGTAAACCAATTGAAGAAGTACAACGTGAATATGGCTTAAAGGAAGTTATTAAATTGGCATCGAATGAAAATCCATTCGGGTGCTCACCTAAGGTAACAGCTTATTTACAAAATAATGCAGTGAATCATGCACTTTATCCAGATGGCTATGCCCAAAACCTACGTACTGCTGTGGCAAATCATCTAGGTGTGAAAGAAACACAGCTTCTTTTTGGTAACGGCTCTGATGACATCATTGCTATTATTACTCGTGCTCTGTTGTATCCAGGGGTAAACACGGTTATGGCCGACCCTTCCTTCTCTCAATACTGGCACAATGCTGAAATTGAAGGTGCTGAAGTACGTAAAGTGCCTTGTCAAGATGGAGCACATGATCTAGAGGCAATGTTGGCTGCAATTGATGACCAAACTTCTATTGTTTGGGTATGTAGTCCAAATAATCCTACAGGAGTTGTCATTCCTGATGCTGCATTGCGTGCCTTTCTTGCAAAGGTTCCAAGCGATGTCCTTGTCGTGCTTGATGAGGCATACATTGAATATGTTACACATCCAGACCACAAGGATACGTTACCAATCATTAATGAGTATCCGAATGTGCTTTTACTGCGTACATTCTCTAAAGCATATGGCTTAGCTTCGTTCCGCGTAGGCTATGCTATTGGCCAACCTGATGTTATTGCTAAGCTTGATCCTGTGCGTGCACCATTCAATAATACAATCTTAAGTCAAGCTGTTGCTACCATTGCCCTCAGTGACCAAGATTATATTGAAGCCTGCCGTGAAGCCAATGAAAAAGGCAAAAAACAATATGTAGAATTTTGTGAAAAGCATAATTTAAAATACTTCCCATCTGATACAAACTTTATTTTCTTTGATACCCATGCTGATAGTGATGTTGTTTTCCAAGAGCTGATGAAAAGAGGCTTTATCGTGCGCAGTGGTAATGCATTAGGCTTACCAGGATTTATCCGTGTGACAATTGGAACAGAGGCTCAAAATGCAGCATTGCTTAGCCAACTTGATGAAGTGTTAAAACAACAAGGGGTATTTGCATGACACGCAAAGTACTCGTTATAGGGCTAGGATTGATCGGAGGTTCTATTGCCCTTGCTTTGCAAAAAGCACCGGAAACAAAAATTATTGGCTACGACATGGACGCACAAACACGCGAGCATGCGAAAACATTAAATATTGTGCATGAGATTGTCGCAGATCCACTGGTTGTTGCGGCTGAGGTTGATGTTATTATCTTCGGTACGCCCGTTAATGCAACACTGGATTGGATGGAGCAATTAAAATCATGGCCCTTGAAAAATAAAGTCATCGTAACAGATACAGGAAGTACAAAAAAATTAATTATGCAAAAAGCCAGCGAATTACGAGAACTTGGCATAACGTTTATTGGTGGACATCCAATGGCGGGGTCTCATAAAAGTGGTGTGCTGGCTGCTAAGGCGCATCTTTTTGAAAACGCATATTACATGCTTACACCACTTGCTGGGGAAGAAATTGTTCATATGGCACAGCTTGAAAGTTTGCTGAAATTTACCCATGCAAAAGTAGTCAGTGTATCTGCCAGTGAGCATGATCACATGACAGCGGTGGTGAGTCATTTTCCGCATGTTATTGCGGCCTCACTTGTTCATCAATTAGGCGGCGAAAATGGGGAGTACCCAATGACACGTTCTCTTGCAGCAGGAGGGTTTCGTGATGTGACACGAATCGCCTCTTCCAATCCCATCTTATGGCGAGATATTACGCTGCAAAATCGCGAGGAACTCCTCACGCAATTAGATGGCTGGGAAAAAGAAATGACACGCATTAAGGAACTGCTGATGGAGGGTTCTTCACAGGCTATTGAAAACTATTTTGCAGTTGCCAAAGAACTGAGAGATGAATTACCGATTAGTGCAGGGGCTATGTATACACCATTCGATCTATATGTTGATGTTCCTGACTATCCAGGTGTTATTTCTGAAGTGACGGGCTTTTTAGCAGATGAAGCAATTAGTATTACGAATCTTCGCATCGTTGAATCACGAGAAGATGTTTTCGGTATTCTAGTCATTAGCTTCCAAAGTGAAAATGATCGCGAACGTGCTGCAGCCTGTATTCAAAAACGAGCAAATTTCGAAACGTATATTTCTTAGCATAAGAAAGCGTCGGCATTTCGGCGCTTTCTATCTTCATATTGGAGGGAATAAAGTTCATGAGTGAAAAAGTATTGCAATACAACAAGCCTTCTTTACAGGGCTCTTTAACTGTTCCAGGCGATAAGTCTGTATCTCATCGCTCTGTGATGTTTGGCGCCATTGCTAGTGGAACAACGACAGTAGAGGGTTTTTTACTAGGTGAAGATTGTTTAAGTACAATTGATTGCTTCCAGAAACTTGGCGTTCAGATTGAGGTGGAAGGGACAAATGTAACCATTCATAGTCCAGGGATGGATGGCTGGCAGGAGCCGACAGAAGTGTTATATACGGGTAACTCGGGTACAACAACACGCTTAATGCTAGGCATTTTAGCTGGTTCTACTGTTCACTCTGTCATGACAGGAGATGCATCCATTGGAAAACGACCAATGCGCCGTGTTATAGATCCACTGCGTCAGATGGGTGCACAAATTACAGGGCGTGCAGACGGGCAATATACACCACTAGCCATTCAAGGTACAAAATTACAAGCCATTGATTACAAGATGCCTGTAGCAAGTGCACAGGTGAAATCTGCTATTTTACTAGCGGGCTTGCGTGCTGAAGGAACAACTATTGTTAGAGAAATGGATGTTTCGAGAGATCATACAGAGCGAATGCTGCGTCAATTTGGTGCACATGTAGAAGTAGATAATGGCGTAGTATCGATTGAAGGAGGACAAGCTCTCAATGGTACGCATGTTTCTGTGCCAGGAGATATATCATCGGCTGCCTTTTTCTTAGTGGCAGGAGCCATTTGCAAAAATAGTCAGCTAACACTAAATAATGTGGGCATTAATCCAACACGTGATGGCATTATAGAGGTGCTGCAAAAAATGGGCGCCACGATGACGGTAACGCCGAATGATGATAATCAAGCTGAACCGACAGCAACAATCCAAATCGCCACATCTTCTTTAACTGGTACAATAATTGAGGGAGACATTATTCCTCGTTTAATTGACGAAATTCCAATTCTTGCATTACTCGCTACGCAAGCACATGGTCAAACGATCATTAAAGATGCCGAGGAGCTAAAGGTGAAGGAGACTGACCGTATCACAGCTGTTGTGACTGAATTAAAGAAACTTGGTGCCCAAATCGAAGCAACAGAAGATGGTATGATTATTGAGGGACCAACGTCTTTAAAAGGAGCAAACCTTCAAACCTATGGCGATCATCGAATCGGCATGATGGGTGCAGTTGCAGCTTTAATAACAGACGGAGCTGTTACACTAGATGATGCACAATGTATTGCTGTATCCTACCCATCGTTCTTTGAGCATATTGAGGCAGTGAGGTAACAATTAAAGAGAGGCTCTCCAAGCTTTTGGGGAGTTTTTTCTTGTTTCAGAGGTAAATGTTTTGTAGCATAAAGGTATCAACGAAAGAATAGGTGAATGACTGTGAACAATGCGATGACTGAAATGATGCAAGCACTTGAACAAGGGGATTTAGCATTAATAGATCAGCTACTAGAATCATTTTTAATGAAGGAGCTACCCGAGGAGATCTATGCACTTGCTGAGATTTTTATGCAGTATGGGTATATGAAGGAAGCTGACCGTGTGCTGGAGCATTTACAATTTTTATTCCCAGAAGAAGCACAGTTAAAAATAGATCGTGCCAATGTCCTAATGGAGCTTGGTAATGAAGATGAAGCATTAGATTTATTATTAGAAATTGAAGAAACCTCCCCAGAATATCCACAAGCGTTATTGGTTTTAGCTGATTATTATCAAATGCAAGGGTTATTTGAGGTTGCAGAAAAGCGTATAAATGAAGCATTAGCGATTTTACCAGACGAGCCATTATTACATTTTGCGAAAGCAGAACTTTTATTTGAAACAGGTCGTTTTTTAGAGGCAGCAAGACTGTATGAGGACTTATATGAGCAGCAAAATGAATTTGCTGGTATTCAACTTGTCGAACGACTAGCGGAGGTTTATCGTGCAGGTGCAGCCTATGAGACGGCATTTGATTATTATGTCAAAGCCCTTGAAGATGAAGTAAAGCCCGATATTTTATTTGGAGCTGCTTATTCAGCCTTCCAGTCACAAAAATACGAGATGGCTATTAAACAACTAGAGGAATTGAAAGAATTAGATCCTGATTACTTCTCAGCCTATTTATTGCTTGCGGAAAGCTATGCAATGACAGAGGATAATCAAAAAGCATATGCTGCCATTCAAGAGGGGTTAAAGCGTGATGAATATGATAAATCGCTTTATTTATTCGCTGGTAAAATGGCATTGAAAAATGGTTTGCCAGAAGAAGCTGAGCAACATCTGAGAGAAGCTATAGCGCTCGATCCTGAATATATGGAAGCGGTACTGGCACTTATTTCAGTGTTTGGACAACAGGAGCGCCATGAGGATGTGATCGAGTTATTTGAGACATTACAGCAAAATGATTTTGAATGGAGCACTTTATATCCTTTTGCGGCAGAGGCATATGAAAATTTAGAATTGTACGACCGTGCATACGAATTTTACCGTTTGGCATATAATGATTTTAAGGAAGACGCAACATTTTTAGAAAAATATGTTTACTTCTTATTAGAAGAAGGAAAGCGTTCAGAGGCAAAAGAGGTTCTTGGACAATTAATCAACATTCAACCGGGTGAACCAGAGTGGCAGGAGAAGTTAGAAACCTTAGAATTTGAGTAAAGGAGGGAGTGGGTATGACTGCTTCTGTATCAGTTGTTGATAAAAAAGCATTTGTTCGATGGTTTTTAAAAAATTATCAATTGAAACGTCGTGAGTGTGTATGGATTTTAAATTACCTATTAAGTAATGATGACTTGTTAAAAAGAATCCGTTTTGTGGAAGAAGCTCACTATTGTCCTAGGGCAATGGTGATGTCAACAGTAGACTCAACAGGTGTGCCTTTTCGTTTCTATAAAGGCAATGTGATGACGGCAGATGCTGAGAAGTCTTTCCATGATTTACGCTTACATGAACAAGAAGATATGTATATACAATTGAATTTTCCTAATATACCACCAAGTGCACAATACTTAGCAGTTCTTGAAGAAAACCCTTATATGCCAGAAACACTGCTCGTCAGTGAAAAAGATCGTGTACTGGCAGAAGAGCTGCTTTCCAATAGCTTACTCGTATTCCAAGAAGAGAAATTACTTGCACAAATTGATGAAGCCCTCGACCAGGGAGATGAAGTGCGATTTTATGAATTGTCTAATTTGTTACAAGCATTGAAGGAAACGGCTAATTTACGTTAATTATAGGTAAAAATTGAATGTCCTTTATCCATTTCAATATGGTAACATTACTAGTGAATGATTGTTTTCACTTTTAATTGGGTATCCTATTGAAGAGTGGAAAAGGACATTTTTATTTTGCGATAAAAGGAGGTTTGTTGAATGTATTTTAATGCAAACGATGTAACATCGTTTATGGCACAAAAAGATTTTATTGATACCGCGGTTGTTCCACTTGTATCCATTGATCTCTCTTCTGAAAAAATGAAACAAAGTGGTGCCGAGGTAGATTTTGTCATGTCTTTAACTTCTTTTATAGAGCAGCAGTTTAAAGGTCGACTACTAGTCATGCCACCATTTTCTTATATGACAACTTTAAAAAACGATGATTTACCACAGCAATTAGAAGCACAATTACATAATGCTGGATTTAAGCATGTGTTCTTCATTACTTGTGACCATTATTGGACAAAGAGTGGAGAGATAGTCAATATGATTTGGTTACCAGCGATTCCTTTAGAAAGTATGGATGCCAGTGTGAAAAAATCCATTCTAGAAGATCAATTGCGACAAGTGATTCCAATGCTTTCGACTAAATGGGCACAGATTTAACAATTAGTTTCAATAAATGTTCACATTCTCCAGCTTTCCACAGAATGCTATATTGACCAAGCTATGGACTTGATATATCATATATATGTCCTAGTATTACTATTTGTAAAAGTATGTCCGTTGGACTGACCTTTAAGTTAGAGGGGGGAAAATAATGAGTAATAATCGAGTTTCACGTCGTCAATTTCTAAGTTATACTCTTACTGGTGTAGGTGGATTTATGGCGGCAGGTATGCTAATGCCAATGCTTCGCTTTGCAATTGATCCTGTGCTACAAAAGCATGAGGGTGGGGATTTTGTAAAAACAGAGCATAAAATCGCTGACTTGACTGAAGAGCCTGTAAAAGTGGACTTTTCATATGAACAAGTGGATGCATGGTATAAATCACAGGTTACAGATGTAGCTTGGGTTTATAAAAGTGGCGATCAAATCATTGCCCTTTCACCTGTTTGTAAGCATTTAGGATGTATGGTTGACTGGAATGGAGATTCTGCACACCCAGGTCAATTCTTCTGTCCATGCCACGCAGGACGTTATGAGAAAAACGGGAAAAACATTGCAGGTACACCGCCTCTAGGTCCGTTGGATGAATTTGAAGTACAAGAACAAGATGGCTATTTAATGATTGGTCCAGCTAAAGCAAATTCTCTAGTTAAATAAGTAAGGGGGTACGACAACAGTGCTAAATAAAATTTATGATTGGGTCGATGAACGCCTAGATATTACACCGATTTGGCGTGATATTGCCGACCACGAAGTGCCAGAGCACGTTAACCCTGCACATCATTTTTCAGCATTCGTTTACTGCTTTGGTGGATTAACATTCTTCATCACAGTAATTCAAATTCTATCTGGTATGTTCCTAACAATGTACTATGTACCAGACGTTGTGAATGCCTGGAAATCAGTTTATTATTTACAAAACGAAGTAGCATTTGGTGAAATCGTACGCGGTATGCACCACTGGGGAGCTTCATTAGTTATCGTAATGATGTTCTTACATACACTTCGTGTATTCTTCACAGGTTCTTATAAAAAACCTCGTGAGTTAAACTGGATGGTTGGTGTAGGTATTTTTGGTGTAATGATGGGTCTTGGATTTACAGGATACTTATTACCATGGGATATGAAAGCATTATTCGCTACTAAAGTAGGTATCGAAATTGCAGCATCAGTACCGTTTATCGGTGGGATGATTAAAGTATTATTAGCGGGTGACACAACGATTCTTGGTGCTCAAACGTTAACTCGATTCTTTGCGATTCATGTATTCTTCTTACCTGCAGTATTGTTTGGGTTACTTGCAGCGCACTTTATCATGATTCGTCGTCAAGGAATTTCAGGACCGTTGTAATTGTCTTGACGGTTCGATGATCTTTAAAAGGAGGGGACACTATGCATCGCGGAAAAGGAATGAAATTTGTCGGCGATTCTCGTATTAAAGCGAATCACAGAATGCCGAACGTTCCAAAGGATTATTCCGAATATCCAGGTAAGACGGAAGCTTTCTGGCCAAACTTCTTACTGAAGGAATGGATGGTAGGTGCTGTATTTTTAATTGGATACTTATTATTAACTGTCGCTCACCCGTCACCACTTGAAGGGCCGGCAGATCCAACTAGAGCATATACACCACTACCGGACTGGTACTTCTTATTTATGTATCAACTTTTAAAATACTCATTTGCTTCTGGTCCATACAATGTAATCGGAGCTATTGTAATTCCAGGTCTTGCATTTGGAGCGCTATTATTAATGCCATTTTTAGACAAGGGTCCAGAACGTCGTCCATCTAAACGTCCATTGCCAACAGCGTTTATGTTATTAACTTTAGCTGCTATGTTCTACCTAACTTGGGAGTCAGTTGTTAACCACGACTGGGAAGCTCAAAAAGCTATGGGTGCAATCGTAGAAACAGTTGAATTCGATAAAGAATCAGAAGGTTATAAACTATACGCTGGTTCAGCTTGTATTACATGTCACGGTGAAGGCTTAGAAGGTGGAGCTGGTGCACCATCTCTAATGAACACTGGATTAACAGCTGATGAGATTAAGGACATTGCTCATAATGGTCGCGGTAACATGCCACCAGGATTATGGACAGGTTCAGATGAAGATCTTCAAAAACTTGCTGAATTCATCGAAAGCTTAAAAGCAGAGTAATAGTAAAAGAGTCAGGAAACTGGCTCTTTTTTTTCTACCTTGTTATACTATTGGGACTGGAAGCCATACAAAAAGGTTCCCTTGTATAAAGGATTTTAGCGAAAGATGTCGAAAAACATTTATTTATGAAACAAGTAAGCGAATTAAAACAATAAAATAACACATATTGATGATGAGATACAATTGAACTATACATAAATAATGGATTGTTTTTATCGGAAGGAGTTAACATCGTGCAACTAACAAGAGCAAATATTTGGTACCTTCTGACCCATAAATCATTCTTGATAGTGCTGCTAATTATTAATCTACTAGGTACAATTTATGGGTATTATTGGTATGGGTGGCAGCTTGCCATCACAGATCCTATTTTTTATATTTTTGTTCCAGATAGTCCGACAGCCAGTTTATTCTTTTGTTTTGTGTTAATTGCTTGGATTATGGGGAAAAGCTGGCCACTGATGGAAGTACTTGCCCTTGTTACGTTGGTGAAATATGGCTTATGGGCAGATGTGATGAATATTTGGACATTAATTGAAACAGGTTCTATTGGCTGGCAGGGATGGATGCTAGTTGGTTCACATTTTGCCATGGCTGTACAAGCTGTACTATATATGAAGAAATATGTCTTCACTTATTGGCATGTTGTGATAGCAGCTGTTTGGACACTGCATAATGATGTCATTGACTATGTATTTGGGCAAATGCCGATGTATCGGGATTTAGCCAATTACACAAGCTATATAGGTTACTTTACATTCTGGTTATCAATTGCATGTATTTTACTTGCCATTTTCTCAATTAGGTGGCGCAAATATTTGCCGAATTAGGGTATAAATTATAGAATTATAGTATCGAGGTAGAAAGGGGTTAGAAAATTGTCAACGAGCATGTATATTGTTTATTTTGTGATTATTATGCTGCTTCCACTTTATGCTCAAATGAAGGTAAAGGGTACGTATAATAAATTTGCAAAGCAACGTACAATGAAGGGGCAAACTGGTGCAGAGGTAGCGCGTGCGATTTTAGATGCAAACGGCTTATATGATGTACGAGTTGTGCCAACACAAGGTGTGTTGTCTGATCATTATAATCCAGCAACCAAAACAGTGGCTTTATCAGAAAGTAACTTTTATGAAGCAAGTGTTGCAGGTGCTGCGGTTGCTGCCCATGAGGTAGGTCACGCCATCCAACATAAAGAAGCTTATTCCATGCTTACATTACGTAGTAAGCTAGTCCCAGTAGCAAATATTTCTTCTAATGCGTCTTGGATTTTCGTAATGATTGGTATTTTTGCAAGTAGTACGAATTTCTTGCTATTAGGTATCATATTATTAGCAGCAGGTGTTGTTTTCCAATTAGTGACACTTCCGGTGGAGTTTGATGCCTCAAAGCGAGCATTAGTTCAAATGAATTCACTTGGCATTATTACAAATGAAGAAGAACGACCAGCACGAAAAGTATTAAGTGCTGCAGCATTAACATATGTAGCAGCGGCAGCGGTAGCAGTACTAGAGTTATTACGTTTAATTTTAATTTTTACCAATATGCGTAGCGACGACTAAGAAAAAACTTGTTATAGTGGTACACCACTGTAACAAGTTTTTTATCTTCGTATGCTTAATGAAGGGGTTGCTTTTGATCGTCTAGTGTGAAGCCTTCTCCTGCCACATCTCGTACTTCAATGATGGAAACAAATGCGTGCGGATCAACTTCATGCACAATAGATTTTAACCGTACAACTTCATTGCGACCAATTACACAATAAATAACCTCCTTAGGTTGTTTCGTAAAATGACCATGTCCTTCTAAAATGGTGATACCACGCTCCATTCGAAGAGCGATTGTTTCAGCAATGGCTCCAGACTTTTCTGATATGATAAGCGCACCACGAGCCGCATAAGCACCTTCTTGTACAAAGTCAATGACACGGGCTCCAACAAATACGGCTACTAATGTATACATCATGGAACGAGCATCCAAGAACGTCAGCCAAGAAAGAATGATGACGATGGCATCGAAGACAAACATGGTTTTCCCCATACTCCAGCCAAAATATTTATGCCCTAGTCGTGCCAAAATATCGACACCACCTGTAGTGCCACCGAAACGAAAGACAATCCCAAGTCCCAATCCAACAAAGACACCAGCAAAAAGTGCTACAAGCAACATGTCATCCTCTAAATGGATGGTAAATTGATATTTTTGGAAAATTTTTAGAAAAAGAGATACGGATAAAGTGCCGACAAGCGTATAGACAAATGATTTTTTTCCAAGTAATCGATAACCTATGATAAACATGGGAATATTTAATAACAGGTTCATTAAGGCAGGGTCCCATCCTAATGTAAAATATAGTATGAGTGTAATCCCACTTAGTCCACCTTCACCCAGTTGATTTTGGATGTTGAAGTGAACAAAGCCGAAGCTGAAAACTGCTGCTCCGAGCATAATCGCGATAATATTACGTATTTTAATCTGTTTTAGCATTTGACCTCCTGTAGTTCCAAACAAATGAAGTAGTGTTATCTATTATCTGACATTTTATTGGTTTTGACAACAATGGTGTAAATTTTATACGATGGTAAATAGGAGTGTGATTTTTATGGCAGATCAACTAACAATGCAAGCTTTACAACAGCGTGTCGATGACTATATAGGACAATTTAAAGAAGGCTATTTTCCACCATTTGAATTACTTGCACGTCTAACAGAAGAATTAGGCGAACTTTCACGCGAAGTTCAGGATGTCTATGGACAGAAAAAGAAAAAGAGTACAGAGGATATAAACAGTATTGAAGAGGAATTAGGAGACTTTTTCTTTGTACTAGTCTGTTTTGCAAATGCCCAAGGTATTAAACTAGATGAAGCACTTTTACGCGTCATACATAAATTTGAAACTAGAGATAAGGATCGTTGGACTAGAAAGGATGAAGAATGATGTCGATTCGTGTAGCTATTGCGGGAGCAAGAGGAAAAATGGGAGCTGAGGCTGTACATACGGTCATGAAACATGACAAAATGGAATTAGTAGCTGTACTAGATTATAAGGAAGTAGGAAAAACTTTAGCTGATTTAGATATGTTTCCAGCAAGCTATACAGTGCCTATATTTACAGAAATGCATGATCTTGTAGAAGCAACTGCACCAGATGTACTAGTGGATTTAACTAATCCACATGCAGTCTACAAACATACAAAGGAAGCACTGAATTTAAATGTACGACCAGTAATTGGTACAACAGGATTTACAGATGCACAACTAGAGGAATTATCAGCCATGGCCAAAGAAAAAGAGTTAGGTTGCATTATTGCACCAAACTTTGCGATTGGTGCTATCCTAATGATGAAGTTTGCAAAAGAAGCAGCCAAATACTTACCAGATGTAGAGATTATAGAAATGCACCATGATCAGAAGCTTGATGCACCATCTGGGACAGCGGTGAAAACGGCACAGTTAATACAAGAGGTCCGTACGCCAAAGGCACAAGGACATCTAGAAGAGAAAGAAACCATTAAAGGTGCAAGAGGTGGAGATTTTGACGGTATGCGCATTCACTCCGTACGTTTACCTGGTTTAGTGGCACACCAGCAAGTATTATTTGGAGGGGATGGGCAGCTACTAACGATTCGCCATGATTCATTAAACCGTAATTCTTTTATGTCGGGTGTTGCATTTTGCATAGAAGAGGTTATGAAAATGGATCAGCTTGTTTATGGTTTAGAAAACATCATCTAAAGATTGGGATGGAAGCTATATGAAAATCGCATTGATTGCACATGATCGTAAAAAAGATAATTTAGTACAGTTTGCTATTGCTTACCAAAATATTTTACAAGAACACACACTATATGCTACCGGCACAACAGGACAACGTGTAATCGAAGCTACTGGTTTGGAAGTTACACGTTTTCGTTCAGGGCCACTTGGTGGCGACCAACAAATTGGCGCAATGATTGCCAATAATGATATGGACATGGTGATATTTTTCCGTGATCCTTTAACAGCACAACCACATGAGCCAGATGTTTCTGCACTAATCCGTCTTTGTGATGTTTACCAAGTGCCACTGGCAACAAATATGGGAACAGCAGAAATATTACTAAAAGGCCTACAGGAAGGCTTTGTGGATTGGAGACTGATACAAGAAAGACGCAATTAACAAAAGACGTGATTCAGAAAGGATGATCATCGAATGAAAAAGCTAAAAATAGGCATTACCTGTTATCCTACAGTTGGTGGCTCTGGTGTCATTGCAACAGAATTAGGCAAAATGCTTGCAGAAAGAGGACATGAAATTCATTTCATCACCTCAAGCGTACCATTTCGATTGAATAAAATTTATCCAACCGTCTTTTTCCATGAAGTCGAAGTTAATAATTATTCAGTATTTCAATATTCTCCATACGATATTGCATTAGCGAGTAAAATGGCAGACGTCATCAAGGATGAAGAGTTGGATGTGCTACATGTGCATTATGCCATCCCACATGCAGTATGTGCGGTACTAGCCCGTGAAATGAGCGGCCGAGACATTGGCATCGTTACAACCCTTCATGGCACAGATATATCGGTGCTTGGGCAAGATTCTACGCTCTCACAGGCCATTAAGTATGGGATTGATAAATCTGATATTGTGACAACCGTGTCACAGGCATTAAAAGAACAAACCTATGAACTGATTGATACAGTAAAACCAATTGAAACGATTTATAACTTTGTGGACGAACGGGAATACTTCCCACGAAATTCAGGAAACTTAAAAGAGCAATTTGGTATACAAGAAGATGAAAAAGTCCTCATTCATGTATCAAACTTCCGTAAAATAAAGAACCTTCCACACATTGTAGACGCCTTTATGAAAATCCGTGCCAACATGAAAGCAAAGCTCTTATTAGTAGGTGATGGCCCAGAAAAGCATCGTGTCATGGACCAAGTAAAAGGAAGTCCGTATATGAAGGATGTTTTATTTTTAGGGAAACAAGAAAACTTAGCTGAACTGTATGCGATTAGTGATCTAAAGCTATTATTATCACAGCAAGAATCGTTTGGACTGGTGTTATTAGAGGCAATGGCTTGTGGTGTACCTTGTATTGGAACAAATGTAGGTGGTATTCCAGAAGTCATTGAGCATGGTGTAGACGGCTATATCGTGGAATTAGGGGATACAGAGGCAGTTGCGGCGTATGCAACCCATTTATTGCAAGATGAGGAACAATTACTGCGCTTCCGAGAAGCGGCCATCCGTGCAGTAAGTGAAAAATTCCACTCATCCAAAATTGTGGAACAATATGAAAATCTGTACGAGAAGGTTGCGGAAAGAAATCATGCAAAACAATAAAGAATGGCAAGCAGCCTATTCAGTCATTGAGCAATTAGAACAGGCGGGATTTGAAGCAGTTATTGTTGGTGGAGCTGTAAGAGATGCTTTACTCGATCGTCATGCCCATGATGTAGATGTGGCTACAAATGCCTTGCCTGAAGAAGTAAAAACTGTGTTTCAAAAGACTGTAGATATTGGGATTCAGCATGGGACGGTACTTGTTATCGTACCCGCTGGACCTGTGGAAGTGACTACCTATCGGACAGATGGGGAATATACAGATCATCGAAGACCACAGAATGTCCATTTCGTTCGATCTCTAAAAGAGGATTTACAACGCCGAGATTTTACAATGAACGCCATTGCCATGCGTCGTGATGGCTCTTTTGTAGATTATTATGGCGGACAACAAGATATTGAAAAGCGCGTTATACGAGCGGTAGGAGAGGCAGAAAAACGGTTTGCAGAAGATGCTTTAAGGATGCTGCGAGCGATTCGCTTCTCTGCACAGCTTGATTTTACGATCGAGGCGAATACATTAGCAGCCATCCAGCAAAGGGCTGCTGATTTGGGCTTTATTGCAAAAGAACGCATTAAAGCAGAGCTTGATAAGCTTTGGGTAGGACAAACAGTTTTTGGGGGTATACAAAAACTAGAGGACAGTGGATTAACGGCCTATTTAACAGGTGATTTTCAAACTGCTCAATGGCATAATTTCCAAACAAAAGATGCCCTTCTTGGCTGGGCATACTTTGCCTTACTACAAGGAGCAGCATGGCGTGAGGTAGTGCGCGATTATCGATTATCGAATAAGGAAATGGCGTTTATTAATTCCGTTTTAACCGCTTATGACGCTTTAAAAGATGGTTGGACAAATCGCCATTATTTTTACTACACAGAGCAAGAACTAGAGGCTGCACAATATTTTGCCCAACTTCGCCAATTAGACGCTTCGATACTTCAACAATCTATCCGAGAATTACAGGCAAAGCTACCGATTCAACATAAGCAAGAATTAGCGGTGAATGGGGCTGATTTACTGAAATGGTCTGGCAAAAAGGGTGGGCCGTGGGTAAAAGCCGCATTGGAGGAGCTGCTGACAGCCATTCTTCATCATGAACTTCAAAATGATCGACAACAGATTAAAAGCTGGCTGGAGCAACAGGATCTTACTTAAAGCCGAATACATGATAGATAAAAGCCGTCTCCTGAAATGGGAGACGGCTTCATTAAATTCCTATCGTTGGTGGTCATTTACGTTAATTTACAGTATGATTAAGACAAAATAAGTTACATAACAAGAGTACAGTTAACTAAAGGATTGATGTGAAGATGACAATTTCCATGAAGGACGAAATTTTAAAAAGAATATTGACTGCTGATGGAGAAGCGGTTTCAGGTCAGGAATTAGCAGATTCTCTTGGTGTTTCAAGAACCGCTGTTTGGAAGCATATGCAAACATTACAAGAGGAAGGGTATACATTTGATACAATTAAGAAAAAGGGGTATGTATTGACAGGTGTACCAAATAGCTTGAGCCCCACACAGATTAAGCTTTTTTTAAAGACAGAGCATTTTGGACGTGAGATCCATTATTACGATGTAGTTGATTCAACACAAACAATTGCGCATAAGCTTGCACAGGAAGGAGCTCCACACGGTACAATTATTATTGGTGAGGAGCAAACAGCGGGGCGTGGTCGTATGGCTCGTCCTTGGGAGTCTGCACATGGGACAGGTATTTGGATGACCGTAATCGTTCGGCCAGATGTTACGCCCCAGCAGGCCTCATCCTATACACTTGTGGTGGCAGTAGCTGTCACAATGGCCATTAAAACCTTATATAAAGATGTAGAGCCAGCGATTAAATGGCCCAATGATTTATTGATTAATGGCAAAAAATGTACGGGGATTTTAACGGAAATGCAAGCAGAGGCGGATCTTGTGCAAGCTTTACTTGTTGGAATTGGCATAAATGCGAACCAAGCAGCAGCTGACTTTTCACCTGATATTGCGGATATTGCCACTTCATTACGATTAGAAGCTGGAGAAGAAATCAATCGTGCAGCACTTGTGGCCTCTATCTTACACTATTTAGAACAATTTACAGAACTATACGTTAAAGAAGGTTTTGCGAGTCTAAAGACACTATGGCAGCAAATGTCTTGTACAATTGGTCAACGTATAGAGGTAACGACGATACGCGAACGTTTTGAAGGGGTTGCCAGTGGTATTACAGACGATGGTGTTCTGCAACTGACACAGGACGATGGAACGGTTCGAACGATCTATGCGGGAGACATCAAAATATTATAAAAAAGAAGCTGCAAGTAATGTCCTATACTTGCGGCTTCTCATGTTGTTGCAAAAAGATGATGTCAACGGCAGAAAAAGCAACTTTGCAAGGTGAGGGGTTGATTTCCGTTCCGCCAGCGTCCTTTCCAGGGGGCGTCCGATGAGCCGCTTCACTCACTTACGTTCGCTCTAGGGTCTCATCTGTGACGCTAAATCCCCTAGGAGTGACGCTGGCTCCACTCCAATCAACCATTCTGCAAAAGTGTCTTTGCTTTATCTTTCATACTGGCCGTAGCGAACAAAATAATCCATTATTTGTATTATTAGAGAATCGATAGACTTTTATTTTCAATGTGGGGAAGTCATGCGTAACAGCATCTCTTCATAAAGAGTCGTGAACACCTTCACTTTATTTGAAAACCTTTGCTAAAAGGTAACACTTTTGTAGGTTGAAGTGGAAGGCTACTTGACTCCCGTGGGATCGGCGCTCGCCCACAGGAAAGAAAGTAGCCTGCAAAGGAAACCATTTTCACCTTTCACAAAAATTCTATTAATGGTTTTGTTTTTCAACAATATGAGAAGCTGCAAGTAACGTCCTGTACTTGCAGCTTCTTTTATTGACTATTCTTTATTTTAGTGACACATCTATATCACCATGTGATAAGGAAACATTCAGTTGGTGCTCACCCTTCGTTACCTGAGTCACGGTGCCATTTTGTTCTTCATCATTAATGGTCACATCACCGAAGTCTGTTTTGAGAGCGTAGCCTATATCACTTTGTTTGTTTTGTAAGTGAATCGTTGTATCGCCAAAACTAGAGGTAATGGTTGTTTGCCCATTTAATGTGCCATCTATATCGATATCTCCATGCTCGCTCTCAATAGTAAAGCCGTTACTAGTAAGTTGCTGAAGCGTCAAATCACCAAAGGACTGCCTAATCTCTGTTTTGTCACCCGTCGTGCTGTTGAAAGTAATATCTCCATAATCCTGGATGAGATTAAGCTGCTGATACTGGAGCCCATGAATGGCTGTATCGCCAAAATTACTGTCTATTACAATCGCCTCTATTTTTGTATCTTTTGGGACATAGAGTTTGATTGAAGGGGAAGAGAGGTTACCGAAGCCAAATTGAGAACCATCCTTTTTCTTTGCCATTGTTTCGATGGTTAAAGTTCCGTTATCAATATGATATGTTACATCTTCTTGCTCATGGACCTTTGTGTCTAATTTATAGTCACTATCACTTGCAACAATCTCCACATCTCCATAATCATTTATGATATTAATGCTTGTGAATGCATCTAAAGCATGAGACTGACTTATTAATTTAGTATTACTTGGGACATAAAGACCCTCTGAATCTTTAAGAATCAGCCAGCGACCCCCTGAAAAATAGCCAATCAATGCGAGTAGAATGCCTAATGCAATCATTGTCATGGCTATAAGGGTATTTTTTGACGTCATTTAGAAGTCCCCCTTTTTTTCTTCTTTGTCATTTTATGGAACAGTCTGCCTAATGTTTCAACAGAGACAACAACGGTTTTCTTGATAACACGAGCAACAACTGGGAACAGTAGGACACCCAAGCCCGTTACGATTAACCCGACACCCATAAAGAGCAGTGCGGTCGGCCAATGCTCTGTTAAAATTAAGAAACCTGAAATGATCGCCACAACGCCACCAGCAAAAATACTAATAACAGTTGCGACAATAGCAAAGATTAAGCTGATAATGACTGCGCCAAATGAAAAAATGAGTGCAATGGCTGTTGCAAGTAATGGCAATGAAAGGGGCGCAGACAGTATAGCTAGAATAATGAGCCAAATGGCAGACATATTCTTTTTTGTTGATTTTGCCGAGGAGGTTTCTAAATCCTTTAATGCGAAATCAGCTAATATTTGTGAGGCAACGTGTGAAGGAGAGCCAAGTTGTGAAATGACCTGATGCTCGTTTTCCTCTCCAGCCTCCTCAAAGTATTCTTCATAATAGGCAAGCGCAGCGTCTAACTCATGCGCAGGAAGCCGACGTAATTTTCCTCGTAGCTGTTTCAAATAGCTTGCTCTATCCATCTAAATTCCCTCCTAAAAGTACACAATCAACCTTTTCCTTATACATTTGCCATTCTTTTAATAGCTCTAATAATCGTATACGTCCTTGCTCCGTAATTTGATAATAGCGTCTATTTCTACCTTGATAAGGTTGATCGTACGTTGTTAAGTAATGCGCTTTTTGTAAGCGGCGTAATACAGGATACAGTGTAGACTCTGAAATCTCCATGACTGATTGTACCTGCTGTGTTAAAGAATAACCGTAGGCGTCCTCTTTCTCGACAATAGCCAGTACACAAGCATCAAGTAAAGCTGAACCAAGCTGAAATGTCATCTTTTCACCTCACATGTAATACCTATACTTCATTTTATATTATATGACATATAGTATGTGGATAGTATATGACGTATAACATTGATTGTCAATTCTAAAAGAAAATTTTTTCCAATGTTGTTAGACGAAGATATTGTAAGAAAATAATATTTGAAGATTAATAGGAAAATCTGTTATAGTATGTGCGAAGGGCAGTATCCATTGTGAACGGCACCTTCAAAAACGCAATAGACTATACTATCAAATATCTGCCTTGATCTTTTAGACAGGGACGGAAGAAAACGATACGTTCAAATATAGCTTTCATTTTGTAAGCTATTGCCTCTTTCAGGGGTCTTTTTATCATTGAACGACACACTACCCTTCTGTCTGTTTTCGGCCAGAAGGGTTTTTCTGTTTTCTTCCTTTAAAAAAGGAGGACTACAAAATGAAAACGACAACAGATTTTTTAAAGATGAAAGCGGCAGGCGAGAAAATCGTGATGGTGACGGCCTATGATTATCCAGCTGCTAAATTCGCGGAAGAAGCTGGCGTTGAGATGATACTAGTCGGGGATTCACTTGGAATGGTCGTGCTTGGCTATGATTCTACAATGCCTGTAACTGTAGCGGATATGGTTCATCATGCAAAAGCAGTAAGACGAGGGGCAAAGGATACGTTTATAGTCGTTGATATGCCCTTTGGTTCTTATCATGGCGATGTCAATGAGACACTCAAAACAGCCATTGCGATGATGCAACAAACAGGAGCAGATGCTTTAAAGGTTGAGGGGGCAGGTGAAGTTATACCTGTCATTCGTAAATTAACGTCAGCTGGTATTCCAGTAGTAGCTCACTTAGGCTTGTTGCCTCAATCAGCGGGAGTGCTTGGTGGTTATAAGGTACAAGGAAAAACAGCTGAACAGGCTGCTACACTGCTTGAAGAAGCAAAACAATGCGAAGCGGCTGGAGCTTGTGCAGTTGTGTTGGAATGTATTCCTCATCAACTGACAGAAATTGTTTCAGCTAGTCTTGTTATTCCAACCATTGGCATAGGCGCTGGTATTGAGGCTGATGGACAAGTGCTGGTGTATCATGACATGCTAAGCTACGGTTCGCACCATGTACCGAAATTTGTTCAACAATTTGCTGATATGGGCAAAGAAGCAAGCGCGGGGATGATGGGTTACGTAGAAGCAGTGAAAGCGGGTACTTTCCCAGCTCCAAAGCATTTCTTCACAATGAAAGAGGAAGCATTAGATCAGCTATATGGAGGCGTTAAATGATGAAAGTCATCACGACCATACAGGCATTAGCCACAGAAATTCAAGCAGCTAAGCATGCTCAAAAAACGATTGGACTTGTTCCGACAATGGGCTATTTACATGAAGGTCATTTAACATTAGCACAAACAGCTCGTGTAGAAAATGATGTCGTTGTGATGAGTATATTTGTCAACCCAACACAATTTGGGCCAAATGAGGATTTTGAAAGTTATCCTCGTGATTTGCCTAGAGATACTGCATTAGCTGAATCTGTGGGCGTTGATATTGTGTTCGCACCAAGTGTGGAAGAAATGTATCCTCAAGATGGAGGGATTCGTCTACATGCAGGTGAGCAGGCTACCATTCTTTGTGGTGCAAGTCGTCCTGGTCATTTTGATGGTGTTTTACAGGTTGTCTCTAAATTATTTCATTTAACACTGCCAACAAGAGCTTATTTCGGTCAAAAAGATGCACAGCAGGTTGCGATTATTGCGACAATGGTACGTGATTTTAATTTCCCTTTAGAAATGCGTGTTGTCCCAATTGTACGCGAGGAGGACGGTTTAGCGAAATCTTCTCGTAATGTCTATTTAAGTGAGTCAGAGCGACAAGAGGCTCCAGCAATCAATGAAGCATTACAGTTGGCTCGCGATAGCTTTTTAGCGAATGGTGATGCTGATAAAGCACTTGCAAAAGCAAAAGCTCATATTCATGCAAGAACATATGGCCGCATTGATTATATTGAATTATTAACATATCCAGATTTAACACCAGTGACAACTGCAACTCAGCAAGTTCTGTTGGCAGCAGCTGTTTATATAGGTAAAACACGTTTAATCGATAATTGTATTTTTACTGTGAAAGAGGGACTATAGTATGTTACGTATGATGATGAATAGTAAAATCCACCGTGCAACAGTGACACAGGCAGATTTAAACTATGTAGGCTCCATAACAATAGATGAAGATATTTTAGATGCAGTAGGTATGCTGGCAAACGAAAAAGTACATGTTGTTAATAACAATAATGGCGCTCGTTTTGAAACATATATTATAGCTGGTGAACGAGGATCAGGTGTCATTTGTGTTAATGGTGCAGCAGCAAGACTTGTGCAGCGTGGTGATATTGTCATTATTATTTCCTATGTGTATGTGGATAATCATGAGGCAAAAGACCATCAACCAACTGTAGCCATCATGGGAGAGGGCAATACAATTAAGGAAATGATCGCACACGAGCCAGAAGCAACTGTGATGTGAATTCAGCCATAGAATAAATTAATACTAGAGAGGAGGATGGCAAAGAATAGCCAATCCTCCTTTTTTGCGATTACGTTTATATCAAAAGTTACTGGCAAAAATTTGCTTTTATTACTATTGAACTAGTTAACAAAATTATAATTTTACAAATGTTCTAGTATTTTGCGTCATATTTATGTAGAATTTAGTTGTTAGTACATCATTTTACTAGTGGAGGTATCATTTGTCATGGAAAATAAACGTAACAAATTTTTAACAGTAACTGCAGCAGCATTGGCTGTAACAGCGGTAGCGGTAGTACCAGCATCAGCAGCAAGTCCTTTTTCGGATGTAAAGGAAAGTCATGCAGATTTTGAAGGCATTTCTACACTTTATGCAGCAGGGATTATTAGTGGTTACCCAGATGGTACATTCAAACCAGATACAAATGTCACACGTGGACAAGCGGCAAAAATGATTGCAGGCGCATTAAAATTGGATACAAAAGAAGTAGAGGATCCAAAATTTACGGATATTAGTGCATCAAATCCTTATTATGGCTCAATTGCAGCCCTTGTAGAATTAAATGTCATTACAGGCTATGGAGATAATACTTTCCGTCCAAACCAGACAATTACACATGGTGATTTAGCAAAAATTTTAGCATCTATCCCAACATTACCAGAGCTAGAAAGTGCAAAAAATCATGAGGCTAGTGAAAAAGTTACACGTGGACAACTGGCAACATTCATTGCTGAGGCTCTAACAAAATCAAACCCAGAAACACCAGAGACTCCAGAAACTCCAGAAACACCAGCAGATGCCTTCTCATTATCGATTTTACATGTGAATGATACACATGCTCGTGCAAATGAATTACCTAAATTGGCGACAGCTGTAAAAGAACAAAGGGAAGCAAAGAAAAATGTTTTAACATTACATGCTGGCGATGCATTTAATGGTACATTATATTTCAATGAATTCCATGGACAAGCAGATCTAGCGCTATTAAATGAAATTGGCTTTGATGCAATGGTATTTGGTAACCATGAATTTGATTTAGGTGCCTCTCCTGAAGGTCATCAAGCATTAGCGGATTTTGTTAAAGGGGCTAAATTCCCATTTGTAGATGCTAATGCTGATTTCTCAGCAGATGATAAATTCACTGGTTTATTTACAGACTTAATTTCAAGTGAACCTGAAAATGGTAAAATTTATTCTGGTATTGTAAAAGAAATTGATGGAGAAAAAGTTGGTATTTTCGGCTTAACGACTGAGGAAACGGTTGATATTGCTTCTCCTGATAAAGTAACATTTACAAATTATATAGAGGAAGCGAAAAAAGCTGTGGCAGCCTTTGAAGGAATGGGTGTCAACAAAATTATCGCTTTAACACATATTGGCTACAATGATAATCCGAATGTTGATAATGATATTTTACTAGCTAAAAATGTACCAGGCATTGATGTCATTGTTGGCGCACATGATCATACAAAATTAGACGAGCCATTCGTTGTTGATACAAATACAGTAGGTGAAGCGAAGGATGCTACATTAATTGTACAGGCCAATGAGTATGTAAAATACTTAGGTACGCTTGATGTAACATTTGATGGAGATGGCATAGTTACTGAATATGGTGGCGAATTAATCGACCTTGGTAAGGTAGCTGAAGACGAATCATTAGTAAAATTACTAGCACCTTATAAAGCAAAAGTAGATGAAGTGAACAACAAAGAAATCGGTGTAACACTAAAAGAAGCTTTAGCTAACCCACGTGCAAGTGAAACAAGTCTTGAAAGTGTGCGTAGTAATGAAACAGCCCTAGGTAATATCATTACAGATGGTATGCTAGCAAAGGCACAAAAATATACTGATAAAACGGTTGTAATGGCATTACAAAATGGCGGTGGTATTCGAGAAGCAATTCCAGCTGGGAATATTACAGTTGGTCAAGTAATTACAGTATTACCATTCGGTAATACATTAGCATTAATGGATGCAACAGGTGCTGAGCTAAAAGCAGCATTTGAAGTGTCCTTGAAAAATGCACCTAAAGAAAATGGTGGCTTCTTACACATTGCTGGAGCGAAATTACAATATGATTCGTCAAAAGAAGTAGGCTCACGTGTTGTATCTATCGAATATTTAGATAAAGCAACAGGTAAATATGTTGCTATTGAAGATGGTAAAACTTACACAGTAGCTACAAATGCCTATACTGCTAAAGGTGGAGATGGCCTAGATATGTTTGCTAAAGCATATGAAGAAGGTCGTGTTACAGATTTAGGCTTATCTGATTGGGAAAACCTTCAAGAGCAATTACTATCACTTAAAGAAGTGAAAACAACAACAGAAGGTCGTATTGTTGATGTAGCAAAAAAACAATAAGCGTAACGTTGTTTGAGTAAGCACTCCATAACGATTCTACAACGCAACCTTAGGGGATTGATTTCTCCAAGGTTGCGTTTTTTGTATGGATGCGGTGATTCAACAAAGAGGAGAAAGGATGCCGCAAAGCCAATAATATGATAAAATTCAACTTATCTAATGTGAACTGTGAGTTGAGATGTATGATGGAAAGTCAAAAATATGCAATTGTAGATTTGGAGACAACTGGTCATTCACCAGCCAATGGGGACCGGATGATTCAAATTGCCATTGTTATTATGAAGGATTGGGAAATTGAGCGTACCTATACGAAGTTCATAAATCCGGGGAAAGCTATTCCAACTTTCATTCAAGATTTAACGCATATAACGAATGAGGATGTAAAGGATGCCTTCCCATTTGAAGCGCATGCGGATTACATATATGAGCTACTTGCTGACTGTGTATTTGTTGCACATAATGCAGATTTTGACTTATCCTTTTTACAAGCAGAGTTTAAACGTGCTGGACTACCGAAATGGCAAGGTAAAAAAATGGATACGGTGGAGCTAGCTAAAATTTTGTTCCCTATGTCCCTTGGTTTTAAGCTAGGGGATTTAGCGGCCGATTTAAATATTGAGTTAGCAAATGCCCATCGAGCGGATGACGATGCTCGCGCGACAGCGGAGCTATTCAAGCATTGCTGGAAGGAGCTACTAAGTTTACCACAGCTTACACTTGAACAGATGCATAAGCGTTCCTTTCGCTTAAAATCAAATATTTCTCAGCTTTTTTTTGAGGCGTTGCAAATTAAGCGCCAGCATACGACGGGCCGCGAAAAAGTACACTATTACCGTAATTTTGCGATTGGCAATGGCCGAAATAAGCATGAGCATGTGACAGAAACGATTGCCTACCCTCAATCAGTAGATGAGAAAATAACTTTAATGTCAAAGGCACTGCCAAATTTTGAGGAACGTCCTGCACAATTTGACATGATGGACACGATTTGGCGGGCATTACATGAACAACAGGAGTGCGTGATTGAAGCTTCTACAGGTATTGGTAAAACTGCTGGCTATTTACTTCCAGCCATCTTATTTGCCCGTGCTGTCAATAAAAAGATTGCCATCAGTACGTATACTTCCTATTTACAAGAACAGCTTGTAGAAGAAGAGCTACCAAAGATTGAAAAAATCCTTGGGACAAAGGTGAATTTGTGTGTGTTGAAGGGAATGCAGCATTATATTGATCTCGATCGCTTTGAGCAATGTATGGCATATGCTGATGAATCCTATGATGATACATTTACTATTTTACAAATACTTGTGTGGTTGACCAAAACAGAGACTGGTGTGTTGAGCGAGCTCAATGTTTCTGGTGGCGGACAACTGTTTTTAGAGAAAATCCGAAAAATACCGAATGACAAGCCTTCAAAGGGCTTTGATTTCTATGAGCAAGCTTTAAAGAACAGTGCAGTTGCTGACTGTATTGTAACGAATCATGCCATGGTTTTAAGTGATTTAGTGCGTCAAACACCACTTTTTACAGAAATAGATGGCTGGATTATTGACGAGGCGCATCAATTTATTCAGGCTGCTATGCAGCAGGATGAAGTAGTCTTCTCCTATACACAATGGAAGTATATTTTTGGACAAATTGGTACGATGGAGGACACGGCTCTATTTCAACAGTTTTGCCAGGCAGCGAAGAAAAAACAGCGAGTAGCCATGCAAAATTTACAGCATCTTGATGCACAATTCATACGTTTGCAGCGGACATTTGATGAAACAATCCAGAGAACTATTCAAAAATTGCAACAGCAAATGAAAGGGAAACAAGCAGGTAGTAAATGTACCTTGTTTTTAGAGGATGTTTCATTTGCGAAAGAAACGTTTGCACAAGTAAGCAAACTAACCCAGCAATGGCTGGATCTCGCTACTAGCATTACACAGTCGTTCGAAAATGCGATTGAGCAGCTAGATAAAAACGATCAATATGTATTATCTGAATGGCAATATTGGATTCGAGAAGTGAAGATAAAAATTGCTGAATGGGACGATATTTTTCTGTCACCACAGGAAGGCAATTCTGTTTGGTTAGAATTTGATGTACGGAGTGTCCCTGGCAGTCTCCATGTTTTTAAGAAGCCTGTCAATGTGACGCCAATAATTGAACAAGTATTAGCACCATTACGTCAGCAAGCTAGTATTGTTTGGACATCAGGCACATTAACGGTACCAGGCAATGAGCGCTTTGTTACACGCCAGTTAGGCATTTCTGATAATGTTGAAGTCTTGAAACTACAAGCTCCGCCAGCCTACTATGCTGGGGCTAAGGCATTTATCGTCACCGATATGCCAGATATTCAGCATGTCAGCCAAGAAGAATACATTGAGGCTGTTGCCCATGCAATTACGCGGACTGTTCGAATGACAGAAGGGCGTTGCTTTGTACTCTTTACAGCACAGGATATGCTACGAAAAACAGTTGAGCTTATCCAAGATAGTGAACTATTAGATGATTACATGCTATTTGCACAAGGTGTTACAGGCGGTAGCCGTATGCGCATTCTAAAATCCTTCCAAAAATTTAGTCATGCCGTTCTATTTGGCACAAACAGTTTTTGGGAGGGGGTAGATGTTCCAGGAGATGCACTTGCCTCTGTTATTGTCGTACGATTACCATTTTCTTCACCAGAAGAGCCTGTTTTTAAGGCGAGGGCAAAGCATCTAACTACTCTAGGCCGCAATTCCTTTACGGAGCTTTCCTTACCAGAAGCGATCATGAGGTTTAAGCAAGGCTTTGGTCGATTAATACGTTCTTCGCAGGATAAAGGAGCTTTTATTGTCCTAGACCGACGAATTACTAGTAAGTCATATGGGAAAGAGTTTATTAAGGCATTACCACCTATCGATGTAAAGAAATTGCAGCTACCCGAATTGTTAAAGGAACTAAATCATTGGCAAAAATAGCAGAAACCCCTTTTAGCATTGCTAGAAGGGGTTTTTACGTATTGTATAAGCGTTTAAAGAAAGGCAATTGCTAGTATGATTCTCATTGCTTGTTTTTAGTTTGCTCATCAAAAAGGTTAGCATTACGAACGATTTCTGTAATATATTTCATAGTGATTGCCGTTGCTTGGTTGGCATCATAACTTTTGCGATTATTCAATAGGTTTGTAAACATACCTTGCCAAATTAATAGTGTAATTTCATTGATGGCATCAACATTGCCTTCAGTTAAGTAGCCTTCTTTTAAAGCGATCTCTAACATAGAACGCCCTCGTTTCGTTAGGCTGTGTTGAAATAAAATGGTCTTTAAATCATCAGGGATATTGATTAAATCATTGGGGTAAAAATTATAATAATTTTCCAATAGTGCTTCTGGTGTTTCCCCTAAATCCATGATAAAGACTGCGTGAAAAATCTGAGGTTGTTTAAAGGAATATTGACAAAAGCACTCCCAAGCCAATAAGTATTTTTCAATAGGATCTTTGCCTCTTTCTATGTAGCGAGCAACTTCGTTGGTATAGTCTTGCATGCATCTCATCGATGCAAAAAATAGAAGATGCGAGACTTCTGAAAAATAATTGTAGATAGTAGCACTGTTGTAACCTGCTTTATCAGCAACCTTTCGGATTGTGACATTTTCCAGCCCTTCTTCTTCGATGATTTCCGCAGTGGCATCTACAAAGTATTTCCACATACGACTCCTTTGTATTTCCTTTTTCTTCAAAGTAATATCCCCCTAACAAACAATTAATTACTGTAAAATCATTAATTAAATGTATATATTTACCTTTTTGTAGCTAATTTAAACTTATTATAGCATAGCAATTTTAATTATCTTCTTTCATTATAGCATTAGCTTTTGTCATTTTCAGAGTTGTGCATTAGAATTTCAGGTGATATACTAATCACAATTATTTTATAATCATGATTACTAAATAATCAAGATTCGGAATAATTAGACGAAGAGGATGTTATAACTAGGAGTCTTGCACTTAGACACAAGGGGAGGATTATACAATGAGTAAAAAAATTGTGACACAATTTGAGTGTACATATGAAACGATTGAAAACACATGGATCGAGTTAGCAGACGGCACAAGGCTTTCAAGTCGTATCTGGCTACCAAATGTAAAATTGGGAGAGAAAGTACCAGCCATTTTAGAGTATATTCCTTATCGTAAAACAGATGGGACAAGAGCAAGAGATGAGCCTATGCACGGTTATTTTGCAGGACATGGTTATGCTGTTGTGCGAGTGGATATGCGAGGTTCAGGTGAGTCAGATGGTTTATTAAAGGATGAATATCTAAAGCAAGAGCAGGATGATGCCCTTGAAGTCATTGAATGGATTGCTAACCAAAGCTGGTGTGATGGCAATATCGGGATGATGGGGAAATCGTGGGGCGGATTTAATTCTCTACAAGTAGCAGCTCGTCGACCAAAGGCGTTAAAGGCGATTATTACCGTAGGCTTTACAGATGATCGTTATAACAATGATATTCACTATAAGGGCGGTTGCTTGTTAAACGATAACTTCTGGTGGGGTGCTATTATGTTAGCCTACCAGTTACGTCCAATTGATCCACATATTGTTGGAGATAGCTGGCGTGATAAGTGGATGGAACGATTAGAAAATATGCCTTTATGGATGGCACAATGGATGGAGCATCAAACAAGAGACGATTATTGGAAACATGGTTCAGTTTGTGAGAATTATCAAGACATAGAAATCCCAGTTTTTGCGCTAGATGGCTGGGAAGATTCCTATACAAACACAGTCTTAAGTTTAATGGAAGGGCTTTCTGTTCCGAGAAAAGGCATCATTGGCCCATGGGCACATGTTTATCCCCACGATGGAGTGCCGGGTCCAGCAATGGGCTTTCTACAAGAAGCTGTGAAATGGTGGGATCATTGGTTAAAAGGAATAGACAACGATGTAATGGATGGATCAATGGTGAATGTCTGGGTAGAAGAGAGCATGGAGCCATCCGTTAAGAAACCAATCAGCAAAGGCTATTGGGTTGGTTTAGAATCGTGGCCAGCAGATGAATGGATACAAACTAAGGTGTATCAACTGACACATGGAAAACTAGTAGAAAACCGCAGTGAGCAACAAGAGCAAGTCCTACTAAAAACTCCTCAAAATCATGGACTTTTATCTGGTGAATGGATGGGCGCTGGCGTACTAGGTGAAAGTCCAGCAGACCAACGATTAGATGATGGAATGGCCATGGTTTTTGAAACGGATAGGCTAGAGAAAGCCTTAGAGATTGTGGGCTATCCAAAATTTGAAGTGGAATTAATGAGTGACAAACCACATGCAATGCTATTTGCACAGCTATCAGACGTAGCACCCGATGGAGCTGTCACTCGTGTATCCTATGGCGTGATGAACCTGACACACTTAAATGGGCATGATCATGTTGACCTGTTAACACCTGGTGAAAAAGTGAAGGCCTTTGTTCAGTTAGATTGCTGTGGCCATCAATTTAAAGCGGGGCATCGTTTACGCCTATCCTTAGCTACAACGTTTTGGCCGATGTTTTGGCCAATGCCAGAAGACGCTACATTGACATTAAATCTAGAAACGGCTACCTTATCATTGCCAACCTTCCATGGTCAGCAGGTAGTAGGACCTAATATGAATGCTGAAAGTGCACCATTAACGCCAATCACAACGCTGCAAGAAGGAAGAGTTGATCGTTCTATATCCTATGATATTTTAACAGATACATGGACATGCATTACAGATGGGGTTGGAGGCGTATTTGGTGAAGGTATTTATCGCTTTGATGATATTGATGTCACTGTAGAACATAATTTGAAACGAGAATTAACCTTAACGAATGCTGATCCACTGTCAGCTCAGTATACAATCTATCAAAAGATGAAAATTGGTCGTGAAGGCTGGTGGATTGACGCGGATATTACGGTTACCAAAACATCTGATCAGGAAAACTTCCAAATTGTTGGGGAAATGGTCATCAAAGAAAATGACAAACAAGTCTTCCATAAGGAATGGAATCAAAAAATTAAACGTCATGGCTTGTAAATAACATATAAGGGGTAAACATATGGAAGCTAAGTTAAAAAAGAATACAGCTACTTTAGTTATTTTAGCTGTTTCAGGTGCCTTAATTTACGCATTGCCTTATTTTAGAAACTACTATTATGATGTCTTTCTGGATGCATTTCATTTAACCAATACACAAATGGGGACACTTGGTAGTGCGTATGGTGTTTGTTGTTTAATTTCCTATATTTTTGGAGGATTTTGTGCAGATCGTTGGAAAACGAAATATTTATTAACCATTTCTTTAGTAGCCACAGGATTATTAGGGTTTACATTATTATTGTATCCACCCTATCCAGTACTTCTACTGATTCATGCTGCTTGGGGAATCACGTCCATTATGACGTTCTGGGGAGCATTAGTAAAAGCGGTTCGTTCTTTAGGCTCTGAAAATGAACAAGGAAAAGCTTTTGGATTTTTTGAAGGCGGACGTGGTGTAACCAACATTATTCAATCTGCTGTGATTTTAGGGATCTTTGCTTTTTTTGCAAAACATATGAGTGATAAAATGGCTCTTTCAGCAGTTATTACAGTGTATTCTGTGATTTGTCTTTTGTTGGGCCTCATGATTATGATGCTGTATAAAGATCCAGATCAAGCAACTGTCAGTCCAGAAGATAGAGAGAGCAGTAAAACGTTTGATTGGGCAGTCCTTTGGAAAGTGTTGAAGATGCCAACTACCTGGCTTGCGACTATACTTATCTTTACGTCCTACGCGATGATTATTAGCTATTATTACATTACACCTTATGCAACGGCCGCATTTGGTGCGTCTACGTTAATTGCTGCGGCTTTGGGCTACTTCTCGCAATATTGTCGTCCAATTGGTAGTTTTAGTGCAGGAATCATAGGCGACCGAATTGGTGTGTCGAATATGGTGTTAATCGGCTATATTTTATTAGCATTTGGTTTAGTAGGGCTCATTTTATTACCAGGAAAAGCTTCTTTTATCCTTATGCTTTTAGTGTTCATTGGGATTATCTATACATCTATGTATGCTTTGCAAGCGATGCATTTTGCAATTCTAGTAGAAGGCGATTATCCAGTAGAATCAACAGGAACTGTGTCCATGCCACTGATGATAATTGGTTATAGTGGTGAAATCTTTATGCCAATTATTGCAGGTGCTTGTTTAGATTACTGGGGTGGCACAGCGGGCTATAAAGTATTCTTTGGTATTTTATTAGGCTTAGCTATTATTGGATTCATTACAGTAGTCATTTGGCAGCGTGTGACGAAAGAAAAACGCCGAGAAATTGCTTTACAACGAAAGCTTTCCAAGGAACAGGCACTTACTTAATTTAGTTTAGAACTAACATTGGTTTCTTCCAAAGCGAGCTTTTTTTAAACATAATGATGAATAGCTAAAAAGGCTGCGAATAGTTTTTTACTATTTATACAAGTTGATTATTCACTAATCAATATGTAAACACGGAAACAGAGGCGTCAAGATAATGACGCCTCTATTTTCGTCTCCGGTTTTGTATGATCCAGTAAAAATTCCACACGATTTCCACCATGGTGTTTGCCCATCACAAAGCAAGTCACTCTAATAATGATATACATAACAATGCTATCTAGTTTATCTGTTACCTCTAGCCAATGGGATTCATTTTTATCTATTCAAATATTATCCATGGATAAACATAACCAAATAGTATCTCTCGTATGCCAGAAGAATGGATACGATTGATTTCTAGCCACAAAAGAATGATCATGGACATCACTCAATATATCTTCGATGGAGACCATTTTGGAATTAAATGCTGTCCTAACACAATAGGATCTAGCAGCTTATCTGTTGGGCTATTGCGCTAACAGGGGGGATGAGAGCGAACATAACTAGGATAATAAGTGTGAATAAATTTATTTTTCTGACTATTGTATTTTCCATGTAAGGGTCATAGCTCCTATTCTACAGTTACTAAATTATATGTAAACAATTGAATAGCCTATTACAAGATATTTGCTAAAACATTATTATAGACCATAATAGCAAGATTGAGGACGAAATAAAAGGGTGGTTCCTGATAATATAATGTCTAACAAACAGCATGGAGGCTTATATTATGTCAAAAATTCAGCAATTTTATGATTTACATTTTTCACAAGAGCTATTATTTATTGGGAATGCTTGGGATGTTATATCAGCATTAACATTAGAAAAGGCAGGCTTTCAAGCAATCGGTACAACAAGCTGGGGCATAGCGAACTCACTTGGCTATGCAGACGGTGAACAAATCGATTTTCAACGACATCTAACAATTATTCAATCCATTACAGAGCAAGTCAAGATACCCGTATCAGCAGATATAGAAGCGGGGTATGGCCATGATGAACAAAGTATTATCGACAATGTTTTGAGAACGGCAGATGTAGGAGTAGCAGGGATTAACATTGAAGATTCCCTTAAACATCAAACAGGCTTAAGGAGCATAATTGAACACTGTTATTTATTAACAAACATGAGGAAAGAATTAGATAATCATGGCTATAAAGATTTCTTTATTAATGCTCGAACAGATACGTATTTTCAATTAGAGCAACCATTTGAAGAAACAATAACAAGAGCAAAAGCTTATATTGAGAGCGGAGCAAGTGGTATATTTATCCCAGGCTTAACAGATGCCAATGAAATAAGCGCGATGACTCGTAATATAAATGCGCCCATTAATCTTCTTTCATTACCTAGTTTAACGAATGTCAAGCTACTAAAAGAATTAGGGGTGAAACGCTTTAGCTTTGGAAATGCACTTTCAGATAAAATAATTGCGCATTTAACACAGCATGCTGCACAATTATTAAAAGACCAAGATACTTCTGCGTTATATATATAGTCGATGGGAATGAGGTGAGATAATCGTGGACAATGCCATCAATTTATCTTTTGAGGAAAAGTGGGAAAAGATTATAACATGTGATCAAACCTATGATGGGCTTTTTTATACAGCGGTTAAAACTACTAAGATTTATTGCCGTCCTTCCTGTAAATCCAGAAAGCCGAAAAAGATGAATGTTGAATTTTATGAAGATATCCAAAAGGTAGAGGCGGCTGGCTATCGGGCATGTAAACGATGTCAGCCTGAAATAGAACATTCCCCACACACGCAATTGATTAAAAATGTCACGACTTTTATTATGAACGAATATAAACAAAGAGTGACTTTACAGGATATGGCGGAGCATGTTGGCCTCAGTCCCTTTCACCTTGAACGACTATTTAAACAAGAGACTGCTGAGACGCCTCGAACATATTTAGAGAAAATCAGAATTGATAAGGCTGCCCATCTATTAAAACATACCGACTTTACAAATTTAGAAATATGTTATGAAGCTGGCTTTCAAAGCCCATCTAATTTTTATAAAGTTTTTCGACGACTGAAAAATTGTTCGCCTACAGAATACCGTAACCTATCGTTGCAGGGGGACATGATATGAAATGGACAAACGATGTTGGCTATTTAGTTATCGAGTTACCACAATCATTTAATTATAGAGAGTGTTTGCAGTTCTTAAAGCGCTCACATCACGAAATACTTCACCATATAAAGGATGATGTGCTCTACAAATTATTGAAGATTGATGAACAATTTATTTTATGTGAAATAACTGAACAAGCACATAAAATAATAGTAATATTTCCAATGAAACAGCCAGCTAGCCATGAACAGGCAATCATCGCACAATATATCGCAGAGTGGTTTGATTTAACAAAGGATTTGCAGGGGTATTACCAGATGGCTAAAAACGATCAAATCCTAAAGCCACTTGTGAAGAAATATAACGGATTACGGTTAATCGGGATTCCTGATTTATTTGAAGCATTAGTTTGGGCAATTATTGGTCAACAAATAAATTTAACTTTTGCCTATATGTTAAAAAAGAGATTTGTCGAGCATTTTGGAGAATATGTTTACTTTGAGGGGCAAAGCTACTGGCTGTTTCCAACGCCAGAGAGAATAGCCGTTATTGAGGTAGATGATTTGATCCACCTCCAATTTACAAGGAGGAAATCAGAATACATTATTGATATTGCCAATATTATCGCAAGCGGACAATTGACAAAAAATTTGCTGTGGCAACAAGAGGACTACGAAGCCATGAAAAAACGATTAATGGACATTCGAGGAATTGGTGCATGGACAGCAGATTATGTGCTTATGAAATGTCTGCAAAAACCGACAGCATTTCCTATAGCAGATGTAGGTCTACATAATGCTTTAAAAATACAACTAGCATTAGAACGAAAACCAACAATTGAAGAATTAAAGAACTATGCGGAACATTGGCAAGGCTGGCAAGCTTATGCCACCTTTTATTTATGGAGGTCACTGTATGAAACGGTATAAATTAGATTATTCATCACCAATTGGGATTATAGAAGTTGAGGGAAGTGATACAGCAATTGATGCCATTAACTTTGCAGAGCGAGAGCAGGTCGTCAATGCTCCTCAGCAAGACACACCTGAAGTTTTACTAGAATGTGTTAAGCAATTGCATGAGTATTTTCTAGGTGATCGTCAGGAGTTTTCATTTCCTTATGTTTTTCGAGGTACAGATTTTCAACAAGCTGTTTGGCATGTTTTACCGAGTGTAGGATTTGGTGAAACGGCTTCATATAAGGATATCGCCATTGCTATTAACAATGAAAAAGCTGTAAGGGCTGTTGGTAGTGCGAATGGTAAAAATAATATCAGCATTGTTGTGCCATGTCATCGAATTATCGGCTCCAATGGAACGCTGACAGGTTATGGAGGCGGGATGTGGCGCAAAGAATGGCTGCTTCAGCATGAGCAGACACATAAAAATTTATCCAAGTAACGCCATTCATCAGAGTACGTCATTTCGCCATTTGTACACAGTATAAAAAAGAGGTTATTGCAAAAAATAAGACCGTCAAAATGGCGGTTGTAATGACTAGTCTTTGTCATTTTATCGCTTCTTATGACACCTCCCTGCTAAGAAATATAGCTTGGAGTATTGAAAATAAAGGAGGTGTACACATGAGCGTGCTTTATAGAATCGCCTTAGTACTAGTTATTATAGGTGCAATCAACTGGGGACTCATTGGATTCTTTAGATTTGATTTAGTGGCTTATTTATTTGGTGGACAAACGGCGGTCTTATCTCGTTGGGTTTATGCACTCGTTGGTCTTGCTGGGCTAATTTCGATTCCAATTCTTGTAAAGCGATTTGAAGACGAGGATGATGTAGATACATTTACTCGTATGGATAGAAATCCTAGCTATGGCATGGAGGCTGGAGAAGAAACAGATTTCTCAGAAGTAAGAAAAACGGAAGAGAAAAAAGAGAATAAATAGTTAAACTGTAAAAACTAGTGACCATGTTGTCGCGTCAGTTTTTTCAAAATATTCGCGTAGCTATTGACTACGCGAATATTTATTTTTTAGGATTAGTCCTGATTACTTGGAAATGCAAAGGAAGAGTTTACGTCATTCCCTAGTTCTATCCATTTTTCTGAAATGGTTTTCGCTTTTGTGAAGAAACGTACTTGGTCAGGTCCAAACATATGCCCCTCACCAAATCTTGAACGTTTCCAGCCACCAAAGTTATGATAGCCTACTGGAATAGGAATGGGTACATTGACACCTACCATACCTACTTCAATTTCAGTGGTAAACTTTCGAGCTGCTGCACCATTGTTCGTAAAGATGGTTACACCATTTCCTAATTCATGGGCATTAATAAGGGCTATAGCTTCCTCTAATGATGCCACGCGGACGACATTACGTGCAGGTCCAAAAACCTCTTGTTCATAAATTTCCATTCCAGGCTTTACATGATCGAGTAATGTAGGTCCAAGATAGAAACCGTTCGATTGTTTGGAAATTTCCGGATTTCGCCCATCGCAGACCAATGTTGCGCCTTCTTCTAGGCTACGATCGATATAGCCAATGATGGCATCCTTTGATTGCTGAGTAATGACTGGTCCAAAATCAACTTCGGCATCTGTATAGGGACCCACTTTTAATTTGGCAATTTTATCAGCAAGAATACCCACTAATTTATTGGCTGTATCCTCCCCAACAGGAATAATGGTTGACAGTGCCATACAACGCTGGGAGGCAGCTCCATAGGCAGCCCCTAAAAAGGCATTTGCTACATGCTCTAAGTCAGCATCTGGCATAACCACCATATTATTTTTACCTCCCCCAAGTGCTGTGACACGCTTCCCATGTTTAGAGGCTGTAGCATAAATGGCTTCTGCAACTTGCGTAGAGCCTACAAAGGAAATCGCTTCAATGGCAGGATGGCATAACAGCTCATTAACAGCATCTTTGTCTCCATTAATAACAGTCCAAACCCCATCTGGTAAGCCTGCCTCTTTCCACAGCTCTGATAAAAATAATGCTGAGCAAGGAACCCGCTCTGACGGCTTGAGAATCACACAGTTTCCTACAGCCACCGCCATACTTGTAATTGCTAGCGGTACCATGACAGGGAAATTAAATGGTGAAATAGCCGCTACAATGCCTAATGGTTCTTTCAGAGAATAGGCATTGATATGACCACCAACATTCACCGAATACTCTCCTTTAAGTAAATGGGGGGCATTGATAGCTAAATCAACAGATTCTAAACCGCGAGTAATTTCGCCCTTGGCATCCTCAATCGTTTTGCCACTCTCTGTACAAATCATATCAATTAGTTCATCGATATTTTCTGTTATGAGTTGGCGGAATCTAAGGGTAATTTCAGCTCGTTTACCAACTGATAAGGCACGCCAAGCAGGAAAAGCCGCTTGGGCAGCAGCAATCGCTTCCTGTACCTCTTGTTTTGTTGCCAAAGGTACGCGAGCAATGACAGTACCTGTGCTTGGGTTGTAAACATCTGAAAACTGACCGCTTTTCCCTTGAACTGTTTGTCCATTGATAAAATGACCTAAATCCTGTATGTCTGTATTCGTTACCATCTAGCTATTCCTCCTACAGTTTAATAGAATGTAAGGCTTGTACAAATTTTTCAACAATGAAATTCGTCTCGTCTGTGGAAATAATCAGAGGAGGAGATAAGGTTAACACATTATTGAAACCTGCCACGGTTACCCCATTTTTCCCAATGAGTAACCCTTGTTCCTTACATTGTGTGATCACTTTGTTCACAAGTGTAATGTCGAGGGGTGTTTTGCTATCTTTATCTTGTACTAGCTCTACGCCAATTAATAAGCCTTTCCCACGAATATCCCCAACATTTGGGTGCTCCTTTAATTGCTCCTGTAATGTAGTGAGTAATGTAGCACCTAGTGCAGCCGAGTGGGCAAATAAATTTTCCTTTTCCATTATTTCAATATTTTTTAATGCGACGGCACATGCTGCTGGTGATCCACCGAATGTGTTGACATGACGGAAAAAGTCATATTCCTCAGTTCCAGCAAACGCCTCATAAATTTCACGACGAACAGCTGTAGCAGACAGTGGCATATAAGCGCTTGTTAAGCCTTTTGCCATAGTCACAATATCAGGCTGAATGCCGTAGTTTTGGAATCCAAAAGCTTTGCCTGTACGACCAAAACCACAAATGACTTCATCGACAATGAGTAGTGCGCCATGCTTCTCACAAACAGCTTTAACTCCCTGTAAGTAGCTGTCGTGGGGCATAATTACACCACCGCCAGTAATAATAGGCTCCATAATGACTGCTGCTATGGAATCTGACATTTCCCAAGTCATGACATGATCGATTGCTTGGACGGATGGTAATGCACAAGGGTCCTTACTTTGAATATGGTCTTCATTGGCACGATAAGCGTCAGGTGGAGTGACATGTAAAAAACCTGGTGCCAGTGGCTCATATTTATACTTTCGTTGAGCTTGTCCAGTTGCTGCAAGAGCACCCATCGAGCTACCATGATAGGCCCGGTAACGAGAAATAATTTTCGTTCGATTGACGTGACCTTTTTGTTGATGATATTGTCTAGCTATTTTGAAGGCTGCCTCATTTGCCTCGGAGCCACTATTGGAGAAGAAGACGACATAATCATCCCCTAAAAGCTCATTAATTTTTTCACTTAATTGAATAGCAGGGATATGCCCAACAGATAATGGGGTATACGTATTTTCTAGCAATTGCTCATAGGCAGCTTTGGCAATCTCCTCACGTCCATAGCCAACGTTCACACACCATAAACCTGCCATTGCATCTAAATAACGCTTGCCTTCAATGTCAGTAATCCATGCCCCTTTAGAGGATTGGACGATCATTGTTGCATTTGGATTGTAGGGCTTCATAGAATGCCATACGAATTGTTCATCTTTTACTTGCCAATTGGGACTTGTTACATTTGTCACGAAGCTTCACTCCTTCTAAACAGGTAGTTGATTAGCATGCATATGTTTTCCTCAGATGTGGACAACAAAAATGCGCAGTCGCCCCCATTTGTACTTTATATGTATGCTTCAAGAATTTTAGAAGGAGTATTTAATGAGAAAGATAATTCAGTTAATTTAATGTTGTGACAGGCTATTGATGCATTAAGACATCCTCAATTAAAAAGGCAATATACAAATTAGTCTTCGTAAAGGGATTGCTTAAGTCCATATCTAATAGCATTTCAATTTTCTTAATTTTATAGAGGACGGTGTTTCGATGTATAAATTGACGTTCACTAATCCTGCTTGTACTGCCATTTTCCTCAACAAAAATACGTAAAAAAGGTACATAGTCTGTCCCATGTAGTTCATCATAGCGGTAAAGTTGTCCTAAAATATCCTGACTAAACGATTTCATTAGGGGCTGATTTTTCACAGCCATCAATATTTTATAGGCACCGATTTCTTTGTATTTATACAAATAACGATTGTTATGAAGCTGTGCTAAATGGATGACGGTTAAGGACTCATCATAGCTTTGGCGAACATTTTCTAGCTCTTTATGAAAGTTACCTTTACCGATAATAATATCCAAGTAACCATTTTTTAGCGTGATTTTTTCATAGATTTCTTCCACAACTTTTGAGAAGGGTATATTAGGTGTATTGATTTGTGCTTTATCAATTAAAAAGATGAGGTGATTTTTATGCTTTAATTTTAAGAAGCGTTGATAGCGATTTTGAAAAGCGAATTGGATCATGACCTCATAACGGTCAATAGCTGCTTTGGAGCCAATGGTTGTACAAGTTATGATCGCTAATTCTCTTCCTTGAGGAAATCCTAGCTGTGCTAGTTGATCTTTCATTGTGTTAGTGTTTTGTTTGTAATGAAATAGTAGATTGAAAAGAACCTTTTCTTCGATAGAAAGCTCTTGATGGTGATTGGCAATAAATTGAAAGGTAGTTTTTAATAGATCAGCAATGCGATAATTCCATGGCATTTGAAAAATTGGGAAATCATGTTGATTGGCAAAAGAGATGACGGCTTCTGGAATGCTAGGAATGAATGGTCCTGTATTAATGATAAAGCCAGCTACTTTTTTTGTGTATGCCTGTTTGACAAGATGTTCCAAGGAGTCTTGCTGCGCATCTAAATTAATACCTGTTGTGACGACTAATTCATTGGGTCTACAAAACATGATTAAATCACTGCTTTCCACAACATTAATACCAGTAACTCTGCGATACGTACCACTATGTCCAGCGACTAATGTGAGCATTGGGAAATGAACTCCCTCTACAATTTTACGAATCGTCCCCATACGTTCCCCCCTTAATTATGAACATAACTTACCATATATGATGTGCAGTTGCACATATTTTTTTAGTTTACTATCCATATCTCACAAATTTTATCTATTTTAGAATGTTTATTAACTACTGTGAAAGAGAGGACTTGCATATGTATAAATGTAATAGTAGACGATTGCAAGAGTTAATTGAACAATTTAGTCAATTTGGGGCCACCGAAAATGGTGGCGTCACACGTTTGTCTCTTTCGAATGAGGATGTATTAGCAAGAAACTATTTTTGTGAGTGTTGCAAAACGTTAGGAATGGATATTCAGGTGGACGATATGGGCAACATTTACGCCACTATTCCTGGTAAAAAGAATGTGCCACCCATTGTCATGGGTTCCCATCTAGATTCAGTAGAAAAAGGTGGAAGATTTGATGGTGTGTTAGGTGTACTAACAGCGATCGAGGCCATTCGAACAATAAAGGAAAATGATATCGAAGTGGACATTCCTCTTACGATTGTCAATTTCACGAATGAAGAAGGGGCACGTTTTGATCCAGCCATGATGAGTTCAGGCGTCATCACCTCAAAATTTGACAAAGAAAAAATGCTCCAATCTACGGATAAAAACGGCATTCGTTTTCAACAAGCTTTACAAGCAAGTGGCTATGAGGGAGAGCAAGCCAATCGTCTGAAGGAGGCACTTGCTTATATCGAATTGCATATTGAACAAGGGCCAGTATTAGAAGCAAAACAGCAGGAAATTGGTGTGGTTGAAGGTGTGCTAGGCATGGTCTGCTATGAAATTACAATTAGTGGGCAATCAAACCATGCAGGTACAACCCCAATGTCAATGCGTAAAGACCCAATGATTGTGGCATCAACCATCATTAAAGAGCTATATGAACAATTAGGAAAAATTGACGAACAACTTGTTTTTACTTTTGGTCGTATGAATGTTTCCCCGAATATTCATACCGTTATCCCAAATAAGGTGACATTTACAATTGATTCACGTCATCAAAAGCCAGAGGTCATGCAACAGGTTGAGGATATTCTCAACGCGCTTCCTGAGACAGCGGGCGGATGCCATATTCAGCCTGTCAAGTTATGGGGCAGAGATACCGTGTATTTTGATAGTGCGATTTGCAATGAAGTAGAAAGAGCTTGTCAAAGCTTTGGCTATTCATCTCATCGTATGTTTAGTGGCGCTGGACATGATGCACAGTATATGGCAAGTATGGTTCCTTCCGCGATGATTTTTGTTCCAAGCATTCAAGGGAAGAGTCATTGTGAAGAAGAGGAAACAGCCTTTGAAGATTGTGCAAAGGGCGCAGATATTTTATTGGAAACGGTGTTAACGCTACAAACGAAGTTTAGTATGGGCGAAACATATACACTGCATTAACTATCAAGCATTCTCTAATTTTGTGATGAAGGGTGAGAGGCATAGTGAAAAAAATCATTAAAGGTGGACGAGTAGCAACTGCTGCTGATGTATTTGAGGCAGATATTTTAATTGAGAACGGTAAAATTGTTCAAATTGGACAAAATTTAACGGATGCTGGCGCTGAAATTATTGATGCTACAGGCAAGTACGTATTGCCTGGTGGCATTGATCCCCATACGCATTTAGACATGCCATTCAATAACACGGTGACGGATGATGATTGGAAATCAGGCACCATTGCAGCGGCTTTTGGTGGGACAACTACTATTTTAGATTTCTGTTTAACAGCAGGAGAAGAAAAATTATCGACAGCCGTAGAGAAATGGCACGACAAGGCAAAAGGAAAGTCTGCTATTGACTATGGCTTCCACTTGATGATTGGTGATCTAACACCTGAAACCGAAGCTGAATTACCACAATTATTAGAGCAAGAGGGCATTACTTCTGTCAAAGTCTTCATGGCTTATGCAAAAGAATTCCAAGCCACAGATCGTACATTATTTAAAGCCTTTAAAATCGCTAAGGATCTTGGTGCGATAGTGATGGTCCATTGTGAAAATGGCTCTGTTATAGATGAGCTAGTAGAGGAGGCAAGACGTGCTGGACATAAGGAACCGATCTATCATGCACTAACTCGTCCAGCGGAATTGGAAGGAGAGGCAACAAAGCGTGCTATCGAATTAGCGCATATAGCTGGTGCGAAGCTCTATGTGGTGCATGTGACTTGTAAAGAAGCGGTAGATGAAATTATTGCCGCTCGTGAAAAGGGCTATGATGTTTATGGTGAAACTTGTCCACCGTATTTAACGCTCGATCAATCCGCATTAGCGCAACCAGGCTTTGAAGGAGCCAAATATGTTTGGTCACCGCCACTTCGTCCTAAATATCATCAAGAACATTTATGGAATGCCTTAAAGGCAAAACAGCTACAAACGATTGGCTCAGACCAATGCTCCTTTAGCTTTAAAGGTAAAAAGCAATTAGGCTTAAATGATTTCTCGAAAATTCCAAATGGCGGACCATTCATTGAAGACCGCTTCAGTATCTTATACTCTGAGGGCGTGGCAAAAGGCAGAATTTCCATCAATGAATTTGTTGATATGATCTCTACTAGTGCCGCAAAAATATTTGGCTTATTCCCGCAAAAAGGAACGATTGCAATTGGTTCAGATGCGGATATCGTCATTTTTGACCCAGAGGCACAGCGTCAAATTTCAGCTAAAACACATCATATGAATGTGGACTATAACCCATATGAAGGCTGGGAAGTAACAGGTGAGCCTGTTAGTGTACTCGTACGTGGGGAATATGTCATTAAAAATAAAGAATTTGTAGGTGTACTTGGCAGTGGACGATACATTAAACGTCCATTAAAAACAGTAACTGCGGAAGCTCTAAACATTTAGCTTCCTACAGGATAGACCGATTGTTTTGACTGGAGAGCAAAACAATCGGTTTCGTAATTAGGGTACGGAAAAAATGAACACATGAGGGGGATGTGGAAATGGTTCCGATTCAAGAAAATGCAATGACCGTGCAGCTTAGACGTAATTTTGTGGAATTAAAAGGTAAGATGACAAAGAATGAGGCTATTGAGGAAGCCAATCGTTGTTTGTATTGCTATGACGCACCATGTATTAAAGCATGTCCAACAAGTATTCAAATACCAAATTTCATAAAAAAAATTGCATCTGGTAATATGAAGGGTTCTGCTACGACTATATTAGAAGCAAACCCAATTGGTGCAAGCTGTGCAAGAGTTTGTCCAACGGAAGAACTGTGTGAAGGGGCGTGTGTCTTAAATTCTTCAACAAAGCCAATTAAAATTGGTGAGTTACAACGTTATGCAACGGATTGGGCAATGGAAACCAATGCTCAGCTATTTAAGGCAGGTCCACATAATGGACAGAAAATAGCCATTGTAGGGGCAGGTCCTGCTGGTTTGTCGGCAGCTCGTGAGCTCAGTCGTTTAGGCTATCAAGTAACTATTTATGAGGCTGAAGCGAAGGCAGGGGGCTTAGGAAGCTATGGGATTGTAGCATTCCGATTACCAAATGATGTCGTAGATTGGGAAGTAGAGCAGATTGAACAGCTCGGTGTGGACATTCAAACGAATACAGCTGTAGGTGTGGATATTTCTGCTGATGAAATTTTGGCTCAGTATGACAGTGTGATTTTAGCTGTCGGTATGGGTGCTGTCCCAAATCTGGGCATTGATGGGGAAGATTTAGAAGGGGTACATGATGCTATTGAGTTTATTCGAAAAACAAAAATGGGACCGCTTACAAATGATATTGTAGGGAAACGAGTAGCCGTAATCGGTGCTGGAAACACGGCGATAGACGGTGCTACAAGTGCGGTGCGTTTAGGCGCAGATAATGTACAAATTCTCTATCGTAGAACAGAAAAAGAAATGACAGCATACAAATTTGAATATGAATTTGCCAAGCAGGATGGTGTGGAATTTAAATGGCTAACTGCACCTAAAAAAATTATTGGCAATGAAGCAGGAAAGGTGACAGGCATTGAATGTGTGAAAATGAAGCTTGGTGAGGCAGGTCCTGATGGTCGACAACGCCCTGAAGAAGTAAAGGGCTCCAATTTTATCATTGAAGTGGATGCTGTTATTAAAGCCATCGGGCAAACTCGTTTTGTATCGTTAATTGAAGCCTTTGGTTTAGCTCATACAAATGGTGTCGTAGACATTGATGAGACAACAATGCAAACGTCCAAAGACAAAGTATTTGCATGTGGAGATGTTGTCTTTGGTAATGGACAGGGTGAAGCGATGGTAGTGACCGCTGTACAGCAAGGAAAAGATGCAGCATATAAGATTCATGAACGTTTAAGAAAACCAAGTGAGATTGCATAAAATGAACCTTCAATCAGTGGAGGCTCTTTCTCCACTGATTGTTAGATTCACCAATCGGGTTTATACAGGCTGTTAATCCCCCATCTGAATGATTACATTAGCCTATGTTTTGAAATGGTGGTCATACAGCCTGTATCTGGCACTATGCTTTCAGTTGACAAAAGATTGTTAGTACGGATAGAGGGGGAACTTATATGGCAGACTTACGCATTAATTTAGCGGGCATCAAATCGCCGAATCCATTTTGGCTAGCATCTGCTCCACCAACGAATTCAGGCTATCAAGTCCAACGTGCATTTGAAGCGGGCTGGGGTGGCGCAGTTTGGAAAACGTTAGGAGAACCGATTTTAAATGTGTCTTCCCGTTTTGCAGCAGTTAGCTATAATGGCCAACGTGTGGCAGGCTTTAACAATATTGAATTAATTACGGATCGACCATTAGAAGTGAATTTACAAGAAATTTATGAGACGAAAAAGAAATTTCCTAATCACGCAATTATTGCCTCGTTAATGGTGGAACCAAAGCAAGAAAAATGGCATGAAATTGTGAAACGAGTAGAAGATGTGGGGGTTGATGGTCTTGAGCTTAACTTTGGTTGTCCACATGGGATGGCAGAACGAGGCATGGGTTCTGCCTCTGGTCAAGTCCCTGAATTGGTGGAAAAACAAACGTACTGGGTAAAGGAAGCGGCGCGTACACCTGTTATTGTTAAACTAACGCCCAACATTACGGATATTACCGTGACGGCGGAAGCGGCAACACGAGGTGGAGCAGATGCTGTGAGTATGATTAATACGATTAACAGTTTAGCTGGTGTTGATTTAGATTCTTGGAATACAGTACCACATGTGGCTGGAAAAGGAGCTCATGGGGGCTATTGTGGTCCAGCAGTTAAACCAATTGCACTGAACATGGTTGCAGAATGTGCTCGTAATCCATTAGTCAATGTACCGATTTCGGGCATTGGGGGGATCTCCAATTGGCAAGATGCAGCGGAATTTATTTTAATGGGTGCGACAGGCGTACAGGTATGTACAGCAGCAATGCATCATGGCTTTAGTATTGTGGAGGATATGATTGATGGGCTGAATAACTACTTAGATGATAAAGGTCTAGCTTCAGTCATGGATTTAGTTGGTCGCTCTGTACAAAGGTATTCAAACTGGGGTGATTTAGATTTAAATTATAAAATTGTCGCAGAAATTAATAATGATGTTTGTATTAATTGCAATAAGTGTCATATTGCTTGCGAGGATACATCCCATCAATGTATTGACCTTTATACGGAGGATGGTCGCCCAATGCTAAAGGTTCGTGAGGAAGACTGCGTAGGCTGTAATTTATGCTCAATTGTTTGTCCTGTCGATGGAGCCATTTCAATGGTTGAACGCCCATCTACAATTCCGCCAATGACATGGAATGAACGCCAATCACTTCTTAGCAGTCTATCAAAATAAAGGACCGTTGTTCATTTTTGAATAAAGATTAAAATCGAAATTCCACCTTCCTTCAGCATTTTGGGTGAAGGAAGGCACTTCAAGTAGGTTGTCACGGAAATTAGAAAAAAAGGAGAGAAACATTATGGAACGTGAAGGGAATTATTTAAAATCCCCAGATTTACTTCCAGTGACACATCAACAAAGAAATATTGGAACATTTGGTTTTGCGGTGATTTGGATAGGAATGGCAATTGTATTAGCGGCTTTTGCCATTGGTGGTTCGGCTATCATGAATTTATCCTTACCAATGGTGATTGTGGCAACATTGGTAGGTTCTTGTTTAATTGGCGTCTTTATGACGTTAATTGGTGACATCGGAATAGAGCATGGATTATCTTTCCCTGTTTATATGCGTGCACCATTTGGCACATTCGGTACTCATATACCTTCTCTTGTACGTGGTGTTACAGCTGCCTGTTGGTTTGGTTTGAATACGTATTTTGGTGCATTAGCGATAAACGGAATTTTAAATTTATTGTTTGGCTTTGATAATTGGTTTATCTGCTTCCTTGTGTTTGCAGCGCTTCAACTCTTTAATACATCTCTTGGTATTAAATCCATTGAGCGTTTTGCTGATTTAGCAGCTCCTGTCATTATTTTAATTTCTTGTTGGATGTATTACACATTGGCAGATAATGCAACATCTCAGGGAAAAAATATTTGGACGTGGGTGGAAACCCCAACAACAGGCTTCGCTGCTTTTACCGCCTTTATGGTAGTGGTGATGGCAAATATGGGCTTTTGGGCAACCTTAGCAGCAGATATGCCATCCTTGTCACGTTTCTTTAAAGCACCCAAAAATGAGCGTAATTGGTTCAAGCGTAATAAAACACAGCTTGTAGGCTCTTTAATTGTCATGCCCATTACAAACACATTCATTGTTACGATTGGTGCAGTTTGCTATATGGCAGTTGCCTCGGCAGACCCAATTAATGCCTTACAGCAAAGTGCAAGCGGCTTTATTCTTGGGATTCTATTGCTGATGATTGTATTAGCACAATGGTCGACAAATACCTCTGCCAACGTTGTACCAGCAGCTACTATTTTCTCTAATATCGGTGGACCGAAAGTGCCATTCTGGGTAGGGGTAGTTATTGCAGGGATTATTGGTATTCTTGCACAGCCTTGGAGTCTATTTAATGTCATGGTCAATGTCCTATTAATCATTGGCGGTATTTTAACAGCGATTGTAGGTATTTTATTTGCTGATTACTACCTGATTCGTAAACGGCGCGTACATGTAAAAGAGCTTTATGAATTAGATGGGCAATTTAAATATTATAAGGGCTTTAATATGGCTGGGTTAATCGCCTGGGTAATCGGTGGTGCAGTTGCCAATATATTTTCAACTTACTCTTCTTTAGTAGGGTTCGCTGTAGGCGCGATTGTATATTATGTATTAGCGAAGTATTGGTGGTTTAAAAAGTATCCACAAGCTGAGCTAGATGATCCAAGTGATGCCAAATATTTAGGTATTACAGTCGGACATAATTTAGATGAAATATTTGGCCAACCAGCAGCTCCAACGGCGACTCCGGATGAAGATGAACTGGTGGAGCAACCAGATCCTCTGTTAGAGATGAAGGGTGCCGAGTAAGTGAGACAACATCAAGACATTTTCAAAAGAAGGTGAGGTGATGGCATGTCTGAATTCCAACAAAGCACAGAGGAAATTCAAAAAGTAGATCATTATTTAGATAGTGGCTTTAAAATCAAATATGTCTACGAGAATTTAAGTGGGATGTTTGTAGAATTTGCTCGTCAAGAAGAAGTGACTTTGCTACAAATTCTAACAGCAGATGCACGTAAATACTTCTCTGCAAAATTACAGGAACAAACTTTATTACAGTAACTAAGTAAACTCTATTCCTTTCGACTTGAACGGAATAGAGTTTTTTGAATTTTCTGATTTAAATTATGTTGAAGTAACATCATATTTCGTACAAACATCAATTAAATCGTCGTTATTACCTATTTTTTGTTATTCTATTAAAATAGCAATATTTTTTGTTTTTCCTAAAAATACATTTGTCTTTTTTAGAAAAATTGATTATTATTTTAAAGTAAAAACATCATAGAAAGAACATCAGGAAAAGAGGCGTTATGGAGTGGCCAATAAGGAATTGAAAAGAGGATTAGAAGCACGTCATATTCAAATGATTGCACTTGGCGGTACGATTGGTGTTGGGCTATTTATGGGCTCAGCAAGTGCTATTCAATGGACAGGACCTTCTGTACTCCTTGCCTATGGTATTGCAGGTATTTTTATTTTTTTCATTATGAGGGCAATGGGTGAGATGCTTTATATGGAGCCAAGTACAGGTTCTTTTGCCACATTTGGCTATAAATATATTCATCCTTTAGCAGGGTATTTAACAGCGTGGAGTAACTGGTTCCAATGGGTTATTGTTGGGATGTCTGAAATTATAGCAGTAGGAACGTATATGCAATATTGGTATCCAGAATTACCAGCTTGGATACCTGGTCTAATTGCAATGGTGATTTTGGGTGTGGCGAACTTCATTTCTGTCAAATCGTTTGGAGAATTTGAATTCTGGTTTGCGATGATTAAAATTGTTACGATTATTTTAATGATTATTGCAGGGGTCGGACTCATCTTCTTTGGCTTTGGCAATGATGGAATAGCAATCGGCTTATCCAATCTTTGGAGTCACGGTGGCTTCTTTACAGGTGGCTGGACAGGATTTTTCTTTGCCTTATCTTTAGTCGTTGCTGCCTATCAAGGGGTGGAGCTCATTGGGATTACAGCAGGAGAAGCAAAAAATCCTCAACAAACGATTACGAATGCCATCCAAAGCATTATTTGGCGTATTTTAATTTTCTATATCGGTGCAATCTTTGTCATTGTTACAGTGTATCCTTGGGATGAGCTTGGCACAATTGGTAGTCCTTTCGTTGCGACATTTGCTAAGGTAGGCATCACAGCTGCCGCAGGTATTATTAATTTCGTCGTCATCACAGCTGCAATGTCAGGGTGTAACAGTGGAATCTATAGTGCTGGACGTATGTTATATACACTTGCTATGAATGGACAAGCACCAAAATTTTTCGCAAAGCTTTCTAGTAATGGTGTGCCTTTATTTGGAACAGCGGGCGTATTAGTTGGCTTAGTCGTTGGTGTTATTCTAAGTTATATTGCCCCTGAAAACTTATTTGTTTATGTGTATAGTGCAAGTGTTTTACCAGGGATGATTCCATGGTTTATCATTTTAATCAGTCAAATTCGTTTTAGAAAAGTAAAGGGAGAGCAGCTAGCAAAGCATCCTTTTAAAATGCCGTTCGCACCGATTACAAACTATGTAACAATCATCTTTTTAATCATGGTACTAGTCGGCATGTGGTTCAATGATGATACACGCGTGTCATTAATAGTGGGCATTATTTTCTTGATTCTCGTAACCATTAGCTACTACGTATTTGGTATTGGTAAAAACCGATACAGCAAAGATTCTATAGAATAACCTTTAAGGATGTATCTCTAATTGGGATGCATCCTTTTTGTATGGCTATTTTTGCTAGCACAATTTTTACATAATTAAATGAAAAAAAGACAAACTACTAAAAATTGAATGATATGGACTGGTATTTATCGGAACAAAAGGGGTGGAGAAAAATGAACGAGATACCCGAGCAGATTGTCGCTAAATTAAAGCAGGAGATTAACGAAGTCGATGACGTAAAACTGAAAATGATCGCTACAGAAGAAGGGGATGTGACGGTCATTTATTTCTCCTCACTCATCGAAAAAATGACCTTACAAACCATGGTGACGATTCCACTAGCTAATAATTTGAAACAAATTCATCAAATGGCTCAATATGTGGACCCGAAAGATGTGAAAGGTGTCGTTAAAAAATTGAATGCTGGGCAAACCCTTCTTTTTTTTCACGAAACCAACGCCCTATTAAGTGTAGATACGTATAGTGCGCCTACAAGGGCCATTACGGATACGGAAACAGAGTCGACTGTAATTGGTCCACAGGATGCATTTACAGAATCACTGGAAACGAATATATCGTTAGTGAGAAGACGGATTCAAAGCTCCATGCTAAAAAATGAAAACCGAATTGTTGGGTCAGAAGCCAATATTAAAATATCGATTATGTATATGGATAATATCGTGAGCCATGAAAATTTAGATGATTTAAGAAACCGTATTGATCAGGTAGATTATCCGTTATTTACGGATATATCCGTGTTGAAGCAATTAATTGAGGATAATCCATTATCGCCCTTTCCTCAATACTACATGACAGTCCGTCCAGATAGTATTTGCCGTTATCTTCTGGATGGGAGAATCGTCGTTTTTATGGATAATAGTCAACTAGCCATTGTCTGTCCCACTTCTTTTTTTGAAATGTTCGTGTCGATTGAGGATTACTACAACCGTTGGACAACAGCATCTTTATTAAGGATGCTGCGCTTTTTTGGTTTTTTCTTAACGATCATGATTACACCAATGTATATATCAGCCTTAACCTTTCATCCAGAAATTTTGCCATACGAATTATTACTAAATCTTCAAGAATCAAGAAGTAAGGTACCATTTCCACCACTGATTGAGGTATTATTTATCGAGCTTATAATTGAAGTCTTACGAGAAGCGGGCTCTCGAATGCCTGCCAAAGTCGGACAAACCATTGGTATCGTAGGAGGTATTGTAATTGGTACAGCGGCCGTAGAAGCTGGATTACTAAGTAATATACTCATTGTGTTAGTCGCTACCTCAGCACTACTTTCCTTCTTACCGCCTATTTTCTTAATGAGTAATACTAGCCGATTTATTCGTTATATTTTTATCTTATCAGCAGGTTTATTTGGCTTGTTTGGACAGATGCTCGCCTTTGCGTGGTTAATCCACCATTTATTAAGTCTCAAATCCTTAGGAACGCATTATATGACACCTGCTATTCCAAGAAAGCCAAGCGATTTATTGGATAGTGTCATCCGATTTCCAACTAAATATATAAGAAGTAAGACTGGTATTTCAAAAGTACAGAAAAAATAGTGTCAGAATGAGAATGAGGTGGTTAACTTTGAATACAACAAAAGGAAAGGTGTTAAATCGTTATCATGTCATCTTCTTAGCGCAAAGTATTATGATTGGTACCGGTATCCTTTCGCTCCCTCAGAAATTAAGTCCTATGGGCTACACACAATCATTTATGCCTCTTCTCTTTGGTGTGATTGCTAGCCTGACACTATTTGCGATGGTATGGCTTTGTTCAAAGTTTCCCAATGATGATTTATTTCGAATGAATGAAATATTATTGGGAAAATGGCTCGGAAAATTTATAAATCTACTCGTCATTATTCAATTTATTGTTTTTAGTGCAGGGATTATTAGTAATTATATGCACTTAATTCAAAGTACAGCATTGCAGGAACAAACCATCACCATGCCTGTCCTTTGCTTTTTACTTCTACTTATTTATATTGTAAGTGGGGGTATTAAATCTATTGCACGATTTTGTATAATGACATTTTTTATTACCATTGGATTATTCTATTTTACGCGCTGGGCCATTGAAAAAGGTGATCCAAGTCATTTTTTGCCTCTATTTAATTTTACGCCTAAGGAATTTTATGAAGCGTTAAAGCAAGGATATTTTTCTATCCTTGGTTACGAATTAATTCTATTTTATTTTCCATATATCATCGATCAAAAAAAGGCATTTCGTCATTCCTTAATCGGTATTTGGATTAGTATATTTTTATGCTTTATCACAACAGCTATTAGCGTCATGTATTATTCAGAGTGGCAATTAAAAAATGTAGAGTTTTCAGTATTAAACCTATTTAAGGCAGGAGAATTTACCTTTATTGAGCGAATCGATATCATTGGCATTACGCTTTGGGTTTTTCTAATCTTATCCTCGATTACAGCCTATGTATGGTGTGCAAAAAGGGGTATGGATACCTTCCTTAAAAAGAAAAAGCAAAGTTATCAGTTGTATATCATCGCCTTGATCATTTTCTTTATTGTAAAAATGCCCTTTTCGCGTGAATTCCAGGAAAAATTATTTATGGCAAGTAACTATGTAGGCTATGTGCTGGTAAGCTGGCCAGTGTTTTTAATCCTGATATATGTTATTCGAAAAAAGCAGGTGCAGGTATGAAAAATAAACGTCTATGCATCATTTCTTTTTTGATTTTCGTTTTACTTGCAGGCTGTTCTAAAAAAGAAATAAAAGTTCCTCTAGAGGATGTTGGGATGGTAGATTCGATGGCTTTTGACTATATCGATGAGAATCAGATGAGACTCACAGTAGCGATCCCCCAATATTCTCCAGACGCAGAAAAAGACACACAAACTTTTTCTATCACAACAGATTTAGTATCAAGCGGCATCGTGGAAATAGAAAAGCAATCCGATAAGAAAATAGTCTTCAATCAATTGCGAGTTGTCTTAGTAAACGAAGATTTTGCGCGGAAAGGGAATGTTCGAAAAATTGTTCAGCACTTATATCGCAATGCGGAAGTAGGTAATAAAGTATTGATAGCTGTTGTGAAGGATAATGCGGAAGCGATTTTAAAAGGAGATTATCCTGATAAGCCAAGTATTAATTTTTATTTGAACAATCTATTAGAGCCGAGTATCAATACTGCTTTTAACCCCAATACCAATATTCATGATTTTATGTACTCGATTACAAATCCTGTAGTGGATACAGTATTACCCTATGTTGAAAAACGAGAGGAGAAATTAGAGATTAAAGGCGTTGCCATATTTAAAGGGAATCAGATGCATGAATTAATTAAACCTGAGGAAGCACTAGTTATTCAAGCTTTAAGTGGACAGAAAAATCTTGCTCCTTTGCACCTTGATTTAAATGCAGGACATGGAGAAGAAAAGGTAATGATTGATTTAATCGAGAGCAGTGTGAAAAAAGAGAGTAATAAAAATATGGAATCACCCAAATTAACGATTTTCTTAAAAATAAAGGGTACTTTAAGCGAATATAAGGGAGAAAGAGAATCACATTTATTTACAGTTGAAAGCATTAGTGATTTGGAAAAAGATGTGAATAAACAGCTGGAACAGGATATTAGTGAATTTTTAGCGCGATTAAATAAAACAGAGGTAGATCCAGCTGGCTTAAGTGAAGAATTTAGAATGTATCATCATGGAAAATGGACATCGAAAAAAACAAGAGAGCTTATTAGAAAATTAGACGTGAAGGTCCATGTAGAAACGTCCATTATTAGTACAGGTACTTTAAAATAACAGCAAAGACCCATTCGATAAGAAGGGTCTTTGCTGTTATTGTGTTTTTCGCATAATAAAGCTTAAATGTCTTCCGGCTTGTTTATCTTGACGATAAGAAAAGCCATCGGGACTAAGGAATGTACAGGTTTCATCAATTTGTATTTGATTCACTGGAATACCCGCAAGCTCACATTGCTTTTTGACTGTCTGCTGATTATCAATATGGTATTTTTTCGTTTCTGCATTGTAATACATAAATTCTTCGGCATAACCAAGACTGTGAAATTTTTCATATACATCTGCGTCTACCTCAAATTTCTGCTGACTCAGTGCCATACCGATTTGAACATGAAAGTCCTGAGGTCGACACTGTTCTTCATTCATAAGATGCTGAAACAGTTTGGGTGTTATTTCTTTGACTGTTCCTTGCCATCCCGAATGAATCACACCGACGAGTCCATTCACAGCATTATAAAAAATAACGGGCACGCAATCTGCTGTAAAACTACATAATAGTAAGTTAGGCTCAAGTGTATAAAGCGCGTCTGTATTCTTCACCGCTGTATCCATTTGCGCAGCTCCTCGTCCTTGATCGGCTAATGTGACTTTATGAAAGTTCGCACTATGTGTTTGCTCTGTACAAATAAAATTTTGTAAATCACAGTTCAATGTCGCAGCTAAATGCTGACGATTGTTAATGATAGCTTGAACATCATGGCAACTATGCAAAGCCATATTATTGTGTTCAATCTCCATCTCATCTTTTAAGGTCGTTCCTGCGATAAATTGCTCATTATCTATATACATTTTTATTTTCATTTAATCACCTCGTTTTACTATATAGGATCGCTTGTGGAATGTATAGGTTGCCGTTTTTTACTATTTAGCACTCCTTTACCCGTCTATCAAACTTTTAGACATAAAGAATCGATTTCCTCATATAGTAGAAGGAATGCTAGAGAGGGGGAGAGCGTGAATGTTGAGTGAACAAGACATATTATTAATTTGCCAAGTAGGAATGGGTCTTTTTTGGATTTTTACATATATACTTGTTATTTACAAAGGATGGCAAGATAAAACCTATGGCATGCCTATGGTCGCTATTTGTGCCAATATTTCATGGGAATTTATCTTTGCCTTTTTCTACCCACAAAATGACCTGCAACGCTATATTACGCTGATTTGGTTTGTATTGGATGTCTTTATTTTGATGCAATTTTTACGTTATGCTCCAAATGAATATCGAAAGATGCTATCAAAAAAGCTATTGTATTTCTCCTTTTTGATCACGTTAATCTTTAGCATGCTGATCATTTTAGGTATAGTCTATGAATTTCAAGATTTCGAAGGAAAGTACGTAGCATTCTTTCAAAATCTTATGATGTCAGGACTATTTATTGCTTTACTCTTGCAAAGAGGGAATTTAGCTGGTCAATCCATGGGGATAGCAGTTTGTAAGATGGTGGGTACATTATTTGCAGCGGTTGGATTTTATCTATACTTCCGCACACCTTTAATTACCATTATTTCTGTAGCAACGCTCTTTTATGATTGGCTCTATATTCTCTTAATTTATCGATTACAGCGTAAGCAATTAGCAAAATAGGATATTTTGTGCAGCAATTGATCACTGAATCTATTAGTAATGTATGCCAATTACAAACATATTGCAACTTGATGACAATTCCAATGGGAAAGAATAGCGAGAGAAAGGGCTTTAACTAAACATATGGCGAGCTTGTCATACAATTGTAAAAATCCTTCCAAATATTTTGTGATGATTATGGCTCAGAAACTATTTACGATAATGGTAGAGCAATTAGGAAGGGTGATTAACATGTTTAAAAAAATAAAAAAAGTAGCACTAGCTTCAGTAGTAGCAACTTCATTATTAGTACCAGTTGCGGCAATGGCCGCCGAATCCTATACAGTGACATCTGGCGATACGCTATGGAAAATAGCATTAAAAACAGAAACGGGTGTACAGGAATTAATTGATGCCAACCCACAACTCGCTAACCCAAATCAAATTTCTCCAGGTCAAAAAATTAACGTCCCTGTAAAAGAACAGGCAACAGTTGAACAAGAGGTTGTGAAACTTGTCAATGCAGAACGGGCAAAAGCAGGTCTTCCAGCATTGCAAGAAGATTGGGAGCTATCAAGGGTTGCTAAATATAAGTCGCAAGATATGCAGGATAAAAATTACTTTGACCACACAAGTCCAACGTATGGTACACCTTTTACCATGATGAAAAACTTCGGTATTACGTATAAATCTGCTGGTGAAAATATCGCGAAGGGCCAACGCTCCGCACAGGAAGTTGTAACGGCCTGGATGAACAGTGAAGGACACCGTGCCAATATCCTTAATAAAAGCTACACACATATTGGTGTAGGCTATGTACAGGAAGGTAATTACTGGACACAAATGTTTATTCAAAAATAAAAAAAGAAAGAGTATCTATTGGCTTTTGTGATAGCTAGTAGATGCTCTTTTTCGCGTTAAATTCTAAAGTATACCGTATTGGAAGCGTATATTACTTCTTCTAGAATTAACATCCCCCTAAATCATTAAAAGGTTAATTAAGTACAAGAATACACATCAAACTATCTTTAGATATGTCAGGCTAAGGATAATGTAGCGTGTTTTTGCTATCTTGACAAATAAAAATAACCAAAAAACAACACACTATGAGCAATAGACGAATAAGATGTCTCTGTAGTATGAAGATAGAGGTGGTGTTTATGGTTGAAAAAGAAGTGGTTAGCTACATGTTGCGTTATCTGTATGACGGGTCTCGTAGGTTGTGAAAAAACAGCAGTCCCTGATAACAAGCTAGAACAAGAAATTCAACAACGTGAGGAAATAAAGCAACCTGTTACATATGAACAAGAACAAATGATTGATCCTATTGTAGAGGTTGTTGATCCAACTACGAGTAAGGTACTTAAAACAATATCTCCAAAGGAATTTGGCTTCGATACGGACCCACAAGCCTATCAAAAGCATATCGAACAATTAGCAAGGGAATGGGCAAGAGGAACGGACACATCAAATGGCTATGATCAGCGTATGATGCTTGATCGATTGGATGAAAACGGGCAAGTGATCAAGGGGAAGCCGCAAATCATTTTAAAGGAAAGTGAGCTAGTGGAGCGTATTATCGAAGCTTCTGCGACTGGCGGTCAGGTAGAAATGCCGCTCTATATAACAGAAAGTGGCTATTATTTTGAGGATCTTCCTTTATTAGAGGAAGTGGTTGTTGCATCTTATACAACTTATTTCAATCGTGCTGATTTAGGAAGAAATAAAAATATTGAGCTCTCTGCTAGAGCCATTCATAATGTGATTGTAGGCAGTGGCGATTATTTTTCTTTTAATACAATTGTAGGTCCAAGAGATGAGGCAAATGGCTATCAACCCGCACCTGAAATTATTAATAAGAAGGTAGTCATGGGAATTGGTGGTGGAATCTGTCAAACTTCTTCAACCTTGTTTAATGCAGTAGACCAAATTCCCGTCAAATATGTTGAGCGCCATCATCATTCGTTAGATGTAGGATATGTCCCAAAAGGAAGAGATGCTACGGTTTCTTATGATACGTTAGATTTTAGGTTTCAAAACTCAAATGATGTACCATTTTTAATTAAGGCAAGTTATGGAGAGAATTCTCTAACAATTGAAATTCGAACGGCAGAAAAATATGTAGAATTATTGAAAAAACCATAATGTTGTAAGGAGACACCACTGGACGTTGGTGTCTTTTTTCGGATCGCATGATATAGTTAAATTGATACAATTCAGAAAATTTTAGGGGGAAAAGACAATGCATCCTAAACTACAAGCAACTATTGATTCGATTGATTTATACCAAGCAACTTACCCAGAGGATGCTTGTGTCATCGTGGCAGATACGGAAAAAGTGCTTGCCTACAAACCAGGAAAAAAGGTTGACTTAAAAGTTGGGGTTGGTGACCCAGTACATAAATATCGAGGTACAGCAACAGAAATAGCGTTAAGTTCAGGAAAATTTGTGAAAGAGGAGCGTAGCGCAGAAGGTTTTGGTATGGCCTATATCGCCTCTGCCCAGCCTATTTTTGAAGGAGGACGTATTATTGGCGTAGTAAGTGCCATTATTTCGAACGAAAAAATGGATAGTATGCGTCTATTGGCAACTGAGCTTTCGAGTGCTGTAGAAGAAATGACAGCTACAAATGAAGGATTAGCCACTGCCAGTAAGGATGTATCCAATCGTTTGGAAGAGCTATCTAATTTCGCGGAATCGATGACAGGCGATATTGAACAAATTAATGTGATTGTCCATTTAGTAAAAGATTTAGCTATGAAATCGAGAATTCTTGGTCTAAACGCATCGATAGAAGCAGCACGTTCAGGTGAGCATGGGCGTGGCTTTGCGGTGGTCGCTTCTGAAATACAAAAAATGTCCCAGAGTAGTACAGAAAGTGCTGATAGCATAACTGTGCAACTAGAAAATATTAAACAATCCATCGATCAGGTCAATGCATCAACAAATCAAATTGCTGCGTTTACACAGCAGTTTGCTGCGAGTATGCATGAATTAACAGATGCCTACAAAGGGGTTAATAGTACAGCAGAAAAGCTAATGCAAATTAGTGACATCAAAGGATAGGCATATAAAAAGGATAATAGACAAGTGCTATTATCCTTTTTCATGATTAAATGATCTCTAAAATTTCCTGTGGTGTTGAGACACTGTATTCAGGTTCGTCATTTTGTACGACTTCTTTGGCATCATAGCCCCATTCCACCCAAATAATTGGTATACCGGCTTTCTTACAAGCAACAATATCCCTTTGCTCGTCTCCAATGTATACGACGTTAGACGAGTCGACATTTGCTTCCTTTAAAAACTTTTTCATTACTTTGTCCTTACCAAAAATGCGGTTGGAGCAAAGTACATCTGCTACACAATGAATACCGTTCATTTTAAGAAATTCTAAAATATTCTCTTTAGAGTTTGAGGAAATAATCAGGATTTTATAGCCTCTTTTATCAATCTCTATTAATAGTTCCTTCATTCCTTCAAAAAGATGAACATCATTTAATGATTGACGATACAATTTATAAAATTGCGGTAAAATCATAGGCAACTTATACATTGGAAAGTCGAATAATTTACTGCGTTCTGAAATTGATAATTTTTTTAATGTATCAATTTCCTTTAATTCAATGCCTTTAAATTTATATTTTTGGGCTAAAGTATTCCATGCTGAGGCAAACACAGCAGTAGAATCTGCAAGCGTCCCATCAAAATCAAAGATAATATGCTTCATTGCAAACTTTCTCCTTTTTCATCTCGTTGTATTGACGTTCTATGCTAAAAAAATGTTACATGGAATGGGCATCTAGTATTCTTGAAATAACAACCATTTTGAGCGTACGTAAACATCTTATGGTAAATATTATCAGAAAATACGGCGATTGCAATGAAAATGGTACAACAAAAGGAGGTGTCTCAAAAGTCCATTGAGACACCTCGACATTATTGTGTTTTATGATAGGTACTGGTAATTTTTATAAAAGTTTTTCTGTTTTTTCGCGTGTTCGAATTAAATAAAAGGCATTGATGCAGGCGGCAATCGGAATAATCAATGCAATGCCGATTCCTGCACAAAAAATGGTTGTCATTTCGGCACTAAAAACCTTGGAGTTAACAATTTCCCCAATCGAATAGGAGAGGTCCTTGAACCAGATTAATAAGCTTAAATAGCCACCAAAGAAAGCAAAAAATAACGTATTAGTATCGGTTCCTAATATATCTCTTCCTATGCTTAAGCCAGCTGTAAATAATTTTTTTCTACTAATCGAAGGATTGCGATAAAAAATCTCATGCATGGAGGTAGCGATGGAAATAGCTACATCCATAATGGCACCAATCGTACTCATAATGATGACTGATGCACCAATCTGCACAAAATTAACACCAATGTAGAGAGAAAAGATGCTGATTTCTTCAGTAGATTCTTCGCCAAACCCTTGGATCATCGACTTTTCCGTTACAAAGGTAATAAAGAGTAGTAACACACCTATCGTCACCATCGTCGAGATAAAGGCTGTAATGGTTTTACTGTTTGTTTTATTGATATAGAAAAGACTAATACAGCTAATGACCGTACAGGCAATAAACGTCAAGATGATGGGGCTATTTTTAGGGTTTGTCATTAAAAAAATGGTGACAAAGAGCACACCAAAGTTTAGGAATAAAGAAAGAAATGAGCGTATCCCCTGTCTACCGCCGACAAGTACCATTAACACGCATAATATAACTGCTAATAAGACGACAACATTCATCCTTGAACCCTCTTTCGATTAATGAAAAATATAGCGGTATACTGACTGATAGGAATCGTAAGGACAACACCAATACCCCCTGCTAAGGCACGGGCTAATTCTAAAGAAAGATTTAAGGACAATGTAAGCCCTAATGTGGAAGAATTTTTTAAATAGAGAATAATCATAGGTATGGAGCCGCAAAGGTAGGCAAAGAATAAGATACTTGTAATGGTACCCATAATATCTTTACCGATTTCATGTCCCGAAGATTTCAGAGCCTTGACAGAGATTGTAGGATCTTGCTCGTATAAAGCAAAAATTGAGGAAGCCATTGTAATAGAAACATCCATTACTGCCCCAAGTGAGCCAATAAATAAACCTGCCATAAAGACGGTACGATAGGGACGTGTTAAAAATTGCATTTCTTCATAACGAAGACCATTTTCACCTGTCAACCACATTACAATAGAGCATATGATAAGCGCTATAACAGTGCCTAAAAGTGTGGACACGATGGCTACATATGTTTTTGTATGCAATCCACTAATAAGTAGTAGCGAAATAATCGTAAATAGCAGGGCGCAAATGCCGCTGACTAATAACAGGCTTACGCCCCCATGCTTCACATAAAGATCTAATGCGAATGATAAAATCACAGCATTGACACTCAAACTAATGATAGAAAATAAGCCTTGTCTTTTACCTACAATAAGTAGGGCAAAAATAAAAATCCATGCAATCATTACCATGGTTTGATCTCGTTTTAAATCGAGAATGGTTCCTGTTAAAACAGATTGTGTTGTGCGATCATCTAGCGTGACAAAGATTTCATTGCCTACATGGTATTCTTGATCAAAAGCACCAGACGAAGAATAGTCATTCGTCAAATGAATGGATTGCCCCTTGTGCTGACCATTTTTGATAATGGCCATAATCTCCTGTGTAAACAAAAAATCCTCATTTTCATACATATCTGTCATGGGTTCTGATGCTGTTACATCCACTTGCGTTATTTCCGCTATCGGTCGATCATAAAATTGTTCGTTATGATGTACGAAAACCATCGAAACCCCACAACAGAGTGCTAATAGGGCATAGAAAATAGCTTGTTTAAAAGGTATATTTTTAAAAAATGTCAAGTAAATGACCTCCAAACTGCTAGACTGAATAGTCACTTGTAAAGGAACGTTTTTTTGATTAAGAAGTTCCATAAACAGGTTAAATGTCATCATTTTAATAATATCTTTTACATTTTTCAAGTCGAGTCAGAGCTGTTTAAAATTTATGCTTCGAAAAAAATTTAAAAAGAAGGATGGATAATATAATAAAATAGTGTTATCGTAAGACTAGCTAAATAAAAATATTCTTCGGGGTAGGGTGAAATTCCCAATCGGCGGTGATGAAGCAATTCAAAGTCCGTGAGCGCAAGCTGATTTGGTGCAAATCCAAAACCGACAGTTACAGTCTGGATGGGAGAAGGGTAAAAATGCTAACTTTTTAAATTGATACTAATTTAGAAGGTTTATTTGACTATGCATTTATTACAAAACTTCCCAATCATCTTGTGGGAAGTTTTTTTATTTAGCTACAATCGAATAGAAGATGTTCTTCGGGGTAGGGTGAAATTCCCAATCGGCGGTGATGAAGCAATTCAAAGTCCGTGAGCGCAAGCTGATTTGGTGCAAATCCAAAACCGACAGTGATAGTCTGGATGGGAGAAGAACGAGTGAGATGACTGTCTATGAAAAAATTGTTTTCAAATAGGCTTATTTGTTGATGTCTTATACTCCCAAAACCCCTTTGATGTAAAGGGGTTTTTATTTTTTATTGCTAACGAGAGAAGGGAGAAGGATAAGGCACAAAAACAGGTGGATCAACTTTAAAAGTAAAGGATAGAAGTGCTAATAAAGTAGAGTAGGTGATGGAATGTTTACAGGACTTGTAGAGGATATTGGTATCATAAAAGCCGTGCAAAGCGATCGGGACAGTATGGAAATTACGGTTCAATCAGCTAAGATAACGGAGGATGTCAAGCTTGGTGACAGTATAGCGGTCAATGGAGTTTGTTTAACAGTGACAAATTTCACACAACAGCAGCTTACGATGGATGTTATGCCTGAAACAGTCAAAGCAACAAATCTACAGCAGCTGGCAATAGGCGATTCTGTTAATTTGGAGCGTGCCATGCCTGCTAATGGACGATTTGGTGGCCATTTTGTTGCTGGTCATGTTGATGGAGTCGGCAAAATTTTGCGAAAACGTCCAGTAGCAAACGCCGTTTATATTGATATCGAAATGTCAGAGGAACTAACCAACTTTTGTATTCCAAAGGGTTCCATAACAATTGATGGCACAAGCTTAACCCTTTTTCATGTTGAAGCCAAGAGTGTCACAATTTCACTTATTCCTCATACTTACAAAGAAACCGTTTTAGGTATGAAGAGGGTTGGAGCAATCGTTAATATCGAAACTGATTTAGTTGGAAAATACATTATAGGGCAATTAAAAAAGGGGCAAACAACGCCAGCTATTACAAGAGATTATTTAGCACAACATGGTTTTTAAATCACAGAATAGGAGTTGATCATCGTGCTACATTCAATTGAAGAAGCCATAGAGGATTTAAGGCAGGGCAATATGATTGTGGTGGTTGATGATGAGGATCGAGAAAATGAAGGAGATCTTCTGGCACTCGCTGAATTCATCACACCAGCAACAATCAACTTTATGGCAACCAATGGTAGAGGTTTAATTTGTACGCCGATTTCGCAGCAGCTTGCACAAAAGCTAGATTTATATCCAATGGTTCAGCACAATACAGATAACCATCAAACCGCATTTACGGTAAGTATCGATCATGTAGAAACAACGACAGGGATTAGCGCCTTTGAGCGTGCGCTAACGATACAAAGAATGATAGAAAAGCAAGCTAAGCCAACTGATTTTCGTCGACCAGGCCATATTTTTCCGTTGATTGCGAAAGAGCAAGGAGTGCTGGAACGGAGAGGGCACACGGAGGCCACTATTGATCTAGCGAAGCTTTGTCATAGCGTACCTGCAGGTGTTATTTGCGAAATTATGGGTGATGATGGGCACATGCTTCGGTTTGAAGAACTAACAAATTACGCTGCACATCATGGCTTAAAAATGATCTCGATAGAAGCATTGGTTGCTTATCGTAAACAATTATCCACTAATAAAACTAAAATTTCTATGTAAAAAGGAGAAGGAACAATGGGTCAAACATTTGAAGCACAATTAATTGGAACGGATTTGAAAATTGCAGTAGTAGTGGGTCGTTTTAATGAGTTCATTACTAGCAAATTATTGGATGGGGCAATGGATGGTTTAACTCGTCATGGGGTTGATTCTGCATCTATTGATGTTGCATGGGTGCCAGGAGCTTTTGAAGTTCCTTTTATAGCGAAACAACTGGCAGAAACCAAGAAATATGATGCTATTATTGGTTTAGGTACTGTTATTCGTGGCTCTACAACACACTATGACTATGTTTGTAATGAATCGGCAAAAGGCATTGCCAATGTGTCATTGTCAACGAATGTACCTGTTATTTTTGGAATTGTTACTACCGAAAATATTGAACAGGCAATTGAACGTGCAGGAACGAAATCTGGTAATAAAGGCTATGATGCTGCAATGTCTGCAATTGAGATGGCAAATCTAAAGAAAATGATTGGATCAGGACAATTTGAATAGTCTTCAAACATTTGTTTCTTTGAATATTTTGAACAACCATGGGAAAAATATGCTTAAGTGTATTTATTGAAGGTGATTGTTTCATAAATGTACTAATCTTGAGCTGGCTCAGTAGGAGATGAGAAGTATTTCATCAATAGAACAAATTAATTTGAAAATGTTGAAATCACTATTTCAACGCTCTGCTGATGTGATTTTCCAACAATATAATTTTCAGCAATATACAGTACATTTGATAACTTGTGATGCAATGGTCAATGAGCAAATACTTCAAACTGTGGTTGTTCAACGTGTTCAATCTTTGTTAAGCAATGTCACTGAGGACATGCTAGAGGAAGAAATTGAACAGCATTTACACATTCCCTATTTACAAAAGATTTTATCGAAAGAGGATGCGGTAACTAGGGTCTATAAAGGCCATGTTTTACTGTATTTTGAAGAAAATCAATTACTTTATTCTAGTGATATTTCAAAAAGACCCAATCGAGAGCCTGGGGAAACAACATTAGAACTAGTAGTAAAGGGACCTAGAGATGACTTTATTGAAGATGTTTTTACTAATATTGCTTTATTAAGAAAACGATTACCGACTAATTCTTTTAGTGTAGAGACATTAGAAATTGGTAAGCGTTCTAAAACAACCGTAGCCATACTATATATGGAAGACATTGTGAATTTAAATATGCTAGAACAAATTCGACTTCAATTACAAAAAATTGATACGGATATTGTTATCAATGGCGACTTATTAATGGAAAAAATTGAAAAGACAGCGACAATTCTTCCAAGACATGATTATACAGGAAGACCTGATTTTGCTATGCAGGCGTTAATTAGAGGAAGAATACTCTTAATGATTGATGGTGTGTCCTATGCCATAATTACACCTACAAATATTATGTTGCTCTTTAAATCGGCAGAGGATAATGAGTACCCACTCATTGTTAGCTCGATGGAACGATTACTCAGAATTGTCGGTATATTAATAAGTATGCTACTGCCAGGTTTTTGGCTTGCATTGACGACTTATCATCAAGAGCAGCTTCCGTTTCTTCTACTTGCTACGGTTGTAGAATCGAGGTCAGGATTGCCCTTTCCAACCATTCTAGAAATTTTAATGATGCTATTTATGTTTGAATTGTTTCGAGAGGCTAACTTGCGCCTTCCTAGTGCAATCAGTGGCTCAGTTAGTGTGGTAGGAGGACTAATTATTGGGGATGCAGCGATTAAAGCAGGTGTTACAAGCCCCTCAATGATAGTTGTGATTGCCATTTCTAGTATCGCTGCATTTACATTGGTCAATCAATCCTTTGTGACGGCTATGAGTATTTTTCGATTAATCATTATTATGGCTTCGGCGTTTTTTGGATTATTTGGTTTTTTTATATCCGTGTTTTTCATCCTTTTATACACTGCGAATATGAGAGTCTTGGGAGTGCCATACGTAAACTTTAGTGCCGATTTTGAAAAGGGCAATATACGTAAGTCCTTATTGCGACTATCTCCAAAGGGCTATAGTAAACGACCTACCTTTCTAAAGCCGCAAGATCAAACACGGACTTCAAGTAAAAAATAAGCATATTGTGATGAGATCAGGTATTGTCGATACCTGATCTTTTTTTGATACCTTTGCTTTAGTGGTTTTTTCAATTTTCCATTTAAATAGGAAATGAGACATAAAAAGTTATTACTTTTCTTTTTAGTTTACTTTCTTGTCAAGGATTATTAAACTATTTGTTACAGTGTGTAATTTTGGGTATGAATAAAATAAAAATTGATTTTGTGTTTTAATTTATGTAGGATATACAAGCAATGTTTGCTTTACAAACAAAAAATAGAGTTAATTATAATATAATAATATTCTAGAATATTTATAGATGAGGAAGTACCGTTTTTTATGAAAAATAGAAAAATAAAACTAATATTAATTCTATCAACGATTTTATTATGTTTGTTTACAAGTTTAAACATCTTTACATCCTATGTAAAAATAAAAAAGACCGTTGAAGAGTCGATTGCCAATCAAAGCTTAGAGGCAGCCCATTCTATTGCTGCATCCATAGATACGGATGCCTATCAGCAATTTTTAAATAATCCACAGGAAAATGATTATTATTGGAAAGTAAGAAATTATTTAAACGATGCAAGGATAAAATTAGGTGCACTATTTGTTTACACCTTAAAGGTGGATAATCCTGAAGTATCTATAGCCATGATTACAGGGATGCCAAAAGAAATGAAAGAGGGCTTCGGTATTGGCGTGGTTTGTACTGTCCCTGCAAAGCATGTTGAAAAGGCCTATAATGGTGAAACCTATGTTACAGAGGTAATTCATGATTCTGAACATGGGTCTTATTTATCTGTTGGTGCACCCATCAAAGATGATAATGGAACAATTATCGGGTATTTAGGCATTGACATTAGTGCAGATACGCTAAATGGTATTAAGGGTAAAGTCATTGAAGACAACCTATTTAATTTTATTTTTAATGGTGTACTTATTTTAATTGTCATCGGTTCTTTTTTATTTTTACAAAGATGGTATCAAAAAGAGGTAGCGAAGGAAGTTGGCGCTACAGAGGACACATATCTAGCAGAGATCAAAACATTGATTACTTCGGTGTCGTCCCTACGTCATGATTTTACGAACCATATCCAAGTGTTACATGGTTTATTACAATTAGAAAAAACAGATCAGGCGAGACAATATTTATCCTCACTATCAAAAGAAGTTCAGGCGATCAAGTCATTAAAATTAAATATTGATCATCCAGGTTTGTCCATCTTATTGCAAACGAAGAAATTAACGGCTCAAAATCATCATATTGATATGGATTTTACGCTTTCTCAAAATGACTTTAATAAGATTAAAACGACAGATTTAATCAAGATTCTATCCAATTTAATTGATAATGCGATTGATGCTGCTGTTGAATTACCTGAGGAACAACGTAAGATTAAGATTTGCTGTACAGCAGATGAATCTCAGTATGAATTTAAAATTACCAATACTGGGCCAAATATTGCGAATCCTGATCACATATTCAAACAAGGATTTTCAACGAAAAAACATGAGAATGGTAGACTAAGAGGACAAGGTTTATTTATTGTCAAAGAAATTGTCACTAAATATAATGGTCATATTTCAATTGATTCATCAAAACATTTAGAAACGACTGCTATTGTCAGAATTCCAATAAAATAACAGAAAAAAGCTTCCTACAAAAAGTTGTGGGGAGCTTTTTTCTATGTACAGCACATACATTACAAAGTAGAAAGTGATATGATGAAGGAGATGAAGAAAATGGAAAAGGGTCTCCTAGCGTTATTGAGAAAAGGTGGGCTAACTTTATATGCAAGACACGGAACAGCAACTATTGGTGTAGATCAAGCATATGGTACATTTCAAAGTTGTCAAAATCAACGGAATTTATCCGATCAAGGTCTTAGGGAGGCAATTTATTATGGTCAAATGCTACGCTATTGGCAAATTCCCATCCTTTCCACCATCACTACCAGTCCTTTTTGTCGGACCATTAAAACAGCACGTTTGGCATTTCCAAACAGCAATCTCCAAATTGACCCCTTCTTGTTTGAAATCTTTATGTTAGGTGGCAATCTTCCTACAGTAGTGCAAAGCAGTATATTAACGATTTCTACATCGATGCTGGAAATCATTCCACCTGAGGGCATAAACAACATAATCATTGGGCATAGCTTTCCAAGAAATGTGGGGCTGGGCATCATTTCGAATATGGGGACGGTTGTCATAAAACCTAAAGGTCAAGGACATGGTTATGAGATTGTGAGAAAACTAACCTTAGAAAATCTAGCAGCATTAGATTCCATTTGAAAAGAGGGGATTGTATGAAGATTAAAACAGTTGCACAATGTACATTAGATGAAGTATTGAAAGCATGGAACAAAGGCTTTGAAGGTTATTTTATTGAAATTAATATGACAGCAGAAATGTTTTTACAGCGACTAGTGGGGGAGGGCTTATCTCCTGAGCATTCTATTGTCGTTTTTGATCAAGAGGAACCGATTGCCATTGTGATGAATGGCTTTCGTACCATCGATGGCCAAAAAACAGCTTGGAATGGTGGGACTGGTATTTCTCCAGCATATCGTGGTAAGGGTGTCTCGCGCCTATTAATGGAGGAAACCCTAGCTATCTATAAGCGAGAAAATGTAGAATTGGGTACGTTAGAAGCCATTAAGGAAAATCAGGTAGCCATTGCCTTGTATGAAAAATATGGCTATGTGGTTGCCAATCAATTACTATTTTTAAGCGGCGAGTATGAAGCCAAGGTAACATCTACAGTAGCCCTTCATATAGCGACCATTCGCCCAGAGCAGCTAGCACATCTATCATTCTATCGGGAAAATGTTCCTTGGCAGTGTAACTGGCAGAGCGTGAAGCATGGGGAAGCAAAGGTGTTTTATAATGATAACCATGAACCACTTGGCTATATGCTATACAAAACATTGTGGAATGAATATGGTGAGGTGGAGCGTATTCTACTTTATCAAATGGTAATACTAGAGGAAAGTAATGTAGAGTTAATAACACAGTTTTTAGCAAGTATTACAACACATAAAGTCCATTTGACGACAGTGAATTTCTTAGCGAGCAATCCAGCAACGAGCTATTTGTTAAAGCATGGATTAAAGGTGACAACAGAGCAGGTACAGATGACAAAGCTACTATAAGCCAGGCTATCGTTCAGTATACGAATCAATTAAGCGTGGAAATAGAGCGACGTATGTAAAAAGCAGAGGGAAAAGTAATTACAAAACAACAAGGGCTCCTTATGGTACATGAAGCGCCATAAGGAGTCCCAGCTATGAAAAAATAATTGACCTATTGATTAATTTGAGGGTCTTGGGACGCCTCATTATTGTTATTATCAGGAGATTTCTTGAGTTGTACCGAATTATTGGATGTATTCGATAGCGAAGAAGTTCCTTTCGCCAAAGTCAGAACCTTAGCAACATATTCTGTAGATGAATCAAGTTGATTACCAAATGCATCTACTGGTATGCTTAGCGCTTGGCTGACGTTAGAGAGATTATTCGGATAAATTCTGGTGCTATTTGGATTGCTAATAGCATCCTGCAATTTGAAACTATCTGCTTTATCCTTAGGTAACATAAACACTCTATACTCCGTTACGCTTTGACCATTTTTGACATCAAAGCTAATGTTTATATTGTTATATTTATATCCGTCGCCCTGAAGACTGAGTGTTACTTTCTCCACTGATCCAGGGGCTGAAAGGTCTTCCAAAGCAATGTAGGAAGATGGGTAGGATAAGCTATACATTTCCTTAGAATTTCCACCACCTACAGACAAGATATATACGCGATATTCTTGGCCATTCGTTATAAGTCTTCCGTCTGTATCTCTACTATCAGCACCCAATTTCACACTATACAGGCCTTTACTCCAACCTGTATAATTAGTTGCTCTAATAGCTGTATTCAGATCAAAGTCATTTGCCTTTGATGCGGGCACAACTAGAATACGGTAACTATCTATATTTGATTCATCAGAAGGTTTTGTAAACGAAATCTGTAGATCTCGACCATCTCCATAATCACCAACATCGCTAACATTAATATTGCTTACTGCCTGAACGACTTTGCTTTTACTAATTGTAATCACAGGTGAAGGAGAGGATAAAGCGTAGGCATTTAAAGAGTTACCATTTGCAACAGTCAGTACATAGACGCGATAGCTAGTTCCTTCTGTAATAAAATTACCTCGTACATCCCTAATCCCATCCAATGTTCTATTTGCTGCTAAATTTCCACCTTTGCTTTCTGTGATGTAATAAGAGCTACTATTGGCTTGTGAAAGATTAAAGCTACTGTAATATGCAGTTGGTACCATTAAAATCCGATAATGATTAACATTCGATTCATCTGTAGGCTTCGTGAATGTTACTTGCACATCACGGCCATCCCCTTTATCATCGATATCTGCAACATTCAAATTAGTTACAGCTTGCACAGTGAAGTTCTTAGTTAGTGTAACTGTAGACGTTGCGGCAGTTAGCGCATTGTTTCCTAATGTATTTCCATTGGCAACAGTCAGTACATAGATACGGTAGTTCGTACCTTCTTTAATAGTATTTCCGCGCACATCCCGAGTATTTTCAGATAACGCTTGCTCATATGTGGATTTCCCAGATTTATTAACAGTTGTGTAATTGCTGCTGGATACGCTATTAGCATCCGTCAGACTAAAATTATTGTAATTTGCTGTTGGTACCACCATAATTCGATAGTGATTAATAGGTGCCTCATCAACAGCTTTATTGAATGACACAAAGAGGTCACGACCGTTACCATAATCGCTCACATCGCTGGCAATGATATTCGACACTGCACCCACATTGTTGCTAAGCAGCGAAATCATATTGGAGGCTGAAGAAAGCACATTATTTGCAGAGTTATTAGTTACTGCCATAATAAATACACGATAGCTAACGCCATTTTGAATGGCATAACCGTCAGTATCTTTTGCCCCTGCAGAGAGCACCTGAGTAATATTGCTGCCTGTTTTGTTCACTTGTGTGTAATAAGTGCTAGGTAAACTGTTGGCTTTTGTCAATGTAAAGTTCGTATAGTTGTTAGCTCTAACAACAAAAATTCGGTAAGAGTTAACATTAGATTCGTCAGACACTTTGTTGAAGCTAACTCTCAAATCGCGTCCATCGCCAAAATCATTAACATCATCTACTTGTGTAATAGTTGGAGTAGATACAGTAAGCGTTACTGCTAATGAAGCAGGCGAGAGTTTATTCATGCCAGAATTCGTATTACTTACAGACATAACGAACGCTGTGTAGGATTCGTTATTCTTTATAAAGTCACCTGAAGTATCTCGTGTTGAGGAAGACAGAGTTGCTATCAACGTACTGCCGTTGCTTCCTGATTTGTCCACTGTTGTATAATAATTGCTGGATAAATTATTCGCAGTGGTAAGACTAAAATTGTTAGCATCCTTGGTCTTTACTATAAACACACGGTAATTGGAAGTATTGCTATCATTTTGTGGACGAGTAAAGCTAACTGAGACATCACGTCCATCGCCAAAATCGTTAATATCGCTAATCTTCACATTTGTTACTGCGGTAACAGTAGACATGTTTGTTAGAGTAATCTTCGGAGAAGAAGTTGATAATACGCTAGAATAAGAACCTTTACCAATGGCAAGTATATAAACCACATAAGACTGATCATTTTTTATGTAGTCACCGTCCACATCTCGCGAGTTTTGCGATAAAGTTACGACACGATTTGCATTTGAAGTCGATACCACCGAATAATTAGAAGAGGAGACTTTAAGAGCTGATGACACATTGAAACTTTTAGAAGCCTTCACAACCATAACCCGATAATGATCTACATATGATTCTGTAGACGATTTAGAGAAGCTAACCTCAAGATCACGCCCATCTCCCTGATCATTCACATCTCGAACTGACACATTGCTCGCTGGAGCAATACTGATATTACTTGGAGTGTCAGATTTAATAGATACTTGCTGTTTTTCCGAGTTCCAATCAACATCCTGCCCAAGTGCTTCACTGACGAAGCGTACTGGTACCATTGTTCTACCTTTTAAAACCTGTGCTGGTACATCAAGCGTTACTGTCTGGTTATTAATAGTAGCTGTCTTCGATTTAATCTTGAGAACTACCGTTGTATCACCTTTTATCCCTGTGACTGTTTGAGTCTTTTGGTCCCAGTTTACGCTTGCATTCAATGCTTCAAAGATCGCTCTAAGTGGTAGCATAACACGTCCTTGAATCATCGCTGGTGGCTGATCGGTTTTTAATTGCACCCCATCCACATTAATTGTGATGGCTTTTGCCGCTTGTGCGGTTGCTGGCTGCAATACTAACGGTACAATAAGTATCACAGCAAAAAGTAAAGTCCATATTTTTTTCATAAATTCCACCCTTCTTCATGCCATTTGAATGACTTAGCATGACATCTAATTTAACGTATGAGCATCCTAAAAGTTTCACCCTTTTACCTTTTGAAGAAAATTTAACCATCATGCAGTTTTGATACGTATTCTGGCTTACTTTCCTTACAAGATGATTGAAAAGAGTAAGGGAATTTTGAGTGGATAACCTCACACTATTCGACGTAGGAGAATTGAATAAAGCAGGTTAAATTGAAGTGTTACAATTTACGGGAAGTGCAATTTTCTTAAAATAACTGCACGACTGTATGTATATTACCAACTAAATTTTTTATGACATATTTTTTGTACACTTTCACCAAACTAATGGAAAGGCAGAGGAAGGTGAAGAGATGCAACAACCATTTGATGTGGGTGATATTGTTTATATTTTTTACCGCAATCCACATATTCAAGATGTAACGAATATACAGGAAGCGGCAGTCGTTTATCATCCAGAAAAACCAGAGGAGCTAGCTCTATTTTTATTTGAAACCTATTATCCAATCACGAATGACATGGTAATTTTTGCAAGCGAGATGGCGGCTGAACAGGCCTATCACCAGTATTTTCATTAAGGGAGGACTCACATGATAAAGCCATTTACCCCTCAGCTTGTTTATTTTGAGCCAGATGCCCTCCAGTATCCATTAGGTCAGGAGCTAAAAGAGAAGTTTGAGCAGATGGGAATTGAAATTCGCTATACAACTTCCCATAATCAAGTGAGAAACCTTCCTGGAGACAATGATTTTCAAAAGTATCGGGTAGCAAAATCGACCTTAGTAGTGGGTATTCGAAAAACATTAAAGTTTGATACATCTAAGCCCTCAGCGGAATATGCCATCCCATTTGCGACTGGCTGTATGGGACATTGTCATTATTGCTATTTACAAACAACTATGGGCAGCAAACCTTATATTCGGACGTATGTCAATGTCGATGAAATCCTAGAACAGGCCGATCACTATATGGCTGAACGAGCACCTGACATCACTCGCTTTGAGGCATCCTGTACTTCTGATATTGTAGGAATTGATCATCTTACGCATACCTTAAAGCGAGCCATTGAGCATTTTGGACAAAGTGAGCTAGGTCAGTTACGATTTGTAACGAAATTCCATCATGTGGATCATTTATTAGATGCCAAGCATAATGGTCGTACAAGGTTTCGTTTTAGTGTCAATGCTGATTATGTGATTAAGCACTTTGAGCCAGGTACATCACCATTGGAAAAGCGCATTGAGGCAGCGGGGAAAGTGGCAAGAGCTGGATACCCACTCGGATTTATTGTTGCGCCAATCTATCTTCATGATGGCTGGCAGGAGGGCTATTATCATATGTTTGAGCGATTGGACGCTGAATTGCCAAAGGATGTGCGCGATGACATCACCTTTGAATTTATTCAACATCGCTTTACAAAGCCTGCAAAACGAGTGATTGAAAAAAATTATCCAATGACAAAGCTAGAGCTCGACGAGACGGTAAGACGATATAAATGGGGCAAATATGGCATTGGTAAATATATTTATCAAAAAGAGGAAGAGGAAGACATTAAGGAACATTTGTATCGCTATATGCAGAAATTTTTCCCTCAAGCAAAATTAGAATATTTTACATGATAATTAGAGAGAGAACGGCTTGTTTTCTCTCTAAATTAATTGTGCGATATAAGGTTCAATATATCGAAGATCTTTTAAATCGTTTGGTAAATGGTAAAGAGAGAAATATTGCATTGTCTCTGATTCATTGTAATCAATCACTAAATTACCAAGCACATTTCTTGTATAGAAGACTGCTGTAACGGCGTATAATTCGTCCCCATTCGAAACTTTAAGGTAACAATCCGGACCAGAAAAAACACCTAATAACTGTAAATCTGTGATGGCTAGTCCTGTCTCTTCTTGTACCTCTCTTTTGGCAGTATCCTCTAAGCTCTCGCCTAATTCCATTAAGCCTCCAGGGAGCCCCCAACCGCCATCATATCTTTTTTGTAGTAATATTTCGTTTTCAGTATTAAGAATGAGAACCACCGATCCAGGTAAAATAATTGGTTGGTGTCCTACATACTGTCTTAAAAATTTATAGTATTCCATAATGACACCCCTTTCTCTAAATAGTTTTAATTGGTAAATTCTTCTTAATTATGGTCTTTGTATAATCTGAAAGTCAATGGTAACGCTAACAGAGATTGTTGTGAAGAAGGAGAGAATACTTGAATGGATTCATTTCAACTAAATTGTTGGTCAGAACATGGAGAACTGAAAGTAGTGATGCTTTGTGCACCTTCACTCGTAGATGTAACGGATTTAACAATAGCAGAGCAGGTTGGTTGGAGTGATACAGTCAACCATCAGAAGGCGATGGATAATTTCATGGCATTAAAGACAACATTCGAAAACGCAGGGGTACATGTACTTGATTATGCAAGAGAACTAGCCCACGATCAGCAGCTATTAAGTGAGCAGCTCCTCAATCGTTATTTTGTGCGTGACCTAGCCTGTGTCATTGGGAATCGGCTTTTACTTGGAAATGCTGGAACCTCACTTAGAAAACCAGAGTACCCTCTTGCACATTCACTATTAGAAAAATGGTTTCCACAACAATGGAAAGCTAATTTGCAGCCGCTTCATTCCTTCGAATGTGGAGATTTGTTAATTTTAAATAAAGATGCTGTACTTATTAATCTTGGAATGAGAACTTCGATAGAAGCTATCGAAAGCTTAAAGGAAGGCATTTTTCAAGAGGGGTTTTCTGAAATTGCCATAATTGATTTACCGAAAAGCAATGATACGCTGCATTTAGATATGAATTGTAATGTTGTAAATGCGAATCTGGTTGTTGCTAAAAGCTTTGTACGCCATTTTCCTATTCAGGTGTTAACAGCTCAAAGCAGTCGTTTTGATATGGTAGAGTCATTTTTAAAGCGTCATGGTTTGGATGTTTACTGGCTGAACTCGTATAAGACCATTCCAGACATCAACTTTATTAACCTGAATCCAGAAACACTGTTGATAAGCAAGCAGGCAACACAACAACAATTATTAGCGCATCCACTGCTGAAGAATAAAAACTTGCTTGAAGTTGATGTCACGGAGCTTGAAAAAGGCGGTGGTGGCATTCGATGTATGACATTGCCATTGGTAAGAACGTAACGAAGGGTTGAGAACAAATGACTTCAAAATCAGCTAAAGGAAGTATGGCCTGGTGGCAGCTTTCGCTTCTTGGTATCGGTTGTACTTTGGGCACTGGCTTTTTTCTTGGGACAAGTATGGCCATTCATAAAAGTGGGCCTGCGGTATTAATTCCTTTTTTATTAGCGGCCATTTGTACGTATATCGTGTATGATGCACTTGTTAAAATGTCTGTGGAAAATCCAGATAAAGGCTCTTTTCGTACCTATGCCAAGCAAGCCTTTGGACGCTGGGCAGGATTTAGCAATGGCTGGGTGTACTTGATTTCTGAGCTATTAATCATGGGAAGTCAGTTGATGGCGCTCGGCATTTTTACGAAATTTTGGTTTCCGGCACTGCCCCTGTGGATTGCTGCATCGATTTATGCTGCTATTGGTTTAGTCGTTATTCTCACAGGCATGAAGGGCTTTGAAAATTTCCAAAATATCTTCGGTGCCTTAAAGGCAGCTGCCATCATTATGTTCATTATTGTAGCAGTGGTCATCATCATGAAAGGTACACCATCTACTACAATGGCTTCACTTCAAGCTAATTATGAAGCATTTTTTTCACAAGGACTAAAAGGTATTTGGCTCGGATTACTTTATGCCTTTTATGCCTACGGAGGAATTGAAGTGATGGGTTTAATGGTCATCGATTTGAAAAATCCAAAAGAGGCGCCAAAAGCGGGGAGAATTATGCTGATCGTGATTACCGTTATTTTTATCATGGCCATCGCCCTTGCATTAGTACTCGTTTCGTGGAAAGACTTTTCGATTGATGAAAGTCCTTTTATTACAGCGCTTCAAGGACACCATATCCCTTTTGTGGCAGATATCTTTAATGGTGTGCTAATCATTGCTGGTTTTTCAACAATGGTGGCCTCGCTTTACGCGGTGATCACCATTCTCACTACACTTGCAGAGGATCATGATGCACCGGCAGTCCTTGCAAAGAAAGGAAAAATGAAAGTTCCTTTTCCAGCCTTTTTATTTTTAACGAGTGGGCTAGTAATTACGATTGTAATTGGTTTTTTGATGCCAGAAAAAATCTTCGAATATTTGATTACAGCGGCGGGTTTAATGTTGATCTATAATTGGCTTTTTATTTTAGTAACCTACTGGAAGCTCATGGAGTTAACTAAGTGGGGGCATGTAAAGAATGCTATGGGGATGTTGCTCATTGCTGTGACGGTATCTGGAACTTTAGGTGAAAAAACAAGCAGACTCGGTTTTTATGTGAGCCTGCTCTTTATAGCCTTAATCAGTGTGGCGACCTGGATTGTTGTGAAAAGGCAAAAAAACATTACGTAATGAACCGTTTTCCTGAGACATCCTTAAAAAAGGACATTTGGATGGACTATGGTTATCATCACTTAAGAAGTACTGCTTCCATTCATAACTATCTTCTTGCCCATACCATTTTAAATCTGGATGTCCTGGAACTGTGTCGTAGTCTGCAATCCGCTGACGAATGAGCTTTTTGATTTTTCGCCCAAAGGCTGTGGTGTCGTTTATATCATCGAATATCCAACGGGGTTGAATGGCCATTAATAAAGTGGAAAAATGACGACTCTTTCGCAATTTATGGGCTGGTGTTGCACAAGAGATAAAATAGGGTTCACCATGAAAGCAAAACTCCCATTCATGGTGAGTAGGCTCAATTGGTATTCCTTCAGGCCAATTCATCTCATCCAAATTGGTTAAATTATTTAATATGGACCAAAATAACTGCTGATAATCTGCTACCTCAAAGCTATCTTGCATATCGTGAGGGGTATGAAAGAACACAGTAAGAGTTGTATACTTCCCGAAAGTTCGTGATGCTTTCGTATAGTCCTTTAAGCATTGTGCTAACATTTTTATCGATTGCTCTTCCCGTGGATCCCCGACAAAACTATAGCGCAAATGGTTTGATAAAAAGCCCATTCTTGCTGGTATACACGGAAACGTATTTGCTTCATCCGCAATCGTGGCAGCAAAATCTGTATAGGCTGACCGTTGCCATAATGGAAGTGTATCAAACTGTTCTTCAATCCACTCCCGATCAAACACTACTTCCACTTGAGACTCCTCCTTCTACTCACCTTTATACTATTAAAGAAAAGACAAAGTGGTTACGAATCTGTGGTGCGTGACACTAAAGATTTTTAATGATTCAAGTCAAATTATGGCTAACCTTTTTGCGTGTAAGATGAATAATTCCATAAAGAAGAATAAGCAGTTTCGGTTTAGAAGTGATCACTCTGAGCAAGGAGATGAGCAATTTGAAGTAAAAGAGAGCGCTTCGAACCAAGAAAAGAACGGCTTTGCATGAAAAGAGAGTGCTTCAAGCCAATAAAAGAGCGGCTTTGAATCAGAAGCGAGCACTTTAAAGAAAGAGCGGTAGCGATTGAAAAGTGATCACTTAGAGCAAAGGAAAGAGCGGTTTTGAACAAAAAATGATCACTTCGAGCAAAGAAAAGATCGGTTTTGAAAAAAATGATCACTTCAAACCAAAGCAAGAGCAATTTCAGTCAAAAAAGATCTCGCCTCCTGCTTCTCCAATAGTAGCGATCGCCACACCCGAAAAGCAGCATGTTCTTAGCCGTTTTGCTGTAAAACCTTTTCCTCTAAAATGGTTAGAGCATGTTGGATGTCCTTTAGATCATCCTGTGTTGCGTGTTGAATAAGCTGTAAAAAGCGTTCTTCGATACAGGCAAATGCCTCCTCCATCATTTTTTCACCCTCTTTGGATAAACGGACATACTGCTTTCTGCGGTCGGCTGTGTCGTTAAATTTTTCGATTAGCTGCCGTTCCTGCAATTTCCGAAGTTCACGGCTTGTGTTGGGTAGGGACATATGCTGACATTCACTGATTTCCGTTGGTGTGACAGGTTGGCTTACTTTAATATATTCAAGAATTTTATATTGTAGCGGTGTGATATTCGCAGTGTTAACATTTTGTGTGAGATCATGTGTCACTTGATGGATTGTGGCTGTAAATGCTACAAACTGATGAAATAAAGCGCTTTTATTCAATGGGATCACCTCTTACTGTCAAGATAACAAATAACTTGTCCTAAAACAATTATCATTTGACAACTAAAATGAAATGAATTATTATTTTGTTATCAAATGATAAGTAATGAGGAGGCGCACAATGAAAACGTTAATTGTTTATACATATCCCAACCATAAAAGTTTAAATTATGCATTTTTACAAGAAGTGATAAAGGGGTGTCGAGAGAATCCTACCATCGAGGAGATTCAGATACTAGATTTATATGAAGAAGAGTTCGATCCACGCTTAATTTTCCATGAACATAAACGACGTCGTGATATGTATCGGGATCCGAAAATGGAAAAATACCGCCAACAGCTCTCTTGGGCAGATCAAATTGTATTTGTTTATCCGATCTGGTGGGGGAGACCGCCAGCCATGCTGTTAGGATATATCGACCAATTATTTGCAGCAAATTTTGCTTATCGAGATACAAAGGGTTTATTTCCAGAGGGTCTTTTAAAAGGGAAATCTGTAGTCTGTGTGTCCACGATGAAGGGGCCAACCAATTATCCATTTTTATGGTTGAACAATGCACATAAAATTTTAATGAAAAGGGCGTTGTTTAAATTTGTTGGAATGAAAAAAGTGAAGTTTTTTGAGTTTGGTAATATGGAAAGTAAAAAGGGGAAGCAACAGCAAAAACTAAATAAAGTATATCGATACTTTAGTAAAGTAGCATACTAGAAAAAATAACTCATGCAGACGGGGTTAGTCGTTTGCATGAGTTGGCGTACTGTCGATGGGGACAGTAATCAAAAATCTTGTATATTCTGCTATTTTGCTTTCTACAGCAATGGTTCCATGATGCATCTCAATTATTTTTTTGACAATGGCTAGCCCTAATCCGCTACCGCCATTTCCAGCAGTTCGCGATTGATCGGCCTTATAAAACCTTTCGAAAATATGCTTTTGTTGTTCTTCGGTTAAGCCTATGCCAGTATCTTGAACCCGAACGGTTATCGTGTCGAACTGCTTTTTCATAGATAATGAGATGGTTCCATTGGTAGGTGTAAACTTAATACTGTTTGTCAGTAAATTCATCCAGACTTGATTCATCAAATCCTCATCTGCAGTGATGCTCAGGTTATCAAGATCGAGATCAAAGTCAATCTGTTTGGCTAACCAATTCGGTTCTAGTGCCAGCACAACATTGCGTAGTTGTTTATCGAGTCGATAAGTTATAGGCTCAAATGGATGGTGCTGCGATTCTAAGGAAGTTAGCTTGAGCAAATTGTCGCTAATTTTTGATAAACGATTACTTTCTAATTCAATTATAGCTAAATAATGCTGACGTTTTTCTTCAGGTAGGTTAATATTTTTCAAAGCCTTGGCAAAGCCATTAATAGATGTTAAAGGTGATTGAATTTCATGGGAGACATTGGAAATGAACTCCTGACGCATTCTTTCCAGTTCACCTAACTCAACAGCCATATGATTAATACCATGAATCAATTGCCCAAATTGATCCTCCTCATCTGCTCTCAAATCCAGCTGAACATCAAAATCACCTTTTGCCATGCGGCTTAATGCATCTACAATCGTATCCCAATAGTTACGTTGTCGATTTAGTCCGATTAAAAAGATAATGGCAGCTGAACAGGCAAAGAGTGCAAACACCCCAATCACTGTTGCTAGTTGTAGCCAAAATCCATGAGGCTCAGTTCCTAACCGTCCATACAGCCATGAAGTTACATGATAGGAAATAAAAGCGAAAACGGTGTTTGCAATCAGAAACAGGCAAAAGACCAGCGCTAATCTTAACAAGAATCTTCGTTTTCTCATGTGTCTAGTTCCAGGCGGTAACCAAGACCACGAATGGTGCGAATGACAAAGCCACTCGTCTCCTGTGGAAAGCGTTCTCGTATTCTTTTGATATGGACATCAACTGTTCGTTCATCTCCCTCATAGTCGTAGCCCCAGATTTCTTCGATCAACTGTTCACGGGAAAAGGTTTTGCCAACATAGCTTGCAAGTGTAAATAATAGCTCGAACTCCTTCAAACGAAGGAGAATCGTCTCGCCGTTCATTTCCACTTCATGTGTATGGCGATTTAATTTGACATGACCAGCCTCTACAACTTGAGAAAGGGAGATACGATATCTTTTTAAAATAGACTTAACACGTACGATTAGCTCGGCAGGCTCGAATGGCTTCACAAGATAATCATCTGTCCCTAAATGAAAGCCCTTGATTTTTTGAGAGGTTTCTCCTTTAGCTGTTAGCATAAGGATTGGTAGATCTGTATTGAATGAACGTATTTCCTCACATAATGCCCAGCCATCCATGTTGGGCATCATAATATCCATCACGACCATATCGACTTTCTCAGTGTCTAATTTAGACAGTGCATCGACACCATCGATAGCCTCTATTACTTCTAAGCCCTCGTTTTGCAGAAACACTTTTACCAATTCGCGAATATGTGCATCATCATCCACGACTAATAGTTTTGTCATCTCAACAAACCCCTTTATTCTACGTCTTTAATGCGTAATTGCTGCATGGCAAACTCACGATACATAGCATGTGTTTCAAAGAGTGTTTCGTGTGTACCACAGCCTGTAATATGCCCTTTCTCAATAAACAATATTTGATCGGCATCTACCACTGTCGATAAACGGTGCGCAATGACTAGTGTTGTGCGTCCTTGCATTAAGTTGTCTAATGCTTTTTGTACATAAATTTCTGAATTACTATCTAAGCTTGATGTTGCCTCATCCAGCATTAATATTTGCGGATTACGTAAGAGCGCTCTTGCGATAGAGATACGCTGACGTTGTCCTCCTGAAAGCTTGATGCCTCGTTCTCCAACTTCAGTATCGAACTTATCTGGAAGCTCGTTAATAAATTGATCTGCATAGGCCATTTTAGCCACTTTTTCTAGCTCATCATCTTGCACTTCACGGTCTATACCATAGCAAATGTTTTCTCGAATCGTACCTGAGAGCAGGGCACTTTCCTGCGCTACATAGCCGATTTGACTGCGCCAAGAGTGGAGTGAAAAAGTTTCGATTGGTGTATCTCCTAGTGTGATACTGCCGTTCGTTGGCTGATAATATCGTTCTAGCAGTGAAAATGTAGTTGTTTTACCGCCACCACTTGGTCCAACGATGGCTGTTACTTTGCCTGGCTCAATTGTGAAGTTAATATCGGATAAAATGGGCTCCTCACCATAAGAAAAATCAACATTTTTAAGATAAATGGGTTGATCTACTTTTTCTACTGTTAAGCCTTTTTCAATATGTTCTTCCTCGTATTCAAGCAATGCACTAATTCGTTCTGTAGCACCCATGGCTTTTTGGAGCTGGGTAAAGAACATCGTTAATTGCGTCATTGGCATAATGATTTGGATTAAATATAAAATAAATGCCACCATATCGCCAGCCGTCAGCTCTCCAGAGGAAACACGGACACCACCATAGCCAATAATAGCTACAAGCACAGACATCAGAACGAATGAAATCAGCGGGGAAATCAGTGCATGAATTTTTGCTTCTTTTAAGCCAAATGTAAAGAGATTCGTAATGCCCTTTTTTCCACGCTCATATTCAATTTGCTCAGCATTTGAAGCCTTGACTAGGCGCGTTTCAGGTAAAACTTGATTTAATACAGACGTAAATTTTGCTGTTTCATCTTGCATTCCTTTTGAAATCACAAACATGCGTCGCCCTAACAACATTAAGATCACCATAGCTAGTGGTACGGCAATCAGCATGACTAATGTCATTTTCCAATCTAAAAATAGAAGAATGATAATAGAACCTATTATGGAGATAACGCCAGATAAACAGTTTGCTAAATGCTCTGTTATAAGCTCTTTCACAACGGCCGTGTCATTCGTAACACGGCTCAATGTTTCACCAGTATCATGTTCATCATAATAGGGGATTGGTAAATGCAACAGCTTTCTCCATAGCTGGTCACGTAATTTTGCCACAACATGATGTCCAACTCGATTTAAATAATAGATGGATAATCCACTGGCAATAGCCTGTGCGATAAAGGCAATACCTAGTACAATAATTTGCCAATAATTAAGCGATTCTAACGAAAAGCCATCCACTAATTGTTTTGTAAATAATGGAACAATAAACCCTACACCTGTCGTTGCTAAACTCATCACTAAAGCGATGACAAGTAGCCATATCGGTGGTTCGGCACGTTTTACTAGCTGTATAAAACGGCGCCAATCTTTTTGTTTAGACATATCATTTGATGTTTCTTGCAAAGAAATAAGCCTCCTTCATTGTCTGAAAACAATGTATTTCGTTTCTATGGCTTTACTATAGCATGCGTTTATGAACTGAATATGAAATGAATGGTCATCAAAAAAGGTGATGCGATCACCACCTTTTGATACTAGTCTGCAAATTCATCGTGGTATAAAGACTTACCAAGCAAGCGATAGATTCTTAAGGCTAGCTGGATTTGTAACAGCTCCTCATAGCTTTTTAAATCGGTTTTTAAAATTTCTTTAATCTTTTCAATCCGATAAATTAACGTATTGCGATGGATAAACATTTCCTTGGCTGTTTCACTTATATTCATATGATTGATAAAGTAATTTTCTAATGTAAGTAGATAGCTTGTCCCATGTAATAGATCATGCTCAAAGACAGAACCCAAGCTTTCTAAGAAAAAGTCCTTTAGCTGCACTTCATTAATATTCGAATCTAAAAAATGATAAATGGAGTGATCCGCATAATGAGCCACTGCTCCACGCTCTTCGAAGCGGTGCATAAGACGGAGAGCTTCATGTGCCTCTGCAAAGCTTTTATGGACAAAACGTATATGTTTATATTCTTTGCCAATTCCCATTAAGAAAGAGCTTTGCGTATGTTGCTGTACTAATAATTGGAGAATGTTTTCTGCGTATTGCTTTGTTTCATTGATCGTGAAATCTTGTTTGCTGTCTTGCTGTCCAACTAATATAATGATTTGATTGTTGCGATAAAGGCATGTAATTTCTCCATTAATTGTGCTAGAGTGCTCATAAATTAAATTCATACATTTTTTTGCAATATTATCGGTTTCGTATTTTCTAGAAATTAAATCATGCTGGTTTTGCAAATTTTCATGGCTAATAGAGATGACGATGCAATAATATTTATGGTTGATCTTTAAGCCGTGGAGATCGCATAGTGTTTGTAGCGTTTCAAGCGAAGTGATTTTTCCAGTCAATAAATCATCAAAAAACTCTTGTTTAATCTTTAGACGTACACCCTCAATTTCCTTCTGTTTTATCCTTTCTAGTGCCACAATCGTGGAGGCTTGCTCTAAAACGATGAAATCAAACTCATTCAGATCCCGTACAGTTTGCCAAATGACAATATAGCCATAAATATAGTTGGCTACTGCAACAGGAAGAATTCTACATTTTACGGCTAGATCTTCTAATTGATAGATTCGTGTAATGGATTTTTGCATTTCATTGAGATCATTCGGAATGGTATTTATAAAATCCTTTGAAAATGTTGGGCGATTCTTCTTTAAATTAATGCCATAGGCAAGAGGCACAGGATTCGTATCAAGATCTGTATAATGCAGTAAATTCCAGTCATTATCTAAAAAAATAATCGGGTTATTAATTGTTTCAGCTAACTTAGAGGAAATAGATTCGATGCCTCCTCCTTCAAGCGCCACCTTAAATAGCGTATTGTGCATGTCCAAAGATTTTCTATTTAATAGATCATAACGGCCAGATGCCTTTTCATTGATAATCGAGATGACCTTGGAAAGGGTGTAATTATAAGGTAACTCTAATAACGGCAATCCATGCTGATTGGCAATATCGATCATGTTTTGAGGCGTCTTTTGTAAATAGCGTCTCATTTTAATAACAAGGCCTGCACAATTGATTTTAGAGATTTCTTGGATAATTTTATTTTGTAAGGCTTCGTCATCTTGGAAGATGTAACCAGTCGTTAACAGTAATTCATTCGGTGTCAGCCAATCAAATGCATCGGGATTTTCGATAATATTCACAAGTGCAATTTCATTGTGAATTCCTTGCTCTCCAGCAACAATTTTAATTCCTTCAAGTGCCTTTATCTCTAATATATCTTTAATTGTTAGCAAATGATTTCACTCCTTCGCCATAATCTTATCACAAAACATTGTACATATTGCCTAAATGATCTTCATTCTTTTTGGTTTTGCTAAACAATGATATCTGCGGCATAAGAGAATAAAATAAAGCTTGTAAGACGGAAATGTGAAAGTAGTAACATTCTCGCGGTTTATTTCTTTTTAGTTGAAATGAACAATAGGTCAGAGAAATGGAGGAATGAAATTGGTAGATATGAATGTGGTCTCAGAATTTTTAACTGCAGCTGAAGCAGGTGATAATAACGCTCTGAAAGGTTATTTACAACAAGGTGTGGATATTAATTCTCAAAATAAGCGCAAACGTACAGCAATTTTACTTGCTGCGATGAATGATCAATTAGAAACAGTAAAATTTTTAATTCAGGAAGGGGCAGATATTGACCTTCAAGATCAAATTTGTTTAAACCCATTTTTGTATGGATGTATAAATGGAAAGTTAGAGCTTGTGAAAATAATGCTACAAGCAAACACAGATTTAGAGCGTTTAACACGCTTTGGCGGTGTAGGGATTCATCCAGCAAGTGAGAAGGGCTTTGTTGAGGTAGTTCGTGAACTTGTAACGACTACAGATATCAATGTCAACCATACAAATATTTGTGGATGGACACCATTGATTGAAGCCATTCTCCTCAATGATGGGGGAGAAAAGCAACAAGAAATAGTTCGTCTATTAGTAGAACATGGAGCAGATACACAATTAGTGGATCAATATGGTGTGACACCATTAACAATGGCTAAAGAAAAAGGATTTACTGAAATTGAAAAAATTCTACTAGAAGCAGGAGCGAAATAGTAGTACTCCTACGACATAAAGAGGGTGTACATATGATACATGCCAAATCGGGTGATGATTATTTCCTGCAGCAAATAGTGGCGACGTTTACGGGAACGGTTCATAGCGTGTTTAAACATGCCTTAAATATACGGAGTGATGGTAATGATGAAATTTTTACACTTGCTACGAAGGCAATGGATCGGGCACCCAATACACTTGTCATTGATCTTGATACATTGGATCACCTGGGCATTCAGCAACATGACAGGGTATCGGTTCGCCATAATCAACTATTAATAGAAGAAAAATTAATAATAGCGATCCCTACCGCCTCTCGTTGGCAATGTCAGCTACCTATTTATCCAGCAAATTGTACACGCTTAAAAATGAATATGATTCGTGTTAAACAATTCATTGATTTACATGGGAAAGGCGGCGGCATAAAACGTAATGATTCTCCCGTCAGTGAATTTGAAGCGGAGACATCGAGATTATTACAGCAGCGTACAACTTTACTTTATGAGGAAATATTGAATCAACGTTTGGATCGTTTTCAGGCATATGCTGCTGATTTAGTAGGCTTAGGGCCAGGGCTCACACCATCAGGGGATGATTTTTTAGTAGGCTTATTTGCTATCATTCACTTACAAAATAGCCCGTGTTCTATGTATAAACCTTTGTGTGAAAGCGTCATCAAAGTGATTCAGCCTTTGACCAATGAGATTAGCTTTACAACATTGAAGAAGGCAGCATATGGACAAGTAAGGGAGTCCATCTGTTCATTCATACACGCCATTTTATATGGCACAGAAGTGGAATCCATTGAGGCTCTGAGAAAGGTGCTTGCTATTGGCTCTTCCTCAGGAACAGATATTGCCTTAGGGCTGATAAGTGGCTTAGAAGCCAATATAAAATTAGGAGGATAATGATGAGTATTAAAGTCGTAATTAAGCGCAACACATATTTTGATTCAGTGTCATTGATGTCACTATCTACAAAAGCGAATCAAATTGAAGGCGTCGAGCAAGCAATTATTGGTATGGGTACGGAGATGAACAAAGGAGTCATTCGTAACGTTGGTTTGATGACGCCAGAAGTGGAGGAAGCAACAGCAGGGGACTTAATGATTATTGTTAAAACTGCTAATGCGGATCAAATAGAAAGCGCTTACCTAGCAGTGGAAGAATTACTAACAAATAAAGATAAAGCACAAGCAAAAAGTGATATTAAATATGCAACGATTGATTCAGCTGCACAAGGAATTCCTGATGCAAACTTTGCGGTCATTTCTGTCAATGGGGCATTTGCTGTTCGCGAAGCACGCAAAGCACTTGAAAATGATCTACACGTGATGCTTTTCAGTGATAATGTGAGCGTTGAAGATGAAGTAGAATTAAAAACTTTAGCACATGAAAAAGGCTTATTAATGATGGGACCAGACTGTGGTACCGCTATTATTGGTAATACAGGACTTTGCTTTGCAAACGCTGTAAGAAAAGGCAATATCGGTATCGTAGCGGCATCTGGTACAGGTAGCCAAGAAGTAAGTGTTCGCATTCATGACTTCGGTGGTGGTATCACACAACTGATTGGTACTGGCGGAAGAGATTTAAGTAAAGAAGTGGGCGGTATGATGATGCTTGATGGAATCAAAGCACTAGAAGCCGATGAAGCCACTAAAGTGATTGTACTTGTATCGAAGCCACCTGAAGCAAGTGTTGAGAAAAAAGTACTCGCACAAATTAAAGAATGCAGCAAACCGGTAGTGGTTTATTTTATAGGTGGTAATGAAGAGGCTGTAGTGGCAGCTGGTGGACAATTTGCTAAAACATCGAAAGAAGCAGCCTTAAAGGCAGTCTTACTAGCAGGTATTGATGAAGCAGGTATTAACAAACGTGCGCTTAACATTCCATTAGTTGAAGAGGTTCGTGCAAAATTAGCGCCAGAGCAAAAATACATTCGTGGGTTATTCTGTGGCGGTACGCTTTGTGATGAATCTATGTATCTAGCTATGGAAAAATTAGATAATATTTACAGTAACATCCAAAAGAATCCTGATTTCTTATTGAAAGATATCAATGTGAGTCAGGAACATACATTCATTGACTTCGGTGATGATGATTTTACAAATGGTAAACCACATCCAATGATCGATCCGTCTTCTCGCATAGAGCGCTTCTTACAAGAAGCAAAAGATCCGACAGTTGGTGTCATTGTGATGGACTTCGTATTAGGCTTTGGCTCTCATGAAGACCCAGTAGGTGTTATGCTTCCAGCCATCATTGAAGCTAAACAATTTGCTGAAAAAGAAGGTAGACATTTAGAGATCATTGGGTATGTCCTTGGAACAGACTTAGATACGCCAAACATAGATGAGCAAGTGGAAAAATTAGTCGATGCAGGTGTTACACATGCAAGCAGTAGTACAAATGCAGGATTACTTGCTAGAGAAATGGTGTTGAAAGGAGAAAATCATGAGTAAGATTAATGAACTTTTCACAAGTAAAATTAACGTAATTAACGTAGGTATTGAACTTTTTAAGGATGATATATTAGCACAAAATGCAAGTGCTACACACCTAGAGTGGTCACCACCGGGTGGAGGTAAGCCAGAAATTATTGCAGCACTAAACAAAATCGATAAAGCAGAACTTGCTGAAAAAATCGAAGCAGCAAATCGTCTTGCAGTGGAAAAAATTGTGAACTCTCAACCCGTGTTGATTGGTTTCGATCAAGCCATCAATGTTGTACCTGGCATGACGAAAAAAACAATTTTACACGCAGGACCACCCATTACTTGGGAAGATATGAATGGCCCAATGAAGGGCGCTGTGATGGGTGCTCTTGTATTCGAAGGATTAGCAAAAGATTTAGAAGAAGCAGCAGAGGTAGCGGCGTCTGGAGATATTACATTCTCACCTTGCCATGAGCATAATGCAGTTGGTTCAATGGCTGGGGTAACATCTGCTTCGATGTTTATGCACATCGTTGAAAATAAAACGTATGGCAATATCGCCTATACAAATTTAAGTGAGCAAATGGCAAAAATCTTGCGTATGGGTGCCAACGATGACAGCGTTGTCGAGCGATTAATATGGATGCGTGATGTGTTAGGACCAATTTTACGTGATGCAATGAAATTAAATAAAGACGGCATCGATCTACGATTAATGCTTGCACAAGCGCTCCACATGGGTGACGAATGTCATAACCGTAATAATGCAGGTACAAGCTTATTAATTCAAGCATTGACACCATATATCTTAGAAACAGATTATCCTGTTGAACAGAAGCGAGCAGTATTTGATTTCGTGGCAAGTAGTGATTATTTTTCAGGTCCTACATGGATGGCATGCTGTAAATGTGCATTAGATGCTGCACATGGAATCGAATATAGTACTGTCGTGACAACAATGGCACGTAACGGTGTAGAATTTGGTGTTCGTATTAGTGGCATGCCAGGTAATACATGGTTTACTGGCCCAGCACAAAAAGTAATCGGACCGATGTTTGCTGGCTACAAACCAGAGGATTCAGGTCTTGATATAGGGGATAGTGCTATTACAGAAACTTACGGTATTGGTGGTTTCGCAATGGCTACTGCACCAGCAATCGTTGCTTTAGTAGGTGGAACAGTGGATGAAGCAATTGGTTATTCTCGTAAAATGAAAGAAATTACGACGACAGAAAACCAAAATATTACCATTCCATTATTAAACTTCATGGGAATTCCTACTGGTATTGATATTCGCAAAGTCATCCAATCAGGTATTCTTCCAATTATTAATACAGCTATCGCACATAAAGAGGCTGGAATCGGTATGATTGGTGCTGGTATTACAAATCCTCCAATGGAAGCTTTTGAAAAAGCATTAATTACAATTAGTGAGAAGTGGGCTTAAGCCCACTTCCTATAAGTAGGAGGAGCTTTCTATGGAACACGCAAAAATTGAACAGTCCAATCAAGATTATAGAGCACTTGGCTATTCGGAAGAACTTTTACCAAAAGGTCCTCAGGAAAGAGACTGGGGAATCTTTAACTACATTACCGTGTGGATGGGTGCAGTTCACAATATTATGTCTTATATGACGGTTGCAGGGTTTTTTGTCTTAGGATTATCAGTTAATCAAGTTTACTTAGCCATTATGCTTTCAGCAGTAATCGTCTCAGCAGGCTATTGCTTAAATGGATATTCCGCCTCTAAATATGGCATTCCGTTTGCCATATTACTAAGAGATTCATTTGGAGTAAAAGGCTCTATTATTCCGGCGTTATGTCGAGGGTTGATTGCTGGGGTTGTATTCTTTGGTACGACGACCGTTGTGGGCGCTCAATCCCTTAATGTATTATTTGCAAGATTCATTCCGAACTATATGTCTATTGGTGGAGACTTCACTATTTTTGGCTTAGATGTTCCGACTATGATTTCTTATATTATTTTATGGGTAATTACAGTTTTACTTTTTTTAGGTGGCATGGATATGCTAACAGTCTTCGGTAAATACTCATCACCGATTGTTTATATTTTCATTATTGGCGCAGCGATTTGGGCAATTAATATTGCTGGAGGAATTGGACCAATTTTAGAATATAAGCCTTCTACAACGATGGAAAGTCCATTGGTCTTTATTGCATGTGTTAGCGCATTGGTGTCTAACTGGGCTGGTCCAATTGTAAATATTGCAGATTTTACGCATAGAGCTAAATCGCCAAAAGCAATGATCTATGGCTTATCCATCGGTATGATCGGCTCGTATCTATTATTTGCGATTACTTGTATTAGTTTAATAGCAGGGACAGAAATTGCTTTTGGGCAACCAATTTTTAATATTGTAGATGCTATTGATAAAATTCAAAATCCCTTTTCAGTAATTGTATTAATTTTAGCTTTAAATGTAGGTGCAACAGCTTTTGTAGTTTTCGGTAATTTATTACCATCTGGATTACAAATGACAACTTTATTTCCTAAAGTATTTACGGTCAAAACAGCAGGTATTTTAACAGCAATTATTGGCACAGTCATTTTGCCTTGGAAACTAGTATCGAGTACAGAAACGTTATTTTTCTTTTATAGTTTTATAGGCTCTATGTTTGGACCGATTGCAGGTATTATGTTGTCTAGCTTCTTTATCGAGCGTAAAAGACGTTTAGATTTATCTATGATTTATGTGGAAGAAGGTCATAATGGAGCTTATAAATCTGGCTATAACATCGTAGCATGTATCGTTCTATTAATAAGCTTCCTCTTACCAATGTCAGGTGCTTTCCTGAAAAGTGTGCCGTTTTTAGTACAGCTAAATAACTTTGCTTTCTTTAGCGGACTGATCGTGTCATTCATTTTATATACGCTGTTATATAAATTTAATCAGCAAAATGTTCAAAATAGTGTAGAAAAAGAAGTAGGGGTGTAGTTGTGAATAAATTAGTAATTGTAGCAATCGGCGGTAACTCGTTGGTAAAGGATAGTGGAAGTGAATCTATTCAAAGTCAGCAAGAGGCAGTTGCTCAAACTGTCGAGCATATCGCGGATATGATTCAGGAAGGTTATAAAGTGGTTGTCACACACGGCAATGGTCCACAAGTTGGTTTCACTTTACAACGAAGTGAAATTGCTAATGAAGTATCAGGCATGCCAGCAATTCCGTTAGTAAACTGTGTGGCTGACACACAAGGTGGAATTGGCTATTTAATTCAACAAGCATTAATTAACGAACTGACTAAACGTCAAATTAATAAAAAGGTAGTCAGTGTGATTACACAAGTTGAAATCAATGAACATGATCCCAACTTTATTAACCCTACAAAGCCAGTTGGTTCATTCTTTACAAAGGAGCAAGCGGAGGCGATGCTAGTAGAGCATCCAGATTGGAAAATGGTAGAGGATTCTGGCCGTGGCTACCGTCGCGTTGTGCCTTCACCAAAACCAATCGATATCGTGGAAAAAGAGGCGATTAAATCATTAATTGATAATGATTATGTCGTGATCGCTGTAGGCGGTGGTGGAATTCCAGTTGTGAAAAAAGAAAATAATGTCTACGAGGGTGTAGATGCAGTCATTGACAAAGACTTTGCAACAAGTCTATTAGCGGCACAAGTAAATGCGGATTCATTAATTATTACAACGGGTGTTCCGCGTGTGTTTATTAACTTTGGAAAACCTGAACAACAAGCACTTGAAGAAATTACTGTTGAGGAAACAAAGCAGCATGTTCAAGATAATCAGTTCCCGCCAGGAAGTATGCTACCAAAAATCGAAGCCAGCTTAAGCTTCTTAGAAAATGGTGGTCATCGAGTAATTATTACAAACCCTGAAAGTCTGAAAGAAGCGATCAATAATCAGGCTGGTACTCATATTATTAACTAGGAGGAATCACGGTATGGATTATATTCAACTAGCTGTTGACAAAACAAAAGAAGGCATCGATCAAAATATTGGTGGACCATTTGGTGCAACCATTGTAAGAGGTGATGAAATCATTGCTGTTGTTGGCAATACAATGATGCGTGATACAGACATCACTGCACATGCAGAAATAGTAGCCATTCGTGAAGCCTCTAAAAAGCTTGGCACAATGGATTTATCCGATTGTGTCATCTACGCTACTTGCGAACCATGTCCAATGTGTGTGGGCGCTATTATTTGGTCGGGTATTAAAGAAGTTCATTATTGTAATACAGCAGAAGATGCTCATGTACATGGCTTCTCTGATATGCATCTACGTGATTACTTAACGGGTAAAGATAAAAGTGTCCTGAACATGCAAAAAATTGAAACGACTGAAGAATGTGATGCATTGTTCCATCATTTCAATGACAAAATGGCTAATAGTAAATAGATTAGAGCAGTCATATACTGCTTAAGTCTTTCCAGTGAATTAGAGTAGGGATCTCGTTATGGAGAATCCCTTTTCTAATTTTCAACCAAAAAGGTGTAAAATAGATACTATGACAAGCGTACATTTGGTCTGATTTTCATCTTCGTAATTCTTCAAAAGGAGCTGTTTACATGATCTATAAAGAACGTTATCAACAATTACTAGATAAAATGAATCAATATAATTCAGGCGAAAAAGGGATTACGAGAGTTGCCTATACGAATGAAGAACAGGCTTGTTTACATGCCTTTATTCGTTTATGTAAAGATGAAAATCTTCAAATTCATATTGACCATTGTGGAAATCTTATTGCTCGAAGAGAAGGCAGTGTGCCAGGATTGCAGCCTGTTGTCATGGGATCTCATTTAGATACTGTCTATCAAGGCGGTAAATATGATGGCGTTGTAGGGGTAACCGCTGCCCTTGAGGTCATCAAGCGATTAAACGAGCGATCTATTGTGACAGAGCATCCAATTGAAATTATCGCCTTTGCCTGTGAGGAGTCTTCAAGATTTGGTGTGTCAACAGTAGGCAGTAAAGCAATGGCAGGATTAATTGATAAAGAAAAATATCGCCATTTAGTCGATCGAGATGGTATTACGATGGAGCAGGCTTTTGCTCATTGTGGACTTGATTTTAGTAGTGTTGATCAAGCGACAAGAGTAGAGGAAGGATTCCATGCCTTTTTTGAATTGCATATTGAACAGGGACCACTGCTAATTAACTATGAAAAGAAAATTGGTATTGTCACAGGGGTAGCAGCACCAGTTCGCTTATTAATGAAGTTAAATGGAAAAGCGTCCCATTCAGGCACGACTCCAATGAATATGAGAAAGGACGCTCTTTTAGGAGCATCCGAATTGGCATTAGAATTAGAAAAAGCGGCGATAGCAGAGCAGGAGTTTGGCACTGTGGCAACTGTTGGAATACTAGAGGTTGTGGCAGGCTCGATGAACGTAGTTCCAGGTGAAGTGGAGTTAACTGTAGATATCCGATCATCCTCTGTGGAATCGAGAGAACGTGTGCTTCAGCATTTTTATACGGTTATTGCAAACGTTCAACAAAAGAGGCAGCTTGCGATTGAATACAATGTCATTAGCTCAGAGGATCCTGTCCTGCTTTCTCCAAAGCTAATGCAAGATTTAGAAACAATTTGTGTAGAGAAGAAACTATCCTATCAATATATGCAAAGTGGAGCAGGTCACGATTCTATGAATATGACAAGGCTCGGACCAGTTGGCCTTATTTTTATTCCTTCAGTGGATGGTTTAAGTCACCATCCAGATGAACATACGGAGCTTGAAGATATATTAATAGGAATCGATGTTTTAGAGGCAGTTGTGCTAAGATATGCTTCAGTCAGCTAATTAGCAATCATCAGTTGAAGACGCTACATGTATGGCCAGTGTCATCCCGTGAAGGCAATACAACAAAGGCACAAAATCGATTCCATCATTAAAAGACGACCTTCCTTGTTAGAAAGTCGTCTTTTTCATGTGAATATGATGCATTTGCGGTTGCTTTTGGTTTCCAATTTTTAGTTGAATCAGAATCATCACAAGGACGATGATGATCATGCCAATAATAGCAGTTGTAAAATTGCCTGTGAAATCTCGAACAAGACCGACAAAGAAGGGGCCCAATGCAGCAAATACAAAGCCAACTGATTGTGTCATAGCAGCTAAGAAGCTAGCCTCGTGAATATCTTTGGCCTCATCAATTGGTAATGTTAGCCCTAATGAGAAAAGACCACCTGCACCAAGGCCAATCAGAATACTGCTCAGCCAAGGATTATAAGAAAACAGTAGCATCAATAATCCAATTAATTCTAATGATGAACTACCTACTAGCCATACGGCTCGATGCTGAAAACGGTTATTTAATATAGGCACTAAAAATGTAGCTGGCATTTGGGCAATTGTTAATAGTGTCAGCATCATTCCAGCGTCGTGTTTGCTATAGCCTAAATTTTCTGCGATGGGAGGTAACCAAGCCATGATGGTATAAAACATGAAGGCCATTAAACCAAAAAAGCCTGTTAAAAGCCAAGCCTTTTGATTCATTAACATTTGCTTCACACTGTTGCTCTTACTAGGTGAATTTGTGACTGATGCAGTAACTGCTTTTTGTTCAATTGGCTTCCACCAAAAGAATAAAGCGATTAAAGCAAGAATAGCCCAGGAGGCAGAAGAAGCTTGCCATGAATGAAAAAAATTGCTTAGTGGAATAGAAAGCCCAGAGCCAAGTGCAGCTCCTACTACAAGTGCTAGCGAGTAAATCCCCACTACACGGGAAGGGTTCGCAAATTTCTCCTTAATATAGCCCGATAACAGTGGTCCTACGATGGCAATGCCAATGCCTGATAACAAGGCTGTTACTAGCATGACCCAGGCAGTATTAGCAAAATATCTGGTAGCTGTTGCTAGTCCAATAAGAATAAGAGCGTAAGCGATAGTTCGCTCGATGCTCCAGCGATTAGCTAGTTTGATTGCGAAAGGTGCAAATAAGCCCATACATAGCACAGCTAAAGAAGTTAGCAAACTAGCAGTAGCTGCGCTCATATGTAAAGTCTGACGAATAGTTCCTAATAAGGGGGACACCGAAGTAATGACAGGCCGTAAATTAAAAGAAGCTAAAATAATGGCAATAATTGGTACGATTTTGTGTTTTATATTCATTGTCTTTCCTCTCCGTCCTATCAAATAAATAGTAAGCCTAAATTGAAGTCTATCTGAATTAGAATGATTGAACAATACTATTATTACTATTACAATGATAGTTAGAAACTATGATAGGGCGTGGTCTATGTGGAAATACGGCATCTGCATTATTTTATGGCAGTCTATGAGGAGCTACATTTTACAAAAGCTGCTGAGAAACTTGGCATCTCTCAGCCAACGTTAAGCCAGCAAATACGTGTGCTGGAGGATGAGCTAGGAATGCCATTGTTCGATCGTATTGGCAAAAAAATTGTTGTGACTGAGGCAGGCTCTCTTTTGTTTAGCTATACAACAGAGGTATTTAATACATTACAAAATGTCAAAGATTCGATTAAAGATTTACAGGGGCTACAAGGGGGACAAATAAGTATTGGCATCATGCCATCTGATCTTGATTATCGGATTACACAGCTTGTTATTGATTTCCACCAAAAATTTCCAAAGGTAAAATTAAAGATACTTGCTTCCATCGATATTATGCGGCAGGTTCTCGAAAATGAAGTGGATATCGGTATTGGGACGAATGTAGAATCAGATGATCGATTGGTCATTATTCCTTTATGTAGAGAGGAATATGTACTGACCGTTTCAAAGGAGCATCCATTGGCACAGCAAACAGTGATCCCAATTGCTGAATTAGAAGGACTTCCTATGGTGATGTATCCAGAAGGTTTTCTTGGTAGAGAGATAGTAGAAGAGGCTGTAAAAAAGCATGGTTTTCACATTCATTCTATTCTTGAAACAAGCTCTGTCACGTCCATTATGAATCTCGTTCGAGCCAATATTGGTGTAACGGTGCAACCCTATCCTTTGCTCCAACAAATGAATGATCCTAGTTTGTGTAGTATACGAATTTCAAATGGTGCTCCAAGCCGAAGCCTATCCATTATTTTCCGTGTAGATCGCTATGTTAGTCAGGCAACTACTGCTATGATTGAGCAAATTAAACATTACTTTAAAAGTAAATAGGGTTAACAAAAAAGAAGATATAAAAATATGTTCCTTTTTTTGGGGAGTTCACATATACTATTTATAAACCGACAGTCAGTCTAATTTGTAGGGCAAGTCCTAGAAGCTTGTGCCTACAATTTTTTAACATAATAAATGACCGACTGCCGGTCTAAAGATAATAAGGGGTGTTTTTTATATGGAAATGCTAGTCAAAGAAAAAGGCTTTTCGAAAGATTTTATCATTATGGTAGCTGGGCAGATTATTTCTATTTTAGGCTCTGCGCTTTTAAGATTTGCTCTTTCACTTTTTGTTTTAGATATAACAGGACGGGCAGATCTTTTTGCTGTGCTTTTCGCTATTTCAAGCCTACCTGTTTTACTTACACCATTTGGTGGCGCTATAGCAGATCGTTTTAATCGGCGAAATTTAATGGTCCTATTTGATTTTATCAGTAGTGGCATTGTAATGATTTTTTTTATTGTATTACTAACAGACAATCATTCTGTGCTATGGATTGGGTTGGTTATGGTGCTTCTTTCATTCATTAGTGCAATGTACACGCCAGCTGTAATGGCTAGTATTCCGCTATTAGTTAGCGAACAAAAGCTTGAGCAGGCTAATGGGATCGTCAATGGGGTTCAGGCATTAGCAGGAGTGACAGCACCTGTGCTAGGGGGGATACTATATGGAATGCTTGGCCTCAAACTTCTCGTCATAGTAAGTGGTTTATTATTTTTCTTTACGGCTATTGTAGAAATGTTTATGACAATCCCATTTGTGAAACGTAGCTATGATGGTCATTTAATGCCGACCTTAATCAAAGACATGAAAGAAGGTTTTACTTATGTGGTGAAGCAAACTTTTATTTTAAAATGTACGCTACTTGCTGCTTTATTGAATTTACTATTGACCCCACTTTTTATCGTTGGTGTGCCTATTATTCTTCGTGTCACGATGAAAAGTAGTGATACATTGTATGGAATAGGAATGGGGATTATTGATTTTGCGACGATTTTAGGCGCGTTAACGATGGGGTACTTTGCAAAAAAGCTGCGTATTCACACCCTCTATATTTGGGTATTGATGTCAGCCTTTTTGGTAATTCCCATGGCTATGTCTGTGCTCCCTCGCGCCCTTCAAATTGGCTATTATCCATCGTATAGCTTATTTATTGGTTGTGCTCTTATCATTGCGATGATGATGACGATTATCTCCATTTACGTAATGACCCTTGTCCAAAAAGAAACACCAAATGAACAATTAGGGAAAGTCATGGCAATTATGATGGCAGTATCACAGTGTATGGCACCACTTGGGCAGATGGGGTATGGGTTGCTATTTGAGTTCTTTCAAGCCAACATCTATATACCAGTCTTTATAATCTCTGTGTGTGTATTATTATTAGCTTTCGTAACGAAAAGAATATGGCGATTGGAGGTCAAATAAATTGCTAGAACAAAGAAAACCACCTTTTCATTGGTAGTTTTCTTTGTAAAGCGATACTTAGCTAAAATCTTCGGGTTCTTTGACGAGGCCTATGCCTGCTCGTAGGAGTATTGGAAGGAAGGGTTGGAAACAGTAGCGTTGGCATATGTTGTGTATTATCTCCTATATGAATAGTAATGGATTCTTCTTCTTGAGGTGAGACTACCTTTTCTTCCTCAAGTTCTGAGTGTTCTACCTCATTTAATAGTGGTGCTGAAGATTCACTATGATGGGTAGTACTTGTAGGATTTGAAGGATTTGTGGGAGCTGTTGATTCTTGATGTGTTCCAGGATGTTCTACTGCTGCATGAGGCTGCTGAACAGCATGGACGTCTTTCATAACGAGAATGGGTCGCATCATATCATGATCCTCATGCTCAAGGAAATGACAATGCCACATATAATTCCCGACATGATCTTTCCAATGCATAATAATTTTTGTCACCTTTCCAGCGTCAGCCTTCACAGTGTCTTTCCAACCTCGCTCATAGTCTCTTGGTTCTTCAGGCGGCCCTGTAAATTGTACGATGCCTTCATTTTGATAGATTTCTAAATCAAACGGCCTTCGTTCCAGAATTTTAAATTGAATGAGGTGCAGGTGAATAGGATGGATAAAGGGTGTAGCATTAATAAAGCTCCAGATTTCCACACTATCTAAAGAAGGTTTTTCCGTTGCTGGATCATGGTACATACGATCATTTAACAGCAACATAGGTCTACCAAACTCATCGGTAGTCGCCGTCAATGGTAGTTGTCTTTCAATATGGGCATGGTGTGGATGTAGATCCATAGAAACGGCAAGTCTTTCTGGAATCTCACTTGTATCTTCACATTTCAAAGGTAAAGTTACTCGAAACTGCATAATCACGTTTGTGTGTTCATCACTGAAATCGGTATCAGTATTAAGTAAGGTAATCTCCTGTCCAGCACAGCTTGAAAAATCGATAATGACATCCGTGCGTTCAGCTGGCAGCAACTCGACAGATTGGATAAGTTGTGGTGCTGATAAGAAACCGCCATCTGTACCAATTTGAAACATTGGTTGATCATTGGAAAGACTGATGACATAGCCTCGTCGATTAGAGCCATTTAGTAAACGAAATCTATATTTACGTGGCTCAACATCTAAAAAAGGCCATAGTTTTCCGTTAACCACTATCGTATTGCCAACAAAGCCTGGTGTGATAGAGGGATGAACAGGCACGGGAAAGGGTGGTTCGTCAGGATAAAACAATGAGCCATCCTCATTAAACGTTTTATCTTGAATTAAAATCGGATATTCATAGTCTCCACATGGTAAATTAGAGCGTTCCTCAAGGGCATCCCTCAGTAAATAAAAGCCTGCTAATCCTGCATATACATTTAAACGTGTTAAAGCCATGGCATGGTCATGATACCACATGGTAGTGCCAGGTTGATGATTCGTATATTCATGTATTTCCTTATTAAATTTTGGACCAGTATGCCGATAGTCTCTTGTGTACCATGCTTCAGGATGGCCATCACTCTGCCAATCCACATTGGCACCATGTAAGTGAGTAACTGTTCTTACTTCTTGTGAATCGTTTGCAGCATGAAGCGTAAAATCTACTGGTAAAAAGTGCTGTAAGGGCAGCTGGTTTTTGTATTTCACATAGATAGTTTTATCTTTAGAAGCTTCTATGGTTGGCCCTGGGTAAAGCCCATTGTAGCCCCAAATTAATGAGTTTGGAAAATGCTTATGAAAACGATGCTGGCCCTCCATCATGACCAATTCGTAATATTCATTCTTCTGTTGCCCTCTGCTGTATTTTGGTTTAGCAATCATTGGTTTTGGAAGTTCATCTACAAATTTTGGAATCGTTGCTGGATCAGAAGGGTTAATTTGCATACTCACAACATCACGTCCCTTTTCGATACTAAAAAAGCTAATTAACTCATCATATGGGTAAAAACAACAGGTAACGAGGACAAAAATGGAGAAAAATGTGTAAAGACATAAAAAAATTACCTACATATTATGATGGGATAAGATGATTCACTTTCAAGCAAACAGATGTAAGATTTTAAAACAATCATCACAAAAGATTTTTGCGTTGTAGGTAATAGTTGGTATCATACGAAAAAGGCGGACTAAGTGAATACATATGTCTTATAATTGAGAAAGCACAAAGTAAACTGGATGATATGGGGTATGGAGAAGTGGTGAAACGGTGGAATTAACATTAGAAGAATTAAATAAAACGATAATGGAGATGCGCACAAAGGGGTATTTAACGAAAGCACTAAAGCTTGCTGATCAAGGTCTTTTAGTCGCATTAGAGAGCAATAACTATCCATATGTCATGGATTTGTACTATCAAAAAATATTAGTTCATCATTCTTTAGGTGACACATTAAGCATGGTTAATCTTATTCATGATTATGAGGCCATTTGTCAAAATTATGGTACGACAAAAGATTTAATGCATTATCATTTAGTAATGTCATTAATCTATGATTTAGTTGGCATCCGTGAAAAAACGGTGGAGATGACGAAAAAATCTATCGCCTATGCACAGGAGCTACAAGATCCTGTCATGCTTGTTCGCTGTCATAATAATCTATGCTATTTAGAGGTAGAGAAGGGCTGTACAAAGGAAGCACTTCAAGCAGGGCTATTAGCTAGAGAATATAATAAATCTCTTGCTAGAACAATGCCTGATCTAGCAAAATTACATGATATTCGTATTAATAATAATTTAGCAGATGTGTATATTTTAGAAGGGGATTTTAAAAAGGGGAAGGCATTGCTGGACAGTACGTTATCCTCTACTATTATTCATCATCATAAACGAGAAAAAGTAGCGGCATTGTTTGGCTACGGTTTTTTATTTGAAAAACAGCAAAAGCTTGAAGAAGCTGTATTTTATTATAAACAAGCCATAGATCTTGCCCGATCTTATGGAGATAAGCCAATTACAAAAAAAGTGATGCGCTTACTGTTAAATGTATTGTATCAATTGGATTGGCGAGATGAAATTTTTGATGTACAGCGTGAATATATTGATCTCTCGGAAAAAATGAGTGTTGCAAATTTATTACAACAAGTAATGAACTTAGAATTTAAGCGTCAAAAGGAAAAGCTTGAGAAAAAAGCACATTATGATCCATTAACAGGCGTTTTAAATCGACATTTTTTAGACTATGAGCTACAGGAATGGCTCAATGCAGCCGAAATAACGCAATCCTATGTATGTATTACGGTTTTGGATGTCGATTATTTTAAACTATTTAACGACACGCATGGTCATTTATTTGGAGATATGATTTTACAGCTTTTAGCTAACAGCTTGAAGGATTTTTTACAGGATGAAGATGTGGAAATTATTCGTTATGGCGGAGATGAATTCATCCTTTGTTTTAGGCATTCTCAGAAGGACTATATCAAAACATTGGTCCATAACACACATGCCTATTTGCTCTCACTAAAGCTCGAACAGGAACAGCAAAGTTATCCCTTAAGGGTCAGTATGGGTGCTTGCGTGAATAATCAGAAAAACTATCAATACAAGGAGCTATTTGAGCAAGCAGATAGCGGTTTATACCAAGCAAAGGCGAATGGCCGTGCTAGCTGTGTGCTATACGAATTATCATAATGACAGGTTCCTATTTACATAGTTAAATAGGAATTTTTCTTGTGATAGGACCATGTTTTTTATGCCCAAAACGAGGCTTCTATGAGGTGAAATGAAATTTACTGTAGTCATTGTTTGAAAACGTTGTTCTAGCAACGTACAATATATGAAATTAAGAAACACGACAGCACAAAATTGTTGTATAATGTTGTGGTATGAGGAAAGAAAGCAGGTTGACAAAATGGAAAGCAAAATGAATGGTTACACAGTTATAGACACACACATGCATCAGCTATGTGTTATGCCAAAACAGCTCGATGTGAAACATAAGGTGAATAGATGAAAAACTGGTTAATTTTCATTTCTGTCTTTATTGTTTCGTTGTCACTTGTCATTAGTATTTTAGTACTCTGGAAAGCCGAGGCTCCGTTCCGTTCAATTGAAGAGCAGGCTGAACAGTTGGCACTCGATGCCAAAGCCCTCGCAATTGTATCGGAGTCCTACACATATAATGGCAAACATTCGTATGTTACTGTGTTCGGGGTAGACGAATACGGTGATAAAAAAGCTGTCTTTGTTCCGACGAATCTAGACGAGGATTCCATTCAGGAAGTGATATTAGAAGATGGTATTACGGAAAAGCAAGCATTATCGGTTTTTAAAAATGAAGGAAATGTACAAAAAGTCCTCCACATGAAATTAGGCTATGAGGAGCCTGGCGCAGTTTGGGAAATTACATATCTGAACGACCACGACCAGCTCAACTATGTCTATATTCTGTTTAAGGATGGCGACTGGTGGAAGCGCATTACGAATTTATAAGAGGAGTAGATCCCGAATGAAAAATTTATTAGCAACACGTGTAAAAACTTTAACACCATCTTCAACATTAGCGATTACTGCAAAAGCAAAAGCATTGAAAGAGCAAGGTATTGATGTGATTGGTCTTGGAGCTGGTGAACCAGACTTTAATACACCTCAAAATATTTTAAATGCTGCCATTGATTCAATGGAGAAAGGGTATACAAAATATACACCTGCTGGCGGACTTCCAGTTCTGAAAAAAGCCATTATTGATAAGCTTCAACGCGACAATAACCTTACCTATCAGCCAAATGAAATCATTGTTGGTGTAGGGGCAAAGCATATTTTATACACGCTATTCCAAGTGATTTTAAATGAAGGTGACGAGGTTATTATTCCAATTCCTTATTGGGTGTCTTATCCAGAACAAGTGAAATTAGCTGGCGGCGTACCAGTTTATGTTGAAGGTACACGTGAACAAAGCTATAAAATTACAGCGGATCAACTGAGAGCAGCTGTGACAGACAAGACAAAAGCAGTGATTATTAATTCTCCTAGTAACCCATCAGGCATGATTTATTCTCGTGAAGAGCTTGCAGAACTTGCTGCTGTTGCAGAAGAAAAAGATATTTTAATCGTGTCAGATGAAATTTATGAGAAGCTTGTATACAATGGTATTGAGCATTTTTCAATTGCACAACTTTCTGATGCAGTGAAAGCACGTACAATCGTTGTAAATGGTGTGGCAAAATCTCACTCTATGACAGGCTGGCGTATTGGATATGCTGCAGGTGACACAGACATTATTAAAGCAATGACTGACCTTGCATCACACTCAACATCTAATGCGACAACAACAGCACAATATGCAACTGTGGAGGCGTATAATGGCTCTCAGGATGCGGTAGAGGAAATGCGTCAGGCATTTGAATCTCGTCTTGAAAAAATTTACCCACAGTTAAGTGCTATTCCTGGCTTCCATGTATTAAAGCCACAGGGTGCATTCTACCTATTACCAGACGTAGCAGAAGCTATGGCTCACACTGGCTATGATTCAGTAGATGCATTTGCTGCGGATATTTTAACAGAAGCAAACGTAGCAGTGATTCCAGGCTCTGGCTTCGGTACACCAACTACTATGCGATTATCTTATGCTACATCTTTAGACTTATTAGAAGAGGCAGTCCGTCGTATTGATACATTCGTAAAATCAAAATGGCAAGACTAATCCTTCTAGTCAACTTTGGAGGATTTCTATGAAAAAAATTATGATTAAAGATATGCCACAGCATATCGGTGAAACAGTCAAAATTGGCGCTTGGTTAGCCAATAAACGTTCAAGTGGAAAAATCGCGTTCCTACAGCTACGTGATGGCTCTGGCTTTGTACAGGGCGTTGTAGTGAAAGAAGAAGTAGGCGAAGAAATTTTTGCTACGGCAAAAGGGATGACGCAAGAAACTTCTATGTATGTGATTGGTGAGGTGAAAGCTGACGAACGTTCAAGCTTTGGCTGTGAGCTTGCTATAACTGGTATCGAGGTACTACATGCAGCAACAGATTTCCCAATCACACCAAAAGAACATGGTCCAGAATTTTTAATGGATAACCGTCATTTATGGCTGCGCTCTCGTAAACAACATGCCATTATGAAAATTCGTAATGAAATTATTCGCGCTACATACGAATTTTTTAATAACAACGGTTTTACAAAAATGGACCCACCAATTTTAACAGGTTCTGCGCCTGAAGGTACTTCAGAGCTGTTCCATACAAAATATTTTGATGAAGATGCTTATCTATCTCAATCTGGTCAGCTTTACATGGAAGCTGCTGCGATGGCTTTAGGAAAAGTCTTCTCATTCGGTCCAACTTTCCGTGCTGAAAAATCTAAGACTCGTCGTCATTTAATCGAGTTTTGGATGATTGAGCCTGAAATGGCATTCGTAGAATTTGAAGAAAATTTAGAAGTACAAGAGCAATATGTAGCGCACATCGTACAATCTGTACTTGAAAACTGCAAATTAGATCTAGAGCGACTTGGCCGTGATACATCAACACTTGAAAACATTAAAGCGCCATTCCCTCGAATTTCTTATGATGATGCGATTAAGCTTTTACACGAACAAGGCTTCGACGATATTGAGTGGGGCGATGATTTTGGTGCGCCTCATGAAACAGCGATTGCGAATTCATTTGACAAACCAGTATTTATTACTTGTTACCCAGTAGGTATTAAACCGTTCTATATGCAACCACACCCAGATCGTGATGATGTTGTATTATGTGCAGATTTAATTGCACCAGAGGGTTACGGAGAAATTATTGGTGGTTCAGAGCGAATCCATGACTACGATTTATTAAAATCACGTCTGGAAGAGCATAACCTATCATTAGATGCCTATGCTTGGTATTTGGAGCTTCGCAAACATGGCTCTGTCCCACATTCAGGTTTTGGTCTAGGGTTAGAGCGAACTGTAGCATGGATTTCAGGCACAGAGCATATCCGTGAAACAATTCCATTCCCACGTTTACTAAACCGCTTATATCCATAAGCTAATCAATTTAAAAGTCGCGTAGTGAACTATCTACGCGGCTTTTCTACTTACTTAAAGAAGGAGTCTGGAGAATAATGAACGTAAATAATCATCGACTCCGTACATGGACTGAGCAGAGAATGATTCCCATTCCACAGCTTTTTTTTCAGTTTTATAAGGAGTTAAACATGGAGGATGAAGAAGCACTGATTGTCATGCACTTATTGGCCTTTCATATGGAGGAGAATGACTTCCCAACACCTAATGATTTAAAAAATCGTCTCACAATGTCTGATAATGACATCACATCCCGTTTACAGCGATTAATGCAGAAGGGTTTTCTTGAAATTACACGAGATGTCGACGCGGGTGGCAAGCTATATGAAAAGTATTCCGTATACCCGCTATGGGAGCGCATTTTACAGATGATTGATATGAAAGAGCAGCAACAAACGGCAGTGACACTTCAGCAAGAAGAAGGGGAGATATTCCGTCTTTTTGAAGAGGAAATGGGGCGTCTTTTATCTCCTTTAGAACTTGAAAAAATTGGATGCTGGCTTGATGAGGACAAGCATAGTCCCGCACTCATCAAAGAGGCGCTAAAGGAGGCTGTCTTTGCTGGGAAATTGAGTATTCGCTATATTGATCGCATTTTATTAGAATGGAAAAAGAAAAATATTACGACACCTCAAGCCGCACAAAAGCAAAGTGAACAGTTCCGTGAGAAACAGACATTTAACAGAGCACCAGCTCGAACAGTTCAACAAGAAACGCAATCAACGGGTAGAGTTCCTTTTTATAATTGGTTGGAAGAAAGAGAATAGGGGGCATCCAGTTTGTTAACGAAAAAACAGTGGGAGCATTGTCTAGAAGAAATGGATCGAATGTTTCCCGACGCACATTGTGAGCTCGTCCATGACAATGCTTTTGAGCTAACGATTGCCACATTATTATCTGCACAATGTACAGATGTACTAGTCAATAAAGTAACGAAAACCTTATTTCAAAAATATAAAACACCAGAAGATTATTTAGCTGTTTCCATAGAGGAATTGCAACAGGATATTCGCTCTATTGGCCTTTATCGCAATAAGGCGAAGAACATTCAGGCTCTATGTCAACGTTTACTAGATGAGTACGGTGGCGAAATCCCTGCAACACGTGAAGCATTGGTGACATTACCAGGCGTAGGTCGAAAAACGGCCAATGTTGTGCTTTCAGTAGCCTTCGATATTCCAGCACTTGCAGTGGATACCCATGTGGAGCGAGTATCCAAACGCCTAGGGCTCTGTCGATGGAAAGATTCGGTGCTTGAAGTGGAAGAAACGATTATGAAGAAAACGCCAATGGACAAATGGTCAAAAACGCATCACCAATTAATTTTCTTTGGACGTTATCATTGTAAGGCCCAAAATCCTGGATGTGGTACTTGCCCTTTACTCGACGATTGTCGTGAAGGGCAAAAGCGTTTAAAGAAAGGCATGGTGAAGGAAGCATGAATAGTGAAGCCATTGCAAAAGAAAAAGTAGATGCATGGTTTGCCCAATGGACTTCACTACAAGCCGCTATCCATACAGCACATGATGCAAGAAATGGACTGGCAAAAGGGCTAATGGAAGATGCCATCGAGCTATTTGAACAACTTGTGCAAGCTGCAGGCGATGAAGTGCTACCGATTAATGGGGTTGAGCGATTAGCCTTTATTAAAGCTAAGCCAGGTCAATATGCATGCTATCGTCAACTAGATGAGCTATTTAAAGAAACGAAAAAGCGCACAGCACGACTGCGGATTCAAGCTAGTAAAAGTTAGAGTGGATGGATAGAGTATAAAAAGTGGATAGGACAGATAAAGTGAAGGATAGGACGCGAAAAGTGGCGGATAGACCTTCAAAACTGACGGATAGCCTCCTCAGAGCCCTTCATCAATAAAAAAACAAAAAACCGAGAAGCAGTGAATGAACTGCTTCTCGGTTTTTTTCTTTATTCTGAGCTTTGGTCTTCTTCATTTGGGTTGGTAGGCTCGGTAGGAGGTGTTGGCTGCTGATTTCCATCATTATTGCCATTGTTTCCACCATTGCCGTTATTTCCATGCCCATTGCCATTTCCATGCCCGTTATTACCATTATTATTGTTGTTATTACCGTTGTCGCCATTACCATTATTGTTATTACCTTGATCATTATCCTCTTGACCAGGATCAATCGGTAAATCAATATCTGGTTCATCTGGATCTTCCGTTTCCAAATCTTCCTCAGGGGTAGTTGTGATCTGGAAGGTAGTTGTCCCAGGCTCACTGCGTGTGCCATCTACAATGGCTACGACAGAGATTGTATAGTTACCATCTTCAAGCGTGTTAGCAACAGTTAAGCCTTTCGTGTCTGCTGTGCCAAGGACAACCGTTTCTCCACCTTCACGTGTGGCAGAAACTTCAAATGAAGTTGGTAATGGTTCATCGGTTTCTGGATTTAGGATGGCATCATGTTCCCAAGAAATATTGATCGACTGTGCTCCTAAATCTAAGTTTGCTGAAACATTATAAGGTGTAGATAGCTCTGGCGCCTCATAGACCTCAGAAACCTCTGTTGGTTCAGTCCCGCGAACGAATAACTCTGTTTGACGTAGTTCGCTAGGTGTATAGTCACTTGCCAATCTTAAAGGATTAGAGCCTACTTCCACCGTTGCTTCTACAACAGTACTTGGCTTTTTAAAGCTAGCTGTCTCAACATTCGCTGAAATTTCTTGCATAATCGTCTTAAATAAGTTTTGTGGTAATCGACGTTCTTCCCACGTTGTAATTGGATCAAAGTGTTTTTCATAGCCACTCCATATAGCGATGGAATAGTTAGTTGTGTAACCAGCAAACCATGAATCTGGTACACTTGTATTCGGTAAATTATATTTGTTAAAGTCTTCTGCTGAATAGTTAGTTGTACCTGTTTTACCTGCGATATCTAAGCCAGGCACATTGGCTGCAGTTCCTGAGGCATCAGGCTTATTGCCGACTACATCACGTAGCATGTCTGTTACCATGTAAGCCGTATAATCATTCATAGCCACTTTAGACTCAGGTGTATAGTTTTTAGACGTTTTACCATCTCGATAGACAATTTTTGTAATCGAATGTGGATCTGTGTAGACCCCGTTATTACCGAAAGCAGCATAGGAAGCTGCCATTTGAATAGGAGAGATAGTAATAGCACCACCGCCAATTGCATCGGACTCATAGAGGTTTTCTGTTTCAATTCCTAAACGTCCAACAAATTCCTTGGCTTTTTCTGTGCCAACCTCCTGTAATGCTTTGACAGCTGGAACGTTCCGTGAAGCATATAATGCTTTACGTGCAGTCATGGCACCCATATATCTGCCATCCCAGTTTGTGATTGTTTGCTTTGTACCTGTATAGTTCATTGGTTCGTCGACAAGTGTTTGACCTGTAGACCATTTTAAATATTCAATTGCTGGCCCATAGTCGACTAACGGTTTCATTGTGGAACCTGGTTGATTATTTGTTAAGTCCTCGGCATAATTCCAGCCACGTTCTGCACCATATTTACGACCGCCACCAACGGCTTGAATGGCACCTGTTTTTGTATCAACGACCGCCACACCTGACTGAATATCTTCAGTTGGGAAATTACTATCATCATTCATCACATTTTCTACAACTTGTTGAGCATTTGGATCAAGCGTCGTATAGACTTTGATTCCTTCTGCCATTGCCGAACCGTCACCATTATTTTCTAATTCATTAATAACAATATCCAGGAAGGCATCATATTTGGAACCTGCAAATGATTGGCGTGTTGCATCATCCGCTAAACCTGATTGAACTTCTGCTTTTTTGGCTTCTTCCATTTCGGCTTTAGAAATTTTTCCGTGTTGATACATTAATCCTAAAACGGTATTACGTCGTTTTTTTGCAAGCTCAGGGTTTTTTAATGGATTATACGCATTTGGTCGTTGCACTAGCCCTGCTAATAGTGCTTCTTCATCTAAAGTTAAATCTTTTAATTCTTTACCATAGAAGTATTGTGAGGCTGTGCCGAAGCCATAGATACGACCTGACATAAGCATTTTGTTGAAGTACATTTCAAAAATTTCTTCTTTCGTATACTTACGCTCTAATTGGAAGGCAAGCCATGCTTCCTGTGCTTTACGCTTTAATTTCTTCTCGTTTTGTAAAAATGAGTTTTTGACTACTTGCTGTGTTAAAGTTGATGCACCTTGCGCACCAAAGCCATCACGGAAGTTTGCAAGGATTGCACCGCCTAGACGATAAAAATCCATACCATGATGCTCAAAAAAGCGTACATCTTCTGTAGCCAGAATAGCATTGATCATATCTTCAGGTATATCTTCATATTTTATATATTTACGGTTTTCAGCACCGATTGTTGCAAATAATTCACCGTTTTTATCGTAGAACTCTGAAGAAACAGGATCTTTCAATAATTCTTCATCGAGCTCAGGAGCCGTGCTTGCATAGAAGGCAAATAATGCACCTCCTCCAATTAAGCCTGCTACACCGATGGCTAAGACAGTTAATAAAATGCGTTTAAACCATGTCTTAGCGGATGAGGCTGGTTTCGTTTTTTTCTTTTTATTTTTTTCAGCGAGAGCTTTTTGATGCTCTCCACGTGTTCGACGACGTTCAGTCATTCTTATTTCTCCTCACTTTCAGACCCGTAGCATTTTGCATCAATCAATTGTTGGATGATAGGTAAATAATCGATACGCGGATAATAGCTCGTGGGAATTTCATATGCCTCTTCTTCGATGATCGAAAAGGGTATCGATTTACGATTGCCATTTTCCATTGCTTGCCAGGCCTTTTGTAAAACTTTGTATGGCACAATAAAATATCGTTCAAAAGCAGAAAAACGAACGATAATAAAAGCCACACCATTTTGTTCCGTCACTTGCTGCATATGTGTCATTTGATGCTCATGAATATTTTTTAAGGGGAAACTTGTTTTGGAAGCCGTTTCCTTTGCATCAAAATCTATATAATGCCCATTCCAAACACCATTGTAGTCGGTTGTAGAGGGTGTTCGAAAATAAGCTTCACGAATGACAGCAGCACTTCGTGAAGGGTACTCTACTTTGACGATTTGCACAGGAACAGGTTTCTTATGAATGATAGCAAGTCGCCTTTTTATATAATAGTCGTTTGCTTCATTAATTTCATCTTCTAGCGTCTTCCCGCGATTACTAAAAGATAAATCTTTGCTTTTGCTCTTTTTTTCTGTTTTCTGTACAGAAGCATTTGGGGTATACAATTTCCCGTTTGGATAACGAATTGTCATTAAACTCACCCTTTACCTTACTGCTTTTCTATCCACTAGTTTACCATGATATAATAGCTGTTCTCTACCTCCATCATTCATGAAATTGTTACTAGAATAGTAGAAAACAAATGGTACGTATGAATAATTTGCGTCGAAAAATCGCCAGCTTTATTATTACTAGAATCGTCAAAATAACTGATAAATTTAAATAGGTCATTGGGATGAAAATATACTCACACAGCAACCTTTCATTCATGACGATTTTTTTGGTCAGAGGTTCACTATTAAAATTTTATCGAAAATCTTCTTCTTTCAGCTAACTTACGCTTATTTTGTCACGCCTGAAGGTAATTCTATACATACGAGGAATACTAAAGTAAAGCAAAGGAGGCGTTATTTTGAACAAGTTAGAACAATTAGTTGCGCAGTTAGATCTGGTCAATCAATTACTTTTCACGAGAGTGTCATTGGAAAACAATGCTCATAGTTTGCATTTTTTTATGCAACTTAAAGCGGTTAGCCAGAAAGTAAGCTTAGCAGAAAAGAACTGGCAAGTAAAGAATGCTTGTTCGCCTATTAGTAGTGAAAAATCATAGACTTTGGTACACTTATCTTATAAGCAATTGAACTAACGCAATAGCATGAAGATTGATACATTATTTTCCATAAAGGTGTGGTAAATAGGTGTCATAAACAGTGATATTTCCATAGATGACGAGCTGAACAAAACATACTCAGCATGTATATGCCGTCACTACGAAATATATTTGCTATGTATAATTGTTGAGAGATGAGGTGCAAAATTGTTAGTTATCCAGCAAACATCCAAATTAATAGATGAATGTGATCAGTGCGTTTCACGTTTTTGGCAAATGCGTGAGGAAGATCGAACACCTGATTTTTTTCAAGAGGTAAAGCCACATGCAGATGAAATTCATCAACTTTTAAAGGTATGGCAGCAAGAAGCCAATAAATGGATTCAAAAAAATCGACCAAAATACATGCATACGCAACAAATTGCTTCAGTCGTTGAATCGATGGAGCAATTTGTTGTGCAATCTTTTTATAAAGAAACAAGTAAAAAACGTTTTTTAGATGCCATACATTCTACTTCCTATACTTTGAAAATATTTGAACGATTAGTTAAGGAGGGAGAAAAGGATGCTATCGAAGAAACGAACGATTAGTGAGCTTTTACATGAGTGGAGATATGATGAAGAACTTAAAGAGCGTATCCTGCACTGGCAAACATTAGAGGGGCGTCCAGCGAACTATGCACCATTTCCCAGGAATTTACATCCTTCTTTAGTGAAAGCCTTACAGACAAGAGGGATTGAGCAGCTTTATACACATCAGCGAGAGGCATTTGATTTGGCACAGAGTGGTACATCTTTTACAGCGGTTACGCCAACTGCTTCAGGTAAATCCTATTGCTATCATCTGCCAGTGCTACAAAAAATAATGGAGGATAAAAATGCACGTGCCATTTATTTATTTCCAACAAAGGCACTGGCACAGGACCAGAAAAATGATTTGAATGAGCTCATTGAGCAAAGCGGTGAGGAGATTTTAAGCTATACCTATGATGGAGATACGGCTCCAGGCATTCGCCAAAAGGTTCGTAAGGCAGGGCATATCGTGATGACGAATCCTGATATGCTTCATTCGGGGATTTTGCCGCATCATACAAAATGGGTTTCACTTTTTGAGAATCTACAATATATTGTGATTGATGAATTGCATACATACAAAGGTGTGTTTGGTTCCCATGTGGCGCATGTTATTCGGAGATTAAAAAGAATTTGTGAATTTTATGGGAGTAAACCAGTGTTTATTTGTACATCGGCTACCATAAAAAATCCTAAAGAGCTTGCTGAGCTACTAACGAATGAATCTCACATGCTCATTGCTGATTCGGGTGCTCCAGTTGGTAAGAAAACCTTTCTTTTTTACAATCCGCCAATTATTCATAAAACATTTGGCGTGCGTAGAAGTGCTGTATTAGAGGTAAGTGATTTAGCTAAGAGGTTGTACACGGCTGGCATTCAATCCATTATTTTTGCCAAAAGTAGGGTACGAGTAGAAATGATTGTAACCTATTTAAAGGAACTTACACGTAATAAGCTGCTCGATGAATCTGTACGTGGCTATCGAGGTGGGTATCTGCCATCTGAACGACGTGTCATCGAAAAAGGCTTACGTGATGGGACAATCCAGACAGTAGTTAGCACCAATGCATTAGAATTAGGTGTCGATATTGGTCAATTACAAGCATGTATTATGACAGGTTACCCAGGAAATATTGCGAGTGCTTGGCAGCAAGCAGGACGTGCAGGGAGACGTCAGGATGAGGCATTGATTATTTATGTTGCGCAATCTTCCGCATTGGACCAGTATGTAGTCAATCATCCACTATTTTTACTAGGCAGTACACCAGAGGAAGCACGTATTTATCCAGAAAATATGCTGATTTTAATGGATCATTTGAAATGTGCTGCCTTCGAGCTACCTTTTTCAACAGGCGATACGTATGGAGAATATGACATACAAGAATTGCTGGAGTATTTAGCAGAAGAAGGGGTAGTTTTTAAGACGAGTGATAAATGGCATTGGATGAGTGATCGTTTCCCGGCGCATGATATTAGCTTACGTTCAGCGTCACAAGAAAATGTAGTCATTATTGATCTTACCATTCCTGCACAGACAAAGGTTATTGGTGAAATGGATCGTCATAGTGCCATGACACTCTTGCATGAAGAAGCCATTTACTTGCACCAAGGCATTCAGTTCCAAGTAGAGAAGCTTGACTGGGAAGAAAAGAAAGCCTACGTACGTGAAGTAGATGTTGATTACTATACAGATGCCAATCTAGCAGTTGAAATGAAAGTTTTAGAGGAAGATCGTAACCGTTCATATGCAGGTGGTACAATCTGCTTTGGCGATGTTGGCTTAGTTGCACAAGCAACGATTTTCAAGAAAATACGCTTCGGCACACATGACAATATTGGCTCAGGACCTATACATTTACCACCTGATGAAATGCATACAAGTGCTTCGTGGCTATCGTTTACAGCACCTGATAAATGGACAGAGGAAGAGCTAACAGATGCTATGACTGGGGTAGCCTACGCGATGAATGCCTTCATTCCTTTGTTTATTCAATGTGATAGTAGCGATGTAGCCGTTGTACCACAGGTGAAGGCCACACATAATGAGCGGCCAACGTTTTTTGTCTATGATAAGTATCCTGGTGGCATCGGTTTAAGTGAAAAGGTATATGAACTATGGGAAGAGCTAATCATGAAAACATATGAGCATGTTACAAATTGTGCATGTGAATCAGGCTGTCCTTCCTGTATTGGGGCACAAGAATCATTGCTCCAAACAAAAGGAAAGGTAGCTAAATTACTGCAACAATTAATGGCATAGTAAACAGAGGGTGAGGAACGCCAATATGTTCTTTCACCCTCTTGTTTGTATTCATGGTAAATCGATTTTCCTCGAAGAATATTTTGAATGAGGTTAACAATCATGTTACTCTTGCAAGAGAGATGTCTTATACAATAAGCAGAAAATGAGTGAAATTCATGTCTTACGAAAATAAAATATTACAAATGAAAAAAATGCTGGGAAAAAAACCGATGTCCGCCAAAAAAGTTGAAGAACCAGCGTTCCAAAAGCCTGCTAGGCCAAGCTATACAGAGCAATGGAAACAGGCGGGACTAACGGTTGTTGAAAATGATTTCGGCATCGTATTTAAGCGTCAAGTAAGCTATCCGTTTAGCTATCAGCATGGACATTATCAACTGCAATCATTCTTTGAAGCCCTGAAAAAATGGCAAGATGCTGAGTTTGATCATCCTTATGCGCTAGATATGGAAGAATCCGTCTTATTTTTTGACACGGAAACAACAGGTTTAAAGGGTGTTGGGACCCATATTTTTTTGCTTGGATTTTTAGAAGTAGCTGAAGAATCCTTTATCCTCACACAATATATTATGGCAGATCCTGCACATGAAGCAGCCTTCTTATTTGAATCCAAGCTTTGGCAAAAGTCAGCTACTGTGATTACCTATAATGGGAAAAGCTTTGATTGGCCACAGCTTGAAACACGATGGACATTGCATCAAAAAACCTTACCAAAATTACGTTCTCAGCGACAGATCGATTTGTTGCATAGTTCGAAGCGTTTATGGAAAAATGATATGGAGCGTTTAAAATTAAAATCTGTCGAGGAAGAAAAGCTTGGTTTTTCGCGTAAAGGGGATATTCCAGGCCATCTCGCACCTATTATTTATTTGGATGCAGTAAAAAGTGGCATTCCAGATGCTCTTATAAAGATTTTGCATCATAATGAGTGGGATTTACTATCACTTATCACACTGTATAGTCATTCTACGTATTTATTGTTCGAGCAGGACCATGAAGAATCAGCAAAAACTTTCACCAACATTGGGAAATGGTATGGTGATTTAAGAGAAAGCACACAAAGTGTGAGGATTTTAGAAAAGGTGACATCAAAATTTGATGCGCTAGAAGCGGGCCATGCTCAATATTATTTAGCTTTACAGCACAAGAAGAATAAACGCTATAGTGAAGCTATTGACTCATTCGTGGCCTCCCTTCATTTTGTTGAAGCAAGAACAAAGTTACATGCCCTTGAGCAGCTAGCCATACTTTATGAGCACAAAATGAAGGATTATGAGCAGGCCCTTTATTATACGCAAGAAGGCATAAGTCTCATTCGAAATAATGGGCAATGGAGAGCAGAACAAAAACAAAAATGGGAAATTTCTTGGGAAAAGAGACTACACAGATTAGGAAATAAGAAATAAATTCGTGGGTAAGCGCGTGAAACGACAAGTTTAGCCTTACAATTAGTATTTTCAGACGATATAATGTGATGAAGTATGCTATAATGTATTCGTGTATGTAGTGTGAGGAAGGGCGATGTGAATGGACATTAAATTAACGTCAAAAATGATCCTTGAAAAGGAATTTAAAAAGAACTTTAAAGGCTACAATGTAGAAGAAGTAGATTCTTTTCTTGATGAAATTATTCAAGACTATGAAACGTTTGAAAAAGTGGTGGCCCAACTACGTGAAGAAAATAGACAGTTAAAAGAAGAAATTGAAAGCACACCTAAGAGACAACCGGTTGCTTCAGCGGCAGCTGGTACAACGAATTTTGATATTTTAAAACGTCTTTCTAATTTAGAAAAACATGTATTTGGTAGCAAGCTGTACGAATAAATTTAGTCAATTATATTGTATTTAACATAAAACTCTAGTATAATCTTTCGTATCATCACGAAATTCTGGTAATCGCTGCGGCGCTAGACGTCGTAGAGGAAAGTCCATGCTCGCACGGTTCTGAGATGACCGTAGTGTTCGTGCTTACTGAAAAAATAAGGTAAGGCAGCTATTAAGGCTGACGGCGGAAGGAAAACCTAAGTCCTCTGGATATGGTTGACACTTCCTGAAAGTGCCACAGTGACGAAGCTTGCTTGGAAACTTGCAAGGTGGAACGAGGTAAACCCCACGAGTGAGAAACCCAAATTATGGTAGGGGCACTCTCTAGAAGGAATTGAACGGATAGAGGGACAGAGTTTGCTCTGTAGATAGATGATTACCACCTGATCGTACGAGGCGCAAGCTGTTTGAGTACTCGGGAACAAAACATGGCTTATGGAATTTTTTGATGCTTATCTACGAAATAACAAGCGCTCTCCAATTCGGTGGAGAGCTTTTATTTTGAATTCATGAGGAAAAAGTAACCTTGTTAATCAAGTCTTGGTATGCGCTATACGTTTGAGAAGTATCGCTACCGCTTCTAAGTCACAACATCTGAAAACGGTTATCGCATCAATGTGATGTATTGATCTTGACTGCTCACATACTTGTATTGTAAGCAAACGCCAGGTATAACAACCATCTCTATAAATGGTTTATCAGTTTAGGTGTATGGTTACCTGTTTATCAAGAGAATGCCTTCGGCGATTGTCATAGATTTACTTGAGGCGCTTTTCGAGCAAATTCGAAAAATCTGGACGCATTCATTACACGAAAGAGAAGCGTCAGTGACAATTACACCGAGCGTAATAGATTACATAGTGGTTGGCCTGACGTAAATGCCCTTCTGAGAGGGAGTATAGAGAGATAGGATGGAGCGGAAACATGAACGGAGTAAACAATTGGGAAAGTACGGATAAACTGAAACTGATATCTAAATATCCGACTTCCTTAATACTTAAAATCTTCGAAAATGTATCTGAAGGTATCATGATTACTGATGAATACAAAAAAATAGTAATGGTTAATCCTGCCTTTGAATTTGTGACAGGCTATACATGTGATGATGTGGTTGGAAAAACGCCAGCCGTTTTACAATCTGGTGTACATGAATTGCCGTTCTATTTAGAGATGTGGGAGCAGATACGACAAGAAGGCATTTGGCAAGGTGAGATATGGAATCGTCGTAAAACTGGAGACGTATATCCTGAATGGTTAACAATTGTTTGTGTAACCAACGATGAGGGTGAGGTTACAAATTACTGTGGTATTTTCACAGATTTGTCTGAAAGAAAAATAGTAGAAAATGAATTAGAAAAGCGTTTGCTCACGGATTCATTAACAGATGTATCCAATCGTTTTGCCTATATCGAAAGAATGGATAATCTCTTGGAATCGACTTCTGCTATTTCTCATTCAGTGCAGCATGCGATCTATTTCTTAGATTTGGATCGATTTAAGCAAATTAATGATACATTAGGCCATGCTGTTGGAGATTCAATTTTAATAGAAGTAGCAAATCGACTAAAAAAATTACTGAAAAATAAAGATATTATTGCAAGATATGGCGGAGATGAATTCGTCATTACATTAACCAATGTGAAAAATGTGAAAGAGGCTGCAAAATTTGCTGAACAAATTATTAGTAGTATTGAACAGCCAATGATGATAAATGATCAGGAAGTTTTTATTTCTACAAGTATTGGTATTAGCGTTTATCCAGTTGATAGTAAAAACACAGAAGAACTGATCAATTGTGCAGATAGAGCGATGACTTATTCAAAAAAGAATGAATTAAACGGCTATTCCTTCTATTTTGATGAACTGCAAACCGACGCACAACGAGTGCTATTGCTAGATTCTGAGTTAAGAAGAGCAATAGAAAACCGTGAATTTGAGCTACATTTTCAGCCAAAGATTTCTATGGAAAATGAGCAGATTCAAGGTTTAGAAGCACTAGTCCGCTGGAATAGCGAGAGGCTAGGCTTTGTTTCGCCTGCTGAGTTTATCACTTATGCGGAGGATACAGGTCTAATCATTCCATTAAGTGAGCTTATTATCGAAAAAGCATGTGAGGCAGTCATTCAAATGCAACAATATGGTTGGAAAACACCTGTCGCCATTAATATCTCGAGCATTCACTTTAAACAGCAGAATTTTTTGGAGTCGATACAAACAATATTAGAGCGCTATAATATGCCAGCTAACAATTTTGAAATAGAAGTGACAGAGCGAACGGTGATGAACAGTGCCAATGAGACAGTTAGTAAATTGGTTCGTTTAAAACAATTAGGCTTTAAAATCTCAATCGATGATTTTGGGACTGGCTATTCATCCTTAAGCTATTTGGTTCGCTTCCCATTAGATTGTTTAAAAATTGATCGTAGCTTTATCCAGCATATTGGATCACTCGATGAAAAACAGGCAGTTGTAGATGCGATTATTCAAATGTCCCATCGCTTAAAAATGAAAGTTGTTGCTGAAGGTGTAGAACAAGCACAACAAGTGGATATACTACGTAAAATGAACTGTGATATTATCCAAGGCTATTATTACAGCAAACCACTCCCGTTAAACGAATTGATGGAGTTTATGGAGTATTGGGAAATTGAGCATCAAGGAAGGAAATAATCTATGGCAAACTATCAATTAGTAGCTACGTCAGCAATGGGCTTAGAAGCTATTGTGGCACAAGAAGTAAAAGCACTTGGCTATGAAACAACCGTTGACAATGGCAAAGTATATTTTGAAGGTGATGAAACGGCGATTGCGCGTACCAATCTATGGCTACGTGTAGCGGATCGTGTAAAGATTGTTGTTGGGCAATTCCCAGCAAAATCGTTCGAACAATTATTTGAAAGTGTAAAGGCACTCCCTTGGGAGAAGTATTTACCAGTGGACGCTGCTTTTCCTGTTTCAGGAAAGTCCGTAAAATCGAAATTATTTAGTGTACCTGATTGTCAAGCCATTACCAAAAAAGCAATCGTTGAGCGAATGAAACAGCATTATAAGCGTCTTGGCTTTTTAGATGAATCTGGAGCGACTTACAAAATTGAGGTTTCAATTTTAAAAGATGTGGCGACACTAACGATTGATACATCTGGAGCTGGCCTACATAAGCGTGGCTATCGTCAGGCTCAAGGTGAGGCACCATTAAAAGAAACATTAGCAGCTGCACTTGTACAAATTTCAAAATGGAATCCAAATCGCCCGTTTGTTGACCCATTCTGTGGCTCTGGTACTATTGCATTGGAAGCGGCGATGTTTGGACAAAATATAGCTCCAGGCTATAACCGAGAATTTATTTCTGAGGAATGGCCATGGATGAAAGCTGCAATCTGGGATACGGTTCGTGATGAAGCAGATAGTTTAGCGAACTATGATCAGCCGTTAGAAATTATTGGTTCCGATATTGATCACCGTATGGTCAGCATTGCGCAAGAAAACGCAATGGAAGCAGGCTTTGGAGAGTTAATCACGTTTAAGCAGATGCAAGCACGTGATTTTACAACACAGTTAACGGATGGTGTCATGATTGGGAACCCGCCGTACGGAGAGCGTATTGGTGATGTGGAAGTCGTGGAACAGGTGATTCGCGATGTTGGGAAGGTCATGAAAAACTATCCAACTTGGTCTGTATATATGCTATCCTCCATGAAGAATTTTGAAGAATTATATGGACGCCAAGCGACGAAAAAACGTAAATTATTTAATGGTTTTATTGAAACAAATTATTATCAGTTCTGGGGTCAAAAGTCTAAAAGAGATTAACGAATAGTAACGGAAGATAAGATTTTTTCTTATCTTCCGTTTCGTCGCGTATAATAGCACCAGATAGTTAGAGGGGGAACATTAATTGCGTAAATCTTTACCATTTGCATTATCAAAGGACCGTTCATTTTTCGATTCATTAGGTGACTGGATGGGCGATGTTCTTTATGATGAATTACCAGAAAAGGGCTTTGAATGCCGTGATGAGCAAATCTTTATGGCTTATCAAATAGAACAAGCACTAAAAGAAAAAAATGTTCTCTTTGCAGAGGCAGGAGTGGGAACTGGCAAAACGATTGCTTATTTGCTTCCAGCTATTTCCTACGCACGTTACACAGGGAAACCTGCGTTGATTGCTTGTGCAGATGAAACATTAATCGACCAACTTGTAAAAGAGGGGGGCGATATTTATAAACTCCAAAAAACGTTAGGACTTGATATTGATGTTCGACTAGCAAAATCGAGAGATCAGTATTTATGCTTAAAACGCTTTGAGGAAGCAGAGAAAGTGGAGTCGGATGAATGGATTGATGATATTTCCTTTTCTATCCCTGATGGTGTTTATGCACAAGGTTCGATGATTGCTGTTCATCCATATGGGGAACGCAGTGATTATCCAACAGTCAGTGATGAGGATTGGCAAAAGGTTAATTACAATTCGATTATGCAATGTTCGGTTTGTGACCTTCGTAATCGCTGTGGGCAAACATTGCATCGCTCTCATTATCGAAAATCAACCGATCTTGTTATTTGTTCACAAGATTTTCTAATGGAGCATTTAGCTACAAAGGAATCTCGTGAGCGTGAAGGTCAGTTAGCATTACTGCCTGAGGTATCAATGATGGTGCTGGATGAAGGACATTTATTGGAGTATGCTGCGCAAAAAGCGATGACCTATAAAGTACAGGCGACGACTATCGTGCAATTATTGGAGCGCTTGATGGTAGATGGTGTACGCGAGCGCACACTGTATGCAATGGAGAAATTACAGGATGATCATGAACTATTTTTTGATCAGCTTCGTGATGATATCGTTGCTTCTAATGAAGATCGCAAACGCATAAACAAATCAAAAACATTGCTTGCTTACGGGAAGCAGTTAATAGATGATGTAGAAACATTGATGGAAGAATTCGTTTTTGAATCAGAAATGTACATGATTCCTGAATATGAGCTAAATATGGCGGAAGAATATTTAGAACAATATGAGGCTTCGTTGCGTATTTTCATCGCACAGGGAGATGCAGTAGATTGGTTAGAGGAAACAGATGGTGAAGAAACGCTCGTCATTATGCCTCGTTTAATCACAGAAGTTTTAGCAGAAAAATTATTCTCTAAAAAGCTTCCAATCGTCTTTTCTTCTGCCACTCTATCGGTCAATAAAGACTTTTCTTATATTGCCTATAGTTTAGGAATTCGAGATTACCAATCATTTTCTGTACCATCCCCATTCGACTATGAAGAGGTTATGAAAATCTATTTACATGAGCTTACACAACGAGACAAAACAGCGCGTGTTCAGCAGTTGCTGCGTGATGGCGAGCAAACGTTGATTTTGTTTAAATCGAAGCAAGCCATGCTAAACTTCAAGGCAGAATTACCGCTAATGGAACGTATGTATGTAGCATTTGAGGGAGATCGAGAGCTATCAGCCATTGTTCGAGACTTCCAGCAAGGAACAGTTAAAACATTATGTTCATATCATTTATGGGAAGGGTTAGATTTGCCTGAGGAAGCATTAACTCGTGTGATTATTTATGATTTACCGTTTCCTCCACAGGACCCATTATTTGATGCGAAACGTACATTTGCCGAAAACCCATTTGAGGAAGTGGAATTACCTTTCATGCAATTACGCTTGCAGCAAGGGATGGGGCGCTTAATTCGTACATCGAATGACCATGGTGATATTCACATTTTATTAAATGAAGATGAACAAAAGCAGCGCGCAGCCTTTGAAAATATAGTAGCAGTTGTACCAGAAATAAAATAAAAAGAAGCGAGTTTACCCAAACGGTAAGCTCGTTTTTGTTATATCGAAATAACATTATGTGTGTAGTTAAATTATGGATCTTTAAAAAACTGTTGAATATTTCTCTTTTAAGCTATATAGTTCTTTGTAATGCAACGAAATCTTGTGAAAGAATATATTTTTTATATTGAAAATAATTTCACAAAAGGTTTATAATAATGACAAAGATTTTTAAGAATAGTCAAATTGCTTGCTGACTATTCCTTGATAGGGGGCTTAAACCTGTCGAACATTCAATCATTGTGTAGAAAATATACAAATCTATCGGCAACGGATATTGACAAGTTAATAGAAATAGAGGCTACGCTAACGTATTATGCTGAGTTGACTGATTGTTACATGTTCATAGATTGCCTGTTGGAGAATTTACCGCATGCAATTGTTGTGGCAGAGGCATTCCCGAAGAAAGAGATTGGTTTATACGAAAAATCAGTTATCGGAAAATTCGTATTTGAAAGTTTTGAACCAGCCGTATTTGCTGCGTTTAAACATAAAGAAAAATCATCCATTTCCAGAGCAATTACGCAGGAAGGCATAACGGTGGAGCAAAATGTCATTCCCATTTTTAATGAGCAGCAGCAAGTAATTGCTGTGTTGATTCAGGAAAAAATGGTGAAGATGCAAACGACACCGAAGGATGATTTTCAAAATATGCCGTTTGCATTAATTGAGCATATTGTCGAACCTAATTCTCAACCAATTCCAGTTGTTTCTGATTTACTCGTAGAGTCGATTATTCTCACAAATCACGAAAATAAAGTGATTTATAGTAATCCAGCAGGCTATCATTTTATTTCGGAGCTATCTAGATTAGAAAATTTTGACAATATAGCGTTGGATAAAATCTTACCTTTTTTACAGGAGGTCTATGATAAAGGCGACGATGTCTTTTTCCTAGAAATTACGATTGATCGTAAGTCCTTTATTGTGAAGAAGATTCCTATTCGCAGTCATAACGAGAAAGTCACGCTACTCATTATTCATGATCTAACAGAGCTTAAGCTGAAAGAAAATGAGCTAATGATGAAAACATTTGCGATACGAGAAATTCACCACCGCGTGAAAAACAATCTTCAGACAGTGACAAGTCTATTACGTTTGCAAATGCGCAATGATCTGTCTGCTTCAAATGCAAGTGCGTTTCAAGAGGCATTAAATCGAATCTATAGTATTTCATCGGTGTATGAGCTGATTTTAGAAAATGAAGATAACGCTGAAGAAAGAGTAGACGTTATCGCATTAGCTAAAAAAATTGGTCATAAAATGATTGGTACGTCTAATACAGCAAATATTCAACTAGCCTTTCATCATGAAAATTTGCAGCTGTTCTGCCATTCAAAAAAGGCAGTCTCTTTAGCACTCATTATTTGTGAGCTACTGCAAAATGCATTAAAGTATGCGTTTATCGGACGTGATGAAGGAATCATCGATATTCAATTCATTCAGGAAGATTCTACAATTTCGCTTCATATTTCTGACAACGGCGTTGGAATGCAAGAGGTGAAGGCATCTTTTGGTATGGAGATTATCACAAGGCTTGTAGAATATGATTTAGCTGGCTCATTTTCAATTATCCCTAGTAATGAAGGTACACATACTCAAATTCAGTTCCCTGTAAGTGAGGAGGTATTTATCGTAAATGACTAGGAAAGTTATGATTGTCGAAGATGAATCACTGATTGCGATTGATTTGAAGTTTATGTTAGAAGATAACGGCTACGAAGTTGTAGCTCAAGCGAACAATGGGGAAACAGCCATTGAATTAGCCTTTTTACATAAACCACAGTTAATCTTAATGGACATTAAAATGCCTAAACTTGACGGTTTAAAGGCAAGTAAAATTATTGAACAACAGCTTGGTATACCTGTTCTTTTCATCTCGGCCTATAGTGAAAAAGAATTGTTGCTATACATGAAGCAGGATAATATATTAGGATATGTAATGAAACCGTTTTCTGAAAAAAATGTGTTGCCTGTGCTTGAGGTTGCTTTTCATCAAATTGATAAATTCAACCGTCTCAATGGGGAGATCTTACATAAGCAAACACAATTAGATAAGCGAAAAGTCATTGAACGAGCGAAGGGCTTGCTGATGCAGGCTGAAAATATAAGCGAGGACGAGGCTTACCGTAAGATTCGCAATGAAAGCATGCAAACACAACAGGAAATGGTGCATATTGCACAGCAAATTATTAACAACTTACAAGTCAATAGTTGAAGCAAAGGCGCTTTAAAGAGATTTCTTCTTTAAAGTGCCTTTTTTTATATAAATTTATAAATAAAAAAGGGGTGATGAGTAAGATGGCAATGATAGGAACGGTTATCGTTTATATTATTATGATTTGTGCTGTTTTAGGGGCAATCGGAGCTATCCGAGATGCTGAGTATGGAATTGGGAAAGAATTTATGAATGGGATCCATACGGTTGGTCATATTTTTGTCCCAGCAGCAGGGATCATGGCAGCTATACCTTACTTAACATGGTTTATTAGTCATTTTATTAGTCCGATTTTTGAGTTAATTGGCGCAGATCCTGCGATTGCAGCGACGACCATTTTAGCCTCGGACATGGGTGGTTACCAATTAGCCAATGCATTAAAGGAGTCTTATGAGGGATGGGTAATGGCTCTTGTTGTTGGTTTTATGTCAGGTGCTACTATCGTATTCTCAATTCCAATGGGCCTTGCGATGTTGGATAAGCGTGATCATAAATACATGGCGCTAGGAATTATGGCTGGCGTTTTAACAATTCCGATTGGTGCATTTATTTCTTCGATCATGATTGTGCTATTCAACACAGAAGTACGTGAAGTCATTAGTACAACAGAGGCTCCTACATATGTATTTGCCATTTCTGTTTTACAAATATTAATTAACTTACTACCTTTATTCATTTTCGTTATCTTAATCGCACTAGGCTTAAAGCTTATTCCAAACGGCATGATTACTGGCTTCATGGTATTCGGTCGTGTAATGGATGCGGGAATTAAACTGGTGTTAGTGTTCTCTATTGTTGAGATTTTTACAGGTATTTTTACAAAGATTTTTGGCGCGTGGGGCTTCGATCCAATCATGGCTGATGAAATCGATCAGTTCCGAGCATTAGAAACAGCCGGTTATATCGGGATTATGCTAGCGGGTGCCTTCCCAATGGTGTATCTAATTCGAAAGTATGCTTCCAAGCCACTTGAAGCAGCTGGTAAAAAATTAGGCTTATCCTCTGTAGGAAGTGCTGGGATTTTAGCAACGATTGCGAATATTTTAGCGATGTTTACACTAATTCGCCATATGCCACCAAAAGACAAAGTAATTAACATTGCATTTGGTGTATGTTCCGCCTTTTTATTAGGTGATCACTTATCATTCACGGCGAACTTCCAGCCAACCATTATTTTACCTGTTATTGCAGGGAAGTTTTTAGCGGGTGTTATTGCGATTATTTTAGCCTATAAGCTTTCAGTACCAACTGCATTAAGGTTGGAAATTGAAGATCGTAAGGCTGGCATTATCAAAGAAGGCGAGTATTTAACAGATCAACAATCTTAATTGATTAAAAAGTGAGGTGATGACGTGTGAGTGAAGAGAAAAAACGATTTATTCAGGAGTTTGTGCCGGGTAAACAGCTAACATTGAGTCACCTTATTGCCAATCCTGATCCAGAAATGTTTCAAAAGCTAGGTATCCAAGAAGCAGGTGCCCTTGGCATTATGACTTGTACGCCAAGTGAAACGGTAATTATTGCAGGAGACTTAGCAACAAAGGCTGCCAATGTCAAACTAGGATTTTTAGATCGTTTTACAGGTAGTCTCGTTATTGTTGGTAGTGTGTCAGAGGTAGAAATGGCGATGTTAGAAATCAATCGTTTTTTATCCGAGGTATTAGGTTATACACCATCAAAAATAACAAAATCATAGGATGTGTCATATGAAAAATCGAGTAATGATAATAGGCGGTGTGCAAGCAGGAAAGTCAACATTGATGAATACATTGTTGGGCAAAGAAAGCAGTGCCAACAAAACACAAGCACTCGTTTATGATGACTGGATTGTTGATACACCAGGTGAATATGTTGAAAATCCAATGTATTACAGAAATATAATGGCAACATCTTTGGAAGTAACCCATGTGATTTACTTGCAGGATGCCACATCAGCAAGGAGTGTATTCCCTCCGCAATTCAGCTTAGGGATTCCCAAAATACAAATAGGGGTTATTACCAAGATTGATGCCCCTGATGCAGATGTAGAAAGGGCTACCGCCTTATTAAAAAATGTTATGACGCAGGGCCCTATCGTGAAAACCTCTTCCTGGCAAAAGCTTGGCATTGAATTGATTGAACCATTGATTCAACTCCAGACAAATGAAGAAATTCGACAATTTGTTAAGGAAAGCGATAGTCCGTATCTCATGTATTGCTCACAGTAGCGAGAGGGAGGTGTAGGGTGAAAACTGAAAAAATATTTAGTGCAGGCATTGATATTGGGACAAGTACCACAAAAATGGTTGTCAGTAGTTTTCTGTTAAAGAATGTGGCTGGCGTAACACATGTGCCAAGGATTGAAATTATTGAGAAAACGGTGTTGCATCAAAGTCCAATTATTAGAACCCCTTTTATCAATAAAGACATCATTGATATGAAAAAGATAGAGGAATTTATTTCTCAACAGTATCAATTGGCACAAATTGCTCCATCTGATATTGCAACTGGGGCCATCATCATTACTGGTGAATCAGCCACGAAGGAAAATGCAAGTGAGGTTGTCCATACCATTGCAGATGGCGCAGGTCATTTTTTAGTTGCTACCGCAGGTCCTGATTTAGAGGGCATCATTGCTGCCAAAGGGGCAGGTACTTTACAGCAATCAAAGAATTCATCCAAAGTCATCGCCAATATCGATATTGGTGGAGGGACAGCGAATATTGCTGTTATGCAATTTGGAGAGGTCATTGGTACATGTACCTTACATGTTGGTGGTAGATTGATTGAGTTTAAGGATGGCAAGATTCAATCAATTTCTCCGCCACTCATGCGATTGATGGAACGATGGACTAATCCGTTAGCGGTCGGTGATGCGGCCGAAGATATTCGAGTGACACATTGTATTGAAGAAATGGTGCAAACACTTGCCATGATTCTTCATGGGCAATGCAGAGATGAAAAGCATCCATTATTACTAGGGCATTTACCAAACTGGCATAAACCTGTGGATGCCATCGTTTTTACGGGTGGTGTGGCCTCTTGTATTTATGAAAATGAATGTACCCAGCGTCAATATGATGATATTGGTGAAAAATTAGCGAAAATGCTACTTCAGCATGAACAGCTACAATCATTTTTATGGTTACGACCAGAGGAAACAGCACGTGCAACAGTGACTGGTGCTGGTACACAAACCACTGAAATCAGTGGGGCAACCATTCAGGTGGATGCCCAAGTATTACCACTAAAAAATGTACCTGTCTTCAATTGTCATATAGATTCTTCAACAGATTTTAACTCGACGGTGAAGACAGCAGTAGAGAGAGCAAATGATTTATTTTCTATACAGGACAATCGTTCGCCATTTGCCCTCTATTTTAGTGAATTGCCATATTTAAGCTTTCAGGATGTACATGCATTGTGTCAGGCCATTTTGTTACATTTGGCGACAAGATGCTCTAAGGACATACCAATTATCATAGTCATTCAATCAGATTATGCAAAGATTATTGGACAGACCATACAAGCCATAAATGCGACAGTACCAATTATTTGCATCGATCAAATTAAAGTGGAAACGGGCGATTACATCGACATTGGAGAGGTTCTGCCATCTGGCGTCGTTCCTGTTGTGGTGAAGACCCTTGCCTTCCATTCAAAGTAAGGAGGATGAATGTGAACTTATCGGTGATATTTGGTGGAGAAAAATATAATTTTAAATCATTAAAAGATGTTATGGCTAAGGCCAATGAAGAAAAATCAGGCGATCAGCTAGCAGGTATTGCCGCTGAGACGGTTCAACAACGGATCGCAGCAAAGGCAGTATTAAGTGAGCTTTTAGTTAAAGATATCCGCGAAAACCCATTAGTGCCACAAGAAAATGATGAGGTTTCACGCATTATTGAGGGCGATATTAATGAGCAAATATATGGAGAAATCAAAAACTGGAGCATCGAGCAGCTGCGTGAATACATTCTATCAAATGACACGGGTGATCGTGAATTAAAGCGTTTAAGTAAAGGGATGAATTCCGAGATTATTGCCGCTGTTACAAAACTAATGTCCAATTTAGATCTTGTACATGCAGCCAATAAAGTTGAAATACTTTCAACGTGTAATATTACGATTGGTCAAAAAGGGACGCTGTCATCTCGTCTACAGCCAAATCATCCGACAGATAATATTGATGGCATCATCGCCTCTCTAAAAGAAGGACTGTCCTATGGTATTGGGGATGCTGTTATCGGCATTAATCCTGTAGATGATTCAGTTGAAAGTGTCAAAAAAGTGCTTACAGCTACAAAGGAATTCATCAATGATTGGTCCATTCCTACGCAAAACTGTGTATTAGCTCATATTACAACACAGATGAAGGCAATTAAACAAGGCGCCCCAGCAGATATGATTTTCCAAAGTATCGCAGGGACAGAAATTGCTAACCGTTCGTTCGGTATTTCTGCTGATTTAATACGAGAAGCAGAGGAGCTCATTAAAAAACAAGGAACAGGTACTGGTCCAAATTTATTCTACTTTGAAACAGGTCAAGGCTCAGAGCTATCGGCAGAGGCACATATGGGTATTGACCAAGTAACACTGGAATCGCGCAATTATGGATTTGCTAGACATTTTAATCCTTATATTGTGAACACTGTAGTTGGCTTTATTGGCCCAGAGTATTTATACAACAATAAACAAGTAATTCGAGCAGGTCTCGAAGATCATTTCATGGGCAAAATGCATGGTATTCCTATGGGGGTAGATATTTGCTATACCAACCATATTAAGGCAGACCAAAATGATGTGGAAGATTTGAGTGTATTGCTGACAGCTGCTGGTGTTAACTTTATTATTGCTGCGCCAATGGGCGATGACGTGATGCTCAACTATCAATCGATGAGCTTCCATGATGTGGCTACATTACTCCAAACATTTGGTAAAAAACCAGCACCAGAGTATTTAGCATGGTTAGAGAAAATGGGCATTTATGAAAATGGTCGACTGTCAGCAAGAGCTGGCGATTTATCCATTTTTGAAAGGTAGGTGAGTCAAGTGAATGATCAATTAGTTTCTATGATTACACAGCTTGTCATGGAGAAGATGGAGAAAAGTACAGGTAGCCAAACACCTGAAATAGCAGCTACTCCAACAGAACAACCACTTATTAAATTTTATGATACAGTAGAAAATCGTTCTTCAGGAACAACAGAAGCTATAGCAACATCACAGGAGCCATTAATTCAGCTGTATCAGCATGGAGCTCCACAGCAAGTAACGACGGTTACTTCTGCTACTTTCGAACAACCAGTAAATGACGCTGTGCCGATCAAGCCCTTTCAGTTTGAGGCGGGCTCGTTAAGTGAAAGTGTGCAGGCTGCTAAGAAACATACACCTGCTCGTATTGGTGTAGGAAGAGCAGGGACAAGACCGAAAACGAAAACCTGGTTAAAATTCCGACTTGATCATGCTGCTGCGGTAGATGCTGTATATGGCGAAGTGACAGAAGATCTTTTACAAAAGCTTGATGTCTTTCAGGTCACAACGAAAGTCACAGATAAAGAGGAATACATTACAAGACCTGACTTAGGGCGTCGTTTATCAGAAGAATCAAAGGCATTGATTCAGCAAAAATGTAAACCACAGCCAAAGGTACAGATTATTATCTCGAATGGCTTGAGTGCAAGTGCGATTGAGGAGAATGTTCAAGATGTTTACTTAGCCCTTCAGCAAAGTCTTAGCAATTTAAATATTGACATTGGTACTACGTTCTATATCGATAAAGGGCGTGTTGCTTTAATGGATGAGATTGGTGAGCTGCTACAGGCAGAGGTTATTGTTTATCTAATTGGTGAGCGTCCAGGGCTCGTATCAGCAGAATCGATGAGTGCATATTTATGCTACAAGCCAAGAATTGGGACAGTGGAAGCGGAACGTATGGTAATTTCAAATATCCATAAGGGTGGTATCCCACCATTAGAAGCGGGAGCTTATCTTGGCACAGTCGTAGAAAAAATCCTGCGTTATCAGGCAAGTGGCGTAGAGCTTGTCGCAAAAGAAGGTTAGGAGGCTGAAATATGTATCCTCAAAAAATTATGGCGCAAATCTTGGCGATGCAAACCATTCCAAGAGTCAACCGTGAACTAGCAGAGCAGTTAGATTTAAAGCCACATCATCATAGCATTGGGCTTGTCACACTGACAATCGACGATGTTGGCTATGTTGCCTTAGATGAGGCGACGAAAAAGGCAGATGTCGATGTTGTTTATGCAAAAAGCTTTTATGCTGGAGCGGCACATGCGTCTGGTCCATTGTCAGGTGAAGTGATTGGCATTATTGCTGGAAGCTCACCTGATGAAATTCGTAGTGGTCTTGATGCCATTCAACAAAAAATTGAATTTGATACGTATTTTGAAGCCATTAATAATAATGACAATCATGCCTTGTTTGCCCATACTGTGGCAAGCTGTGGGACGTATCTTGCTGAGCTTGCAGATGTAAAGGTTGGCACCCCACTTGCTTATTTAATTGCTCCGCCGCTTGAAGCGGTTGTTGGATTAGATGCAGCATTAAAGGCTGCAGATGTTGAGCTAAAGGTTTTCTTTGGTCCTCCATCTGAAACCAATTTTGGGGGCGGCTTATTAACTGGCAGTCAATCTTCATGCGAGGCTGCGGCACATGCATTCAGAGAAGCTATTGAAAATATAGCTAGAAACCCAGTGATTTAGAAGGGAGGCGGCTTTATGGCCACATTAGACAAAGACTTATTAGCGATTCAGGAAATGAGAGATGCCGTTAAACATGCTAATACAGCACAGGCTGCCTATATGCAATTTTCTCAGCAACAAGTAGACAACATTGTAAAGGCTGTCGCGGATGCTGCCTTTAAGGAAGCAGATCGTTTAGCAAAAATGGCTGTGCAAGAAACAGGAATGGGTATTCCTAACCATAAAAAGATGAAAAATGAAGTAGCTTCACGAGATGTCTATGAAGATATTAAAGAATTAAAAACAGTTGGTATTGTGGGCTATGATCGGATGAAAAAAGTAGCCGAAATTGCAAGTCCTTTCGGTGTCATTGCTGGTATCGTACCAACAACAAATCCAACCTCTACAGCGATCTTTAAGACACTCATTTCTTTAAAAACGAGAAATGGTTTAGTGCTTAGTCCACACCCATATGCAGTGAAATGTACAAAAGAGGCCTTAGATATTTGTCGAGTAGCTGCTGAAAAAGCAGGTGCGCCAGAAGGATTACTACAATGTTTAACAATGTCCTCCATGGAGGCAACACAGCAGCTAATGAAGCACCCAAACATCCATTTAATTTTAGCTACGGGTGGTGGTGCATTGGTCAAGGCGGCCTATAGCTCTGGCAAACCTGCCTATGGGGTTGGGCCAGGAAATGTACCAGCTTATATTGAAAAATCGGCTAATATTCAAAAATCTGTACGTCAATTGGTGCAAAGTAAATCGTTCGATAATGGCACAATCTGTGCAACAGAACAAGCCATTATTGTGGATAAGGTGATTGCAGAGCAAGTGCAAACAGAATTAAAGAAAAATGGTGCCTATCTATTAAATGCCGAAGAAAAAGCTAAAATGGAAAAATTGATCTCGCCAGTTCCTGGGAAAGTAAATCCCCAGATTGTCGGTAAATCAGCTACTTGCCTAGCAGATTCTGTCGGTATTACGGTACCAGACGATACAAAAGTTCTTGTGGGCTTCGAAACAATGATTGGTAAAAATATTCCATTTTCTCTTGAAAAACTATCACCAATCTTTGCGCTTTATGTTGTTGAAAACAGTACAGAAGCCAAGCAGGTGATGATTGACCTATTAAATATTGGAGGACGCGGACATACATGCTCAATTCACACTGAAAATGCAGCATTAGCAGAGCAATTTTCTGTCGAATTACCAGTATCACGAATTGTGGTTAATACATTATCCTCAATTGGTGCAGTAGGTGGCACAACGGGCTTAGCACCATCCTTTACATTAGGCTGTGGGACATTTGGCGGCAATATTACGTCAGACAACATTACAGCAAGACATTTATTAAATATCAAACGTATGGCGTATGGCATTAAAGATGTCGAAGTGCCAAAACCAGAATTCGAAGTACAGTCCGTTGTTGAATCGGTAGTTTCACAAGAACCTACTCTTGATACAACGATGGTTCAACAAATTGTCGATCAAGTATTAAAACAAATCACATTACAAAATAAATAAATTATTTGGAGGAATGACAAATGAGTACAGCATTAGGAATGGTAGAAACAAAAGGTTTAGTAGGAGCAATTGAAGCAGCAGACGCAATGGTAAAGGCAGCAAGCGTTAATTTAGTAGGCAAAGTACATGTAGGTGGCGGGATCGTAACAGTTCTTGTACGTGGTGATGTAGGTGCAGTAAAAGCAGCAACAGATGCAGGGGCAGCAGCAGCACAACGTGTAGGAGAGCTATTATCTGTCCATGTAATTCCACGTCCACACCACGAATTAGAAATGATTTTACCAAAAGCAGAAGCATAATTTCATGTTCTTTCAAACGCTATAGATGGAAAAATAACTACCATTTATAGAAGAGAGCTGGATCTAACTTTAGAACAGCTCTCACCTTGTCCTGATAAAATAATCAACAAAATAAAGAGGTGGCTAACATGACAACAGCAACAAAAACTTTTCCAGTGGCCATTTCGGCTCGTCATATCCATCTAAGTGAAGCGGATTTACAAGCACTTTTTGGTCCAAATGCAACCCTAACGAAAGATTTCGACTTATCACAGCCAGGGCAATTTGCTGCAAAAGAGCGCGTCTCTATTGAGGGACCTAAAGGCGTTATTCATAATGTCCGTGTCCTTGGACCTGTAAGACCAGCAACCCAAGTAGAGGTAAGCCGCACTGATGCCATGAAGCTAGGAGTGACACCACCTTTACGTCAATCAGGTGATATTGACAATTCTGCGGGTATTAAAATACTTTCTCAAGACAAAGAAATAGAGATCCAGCAGGGAGTCATCATTGCGCAAGCGCATATTCATATGACTGAGGAAGATGCCAAAGCATTGGAAGTACGCAATAATGAATTAGTTTCAGTAGAAGTTGTAAGTGATCGACCTGTCACTTTCCGAGGTGTCGTTGTACGTGTTTCAAATGATTTTAGTCTGGAAATGCACATTGATACGGATGAAGCAAATGCTGGTTTTATCGAACAGCAGGCACAGGGTAAATTAATAAAAGTATCATCGTAAGGAGGAGGCAAGATGCAAGAAAATTTAGTGCAAAAAATTGTGGAAGAAGTTCTGCAACAAGTCTTAAAAAATCAATCTTCCCCTCCACATGACGGTAAAATTCCGATTGGTGTATCTGCCCGCCATGTCCATCTTGCACAAGCAGAAGTTGAACAGCTCTTTGGTGAAAATTATCAGCTCACACCGAAATTCGAGCTTTCACAGCCAGGGCAATTTGCTGCGGAGGAAACTGTAGTAATTGCAGGTCCAAAAGGGTCAATTGAGCGCGTGCGTATTCTTGGTCCCGCTCGTTCCTTATCGCAAGTGGAAGTAAGCTGGACAGATGCTATGAAATTAGGTCTGAAGCCACCATTAAGAATTTCTGGTGATATTCAAGGTTCCAGTCCTGTTACATTAATTGGTCCAAAGGGAAGTGTTGTGTTAAATGAAGGCCTCATTATTGCACAGGCACATATTCATATGTCCCCAGCGGATAGTGCGAGATTCCAAGTCGTAGATGGGCAATCTGTCCAAATTAAGGTAGAAGGTATTCGCCCAATTATTTTATCGAATGTGGTTATCCGTGTTTCAGAGCGCTATCGCTTAGAAATGCATATTGATACAGATGAAGCAAATGCAGGGTTAATTCAGCAAGGAACGCTTGCAGAAATCGTGCATCATCAAGTAAGTGAACCTATGATCACTGTGAAAGAGCAGTCGCCAGTCGTACAGAAAGTAGAGCAACCGTCCGTCTATCATTATGACAAAAAGCTACTTTCACAAATAGAAGTGCTCGATATCGATGCACAAGAAATTGTCGTTCCAAAGAAAACCATTGTGACAGCATTGGCTTATGATAAGCTGCGAGAGTTAAATAAAACATTAACGATTCGTTCAGAGTAGTTAGACAATGTGTGTCGCATAAAGAGGGTGAAGTTCATGCAAATGGGAAGAGTGATAGGCAGTGTATGGGCAACACGCAAGGAAGAGGGACTGAATGGTTTAAAGCTACTAATCATTCAACCTATTGATTCCAATCAACAGCCGATTCGCACAGAAATGGTTGCAGCTGATCGTATAGGAGCGGGTATTGGTGATGATGTCCTGATTACAAGTGGTGGGTCATCTCGCTATATTATGAAAGATAATCCGTTACCGATTGATGCAGTTGTCATTGGTATTATTGATTCTACAGAAGTAATGAGAGGTGAGGACAATGAGTAGCGCAATTGGAATGATCGAAACAAAAGGATTAGTAGGCTCTTATGAAGCTGCTGATGCGATGATTAAAGCGTCAGACGTCACAATCGTCAAACAAGAGTTTGTGGATGGTGGCATCGTGACGATTGTCGTGAAGGGTGACGTAGGTTCTGTACAAGCCGCAGTAGAGGCTGGAAAAGCAGCCGCTATGCGTGTTGGTGAATTATTAGGCGCTCACGTCATTCCGAGACCTGATGAAGATGTCTTTAAAATGATTAAAGGACCAGAGGCACCAAAGAAAAAGGCTGTCTCTGCACCAGCAGCAACGCGTGCTAAAAAAACAACAGAAACAACATCAGCGACAGATAATCGAGGTGAGGCATAATGGCATTTCGTAAAAATAAAATCGCTGTTATTGGAGCAGGCCACACCGGTTCCACACTGAGTTTATTTTTAGCACAGAAAGAATTAGGCGATGTAGTGCTTGTTGATATTCCAGAGGCCGAGAACCCGACAAAAGGGAAAGCTTTGGATTTGCTACAAACAGGCCCAATCGAAAAATTCAATGTGTCCATTAAAGGCACGAGTCAATATGAAGATATCGCAGGTGCGGATATTGTTGTCATTACAGCAGGTATTCCACGTAAACCAGGGATGAGTCGTGATGACTTAGTCACAACAAATGCTAAAATTATTCAACAGGTTTCAAGACAAATTAAACACTATGCTCCAAATAGTATTGTTGTTGTGTTGAGTAATCCTGTTGATGCCATGACGTATGTGTGTCATAAGGAAACAGGCTTTGCCAAAAATCGTATCATCGGTCAATCTGGTGTGTTAGATACAGCTCGCTTCAACACGTTTGTGGCGCAGGAGCTTCACATTGCACCAGAGGATGTATCAGGCTTCGTCCTAGGAGGACATGGCGATGAAATGGTTCCATTAATCCGTTATTCCTATGCAGGCGGCATTCCATTAGAGAAACTAATTCCTCAGGAACGACTACAGCAAATCGTGGAGCGTACGCGTAAAGGCGGCGGTGAAATTGTTGGCTTACTAGGTAATGGTAGTGCCTACTATGCTCCAGCCGCAGCGTGTGCCCAAATGGTTGAAATTATTATCAAAGATCAACGAAAAATTATCCCTTCTATTGCCCTATTAGAAGGAGAATATGGGTACCACGATCTCTTTTTAGGGGTACCAACTATTTTAGGTGGCAATGGCATCGAATCTGTCATCGAATTGCACCTAACAAATGAAGAACAAACAGCCCTTCAGCACTCTGCAGAGGCTGTGAAACAGGTAATTGCTATTTGCCAAAACATTGAATAGAGTATACAGACTCTATTTTTCAATGGATCGAAAGGATCCCCAACTTTCTTTCCAATAAAACTTCATGATAGCTCAAAAAATGTTTGATTGGAAACCGAACATGACTTGAAGGCTAGTATAAATCCCCAATTATATAGAAAGCTCTCCTCTAGTTATGGGAGCAGAAACTGCAGCAGACTTAAAGTTTGCTGCAGTTTTTTTATTCACAACTTATATCATAAAAAAATTATCGCCTCTACTATAATGAAATTAGGAGGGATGTGGATGAACAACATTGTACAGGAGATGATTGATTGGATTGAGCTTCATCTATTAGAAGGATTTTCATTAGAGCAATTAGGAAAGGATATAGGTTATTCTCCTTATTACTGTTCTTTTAAATTCCATCAGACGACAGGGATGACGATTAAAAAATATAGATCACTACGTAAAATTTATCTTTCTACTATTGCATTAAAAGATCCCCAAAAGAAAATAATCGACATCGCCTTTCACTACGGTTTTTCATCGCAGGAATCCTTTTCTAGAGCATTTAAAAGGTATTTTGGTATAAGTCCGAATGATTACAGAAAGTCTCCTCAACCTTTACAAACCTTTGTAAAGTTGAGATTACAGGATGATGGAGGATGGTTGACGATGGATATTTCTCAGAAATTAAAAATTGAAGCATTACAAGAGAAGATGAATGTGCAATACGATCAAGAGCTATTGAATGTATTAAATGGTCAAATGATGTATGAGGAGTTCGCAAAACAACAATTAATGGGCAACAGTGATTACGTTCCTTTCAATGAAGCGATGTGTGCGAATCCAACGATTAGTCCGATTTTCAGTGAAGAATTTAATAAACTGCGTGCTATAGGGCATGAGGTGTCTTTACAGCAATATGAGCAGGTGACATTGAAGCCGTTGAAGCCATTGTTAACAAATGACTATAAATGTATTGTTTTATGGTTTGGAGATGATATGTTTTGTCAGATGAATTTATTGACCGTCCTTGCTTTCCTAGAGCAACAAAGGTATCAAGGCAAAGTCTATTATTATATGGTCAAGGAAATGACCTATGATGTGGAAGAAACAGAGATAGAACTTGGACCGTATGGGGAGGTCTATCAAGAGGTCTTAATGCACCATCGTCTACCCAAGACAACGCTTATACCTGTCATGTATCAGGGCATTCAATTATTTTTCAGCTATTTAAATGAAGAGAATGAGATCACTACGTATATAAAAAAACACCTCAATCTATCTCAAAATGACCTGTTAAAGCAATTGTTTTCCCTATTTCCACACTATGGATTAGGGGATAGACAATACATTAAAATAATAGAGAAGTTAAAAAAGGAATATTCTAAATAATTATCCTAGAAAGTCCGCAATATACAAAATTTTCGAAAATATGATAAACTTATAACGTGAAAAGGAGGATGAATGCATGACTGTTCAACAATTTACAGACTATGTGAAGAAAATGCAGCATTATGAGGAAGCGCTCAATGTGATTTATTGGGATATGCGGACGGGTGCACCGAAAAAGGGGTTAGCACAACGTTCTGAGGTAATTGGTACATTATCAGCCTCCTTATTTGATATGCAGACGAGTGAGGAACTAGGAGAGCTTCTAGCAGCATTAGAGGCACAAAAAGCTGATCTTGACTATGTAACACTACGTTTAGTAGAAGAAGTAAGAAAGAATTACGATCAAAATAAAAAAATCCCTGCGAATGAATATAAAGAATTCGTCATTCTTCAATCGAAGGCAGAAACGGCTTGGGAAGAAGCGAAGGCGAAGAATAATTTTGCTCTATTCCTACCATACCTAGAAGAAATCATACAATGGCAGAAAAAATTCATTCAATATTGGGGCATTAAAAATGGATCTCCATACAATACATTACTAGATTTATATGAGCCAGATATGACAACAGATGTCGTAGATCAAGTATTTGGTGAATTACGAGAGTCTATTGTGACGCTTGTTCAAAAAATTGCTCATTCATCGAATAAACCCGATACTACCATGTTATTTAAGCATTTCCCGCGTGAGGCACAGCGTGAATTATCGTTAGAATTGCTTGCTCAGCTCGGCTATGACTTCGATGCTGGTCGCTTGGATGAAAGTGTCCATCCTTTCATGATTGGCTTAAACTATGGTGACGCTCGTATTACAACTAAATATGATGAAAATGATTTCCGTTCAGCTATTTTTGGCACAATTCATGAATGTGGACATGCGATGTATGAGCAAAATATTGATGAAAAACTTGCAGGACTGCCATTAGCGACTGGTACATCGATGGGGATTCATGAATCACAATCATTATTTTATGAAAACTTTGTCGGCAGAAATGAGAAATTTTGGGAGCATAACTATGAGCGCCTTCAACACTTCTCACCAGTTCAATTTGGTGATGTAGCGTTAGCCGATTTTTTACGTGCCATTAATATGGTAGAACCATCATTGATTCGCATTGAAGCAGATGAACTAACATATCCATTACATATCATGATTCGCTATGAAATTGAACGTGACCTGTTCAATGGCGATTTACAGGCGAAGGATCTCCCACAAGTATGGAATGATAAGTACGAAGAATATTTAGGCATTCGCCCTGAGACAGATGCACAGGGTGTACTCCAAGATATGCATTGGTCAGGCGGCATGTTTGGCTATTTCCCATCCTATGCGTTAGGAATGATCTATGCAGCACAGTGGAAACATGCAATGGACAAGGATATTCCTAATTTTGATGAATTACTAGAAAAGGGAGAGCTACTGCCAATTCGAGAGTGGCTAACTGAAAAAGTTCATCAATATGGAGCATTGAAAAAGCCATTTGAATTGCTGAAAGAAGCGACAGGGGAAGGCTTAAATGCCAAGTATCTGGCAGACTACTTACAAGAAAAATATACAAAGCTATATCAGTTATAAAAAACAAGCGATTTCTCTACTAATGAGAAATCGCTTGTTGCTTTGAAAATATTCTTACCAAAGCTTAAAGCCTTTGAGCCCGCTGGTGAATTTGAAATAATTTCGAAGATTGGAATTGTGTAAGCTAATATAAATAAGGCTACTAAAATTACAAGTCAAGATTTAAAGTAAGCTACATTTCATGTTACATCAATATTTTTTATATAATGTTCAACATTATAAAGAGTCATTTTTAAATTGAACTATTGTGTTAAACAATCTGGCCAGATTGTTGAGTAAATATTTATTTGTGTAGCTTATGTATGATGAACCGTATATAGTTTTTACTTTTTGACCAATTAAAAATTTAGGGGTGATTATGGTGACACTTAAATGGTTGTGGATATTGGTTATTGCATTTTGCGTACTAGAATGGATTTCAATCCCATTCATAAGTGCATTTACAGGAAAATTGTATCAAGTAGTTGATGGTGTATTAATAATTACTTTTATTATTTATCCATTATTTTTCTTGACTACTCTTTTACTATTACAAAAGGGGAATAAAAAAATTGGTGCAGTAATTTTGCTTATTCCACTAATTGTGTATGCCCCCGTGTTAATAAGTCTTCAAACGTTGGTTAAATAATGTATTACTAATTGAGTTAACGAGGTGCTTTGTAAAACAAGAGTTTCAAAAATTATCGAACTTTAAAAATTTAATCGATGCCATTCAATAAGAGCAAGCTTTGATTATAAAGTGAAAAAAGCGATTTCTCGTTACAGAGAAATCGCTTTTTTATAGGAAGATGCGTTTGGATGCTTACCACAATTGATAGCCTTTAGAGCCGGCTGGTGAGTTTGAAATAATATCGATAATTGGTACTGTGTAAGCGAATAAAATTAAGGCTACTAAAATAACAAGCCATATTTTAAAGTTTTCTAAAATAGCTGGTGTTGGACCGCTAAGCTCATGTACATCACCTACAGGGAATTCTTCGTCACCTTTAGGTGCGAACCAAGCTAATTTCACGACGATATAAATGATCACTAGGATGGCGATAAAGAGGATTGTTCCACCCACAGCTTGCGCGATTTGATAAGGAATCCAATCGTAAGCCTGCTGAGCGCCACCATATTCTGAGTAATCTGAGCGACGAGGCGCACCAATTAGACCAGCAATATGCATTGCAGAAGACATAATCGTCATACCAGTAGCCCATAAGATACCAGCGAAATTACTAAGATTATTTAAAGACTTCGAAAGTGTACGACCTGTTAAATGTGGAATTAACCAGAATGCCGCACCGAAGTAAGTTAAAACAACAGCTGTTGCAATCGTTAAATGGAAATGCCCTGTAACCCAAATGGTATTATGAATTAATTGGTTCATTTGATAAGAGGCATTGACAATACCGCCTGCACCCCCTGGAATAAATGACACCATACCGATAAATGGTACGAAGAAACGAGCATCCTTCCAAGGTAATTTTTTAAACCAACCAAATAGTCCTTTGCCACCTAATTCACGTCCGCGTAACTCGAACATGGCAAACATCGAGAAGGCTGTCATGAGAGAAGGTACGATAACAGCAAATGTTAAAACAACTTGAATGAACTTCCATGTACCATCAATACCAGGCTCTGTTAACTGATGGTGAATTCCAACAGGAATAGAGAAGAGTAAGAACAGCATAAACGAAAGTCTTGCTAAAGAATCGGAGAAAATTTTCCCGCCAATTACTTTTGGAATAATCACGTACCATACCATATAGGCAGGTAATAACCAGAAGTATACAAGTGCATGACCAAAATACCAGAAAAGTGTACGCGATAATGCCACATCGACACGTTCAATTAAACCTAAGGACCATGGTAACAATTGAATTAAAACAGAAGCTGCAACACCAAGCGTTGCCACAAACCACATTAAATTATTAACAACTACCATAAATGATAGTAACGGGCTGCGTTGTCCACTCGCTTTATTTTCCTTGCGCCACTGGACATAACGTAAAATTTGACCTGCGCCGCCAACCCAAGAACCAACTACGACTAATGTAAGACCTAAATAGAAAATCCAATGTGCCTTTAATGGTGCATAGAATGTATAAAGAACAGTTGCTTTATTCAATAACACCATCGTTGCGGCAGCAGCTGTACCGATCGTCATTAACCAGAAACCAATCCAGCCAAGTCTTCTCTGAGTATCAGTGAACGTACCAGATGTTCGACTTACACTTGCAATTTGGAAGCCGTAAATAAAGAATGTAGTTAATATAAGACCGAGTAATACACCATGAACTGTTAATACTTGATAATAACCAATGCCTGCTGGTAATGTAAATTGACCAGAACGTACAAAAACCTGTAATAAACCTGCAAGACCACCTAATAACAATGCGATAAATGCCACGTAAATATGTGCCATTGCTAGCTTTGCATCTCGACGATCCACTTTTGTCATTGAATTAGTGTGACTCATTTGAATCCACCACCTTTAGCATAGAGTGCATCATCGTATGTCCTGTACCACAATACTCATTACATACGATTAAAAACTCGCCGACCTTATTGACTTCTGTTACATATTCCGAAATATAGCCAGGCTCAAGCATCATATTGATATTCGTACCTGCAACCTCAAAACCATGCATAACATCCTCGCTTGTCGCGATAAATTTCACTTTTGCACCAAGTGGAACCTCAATTTGTGGAGGATTATAATTGAATGCAGAAGCAACTACTACCACTTCGTAATCCCAATCTTTACCTTCAACCTTATGGACACCTGGATTATCAAAAGGCGCTGTCTCTTTCACTTTCTCGTAATCTAGTGTTTTTTTACCATTGTTTGGATGGGAGCCTTGATGAAATGCTCCGATACCGAGAATGATCAGGAATGCCACTAAAGTGGTAACTCCAAACACAAGCCAGTATTTCTCATACTTATGTATGTGCATATATTTCTGTCCCTTCTTCGTAGATTAAAACCGTCCAATGAACAAATCGAAGCAGTACACCCAAAGTAAAATGATGATAATACCTACTCCAAAAACTGCATAGAGTGAACCTTTTAAATTTTCATCTGACTTCTTTTTATTTGCCATTTTTGCTCCTCCTACGCTTTTTATTGTTGTGTTTCTTACAGTCATCATATAAAAATCCCCTGCATTTTGATGTGAAAAAAATCACACTTCTAGAGGAATTATGTGAAAAAAGTGTGAAGAATTACGAAGAAAAAAAAACAAGCTATCTCAAAAGTCATTGAGATAGCTTGTCATCGTACTATATTTTGCTTAATTTTAGTAAAAATAAAAGATTGGTAGGAAAGTACATTCTTTTTTGTGCGAATGATAAATCTTTTGCATGTGTGCTGTCTGTTTGAGCATACAATGTCTTATTTGGAACATTCCTCAAATCTTGTTTTCTATTCTTCTTCCTCAATCGTTAATAGAACTGTTAGGGCACCGACGCTTGGGACCGAAACTGGGAGAGCAAATGCCTTTTCAAAGCCATATAATTTTGTATTGCCCACCATCACCGTTGGCGGAGTGATATCAATTTCTAAGCTTTCTTGCCCAACAGCTGTACATAAATTTCCTGCAATCATGTTACCAAATTCCCCTGTAAAGGATTCTAGCATTTCTCCTTCAAGCGGCATACCGAACATGGTACTACCGATCCCGCTGAACACTTCGGGAGAGGAGTCAATGATGACGCGTCCCTTTAAATCTCCGATTAAGCCAATTAATACGCCCATTTGTTGTTGTTGAAAGGGTTCAGAAATAATACTAGGCGACTTTACTTCTATATCCATAGGAAGAATGGTTTTTAAAGCGTGAATTGTCCCGTTTAAAATAGTTTGAAAGTACTTCGAATTACTCATCATTACCGCATCCTTTTTCCGACTTTTCTACATCTTACCATGTAAAAAGGGTAAGATGAAAGTATGTCTTGACGAATTCACATGAAATTTATAATATATTAATGAGAATGATTTTCAAATTCAATGTAAACGTCTGAAAACTTAACGAAAAATAACTAAGAAGGAGCGGTTCGCAATGACATTCGTATTGATTGGAGCAGCTGTAGTGATCTATATTGGAGTTGGAAAATACGTCATGAACCAGGCAACTGCACATTTGAAATAAGAGCTAAACAAAAGGGTATGAAGCTGCTATGCTTCATACTTTTTTCATGTTGTTAAAAAAGAAAATAGCACGTGCAGAAAAGGGCTTTAGCAAGGCGAGAGGTGATTCCTGTTACGCCAGTGTCCATTTTAACTTACCCTCTAGAATCTGATCAGTAACACTAATCTCCTAGGAATGACGCTGTCTCCGCTTCAATTAATTAGGCTACAAAATTTTCTTCCATATTACCAATAGTGTAGGGAAAGAGTCTCTTCTTTTTTACATGTTTTTGTTCGTGGGAAATATTTGTTTTTTCAGAAATCTATTGTAAAATGAAGCAAACCTTTAAGGTTATTTAAAGAAATCAGGTGACAAATATGACAAAAATATTAGTAACAGGGTTTGAGCCATTTCTTGATTATAAAATAAATCCAACAATGCAAATTGTGGAAGAATTAAACGGAAAGAAAATAGATTGCTATGATATCGTCGGACGAATTCTATCTGTAGATTTTCAGCAATCAGCGGAGCAATTAAAACAACATATAGAAGAAGTGAAACCACAAATCATTATTTCATTAGGATTGGCTGGAGGACGTTTTAAAGTAACACCAGAGCGCATTGCTATTAATGTGAAAGACGGAGAGCCTGATAATAATGGCTATACACCAGTTGATGAGCGTATCCATGAGGAGGGGGCAGATGCTTATCTAACAAACTTACCAATTCGCAGTATGGTAAATCGTTTGCAGGCAGAAGGATATCCAGCGGAAATCTCTAATACAGCGGGTACATACTTATGTAATAACATTATGTATGAGGGGCTCGCTTATGCACAGCAACATGAAGGGGTTCGTGCTGGCTTTATTCATATTCCAGCATCATTTGAGCTGTCAATCCAACATGGCAAAATTCCCGGCTGGAGTATTAGAGATTTAGTAGCTGCGGTACAGCTTTGTATTGAGGAGACGGCACGTGCAACCAATCATTGATTTTCCTCATTCAATGTGGATTAGTCAACATACTATTCGTTTTGCATTCAAAGAGGAAATTTCTCACTCAAACTTTCACGCGGTCCAAGCGTTTAATCGGTTTCTGAAACAGCAGCTACAGCATCACCTAATTGAAAGTGTTGCAAGCTACCATACAGTAACAGCTTATATTAAACAAAAAATAGATATTGAACGTTTAAGGTCGCAGTGGCTTGAGATGCAAGCCTCCACAACAATTGATAAAGGAACGAATCGACTTTTAAAAATACCCGTCTGCTATGATGAGGAATTTGCTTTAGATCAAAAGCGTGTCATGGATTTCACAGGTTTACCTTTTGAGGATATTAAAACTTTGCATATGTCCAAAAGCTATTATGTTTATTTAATCGGCTTTTTACCAGGCTTTCCTTACTTAGGTGAGCTTGATGCTAAATTATTTGTGCCCCGCTTACAGAAACCAAGGGCATCTGTATCAGCGAGTTCAGTTGGGGTTGGTGGTGGACAAACAGGCATCTATCCTGTTGATTCACCTGGAGGCTGGAATATTATAGGGAAAACACCTTTGGATTTATTTCATGTTCATGGCAAAGAGCCATTTTTATTTGAACTTGGTGATGAAGTTCAATTTTATGAAATAACCAAACAGCAATTTTGGGAAGTAAAAAGCAAAGGAGTGTAGCAATTGGAGCCACTTCTGCTCGTAACAAAACTAGGGGTGTATGGTAGCTTACAAGACAAAGGAAGGTTCGGCTATCGGGCATTTGGTATTCCGCTATCTGGACCAATGGATTACCGTTCGTATCAAGCAGCTCAAAGAATCTTACAGCATCACCATGATCAAACGTCTTTTGAAATGTTTGTGGGTGGTTTTGAATTTGAGGCGCTTGCTGATGGTGTTTATGTATTAACAGGGGGGCATAGTACATGCTTGGTTAATCATGTACCAATCGAAATGTGGAAAACATTCTATTTAACAAAGGGAGATAGATTATCTATCAAGAGTGTTCATCAGGGCTCTATTGTTTACTTAACCCCGTTAGGAGGTTTTCGTACAAATGATGAGCTTGGTAGCCAATCCTACCTTCCACTTGGGAATTTGGGAACATGCATTACAAAAGGAAGTATTTTATATGGGCAGGTATCAGCATCTTTAAAATATAATAGAGGGCTATATGCACCCTATCGTCCGCGTTTTGACAGTTCGATTACGGTTCGACTGTTTAAAGGGCCGCATTTCCATTTATTTGCTGAGGAGAGTCAGCGACAATTTTTACAAGATCCTTTTCAATTTATCGGCGGCAATCGTATGGGCTACTACATCAAAGGACCTACCTTACAATTTCAGGAGATGAAGGATATTCTATCAGAAGCTACACAGTTCGGAACAATCCAAGTGCCTCAAAGTGGTAATCCCATTATCCTAATGGCTGATGCTCAAACAGTAGGAGGCTATCCTATTATTGCAACAGTTCATGAAGAAGATTTACATAAAGTAGCGCAAATGCGTATGTTTAACACAATTCACTTTGTACTGGAGGAACCATGATGTCAATTGATATCAATTGTGATCTGGGTGAAAGCTATGATGCTTTTATCGCGGGTAAGGACGAAGAACTATTAGACTATGTAACTTCCATCAACATTGCCTGTGGCTATCATGCGGGTCATCATTCAATCATGCATCAAATTGTACGCAGCGCCATTCGTAAAAACGTTCACATTGGTGCACATCCAAGCTATCCCGATCGAGAGGGATTTGGTCGCCGTAACATGGAATGTAGCCCAGCTGAAATTTACGATATGATGGTTTATCAAATTGGTGCCTTACAGGCATTTGTACAGATTGAAAATGGTATGCTTCATCATGTTAAACCACATGGCGCACTCTATAATCAATGTGCGAATGACCGTGAAAAAGCGTTAGCTGTAGTCAATGCAGTGTATGATCTTAATCCGCAGCTTATTTTATATGGCTTATCTGGTAGCCTCATCGTAGAGATTGCTAGAGACCAGGGGCTTCAAGTATATGAGGAGGTTTTTTCGGATCGACGCTATAACGAAGATGGCACATTAGTGAACAGACAGGTGCCAAATGCCTTCATACAATCTGAAGAGGAAATGCTAGTGCATGTAAAAGGAATTTTGACTGCGAATGAAGTGATATCGGTCCAGTCCAAAAAAATTAAAGTGGCAGTCCAAACCTTATGTATACATGGAGATGGCCCACATGCGCTAGACTTTGCAAAAAAAATTGCAGGTCTTAGAAAGCAATTACAATAAAATGTAAGAATGGATGCCTTAAATAAGGCATCCATTTTATTTAGATTGTTGTCACTAGCTCCACAGCTTCTAGCACAATTGGCGTACCAGCAGAAAGTGTACCTGTGACAGTATTGAACGTTATTTCAGTTGTAGAAACTGTATAGGCACCACCCTCCTGAAGAACACCATTGATATATAAGTTATAGTATCCATTTGCGACTTCTGGGAATGCTGTTGCGGCTGTACCGCTATCATTTAAAAACGTTGTTGCAGCGACTGTCGTGCCATCTGCAATGACAAGGGGTGCAGCTAAGACGTTAAAAAACCTTGTAGAACTACCTGTTACATTGACGTGAATATTAATAATGGAAAGTGCCACCCAATTCACCTCCTTTCATTTCCTTTATTTCGTTGTAAAGCCTAGCGATTCAATAATAATGGGTGTTCCTCTATACAATGTCGCATTATAAGGTACGATTGTCAGGGAGGCTGGGGTTACCGTATAAATACCGCCTTCCTGCATTACTGCATTAATATAAAGGTTAACGTAACCATTAGGTGAAAAAATTGTAAACTCAGTAACGGAATTTGCTTCATCATTCCAAAAGAGATCGGCTGGAAGAGTTGCCCCATTCGATAGATCAAGATCAGCTGTAACGATATAAAAATATCGTTGGATCGTTGGTATAATCATACCTTCAGGGACTTTTTCAGGAGGATCAATGGGTATTCCGTTTGTTGCTTTTATACGGGGCCAGATAAATCGATCCTCACAGTTACATGAACAATATTTTTCAATGATTTGATGAGACTTAGGATTTATCATATGGCATCACACTCCCTTCATAAAAAATATAACTTTGCCCCGAATATGCTTACTATAAAATATGAAGTAAATATAAAAAGAACTAGTTGACCATCTATCATTTGGCATAGATTTTTTGTATAAACATGTTTTTGTAAGGATGGAAACGTTGGCATATATGCTTTAAATTAGTGTTATACTTTGCTAGTTGAATAAGGTAGAATACTAATTATGAATAATTAATGAAAAAGGGGTTACTGGTTTCATGAAAGATTTTGAACAACAATTGGAGGGGCTATTAAAGCAAGCCTCTTTGCAATACATAATTTATCAGCATAATGGTGATACAGAGCGCATGGATAAAACATCACTTTTTGCTCGAAAAATTCAGCAAAAAGAGTATGTGATTGGCTTTGCAGGCCATTTCTCTGCAGGGAAGTCCAGTATGATTAATGCGCTGTCTGGTGAAAATCTGCTGGCATCTAGTCCTATTCCAACAAGTGCAAACATCGTAAAAGTTCATAAATCAGAGGAAGACTATGCGATTGTTTATATGCACAATGAAAAGCCTGTAAAATTTGAGGCTGGCTATGATTTTAAAACAGTAAAAGAGCTAAGTAAAAATGGGGATTTAGTGTCACAAATTGAGATTGGACACAGTGCCTCTACACTACCACTAGGTGTCACTGTAATGGATACGCCAGGGGTAGACTCCACAGATGATGCACACCGCATGTCAACGGAATCAGCACTACATATTGCCGATATCGTATTTTATACAATGGACTACAACCATGTGCAGTCGGAATTAAATTTCCAATTCACAAAGCAATTAATGAAATATAATCCAAATGTTTATTTAATTGTCAATATGATTGATAAGCATAAGGATAATGAATTGAGCTTCGAGGAATTTAAAGCAACTGTTCATCAGTCCTTTGCAGCATGGGGTGTTGTACCGAAGGGTGTTTTCTTTACATCATTAAGAGAGCCAGAGCATCCACATAATGATTTTGAGGCAGTAAAGAAAATCGTGATGGACAGTATGAATGACTGGCAGGAGCAGCTTGTACAAACAGCTACGAATACATTGCGTTTATTGCAAAGCGAGCATGACAATTATTTAATGGAAGAAAGACAGGATCGTTTAGCAATTGATGAAGAAATTTTAAGTGCGGATGACTGGGCACACCATCAAGATATTTTAGAGCAATACAATAAATTAAATCGTCAGGTTGAATTATTTTCAGTAGAAGCTTGGAACGAAACGTTTGAGGAGCAACGTAAGGATTTGCTCGCGAATGCTGCAATTATGCCAGCTGATTTACGCGATCACTTACGCCTTTATTTAGAAAGCATGCAGGAAGGCTTTAAAGTTGGAGGGCTCTTTACTGCAAAGAAAAAAACAGAGGAAGAGCGAAACAGACGTAAAGAAAATGCGTATAGTGCCTATCAAAATGTGGTCCATGCACAAATCACGGGGCATTTAAAAGGTCTTATGAAAAAGGCATTGAAGGACGTTGGTGCATTAAATGAGGAACGTGCCGCTGCTATTGATGCCTATGTATTTGACTTACCTTTTTCATTGATTGAGCAGCAAGTTCAAACAGGCGCTATTTTAACAGGTGATGCTGTGTTAAACTTCGCTAACCGTATCGCAGAAGCAACAAAGCGCTACTTCATTCAGGAGACAGATAGCTGGAAAAATGCGCAAGCGACAACTCTTGAAGCTGTAGCAACAGAAACTGCCGCACCATCAAAATTAAAAATGGCGGGTATGCAGGACAAAGTAGATGCCATTAATGCGGTCCTTGAAATTGAAGGCTATCAGCAATATAGTGCAAGCACTATGCATCAAGCGAGCAATGAAATTCGTAAAGTTGCCAATCAACAGCTTACAAATTGGGAACAATCATTTAAGCAAGATTTAGCAGAAATTCGTCTATTTGACGAGTCCATGTTGCAGCCAAAAGAGCAAATCATCCAACAAGAGGAAGCTCAGCAAGCTACTAGTGCAACGACTCTACCAATCGATGGTGTGATTAACCGTGCACTCCATACTGCCAATGCAGTCAAAGAGGTGCAAGGCTTTGCCGAAGTAGCCCAATACCTTGAAAATAAAGTAGAACGACTACAGAAAAAGGATTTTACCATTGCATTGTTTGGCGCATTTAGTGCTGGGAAATCTTCCTTCTCAAACGCTTTAATGGGAGCCAAGGTGTTACCTGTATCACCAAACCCAACAACTGCGGCCATCAATAAAATTCGTCCAGTTACACCTGAACACCCACATGAAACAGCGGATGTACAGCTTAAAACTGCGGAACAAATGCTAGAGGATATTCAAGGCTCCTATGCGGCGATTGGTTTGTCTGTATCGACATTGGAGGAAGCCTATAATCGTGCTGATGAAGGGCTTGCAGTGCAGTTAACGGACGAACGCTTAAATGTTCATAAATCATTTATTCGTGCCTATAAAGAAGGCTATCCAACCTTTAAGTCTGAGTTTGGTTCTATCCTCCGCGTAGACCGTGAAGAGTTTGAAAAATTTGTAGCACAAGAAAATAAATCTTGCTTTGTTGACAATATCGACTTCTATTATGATAGTCCATTAACACGTATGGGCGTGACACTTGTTGACACGCCAGGAGCGGACTCTATTAATGCCCGCCATACAGGCGTAGCATTTGAATATATTCGTAATGCTGATGCCATCCTATTTATTACGTACTATAACCATGCCTTTGCCAAAGCTGACCGAGAGTTTTTAATTCAACTTGGTCGTGTGAAGGATGCATTTGAGCTAGATAAAATGTTCTTTATTGTCAATGCAATTGATTTGGCAACAACGGATGAAGAACAGGAAGATGTAAAAGGCTATGTACGCTCAGAGTTACAACGCTTTGGCATTCGCTTCCCAAGACTATATGGGGTATCTAGTCTTTTAGCGTTGAAGGAAAAGGTAGAAGGTGCCGATTTAACATCAGGTATGCCACCGTTTGAAAGCGACTTCCATACATTCTTAAATGATGAATTGAGTGCATTAGCCGTTCAAGCTCTTGCAGAGGAAGTTGATAAAACAGAGCAACGTTTGGCGGATTTAATTGCCCAAACAGAGGAAAACTTAAAACGTAAAGATGAGCGACTAGAGGAATTAGCAACACTTGAACAACATATTCAATCGAAGTTCAGTGTGCTGAATACGAGCATGTTAGAGAGTGAAACAAAGCAGGAGCTTGATGAGCTACTCTATTATGTTCTTCAGCGTGTTTATTATCGTTACCCTGAGTTCTTTAAGGAAGGCTACAATCCTTCTACCTTTGCTGCAATGCCCGCACAACAAGCATTGGAGCATGCATTAAAAGAAGTGATGCAAAGCTTGCGTTTTGATTTTACTCAAGAAATGCGTGTAACAAACTTCCGTTTATCGCAATTCATTAGCAAAAAGATGCAACAACGTTTTAAAGATGAAGTGCGCGAATTGAAAGAGTTAAATCGAAGCTTCTCATTCCTAGCCTTTGAATCCTCTGAGCCAAATTTATTGGATTTTGAAGGACCGTTTGCGGATATTTCCAAATATGCTAGCGTAAAATCTCATTTCCGCAATCAAAAAGCTTTCTTTGAAAAGAATGAAAAAGTGAAGCTAAGTGAGGCACTAGAAGCTGTAACAAAGCCAGATGCACAAGACTATTTAGATGCACAGAAAGTTTCTCTCATGACATGGGCGATTACGTTTATAGCAGAGGAAGCCGAAAAATTACGTTACTATATTTATCATCAAGCGCTTGAACAAATTGACACAGAAAGATTAGCCTTACAAGAAGAGAGTCGTTTAGCTTCTTGGAAAGCGATTTACGCACAATTACAATACGCATGAGGTGATTCTAATGGGAAAAGTATTCAAATCAGTGGATGAAATTCAGTATGATGGCGTCCGTTTTATCGATGCTCGTTTCGATCTTCAGGACAAAGAGGCTGGCAAAAAAGCATTCGAGGAAGGTCATGCTACTGGTGCTATCTATATTGATTTAGAACAGCAGTTATCGGATATGGACAGCAAAGAAGGTCGTCATCCAATGCCAAGCAAAGAAAAATTGGCATCCGTTTTTCAAGAACTAGGATTACGGTATGAAGATCAGATTGTAGTTTATGACCAAGGAGCAGCTCCATTTGCCCCACGTGCCTGGTGGATGCTAACATATGCTGGTTTCCCAAATGTAGTGATTGTCAACGGAGGTGCACCTGCGCTAGAGGCAAAAATTCCTTTTACCAAGGATATTATTAAATATCCTCCAACTATCATTGAGTTTGATTGGAAAGATGAGCTTTATGCACCACGCCAAGCCGTAAAAGCCATTGTAGATGGAGAGGTAAAAGCTACTTTACTCGATGCCCGCGCGGCTGAAAGGTATCGAGGAGAAGTAGAGCCTTTGGATAAAGTAGCAGGTCATATCCCAACTGCGAAAAACTTTGACTGGGAGCAATTGAAGTCAAATGGTCAACTAAAGGCAAACGATGCATTACGTCAAAAAGTTGCAGCTGATGAACCGGTTGTTGTTTACTGTGGAAGCGGCGTAACAGCCTCTCCGCTTTATGCTGTATTAGCAGATGAAGGCTATGAAAACATCCAATTATATGTAGGTAGCTTCAGTGATTGGATTACAGAATATGACGTGGAAAAAGGCACAAACGAATAAAAAGAAACGCTCACTTCGGTGGGCGTTTTTTTATAGTGCGGTGGATAGAGCGTAAAGTAGAGGTTAGAATTTAATGTAGCGGATAACCTGTTCAAAGTGGCGGATAAGAAAGAAAAAGTGGAGGATAGAACGTTCAAAGTGACGGATAAAATTTAATGTAGCGGCTAACCTCTTCAGATTGGCGGATAAAAATGAAAAAGTGGAGGATAGAACGTTCAAAGTGACGGATAAAAATGAAAAAGTGAAGGATACCCCTTTTAAAGTAGGGGATAGAATTTTATACTTGATCAAAAGGTAGATGCACTCGATGTCGTACAGGAAGTCGCTTACCGTAGCTTTAAATACATACATTCTCTTCAAAGTTCATCCTATTTAAAAACATGGTTAATAAGAATGGTCATAAACTGTGCAATAAATTTACTAAATAAGCGTGAACCGATCGTCGAGTTTGAGCTGGAGTCAGAACTAGGTGAAGAACCGCATGAAGAACTTCCTGAGAGGTGGGCGTTGGAAGATGTGATGACAAAGCTCACAAAGGAGGAAAAGGATATTATTTTGTTGAGATTCTATCATGATTATACATTGTCTCACGTGGCTCAGGTATTGCAGCTTAAATTAGGGACGACGAAAACCATTTTGTATCGTGCATTAAAAAAATTAAAGCAGGCACTGGAACAGGAGGGGCAAGGGTGAACGATCTAAAAAAGCAGATGGATCAAATAGACATTCCAGAATCGTTACATCAGCGTAGTCTACAAGGTATTGAACAAGCAACAAAAGAGCAGCATAAGCCTTTGCACTGGGTACCTAAAGTCTTGACTGTTGCTGTAACACTTGCAACGGGTGGATTTGTGGCATTCATGGTGGGGGAACAACACGTAGATAATGATCGGGCTAGTGCGTTAATGTCACAATTAGATCATTTATCTTCGCCAATGTACTGGATTTTGGCTATTTTTTGCGTATGCATCATACTATACATCTCTAGGAAAAAGCTTAAAGTTGGCGCTGATCAGAAAAAGACGATTGGTGTTGCCATAGTTTTGATTTTACTGATCGGTAACAGTACGATTTTTTTACAACATCAATTCATAAAACCGATAGTGATACCTGCTGCAATTGAAGTTACAGATAGCTTACAGAATGCTTTAGAGGTACGCTATATTACAAACAAAGATGACCATCGATATGTGAAATATTTACAGGCAGAAGACGTGCAATTACCAATAGTATATGATCAAACAGAGCAAGCAAATCTAGTCAATGGCTTTTATTATCCATTGGATACTTCTCAAGATTTACGCTATCAAAATATTCGATTAGCTTTTTTTCAGTTTGATTTAAACACGATGAAAAAAGTGATGGCAAGTAAAACTATTTATCTTGTATTAAATGACGGGGTGAAATTACCTGCCCCAATTCATTTTACGAGGGAAACCTTCATTGATGAAAATCAGATCATGAATAATAGCTATAGTCAGTCACAACATGATTCGGAACAAATCATATCATTTACCCTTCAGCAGGATGCAGTTTTTGATGCATTTTATGTTCCAGCTACATTAGAGGAGAAAATACTGTTGAAAGAATGGCGATTAAACGATCAGCGCTATACAGCAAGTGATTTTCCTTTTTCAGTGACGAAAGGTCAACGCTTGGAGCTGACTATTCAATTGAAGGAAGCCCCCTTAGATATCAATACATCCATAGGTTTTAGTGGCCCCGATGGTTATTTAACTAAAAGAGTATATTCGCAAGCGTATTTTACGTCGAATTTGGTGAAAAAGGTGCGTGAAAACAATGAGTGAATCTAAACAACAGGTAAAACTTTTACAATGGTTTGCAGTGGCGCTCTTTTTTCAATTTATCTATTTAAATGTTTTTAAATACGCTAATCTTCTACAAGATATCCTTGTTTATGGGGCCTATTTAAAAAGTCTTTCATTCTATAAAGAAAAAACACCTATCAGCAAATATATGGCTTGCGCTATGATTCTTGCCTTGATGAGTACTTTCTTTTCTTCACATTTTCTCTTCTATTGGAGTACGGTTTTAATTCAAGGAATTAAATTGCTGATTATAATGGAATTTGGAAAAATTTTATTAAGCATTGAACAAAAACACGATATACAGGGTTCCACTACAAGAGTGATGAAAAAATATATAGCGATTGCCTTTGCTGTCATTATAAGTTGGACGCTGTTAATGAATGTTACAAATGGTTGGCAGATGGGATTATTGTTCCTAGGCGCATTGCTTTTATTGGCTGTAAATATACGATTATTTCTTCATGTGTTAGCACTTCGTAAACATGTAAAAAACAAATCCTTTGTTGTTACACACTTACAAAAATGACTCACCATTCATTTTATGCTACACTTTTTGTACAAGGGGCAAAGGGGGAGCAGGATGTTTAAACGGGAGAAAAGTATCGAGATTCAGCATCATCGCGGTGTACAATGTGCGCATGGGAAAGTTGCGGTGCAGGGGGTTGGTATGAGTGTGTACAGCTTTTTTGTGGATGGGTTACTGATTGATACAGGTTCCTACTCACTATCGCAGGAATTTCAATCCTTTTTTAAGGATATACCGATAGAGCAATTGGCATTAACGCATTCACATGAGGATCATGCAGGAAATGCAGCGTGGATTCAACATCATAAGAATGTACCTATTTATATTCATCGTGATTCAGTCAATCTTTGTGCTGAAGATGGAGACTATCCACTCTATCGTCAGGCATTGTGGGGGGAACGACCCGCGTTTGTTGCCCAACCATTTGGTCAAACCTTACAAACGAACGCAGCAACATGGGATGTTATTGAAACACCTGGGCATACTACAGATCATCTTTCTTTTTACAATCGGGAAACAGGCGCTATGTTTACAGGTGATTTGTTTATCCAGCCAAAGACAAAGGTTGTGCTTGATGAAGAAAACATTGTCCATACTTTGGCGTCTTTAAGGAAAATAGTAAACTATGATTTCGATGTCGTCTATTGCTGTCATGCAGGCTTTATAGTGGATGGTCGAACGAAAATACAAGAAAAAATTGCTTATTTGGAAGACATGCAAGGAAAAGTGAAGCAATTATTTATGCAAGGTTATTCTGTTGAGGAAATCACCAAAACAATTTTTCCTCGTGATTATCCGATTACAAAAGTTTCGGGAGAGCAATGGTCTTCCAAGCATATCATCACGGCCTTTATTAATCATTTTACCGAAGAGTCCTTTATATAGGGCTCTTTTTTATCTTGTTAAGAATTTCACAAATACTTTGATCTGTATAATAAAAAACTTTGTGAAAAAATGTGAATAAATTGTGACGAAGTCAATCAGGGCAATGGATGCGCTTACAAAAGTTTGTGAAAAAATTCTCATTTACATAAGAAAAATACTATGTGAAAAGTTGAACAGGCTAAATGGCTCTATGTGTACACTTTTTATTGTGTTAACAATCGTATTAATTATCTTAAAATAATTGATTGTGAAATGTTTAATTTGACAGAAAAATGTAATGAAAGTCATTAAACGTTGAATTATTGAAGTTAAGAATAAATTGACAGAAAATTCGTTGACTATATTTTCACAAAGTATTATGATTCTGAAATATAATAAAAAAATCAAAGGGAAAAGGATGGGATGGAATGGACGTAATGAAAAAGGCTTTAGAAATGCATGCACACTATAGCGGGAAATTAGAGGTGAGCTCAAAGGTACCTGTACAAGATTCCTATGATCTTAGCTTGGCTTATTCACCAGGGGTAGCAGCGCCATGTGTGGAGATTGAGAAAAATCCTTCGCTTGTGTACGACTATACAATGAAGGGTAATATGGTAGCTGTTGTGTCGGATGGGACAGCGGTTTTAGGGTTAGGAGATATCGGACCGAAAGCGGCATTACCTGTAATGGAAGGGAAGGCGATTTTACTAAAGCGTTTTGCCAATGTTGATGCTTTTCCAATATGCTTAGATACAAAAAATACGGATGAAATCGTCAGCATTGTGAAGGCGCTTGCCCCGACATTTGGTGCGGTAAACTTAGAGGATATTTCAGCACCAAGATGCTTTGAAATTGAAGATCGCCTACGTCAAGAATGTGATATTCCAGTTTTTCATGATGATCAACATGGAACAGCAATTGTTGTAGGAGCAGCGATGATTAATGCCAATCGTATTGTGAAAAAGGATATTGCAACGATGAAGGTTGTGATTAACGGTGCTGGTGCTGCGGGCATTGCGATCTTACGTATACTTGTACAAATGGGCTATAAGAATATTTATATGTGCGATACAAAGGGTATTATTTATGAGGGTCGTACAGAGGGGATGAATCCGATTAAAGAAGCGGTTGCTCATTTGACGAATCCAGAGAAGCAACATGGTACACTAGAGGATGCACTAACAGGTGCAGATGTCTTTATTGGAGTTTCTGTAGCCAATCTATTAACAGAGGCACATATTGCGTCCATGAATGAAAATCCAGTTGTCTTTGCCTTAGCCAATCCAAATCCAGAGATCACGTATGAAAATGCCAAAGCATGGGGGGTACGTGTTATGGGAACTGGCCGTTCAGATTATCCAAATCAAATTAATAATGTTCTTGCATTCCCTGGTATTTTCCGGGGAGCTTTAGATGTGCGTGCTACGGATATTAATGAGTCGATGAAGCTAGCTGCTGTAGAAGCCATTGCCTCCCTTGTGAGTGATAAAGAACTAAAGGAAGAATATATTGTGCCTAAATCTTTGGACGAACGCGTTGTGGCAATCGTCTCACGCGCAGTAAGTGGGGCAGCTGTAGAATCTGGCGTATCTGAGCTATTCCAGCAAAGTACAGCACTATCTGTTTAATAAAATTGAATAGGGAATTAGAACAGATAGGGAAAAGTGTATTGCTTTTTCTCTATCTGTTTTTTATCAAATATGCTCGAAATTTGTTGTTTTTTGGTGTTTTATGTAATAAAATGATTAAGTAAAATGGAATGTTTTACATAGTTGATTGAAGAGAAGAAATACTTATTGATGACAGATTTAGGTTAAAAAATAAGTCTTAAGTCCATTTAAAATTGAAAGAAGTGATGAGGGAAAATGACATCAATCGTACAATTTCGATCTATTAAAACGAAGCTAATCGCTTTTTCATTGCTGCTTTTAATGATTCCGTTACTTATCTTAGGTTTTATAAGCTATCAGCAAAGTAAATCAAACCTAGAAACAGTAGGGAAAGAAAATCTAAAAAATAGTGTCGAAATGACGATTGCTATGATTGAGCAATTCAATCAAGAGGTAGAAGCAGGCAATTTATCATTAGAGGAAGCTCAGGAAAAAGTAAAGATTGCTATTTTAGGAGAAAAGGATAGTGAAGGAAAGCGACCGATTAATAAGGACATTAAACTTGGCGACAATGGTTATATTTTTGTTGTTGACCAAAAAGGGATGTCCGTTGCCCATCCAAATATAGAGGGTACGAGTGTTTGGGATGAAGAGGATGATAAAGGCGTTAAGTACATACAAGAAATCATTGCTAAAGGGAATGAAGGTGGTGGATTTGTTTCATATTCGTGGCCGTTACCCAATTCAGGTCAATTAGAGGACAAAGGGGTTTATGCAGAAACAGATCCATATTGGGGTTGGGTCATTGGTGCGAGCACCTATTTAATGGACTTCAATAAACCAGCACAAAGTATTCTTAAGATAACACTTATAGTAATTGGCTTGGCCATTATGGTGGGGATATTGATCATTTGGCAATATGCGAGTAGTATGACAAAGCCTATTAACCAAGCGGCTCAAGCGATGGAGCGTTTTGCAGAGGGAGATTTATCTCAAGAAAGTATGGCTATACGTTCAAAAGATGAAATTGGAAAACTGGCAAACGCCATGAATCAAATGCAAATAAGGTTGAAGGATATGATTCATAATATTGCCCAAGCATCAGACTTAATTAATACATCTAGTAAAGAGCTAACGCATTCAGCAAATGAAGTCAATATGGGAGCGGAGCAAGTTGCGATTACGATGCATGAATTAGCATCGGGTGCTGAGGGACAAGCTCACCATTCTAGTGCATTAACTTCATTAATGGAGCGCTTTACAGCAGATTTACAGGAAACGAATCAGCATGGTGCACATATTCATCAATCTTCAGTAGAAGTTTTAACATTAACGAATGAAGGAAGTCAGCTAATGACATCCTCTAATTCTCAAATGGAAAAGATTGATAGCATCGTGCAAAATGCCGTTGAGAAAGTGAAAAAATTAGATGCTCAAGCACAGGAAATCTCTAAATTGGTCGTGGTCATTAAGGATATTGCAGATCAAACGAACCTGTTGGCTTTAAATGCTGCGATTGAAGCGGCAAGAGCGGGAGAGCATGGCAAAGGATTTGCTGTAGTGGCAGATGAAGTACGTAAGCTTGCCGAACAAGTAGCCTTTTCAGTAAACGATATTACATCCATCGTCACGAATATTCAGCAAGATTTTGATGTGGTCACGAACTCTTTAGAGGATGGTTACCAAGAAGTAAAAGAAGGAACGAATCAAATAAAAGCTACTACTGAAACTTTTAACACGATTAGCCACTCCATTAATGATGTAGTGGAGAGTGTCCAATTAATTTCAACGAATTTATCGAAAGTTACAGAAGATGGCCATAAAATGAACAACTCTATTCAAGAAATTGCTGCGGTGGCAGAGGAATCTGCTGCAGGGGTCGAGCAAACAACAGCTACGACAGAAGAGACAAGTAGCTCAATGGAGAATATGGCTGGAAAGTCTGCTCAACTATCAGAATTAGCATTACAATTGAAAGCTCTCATTGCTCAATTCAAACTATAAAAAACATCTCCCACTCTCTTAAATGAGAGGGGAGATGTTTTTACATCATGCCAACACCAATAATTCCGATGAGTATGACAAAGAAAAGAACAAATAATACGATGAAGATAATAATGGCTGGAATAAAGATGGTGAAGAAAGCCATCCAGTTTGAAATTTGATGTGCTTCAGCGACTACACCTACAGAAATAACAAATGACCAAATCGTCACAATGATGCTTACTAAAATAGTTGGCCAAAAAATCCACGGTAATGAACCCATAAAATTAGGATCCAATAATGAATCGGGTGAAGTCATTAACCAAATAATATAAAGTGGAATCAGTACGATATATGGGATTGCAGTTAAGCTTAACCCCTTAAATAAGTCCGAGTAAGTCCCAGTACCTTTAAATAATTTCCCGAATAGCCAAGAGATGAGTGCAGAAATAGCTGTGCCAATTATACCTGCGATAGGAGCAAAAATGACACATAATAGGACTAAAAGCCATGGCGAAAAATCAGGAAGAAATTCTGAATCAATTAATCCAGACATAAGGGAGCCAATATAACCAATAGACAAAACCAAAATTGCAAAGCCGATAGATTTTTCATTAATCATATAACGAGTCGTTTGCTTTGGATGCATCCAAACCGATAAAAATGGATTTAGTTTTGACCTTTCTTCTTTTGATGTCTCATTCAAGTTTTCCATCAAACTACCTCCAAAATAATAGAATAATTGCTTGTTACATATAGTTAATATACGAGTGAAGTAAAGAAAAGTTTCATGGAAAATAAAAATAAGCCCACACATAAAAAAAGAGTCGTAATTGTCGACTCTTTTTAGGGTTGTTTCTATTATTCAGCTAACATAATTTTCTCAAGTTCTAACGGCTCAATATACTGATCACCTTTGTAAGCACGCATATTACCGCCTGAAATTTCATCGATTAATAAAATTTCATTCGTTTTCGCATCGCGGCCGAATTCTAATTTAATGTCATAAAGCGTTAAGCCTTTTTTAGCAAGCTCTGCCGCTACAAATTTGGAAATTTCAATTGTACGTTGTTTTAAAATGGCGTATTCTTCATGAGTTAACAGGTTTAACATTGCTAAAGCATCTTCAGAAATTGGAGGATCTAAACGATCATCATCTTTGATTGTTACTTCTACAAAGGAGTCTAAATCTTGTCCTTCCTTTACATAGGCACCATAACGGCGTAGGAATGAACCAACTGCCTTAAAGCGGCAAATCACTTCTAAACCATTACCGAAAACAGTTGCCGGTTTTACTGTCATTGTTGCATCTTCGAAGTTAGCATCAACGAAATGAGTAGGAACCCCTTGTTCGTTTAATTTTGAATAAAAATAAGAAGTTAAACGTAAACCAGCCAAGCCAGCCCCATCAATTGTTAAACCAACAGTATTTGCACCTGGATCAAACACGCCGTTTTCTCCTGTAACATCGTCTTTAAATTTTAATAAATAATGACCATCTTCTAATTTGAACACATTTTTTGTTTTACCTGTATACAATAATTCCACAAAAAACCCTCCAATATTTTTCATAGTATTCTAAAATTATAACACGAATGTTCTAAATATTTAATGATAAAAATGTTCGTTTAAAACGTTTATTTTGATGTTTTATAACGGAATTGTAAATAAAAAATAAGGTGATAACGAATGTTCGTTACCACCTTGGTTGAAATTAAGAATATTCCGAAATCAAATCCTAGGAAACATTGAAAATAGAAGGTTATTAATAGACGCCTTCAGTAAGCATTCCATCTGCTACTTTGATAAAGCCAGCAATGTTTGCACCAACTACTAGGTTACCTGGGAAGCCATATTTTTCTGCTGCCGCTTTGCTGTCTGTATAAATATTTTTCATAATTTGATGAAGTTTCGCATCTACTTCTTCAAATGACCAAAATACGCGACTAGAATCTTGTGCCATTTCAAGAGCAGATACCGCAACTCCACCAGCATTCGCTGCTTTTGCTGGACCAAATAATACGCCTGCCTCTAGGAATTCATTGATTGCTTCAAGGTCTGATGGCATATTAGCACCTTCACCGATTGCTTTCACACCATTCGAAATTAATGTACGAGCTGACTCACCGTTAATTTCATTTTGCGTAGCACATGGTAGGGCAATATCACAAGGAATCGTCCAAATTCCTGTACAACCTTCTGTAAAAGTAGCATTTGGTCGGTAATTAACGTAAGTTGAGATACGGTCACCTTTTACTTCTTTAATTTCTTTGATAGCACCTAAATCTAAGCCCTCTGGATCATAGATATAGCCTGAAGAGTCCGAGCAAGCAACCACTTTGGCACCATACTGTTGCGCTTTTTCAATCGCATACGTAGACACATTACCAGATCCAGAAACAACTACTGTTTTTCCTTCGAATGAGTCATTTGCATCCTTTAGCATTTCGTTCACAAAGTAAACAGTACCGTAACCAGTTGCTTCTTTACGTGCTAAAGAGCCACCGTAGCCAGGAGTCTTACCAGTTAATACACCTGATTCATTTGCTTTTGTTAAACGCTTATATTGACCCCATAAATAACCTACTTCACGAGCACCTACGCCAATATCACCAGCAGGAACATCGACATCTGGACCAATATGACGGTATAATTCAGTCATGAATGCTTGGCAGAAACGCATAATTTCTGAATCTGATTTACCTTTCGGATCAAAGTTTGAACCACCTTTACCACCACCGATAGGTTGCCCTGTTAAAGCATTTTTAAAGATTTGCTCAAAGCCTAGGAACTTAATGATGGATTCATTTACGGAAGGATGGAAGCGAAGACCGCCTTTATATGGGCCCATGACATTGCTGTATTGTACACGATAGCCACGATTCACTTGCACTTGATTGTTATCATCTTGCCATGCTACACGGAAAGAAATAATACGATCTGGCTCCACAATACGAGATAAAATATTGGCCTTAATATATTCAGGATGTTGCGCGAATACAGGTACTAATGAGATGAAAATTTCTTCAGCTGCTTGTAAAAATTCCGCTTGATGACTATTCTGTTGTTTAAGTTGCTCAAATACGCCATCTACGTATTCTTTTGCTAATTGTTCATTGCTAACAGTTGTAATTGTCATAAATAAAACCCCCATTTAGTTGATAGATGTATCGTATATCTATTTTTCAAACTATTCAATAAAATACTTTTAAAGTTTGTGAAAAATTGAGCAAGAGAGATTGTTTTAAAATTATATTAAAATAATTTAGTTCTAAGTGATTCATCTAATTACGAGAAAGGAATGATGCCTTATTGTGAAGGTTCTTATAGACGCTGATGCCTGTCCAGTAGTGGATTTAGCGCTATCTATATCATCTGAGTTTGAGATAGAAACTATCTTGTTTTGCGATACATCACATCGTGTTGAACGTGATAATGTAATAACAATTATTGTACCCAAAGGTCCAGATTCGGTTGATTTTACGCTAGTGAACGCGCTTTCAAAACACGATATTGTTATTACACAGGATTACGGATTAGCAGCCATGGTTTTAGCACGAGGAGGGTATCCGATTGATCAAAATGGACGAGAAATGTCTAATGAAAACATCGAACGTTTGCTCGATATGCGGCATGTTGGTCAAAAAATTAGAAGGGCAGGTGGACGAACAAAGGGACCTAAAAAAAGAACACAAGAAAACAATATTTCGTTTGAAATGAAATTTCGACAAATTTGTGAACGAGCAATTTTAGCCCATAAACTGGAGGAATCTACAGGTGAAAAATGAACATAAACACGAACTATTCGAACAATATCCGCAGTTGAACGAACTAGCAAAAAAGGCTACTGTATTGTGGGAAAATACAAATTGGATGAAAAATCCTGAAACAACGCTCTTTACTATGGCTGAAGTGGATGATGCGGAAGCAACATTACAACGTTTTTCTTCTTATTTAAAAGTAGCATTTCCAGAGCTTCTAGAAAGTGATGGTTTAATTGAATCAACGATCAAGGAAATTCCTGCAATGAAAAGTGCTATTGAACAAGCATATGATGTGGCGATTCCCGGCCAATTGCTTTTAAAATGTGATCATGCATTACCGATCTCTGGCTCGATCAAAGCACGTGGAGGAATTTATGAGGTATTAAAACATGCAGAAAGGCTAGCTTTGGCAAGTGGAAGACTTAAAGAAGTGGATGATTATGCAATTTTAGCAACAGAAGAATTTCAGTCGTTCTTCCAACAATATACGATTGCAGTAGGCTCTACGGGGAATTTAGGATTAAGTATCGGCATTATGGGCAAGAAGCTCGGCTTTAATGTCGTTGTACATATGTCGAGTGATGCCAAGGAGTGGAAAAAAGCTTTACTGCGTGAAAAGGGTGCGACAGTGATTGAATATGAAGCTGATTACAGTGTAGCTGTTGAGCAGGGGCGACAGGAAGCTGAGCAAGATCCAAAATGTCATTTTATTGATGATGAAAATTCAAAGGATTTATTTGCTGGCTATGCCGTAGCTGCCAAGCGTTTAAAGGAACAGCTAGAAAGGACGAATATTTCAGTGGATGAAGTACATCCATTGTTCGTCTATTTACCATGTGGCGTAGGTGGAGGACCAGGTGGTGTTGCCTATGGATTAAAAGAAATTTACGGTGAGCATGTGCATATTTTCTTTGCAGAACCTGTCGCTTCTCCTTGTATGACGATCGGGCTGATGACAGGCTTACATGACGCAATTAGTGTAGAAGATATTGGCCTTGACAATCGAACAGAAGCGGATGGGTTAGCCGTTGGTCGTGCCTCCAAATTTGTAGGAAAAGTGATGGAGACGTATATAAGTGGTTGCTATACTGTATCAGATGAAGAGCTGTTTACATCTCTGGGATTAGCGATGGAAAGTGAAGGTTTATTTTTAGAGCCATCTGCACACGCAGGAATGTATGGAGCCATTCGTTTATTACAACAAGGTCAATCCTATCTAGAAAAGAACGCATTAGTAAACCATCTACCACAAGCAACACATCTTGTATGGGCAACTGGCGGTAGTATGGTCCCACCTACGATGCGAGCTGCTTATTTAGCAAAGGCCAAGGAATTTAATTAAAGACGATGTGAAGCTATGTTTGGATGGAAGCTCGACCTCTAATAGTGATATCCCGCTCGAGCATGCAGTAAAGCATTCGAATAGTGAGATGACCCGCTCCAATAGGAGACCAAAGCGCTCACAAAATGTGTGGATCCGCTCAAACAGGGGTCTTAAGCTCTCAAAAAGTGAAGCAACCCGCTTAGATTAGCGTCCACAAATGCGCAACGCAATTTTAAGTTTAGTAGAAACAAAATCAAATTAAAAAACAGGTGGAGTCATTTTTCTCCACCTGTTTTTGCTGTTTAACGTTGTAGTGCTTTACGTTGTGCGGCTAAGTATACTTCTTGTGCGGCAAGGACGCCTGCTCCTGGTTCGAAATCATAGGAGAAGTCTTGTAGGGCAGCCTCGAGTAGGGAAACGGCTTGTAAAATGTCACTTGGGAAACAATAGCCCATATGGCCGAATCTAAAAATTTTACCCTGTAGATGACCTAGACCGCCTGCGAAATCTAAATGATAGTGTTGCTTAAGGTGCAACAAAAATTCACTAAGATCAATTCCTTGAGGTGTTTTAATTGCTGTAATAGTTGGAGAAGCGTATTGATCTTCAGTTAATAGCTCAATGTGTAATGCTTTCATTGCATTTCGCACCATGTTTTTCATGAGGTCATGGCGGGCAACTGTTTGCGTAAAGCCACCTTCCTGTTCGATTAACTTACACACCTCATGCAGTCCATAAATCAGTGTGATAGCAGGTGTATTAGGAGTCATGCCCTTTTCCGCCCAGCTACGATAGCTTTGAAGATTTAAGTAATAAGCAGGTGTTTGATTTTCTTCAATGACTTCCCAAGCTCTTTCGCTTACGCTGACAAGAGAGAGTCCAGGTGGGAGCATCATGGCTTTTTGAGAGCCTGTCACCAGAATATCAATGCCCCAAGCATCCATTTCAGCAGGAGCGCCACCAATACAGCTTACACCATCAACGATAACGAGGGCATCTGTTTCTTCACGGATCACCTGAGCTAGTTCAGCAACAGGGTTTAAAATACCTGTGGATGTTTCATTGTACGTCACAAAAACGGCTTTAATAGTTTGTAATGGCTGTAAAAATGCTCGAAGCTCTTCGGCTGTACAAGCCTGTCCCCATTCTTTTTCGAGCTTATGTACATGGAAGCCATATTGCTCACAGATTGAAACGAAATAGTCGCCAAAAGCTCCAACTGTGATGACGACAACCTCTTCACCAGCAGATACAGTATTAACAGCTGCAGCCTCAAGCGCGGCTGTCCCACCCGAAGGTAAAAGTAAGATGTCCTGTGTCGTACCGAAAACAGGCTTTACTAATTCAATTGTTTCTCGGTATAATTCTACAAATTCCTGACTACGATGACTAAAAATATCCCGATTCATCGCAAGCTGTACCTTTTTTGGAATCGGTGTTGGCCCCGGATGTCTTAAAATATTTTCATACATATTCATTTATCCCCTTTGCTAGAAATTCAAAATTTTCTAACTATAATAATAGCATATTTATGGTGCTAGCTAACTACTTTTTTGAAAAATGATGGAAGAGATTGTCATTGTGGTACAATTTTTAAAAAGGAGGCAGTGCGAATGGAAACATCCATGCATTATCCATTTATCTATTTCTTCTACGACACAAACCAGGTGCTAGTATATAGAATTCAAGCGTTAGAGTATATCACAATAGCAGAGGTGATGAGGGAGGGGGAATGGCAGGGGTATGAGCTTAAGCCATCTGAATCTTTTACAGCATTTCATCATGAACAAAGCACACCTCAGCAGGGATGGTCTTTCTTTATGGGGCAGGAAGAGCTCTATCAGTTGGTAGAAATTATTAATGATTATATTCAGCAGGTCATAACTACTGCTTCAGCACAGATGGTACATATTGTTTGCTCGGAATCTGCAGCAGGCTCCTTACGAGCGACACTTGCTCCACCGAAATATGTGATCGGGTTTCCAGAGGATTTGTCGATTGGACCTTTGTGGAAACTCGATGAAAAAAGAGGACAGGCATTCCGTGATGAGTGGCTAAGAGAAAATATTAATGATGGAATGGATGATTTTGTAAATCGAAATAAATTAATGAACACAATCAGAGAGATACAGGATATTCCAAGCAACCTGCAGATTTACATTTGGTGTGGGTACAATGCAGAAGAACAGTGTGGTATTAGATTTCTACTCTATTTATTACGTGATAAAACCAATGAAGTTGTTCTTATCAACACAGGTGAACAGCGGGCTATCAACCATCAATGGAACATGGAAATGTATGATATAAAGCGAATGTCCGCAAAGGAGCGTCTAATTTTTCAGCAACAGTGGGAAAGTTTAGCACAGACAAAGGATGTTTGTCGACTATGGCTACATCGACAAATTCAAGCAGTACAAGAGAATTATTATGATAATTTGATTATGTCAACGATTGAACAACTTCATAAGGAGCAAGGGGGTACTGATTTTATACAAACAGGTGAATTCATCTCAGAGCTATTAACAAGAATGGATGCCCCCCCAAATATCTTCTTTTTAGAATATAGAATTCGCTATTTAGTATATAGCGGGGTTTTTGAATTAAAGGGAATTCCTAAATCCATGCACCATTACTCTGTGAAATTACGTAAAAAACCTCTTTAGCCTAAGGGCATAAAGAGGTTTTAAACAATTAAGCAACGAAAGGTCTGTTCATACGCATTAAGCCGTAGATGGCAAAGAACAATCCACCTGTTATTACCATTAAAATTGTGTATAATACTGCCTTACCTGTTTCGCCACACCAGCGGTAGAATAGGCGATACGTGAAATACAGTGTAAAGCCTGCCGCTCCTAAAGAAGCCAGAATACCGATAAATGGAATAAACGAAACAATGATCAAGCCTGCATAAATAAGGGTATTTTTTAAAGCTGTTGCACGTATTGTTTCTCGAGTATCCCCACCAGCTGTCAGCAGGAAGAGACTATATACATTAATAATGGGAATCCAAGCAATATAGGCTACATCTCCAAAACCATTTGTTTTAGATGTCATAAAATAAATAAGTGCACTAATAATGTAGGCAATTAAACCAATAGCAAGAGCGGCTAGTATAAAGATAAAAAATAAACCACCCATGGCTGCATCTAAATCTGAGTAATAATAAGAATCATTATAGTCATAATTCATCAGAAAAACCTCCCTTCATATGAAAATACCTCCTAATCATAACAATCCTCAAATGTTAAAGCTACAACAATTTAGATGTAATATTTAGTAGAAATCGCACAAATGTACTAGAATGAAGTTGATTATTTAAGACTTTAATGATGATTTTTTGAGTGCCTTGTGATAAAAATGCAAAAAATATCCTCGGGAACATTATTATGCTAGTTTTTGAGAATCATTTTCCGTTTTATTAATTTCAAAAATTACGTACAAAAACATTACTATCCTATGATGGTAGTTGCACAAGAAATGCCACAAAAAATAAAAATAGCCATCTTAACTACATTGTAAGATGACTATTTTCACGTGTATTAAATGAATTTGGCGATGTGCTCAAGTTCAATGCGGGAAGAATTGTAAGCAGGTGCGGCTGCCTTACCAATGGCAATTAAAATAACTGGGACGATATGGTCAGCTAATTCAAAGCGTTGAGCAAAGGCTTCTTTATTAAATCCACCCATTGGCACTGTATCATAGCCCATGTCTTTAGCTAGTAGCATGATTTGCATGGAAATTAGACCAGCATCAAATGTAACGATATTTTTTAACACTTCTTGGGGAAGTTGAGAATATAGATTGATTGAGTTGTTAATCATTAAATCTTTTGTTGCCTCATTGATATAGCCAAGATCGAAGTTCTTTGTATAGATAGCCTCGGCATTTTCGTACATCTTTGTATCACCTAAAACGGCAATAATTGCTGAGGAAGTTTCTACTTGTTCTTGGTTATTGGCAATAGCACGTAGCTCTTTTTTGACCGCTTCATCCTGAATTACTAAAAAGCGCCAAGGCTGTAGGTTACTAGACGATGGAGCAGACGTTGCTTCTACAAGTAATTCTTCTAATTGTTGCTGCGGGATTTTAAAGTTTTCATCGTATTTACGAACGGATTTACGCTCGTGCATAACTTTAGTTAAAGAACTTTTTGTCACTGTCATTATTTTGTCTCCTTCATGGTATGATGCGTTTTTTACTATACGATAAATGAATTCATTTTCCAAGTAAATTGCTCGAATTAAAGAGTCTTGAATCTAGGATTTAAAAGTTACAAAAAAAACATATTTTTGTAGGTATAATCCATTTATACTAGAGATGGAATAGAGCAATAATAATAGATATGGAGTGAAGGTGAATGAAAAAGCTATTAGGAAATTTAAATATTATGGCAAAAATCGCAATGCTTATTCCTGTCATCACTGTTTTTTTAGGTGGTATGACCTTCCTTAACTATTTGAACGTATCCAATGAACTTGAAAGCTCTATTGAAAATGAAATGTCTATACTAGCGGATGACGTTGCAGGTTCCGTCGAGGGCAAATTGCATGCACACATTCAGCTCATAAATAGTGCAAAGACAACAATAGAATCGGCTGACAGTATGATGACCAGAGAGCAATTTATTCGCTACGTACAGCAGCTATTGCCTTTCAATAAGGAAACGTATGGTATGGGATTATGGCTAGAGGAGGAAGTGGAAAAGGGGGGGATTTTTGGGCCTTATGCCTATAAGGAAGAGGGGAAAATTGTCTCTACGGATGCTTATGAAGATCCTGCCTATCATTTTCACGAGCAAGAATGGTATCGCAATAGTATCCAATCTAATAAGGTAGTTCATACAGCACCTTATTTTGATGAAGCTCTTGGGGAAATGTTTATCTCATTTGGTACACAAATTGTCAAAGATTCTAAGCCCATTGGCGTTATTACAGGGGATTATGTATTAGATTCAATTCAATCCATTGTTTCTGACGTGAAAATTCGAGAGAGTGGTTATGCATTTTTAATTGATGATAGTGGCAAAATTTTAACGCACCCTGATGTAAATAAAGTGAATAAAGAAACGATCCAGCAGTTGTTGAACATGCCTGTGGAGCAGATTTCTGATCAAAAAAAGTTAATACATACAAGCAGTGAGGGTAGTGATTTTACCTTACAATTTATGCAAATACAAGATATGCCGTGGAAGTTAGTTTTACTGGTTCCGACAACTGAGCTTTACGGCGAAATACAGGCAATGCTTCAACAGCAAATCGTGATCAGTGTCATTCTTATTTTACTTATCGCAATTAGTATTTATTTCCTTGCTCGTTATATCCGTGGGGAAGTGAAAACGATGAATACTCATTTAGGCTATCTTGCTACGGGTGATTTAACGCAACAAATGGCCGTTCATACAAAGGATGAGTTTGGTGAAATGGCGCAGTATTATAATGACTCTGTGGAAGCATTAGGTTCGATGATGCAGCGCATTGTAGCTGAAACCGAGACAGTTGCTTCTACTGCAGAGGAATTAACGGCAAGTGTGCAAGAGGTCAATAAAACTGTCACAGAAGTTGCTATTTCTATGCAAGAGGTGGCAGAAAATACGAGTTCACAACAACAGGTGAGTGGGGAGTTAGAGGAAGTAACAACACAACTAGGTGGGGATATGAAGACCGCCATGGACGATTTACATGAAGCAGTCCAACAATCGCAAAAAACCTCTGAACTCGCTACTGGCGGATCACAAAAAATACATGGTTTCGTGAATGATATTGTCCACCTACATGCACAGGTTGACAGTAGTGCCAATCTGGTGAATGGCTTGAAGGAGCATTCGATTCAAATAGAGCAGATGAGTCAGCTCATTTCGGCTATTACCGACCAAACTAATTTACTATCACTTAATGCTGCCATTGAGGCAGCACGAGCAGGGGAAGCAGGGAAAGGCTTTGCCGTTGTTGCAGGAGAGGTTAAAGCACTAGCCGAACAAACTAGCCGTGCTTCGTTAGATATTGCAAAGGTTGTGCAGACGATTCAGGAACAAATGAATGACGCGGTAGAGATGATGGAGCAAAGTCGGAAAATAGCTCATCAAGGCATTGGCTCTGTTCAACAAGCAGGCATGACCTTCGATACAATTGCCAGTGCAACTGAAGGTCTCCAAAACACCATGCAAAAGACAAGCAAAACGACATCTGATGCTTTTGAAAAGTTGCAGGCAGTAACCGAAAAAGTACAGGCAATTAGCAAACAGGCACTTGCAACAAATGATCATACATTAAATGTATCGGCCATCACGGAGGAGCAGGCATCGACAATGAATGAGATGTCTGTAGCCTCTGAGCAGTTAGCACAACTTGCTCAAAATCTGCAAGAAGAAGCAACTAAATTCACGATTTAATGGTAAGGTGTACATCTAGATTTAGGTGTACACCTTTTTAAGATCTAAATGAAAAAGCTTCCCACTGTACATTTTTCTTAGGTGCAGCCGATTTGAAATGCTTGATCATTTTTTCTGGTCCACATATATAAATACTAGTTTGTGGAGAGATGGATAACTCATCAACAGAGAGTCTATTTCGCTGTGTTGTATCTATAAATGTGACAGTAAAATGGTCATTTGCTTGTGCATAATCCTCTAAAAAATCTTTGTAGATGACATTGTCTTGCCCGTGAAAAGAATAATATAAGTCAATTTTCTTATCAGTCTTCGTGTGTAAATAGGCAAGAAATGGGGTGATGCCCATACCACCTGCAATCCATAGCTGCTGTGCATTCCCGTTGCCGAAGTCAAAATGACCATAGGGGCCATCTACAGCAACCTCTGTATGGACCTGAATAAGGTTGTAGACCTGTTTGGTATAATCTCCAATAGCTTTCATCGTAAGATTGATTTGTTGTCCACACCCCCCAGAAATAGAGAAGGGATGTGGTGCTTTTTCGATACCCTCTTGAAAGACTTTCAGAAAGAGAAATTGTCCTGGTCGATAATCCAGCTGTTTTGTAAGCTTCAACTTAATTTCCAATATCTCAGGGGTCAGCCTTTGAATGGATGAAATCTGACCTTTATAGGGAAAGAACATATCCTGATACATTGTCAGCATATAAAGGGCTGACATAAATCCAATCGTAGTTGTTAATGCTGTAAAAATCCCTAAAGCTGAGGGCTGTAATAAATCATAGTGGCTAGAAAAATAAGCATGATAAATACCCAGTGTATAGGGCACAAGTAATAATCGATGAAGCCAGCGCCAATGCTCGTACTTCAGGAATTTTGCAATAAAGGCAAGAATGATTAGGAAGATAAAGCCGTATTGAGCAAGCTCGCCAAGATCTTTTGCGAATTCGTTGAGTGGCGTTTGTTGTGTTAGCTCTTCATCAGGAATCATTTTTTGTAATTGCCCGTGAATAAGAATTAATACAAGTGAAAGGATTGCTAGTAATTTATGATAAAAATAGACATGCTCAAGACCACTAAACCAACGCTCCAACATTTTTATTCTTGTAGCTAATAAGAATACAAGAAATAAACAAGTTAAGGCTAAGCCTCCAATGACATGACTTAGTGTGTTCAACGGATGGATCGGTGCCATAGGTTTGCTAAAATACCAAAGCAAAGCACTACCACACAAAATGATGAAAATAAAAAGTATTCCTTTATATGCTCTCATATTTAACCTCCATCACTATGTTTATCCATAATTTAACTAGCTATACAATCAGAGAGGAAAAAAGTTTCGAGCGTACGTTCGGAATGTATGTTCCCTTTTGTGTCGAATTATGTTACATTAAGAAGGAAAAATAAGAGAAAAGGAGTGGAAGTAATTTATGCAAGGGAATACCCATATCGTTGGGGGCATTACAGCAAGTCTTGCCTTTGCACAGTTTTCAAATGATAACCCACTTGTCTTAGTTGGTGCGGGGGTTATTGGTGCGTTACTTCCAGATATTTGTCATAGAGGTAGTAAAATAGGTCGAACATTTCCCCTCATCGCGAAGCTAGTGACTACAGTATTTGGACATCGTTCCTTTACACATAGTTTGTTGTTTTTAATAAGCATGATGGTTTTATTACATATGTTAATTCCCTATCGAGCGATATCTATTGGAGTAATTATCGGGATGGCTAGTCATATCATACTTGATATGTGTACAAAAAAAGGGGTTAAACTATTTTTCCCTGCAACTGTCTCCATTCGTTTTCCACTTACAACGAAAACTGGTAGCAAGGTAGAAGGTATCGTACTGATGTTGTTATCGATGCTATCCATCTATTTCAGCTATGAATTAATTGTAAGATTTATTGATGCGATATAAATAAGAAAAGCCCCAGTAATCGTTTACTGGGGCTTTTCATGTTAGTCTGCCTGTACCTCTTCAACAGTTTGCTCTACCTCAGCACGAGTCATTTTTTCTCGTCCTTCTTGCATTGCCTTTAGTGTTTTGTGCGCTAAGGCAAGTGGTAGGCGACAGAATAGCAGAATAGTACGTTTATTGATATCCTTCATATATAAATCTGCTTTGGCTAAATTTTCTTCTGCATACGCAAATAAATCCTCGCGTGTCCATCCCTCTGGTACGAAACTTACACCACGTTCATCTAAATCCTCATGCTGATTACGTAAGATGTTGACAGCCTGCAATCCACGGCCATAGCCTATTGCTAGCTCGCGATCCGTTTGAACGCCTGCACCCCATGCCCAAAGCTCAGACAGCATCGTCCCTACAAGCCCAGCCACGTAGTATGTATAATCGTCTAAATCCTCACGTGTGCGGACCTGCCAATTCGCCTTTGCCCATTTTGCCATCCCAAAAGCCATTTCACTTGTGGAAGCCTGTACAATTTTTCTGGATTCCTCAGGGCAAAATGTCAGCCAATCTGCTAAACGAAGGGATACTTCAGGTAATAGCTCTGCATAAGGTGCAAGTAATGACTGATAGGCTTCGTTATTGAAATTGTCCTTTAGTAATTCACTCGTAGCTGACAGTAAATCAAATTTTACATCATTAGAAAGTTCTTCATGGTCTTCAATTTCATCAATAGCACGCATTGCTAAATAGGCTGCAGCCACTGATATCTTTAAATCATTTTTTAAAAATGTAATAGGTATATAAAACGTGCGGCTTGTATCTTTCAAAACCTGCATCGCTTCTTTGTAAAGTCTTTTTTGCTCGTTCACTTGTATTCCTCCGTTCAAATGGTTCCACATCTATAGTATATCGTATCGTAAAAATAGGGAAAGATAAAACAGATTGTTCATATTTAGAGAGATATTCTTTGAAAACGTTTCCTAAAAGTGATATAGTTTAATAGTAAACTATTTAAGCTTATACTTTCTTTGTGGACGAAAGTATAAGTTAAACCACATTACAGAAGAGAGGAAGTTTAGAAAAATGGGACGTTTAGATAACAAAATTGCGATGATTACTGGTGGCGCATCTGGTATGGGTGCAGCAATGGCGAAATTGTTTGCCCAAGAGGGTGCTACGGTAATTGCAGCTGATATTAATGAAGATAACCTAGCAAAAATTTCTGAGCTTGACCATGTAGAGGGGATGAAATTAGATGTTTCCTCTGACGAAAACTGGGCAGAAGTGACGAAAGCCATTGTGGAGAAATATGGTCGCATTGATATTTTAATTAACAATGCTGGTATTTCATCCGAAAAAGGGCCAGATCAAATTACACAAGCGGATTGGTCAATCATGCATAATATCAATGCCTTTGGACCTTTCCTGGGCATTAAACATGCCTCTAACTATATGAAAGAAGCTGGGAAAGGCTCTATCGTTAATACATCCTCTTACACTGCAATTATTGGCGCTGGCTTTAATGCCTATACAGCCTCTAAAGGATCTTTACGTGCGATTGCTCGTGCAGCGGCATCAGAGCTTGGTGCTTTCAATGTTCGTGTCAATACAGTATTCCCTGGTGTCATTGAAACACCAATGACTGCTAAATTATCAGAAGCAAAAGAAGCAATGGATATGTTAGTAAGAGCAACACCAATGGGTCGCCTTGGCCAACCAGAAGAAGTAGCGAATGCTATTTTATTTTTAGCATCTGATGAAGCTTCTTACATTACAGGTGCCGAGCTTGTCATTGATGGTGGCTATTCAGCACGCTAATTAATCGTTTTAGGAAAGTGAAAGTGCCTGTTCAAGCAGTGCATTTTCACTTTTTTTTACATTTCAAGATTTAAATAGTGGAACGTCCGATTTGGACTCTCCCATCACTATTTCATGAACCACCCAAAGCGCCTTAATATGATAGGCATCGTGCATAGCTAATCTCTTCATTTCAAGCACTAATGAGTGCTCTCCTGGAATCTGTTTATATAAATCTTCATATTCCGCTTTAGAATATTCGTTAAATTTCAAAAACAGCATTATGCTTTAACAAAGCTTTATTTTTTTAGTAGAATGATAATAAAGCTTTAGAAATGCATTAAAATTCAGCTATCATATAGAAAAAATTTGATATTTTCCATGATTTTTTCATGAAAGTTTACGAAGTTATTGCACAATCATTTCAACAGCGTTAAAGTTTAGAAAGGGCGAAAATGTCATTACACAATTTGGGGGATTGTACTGAGCGTTTAGCTTTTGTACGAACAAATTAATTGGTCAGGATTTTGGCACACAAAACTCCTTGCAAAATCCTTCGTACCAAAGAGGGCATGTACTTTAATAGTTGCCTTAATCTTCGCGTAAACTGCAATCATTATATGACAAAGTTGCGTAATAAAAACAAAGGAGAATTGTATGCCAAAGGCTATAGGTATTGATGCAGGCGGCACATTGACAAAGGTTGCTTATTTAGATCAACACAATGAACTTGTTTTAACAACCTTTCCGTCTAATGATCTGCAATCTGTAAAAAAATGGATTATCGATCATCCAGATATTGAGGATATTGGTGTTACGGGGGGACGTACAGAGCAATTACTTGATGTCATTAAACCAATGAAATCGATTCATTATATAGTGGAATTTGAAGCAACATTAAAGGGTGTCCGATTTTTACTAAATAAAGAAGGCTACTTTTTTGAGCGTAGCATGATTACCAATATCGGGACAGGCACTTCCATTCATTACATGGAGGGCAATACCCATATTCGCGTTGGCGGGACAGGCGTTGGTGGTGGGACGTTAATTGGATTGTCAGCGCTTACAACAGGGATTACAGATTACAATGAAATACGAGAAATGGCTGACAAGGGCCATCGTGAGAGCATTGATTTATTAGTTAAGGACATTTATCAGGGCATGGATACACCTATTGATGGTCATTTAACTGCAAGTAATTTTGGGAAAGTAGGCATTACCCAGTCCATGAAACATCCTGCAGAGGATATTATAGCGACGGTTCAGGGTCTAGTAGGTGAAGTTATTACCACGCTTAGCATTCAATATGCGGAAGAAAAAAAGGCTCAGCATATTGTCTATATTGGATCAACTCTCAGCAATAATGCTCATCTTGCCCGTGTGATTGCAAATTATACACGTACGAAAAAGCATACACCTGTCTTTATTAACGATCATGGTTTTTCAGGCGCTGTCGGAGCATTGCTGAACATTACAGAATATACAATTGTCTAGGGACGAAATATGAATGAACATGACTAATACATATTAGTCATGTTCATTTTTTTACAATTAGCGAAGAAACTGACCTACATAGTAACGCCTCAATTTGAACAAATTATGTGCAGGAGGTGATGTTACGTGGGGAAACGTAATAATCGAAATAACAGTAAAACCATGAATATGCGAACGCATAATCCTTTTGGTACTTACAAAAGTAAGGATCTTGATCGAAGTAATAGCAATAACAACAATCCGAATGACAACTTAAACGAAGAATTCGCAGCAGAATTTGATGCAAAAGCTAAAAATAAAAACAATAAAACGAATCATGATAAAAACCAGCAGTCCAATAAAACGAAATAACGGAGGTACAAATCATGGCAAAAAAGAGAAAAACAAGCTTTAAAAAGAAAAAGAAGGAAGATACACATAAAAAGAATGATCGTGAAGAGTACTCAGCAGAGTTTAACCAGGTCATTCATAATAACCCTCAACAGCCAAAGCAATAAAGACAAGCTGCTCCAAAGCTTTTTGGAGCGCTTATTTTTTTAAAGGAGTGATTCAAGTGAGGAAGTTATATTTACTTGGGATTGTGCTTGTTTGTCTTACTGTGTTCATACAAACAGCAATGGTCGCAAATGCACAACAAGAAACACCTCCAGCCTATGCCAAATGGGGACAAATGGCCATCAAAGAGGTAAAGGCAAAATATCCTTCAGCCAAAATTATCGATTATTTGCATGAGGGTAAAGAAGTACATGGGGCGTCAACAATCGAAAAGTTTAAGCTTTGGCTCAAGCAACCCGATAAGGAATTTTGTGTCTATGTAAGAATTAGTTATCAAAGTGCAACACAAAAGGTAGAAAAAATTGAATTACAAGAAAGCACGTCATGAAAAAAAGGATGCCCAGAAAAGGCATCCTCATTCATTTAATTTTCAAGCTTTTGAATAAACGCACGCATCAAGCCTGGCAAATCAGGCCATGCATGTCCACTTACTAAATTGCCATCTGTATGAAGATTGGCATCAATATAAGTAGCGCCAGCCACTTGCACCTCTGGCTTGCAAGCAATATAGGCTGTCAGCTCACGTCCTTTTAGCACTTCAGGAATCGTTGCGAAAATTTGTGCCGCATGACAAACGGCTGCAATCGGTTTATTCGTTTCGAAAAAGTGGGATACGAGTGATGGCACATGCTCATTCAAACGAATGTATTCTGGCGCACGACCACCAGGAATAATCAATCCATCAAAATGGGTTGGATCAACATCAGCAAAAGAAGCATGTGCCTCTAAACCATAGGCAGGTCGCTCGATGTATGTATCGACGCCATCTACAAAATCGTGTAGTACAGTTTGTAATTTCTTAGCTGATGGTGCTGCAATTGTGACATCATAGCCTGCCTCAAGACAACGATAATAAGGATAAAAAATCTCTAAAGCCTCTACGGCATCTCCTGCAAGTATTAAAACTTTTTTCCCCATGATTCCATCTCCTTTACATTGAAAGTTTATTAACTTTTATTCGACACATGCAAAAAATTTCCTGCTGCTGGTCAAGCCATCTTGGCAAATTACTTCCTTTACAAAGAAAAAAATGAAGCGTATAGTATTTATTTAGCTAGGTAAATAATTTTAGGAGGTAGATAGTGATGAATCCAATTTTCCATGCTTTATTCCAAAAAAATCGCTATTTAACTAATTGCTTAAATGAAGTGCTGAAGCAGCATCATTTATATAGTTCTCAGTGGACCATTTTATATTGCTTACATAAAAATGGACCGATGACACTGACGCAAATTTGGAAATATTTAAATGTGGAAGCGCCAAGTATCACCAGGGCGATTACAAGGCTTGAGGCATTGGGCTGGGTACAACGATTAGATGGTGAGGATAAACGAGAAAAGATAGTGACTTTATCCACACAAGCAGAGGAGCGCCTACCAGCCATTACAGCGACTATTCGAGCGTTTGAGGAGGAAATGGTAGGTTCTTTAACTGCCGAAGAACAAGAGCAATTTTTGAAGCTATTGGAAAAAATGAAAGGTTGATGGACATGCAGCAAGAAGAGAATACACAAATATGGACGAAGCGTTTCATTAGTCTATTTTTAACGAATATCTCAGTTTTTTTTGTATTTTATGGACTTGTAACGACTTTGCCGCTTTATGCAATAGGGGAGCTACATCAGACAGATAAGGAGGCAGGGCTTCTATTGTCTGGCTTTTTATTGTCAGCTATCATTGTACGCCCGTTTTCAGGAAAACTGTTGGATGTATTTGGTAAGAAAAAACTGTTAGTCCTCTCAATCGTGGGCTATTTTATATGTACCGTCTTATATTTATTTATTCATCCATTCGGCCTTTTACTTGGTCTACGTTTTATACAAGGGATTTTCTTTAGTATTATTACAACAGCTGCAGGATCTTTAGCAGCTGATATCGTTCCAGCTAAACGAAAAGGAGCAGGCCTTGGCTATTTCACGATGTCTACAAATCTAGCTGTCGTTATTGGTCCATTTATCGGACTATTATTAATACAATATAGTACCTTTAACGTATTGTTCATCGTTATGAGTATCTGTATTCTAGCAGGAGGAATTCTAGCGTTAACGGTCAATACTGATGATTTACCGAAACCTGCACATGAAGGAAAACTAACCTTTAAATTTGATGATCTGTTTGAGCGAAAAGCGTTACCTGTTGCTGCGATTGCTAGTTTAGTAGCCTTTTCGTATGCCAGTGTTTTATCCTTTTTATCGGTCTATGCACAGCAAAAGGATTTAATGGCTGTGGCCAGTCTTTTTTATGCGGTGTTTGCTGCATCCATGTTAATTACGCGTCCGTACACAGGTAAACTTTATGATACGAAGGGACCACAATTTGTTATTATTCCCGGCATTATCTCCTTCGCCATCGGGCTCGTTATGCTCGCTTTTGTAGAGGGGCCCGTATTATTTTTGAGTGCTGCTATTTTTGTAGGTTTCGGCTATGGTGCTGTGACGACAAGCTTGCAAGCATTAGCCGTTCAATCCACAGCCATCCAGCGAAGTGGCTATGCTACAGCAACCTATTTTACGATGTTTGACCTTGGAATCGCACTAGGTTCTTATATTTTAGGAATGGTAGCCGTGCAGGCAGGCTATGCTTCAGTTTACTTGTCAGGTGCAGGCTTACTAGGGGTTGTCTTTATTATTTATCTATTACGACTTGCAAAGATGAAACCGAAAAAAATAGTGAATATATAGTAAAACAGTTGGGCCTGTCCCAACTGTTTTTATGATTATAGGCAATCATGTAGCGTGGCCGTTTTAGACCAAAATATGGTATAATAAGAGAGTAACTAGATAGAGGTTTCATGGGCGGTTGGCACAATATTAACCTATCTCATTCAACTTATGGAAGAGAAAGGAGTTGATGCCTTTGACTATTTTTGAAGCAATAATGGTTGCGATAAGTCTTTCAACACTTATTGTTTCTGTACTTGCATTGTCATTTACTTTTACACAAAAAAAGTAAACCGCCCCTGCCTCGCCAGCATGTGAGATGGTTTACTTTCATCACTTTGCAAATCGCCTTTGAAGCGATTCATCTTGTTACTAGGACCATTGGTGTTCCAGCACCAATGGTCTTATTTACTTATATACATCTTCACTAAGAATTATAACATGGATAAACGGTTTTTTTCAAATAATGTAAATTTAATTGTCATTGATTACAATAATTTTTGGGAAACAAAATATATGGAACCTAAATGGCTTGAGTGGGCAAAACAGCCACAATCAATTGCACAGGCAGGACTAACTTATTCGAAGGATATTTATGACTTGGAAAGGGTTTGAATCATTAAGAGAAATAAGCGTTGGCATTATAGCACACCCTACAGATATCGATAAGACAGTTATACGTGATTTATTTGCTAATGAGACGGGTTATGCGACCCCAAAAATAGATATTCGGGCGGTGGTTTTTAGGGACAATAAAATATTAATGGTTAAAGAAAAAATGGATGGTGATTGGTCATTACCAGGTGGCTGGGGCGACATCGGCTTTACACCTAGTGAAGTAGCAATCAAAGAAACGAAAGAAGAATCGGGATTTGATGTAAAAGCAATCAAACTCATAAGTGTATTTGATAAGAAGTGCTACCCTCAGCCACCATCTCAATGGCTAGAAATACCGAATCACAAGTAAAATTAGCTTTTGGTCATTTAAATAATCTACATTTACCTACCTATTTTGATTGAAATCTCAGGCTGAATAATATGAAATGTATATTTGACGATTAAAGGAGAGCCGCTCAAACCAGCTCTCCATTTTTTATTGTATTCCTCAATTTTTCCGAATTTGTATTTGACATGAAGTGTGCATAAAGGAAAACACTAAGAAAATCTTAAGAATTGATGTCTGAGTTTGTTAAGATTTAATTAGTATTATATCCTTATACGAATCCTATAGGGGTGATTGACATGAACCTAAAGCGGTGGAGGAGTGAATGTAGTTGAACATTTTGATTTGTGATGATGATAAAGAAATTGTTAGGGCGATTAGCATTTATTTAGAAAATGAGGGCTATCAAGTATTCAAAGCTTACAATGGGATAGAGGCAATCGATCTTATTCGAGATCACATTATTCATCTTATTATTATGGATATTATGATGCCCAAAATGGATGGGATTACGGCGACGATGAAGATTCGGCAAGATAATATGATTCCGTTAATTATGCTTTCTGCTAAATCAGAGGATTATGATAAAATACTGGGATTAAATATCGGAGCAGATGATTATATGGCCAAGCCGTTTAATCCATTAGAACTTGTGGCTAGAGTGAAATCGCAGCTCAGAAGGTATACGACCTTTGGAAGTCTTGAGAGGAGTAGTGCTGTATTTCAAACGGGTGGTCTTGTGATTGATGATGAACAGAAAATCATTACTGTTGATAAACAAGAGGTTCATTTGACACCAGTGCAATATAAAATCTTAAAGCTTCTCACAGCCAATGCTGGAAGAGTATTCACGATTGAAGAAATTTATGAAAAGGTATGGAATGTCAGGGCTATTAATCCTGAAAATACGGTTTCGGTTCATATTCGAAAGATTCGAGAAAAAATTGAAATTAATCCAAAAGAGCCGAAGTATTTAAAAGTTGTATGGGGAGTTGGGTATAAGGTTGAGAAAGTTGAGAAGTATTAGTCATGCACTTATTACGAAAGTAGTTGTGTTTCTAATTGCTGTCGCTTGTTTAACTGGTATAGCGAGAGTAATGATTAACATGGAATTTAATGAGATTCATCTTAGTAGTATAAATCAAGATAACTATTTTGAAAGTCGAGCATTCGCAGATGAAAGTTACAGCATTATTGCTCCTTTAGCGCAATTAATCGGAAAATACAAAAGTGAAGAATATATTTTAAGTGGGAAGACACTAACAGAAGAGGATAATAGAAGAATCGAAGAGGAATTATATTATGATTTTCGCAATTCTTACAGATATAATCCTAATTTGAGTGAAGAGGAAAATAAGCACATCTATCAGGAAAAATATGCAAAAGACATTGCTAGAACAAAAGAAGAAAGTATGACAGAACAGGTAAGAAATTTTTATCAATTACGCAGTTCGCTCGAAGCCTATGAAGGAATTGTGTTTTATGCGAGTGACGGTGAACATAAGTTCTCCAATAGTGATCTCACAAAGAAAGAGCAATTTGAATCCTTTGATGCCTATATGTTATTTGAAGATTATCAACAAAAACTTTACCCAAATGAAGTGAAAGAAAGTCAATACTTGGATTACTTTACACACGAAGTTAACATGTTGAACCCACAAACAGATGTTATTTATGTGGGGTTTAAAAATTCTTACCTACAGCAAAAAATATCGGAATGGGAAAAAGATAAAGCGGCTGCCCAAGGTTTTCTGAATGAATGGATAGTATTTCTAGCAGGGTTTATTTTATGTTTTGTGTATTTAATCATAGTTATTGGAAGAACGCCATTTGATAAAGAAGAAATTCATTTCCATGTCATAGATAAACTTTATAATGATCTTAATATTGTGCTTATCGGTTGCTTAACAGCGATGTGGATCGCCATGATTGTTGAAGTCTTCCGTGATATGTACATGTTCTTCACCGTGCCTATTTTTATCATTGGCTTACTATTGATTTTATCACTCGTAAAGCATATTAAAAATAGAACGTTATTTCAGCATACACTCCTCTATCAACTTTTCAAAAAGCTATTTATTTTGCTGAAACATGTTTTTGACAGTGGCAGTACAGGCGTCAAAATTGTGCTGCTAATTATTGGCTATCCATTAGTAGTAGCGGCTACGTTTTTCATGTTTCCTATTACGATGGGGATTGCTGCATGGTTGGCAATGAGAAAGGTGAAGTCGTTTAACCGCATTAAAGAGGGCGTAGAGCAAATTAAAAATGGAGATCTTCATCATCGAATTGAAGTTGACGGAAAAGGGGAGTTTAATCAACTTGCAGAAAATATTAATCGTATTACAGATGGGTTAAAAAAGGCAGTGGATAGTGAAATCAAGAGTGAGCGTTTAAAAACAGAACTTATTACGAATGTTTCGCATGATATTAGAACGCCTTTAACGTCAATTATTACGTATGTTGATTTATTGAAATTAGAAAACGATCCTAAAATGATTGAAGAATATGTAGATGTGTTAGATCAAAAATCGAAAAGACTCAAGCTTTTAACGGATGATTTATTTGAAGCGGCTAAAGCATCAAGTGGTAGTATACCTGTTCAGTTAGAACGGATTGATATCGTCTCATTACTAACGCAAGGAATTGGAGAAATGGATGAAAAAATTGAAGCCTCGTCATTAGATTTTAAGTTAGCCCATCCAACAGAAAAAGTGTATGTGAAGGCTGATGGTAAACTCCTATGGCGTTCCATCGAAAACTTATTCTCGAATATTTTTAAATACGCACTGCCTACATCAAGGGTATATATTGGTGTTGAAGACGTAGGGAATGAAATACTTGTGACATTTAAAAATATTTCAGCATATGAATTAAATATTTCAGTTGATGAGTTAATGGAACGCTTTAAACGAGGTGACGAATCAAGATCAAGTCAAGGTAGCGGATTAGGGTTGTCGATTGCTGAAAGCCTTATTCACATCCAGAATGGCAAATTCTTAGTTCAAGTAGATGGTGATTTATTTAAGGTCATGATTTACCTACCGAAATTTCCAAATGAATAATGTAATAAAGGAATAGGATACATGCGAGTCCTATTCCTTTTGTGTACGTAAAGAAGATAAAAAAAGAGAGCGGCATAAGCCAACTCTCCCTTAACTTAGTTAAAATTCTTTTGTAAAAATGCCTTTGTACGGTCGTTTTGAGGGTTTGTAAAGAAGTTGTCTGGATGATCGGATTCGATAATTTGACCACCATCCATAAAGACGACCTTGTTTGCTACCTCTCGTGCAAAGCCCATTTCGTGTGTTACCACAATCATCGTCATCTGATCCTCTGCTAGGCTTTTCATAACCTTTAATACTTCGCCTGTCAGCTCAGGATCTAAGGCAGAGGTAGGCTCATCAAATAATAAAATTTGAGGATTCATCATAAGGGCACGTGCAATTGCTACCCGCTGTTTTTGGCCGCCAGAAAGATTAGCTGGATAAGCCTTGGCCTTGTCGGCAAGACCGATTTTTTGTAGTAGATCTTGACAGCGTTTTGTAATGGCTTCTGCCGATTCTGCTTTTAATAAGCTTGGTGCCATTTCAAGGTTTTGCTGAACGGTTAAGTGGGGGAACAGGTTAAAGTGTTGAAAGACCATTCCCATTTTAGCTGTGATTGCTTTGATGTCTTGTGGCTTTGTATATCGACCATCTTGCACTAAATAATCGCCATCTACTACAATACTGCCACCATCGATTTCTTCTAAATGTATTAAGCTTCGAAGCATTGTACTTTTCCCAGATCCAGAGGGACCGATAACTGCAATGACATCATTCTTCTCTACCGAAAATGTAATTTGTTTCAGAACCTCCACCTGATCGAAAGATTTCTTCAAATTTGTTACTTCCATTAATGCCATATGTGTCACCTCTATTCGAATTTAAAGCGTTTTTCTAGCCATTTAAAGAACACCGTCAAGACAAGGGTCATGACTAAGTAAATTGCACCAGCAATAAAGAACGGTGTAATTGTGAAGTCACGATTGACAGCTGTTTGCGCAAAATGTAGTAATTCTGGAACAGCAACTGCATAAAGTAGGGCTGTATCCTTAATTAGTGTAACGGATTCATTTGATAAAGCGGGTAAGGCGACACGAAACATTTGTGGCAAAATAACACGTGTCGTCGTTTGCCATTTGGATAAGCCGAGTACCTGGGCTGCCTCATATTGTCCTTTATCGATGGCAAGAAGACCACCACGGAATATTTCTGCAAAGTAGGCAGCATAATTTAAAATAAAGCCAAGACATGCAGCTACAAAACGATCCAATACTAAATATTCACCGATTACTGGCAGCATAGGTAGACCAAAGCAAATTAATAATAATTGTAGTAATAGTGGTGTACCACGCATGATATAAATATACGTATGTGCAAGCCAAGCGAGTGGTTTTATCCGACTTTTTACGGTGAGTGTTAGTAAAAAGCCAAATGGAATCGATACCAGAATGGCAATGAAGAACAGTAAAACTGTCATTTTTGCTCCTTCTAGCATCGGTAATATCATAGTTTGCCAGTAATCCGCCATAACGATGTCCCTCCAAAAAGAGTAAGAGTTCCGCTAAGGAAACTCTTACAGTTGATGTATCCTGTCATTATTTTAATACTTTATCTTCACCGAACCATTTTGTTGAAATGTCAGCCGCAGTACCGTCTTCATTCATTTTGTCTAACGCGGCTTGTAGTTTTTCTAATAAGGCTTCATTTCCTGGTTTCACACCAATACCGTATTGCTCAGGTGCGAGTGATTCCTCTAATAATTTGAATGTGTCAGGCTCTTGTGTCATGTAATATTCTGCAACTACAGCATCAATTACCACAGCATCAACACGGCCTGTTTTTAAGTCTGATAATGCTAAAACATTATCCGCAAATTCTGTAATTTTTTTCACTTCTTTGTGAATTGGATTACCGTTTAATGCATCGGCTGCAGAAGAAAGGGATTGAATACCTACTTCTTGTCCAGCTAAATCACTTAGCTTCGTAATCTTTGAATCTGCCTTTGTTATCACAACTTGAGAGTTTTCAAGATAAGGCTTTGTAAATAAAACCTTTTCCTTACGTTCATCTGTAATGGTATAACCGTTCCAAATTAAATCAATACGTCCACTTAATAATTCAGCCTCTTTTGTTTTCCAATCGATTGGTTGGAATTCTGCTTCAACGCCCATATGCTCTGCTGCAGCGCGAGCTAAATCAATATCGAATCCAACGATGTCGTTTTTATCATCGCGGAAGCCCATTGGTGCAAATTTATCGTCAATTCCGATAATAATTTTTTCTTGATCTGCTGCTGTTTCGTCTTTTTCTGCTGTCTTTTCTTTTGAAGTACCGCATGCTGCTAAAACGATGACAGCTGTCAGCATCATAAATAAAGTCAATACACGTTTCATTTTAGTTTCCCCCTATAATCTAACGCTTTCGTTTGCTAAACTACTAATGTGTTAAAGGATAACATCGTACTCTAACAATGTCAATATCGTTTTCGATTAATCAGAAAATGAGCGGCGTTATCTAGCATTTTTTTGAATATCATAAAATTATGAAATTGGGGGATAGTAAGTAACTAAAGAATAGGGAAAAGAAAAAGGGACTGCTCCAATAGAACAGTCCTGTGAAATGAGGCTAGCCATTTTTGCTTTGGATTGCTTTTCGTGCCAAGGCATCGGCCGCTTTGTTTTGTGAGTCGGGCACCCATTTGATAAAGAATAAATCAAAGCTAGTGGCAAGCGCTAAAGCTTTTTCTAAATAAGGTTTAAATTCCTCATTTTTCACATATTCTTTTTCCATAGAAGCAACAACGATTTTGGAATCTGAACGCACCGAGACAAGAGGGGAGCCTAGCTTTTGTGCTTCTTCAAGAGCACGAACCAATGCCGAAAATTCAGCAATATGGTTGTTTGTTTCCCCAATATACTCGCTGATTTGGATCTGGTGACCTTCACCTTTAATAAATATTCCTATACCACTTGGCCCGGGATTTCCTGCACTGGCAGCATCTATATAAACCTCTAACATATCATCCCTACTTTGCGTTTTGACTTCTCTATAATTGTACAACAAGGCTATGGGCAAAGCATCCTTGTGGGGCAATTCGTGTTTGAAAAAAATACGTTGGAAGTAAACAAAATAGTTGCTTGTTGAAATTGAACGCTTCATAATAGTAGGAAGTGAATTTTGGACGTGAAAGGAGCGAGAGTTCAACATGGATAAAGTGACGGTTATGAAGGATATTGATGAACTGCATGATACGTATTGTTCGGATTGCTTAGTGATTAAGCAATTACGTAAAGAACGTGGTAAACCAGGGGCTCATCGTTTCTGCATTGAAGCCTGTTCAGTTGGAGAAAAGCTACAGTTCCTAGGGGAAGAACTTTTAAAAGTTTATAGCAAATAAACACATGAGAAAAAGCTACATGTATTAGCAAAACGCTAGTACATGTAGCTTCTTTAATTGTCAAGATTATTTCGTTTCAGCATAGCTGCTTAGATCTTGGTAATACTTTGTAAGAGAGGAAGCCGAAATATCGAATGTCGCAGCGATTTCTTTTACCGTCATAGAAAGGGACTCAAACAGCTCCTTTTCCTGACCGTAACGAATAGCACCAGCTGCAATGGCCGCTTCTTTACGCGCAGTCGGTTGACCTTCAATTAAATAGTCTTCTAAAAGCTCAAGCATCGGTGCTGTTTCACGCTCATTTTGCTCTAGGAAGTCTTTTACTTGTGTCAGGACATTGCTCTCAAAGTTTGAAAATTCCTCACCTTTATAGCCATTTGATACTAATAACTCCCAAAATGCTAGGTGCTCTTCTTTTAAGAAGGAGCCAACCTTCTTCTCTGAAGCCTCAAAGCGCTTCTTAAATTCTTCAAAGACCTTCGCATGATCCTCTGGGAAGAAAATCAGTGTAGACACAGCTAAATAATGAGCCGATTTCTTCGTGCCATCTGGTAAAATGAAGGCAAATACATGCATACCTTCAGGAATCGGTTTGTTATTTTCACGTCGAATATAAAGTTCATCATTTGTAAGTATATGATTAGCCTTGAAATATTTTTCCTCAACAACAGACACCGTACCAATAAATAAAGTAGGCTGAGACCAATCTTCAAGTACTTTGACTGTAGAAGGTCTTACCGCTTTTTTCTTCGTTTTCTTCAAATAATTTTTCCAAATAGATGGCTCTTGATGGAAGAAAAAGTCGTCTAAAGCGATGGCTTCAATAAGCTCTCGCTGTAAAACGCTCTCTAATTTAGGCTGCCATGTGCCCACATGCTCAATATAGGCACGAACATCTTTACGTTCTGGATATTCTAAGTAAAATGTTTGTAGCACACGCTCTAATTCTTCGATTTGTACTGCTTCCACTGTTACTTGTTGTTTGCCTTCACAACATTTTTTATATTTTTTGCCGCTACCGCATGGGCATGGATCATTACGTTTTACCATAATTAGAACACTTCCTTTAATCATTGTTAATCGTATATTGCTAAATAATTTGCGTACTCTTAATAATAACGGTACTTTTGTATGAAGAAAAATGATTGTCTATTTTGAAATATCTAAAAAATATAGAGGGACGCCCTGATTCTAGTATATGTACGTATTTTTATACTTAGAACTAAAAAAAGAAAACGATCAATACCTTGAATAGGCAGGACCGTTTTCTAGTTAAATTATTGCTGAACCGCTTCGATTTCCACTGTTAGACGTTCAAGCTCATCAATTAAATGGCCAATGTAGGCAATTGTATCACGAAGTGGTTGGTCAGTCGTAATATCAACACCAGCCATTTGCGCTAACTCCACTGGTGATTTTGTACCGCCAGCCCGAAGAACTGCTAGCCAATCTTCAACAGCTGGAGCGCCCTCTTTTAAAATACGTTGAGACACTTGTGTGGAGATGGTTAACCCTGCACTATATGTGTATGGATAAAGGCCCATATAATAGTGCGGCTGACGCATCCATGTGAGTTCAGCACCTTCAGAAATAGCGACTGTATCGCCCCAGAAATCTTCCAACACGGAACGTTTTAATTGATTGAGGATGGTTGCATTAACTGCTTCTCCAGCATCAATTAATTCATATACTTTGCGTTGATAGGCAGCTTCTAGTAAATGTGTAACAAAGTTATGATAATATGTTTTCGCTACAATATTGGAAATTACCCAACGTTTAAAGCGTAGATCTTCATTATGTGTTAGTAAATAATTTGCTAACAGCATTTCATTCATTGTCGATGGCGCTTCAATAAAGTATAGAGATGGACGACTATTAAGATAAGATTGATGTTCATACGTATTTGCAAAATGCCCAGCATGCCCTAGCTCATGAATAAGTGTAAAGACTTCATTCATTTGTTCATTCCATGACATTAAAATATAAGGATGGCTACCATACGGGCTTGAACAAAATGCCCCTGTAGATTTTCCTTTGTTTGGCGCATAGTCTATCCAACGTTCATTAAAGGCTCTCTCCATTAATTGATTATAGTCATTACCCATAACGGCTATAGCCTTTTCAACATATTCTTTTGCCTCAGCCATCGATAATCTTGGATCATAATCAGGGTCAAGTGCAATTTTTAAATCTGCAAATGTCATTTGGTCGATTCCGTTGGCTTTTTGAATTAACGTTGCATAGCGACGCATATGTGGGGCAAGCTCTTTTGTAATTAAATCAATTTGACGATTATAAAGTGAACGATCGACATCCTGATCAAATAGTAAATAATCAATGACAGAATTAAAGCCTCTTAGGTCAGCCATTGTTTTTTCTTGTTGAATATGTGTGTTATATACTTGTGCCGTTGTATGCTGGTAATCGCGTAGCTTGCTTGAAAAGGCTTGAAAGGCAGCACGGCGTACATCTGTATTTGCTTCAAACTCCCAGTCATTTTCGTACAGCACAAAGCTAAGAGGATGCTTTTCGCCATTGGCTTCAAATTCGCCAAAATCCATGTCCACTAATTTTGTCGTATTGTACGTTTTATATGGCGCGTCAAATGTGGCACTGAAGGCTGCCAGCGCTTTTTCCACTTCAGGATGGAGCTGGTGTGGTTTTCGTTTTAATAATTCCTCTAGATATCGTTTGTAAAGAGGGCTTAATGTCGCTGCTTCTTGTAAAACAGCTTCATCCAATGCCAGTAACTCGCTGCGCACGAAGGATAGTGCACTGCTGACTTTTCCGATAGCTGTACCAAACTTTGCCGCACGCATTTGTGCTACATCATTTGTGCGATCTGTCTCAAGATTTAAGCTTGCATATGTGCCAATCGGAACAAACTTTTTTTGTAGCTCTTCAAAGGCTGTTAACACGTCGATTACTTTTTGTGCATTTGTAATCGTACCTTTGTATTGTTGCTCGAAGCTAAGTGCATCTTCCACTAATTGTGCTAAGGTAGGTTCAAAATCAGCCTCATTGCTCAATAAATCTGTTAAATCCCAAGTTTCCTCTACTGCAACATCTTTTCGTAATGGTAAAACTTTCATTTATGGACACCCCTTTACATATAAGTGATTTCATTATAACGAAACTATTTCGGAAAGTGAAATAATTTCATAGAATAGTTGAAATATTCTTACTCTAAATCGTTTCTCATGAAGGATGTTTGAAATATTGTCGGTCGGGAACAATGAGTGTATAGCCAACATCTTTTATTACTCATACTAATGGCTAGAACAAGACATATTGGAGGAGAAATTGATTATGACACAAAACTTAAACAAACAATTAAATAAGCTAGTGGCGACGTGGTCTGTGCTTTATACAAAGCTACACAATTATCATTGGTATGTCACAGGTCCAGCCTTCTTTACACTGCATGCAAAATTTGAAGAGCTATATAATGAAACAACATTGAATTTAGATGAAATAGCAGAGCGTATTTTATCAAAGGATGGCAAGCCAGTGGCAACATTAAAAGAGCATCTAGAGCTATCCTATGTAGATGAAGCAACAGGTGAAGAAACGACAGAGGACATGGTTGCAACGACAATCTCAGATTTCCAAAAGCTAATGAAAGCTTTAAATTCTACAATGGAGCTAGCCGCAGAAGAAGGAGACGACCGTACAGAGGATTTACTCAATGCCATGTATCAGTCTCTTGAAAAGCATACATGGATGTTAAAGGCCTTTCTTGACAAGTAAAAATTGACAATTTGCATGCTGAAGAAGAAATTCTCTCCAGCATGCTTTTTTTCTGCCCTGAACTTATTATGTCAAATCAGCAACGTAGTTTAAGGCAATTTAACAATTATTACAGTTTAGTAAAATGGGTTTGTTTGTGTGTAGTGCGGGTAATTACCTAGTAAGCCATACAACATAGGAGGAATTGAACATGATGAATGAACAAAATCCAAAAATTGAGGTGGCCCATACAAGGGATGAAATGCTTCACATTTTAGAGAATATGCGAATGGAAGGTTATCACCAAGACGATATTCATATTATTGCGAGAGATCCCCAACAGTTTGAGGATGTAAAATGGGATGCCGATGTGCAAACGCATGAGGCTGGAAATTGGGTAGATCAATTTAAATCTTGGTTTACAGGCGACTCAGCCGTTACAGAGGGTTTAAAACGATTTAATCTGTCAGAGGGACAAATCGCTTACTATGCGCATCTTGTAGAACAAGGAAGTATTGTCTTATATGCAGAACATGAGGATGACGTCGATACACTCCAAACATATCCAGAGACTGCTGAAGAGCAAGAGGAGCGTTTAAGAAATCAACAGCGTATGGCAGAAGCAGAGCAATATAGAAGATTTTTATAATGAATCAAACTAACGAGATATGACTATTCCTTGCTAGTTTGAATATAGACAAAGTCGATTGTTTCGACTTTGTCTATTATTTTATCTAGCATTTCTTGAAAAGAAGGGCTATTTTTTAAATGCCATCTTTATATTTAGAAATGTTATTTTTCGTATTTAGTATTGAGAGAATAGGATCACTTGTTTTCTTTTTAAAAGGTTGCGAAAGCAGGTCTTGTAAATTAGTAGATTCTCTCATATCAAGGCTTTGTTTGGTTTCCATGAGGAGAACCCTTTGTCCTGTTGGTTTGACAAGGTATTGACGTACATAGCCATTTTCGTATCTGACCTCAATTTTCGATTTGTTCTTTTTTTCGTCTTCCTCTTCACGGCCACCGACATGTCTCATTAAATCCAGTAGGTTTTGTGTTTGAATTGGTTGATTATCCTTGGTTGGTAAATAATATGACGTATGTAAGGTTTGAATTTGCATGTATGAATCTCCTTTATTTTCGTCCCTGTAAAAGTTATACTATTTTACATGTAATCGTGCTATAAATTCAATACATAGTAGAAAAGGAAGCTTGAGAAATAACTCTCAGCTTCCTTTTTTATTCATATGCACTATATTATTGTATGACTTTTTCCTGTGCATCCTTTTTCATAAAACGTAATACATGGAAATGCTCTAATTGTGCTACTAAATTCCCTATAAGAATGAAGCTGCCACCAATCATTAATTTCATTGTTATGCCTTCTCCGATAAACATCATGGCAAACATAGCGGCAAAAATTGGTTCTAAGGAGAATATAAGACCTGTATGTGTAGCAGAAGTATACTGTTGTGCAACAGTTTGACCAACAAAGCAAAACGCACTACAGATGATGCCAAGCCCTAAAATAGCAATCCAGGATATCGCTGAATTTGGCATTGTTGGTGTTTCGAATAGAAAGGTTAACACAAGTGCATAAATTCCAGCAAAGCCAAGCTGATAAATTCCGTATGAAATGGACTCTACATTTCGTGTGAATGAGCTATTTAAAAGTAAATAAATTGAATAACATAACGCAGCAATTGCTACTAATAAATCACCTTTATGGAATGTGAATGAGCCGTGTGCTGTTAAGACGGTAATACCAATCATGGTACAAATGATCGCAAAGCTAACTGCTCGAGAAGGTAATTTTTTTTCAATAAAGCTGCTGAAAATCGGCACTAACACGACCGTTAGGCTCAAGATGAAGCCAGCATTTGAAACAGAAGTAGATTGTAAACCAAATAAACTTAACGCGAACACAATGAATAATAAAAATCCTTGAATAGCCGCATATTTTAATGTTTTACCATTTACTTTGATCATCCGTTTGTAAAAAATAAGTCCTGCTACAAAAAATGCGATGATACAACGTAATGCCACCACATTATAAACTGCCAACGTTTCTAGCCCCATGACCATAAAGGTATAAGAGAGCCCCCAAAACATTGTGACAATAACCATCAATACATTTGCTTTTCCTTGGATACTCATTATGTTCACCTACCATCTGTGTACTAAAACAGTTTTATACTAAAAATTACTATATATCTTGTATTGTGATTAGTAAAACGAATGTTTATAATGAATAGGATTAAAAAAATTCATGTATATAGAGGGATTGCGGATGAGCTTAGTGAAATATGAGATTTTAACAAAGGTGGCAGAGGTGGCAAGCTTTACAAAAGCAGCTGATGCGCTAGGGTTAACACAATCTGCTGTGAGTCATGCCGTGTCGAGTTTAGAAAAAGAGTTTGGCTTTGCGCTCATTCATCGAAGTCGTGTGGGTGTGACATTAACGAGTGAGGGACAAACAATGCTAAGGGCAATGCGTCAGGTTTTGGATGCTCAGGAATTATTGCAACAGGAAGCAGCTCACATTCATGGCGTGACACGAGGTAAGGTTCGAATTGGTGTGATATCGAGTATTTCTTCCAATTGGATGCCAGAAATTGTTCGAATTATGGATAATCAATTTCCAGGGATACAGGTGGAGTTACGAGAGGGAGATTACTATGAAATTGAACAATGGCTTTTAAGTGGTGAAGTAGAAGCAGGATTTTTGAATGGTCAAAAGTCAGAGCAATATCAGTTCACTGAGCTCCAACAAGACCCATTATTATGTATTGTTTCGGATAAAAGTCCATTGTTTGATAAGACAGAAATTGATATCGTAGATTTAGAGGATATGCCATTTATTATGACTTCCTATAAAGGGACAAATGATGTCAAGGTGCTATTAGAGCAATATCATGTTAAGCCGAATATCCGCTTTGAGCTTTCCGAGGAGGTAGGGATTCTTTCCATGATTTCTCATCATTTAGGGATCAGTATTTTACCTCAGTTGGTTATTCAAAATTTACCGCCAACATTGAGAGCGATTCCGTTAAAGCAAGGTGGCTACCGAACGATTGGTATTGCCATGAAACACCATGCTTCGCCCGTCACAAAGAAATTTGCAGAGATATTAAGTGCTTGGCTAAAAGAACAAAACAGCTCCCTAAAATAGTGGCTATTGAAGCCTATCCTTACATTACGTTAAAATAGTATTTGTATATATTTCAGAAAATAGGTGAGTGTATGTGGACATTACAGGGCAAAACCGTACTCATTACAAGTGGGGGAACACTTGAAAAATGGGATCGTGTACGAGGTCATACGAATTTATCAAAAGGCACAATGGGGTGTTATTTAGCAGAGGCGGCGCTGGCTGCTGGCGCTAACGTAGTATACATGCATGGTTACTTTGCACAGCTCCCAGAAAACCAAAATGATATGACATTGATACAATTTGAAGGCATAGAGGATTTAGGACAAAAGGTGCGTCATGCAGTTCAACAACAACATGTCGATATCGTTATTATGGCGGCTGCGGGCTCTGATTGGGTCATTGACAAAGTATATGATCAATCAGGTAATTTAATGGAGGAAACGGGGAAAATGCCTTCTGACGAACCACCTATTATTCATTTTAAAAAAGCACCAAAAGTATTAGGTCAAATTAAGGGATGGCAACCGAATGTAACGTTAGTAGGCTTTAAGCTCGAAGCAACGAATGATGAGGAATTCTTGTTAGCTCGTGCCAGACTGCGTATGGAAACAGCCAATGCACAATTTATGGTAGCAAATAGCTCTCAGTCTTTATATGGGGGGGATGAACCTCATTGGATTGTACCTGCTGATGGACAGCCTCTTAAAGTAATGGGCAAGCAAAAAACAGCAGAAGCTTTAATGATGTATTTACAAAATCAATAAATGTGAACTGTGTAGAGAAATATTTCTACACAGTTTTTTCTTGTCTAAAAGGTTAGCATCCTATAATATTTACTTAACGGTCGGTAAAAAAGGAGGGTAATAATGGGAAATAAAGAACAAACTTTTCACAAAATTATAGAAATTGCTTATGGGATGTTTGCGGAAAATGGATTTGAAAAAACAAGCTTAGCAATGATTGCTACAGAGGTCGGTATTTCAAAACCAGCCATTTACTATTATTTTCAATCAAAGGATCAATTAATCGCTTTCATATTTGATGAATTGTATAAAGAAATTCAACATGATGTTGCTGTGGATTATAAAGAGCTTTCTTCTGCTAATTTTAAGGAGGAATTACTTAAGCTAGGCTATAAATCTATTGAGGCACAGGACAAGGACCCTTATTTTAATAAAATATTTAATCAATATGTACTATTAGCGGCCCGCGATGAAAACTATAAAAGACAATTAGTAGAGCTAGAAACCAGCTTTTTAACGAGCTTTGTTGCTATCCTACGATATGGCGTACAGCTAGGCGTGCTAGAGGATACTCCCCATATAGAAGCGAAGGCACAAATGCTAGCCCTCGTCTATGATAATATCGGTAATTTCATGTTAACAGGCAACCAATTGAACTATAGGGCTATTTGGAAGGAGGCTGTACATAGCGTTATCCAAGGGGGCAAAGATGACAAAAAGAAATGATGATCGGCGCATTGAAGGTCTTGATTTTGCAAGAGCTCTCGCCATGCTTGGCATGTTCATTGTCAATTTTGGCGTCATAACAGGTTCTACAACGAATGGTTCAACATGGTTAATTGCCTTCCAACATCTTTTCGAGGGACGTGCTTCGGCCGTATTTGTCATGCTAGCAGGAATAGGGACAGCCTTAATGACTCGTCAGGCTAGAGAGAGTAAGGACCCAATCCTTCTTCGTCAAAATCGACTTACTTTGTGGAAGAGGGCGCTTTTGTTATTTACGATAGGGATAATTTTATATGCAATCGGCTGGACAGGAGATATATTACATTATTATGGCGTGTATATGTTTGTTGCTGCTTGGTTGATTGCCCAATCCAAGAAAATGATGATCTTCATAATCGGTGCCATCCTTATCCTTTCACAATGGCTTCAAATTCAATTTAGTTACCTTGCTGGTTGGCATCCAACATATGTGCTACTAGAGTATCTTGATTTTTGGACACCAGCAGGATTTATAAGAAATTTGATGTTTAATGGCTATCATCCACTATTCCCCTGGATTTGCTTCTTTCTGATAGGTATGGTAATGGGCACATTAGATTTAACAAATCATACATTAAGAAAAAACTTACTGGTGATAGGTTTATTGTTAGTCATCATGACTGAGACTTGTTCAACGTTATTCATTAAGATGACAACCATTCATTTATTAGATGTAGAGAGTGCATTGTATTTATTTGATACAGGACCGATTCCACCGAATATGATGTATGTCCTATCTAATTCGGCTTCGGCTATTGTCATCATTGTTGGCTCCATCTATCTTGTAGAGACATGTAAAAATAAAGTTATTCAATCTTTCATATTAACAGGACAAATGTCTTTAACGCATTATGTTGGCCATGTTGTTATAGGCATTGGAATACTAATTATTTGCCAAAAGCTGGAGAACCAAACACTTGCTTTTTCCATGCTGTATGCCTGCTGTTATTTTTTAGGATGTGTCGTTGTTTCTGTATGGTGGAGGACTAAACATCATCGAGGCCCACTTGAATTCATGATGAGGAAATGGAGCTTGTAATAAATTAATGGATTGCCATCTATTTCTCACTGACTAGGCATAAAATACTTTAGGTTTAGGGAGTCTTTTAATCTAAACGACATATTGCATAGTATTCAACTAGGTTTTCTAATATTTTGTATTGACATTCCTATAGCAGAATTATAGAATTATTTTCAAGAAACGCAGTACTCTTATCAAGAGAGGTGGAGGGACTTGGCCCAATGAAGCCTCGGCAACCGAACAACAGGTGCCAAATCCAACAGATGGTGTCTGAGAGATAGGAGGGGCTATCAATCAGTTTGATGCGTTGGCCTCTTTATGAACAATAAGGATAAAAAAGAAGGGGTGTATCGTATGGCTCAGTCAGTAAAAGTAGATGATAAGAAACTAGAGGCAATTGCGAAGGCGATTCAAAATCTTGAATTTGGTGAAGTGCATATTACGATTCAAGATGGTGTGATTGTGCAAATTAATAGGCTTGAAAAGCAGAGATTTCCGCAGAAAAAATAACAATGATTTCAGTAGAACTTATGTCAAACGGCCACCTATAAGCATGAAGGATTTCCTGTGCTTACAAGTGGCCCTTTTTTTGTGTAAAGACTAGCTATAAAAGCTTTTTGGTATGGGACCGATATGACGGCGATGATAAAGCAAAGGCTCTTTTTGAGCATTTGTAATGTCTACGACCTGCCCAATAAAAATGGTATGGTCGCCAGCATCGATTTGCTGAAATGTTTTACATTGTAAATTAGCTGCTGTATCATGTAAAATCGGTAGTCCTAAAGAGGAAGTTGACCATTTTGCTTGTGCAAAGCGATCAGGGATTTTACTGGCAAATAGTGTACATAAATGCTCTTGATCACTCGCTAAAATATTGACCGCAAAATTTGGCGCAGTCGTGAAATAAGGATGGAGCTGAGATTTTTTATCGAGTGACCACAAAATAAGGAGCGGGTCGATTGAAACAGATGCAAAGGAATTGACGGTTAAGCCAATCGGTTTTGTGTCATGACATGTCGTGACAACTGTTACGCCTGTAGGATAATTACCTAATGCCAATTTAAAAGCAGCTACTAAATCTGTCATTCAAATCACCTCTTTATGAAATTAGTGAACGGAGTTTGTAGGTAAACGAAACTTTTTTTCATATCCTACTAGTAACTCCTTTTCTTGAGTAAATTTTAAACTAATCAAACATACAGGTAAAGGTAATGGGGAAAGAAAGGGGAATGGCCATGACTTTATATTTTGATCATTTGGTTCATCAAGTGGAATCACCAGAAAATATAAAGGTTTTCTTCAATAAACGAAATGTCCATACAGTGAATGGTGGGCAGCACACGATGTGGGGGACTTATAATACGTTAAGCTACTTTGGCTTAAGCTATATTGAACAAATTGCTATCTATGATCGTGATTTATTTGAGCAAGCGGCACAATACCCATATTCCCTACATTATACGTTTAAACGTGATCAAGAGCGCCAGGGATTTTCTCGAATTGCTCTGCGCACAAAAAATATTGAGGAAGAGGGTCGACGCTTGCGAGCATTGGGCTATGAAGTATATGGACCAGATGCATGTAGCAGAACAAGACCAGATGGCACTGTGGTAGAATGGAAGCTACTGCATTTTGGTAAGCCAGATCTGCCAATTGATTTTCCATTTTTGATTGAATGGGCGGAGGAAGATGAAGAACGTTTGGTTCAATTAAAGGCAAGTGGTGCCATTGATGTCAAACAGGCTATAACGATGGAATCCGTCCAATTCTACGTCAAGGACATGCAGGCAACAGTTAAGCTGTGGCAAGAGGTGTTACAGCTACCAGTGCCTACGCAATATGAGCAGTATTTGTCACTACAGCTACCGAATATGCGCTTAGATTTCTATGAGGAAGAGAGCGCGATGACAATTACACTTGGTCATGTCAAAGAGGGACCATTTGGTGTGACATTAAAGGATCCTAAACGAACAAAGGAAACTTTAGTTTGCCCTGGTGCTTTTTATTGGATAAATCGATAAGGAGAAAAGGCTGGGCCATAACTAACTGGGACCTTCATTAAGCCGAATAATCTTTAAATTAACAAACATGATAACTAGAAAAACCGAACTATTCCGAAACACTTCGTAAGCGTTTTAGTGGATAGCTCGGTATTTTTATGGGCTGAAACAATTTTGCTCCCGCCTTTTTACATAAGTATTGAAAAACAAAACCATCAATAGAATTTCTGATGCTGGCTACTTGCTTTCTTGTGGATTTAGCGTTACAGAGGAGACCCTGGAGCGAAATCACCCCCTCACCTTGCTAAAATTTTAGCTAGTGACATGATCTTTAATTCAACAATATGGAAAAATCCACTTCATCAAAAAAGTGGATTTTCGTTGCCAATTATTATTCAATTGTCATTTTTTTCGGTGTTTCTGTACCTGTATACCAATCAAATTCAATTTCAAATGAATGCTTGTCGCCCTTTTTTGTATAGGAGTATTCGATTTTGAGCTGTTCACTTGGGCTGACAACTGTTGGCTCTGTGTCTTGAACAAAAGTGAATTCACCATTTTCTTTAAGCTTTTTTGCAATCGTTTCCAGTGTTGCTGCAAATTCTGCTACACTTTGTCGTTCTTTATGCTTCAAAATAACTTCAGTCATGGGTTTATTTTGTTTTTGCATCGAAATCCCTCCTTACGTTTTGTTACTTCTATTATAACATGGAGGGGGCATTCAGCTTATAAAACAATACAAAAAGCGGATGAAGGAAACGATGCATTTCCTAATCCGCTGCTAATCTGGAACTACACGGATAGTCCCATTACGCTTATAGTTTTACAACATTTGATGCTTGGGGTCCACGATTGCCTTCCACAACATCAAATGAAACCTTTTGACCTTCTTCAAGTGTACGGAAGCCTTCCTCCTGGATGCCCGTAAAATGAACAAATACATCTTCGCCATCATCACATTCAATAAAGCCATAACCTTTTTCATTATTGAACCACTTTACGATCCCCTGTTGCATAAGCATTCGCCTCCAATGCGCTTGAATGTAAAATAAAGTTAAATAAATGGTGCACTCATTGAGAAAATGTGAAAAAATTGCATTTTCTCTTAGAACATACAGGAATTGAACAAATAAGTCAATTGATTGACGAAATGCTTGCATATCTGGCTTTCTTTTTTTTCACAATTAAGACTATAATGGAAATGAACAACATAGAAAGTAGGATGCCAAATGACAACGAAAAATCAACCATTATCAGATTTAGAAATCGCTAGTCAAGCAGTGATCAAACCTATTACGGAAATTGCCAATGCTGCGGGTATTCCAGAGGATGCTCTTGAGCAGTATGGACGCTACAAAGCAAAGATCGACCCATTAAAAATTACTGCTCAGGGCGAGGATGCAAAGGTAGTATTAGTATCAGCTATAAGTCCAACCCCAGCTGGTGAAGGAAAGTCGACTGTGACTGTTGGACTAGCAGATGCCCTTCATCAATTAGATAAGAAGGTGATGGTCGCATTACGTGAACCATCATTAGGTCCAGTCATGGGCGTAAAAGGTGGCGCAACTGGCGGAGGTTACGCACAAGTTATACCAATGGAGGATATTAATTTACATTTTACTGGCGACCTTCATGCGATTACAACAGCTAACAATGCTTTATCCGCATTTATTGATAATCATATCCACCAAGGAAATACACTTAACATTGATCCACGACGCATTATTTGGAAGCGTGTCATGGACTTAAATGATCGTGCCCTTCGTAAGGTAGTGGTGGGATTAGGTGGTCCTGTTCAAGGCATGCCGCGCGAGGACGGCTTTGATATAACGGTTGCCTCTGAAATTATGGCGGTATTCTGTTTAGCAACAAGCATTGAGGATTTACGTGAGCGTATCGCTAGTATCGTGATTGGCTATACTTTCGAGCGTGAGCCTGTCTTTGTGCGTGATTTACAGGTAGAGGGTGCCTTAACACTATTATTAAAAGATGCCTTCAAGCCAAACCTAGTTCAAACATTAGAGGGAACACCTGCTATTATCCATGGTGGTCCATTTGCGAATATTGCCCACGGCTGTAATTCTATTATGGCGACACAAACCGCTCGTAAGCTAGTTGATATTGTGGTGACAGAAGCGGGCTTCGGCTCTGATTTAGGTGCTGAAAAATTCATGAACATTAAAGCTCGTAAGGGAGGCTTTAAACCAAGCGCAGTTGTCATTGTAGCGACAATTCGTGCATTAAAAATGCATGGTGGTGTACCGAAAACAGCGCTTGTAGGTGAAAATGTGGAAGCACTCCTACAAGGAATTGAAAACTTAGCTAAACATGTAGATACAGTTCGTACATTTGGCGTTGAACCAATTATTGCCTTAAATCGTTTTATCACGGACACAGAGGCTGAACTAGAAGCCGTTCTGAACTGGTGTCAAGAAAATCATGTTCGCATTGCCCGTACGAATGTCTGGGAAGAGGGCGGTAAAGGTGGTCTAGCCTTAGCTGAGCAAGTACTAGCTGTGCTAGAGGAAGAAAACAACTTCTCTCCTTTATATGATGTAACAGAGTCAATTGAAGAAAAGGTACGTACGATTGTGCAAAAGGTATATGGCGGGAAAGATGTACAATTTACAGACCAAGCCAAAAAACAAATTGCCCAAATCGAAAAATTTGGTTGGGACTCCCTTCCAATTTGTATGGCGAAAACCCAGTATTCTTTATCAGACCAACCAAGTTTACTTGGTCGTCCAGAAGGCTTTACCATCACAATTCGCGAAGTTATTCCAAAGCTTGGTGCAGGCTTCTTAGTTTGTCTAACTGGCGATATTATGACAATGCCAGGACTTCCAAAAGCACCAGCTGCGCTACGCATGAATGTCGATAACGAAGGACATGCGGTAGGATTGTTTTAACAGAATATTAAAAGCTGCCTACTTAAATGGGCAGCTTTTTTATTGATAATGGGTAAACATGGTTTGTAGGAGGTGACCCAATTCATCGTCTATCTACAATGCAAATATGGTATAAAAGTAAAATTTCGGATGATTCCTTCATCCACCTCTTGAGTAAAAATTCATAAAAATTAATTTTTTTAAAACGATTTTAAGATTCTAGTGAAAACTAGGATCTTTTTTATGTTGCACAAAAATCACGAGAACCTTCCTTATATAAATGTGTTTGGTATTTTTTATCAATAGTTCTCTGATATTGGAAAGATAGAGCGGGTTTTTACAACGAAGGACAATTGTCAAATGAATTTTTATTTAAAAAATACATTGAATTTTCTTTTTCTTTTAAATATAATTTATTTAATTCTAATTCGGAACACTGTACCGATAATAGGAACACGGAGGGATGAAGTCTTGAAAATCGCAACAGATATTGGCGGTACTTTTACTGACCTAGTTTTCACAGATGAAAAAGGAAATCTTCATTTTGATAAGGGACATACGACACCTGGTCACTTTGAGGATGGCATATTAAATGTATTAGGACGACATGTAACGGAAGATTCTTTCATTGAATCATTTATTCATGGATCGACGGTTATCATCAATACATTAACGGAAAGAAAAGGGGGCGTAGTTGGGTTAATTACAACAAAGGGTTTCCGTGATGTTATAGAAATTGCTCGTGGAAATCGACCAGACTTATATAACTTTAAATATAAAAAGCCAGAACCATTTGTAGAGCGTTATTTACGTCAAGAAATTGATGAGCGAATTGATTTTAAAGGAAATATTATGAAAGCGCTTAATACCGAGGAAGTTGACGAGATCGTTTATAAATTTAAGGAATTAGGTGTTGAGGCGATTGCCATTTCCTTAATACACGGCTATAAAAATCCAATTCATGAACAACAGTTAAAAGAAGCCATTTTAAAAATTTGGCCGGAAGTATATATCACACTTTCAAGTGAAACGATTAAAGAATACCGTGAGTATGAAAGAACAAACACAACAGTCCTAAATTCTTATGTAAAGCCAATTGCACATGCCTACTTAAAAAGCCTAAAAGAGAAATTAAGCACAATTGGCATTACAGACCATTTAAAAATTATGCAATCGAATGGCGGAACTACAAGCTTTGATAAAGCAATGGAGCTACCAATCAACCTCGTTGAATCTGGACCTGTAGCAGGGATGTTTGGGGCAGCTAAATTAGGCCAACTTTTAAATGAATCGAATATCATAGCTTTTGATGTTGGTGGGACGACAGCAAAATGTTCGCTTATTACAGATGGCAAAGTCAATGTCACAACAGATTACTATATTGAAAGAAATGAAAAATTTGCGGGCTATCCAATTAAAACACCTGTAGTGGATATTGTGGAAATCGGAAATGGTGGTGGCTCTATCGCACGTGTAGATCAGTTTGGCTCATTAAAGGTTGGACCAGATTCTGCTGGGGCAAAGCCAGGGCCTGTAGCATATGGCTTAGGGAATACACAGCCAACAATTACAGATGCCAATGTTTATTTAGGAAGATTATCCTTAGAAAACTTTGATAACCCAGTATCCATTGACAAAGTGGAGGAGGCTCTTGTTGAAGCAATTGCGAAACCATTTAATGTGTCAGCAGAAGAAGCAGCACAGGGTATTTTAGATATTGCAAACTCCAATATGTTAAATGCACTGAAGCTGATCTCTATTCGTAAAGGCTATGATCCTGAAGACTTTACAATGGTGGCATTTGGTGGTGGTGGTCCACTACATGCGATTAATTTAGCAGAAGAGCTTGGTATGAAAAAAGTCATTATTCCTTATGGCTCATCCGTCTTCTCAGCATTAGGAATGATGATGACCGAATATCGACAAGATTACATTCAAACAAGTTTAATGAACTTTGACAAAGACCATCTTGCGGCTATTCAAGAAAATATTGATCAAGTCATTGCTAATGCCTATGCAGATGCACCATTATCAAAGGATCATTATTATTTTGAAATTAATTATGATTTACGCTACAAAGGTCAAGAGCATGCCGTTAAATTAAATGCATCAGCTATTACGCTTGATGAAGAGGGGCTACTTGCATTAGCAGAAGCCTTCCATATCAAACATAAACAAGAGTTTTCTTTTGATTTACCAGCTACACCAATTGAGTTAGTCAACTTACATCTTACAATCTACGGGAAAGATGAGGCGGTTCAATTTAAAGAGCTAGACTTCTCTCATATCGACAATTCTACATGTATCAAGGCACAACGCAATTTATATGTGAAGGGAACGGGTTGGGTAGAGGTCAATGTCTATGACCAACAAAAATTAGTACCTGGCTATGTCATTACAGGTCCTGCAATTGTGGAAAATCCAACATCTACGGTCGTAATCAATAATAATCAATCAATTGAAATTGATAAATACGGCAATTTGATAGTAGAGATGGAGGGGAAATAAAACATGAAAAAAGATGTTTTTGCAGTAGAAATTATTCAAGATTCATTGCTAGCTATAGGCGATGAGATGTTTATAGCTCTAGCACGCTCTTCTATGAGTCCAGTAATCTATGAAGTATTAGACTATGCTTGTGGTTTAACAGATGCCAAGGGTAATTTAATTAGTCAAGGAAACGGTGTAACGAGCTTTATTGGGATGTTAAGTCCAATGGTACAGCGTGTAATAGAGAAGTTTGATAATGGGAAAAAACTGCATGAAGGTGATGTCATTATTATCAATGACCCTTATGTTGGAGGTGGCTCGCATTTATCGGATGTGGGCTTAGTTCTCCCAATTTTCTACAACGGTGAAATTATTGCGTACTCTGCCAATAAAGCACACTGGACAGAGGTAGGGGGCATGGACCCTGGTTCGTTTACAAGTAATTCTAATGAAATCTATCAGGAAGGTTTACAGCTACCAGGTGTCAAACTTTATCATCAAGGTGAGTTGAACGATGCAGTCTATGAAATCATTTCTACGAATGTTCGTTTACCAGAGCTTTCAATCGGTGATATGTTTGCACAAGTAGCCGCCTTAAAAACAGGTGAAAAACGAATCGCAGAGCTTTGTCAGAAGTTTGGTGCGGAATCGGTGAAATTGTCCATTCAAAAATTATTGGACAAGGGTGAGAAAATTGTAGAGTATGAGCTTCAACACCTACCTAAAGGTGAATTTTATGCGGAGGACTTTATTGAAGGGGACCCATTAAAGGGTGGACCTTATCCAATAAAAGTGAAAGTCACAATTAGTGATGAGGCGTTTATTTGTGACTTTAGAGGCTCACATCCTGCAGTCAATGTGCCAATGAACTGTTCTCAGTTTGGTTTAATGGCAAGTGTGCGCGTTATGTTCCTAGCATTACTTGGCGATATTGACGTAATTAACGAAGGTGTCTTTAAACGCTTAACGATTATCACAGATGACAATTCGATTGTTTCAGCTAAACGCCCACATCCTGTGTCTATGAATTTTGAGGCACGTATTGGGGCAGCTGATCTAATTTGGAAAGCTCTTGCGCCGCATTTACCAGAACGCTTATCGGCAGGGCATTTACAATCTGTTTGTACGTTTATTCTCACTGGGAAAAATCCTGAAAATGATGAGTCATTCCTAATTGTTGAGCCATCTGTTGGTGGCTGGGGAGCGGCGAATGATGAGGATGGGCAAAGCGGGCAATACTGTATGGGAGATGGTGAAACATATAATCTTCCAGTTGAAATTGCAGAAACAAAATACGGTATTCAAATTGATGAATATAGCTTAAATTGTGACGGTGCTGGTGCTGGTCAATTTAGAGGTGGCTTAGGTGTTCGTCGCGTTTATACAGTCAATCATGATGGTCAAAGGGTTTCTGTGAACTTAGGTAGACATCAATTCGCGCCATTCGGCTTAAATGGTGGAGGAGAAGGCTCTCACAACTATTTAATCATTCATAAAAAGGATGGAACGAAAATTGGACCAGTGGGCGTACTTGCCAATTATGAATTGCAAAAAGGCGACCGTATTGAGCTTGTGACTGCTACTGGTGGTGGTTATGGTCCTCCACACGAACGAAGCTCAGAGGCCATTGAACGTGATCTATTAAATGAATATATTTCTGTAGATGTAGCGAAAGAGCGATACGGTTATCAAAACGCTTAAAGGGAGAAATAGATGACTGTCAAGACATTAAAAAACTCATTGGATATACTAGAATGCTTTGCAACGACAGAAAATGCATTAGGTGTTCGTGAAATTTCACGCATGATGAAACTGCCGACAAGTGTCGTGCAAAGAACCATTAATACATTTACAGAAGCGGGTTATTTAATACAGGATGAACACACGAAAAAATATAAATTAGGTTATAAAATGTACCTTTTTTATGATGTGTTATCGAATTCAAAAGACCCTCACTCGACCATTTATGAATTGATGCAAAATCTTGCCAGTGAAATCAATGAATCAGTATTTCTTACTTATATGGACAATGAATACGGTGTCACAACGAAAATAGCCGAAAGCAATAAAAATGTAAAGTATGCGGTGTCTTTAGGAACAAAGACACCCCTTTACATCGGTGCTTCCTGTAAGGTCATGTTTGCTTATTTAGACGAGGACAGGCAACTGGAATTAATGGCCTTCTTTCATGAGGAACAATCGAAGGAAGAGCAGGTTTCTTTCCTAGCGTCATTAAAGGAAGAGCTGCAACAAATTCGCCAAAACAACTGGTGTGTTACCATCGGGGAGTATAATGAACATGCATTTGGCATTAGTGTACCGTTATTTAACTATAAAAAGGAAATCACTGCATCTCTTACAATTTCTGGGTTAGTATATGATTTAGATGATCAAAGGGAGAAAAATATGCTTGAACAGTTAGTGAAAGTAGCTCAGCAAATACAATCACACATTTCAAAATTATAACAACAATAGGGGAGCTGACACTATGAATAATAAAGTATTACATCCAAGGGCTTTAGAGCCTGTAACTCTACTAATGATCGTCTTAACATCTGTTGTGGGGGCAATTATTGGGATACAGCTAATTACGACTTTAGGGATTTCTGCCAATACATCAATCGTTGGGGCAATATTTGCGATGATTCTTGGAAGAATACCGATTGGCAAGCTAATTGCCTTTAAATCTGTACACAGACAAAATATTATTCAAACTGCCATTTCGGCAGCAACGTTCAGTGCAGCAAGTAGTTTAATGTTGCCAATTGGTATTCCATATGTATTAGGCTATGAAAATTTAGTATTACCATTGTTTATCGGTGTTATTTTAGCGATGTTTGTTGATGCTCTATTATTATATAAATTTTTCGATACAAAGATTTTCCCAGCAGCAGGTACTTGGCCACCAGGGATTGCAACAGCTGAAGCCATTAAGGCGGGCGATAAAGGCGGTAAGAATGCAAAGGTATTAATTGGTGGTGTGTTAATTGGTATCGTGGGATCTGTTTTGAAAATTCCAATGTCAGCTTTTGGGGTAGCGTTCATCGGTAATATTTGGGCACTGACGATGTTTGGGATTGGGCTTTTATTAAGAGGCTATTCTGTTCAATTATTTAATGTTGACTTAAATGCTTACTATATTCCACATGGCGTTATGATTGGTGCTGGGATTGTAGCACTTTTCCAAGTAGCTTTTGCCTTATTGAATAAAAAGTCGGCTAAAAAGTCAGAAGAGTTAAGCTATTCAAAAGATGCAAAAGAAATTCGACAAGCATTTGGTGTTGGGTTTATAGCATATTTAGCCATTGCTCTATTAATCGCTATTTTAGGCGGTATTATTTCACACATGTCTTTCGGTATGTTAATAGGATTCATCATCTTTGCAACGATTGCTGCATTTGTCCATGAGCTAATTGTAGGTATCGCAGCGATGCATGCGGGTTGGTTCCCTGCATTTGCAGTGGCATTTATTACACTGATTGTTGGTATTTTAATTGGTTTCCCAGCTCCAGCACTTGCATTACTAGCAGGGTATAGTGCTGCTACAGGGGTAGCATTTGCGGATATGGGCTATGACTTAAAAACTGGTTTCATTTTACGTGGTAATGGTAGTGATGTTGCATTAGAAAAAGAAGGTCGCAAGCAACAATTGATTGCTGGTATGCTAGCTTTTGCAATTTCCGCAGTTGTAGTATTGCTATCCTATAAATCTTATTTTGCACAGGATTTAGTAGCACCTGTTAACCATGTGTATGCAGCAACAATTCAATCAGGCGTTACAGGCGATGTAGCGAAACAATTAATGATTTGGGCGATTCCAGGTGCATTAATTCAGCTAATTGGTGGTTCAAAACGTCAAATGGGTATCTTATTCGCAACAGGTTTATTACTTGTCAATCCAATTGCTGGCTGGGCTGTATTAGTTGGTATCATACTTCGTGTTATTTTCACATATGTGACGAAAGGTAAGAGAGAATCTGAAATGACGGTCTTTGCAGCAGGTGTCATCGCTGGAGATGCGCTATATAGCTTCTTCTCTTCCATTCTAAAAATAGGGAAATAGAAAGGAGTCATGCTGAATGGCGAAAGGATTATCGTATGAGGATGGGATTGCTGCCGTTTATGGAGGAGCAATCCTTGGCGGAGGCGGCGGTGGTCTCCTAGAGGAAGGACTCAAGCTAGTGGAGGAAATCTTTGCAGCAGGCGAGCCTCAAATCGTGGATATTACCGAATTAGACCAAGAAGATTTAGTTGCCTGTGTGGCAATGGTAGGTGCGCCATCAGCGGCCGATCAATACATTTCAAATGAACAGCTTTGTTGGAGCTATCGTAGTATGAACAACTATATCAATCAACGTCTAAAGGGCATCATTACAAATGAAAATGGTGCCATCACGACGATCAATGGCTGGTTGCAGTCAGTCTTATTACATGTACCTGTTGTGGATGCTCCCTGTAATGGACGAGCACATCCAACGGGAATCATGGGTTCTTTAAATCTCCATGAACAACAAGAATATCAATCCGTACAATTTTATGCAGGAGGAAAAGGTGACTTCGCCGTCCAAGGCTTTGTGGAAGGGAATTTACACAGCACCGCAAAGACAGCACGCCAAGCTTCTATTTTAGCAGGCGGGCTAGTCGGGGTCACTCGAAATCCTGTGACGATTGACTATTTACAAAAACATGGCGCACCAAATGCGATTACCATGGCTATAGAGCTTGGCTATTGCTTCTTAAATGGGCAAACCTTTGAAGAAAAGCTAGCCCATGTGTTGCAGTATTTGAATGGTGTGCACATCGTATCAGGCGCTGTCACAAATTATTCGTTAACAAAGGAAAATGGCTTCGATGTAGGGGAATTATCAGTGGGTGATTACCATCTGACGTTCTGGAATGAATATATGACATTATCGAAGGAAGGGCAGGTACAATCCAAATTCCCAGATCTCATCATGACGTTCGATACAGAGAAAATGATGCCAGTTCCAAGTGCAAGTATTGAAGAAGGAATGCATGTTGCAGTGATTCATGTAGACCAATCTAACTTAAAATTAAGTACAACCATGCAAAACGAAGCACTATTGCGGGAAATTGATGAAGTGATCAAAGGCGTTCTTTAAAGTAAGAAAATAAAACAGTAAAAGCTGCCATCATCTACTTGAATGTAAGATGGGCAGCTTTTATTTGTCCTTCAGCGGGATGGTAATACATTTTATCACAATCGTTCCTACTTCCTTTTTCACTTCATACATTGATGGCTTAAATGAATTTCTTACTGATTTGCACAACTCATCGAACGTGGTATTCACAAGCTGTATGCAATTATCGTGTACGATTTTCATTAAAGGGAGGAGCTACGTTCATACATAATCAAGGTATTGACTAGAAGAAGGTAACAACCAGTAATGAAAAAACAATGCACTTCTGCTACAACTGGCGAAATCCTTTTGGTCATGCAACAAACTAACTTGTTGTTCACATTTTCGGCATGTACATTTGGCTATGCGGGTTAAACAAAGAATTTCTAAGGGAAAGTGTTCACTTTTATTTGTTTAGATGATAGGTTTTCAATACGCACGTCATCTTTTAAACAGGTTATTCAATTGTAAGCCCGCTGAAGTTAATGTTAAATCTGTTAAACACACAGCTGTTGTACATTGCTGAAAAATATGAGGTACAGAACAAATAGCTGTTCTGTACGTTTATCATACAATATTCTGAAAAATTAGTCAATTGAAATGGATTTGATTTTTAATTTTTCTAGATTACCTCTTATGTAATAAAATACAGTATAATTTTGTAGGAAAGGAATGAGTAGACTATGAATCATTTAATGAATAAAGTACGTGAAATATATGAGCAATTTGATGCTAGTCATGATTTTCAACATATTGAACGTGTCTATCAAAATGCATTAGCTATCCTACATAGCGAGCCAACAGCAGATGAAGAAGTTGTGAAAATAGCGGTACTTTTACATGATGTCAGTGACAAAAAGTATACCGATAGCAAGGAAAAGGAAGAACAGCTTATTGCGGAATTACCTGTTAGTGAGGGTAAAAAGCAGCATATTCGAGATTGCATTGCTCAAGTGTCATTTAATGGTGGGAATGAGCTAGAAGCAACATCATTGGAAGCAAAAATCGTCCGAGATGCAGATCGTTTAGATGCGATTGGTGCTATTGGCATTGCCAGAACATTTGCTTATGGTGGCGCAAAAGGTCGCAAGCTTTATGATAAGGAAGAAGAAGCACGCACAAATATGTCAGAGTCAGAATATCGTCAGAAAAATACCTCGTCTGTTACTCATTTTTATGAGAAATTATTACTGCTAAAAGATTTAATGGTGACGGAAAAGGGCAAGCAAATGGCACTTGAACGTCATCAATTTATGGAAAGCTTTTTAAAGCAACTCCAGCACGAAATCGGTCAATAGCACATAGCACAAAAACCGCCTTTTCAAATAGAAGGGCGGTTTTTGTGCTTCATTCGGGTATGGTCTTCGTACCACCAAAAGGATGTATGGTAAGCTAGTACTTTAGTTTTGTATTTACTATCAAATAGATTGGAGACGCACAAATGAGGAATCCTTCATCATGCTACTCCATTACCATTTAATAGCTTAGATGGATTCATTAAAATAGGAGGATATCGCTGTTGTTAATGCTTCCCAAATGATTGTCAGGTCTGCTTGGGAAGTACGCCAATTACTGAAAGCCGCGCGAATAGCTGGCATACCTTTGTAGACAGTTGGCGTCATGTATACTTTGCCTTGTTGATTTAAAGTTGTTAAAAATTGTTGGTTCATTTCAGCTGTCAGTGCCTCATGATTGACCGCGAAGCACACGATATTCAGTCGAACAGGTGCTAGCAATGTAAAGTAGGGACTGTCATCTATTTTTTGACCAAGCTGTTGTGCGAGTAATACATTTTCTTCTATTAATTGTTGGTAGCCCAATTTACCATAGGCCTGTAAAGAAAACCAAGCAGGTAGCGCACGAAAACGACGTGAATTTTCAGGTGTAAGATCACAGAAATCTGGATTTTCAAGGGAACTACCAAGATAGGCAGCATTATTTTGAAAAACGGTTGCTTGCAACGATTGATGACGGGTAAATTGCATAGCGGCATCATAAGGGACGTTCAGCCATTTATGTGCGTCAATTGTAATAGAATCTGCATAATTCATGCCCTCAACAAAGTGACGATACTTTGGTGAACAGGCTGCAAAGCCACCAAAGGCCGCATCGGTATGAAGCCAGAAAGGGTATCGCTTTTTTAGCTCGCCAATTGCTTGTAAATCATCAAAGTCAACCGTATTGACAGTTCCCGCATTTGCTACAACTATACAAGGTTCATGTAGGTTTTCTTCAAGAAACTGCTGTAATTTTGTGATGTCAATGGCTTCTCGCTGTTCTAGGCATAACATAGTATGAATAGAATTTCTTCCCATGCCAAGCATAGAAGTTGCTTTGATTATACTTGAGTGGGGCGTTCCGCTAACAATCTTTATTGGAGGGATACCATATAGACCATCCAGAGCAGTGTTTTTTCCATAGTATTGTGCAATCCATTCCCTTGCTTGAGCAAGTCCTACAAAATTAGCCATCGTAGCCCCACTGACAAATGTTCCTCGATAATCATCGCTTAATAGCAATAACTCCTTTAGCATGTCAATTGTCGCAAGCTCCATTGAACCTGCAATAGAGCCCTTAGAATGGGATAAATTTTGATCGTAAATACTTACTAACCAATCTCCGACAATCGAAGCAGGGGTAGATCCACCTGTGACAAAACCTAAGTATCTTGAGCCTACACTACTATTTAAGCCTTCAGCAAATTGCTTTGTAAAATATTGAAGTGTTGCCTGAGCACCCTCACCCACTTCTGGAAGTGTCGGAGTAGGAAGGCTAGGGGAATGGTTCGTTACAGCTCTATGCTCCAGATTAGTAAAAAAATTGGCTGCATGGTCAACTACATCCATTAAAAGCGTTTTTATTTTTTCCTGATCTTGCTTCATGTTCATCATGTGTCATCATTTCCCTTCATTTTAACTTAGCTATTTCTGCCTCTACACTATATAGTGATATATATAACAGTCAAATGAAGACTATAACAGTTGGAGGTCCAATGGAAATAAAGCTGAATCGTCAGTCTGATCAATCTTTAATTGATCAAATTTCAACTATCCTTGCAGAAAAAATAAGGTCAGAATTTTTACAGGAAGGGAGCCAATTACCTTCTATTCGGAGCTTTTCAAAAGAAAATCAAGTGAGCCCTGTCACGGTCAGTAAGGCATATGCCTTATTAGAAAGAAATGGTTATATTGAAGTGATACATGGCAAGGGGGCGTTTGTTCGAAACAAAGAACAAAGAAGCACAAATGAGAGCCGTAGTGATTATAATTGGCAACTAACCATTCCTGATTACATTCAACGTTCACAATCTATGTTAAATAAAAGAATGGAATATGCGATGAAATTCTCCAGTGCCACCATCCACCCTGGATTATTACCCTCTGTTTATTTGGTGAATGAAATTGTGGCGATATTACAGGCAGATCCTCAGATTGTGGCTCGTTATGGAACGGTACAGGGGGATGAAGATGCACGAAAGGCAATCCGAGACTATGTCAAAACATATAGTAATATTGCCACAACACCACAAGAAATTATTGTGACAAACGGTGTACAACAAGGTATAGATTTAGTGGCTAAAACATTTATTGGACCTGGAGATATTGTCATTACCGAAGCTCCTACATATACAGCAGCAATCGATGTCTTTAGAAATCGTGGGGCCCACATTATTCCCATACCAGTAGACGAGGAAGGAATGCAGACAGCTCTTCTAGCGACACTCTGCCTAAGCAAACAGCCAAAGCTTATCTATACAAATCCTACCTTCCATAATCCCACAGGCACAGTTTTAAGTGAAGCAAGAAGGAGAGAATTACTGGATCTTGCCCAACAATATGGCTTTCTTATTGTAGAGGACGATTCATGGAATGAAATTTATTTTGACGATAACCCACCACCACCACCTCTGAAAGCTTTAGATACAAGTGGTCATGTTATTTATTTAAAAGGCTTTAGTAAGACGTTGGCCCCAAGCTGTAGAATCGGCGCTATCCTTTCAAAAGGTACCGTTCATCAACGACTTTTATCTGCCAAATCCAGTGCCGATTCGGGTAACCCCTTATTAACACAAAAGGCACTGATTCCATTTTTACGTTCAGACCGAATGCATGCCCATTTAGAAAAACTGCGCATTGCACTTGAGATAAGAAGGGATCAAACGATTGCATTGTTGAATAAGCATGCACCAAAGGGCGTTATGTGGATCGAACCAAAAGGTGGACTTAATATTTGGGTGTCTTTACCTAGTAATGGCAATACGGATGAGCTGTTATGGAAGGCTCAACAAGACCAAATTACCTTTTTACCAAGCTCAGCTTGTTATCCAGGAGAGCCACAATATCACCATCTAAGAATTAGTTACTCTTATCCTGAACCCCACGACTTAACACAAGGAATCATCAAGCTTTGTCAGCTTATGGAATCCTATTTACAGGACATGCCACCAGTTCGTTGATAGTTTGTTGTTCTTTGTTTACCTGCGGTTTGATGTTATGATGAATAGTGGATATCAATAATCGTCTACATAAAAATCGTGTGGGCATGAACAATACCTAACATGAAAGAGATGGAATAGTGGAATGAGTCATTTAATTGTACAAAATTTAACCAAAACAGTGGGCGATAAAACGCTTTTTCAAAATATTGAATTTACCATTTATGAGGGAGAGCGTGCAGGCCTAATCGGTATAAATGGAACGGGAAAATCAACCCTGTTATCCATTTTAGCTGGGGACATGGAAGCGGATTCGATGACAGTAGATCGTCCGAATAAATACCGTGTCGCTTATTTACCACAGGAGCCTACATTTCAGGCAGGTGAAACAGTTTTACAAGCTGTCTTTTCAGGCGATTCGCCCATTTTACAGCTGAATCGTCAATATGAGGAAACGGTTGCTGCACTAGCAAGTAACCCAACATCCGAAAGTTTACAAAAGACGTTATTTAGTCTGCAACAGCGCATGGATGAAGAGCAGGCATGGGATGTCAATGCCCTTGCAAAGACGGCCTTAACAAAGCTTGGGATTGAAACTTTTGAAAAAGAGGTACTAACGCTATCAGGCGGTCAGCAAAAACGTGTTGCATTAGCGAAGGTGTTAATTGAACCAGCGGATCTTTACTTATTGGATGAGCCCACCAACCATTTAGATGTACAGTCTACAGAATGGCTTCAAGAGATGGTCTTACGATTAAAGGGTGCAGTGATTTTCATCACCCACGATCGTTATTTCTTAGATGAATTATCAACACATATTTACGAGTTAGCAAATCAAACCTTGTATCGTCATACAGGGAATTACGGTGATTATTTAGAGGCTCGAGCTATTCGTGAGGAGATGCAAGCTGCTTCTGCACAGAAGGATCGCAATCGTTATCGTTCAGAATTAAAATGGATACGTCGTGGTGCGAAGGCGCGTTCAACTAAGCAAAAGGCTCGTATTCAACGCTTTGAAAAGCTAGAAGAAAACCTAGAACGCAAAACAGAAGATGTTTCCTTGGATATGGGACTTGCGACAACACGTCTTGGACGTAAAGTGCTGGAGGCTGAGAAAATTTCGAAAGCCTTTGGCCAGCAAAAAATCCTTGAAAACTTCTCATTTCTACTACAGCAAGGTGATCGAATTGGCATTATCGGCGCGAACGGTGTAGGGAAATCAACTTTGTTGAACATGCTAGCAGGAGAGCTGACACCCGATCAAGGTGAAATTCTTGTTGGGTCAACGGTCAAGCTGGCACATTTCAAGCAAACATTGCCGAAAATGAATGAAAATGAGCGCATGATTGAATATATACGTGAGGCTTCAAATGATATTACCGATGCAGAGGGTGTCCGTTACTCAGCTGCTCAAATGCTGGAGCGCTTTTTATTCCCGTTGCATGCTCATGGTACTCCAATTGGAAAATTATCGGGCGGTGAGCGCAAGCGTCTTCATTTATTACGTTTATTGATGGAGCAACCAAACGTCTTATTATTGGACGAGCCAACCAATGATTTAGATATTGAAACATTAGGTGTGCTAGAGGATTTCATCGAGCATTTCCCAGGCGTGGTTATCACGATTTCCCATGATCGTTTCTTCCTCGACCGTATTGCGAAAAAGCTATGGATACTAGATGGTCAGGGACAAGTAGAGGAAACACTGGATCTATACAGTGAGTATCTGGAGAAACGTGAGCAGACAGCTACTGTCAAAGTAGAAACGCCAAAAGTAGAAAAACCAAAATCAGAAAAGCCAAAATCAGACAAAAAAAAGCTATCGTTTAAAGAGCAAAAAGAATGGGAAACGATTGCAGACGAGATAGAGAAAACAGAAACTGCTATTATGGAGACCGAAGAAGGAATCGCTAATGCAGGCTCAGATTTTACCAAGCTACAGGAATTAACAGCTAAGTTGGATGAGCTAAATGCACAGTATGAGCATCTAATTGAAAGATGGTCGTATTTAGATGAAATAGTTAACGGATAAGGAGCGATAGACATGAAGATTATTACCATTGAACCGACGCCAAGTCCCAATTCTATGAAGATTGTTGTTGATACAGAGCTACCATTCGGGAAGAGCTATAATTTTACAAAGGATAATAAAGACGAAGCAACAGGCGAGGCGGCTGCTATTTTAGCGATTGAGGGAGTAAAGGGCGTTTACCATGTAGCCGATTTCTTTGCTGTTGAGCGTAATGCTAAATATGCATGGGAAGGCATTCTAGCAAGTATTCGTCAAGTGTTAGGGGAAGATGTCCAAACACAAGAAGAAACGGTTGTGGCCAATGAATTTTATGGAGAGGTTTATGTCCATGTACAATTTTACAAGCAGGTGCCTTTACAAGTAAAAGTTTTTGATAACCAACGTGAATATCGTATTAGCTGCGGAGACCGTTTTGTCGATGCTTTTAATCAAATTATTGAGTCAGCAGTAGATGAAAACTATATTTTCCAACGTAAGTGGATTGATTATGGGGTTCGCTACGGTGAGCTTGAGGAAATTGCTGAAACAATCAAACAGGAGATTGATGTCACTTATTCTGCAGACCGTTTAGCAGAAATTGTCACAGCTATCAATAATGATGGTGAAAAAGCCGCTGTGAAAACGGACAAACTTAAAGTGACAGTAGAACAGTTCAAGCAACCTGAATGGGAGAAACGCTTCCAACTGCTCGATCAAATGGCTGATCCTGAGCTAGACGACCTACCGCTATTAGATTTAGCCTTACAGGATGAACAAATGTCTATCCGTCGACTAGCGACGGTGTACTTAGGCATGATTGAGGATGTGGCAGTTGTCCCTTATTTAGAAAGAGCCCTACAAGATAAAAGTGCAGCAGTACGTCGAACAGCAGGTGACTGCATGAGTGACCTTGGCTTTGTAGAATTTGAAGAAGCCATGCTGCAAGCCTTACAGGACAAAAACAAATTGGTTCGCTGGCGCGCAGCCATGTATTTATATGAGGTCGGCACAGAACAGTCCTTACCAGCATTGAAGGCTGCCGAAGATGACAAAGAATTCGAAGTGAAGCTACAAGTGAAAATGGCCATTGCCCGTATCGAACAAGGCGAGGAAGCAAAAGGCTCGGTTTGGAAGCAAATGACCGAATCCCGTCAACAATAATCAGGAAAAACCAGCAAATGCTGGTTTTTTTCTATTTTGTAATGGTTGGCATTCACCCTAATAAATGGGTAAGGTGCTTCTGAATGGTGATAGGTCCTCTCCAAGAGTGAGCGAACCACTCCAAAGAAGTGTGGACCCACTCTTAAAAAGGGTGAATCGTTTCAAAGAAGCGGATACCCGCTCTAAAAAGAGATGAAGGTCGCTCCACAGAACCAAAAACCCTTTCTCCAAATTAAAGAAATCCCGCTCAAAAAAGTGTTCCCTCTTCCAAACTATAATTATCTAACCACCTGAAAATCAAAAACAATACTCTCTTGCATTCGATGAATTGATCGAAAAATCGTGTAAAACAGAAAAAAATGTTGTTTTCTAGTGTTTTATTGCTAAACAAAAAGTTAAAGGCGTTCTTTGAATCATTAACATATTGTCTAGTTTCATAGAGAAAGGACAATGTTAAAATAACATAAATTCAGAATATTCTTTAAAAATAGGAGGTCCTTTGCATGACAGTAACTAGTTTAAAGACAACAAAATCGTATGTGCGAGATCGTGAGACGGTCATTGCCTTAACACAGAAGCTCGTGCGCATTGAAAGCGTTTACCGTGAGAACGATCCGAAGGGCAATGAGCAAGAGGTGGCAACTTTTGTAGCGGCATATTTACGAGATATTGGCATCGAGACGCATATCGAGGAGGTTGTGCCAGGGCGACCAAATGTCATTGGTATTATTGATTCGGGCAAGCCTGGGAAAACATTACTTTTCGAAGGACATACGGATGTGGTGACAGAGGGCAATCGAGAGGCTTGGGCCTATGATCCATTTGGAGCAGAAATTGTAGATGGGCGTATGTATGGCAGGGGAACGAATGATACAAAAGGGAATCTTGCTTGTATGATTACAGCTTGTCAGTCATTGCTACTAGATCAAGAGGCGTTTACGGGCAAAATTATTTTATGTATTCCATGTGATGAAGAAGGGCTTATGCTAGGCATTAAGCATTTTATTAAAAATGGCTGGGCCGAAGGTGTGGATGGTGCGATTATCTGTGAGCCACAGGAAAATAATGTGTGTATTGCACAACGCGGGGCTATTCGTTTACAGGTAGATATTTTCGGTAAAATGGCGCATGGTGCGATTTCGTGGAGTGGCATCAATCCTAACTGGCGTATGGCACGTTTCATCGTAGAGCTTGAAAAATTGGAAAAAGAGGAGCAAGCACGATTAGGGCGTGATCCAATGCTGAATTGGCCATCTATTACACCAACGATTTTACGAGCGCCTGTAAAGGGAGATGCACAAATCAATGTCATTCCTGATCACTGTATGACAACACTCGATATTCGCACGGTGCCTGCGCAGGACCATGATGAACTACTGGGCAAGATTGAAGCGATTATTAAACGATTACAAGCAGATGATCCTGATTTCAAAGTAGAACTGACGGTTCTTGATAACCGACCTGCAACAGCAACAGCGAAGGAAGACCCTGTTGTACAGGCAATATATGAGGCTGTGGCAGAGGTAACAGAGAAGGAACCAAAATATAATGGTGTTCCAGGCGCGACAGATGGGACGTTTCTTCATGTGCATGGTATTCCAATTGTAACGGTTGGAGCAGGAGATCGAGAAATTCCTCATCAAATCAATGAGTATGTGGACATTGAAGAATTGGCAGAAACAACGGCCATTTACCGTTTAGCAGCATTAAAATTTTTGGCGGGTGATGCACAATGACAGCTATCAAAATAGCAGTAATACCAGGAGATGGCATAGGAAAAGAGGTTATGCAGGAAGCGTTAAAAGTTTTAAATTGTTTGCAAGAACAACATAGCTCCTTACAAATTGAAACAACCATCTTTCCTTGGAGCTCCGATTACTATGTGCAGCATGGCTGTATGATGCCTAATGATGCACTGGCAACACTTCAAACATATGATGCGATTTTATTTGGAGCTATTGGCGATGCTCGTGTGCCTGATGATGTTACCGTTTGGGAATTAATTATGCCCATTCGAAAGCATTTCCAGCAATATGTGAATTTCCGTCCTATTAAATCACTACCTGGGATAGCGTCGCCCTTGGCTAACGGCAAAAAAATTGACTTTGTGATCTTCCGTGAAAATGCAGAGGGTGAATATTCGGACAGCGGTGGTCGACTGTACCAACAGCAGCCGCAGGAAATGACGATTCAAAATACAATCATGACGCGCATTGGGATTGAAAAAATTGTCCATGCTGCCTGCGATTATGCGAAGCAACACGGTAAAACCAAAATAACAAGTGCGACAAAATCGAATGCCATTATTCATTCGATGAAATTCTGGGACGAGCATACAAGCAAAACGGTGAAGCAAAGTTCACCAGCACTACAGCTCGAATCCATTTATATCGATGCACTCGTCGCCTATTTCGTAGAACGACCACAGAATTTTGAAGTGGTAGTAGCGTCCAATTTGTTTGGCGATATTTTATCCGATTTAGGCTCTGCTATTGTCGGAGGACTTGGTCTATCACCATCAGCCAACCTGAACCCCGAAAAGGATTTTCCATCGATGTTTGAGCCTGTTCATGGCTCAGCACCAGATATTGCAGGCAAGGGCATTGCCAATCCAATCGCTCAAATTTGGTCGCTTGCCTTACTGCTTGGCCATCAAGGCAGACCAGATTTAGAACAGCTCATTGTTAAAGCCATTACAGCTGTGCTGCAAGAAGGCGTTGTGAAAACAGCAGATATTGGTGGACAAGCGACAACAGCACAAATGGGCGATGCGATTTGTCAGGAAATTATTAATAGAACTTTAACAGCAGGAGGTGTTTAGCATGGCAGTTGAGCAAAAGGTGATTGTGGTTACTGGTGCGGGAGGCGGTATGGGAAAGGCCATTATTCACGAGCAATTAAAGCTGGGCAATCGAGTTATTGGACTTGATCTATCCATAGATGCCTTATCAGATATTGCACAGGATGCCCTTCAATGCTTTGAAGTCAATGTGTTACAGGAGGAACGTGTGCAAGACATCTGCCAGCAGGTTTTTGATAAGTATGGCAGAATAGATGGTCTTGTTAATGCACTGGGAATTGCCCAGTCAGCTACGCCGATTGAAGAGGTCACAATGGATGAATGGAATCGTTTAATGGATGTTAATGTGAAAAGTTTATTTATCACGACAAAGGCAGTTGTACCTTTTATGAAAAAACAGCAAAGGGGTTCTATTATTACAATTGCCTCGATTTCAGCAGTGCGACCAAGACCGGGCTTACAGGCTTATATTGCATCGAAGGGTGCAGCAGAGAGCTTTACGAGAGGACTAGCAATTGAACTAGCATCTAGTCAAATTCGGGTTAATACGATTCATCCAGGACCAGCAGACACACAAATGCTTGGTCAATTTGCCGCACAGGGTGCAGACGTAGAGCAGACGAAGCAAAGTGTCTTTGTGCAATCTGTGCCATTAGGACGATTAGTGAAGCCAGCAGATATAGCAGGAGCTGTTAGTTATTTACTATCAGATGCAGCAAGTATGGTCACAGGAACGACATTACATGTAGATGGTGGCCGTGGATTATAGGAGGGGTACAATGAAAAAAATTCCTATGTTGATAGATGGTGAGTGGGTTCACGGTGATGCTCAGACATACCTCGATGTTAAGAATCCCTCAACGGGTGAAGTGATTGCACAAATTAGCAACGCGAGTAAAGAACATATAGAAGAGGCAGTACGTGCAGCCCGTGTAGCCTTTGAACGTGAGGACTGGCGTCAATGGAAAGCCTATGAACGTGGGCAGTTATTGATCGAATTTGCTCATTATATTCGTAAGCATGCAGAGGAATGGAGTTTGCTAGAATGTCGGGATGTAGGAAAGCCCTTATCACAGGCAAGAGCAGATATTGAAGCAGCGGCACGCTATTTTGAATTTTATGGTGGTGCAGCGGATAAGGTGATGGGAGATACAATTCCGATTGAGGATGGACTTTTAAATGCAGTAGTGCTAGAGCCAGTGGGCATTACGGTACATATTGTGCCATGGAATTATCCGATTCAAATTACGGCAAGAAGTGTAGCAGCCGCTATAGCAACTGGTAATGCAGTCATTGTGAAAAGTGCGGAGGATACACCGCTAACAACACATGCCATTGCAGAATGGTTCGCCGATAAGTTGCCGAAAGGGATTTTCCAGCATATTACGGGCTTGGGACGAGAAGTTGGTCCTTATTTAACTTCACATCCCGATATTAATCATATTACGTTTACAGGTTCTGTTCCCACAGGAATTGCGGTGATGAAGGCGGCTGCTGAAAATGTTGTGCCTGTGACATTAGAGCTTGGTGGTAAATCTCCTAATATTGTTTTTGCGGATGCTAACATGGAGCAGGCATTAGAGGGAGTTGTACGTGCGATTATTCAAAATGCTGGTCAAACTTGTTCAGCAGGGGCACGTTTACTCATTGAGGAACGAATAAAAGAGTCCTTTATTTCCCGATTAGCCCAAAGGTTCCAAGTGATCCAAGTAGGACCAGGTGAGGCAGATATGGAGATGGGACCGTTACTGAATGAACAACAATATACAAAAATCACTGCATTATTACAGCAAGCAAAGGTAGATGGCTATGTTGTGACGGGTGGGGAACCATTGACATTGGCAGGCTATGAGAACGGCTTTTATGTTCAGCCAACTATACTTGATGGTGTTGATCCAAATGATCCATTAGCTCAGGAGGAAATTTTCGGTCCAGTGTTAACCGTCTTGACATTTTCGACTGTAGAGGAGGCCATCGCATTAGCCAATAGTACGGACTATGGCCTAGTGGCGGGCATTTGGTCACAAAATATCGATACGGCTCACTATGTGGCAAGTCGTGTGCAGGCGGGACAAATATTTGTCAATAATTATGGGGCTGCTGGAGGCATTCAAATGCCATTTGGAGGCTATAAAAAAAGCGGAATTGGTCGAGAGAAGGGCTTTGTTGCACTGCGAAACTATACGCAAATGAAAAATATCGCTATACGCTATGCACCACCTAATCAACACTGAGATGGAGGGACGCATATGGAACAGCCAAAAGAAAAAGATGTGCTTTTAGAGGTCAATCACTTATCAATTAAATTCCATTTAAAAAATGGCAAAGAGGCAAAAGTTGTGGAAGATGTGAATTTTACTATTCATAAAGGAGAAACCGTTGCACTGGTTGGTGAATCGGGAAGTGGCAAAAGTATTACATCCTTAGCCATTATGCGGTTGCTGCCTATACCTCCAGGAGAAATTACGTCAGGTTCTATCACTTTAAACGGTAAAAATCTACTTACCTATAAAAATAAAGAAATGAGCCGTATACGAGGCAATGAAATTAGTATGATTTTTCAAGAGCCCATGACCTCTTTAGATCCCGTTTTTACGATTGGCAATCAAATGATTGAAGGCATACGAAGACACCAAAGGGTATCGAAAAAAGAGGCATGGAATAAAGCGCTACAGCTATTAAAAGAAGTCGGGATTGCGAATGCAGAAAAGGTCATCGCTGAATATCCTCACCAACTCTCAGGCGGGATGCGACAACGAGTTATGATTGCCATCGCAATGTCGAATAATCCGCAGCTATTGATTGCGGATGAGCCAACTACTGCACTTGATGTCACGGTTCAGGCACAGATTTTAAAGCTGATGCTAAAAATGAAGGAAGAGCATCGATCAGCCATTTTATTCATTACCCATGATATGAGCGTTGTTGCAGAGACAGCTGACCGCGTTATGGTGATGTATGCGGGACAGATTGTCGAGGAGGCTCCAGTAAGAGAGCTCTTTTTAAATCCACAGCATCCTTATACCACAGCGCTTTTAAAGACGATGCCAAGCCTTGAAACAGATGTCAAAAGGCTACCATCGATTCCTGATACTGTGCCACCTGCGTATGCATTACCTGACGGCTGTCGCTTTGCGCCACGCTGTCCCCATGCGCTGGCACATTGTCATCAGGAGCAACCTGCTGTTCATCACATTCAGGAGGCACATAAGGTACGCTGTCATTTATTCACGGAGAAAGGAGAGCTGGCTCATGACAGAGAAAGAAGTTTTGCTGGAAATTAATCATTTAAAAGCCTACTTTCCTGTGAAGCGTAAATCGATGAAGGAAGAGAAAAAGGTCATAAAAGCGGTTGATGATATTTCGATTGAGATTTATAGAGGGGAAACACTTGGAATTGTTGGTGAATCAGGCTCAGGAAAATCCACCTTTGGGCGAACAATTTTAAAGCTCGTTGAACCAACAGCAGGCGAAGTGCTATATAAAGGACAACCCATCCAGCATTTAAAGGGGAATAAGCTACAAAGTTACCGCAATCAAATGCAAATGATTTTTCAAGATCCCTTTGCCTCTCTCAATCCTCGGATGCGAATCGGTTCTATAATCGAAGAGCCGATGAAGCTACAATTAACCTTGACGAAGGAGCAACGCAAAGAGCGTGTGAAGGAGCTATTACAAAAGGTAGGGCTACCTGAGGATGCCATGCATAAATTTCCACATGAATTTTCTGGTGGGCAGCGGCAGCGTATTGGGATTGCACGGGCATTAGCGATTCATCCAGAATTCATTATAGCCGATGAGCCCGTTTCAGCATTGGATGTGTCGGTGCAATCGCAAGTGCTCAATCTCATGATGGATTTACAGGATGAATTTCAATTAACCTATTTATTTATCTCACATGATTTAAGCGTTGTGAAGCATATTAGTGACCGTGTGGCAGTGCTGTATTTAGGTAGAGTAGTGGAGATTGGGACAAAGAAGGAGCTATATGCCAATCCGTTGCATCCCTATACACAAGCATTACTATCTGCAATACCAGTTGTTAATTTTGATGAGCCTAAGCAAGAAATACTTTTACAGGGCGAGTTACCAAGTCCGATGAATCCACCTGTTGGCTGTGTCTTTCATACACGTTGCCCGCATGTGATGGAAAGGTGCCATCAGGAGAGACCGAAGCTTCACAATGAAAATGATCACCAACGAGTAGCCTGTTTTTTATATGATAAAAAATCAGAAAATTATAATTATTTAAAAAGTGAGGTGTGAAGAATGTTTGGCAATATAACGGATGTGCCAGGTGTTAAGGTAGGACATTGCGAGAACAAGGAGGGCATCACAGGCTGTACGGTGCTAGTAGTGGAAAACGGAGCAGTTTGTGGAGTGGATGTTCGAGGCTCTGCACCAGGTACTCGTGAAACAGATGCGTTAGATCCCATCAATGAAATTGACCGAGTTCATGCTATTTGTTTAGCTGGGGGTAGTGCGTTTGGGTTAGATGCTGCTACAGGCGTCATGCAATTTTTAGAGGAGCAAGGGATTGGGGTAGATGCAGGAGTAGCGAAAATACCGATTGTACCAAGTGCTGTACTCTTTGACTTGTTTATCGGTGATCCACATGCACGACCTACAGCACTAATGGGCTATGAAGCGGCACAAGCGGCACAAGTTGGCTCATTTCCAAATGGCAATGTAGGCGCGGGCTACGGAGCAACTGTAGGCAAATTAGCTGGTCCAGAATTTGCAATGAAGGGTGGGCTTGGTAGTGCTTCCTATGCGGGAAAAGATGGTCTTGTAGCAGGTGCTATCGTGGCTGTCAATGCAGTTGGAGATGTCAAGGACCCTACAACGAGGAAAATTTTAGCTGGAGCAAGAGATACGCATTCTGGTCAATGGGTGGATTGCTGTGCCTATTTAGAGCAACATGCACAATCAGAGGCTTTAGCGGGAACTAATACAACCATTGGTGTTGTGGCAATGAATGCCAAGCTAACGAAGGCGGAGGCTAAAAAGATTGCGCAGCTTACGCAAAATGCCTTAGCACGCACGATTTATCCTGTTCATACGATGCTGGATGGCGATACGATTTTTGTGCTTGGTACAGGGGATCAATCCTATGCACTTGATTATTTAGGCCAGCTAGCGACAAAGGTGATGGAGGAAGCAATTCTAGCTGGCATTAAAGCCGCTGAACGATTGGCGGATGTTGAGAGTTATACAAGCATTCAAAAGACAAGCACTTAGAAAAAGGGGGAACAGCCATGCAATGGAAAAAAAGCGGATTGATACTACTAACAGTGTTAATGGCAATCGTTATGGCAGCGTGTTCAAGTGATGGAGAAAAAACGACGACTACTTCAGGTACTACAGATGGTCAAGCGGCAACAGATGCTCCACAGGAAATTGTTGTACGTGTGAATGATGATCCAGATTTTTTAGATCCACATAAAGCGACAGCGTCCATTTCTTATCAAATGATTCTAAATATCTTTGAGGGGCTAATGGCTCCTGAAACGGATGGCTCCTTAAAAGAGGGACTTGCTGAAAGCTATGAAATTTCTGAGGACGGCTTAACCCATACGTTTAAAATTCGCCAAGGTGTGAAGTTTCATAATGGTGATGATTTAACGATGGAGGATATTCAATATTCCTTTGACCGTTTAATGGGGAAAAATGGTGGGGAAAAAATGTCCAATAGCTTTGATAATGTAGCATCTACAGAGGCGCCTGATGCAAGTACATTTGTGATTAAGCTAAAAGAGCCAAATTCAAATTTCTTGTATTCATTAACAGGCAGACAATCAGCTATTATTCCAAAGAGCAATGATGGGAAGCATAATGAAAATCCAATTGGTACAGGTCCATTTGCCTTTGTGAAATATGCACCAGGTACAAATTTAGAGCTTAAGAAAAATGAACAGTATTGGCAAGAAGGATTACCTTATTTGAATAAAGTAACCTTTGCCTTCCAATCAGATGATCAGGCAGCCATTATGAGCTTAATGGCAAACGAAGTTGATTTAACGAGTGTTCCTTGGCACCGTGTGAGCGAGGTAGAGGGAAGCTATAATTTATCACACCAAAATAATAACTCTTCTCTTATTGTTACATTTAACGAAACAAAGGCACCATTTGACAATGTGAAGGTTCGTCAAGCAATCAATTACGCAATTAGTAAAGCCGATATTATTGACTCTGTGTTTGCAGGCTATGCTGTGCCACTTGGCTCTAACATGAGTCCAGCGATGGGCGATTTCCAAAAGAGGGGCTTAGAAAGCATGTATGAGCGAGATGTGGAAAAAGCGAAGGCGTTATTAGCAGAAGCAGGATATCCGGATGGCTTTAAAACAAAAATTACAGTGTCTTCACACAATGATATTTACTCAAATATTGCACAAATTGTCGTAGCTAATCTACAAGAAATCGGAATTGATGTAGAAATTGAAGTAGTGGAATGGGGAATTTGGCTAGATCGCGTTTACTTTGGTCGTGACTATGCAATGACAACGATTGACTTAACAGGTCGTGCATCTGCTTTTGAAGTTTTGAATGATTACATTTCTACAAACGATAGTGAAAACTTCTTCTTATTTAAAAATGAAGAATACGACAAAATTATGGCTGATGTTTTAAAGGAAACCGACCAAGCCAAGCAAATAGAGTACTATCATCGTGCACAGGAAATATTAGCTGAGCAGGCAACAGCAGTGTATATTGCGGATTATCAAATCGTTTGGGGATCTGACAAACAGGTGACGGGGCTCAAGAGCTATCCATTCTGGTTCCACGATATGTCAGAGGTCAAGTTTTCAAACTAGAAAGGGATGAGTGCTTATGATGTATATCCTACGTCGAATCATCCTGTTAATAACAACCATCCTTCTAGTATCCATTATTACATTTGGTGTTTTTCAAATTTTACCTGGTGATCCAGTTCGCACAATGCTAGGAACAGAGGCGGATCCCACTCAAATTGAAAATTTACGATCTGAGCTTGGCTTGGATCGTCCTCTTTATGAACAATATGTGGATTGGATGAAGGGCTTATTGACAGGGCAATTAGGGAATTCCATTCGATTTTCCATGCCAGTAAAAGAATTACTATTTGATCGACTTCCTGTCACCATGTCATTAGCAGGACTCACCCTTATCATTGTCTTAATCATCTCATTACCTTTAGGGATGTTTGCAGCAAGAAGACAAAATAAATTAAGTGATGTGTCATTATCGACTGTAACCCAGATCGGTATGGCAGTGCCTTCCTTTTGGCTAGGGATGATGCTTATTCTTTACATTGGCCTACAGTTCAGCTTCTTTAAAATAAGTGGCTATATACCTTGGACACAAAGTGTAGCAGGGGCGCTCAGTACCCTAATACTTCCAGCCTTAACGATTGCGATTCCACAAATTGCGGTGAATTTTCGTTATGTTCGTACAGCCATTTTGGAGCAGGTCCAGCTCGATTATGTCCGTACGATACGCAGTAAAGGGATGTCTGAACAAAATGTAATGTATAAGCATGTTTTGAAAAATTCCATGATTCCGATATTGACGGTTTTTGGGTTGATTATGGCGGAGGTTGTGGCAGGAACGATTATTGTGGAGCAGGTGTTTTCATTGCCAGGGATTGGTCAGTTATTGATTACGGCTATCAGTAATCGTGATTTTCCACTCGTACAAGGGATCGTTATGTATATTACAGTAGCTGTCGTCATGATTAATTTTATTGTCGATGTTTTATATTCTGTGTTGGACCCTAGAATTCGATTACGTTAAGAGGTGACTACCATGAAACAATTACAGCGCTATACTAAAAAAATCAATTTAGTCATTGGTCTCCTCGTCATTGTTGGCTTTCTGCTCGTCATGATTGTTAGCTTTTTTTATACACCCCATGATGTCAACGCGATGAATATACCTGAAAAATTGCGTGGTCCAGGTGGTGCCTATATGTTTGGAACAGATGAATTTGGGCGAGATATTTTTAGTCGCATTATGAAGGGGACACAAACAGCCTTTGCCGTGGGTCTATTAACGGTTGCGATTGGAACGATATTTGGTATTCTCATAGGCGGAATTGCAGGCTATGTTGGTGGCTGGGTCGATGAAATATTTATGCGTACGATGGACGCTTTAATGGCCTTTCCAGGAATCATCTTAGCATTAATGCTTGTAGCAGTATTCGGCCCAGGAATAACGAATACAGCGATAGCGCTGGGGATTATCGCGATACCTGCTATTGCGAGGATTGCCCGCAGTGGCTTTGTGCAACAACGTGACTCGGAATATGTGCTGGCAGCGAAATTAATTGGTGTTAAGCCTTATAGCATCATGTTTCGTCATATTTTGCCAAACATTTCGTCGCAAATTATTGTGGCAGCAACCGTGACTTTTGCGACAGCCATGTTAGCCGAGGCAGCACTAAGCTATTTAGGGCTTGGGGTACAGCCACCAAACCCTAGCTGGGGCAGAATGTTAAAAGATTCACAAGCCTATTTAATCGGTGCCCCTTGGTATACGTATGCCCCTGGAGGAGCCATTACGATTCTTGTTTTAGGCTTATATATGCTCAGTAATGCTTTACGAGATTTTATGGACCCGCGTTCAAAATCGTAATAGATCAGGTGCTGTCTTTTGCAACAGTTCATATGCCTTAACAGCCATCTCAATATTGAGGCGATGGGGAGCTTGTAAAAAATCAGCACCTAGTATACTTTCTAAGCGTTCTATTCGTTTGTAAAGTGTTTGACGGACAATAAACAGCTGTTCTGCTGTATCATTTTTAGCTCCATTACAGGACAGATAAACAGCTAATGTTTGAAATAAATCATGGCTACTTTTTTGATCTAATACTAAAATTTCCTGTAAATAATCTTTTACAAATTGTAAGAGAGCTGTTTGATCCTGCTGTAATAACAATCGATAAACACCTAAATCCTTATAATAGATGGAGCTCGTCAATTGATGATGCTGCATTTGGATGGCTGATTTGGCTTCCTTATACCCCAGATGAACACTTTCGATCGTTTGATAGACATTGCTAATACCACAGCTAAGGGTAAGTTGCTCAAAAAATTGTGCTGCTTTTCTTGCAATGATTTGTGAAATTGCTTGATCAAAAGCGTCGCGATTGTCTTTCATATAATCTGCGGCAATGAAAAAGGCTAAAATAATTATCTCGTGCTGTCTTACTGAAACAGTAGGGAAAAATCCAAGCTTTTTCAGAATCGAACGAACATACATGGCATTTTGTAACTGGATTTCCTGCCATTCTTCTTCAGGTACAGTATTGGCTTCATCATGTAGATTGAACACGACGACTCGGTAAAATAAATTACGACTTTCGATTGGTAAATAGCTTTGGTAGTATTGAATATCTACTGGCTGACCTTGAATTAAGGCTAGTATGAATTCATCTTCCCGGCTTTGCTGTCGCTCCTGAAGCATGCGGTTACGCATTAAAATATGGGCAATCGACATAGTTGCTCGTTCAAGATTTAACAAGGTGTAATCACTCTGCTTTGGCAGTTCAGAATGCATACATAAATAGCCCCACACTTGTCCAAGTCCATTAACAGGAATAATGACAAAATGGTCTTTACCCAAGGATAGAAGGTGCAAGGGCTCTTGTAGTTCTAACTGCTGACAATGCTCCTCCATGACACGTAAATATTTTTTAGCCTCCATAGGATAATAAAAGCTTTTTGTATCTTCTGAAACAAATAGAAAGGGAGCATTTGTATCTTGATGGAGCACTTGTAATATTTTTAAAATACCATTTGGCATTAATGATAATTCCATAAAAGTTTTGGATAGTGTATCTAGCTGTGTAAGTGCCTGCTGGTGTTGATTAATTATGTACGTGTGCAAATCTTGCGTAATATCAATAAATCGTACAATTTCTTCAAAGATGATGATAGGGAAATGATGGGCATTTGCCATGGCAATCAATTCTACGGGAACATGGTCAAAATAGTCGCCAATTTCTATACAAAGACCAGCTGCCTCATTACGAATAAGGTTTTGTAAGTAGGCTATTTGTGTTTCTCGTTCTAGCTGTAAACCGACACCCGTGGTTAAAATTAATTCACCACCATTGATTAAGGTTTCAAAATCTTTAATTTCTAATATATGTGTCCACAATACTTGGCGATCTAGGCCGTGCTGCCCTGCAATAAGCTTCGCCGATTCAAAATGCTTGCGCTTGAGGACATCACGTACGAGTAGAGGATGTTTCGACATCAATTAGCACCTGCCCTTCGAATGTACAATGTCTATTTCATTATGTTAGAGAAATCAGAAAATTTCAATATTAACTAGCTTAATAGGGAAAATGGTGATAGACAAAAAGACACCGATGATACACGATTGGAGGTCATGATATGGAGCGAAACGATCAGTTTACACATACTTTACAGCAAAAAGATCATGAAAACATTTGGCATCACATGTCTATCTATAACGACAAAGCACCTCCCATTATTGAGCAGGGAGAAGGGGCATGGATTACAGATAGTTTAGGCAATCGCTTTTTAGATGGCATGTCAGGCTTATGGGCAGTGAATGTAGGGTATGGGCGTGAGCGTCTTGCTAGGGTTGCGTATGAGCAGCTAAAAAAGCTTTGCTATGCTCCTTTAACACAAAGCCATGAACCTGCCATCAGGCTCGCTGAAAAAATAAACAGCTTACTTGATGATGACTATATGATGTTTTATTCCACTAGTGGCTCAGATGCGAATGAAGTAGCGTTTAAGTTAATACGTCAATACCATCAACAAAATGGGGAAGGGAACCGCTACAAAATCATTGCTCGTTATCGGGGCTATCATGGCAGTTCACTTGGGGCATTAGCAGCTACAGGTCAGGCATTACGTAAATTTAAGTACGAGCCGCTGACACCGGGCTTCTTACATGTTGCTCCACCTGATCACTATCGTCGTCCAAAAGGGCAGTCAATTGAGGCATACAGTCTAGCACTTGCCCGAGAAATGGAAGAAAAAATTATTTGGGAGCAAAAAGAAACCATTGCGGCTGTCATTATGGAGCCACTCATCACGGGTGGTGGAGTGCTTATTCCACATCCAACTTATGTCAAAGAAGTCGAGCGCATTTGTAGAAAGCATGGAGTATTACTCATCATGGATGAAGTCATTTGTGGCTTCGGACGGACAGGTAAGCTATTTGGCCATCAGCATTTTGATATTCGACCAGATGTCATTACCATGGCGAAAGGATTAACGAGTGCCTACCTACCACTATCCATTACAGCTATACGGAAAGACATTTATGAAAAATTTAAAGAGACGGACGGCTATAGTCATTTTCGCCATATCAATACGTTTGGGGGCAATCCAGCAGCTTGTGCAGTGGCCTTAGAAAATATAAAAATCATGGAGGAGGAAGGACTTGTGCAGCGAGCAAGAGATTTGGGTATTCAATTCCTACATGATTTGCAAGACCTATTAGAGCTGCCTTTCGTTGGCGATATTCGTGGGCTTGGGTTACTCATTGGCATCGAGCTGGTCGAAGATAAACAATCTCAAACACCTGCTAAGCCTGAGCTAATCGCGAAAATCATGGCTGATTGTCAAGCAAATGGCTTAATTATTGGAAGAAATGGTGATACAGTTGAAGGCTTCAATAATATCATTACGTTAAGTCCACCGCTGTGCTGTACAGACGAGGACTTTGATTTTATGGTTGCTGTATTAAAACGAGTATTTGCAGCCAATGTCTAGCCTAAGGCGATTCCAAATGTGCGAAAAACACGAGGAATCGCCTTTAATACTGTCGTTTATGCCCTTTCTTCACCTCTTCCCAGTCAATTTCGATGTTATGCAACACACGTGTTAGAAGACTGTGAATGCAGTTAATCTCCTCATTAGAAAACCCCTCAAGCGCACGAGCATTGGAATATTCGCCCTCCCGTTTTAAAAAAGGATAGATGTCCATGCTTTTAGCTGTAGGAAAAAGTAATTTATTTTTCTTATTACCTTGTTCAATTCGTTTTTCAATAAAGCCTTTGGTCTCCAATTTTTGAATAGCTCGTGAAGCCGTTGTACGGTCTACCTTCAATAGCTCTGCGACTTTCTCTTGAATAATACCTGGATGTTCACAAATACGGATGACATATAAATATTGCCCCTTTGTCAAATCCAATTCCTTGAATTCAATATTGCTTATCGAGTCTAATGCCCGTGCTATGGCACCTATTTCACGTAAGATTTCTTTCATGTTCGATCCTCCTGAGATTTTTGTTGTAATTGCAATAAAAATCATTCTATACTAATACTATCATCTTCAAAGTGAAATTGCACCTAGAGAAGATGATAAGGCAGGAGAAACTAGGAGGAATAGTAATGACTATAAAAAAAGTGACAACTGAAGCAGAATTACAAACAGCGTTTGATTTTAGACGAAGCGTTTTTATTGAAGAGCAGCAAGTCCCTGAGGAAGAAGAATATGATGAATTTGATGCACTGGATGCTCCATGCGATCATATTTTGGTGTATTACAATGAGCAACCTGTTGGAACAGGGAGACTTCGAGTTGTAGAGGGCTATGGCAAATTGGAGCGTATTTGTATATTAGAAGAATACCGCAAATATGGCCTTGGTAAGGAAGTTATTGTAGGCCTAGAGCAAATTGCTCGAGATAAAGGGCTAACAAAAGCAAAATTAAATGCTCAGTCCTATGCAGAAGGCTTTTATGAAAAATTAGGCTATCAGCGTGAAGGTGAAGAATTTATGGATTGTGGCATCCCCCATATTTTAATGAAGAAATACTGGTAGCAGACGAAATTCACACGATTATAGAAAATGCCAGACTTAGCGTCATACGTTGTAACTTTTTAATCGTTGCTCGGGTCTACTGCTGAAAGGGGGGATGTTGTTGAAGAAATGGATATGCCTTTGTATCATGTGTTTGTTGTTACTGACTGCTTGCGGTAGTCAAGTCATCATCGAATGGGTTGATTTAATCAAATGGGATGGTAAGCAATATGAAGCTGTATATGAAGTAGCGTTAGCCGATCGTTCATTCATTGATAAGGAAATAGGGGAAGTTGATTTTAAAGTGGCAGATCATATCAAAAGAACTTCCTATCGCTTTAAGGATGGCGATGCAGCATTCCATGAGAAGGGAACAAAGCTTTATGCGATAAAGGGTCTTGACGATGCCATTGCGGTAGAGGATCAGTCGGTTATTAATGGCTATCGAATTTATATGATAAGAGCTGAAGCTCCGCCGCGACGGAATTTTGATCAGGTTCCATTAGAAGAAGTGAAGAAAATAGAATTCTACTCATCTACGGAAGAAGGCAATCGGAAAACGGCTAGCTATACAAACCAGTCTGACATGGCAGATATAAAGGCAATTTTAGTCAATAGTAAACCAGCCCCATCCTTTGAGCCAAACGGGGATACGAACCGTTATGATGTACTCCTTTATACAGACGATGCCATTGCTTTTCAATATGGCATACAATTTGATGGTACTACTTATTTTTGGTTTCCGTCAGAAAACGCGATTTTATCGAATGATATACAGCAGTTTATTTCCAAAGATTAGCATACTTCTCTAAAGAGAATTCCATACTACTTTCTGTAATGGTTAGGCGATCAGGAAGATTAACACTTTAGCAAAATGCGCCAATTAAAGAAAGCTGCCCAAACGATAAGGCAGCTTTCCTTTATTTTTTCTTTACAACCGTACCTGCAAAGCTATCATGAGGAAGACGTTGACCATGCTGCTGCTCAAAGGCTTGGCGATCTTTAAGATAATCGAACGTACTGATAGTGTCTCGATAAGCCATGCGTTTAATAATTTGACATTCTGATAATGGACGACCATCTTCATTTTCGAGTGTCAATCCCATTGCTTTGTAGCCAATCGTTTGTCCGTTTTTACGGAGTTGTGCATATTCTAGCGCCCACAATACCACGGTTGGCGTAACGAGTGCATGAACAGCCTCATTTTTTACTTTTTTTCGTAGGAAGTATTCAACCCCAAACGTGACAGCTGTTGAAACAGCTGTATCGATTAAAAATGCAGCTGTGCGTTTTTTTGTCATCGATTCCATATAAGCCCTCCTTTAATGACCTGTCACTAGTACATACGAACAATAAGAACAAAAAGTTTCGATTTATCCTAGTTTCATATCTAATGAAAGTACAGGATAGGATGGAATCGCCCCATGCTTTGTTGTTGAAATGCCCGCATATCCGTTTGCAAAAGATAGCAGAGACATTGCATACTGTTCACAATGAGCTGCCACTTGATCTACTGTTAGTTGATGATGAAGAAATTGACTTAAAATCGCGCCAATAAAAGCATCACCAGCACCAGTTGTATCAACGGTTTGTACCTTGTTAGCAGGAGCCTTCACATGATGTTTTTTCGTATATAAGGTAGCCCCAGCAGCACCATGTGTAATGATAATAACTTCTACATATCCCTTGAATAACGTTTGAACAGCTTCCTGTTCATCTTCTAGAGTTGTTAAAAACAACAGTTCTTCCTCTGAAAGCTTGACAATATGGGCTTTTGGTAAAAAGGCTAGAATGGTTTCACAACACGCCGTCTTATCCTGCCATAAAGGAAGGCGCACATTCGGATCGAAGGATATAAGGCTTCCTGCTTGATGTGCCTGTTCAATAAGGGCAAGATGTGCTTGTTTCATAGGACTCTCTACAAGATTAACAGAGCAAAAGTGAACGATATCGTGCGCTGTTAATAGCTGCGAGGGGAGGTATTCCTGTTTGTATAAGAGATCTGCAGCATGTCGGCGATAAAATTGAAAATCTCGTTCGCCATGTTCATTTAATGAAACAAAGGCAAGACTTGTTTCACCATCCGTTGATTGACGAATAAACTGTGTATCTACACCTGCTTGCTGCAACGTTTTGATTAGGAAGTCACCAAAGGCATCCTGACCGACTTGTGTGAGAAGGGCCGCCTGCTGTCCTAGCTTTGCACAGACAGCGGCTACATTGGCAGGTGCTCCTCCTGCATGTTTAGTAAAATGCTCAATGTTGGCTAGGGAGCCGTGCTGCTGTGTCGGTGTAAAGTCAACTAATAATTCTCCAATTGTGAAGAGCTTGCCCATTATGAGACCTCCTGTGGTAGTCGCTTTTTCTTAGGAACATAAATGGTATAAAAAATACCAGCGAAAATGAGAAGGATCCCCATCGTTTGCGTAAAGCTTGGCATAAAATCAAGCAATAGCATATCCAGTAAAATGGCGACAACAGGGTCGACAAAAACCAATACAGAGACAAGAATCGTAGACAGGCTACGAATACTATCAAAAAATAAATAGTAAACAAATCCTGTATGAATAAAGCCTGTGCCGAGTATATAAAACCAATTAGTTGACGTTAATCCATCAAACAGCGAGAAGTCGATAAAAGGCAGTAGTATCACGATTCCAACTGTTGTTTGAATATAGGTTAACGCATACGAGCTAAGCTTCGTGATGGTTTTGCTTGTTAGCATTGTAAGGGCATAAAATACTGCTGACAGTAATGCCCAGATAAAGCCAGATTGCATAAATTCTGAGAACGACACAAAATTATTGAGACCGATGATAAAAATACTACCGATAAAGCAAGTGATTGTTGCGACAAGTGCCTGAATGGTCATTTTTTCCTTCAAAAAGATAGCGCCTAAAATTAACACAAATATGGGGGCTAAATTATAGATGGAAATGGCAATTGAAATGGACATTTCCTCAAAGGCTTTAAATAAAAATACCCAGTTTAACACAATAAAGACACCGCAAATAAGCGTTTGAAAAATTTCTTTCTTATCCCATACCTCTGTTTTATGTCCACCAGTGATGAGCCACATACCACCTAGAAAGAGGGTTGCGCAAATGCATCTAACAAAGACAAGCTCTGTAGCGGGAACACCAGTGTGAACGGTAAAAAAGCCGATGGAACCAAACAGTGCCATGGAGACTGTTAGTTTAATGATTGCTGAGATGTTCATACGAAACCTTCCTTCTATTATTTTATGAAACTATAAGAACTATTCACGAATTTGGCCGTTGCCATGAATAACATATTTTGTTGATGTTAATGCAGGCAAGCCCATTGGTCCACGGGCATGTAGCTTTTGTGTACTAATACCGATTTCTGCACCATAGCCAAATTCAAAGCCGTCTGTGAAACGGGTGGAGGCATTATGATACACTGCTGCTGCATCAACATTGTTTAAGAACGTCTCGGCGGTTAATTGATCTTCTGTAATGATGGCCTCAGAATGATTTGTGCCAAAGTATTGAATATGCTCAATCGCTTCATAGACATTTTCCACCAATTTAACGCTTATTTTTAAATCAAGGAACTCTGTCGCATAATCTTCCACCGTAGCTGGAAGGGCAGCTGCAAATTGCTGACATACTTGCTCATCACCGATGATGGCTACACCTGCATGATGAAGGGACGTTAAAAGCTGGACACCATGTTCTTGAAACCAAGTAGGATGAATGAGTAAGCTTTCTGCTGCATTACAAACAGAAGGACGCTGTGTTTTAGCATTCAGACAGATTTTTTCTGCTTTTATGTAATCCGCCATTTCATCCACGTAAATGTGACAGTTGCCTGCACCTGTTTCCAGTACAGGAACAGTCGCTTCATTGACAACTAAATCGATCAGAGCTTTGCCACCGCGAGGAATGAGCACATCTAAGTACTCTTTTAAATGGAAGAGTTCTTTGGCTGTTTCGCGGCTTGTATCCTCAATTAATTGAACAGCATCTGTAGGGATGGATGTTTTAGCAAGCGCGCGATGAATACTTGCAACAAGAGCCATATTAGAAAACTTAGCAGAGGAGCTTCCACGCAAAATAACTGCATTGCCCGTTTTTAGGGAAAGTGTTGCTGCATCGATCGTGACATTTGGTCGAGCTTCATAGATCATACCAATAACACCAAGTGGCACAATTCGTTTTTCAATGCGCAGCCCATTGTCTTTTTCAATGCGTTCAACAATTGTACCTACTGGATCGTTTAAGGAGATGAGTAAATGAATGGCATCGGCCATTGCCGCAATCCGTTCTTCATTGAGCATGATGCGATCTAACGTAGACGCAGGAATACCTTGCTGCTCACCCTGTGCCAAATCCTTTGCATTTTCAGCCATGATATCAGGTTGATCGATTAATAGCTGTTCTGCAATTTTTTTCAGTGCCTCATTTTTCTCGCAGGTTGTTTTAATATTTAACATGTAGCTTGCGGCTTTTGCGCGTTGTCCTTTTTCTTGAATTTCACTTGTCATTTGTCATTCCTCCTTAATTCGTTTGAATTTTCAGCCATTTGTCTCGGTGAATTACCTCAATAGGGCTTTTCAGCAATGTATCAGTCCGTTTTCCCATGGCAGAGATAAGCTCTTGGGATGAGTACAGTACTTCGCCGCGTCCTAGTAAGTCCTTCTCACTATAGACTTCAACAACATCACCATTTACAAAATCACCTTCTACACGATAGACGCCAGCAGGTAATAGACTTTTCCCATTATTCATTAAAGCCTGTTCAGCACCACTATCTATAAAAATTTTACCAGAAATTTCCGTAAGTGCAATCCACTGTTTATGATTTGTTAACACAGCAAGCTCGTCATGCTCCACATAAGTGCCATCACCATGTCCTGCTAAAATATCGACGAGCTTCTGTGCACCATGACCTGTTCCGATAAATACCTTCACTCCTGCACGTAGCGCTGTTCGGGCAGCCAGAAGCTTAGAGGCCATGCCACCTGTGCCAACCTTTGATCCTGTACCATCCGCAAAGCTTAGTAGATCATCTGTAATAGCTGCTAATCGATCAATGCGCTCTGCCTGAGGGTTTTTATTGGGATTGGCATTATAAAGGCCATTGATATCTGTTAAAATGATGAGCTGATCTGCGTGGACAAGTCCACTGACGAGTGCTGAAAGCATATCGTTATCTCCAAAGGTTAATTCACTAATTGACACTGTATCGTTTTCATTAATAATCGGTAGCATGGATCGTTCTAACAATTCCTCGAAAGTCGCATAGGCATTTTTATAGCATTCTTTTTTAGAAAAATCTGTTCGTGTCAATAATATCTGTGCAGGCATGATATCGTAAATACTAAATAAGGCACTGTACGTTTGAATAAGTAGGCTCTGTCCTACAGCAGCAGCTGCCTGCTTTCCTTTCACTGTCACAGGGCGAGCAGGGTAGCCTAGTTGTTTAAAACCCGCCGCTACAGCACCTGACGAGACAAGCAACACTTCATGACCCAATTTCTTCAACTCGGCGATTGCCTGCACATGGTCCATTAAGCGAACTTTATCGATTTCACCCTTCACATTCGTTAAAGAGCTACTACCAATCTTAACAACAATTCTTTTTCTCTCCATCTCACTACCTCCATCATTGCTGAATCAAGATAAAAAAAGCCTTTTCATCCTAAAAATTAGGACGAAAAGACTTGCCTTCCGTGGTACCACCTACATTGAATATCATGCGACATTCCACTTTTCTCATAACGCTCGAGACTGCGCCTAGTTTGGCTAGGACGTTTCACGAAGTAGGTTTCATTAGTCTTTCTTGTACAATGCCTTTCAGCCGATGGGCATCGCTCTCTTTTCAAGCAGTGGCTAACTACTGGTCTTCGTTCGTTTTCTCATCTATTGACTAAAGGATGCACTACTTCTATAAGTCTGTCAAGCTGAATGGATAAATTACTTGAAAGTTTTGATAAATTAAGAAAGGGATGCGCTAAAACGCTAAAGAGATCGCTTATTCAATTATTTAAACCACCAAATCGCAATGAAAAGGGGAAGCATAGCCAGTACAATGACAAAGAAACTCCAAATGACTTGTTTCCCCGAAGACATATTTTGGGGTTTAATGCTCATTTGTTCATACAGCTGGTTAATGGCCCGTTGCTCTTTCGCATAAAGCATTGCTTGAAATTCTTCGTAATCTTGTATATAGCTAGATGGGGCACGTGGACTGAAGCGTAAATTTCGAATGGAATCTGTAATCTCTTTGTCAGCCATCCAATACGTGATGACAGGTGCTAAGCCTGCGTTTTGTGTGGCCTTTACTTCAATGTCATGGGATTTCATTTTATAGTAAACCTGTCCATGCTCATCCTCATATTGCGTGACAATATCACTTACTGCCATTATCAATCACCTCTTATGGAAGTTATCTGGTTTATCATGAGTTTCTACTATTATAATGGATTAGGGAAGAAAAGTATCGCTTGAGCGAGCATAAATTGTGAAACCAAAATTTAAAAAAAGTTTTGGATAAAGTCATAAACTTACATCTAGTGAGAACAACGTCATGTAGTATAATGTATATAGTTTTTTAAAAGAAGTTGAAGGAAGGGAAAGTTTTGGACATCTCAACGTTATTTGCGTTTTTAGGGGCTGCGATGATTTTAACCATTATGCCAGGGCCCGATAATTTATTTGTGCTTGCCCAAAGTATTACACAAGATAAAAAAGCGGGTATTGCCACATCTCTTGGATTGTGTACAGGGCTACTTGTTCATATTAGTGCAGCAGTACTTGGTATTTCTGCGATAATTTATCAATCGACCATTATTTTTACCATCGTCAAATTTGCAGGAGCAGCGTATTTATTATATCTAGCTTGGCAATCATTTCGTGCTAAAGGAGACCCTTTTACGTTGCAACAGCAAAATACGCAAGCCTATATTAAATTATATAAAAAAGGAATATTAATGAATATTTTAAATCCTAAAGTATCGTTATTTTTCCTAGCGCTGTTACCACAGTTTGTTAATCCATCGGAAGGACATGTGGCGTTTCAAATGCTTATTTTGGGTATTGTATTTTTAATACAAGCGCTTGTATTATTTTCATTGTTTAGTATATTTGCAGGGAAAGTTAGACAAGTCATTATTGGTAAACCTGCGATTGCTAAACGACTAAATACAGTTCAAGGTATTCTATTCACATTTATCGGGATACAGATTGCCATCAGCAAACAGTAGGGAGGAATGGACATGGCTATTTTACATATTACCTTTAGCTTAGCAACGCAGGGTTCTATGAAACTTGCAATTCGTCAACATCGTTTGCAGCGAAATGAATCAGTTCTAAGTGTCCATGATGATCTCTCGATTGGACCTCTTCAAAACTTTGAAGAACGTAAAACTTGGTTAGCCACGCATATTTTAGATGATGATGACCAGCAATTGTATGATGAGATGTATGAAAACTGGAGGAAAAAAATCGCTAATTTACCTTGTGATGTGGATGTGTGGATTTGGTATAGTCACAACACACATGAACAGATAGGACTGCGCTATGTGATGAGTGAGTTAATTCATAAATGCAGTATGGTGTATGGTATTGATGCAACGGAGAATCTGAAGAGTATTCACCCCAATTTAGACATTCGCCATACAGGCGAGCTTTCCTCGGAAATGCTAATGAAGCTTCGCCCTAGTGCAAAACGATTCTCTGTGCAAGAATGTCAGCAACTCGCTAAGGAATGGGAAAACATTAAAGAACAGCCAAGTACATTACGGTTATGGAAAAGTGAACTATTGCATGTAGAGGAAGATGCAATGGATGCATACATTATCGCCAGTGCAAAAAATTTGCATTTACAGCAAAATGAAGAGTGGCTAATGCCTACGCATATTTTGGCACAGACATTTGAAACATTTGTCCATTATGTAGGAAATGATTTTGTAGAGTATCGCTTACTGACGCTCGTCGAACAGGGAGTATTTGCAATGAAAGGCGATACAAATGATATTTTTTCTTATCAGGTTAAATTACTTTAATACATTTAAGAGAATGAACAGTAAAAAATCAGGCGAGCAAAGCCTGATTTTTTATTGTGCCAAATGCTTGAAGCCGTTTGTATTAGTAGTGCTCAAAGTCAGTCGTTTCAACATAATGATTCAGCACAGTAACTTAACCTTTTTAATTTTGATAACACTTTTCATATTCATCTTTCATTAACAAACTTTGACAAGCCAAGCCATTTTCATGATAAATCTCTTTATCAATACTTAATACTATACTTCTATTTGAATTGGTATAATTAGGCTCTTTATTAACAATGGATAATTTTTCTTCGTCTAGCCATTCCATCGAGAATTGACTTTTTGCCTCTGCATAATAGACGATTTTGTTTGTGTGAGCATTATTATTTAAAATTTCTATCCATACATGAACACCACCACTTGGACCTGCACCACCATATGGTTCATAATAAGCGTGCGCTGTATATTCCCCTGTAGGAGATGACACAGATTCGGGCACCTTTTGCGTATCTTTTTTATCTAAAGTACTAAACGTAAAAAAATATTGGATATATATAAATATTCCCAAAAACAGTACTAAACCTGTCAATAGTGCTGTTAGTGTTTTTTTAGGGAAGTTTTTCTGTTTAAAAAAGAAAATCATTAATTTGATTACAAAAATGAACAATACGATCAAGGTAAATAAAAATACAAAGAAACCTAATGTATTAAGTAATAAATTCAAATTATTACCTCCCTAGTATGGTAAAACAGTGCCTTTTAGAAAATAAAGCGAGTAACAAGGACATCTAGATGATGTTGTTACTCGCTCTTTCTATTTATTGTCATAAAAATCAAAGACAAATTGTTTAAACTGACGTGCAGATGGCGATAAATAACGATTTTCTATCCAAGCCATGCCTATAATTCGTTCACATACCATATCCTCAACATGAATTTTAACGATTTTTTTGGGATTTAAATCCTCATCATCGGGTAGTAAGGAAACGCCAAGCCCCGCACCAACAAATCCAGCGATTGTCGATACTTCATCACCTTCATAAGAAATTTTAGGCTTAATGCCCGCAGCATTTAATAAGCGATCAGCTGAGCGGCGTAATGCATAGCCTTTTTTCATTAAGACAAAACTTTCATGCTCTAATTCTTTCATTTTGATGCTTTTACGATGGGCTAATGGATGGTCAATTGGGACCATTATAAAGAGCTCATCTCGCCATAATTCCTTCCAACAAACTGGCGGCTCTGTATCGATCGCGGCTAGTAGGCACAAGTCTAACTCACCTGCCAGTAATTGTTTTAACTGTGAATGGGAGTAGTTTTGTGTGAAATGAAAACGGATATGGGGATGTTTTTGACGGAAGGCACGAATCAAGTCGGGTACAATACTCGTTCCAAGTGTATGTAAAAAACCGAGTGATACATCTCCAAGTTCTGGATTATTAAGCTCCTGTAATTCTAAAACAGCCTTTTCATATTCTTTACGCATGCGCTGGACACGATATAAAAATAGCTCTCCATATCGGTTTAGCATAATCGAGCGCCCTTGTCTGTCGAAAAGCGGTACACCTAATTCTTCCTCCAGCTTTGAAATTGAACGACTAAGTGCTGGCTGTGAAATCGCTAATGCTTCGGCAGCCCGTGTCATATGCTCTAACTTTGCAACGGTTACAAAATATTCTAATTGTTGCCACTCCATTTTTTTCACCTCTTTTCTTGTGATTTTTAAGTTATCTGCATTATAACGGGAAACAGACGGGAAGTATAGGTAACAAAAAATTTTTAAAAGGACGTTGCAATTATTTAGCAGAAAGGAAAAGTTAAGTAGCAGAAAGTGTGATAGTACAGCCGTTAAGTTGACATCATTCATGCACAATAGACATTGATTTGATAAAAACTATAAATTGTACATTATGAATAAAGGGTGATAAGATAGACACATAAAATACACAATTATTAATTTCCGTGAAGGGGATATCATAAAATGAAGTTAACAAAGCCACAACCTCTAACAATCGAGGGAGGCAAAAAAGCCGTACTATTACTGCATGGATTCACAGGTAGCACAAAAGATGTGAAAAAGCTAGGAGAATTTTTATCTCAACGAGGTTACACTGTGCATGCACCAATTTATAGTGGGCATGGCGTAGAACCAGAAGCATTATTAGAAACAAAACCAGAAGATTGGTGGAACGATGTAGTAGAAGGTTATAACTTCCTACAAAAGAAAGGCTATGAAGAAATCGCTGTTGTTGGGATTTCACTTGGAGGCGTCTTTTCGTTAAAGGTCGCAGAGACATTCCCAGTGAAAGCATGTGTAGCGATGTGTGCACCGATTACACGTGATAATTCAAAAGGCTTATTTACACGTTTGTACCACTATGCTCGTTTATATAAACACTTTGAAAATAAATCAAAAGATCAAATTATTTCAGAATTACATGAATTACGTATTTCACCGAAGGATTCATTGGACGGCGTAACACGTTTAACAACAGAAACGCGTGAAGAATTATCAACGATCAAAGCACCAACTCTTGTGTTACAAGGCTCACTAGATGATGACCTATATCAAGAAAGCGCACCTTTTATTTTAAATACTGTGGAAACAGACGACAAAGAAATCATTTGGTATGAAAACTCTGGTCACATTATTACATTGGACAAAGAACGCGATAAAGTGTATGAAGATGTTTATAAATTTTTAGATCATATTGAATGGTCAGTTGCAAACTAAGAAGGGGCTGTCAGTAGACAGCTCTTTTTTTGTTGAATCTCACTGGATAAACGAAAAAACTATTGTAATTATAATAAATGCTTGATAACATGATGAAATTGTAGTGAAAAATCATTCGATTAAAATAATTTGCTATAGTCTAAAACTTCTAAGGAGCACATCAATTATGCAACAAAAAATACCTTTTTCAACTTACGCAGTCATTGGTACCATGTTATTTGGACTGTATTTTGGAGCAGGGAACCTAATTTTTCCTATTCAAATGGGTCAATTTGCTGGGACTAATTTTTGGTTTGGATTAATCGGATTTTTAGTGACTGCTATCGGCTTACCATTCCTCGGAATTTTGGCAATTGGCTTATCAGGTAGTAATGGTTTACGTGATCTAGCCAATCGTGTTCATCCTATATTTGGTATTATTTTTTCATTGGCACTGTACTTAACAATCGGACCATTCTTTGCCATCCCACGTACAGCAACTGTACCTTTTGTAGTAGGGTTTGAGCCATATATTCAAGCACAGCATGCAACACTGCTACTTGCTGTATTTAGCTTTATATTTTTTGCCATTGTCTACTATTTTTCTTTAAATCCAGCGAAAATAATGGATTATATCGGTAAATATTTAACGCCTGCATTTTTAGTTGTTTTATTTATTTTAATTATTACAAGCATTACGAAGCCAATGGGCCATTTCCAGCAGCCAATTGGTGAATATATGGATGCCGCCTTTATGACAGGCTTTAAAGAAGGCTATAATACGATGGACGCCCTTGCCTCACTAGCTTTCGGGATTGTTGTCATTAATGCAATTAAAAGTGCAGGGATTACAGATCGTAAGGAAATTGCCAAGGCTACATGGACATCAGGTATTTTTGCGATGGCTTTAATGACGCTGATTTATGGTCTCATAACATATATGGGCGCTTCCAGTATTAATGCTGTCGGGACTTTTGATAATGGTGGTTTAATCTTTGCGGCAGTGGCCGATCATTATTTCGGCTCATTTGGAGCTATTTTATTGGCGGTCATCATCGTGCTCGCTTGCTTAAAAACAAGTATCGGCTTAATTACATCTTGTAGTGAGTTTTTCCATGAGGTATTTCCAAAAATTAGTTACAAATGGTTTGTGTTTCTGTTGTGTGCTGTATCCTTTACGATTGCGAATTTTGGTTTAAACAATATTATCAAATATGCTATTCCAGTTTTAATGTTCTTATATCCATTAGCAATCGTCCTAATCTTGCTCGCTCTAAGCTCATCCTTCTTTAAGAATAAGCAAACAGTGTATGCCATAGCGATGATTTTTACATTTTTCATTAGCCTGATTGATGGCTATAAAGCTCTGGTAGAAAGTGTGCCAGATGCGAAGTTAGGTATATTGGATGCAGTAGAGAAATACTATTCTGCGATGCTACCTTTTTATGATATTGGCTTAGGATGGATACTGCCAGCGTTAATAGGGGCAGTAATTGGAAGCATGATTCCGTCTCGAAAAGTTATATAATGAAAGAAACACGCACAGAAAATGTCTCTGTGCGTGTTTCCTTATGGATTAGTAAGCTGTCCAGCCACCATCAACAGCAATAACTTGTCCATTCACAAAGCTAGCCTCATCTGAGCCTAGGAAGATCGCTAATTGAGCGATTTCTTCTGGCTGACCAGCCCGCGGATTGATGGATAGTCCTAGTGCTTGTCGTGCAGCACCTGTTTGGCTCATATTTGTCATAGAAGAGGCGATATTGGTCATCACTGCTCCTGGCGCAATACCATTACAGCGAATATTTTTATCAGCATACATAAAGGCTGTATTTTTTGTTAAACCAACTACCGCATGTTTTGAAGCTGTATAAGCAGCCCCAGCCCGTGCACCATATAAGCCACCTGCAGAAATATTATTGACAAAGACACCGTGACCTTGTGCAAGGAAAATTTCGGTAGCCATACGCATAGAGCGCATAACAGCTGTTGTATTCACTGCAAATACTTTTTCCCATCGTTCATCAGAAATTTCTCCAACTGGCTCCATACCATCCATAATACCTGCATTGTTGACTAATATATCTAATTGACCATAGTTCGTTTTTGTTTCATCAAATAAGCGTTGTAAGTCTTCTGTTGATGCGACATTGGTTTGAATGGCAAATGCTGTTCCTCCAGCCGCTTGAATACCTTCCACAACCGCTTGGGCACCCTCTAAATTTAAGTCTGAAACGGCAACCTTAGCGCCTTCTTTTGCATATCCTTCTGCAATGGCTTTCCCCATACCTGAAGCTGCACCTGTCACAATGGCTACTTTACCTTCTAATCTCAACTCAAAGACCTCCTCATAGTAATTTCTTTACTTATTGAACATCTGTTCATTAAAATCATATAATAAAGATGAAAGCGATTTCAATATGCAAAAAAACGGGATGTGTTGAGTAATCAACACATTTGGACAATCTGTTTATTAAGGAGTTGAAAAAATTGCGCACTACGGATTTACGGATTATTAAAACGAAGCAAGCTCTCCACGATGCTTTATTGACCTTGCTTAGCCAAAAACCATTGGAGCAAATCTCCATTGCTGAAATTTGTAGAGAAGCAAAGGTCAATAGAGGAACCTTCTATTTACACTACGAGCAAAAAGAGGGGCTCTTTGAAGAGTACTTTCAGGAGATAATGGAGGATTTATATCAATCCTATGAAGAACCCTATCGTGCCGTCACGACATTGGATACAAATCAATTAGATCCCAATACTATCCGTATTTTTCATCATATTGAACGCTTTAAAATGTTTTACCGTATCGTCTTTTCTAAAAATGTCCCGCTGACCTACTATTACATGCTATTTGATGGGATTTATTCCCTGCTAAAACGCGATATTACCACACAGCACATACATCAAATGGAGGATCATATCTCGATCGACTATTATAGTGCCTATCAAGCAAACGCCATCATCGGACTCATCATCCAATGGTATCGCGGCGATTTCAGCGATAGCGTGACCATGTTAAATCAACAGCTAGCAGCTATTTTAAAGAATGTGAGGAGTGGGGGATAGAACGCTTGAATCGAAGGATAGAAGAGAAAAAGTGGCGGATAGAACGCTCAATTTGAAGGATAGAGTAAGAAGTGACGGATAGAATGCCAGAATTGAAGGATAGAAGAGAAAAAGTGGCGGATAGAATGCCCAATTTGAAGGATAGAGAGAGAAGTAGCGGATAGAACGCTCAATTTGAAGGATAGAAGAGAAAAAGTGGCGGATAGAACGCTCTATTTGAAGGATAGAGTAAGAGGCAGTGGATAGGACGCCAAAATTGAACGATAGTATTAGGAAAAGTAGCGGATAGCCAGCTCAATTTGAAGGATAGAAGAGAAAAAGTAGCGGATAACCACTCAAAGAGAAGGTCTACATCAACTTGTAGACCTTCTCTTTTCTATTAAATCATCGGACTGGAGCTGGCTTAAATGTGACGATCAACGTAGCAATGGCTAGTGTCACGAAGATGATGATGGCCAATGAGCTACTGTTTTGCAGGAGATTATCAGAACTACCACCAAAGATGATTGTGTAGTAGCCATCTGCTCCATACGAGGCAGGTAGCATGGCAGCGACCTGTTTGTATCCTTCAGAAAGCATGGTTTTTGGAACAAGTACACCTGATGTTACTAATTGGAGTGAGAGAGCACAAATATTAAATATCATCCCCATATTCCCAAAGGCAATTACAAATACTTGGGCCAAGCTAAGGAAAGCAAGATACATTACAGATTGGAAGAGATAAATCGACAACAGGCTTTCTTGACTATCGATATTAAAAAGGTGCATCAAACCAATTGTTATGAATGGCAATGTAAAGGCTACGCCCACATTGAGTAGCTGTCGTGCGAGAAACAATTGCCATTTTGATAGGCTGTCTTGAACGAGTTGTGCTGCTTGCTGGTGTTGCATAATCATAACCATCGCTCCCACAAAGGAGGAGATGATGACCATAAGTGGGACAAAGTTTGCAGCAAATCCCTTTACATCATTGGTTTTTACAATCGTACCATCGACGGCATGGTCTTTGACATTCATTACAGTCGTTTTGACAGAAGTGGTAATTTGTTGAGCAGTGTGTTGCTCGAAGGGAAGCTGAGCAAATTGTTGAGCAAAGACTGCAACGGCTTGATTTTGTTGCATTGGATAGAGGGCTTGATTGATTTCTTCTGTTAATTGCTTTGCTACACCCTCCATCATATTTTTCGCTACACTTGCATTGGCTTGATTAATCGCATAAATAATTTCAGCCTCTTTCCCTGCTTGAATTTGATTTGTAAAATCGGGTGGAATTTGCATAATCATATTAATTTGTCGTTCGTTTAATGCGCGCTCAGCTTCCTTCATCGAAGAATAGTCCTTCATTCCAAAGGGGATGGAGCCTTTGATGTTCTGTGCTACCTGTTGACCCATTTCAGAATCTTCCACAACAATACCAATGCTTAACTGTTCCGCTCTTTCATTGACACCATCATAGGCAGTCATCCAAATTGTAAAGAATATTAATTGGAAGGCAATGGTTGCAACAATGCCGATATAGGTTTCACGAACTCGCAATAGTGCTTGTAAACCTGTCATTTTTTATTCCCCCTAAAATTAAGTAAGTACTTACTTGCATTGATTAGAAAAATTTTTTCTAGGAAACGAGTCCCCTAGAAAAAATAGCAACACTAGTTTGTAAAAGTTCTTCAGTTGGTAAGTCAGACACGATAGTTCCAAGGCGAGCACGTGACATAAAATGACCAAAATTCAAAGCTATAAGCGATAACGCTGCTGCTTCAAAATCAACTTCTCTTATTTTTCCTTGTTGATGCATCTCTTGAAAATAGTGAATGAGCTCCTTTTTTATGAGGAGCGGGAGATTGGCGATTTCCTCACTAATTTCAGGAAATTGAATAGATTCCTTAAAGCCGATCATGACAAAATCTTTAATCGACATTAAAAAATGAAAATGCTTCAGTGAGAAATTTAATAAATCCTTTTCTAATTCCCACGTTACATTTTGATTGATCTCCTGCTGTAGAAGAGGATAATAAGAAAATTGCTCAATAATGGCTTTTAATAAACCACGTTTGTTGCCAAAGTGACGAAAAAGAGTGACCTCATTGACACCTGCTAATTCTGCAATGGTTTTGGTAGTTGCAGCTGTATAGCCTTTTTCACTAATCAATTGTAGAGCAGCTTCGATAATTCGTTGCGCAGTTCCTTTCGTTGTCAAGAACATACTTCCTTCCATGCAAGTAATTACTTACATCCTAGCATAGTGTACGAGGATCTGCAACACTGTGAATGAGCGTTGACAATTATATCGACTGCTGATATATTTTGAATATATCGACTGGCGATATATTGATGGACGATATAAAGGAGGATTTGTATGACACAGGAGCATCCGCCATTAACAGAGGGCGTTTATTATATTTTATTAGCATTATATGAGGCGAGGCATGGCTATGGCATTATGAAATTGGTGGAAGAAATGAGCAATGGAAGAGTGCGCTTAGGGGCCGGAACCATATATGGTGCGATTAAAACATTGTTGGAACGAGGATGGATAGAGGCACTTGATGGAGATGGCAGAAAGAAAGAATATATTATTACTGAAACTGGAAAAACAGTGGTGGAATATGAAATTTTACGATTAAGGGAACTTTTTGACAATGGTATCCGTATAACGAGAGGAGTTGAATAATATGCATAAATATCGATTGATGATTAATCCCTATGCAATAGAGAAGTGGGTCAATGACATGGCTAGTCAGGGCTGGCACTTAAAAAAATTTACATGGATTCGTTTTACGTTTGAGCGTGGAGAACCAAACAGCTATATTTATCGCCATGATGAATTAGAGCGATACGGTACGCACTATGAAGAGGAATTTCTCGAATTTCTCAAATCCTCTGGCATTGAACAAGTAGACCGCTCTGGAAATTTTGTATTTTTTAGAAAAGCAGCACAGGAAGGTCCATTTGAGCTGTATACAGATAAAAAAACGAAAATTGGTAACCTGTCAAAAAAGATGAGGATCCTGCTTTCTCTTATTCTACTTAATTTGTTCATTGGACTGATCGGTTTAATTGGCGATTTTTCGGAGCAAACAACAGACTGGGTTGGTTTTGCGTTAAATACGCTGAATCTTGTGGTTGTTGTAGTATTTGCCCTCCCATTCTATAAGCTTATGCGTATACGTAATCGATTAAAGAGAGAATTAAATGTATTTTCGGATTAACGAAGCGTCTATTATTTTCCGGGAAATCAGAAAATAATGAAAAAGGAAGCATGATTTTATAGTAGGAGTGATGCAAAATGAAAAAAAGAATGTATCGTTTTTTTATTGATTACGAAAAGGAAGAACGCTGGGTCAATGACATGGCAGATCGGGGGTGGAATCTTAAAAAGACAGTAGTAGGCTACTTTGTTTTTGAAAAAGGGACACCAGGTCAATATATTTATCGAAATGAATTTATCAATAGAAAGTCGAAGGATTATTTTGAGTTTCTAGACGAAATGCATATCGAGTGTGTGTCTAAGTTTGGTGGGTGGGCCTATTATCGAAAACCAAAATCGGAGGGCCCTTTTGAGATATTTTCAGATGCTTCCTCGAAAATAAAATATATTAAATCCATGAATCGCATTTTTATATTCGTGCTACTGTTAAATTTAATCATTGGTATTTATAATCTATCGCTAGGTTTACGGGAATTCGTTGTAGGATCTATGAATACAAGTGTGGGGTGCATGAATTTGATTGTCGCCTTACTGCTATTCATTCCTATAGTAAAAAATGAAAATCGTAAAAAGGGCTTGAAACAAGACTTACATATATTTGAAGGATAAGGAGGAAGACAACATGACATTACAGTTACAGCATGTCACAAAGAAGTACAAGGATTTTACAGCTGTAGATGATTTAAATTTTACCATTGAAAAAGGGGAAATTTTCGGTCTAATTGGTCAAAATGGTGCAGGAAAAACAACGACATTCCGAATGATTTTAGATTTACAGGAGACGACAGCGGGGACGATTACTTGGGATGGGCAGCCAGTTAATGCCATTAACCGAGATGTCCTTGGTTATTTACCAGAGGAGCGTGGTATTTTCCCAACAATGAAGGTAGAGGAGCAGCTTTACTTTTTTGGTGAGCTACGTGGCATGAAACGAGCAGAGCTGAAAAAGGAAATAGATTTTTGGATTCAACGCTTTGAACTGGAGGAAAAACGCAAGGATAAGGCAGAAACACTGTCAAAGGGGAATCAGCAAAAGGTACAGCTAATTGCAAGCTTTATCCATAAACCTGCGTTTTTAATTTTAGATGAGCCGTTCAGTGGGCTAGATCCCGTCAATAAAGATTTACTAAAGGATGCTATTTTACTATTGAAAGAGCAAGGCACGACGATTTTGTTCTCCAGTCACCAAATGGACAATGTCGAGGAGCTTTGTGATCATTTGTGTTTATTAAAACGAGGTGTTTCTTTATTTTCTGGAAGCTTACTAGATTTAAAGAAACAATATGGTAAAACAAAGCTTGCTGTCCGTACGGATTGGTCAACAACACAATTATTGGCACTTGATGGTGTCAAGGATGTGCGTGTAGAGAAGGAGCAAACAGTGCTTACATTAGTGGACGAAAGCTTTGCTCAAGGTATCTTTGAGCAGCTATCCAATGGGAAGTATATTGAAAAATTCAGCTTAGATTATTTATCGTTAGATGAAATCTTTAAAGATAAGGTAGGTGGCCATGTTGTCGAAGTTTAGTTTATTAATGAAGCAATTATATAAAGCTAAAATTAAATCAAAATCCTTTATCTTAATGACTTGTTTATATGTAATTGTCATGTCAGTGGCTGTCTTCTGGTCAGAAATTAAGGAATTATTCACAGGTGATGATGAAGCACAGCAAATCGCGATTATTAATAAAACCTCTGCTGATCTAAGTGGTATTTTTGTCTCGAATGGAGATATGAATTTTATTCAAGATGAGCAAGATGTATCGACCCTTGAAAAAAGAGTAAAGGATGGCAAGCTGGATGCGATTGTGACGATTAACGACCAAAATGGTCAATTACATGCGGAAATTGCTACGTTTACACCACTGAAATTAAACGATCAATCTACATTATCATCCTTATTACAATATGCAGGACAACACTATGCCGTACAACAATTATCGCTTTCACCTGAGCAAGCGGCACAAATCATGGCAGCTCAAACAACAATTTCCACGAAAAACTTAAATGAGGCATCAACAGGTGGAAAAAGTGAAGAAGAAAAGCAATCAGGGCTAGTAGTTTCCTATGCGGTAGGAATTTTAATCTATTTCTTCATTTCTACATTTCTATCGATGATTACGACTGAAATAGCCTCTGAAAAAGGCTCACGCGCAATGGAAATGCTGTTAGTTAGTGTCAAACCTGGGACACATTTTAAAGCAAAAATCGCTGGAGTTTTATTGCTCGCTTTAACACAGATGGGTATTATTGCGATCGTGTTCCTTATCTATGCGAAGTTTATCAAAGGTGGAATGGTTTGGGATGCAGCTGCTAGCATTGTCAAGGAATTGTCCGTTGGCTATGTCATCTATGCTATCGTATTCCTACTGTTAACAGTTATCCTTTATCTTATTATCGGTGCATTATTTGGCTCTTTAGTATCGAAAGTAGAAGAGGCGGGTCAAGTATTAATGCCTGCGATGATTATTACCATTATTGGCTTCTATGTTATGCTGACAGGCATGGGGAATCCAGATACAATTATCATTAAAATATTCTCTTATATCCCACTAACTTCTGGAATGATCATGCCAATGCGTATTGGCGCTACAGATATCGGTGGCATTGTACCATTACTTTCTTTAGGAATTTTAGTCGTAACGATTGTTGTCGTATACCTATTCAGTTTATCGTTCTATAAACGTAGTGTATTGACATATAGCTCTGGCGGCGTCATTCAAAAAATTAAAACGGTATTAAAGGTAACAACATAACATAATGGCAGCTACATGGATAATGTAGCTGCTTTTTTGGTGTCATGGTGCCATTGTTAGCAAACAATGTAAAGGAATTTACGGAATCAGTCGAATTTTGGCTAGAAAGAAGCTATAATTTATAAAAGGGGATGGGATGATGTTAGCTAAATCAGAGGTGGAGGCAATTCTTGACCGATCATCAAATCAGCGTTTAGCAACAATCGAAGAAAAAGCGCAGCTCTTTCAAAAGCTTCAACAGCTGTGCGCTACTAGTAAAGAAATAGCAGAAATTCTTCACTATTGCACTGAAGTGGAAATTTTTGTTGATAATGCTCACCCTAATCAATATAGTTTGCAATATAAGGTACACCAGAATGACTATTGTATAGCAGATTCGTATTTTTTCATCCTATAGAAAATGAAACTTTTTTACATGGTAATCGTAAGTAATTAGTAGAGATAAATTGCAGGGGGTAAACATATGTCTGAATTCAACAATGATCTTTTAAAATCCAAGGACCCATTCGCTTCAGAAAATCCTTTATTACAGCCAAATCCACTTTTACAGCAAACGGCTGAGCAAAAGCCAGTACTTGTATCTGAGCAGGAACTATCACAAATCGCTCAAAACCAGCTAATGTTAAAGCAGGATCCAGAGGTTCATACACTTGCACAAAAAATTGATGTCAAAGATCAAATTGCCATGCTAGAGCTCGGTAAAGAAACGGCAAGTGGCATTTCAACCTTTTCTGATAAAATGCTCGCAACGATGAAAGCTAGTAAGCTGGAAGAATCGAGTGTGCTTTTAAATAACCTGAATAAAATTATGGATAAATTTGATCCACAGGATTTTGCGGAAGAGAAAAAGGGCGGTTTCATCTCCAAGCTCTTTAACAAAGGAAAAGAGCAATTGGAAAGATTCTTATCTAAGTATGACAGCATGAATAAAGAAGTGGATGTCATTTACCGTGAAATCCAAAAATATGAAGGGGAAATGAAGCGTAATACCATTGACCTTGAAAATTTGTATGATCAGAACTTAAACTACTTCCAATCATTAAGTAAATTTGTTGCAGCTATTGAAGTGAAAACAGAAGAGGTTCGTGCGTCTTTACCAGCACTTGAACAAAAGGCTCAAAGTGGTGATCAATTGGCAGCTATGGAATATGAAACAATGCTACGCGCTGTGGAATTATTAGAGCAACGTCGCTATGATTTAGAAATGGCACAACAAGTATCATTCCAATCAGCACCACAAATTCGCTTAATGCAGCAAGGGAACAATCACCTAATTGCCAAGATTAATTCTGCCTTTGTCACAACGATTCCGATCTTTAAGCAGGGGCTTATTCACGCAGTGACATTAAAGCGTCAAAAGTTGATTTCTGATTCTATGGTGGAACTAGATCGCCGTACGAATGAAATGCTTGTGCGTAATGCTGAAAATATTAGTAAGAACAGTGTGAATATTGCTCGTCAAGCTGGTAGCCCAAGCATTAAAATCGAAACCATTGAAACAACATGGCAAACAATTATGGCTGGTATTCAAGAAACAAAGCAAATTCAAGCAGAAACAGCAAGAAACCGTGAAGAAGGTCGTAAACGTATTGAGCGTTTGCAATTGGAGTATGAGAAACTGAAAAAAATGTAAGGCTAAAGCTTCTTGCAGCTATTGTTGCAAGAGGCTTTTTTTATGGAAAGGGTAGGCAGGTAGAGGCTCCTTCCACACAAGGGAAATGATCTTTGACAAAAAGCAAAAAAGTGATTATGATAATGTTAAATGAGAATGATTATCAAATAGAAAAGGAAGCGGAAAGATGCTACACAAAGGTATTCGATTACATGTAATTATTCGTGGAGGTGTGAAAAAATAAATGGCAAATAAAATAAATCCCTCTACATTGTCGTATGAGCCGTTTAAAGATGGAACGCTTGCTCTATACACGACAGATAGCTTAATGATTGTACCGCAAAGTCGCTATCTAGAGCTTCTGCATATGGAAGAGTTATATAATGCTATGTATAAGGATTTAGATAACAAGCAAAATGGTTTAGAACGAGAACGAAAAATGCTAAAAAAACAAAATGCACAGCTAACAGAGGATCTACAAAAGTTAAAGCAGCAAAACACGGTCTTGCAGAAAAAGGTCACTGAATATAATTGTGTGGTGGAGGAGATGAAGGTGCTCCGTCAACAAAATACAGACCTTCTCATTGAACTAAGTAAATATACAGCGATGTCAAGAGAGTCATTGACGGGGCCCTTGAAGTCGATGATTCGAGATATGCGTGAGCAAGGGGTTGGAATTAAAGAAATCCATATTCGCATCAAGCGCCAAATCAATCCAGAGATTAGCTATAGTACTGTACGCAAGTATATTTCTGAGCTAGAGTCGGAACAAAAAGGTTAACAGCTTTTAAAAGGAACTAGAAATTTGGCATTTACAGCAGCTACTCAAAGTCCTATAATGAGTCTATTCTTTAACTAGTTTAAGATTATAGGAAATCGTTAACCGATTTCAGTAAGAGTAGGAGCGTTAATATCATGTCAAATGAGAAAAAAGGAGTTTTGGCAGCCTTTTTTGCCTATGCCTTTTGGGGAGCATTCCCTCTATATTGGAAATTACTTGAGCATGTACCAAGTATGGAGATTTTATTATCCCGTGTCATTTGGTCCTTTGTCTTTACGGTGCTGGCAGTACTCGTATTTCGAATGCGTCAGGATCTCGTAGCAGATTTAAAATATTTATGGTCACATCAAAAGCATTTCTGGCAGCTTGCGGGTGCATCCTTTGTCATTTCAATGAACTGGTATTTATATATTTGGGCAGTGACGCATAATCATCTCATTGAAACGAGCTTAGGTTATTATATTAATCCGCTATTGTCTGTAATTTTCGGGGTGATTTTCTTTAAAGAATCGCTGAGTCGTGCACAATGGGTAGCAACAGGAATTGCTTTTATTGCGGTGATTATTTTAACGATCAATTACGGCTCAGTACCTTGGGTAGCTTTATTGATTGCGCTATCTTTTGCTATTTATGGTGTGCTGAAAAAGAAAATTACACTGGATGCTACAAGAGGCCTAGCCATTGAAACGTTATTGATTTTACCCTTTGCATTAGGCTATTATGTCTATCTTTTTGCTACACATCAAGCCTCGTTTTTACATGTCGATGTTAAAACAGATATTTTGATGATCTTTAGTGGTTTAGTAACAGCCGTCCCGCTTATTTTATTTGCGAAGGGGGCACAAAATATTCCTTTATATTTACTAGGGTTTATCCAATATGTATCGCCAACGATTGTCTTGATTTTAGGTATCGTGCTATACAAAGAGCCATTTAGTCAGGTTGAGCTCCTTGCATTCAGCATTATTTGGGCAGCTTTACTTTTATTTTCTGGTTCGAAAATTATAGAAACAAGAAAAGCCCATCATAAATCAGTTTCGTAAAAGACTTGTAGATTTTTCTACAGGTCTTTTTTTGTAACTTTTACCATTTCGCTTTGTAATGGACAAAACTTTTTTATTTCTTATCGGATTGGGCTGCTGGATTGTCTGCTATTTTGTTTAATCGTATCTTAAAGATCGATGAGGCTAACAATGAATAACTCATTCACCGCTGCTTTATATTGCGCTAAATGCAAGACTGCATAATGAAAGCCCCTAGCGTTTATTTCACCACTCACAGTTGATGTGGCAGAGGCTGTAGGGATTATAAAAATAAATAAGAAAATGAAGGTAAACAGGCAATGGGGAGTCTTTTGTTGCATTTGGGTACTCCCTCCAAATAGAGTCTTTTTGATAGATTCGACAAAATAGGAGAAAACCTTTTGAAGGTAGGTACCTTTACTTTCCTGTTAGCATATAGTAAAATGTCAATAATTAGATAACAATGATCAATTAATGAGAGGTGCTTTTTGTGAGTGCGGTAGGTTCTAACTAGGTAAAAATTGAATGAAATAGTGGCGATGACGACAGCAGGGGATACATGTTATAAACACCCCTTATTTTGTCATGGATCTATTTCAACAACCTATGTAGATACCTACAATACTTTATTAAGCGTGGCAGATAGGATAGAAACTTCAATTAGCTGAAGTTTTATTTGTGATGCCAGGAAAACGCGCCTTTTAAAGATAGAGCTGTGGGGATTCCTCACAGCTTTTTTATTTTGTTTAAACCATCATTGCTATCTATTATTGGGTAGGTATCTTCATGTATGATAAAACATTACAATGAGGAGCAAAAAGAAATGAATAATACTACACTTGAAAAATTACAATATCATGAATTAAAGGACATCGTTAAATCCTATTGTGTCAGCGGGTTAGGAAAACAGCTTTTAGATAAATTAATGCCAAGCTCAAACTTAACAGTGGTAAAAAATCGGTTGAATGAAACAACAGAAGCTCGTGCAATATTGGATGCAGAGGGGCATGTTCCGTTTTTAGGGGTATCGAATATTGAGCATATTATGACAAAGCTTGAAAAGGGAATGCTTCTAGATCCCAGTGAGCTAGTGAGTATCTCTGATTTTTTACGAGGCTGCCGCAATATCAAAAAATTTATGTTAGATAAGGCATTTTTTGCGCCTGTTCTTTCCTCTTACGCTCATTCTATGGCTGAATTTAAAAGCGTGGAGGAGGAAATTAATTTTGCGATCAAAGCCAATCGTGTAGATTCGGCTGCTAGTCGTGAATTAAAACGCATCCGACATCATATGGAAACGACAGAAGAAAAAATTAAAGAACGTTTAACGAAATTTTTAAATAACAGTGCTAATAAACCGTATATTCAGGAATTTTTTATTAGTCAAAAGGATGATCGCTATACGATTCCGATTAAGGCGACCTATAAAAATCATGTACAGGGTACGGTCGTTGAAATTTCCTCCAAAGGGGCAACCGTTTTTATGGAGCCAAGTGTTGTCGCTAAATTAAATGTAGAATTAGCTACCTTAAAGGCTGAGGAAGCCGTGGAGGAATACCAGATTTTAGCGTCTTTATCAGGGCTATTGATGGAACATCTTCATGCCATCACCATTAACATGGAGTTGATTAGTCAATATGATATGGTTTTTGCCAAAGCGAAGTTCAGTAGACAAATTGGTGGTAGGGAGCCACGTATAAATGATTACGGTTATATTCAACTAATCAATGGTAAGCATCCATTACTACCAGGAAATGCGGTACCCCTTCAATTTTCCATCGCGAAAGACTACCGTAGCTTAATTATTACAGGTCCAAACGCTGGTGGGAAAACAGTTGTGTTGAAAACCATTGGCCTCTTAACATTAGCTACGATGTCGGGCTTCCATATTGTAGCGGACGAAGGAACGGAAATGGCTGTATTTGATCATATCTTTGTTGATATTGGCGATAATCAAAGTATAGAGAATGCACTTAGTACGTTTTCTTCTCATATGAAAAATCTTTCCGATATTATGAGAGCTGCTAATAATCATACACTCTTACTGTTTGATGAAATTGGCAGTGGAACAGAGCCAAATGAAGGAGCTGCACTAGCCATTGCGATATTAGAAGAATTTTATCAAATGGGCTGTATAACTGTGGCAACTACACATTATGGTGAAATTAAACGATTTTCTGAAATGCATCCTGATTTTATGAATGCGGCAATGCGCTTCCATGCTGATACATTAGAGCCTTTGTACCAATTACTCATCGGCACCTCTGGAGAAAGCAATGCCTTATGGATTTCTAAAAAAATGAATGTCCGCGAAGGTGTTTTACAAAGAGCAAAGGATTATATAAATAATAAACAATATCAACTGACGATCGTTCAGGACAGTAAAATTCGAAAGCCTAAAGAAGAGAAAAAAAGCTTGGCAGCGGCTTATACATTTGCAAAGGGGGATCGTGTGAAATTATTGGACTATGATGATGTGGGATTGGTATATGAAGAAATGAATCCGTACAATAATGTCAGCGTATTCTATCAGGGGCAAATACTAGAGGTGAATGTAAAGCGGCTTGCCCTTGAATTACCTGCAACAGAGTTATACCCTGAAGGCTATGATTTAGAGACATTATTTGTAGACTATCAGGATCGGAAGCTTCAGCACGATATCGAACGTGGGTCGAAAAAAGCGTTACGCAAGATCCATAAACAAATAAAGAGTGATCGTCAGCAATAAAAACAAGGGATTGCACAGCCTCGTGCAATCCCTTTACTAATTAAGTTATGGAATCAATCTGTGCCGTAATCGTTCGATAGACTTCCTCAATTTTTCGTTTATAGGGCAAATCCACTAAATCCAGTGAATCTGTATAGGCCATTTTTGCAATTTCATAGGCTGTTGTTAGCTCACCAAAATGTGCATAGCAAAGGGCTTTATAGGAAAAGCATTCATTTAAGCTTAAAATATCATATGGATGATTAATATAGATCGGTCTGTGTTTATACTGTTCGAATGCAGCCTTCGCCTCCTCATATTGTCCAAGTAAATATAAGGATTTTCCTTTTTCAGCATAGTAAAAGTTTGGATCTAGCTTGTCTAAATAATCATCGTGTCTAAGCTGATAAAAACGTTCTATTTCCATCAGAGCCTGCTCATAATTATTGCTGTAATTATTACAATAATGTGCCTTCAATACAAAAATAAAAGCATCAACCTCAACACGTTCAGCAAATGCCTGATATTGCTCCAGTTTCATAAACATATGATTGGTTTGTTCAAAATCACGATCAATCATGGCACAATAGGCACCAATTCTGTACATATTATCAATCTGATAGAACAATTGGTTTTTATGAGCATTGGCAATCGTCTCTTGAATTAATTTTTTCCCTTCCTCATGCTCACCAATTGCAAGTTGGAAAATACTTGTATAATAAGTCATTAATAAGGCATCACGAGAATCGAGCTGATAGTCCTCTTGTTCGATAATTTCCTTTGCCTGTAAGATACGATCGTACGCCAATGTATATTGACGTTTTGCTGCTAAAATAGCCATCTCGAGGATAAAGGTTTTGAACCAATGGCTGAGTAAATTAATTTCCTTAAAAATAGTGCGGGCTTGCTGAAGCGGGACTTCCCATGTTGTTAATCCAGCTTCATACTGGGCATCTGCGTAAATATACAATAAACGGCCAGCTTCATAACTTTGAGGCAGGCCCTCCACAGACGGCTTAATTAAATCGACAATTTCTTGATGATGATGAGCATCACCACGTTTTACTTCTGCAAATAAACTTTCCACCTGCTCTAATAGCTGGCGTATGGAGGATGGGGTTACTTCTTCCAGTAATTCACTAGCTTTTACACCTAAACGTTCAGCAATATAGTCAAGGCTTTCCATAGAAGGCTTAGCCTTATCATTTTCTATTTGGCTTAACATTCCTTTAGTTAGACGATCACCGGCAAGTGCCTCTAATGTTAATTTTTGTTCTTTCCTTAATTTGCGAATTCGTGTGCCTAAAGAGTCCACTGCCTCGCCTCCTTTTGTTTAATTATATTAAACTTTCGCTTGCATGAAAAGAGGGAGCTGTGGTATATTTTGTTTAACATAATTAAACTTTTTAATTTAGTTAAATAATGGAGGGATTTAGATGAATGAAGCGGAAAAATTAAAAAAGGCGACCTATCACTTATGGACGTTCACGGCGAGTAAAATGATTGCCATGTTGGGTGCAAACGTCATGGCATTCGGTATTAGCTTGTATATTTTAGCGATGACTGGGTCGGCAATGAGCTTCGCTACCAATATGATTTGTTCAGTATTACCCCGCGCACTTGTGGCACCCTTAGCAGGCTATGTCGCAGATAATTTTTCAAAAAAACGCACAATATTAATAGCACAGGCAGGAACCATTTTGACAGTAGGGGGATTACTGCTTTATACAGAAACAGTAGGAATGTCCGTTTATGCTATATACATAGCTACTGTTTTTAATACTATTTGCTCAGCCTTTTCTGGTGTAACGTTTTCATCAGCAATTGCCACACTTGTCAATCCAGAGAGATTACAACGTGCGATGTCATTTAACCAAATGTCAATGTCCGTAGCTGCAATTGGAGGACCAGTCATTGGTGGTATGATGTATGGATTTTTTAATATGGATGTATTTTTAATGGTGAATATGGTGGCCTATGCGATTGCCTTTTGTTTAGAGGCAACAATGGATTTTAACCTTTATAGTACAAGAGGGGAAGATACGAAAAAAGAAAAGATGTGGGAAGGGCTGAAAAGTGGTTTTCATTATATCAAGCAACGTAACGTCATTAAGACCATTATGTGGGTAGCATTGTGGATCAACCTATTCTTTTCTGCCATCGCTGTTGGAGGAACGTACATCATTATTGAATTGCTAAAAGTAGAATCCACACACTTTGGCTTTATTGAAGCGTCTGGTGCATTAGGTATGCTCTTAGCATCCCTTTATTTCGCAACAAGATCTGAAGTAAAGGTACCTTTACGCTTTTCGAAAATCAGCTTATTACTATTGGCGGGAAGTGTTGGCTTAGCAGTCATCCCTTTAGTTACTGATTTTTCCTATATAGCTATTGTGATCTTCTATCTCATCATTTACTTTATTTTCGCAATTTTCGAAATGGGGATTAATATGCCCATCGGGGTGTATATGCAAAAAATCATTGCGGAAGAGTACCGTGGGCGTGTTTTTGGGCTAATGGAGACGATGGCGATGTCCATGATGCCGATTGGTATGGTAGTCTATGGCATGTTATATGATACATTACCAGCAACTATTATTTTACCAGTAACGAGTGTCATTATTATTATCATTTCACTTGTGATGCTGCGCTCATCTATTTTAAAAGAGGCACATCCAGAGTATTATGAAAAAGCAGCTCTCCCAGAAGGTGTTGCGAACACAACAACTTAAAAGAACAGGCATGCGGTGAAATGCATGCCTGTTCTTTTACTGATCATCAATAACAATATAGGTTGCTTGAATAGGGCCATGGACACCAACGATAAGAATCATTTCGATATCGGCTGAGTTACTTGGTCCCGTAACAAAGTTGATACAGGAAGCAATTTTTTCACCCTGACGGATTTTTTCACTAATCCAACGAGCTGCCTGTGTCATACGAGGCACAATTGTACTTTTAGGAATGATAATGATCGACTTTTCAGGTAAAAAGCTAATGCTTCTCCCTCTATCTTTGCTACTAAAAAGCACGGCAGTCCCCGATTCTGCTAACGTCATTTCACTAATTGTCACGCCAATATTTGCTTTTTCAGCTTGACGGATATTTTCCTCAGGTTGCTGTGAATCCCATTCATAAAGCTGAATATTGGCTTGTGGCCATCGTTCGTTCATAAGTGCAGATAATCCGTAGTCCTGGAACCGTTTATCCTTCCATGTAATAACAGACTGACCTCCATACTTGTCAACAACGTCCTGTAAATCCTCTGGAAGTGTCGCAGTATTAGAAATGACAATATTGGTATGGATGTTGGCACACTGCTTAATTAATATTTCCACCAATTCATCCTTTGTCGCATCTTTGAGCACACGATCTTGTGGCTGATACTGCCAAGTTGGTCGTGGTAGTTTTGTCTTAGGCGAACGTCCGAGCTGCTTCGCAATATTTGCTAAAAAGGTTTCTCGACGCTGAATCATACCAGTCATTATTGCCCGCCTCCTTTTGGACGATGCTTCATCCAGTCTCTAAAGCTGTCTTTACTTGGTGCAGGGAAATCCCTTGCCTCAGTCCATGCTTTTAATGGGCCTGGACCATTAGAAATAGTCTTGTTTTTGATAAATGGAGACATGGCAGGTGCAGCCATTTTTGTCGCCATTTTATAAAGGGTAGGGGAGGAAGCCCCTAGACCAAATGCCTTCATTAAAAGCTTTTCAGAGATAGGTGCCTTGCCCTCATTTTCAACAATGACCTGACGATGGCGATGAATGAGCTGATGTAATGGAATTTTAACAGGGCAAGCATCTGTACAAGCACCGCACAATGTAGAAGCATAGGGCAGTTCTTTAAAATCATCGTAGCCTCCTAAAAGTGGAGAGAGCACAACACCTACAGGTCCAGAGTAGATAGAGCCATACGTATGCCCACCAACATGACGATAGACAGGGCAAGCATTAACACAGGCAGCACAGCGAATGCATTGTAAAATAGGCTGGAATTCACTACCTAAAATAGCCGAGCGTCCATTATCAACAATAACTAAATGAAATTCCTCTGGTCCATCCGTATCCTCTTCGTCCTTTACGCCTGTTAATGTTGTAATATAGCTCGTTAGCTTTTGACCGACAGCACTTCTTGTTAATAAACTAACAAGGACCTCCATTTCTTCAAATGTAGGAACTATTCTTTCCATTCCCATAACTGTGATTTGTGTTTTTGGTAGCGCTGTTACTAAATCAGCATTGCCCTCATTCGTAACGAGTGTAATCGATCCACTTTCAGCAATAGCAAAATTACAGCCTGTAATACCAATATCGGCTGTTAAATATTCCTGTCTTAATTTTTCACGTACATAAAGGGCAAGTTCCTCTGGCTTTTCTGTTTGGCTGTAGCCTTGTTTTTCCTTAAAAACATCTCGAATTTGCTCCTTATTTTTATGCAAGGCTGGCGCCACAATATGCGAAGGGGGCTCGTGATCTGCCACCTGCAAAATATATTCACCTAGGTCTGTCTCAATCACTTCACAACCAAGCGCTTCTAAAGCCGTATTTAAGTTAATTTCTTCTGTCACCATTGATTTGGATTTCACAATTTTTGCCGCATTTTTCTTTTTAGCAATGCTTTGAATATAGTCGGTTGCTTCCTGTGCAGTTTGCGCAAAGAACACATGCCCACCTCGTTTGGCAACATTTTCACTTAATTGATAAAGATAATAATCAAGATTTGCTAAAACATGCTTGCGAATTTCCTCTCCATGAGAACGCCATTCTTCCCAATGTCCTAATTCCTCTGCTTGTTGAAGGCGACGTGTTTGAAAACGTTCTTGGGCACTCGAAACCGCACGACGCATAAACTGATTATCTAGCTCTTTCGTGACACGTTGTTGAAACCGATCATCACTTGTTTTCATGGCCATGTTTATTTCCCCCTTTTATCGGCAATTTAACACTTCTGCAATATGCATCACTTTAATTGGCTTACCCTGACGTTGAATGCGGCCACCGATATTCAATAAGCAGCCTGCGTCAGCTCCTATCAAAATGTCAGCGCCTGTTTCTTCCACATTCAGTACTTTTTCATTGACCATTTCTCCAGAAATATTGCCCATTTTAACTGAAAATGTACCACCAAATCCGCAGCATCGATCCTTACCAGGGAGATCCACATAATGCAAGCCCTTGACGTTCTTTAATAATTGGAAGGGTGCCTCTGTTACACCAAGTAATCTTGTCATATGGCATGACGTATGATAAGTAGCTTTACCTTCTAGATACGCTCCAACATCTTCTATCTTTAATACGTTGACAATAAACTCTGTGAATTCATAGGTTTTAGCTGCTAATGCTTGCGCTTTTGGCTCCCATAGGGGGTCTCCTTTAAAAACTTCTGGATATTCCTTCAACATATAAGCGCAGGAACCAGAGGGAGAGACTACATATTCAGCATGCTCAAAGGCTGTGATCATTTTTTTCATCGCATTTTTCGATTCTTCGACATAGCCGCTATTGTAAGCAGGCTGTCCACAGCAAATTTGATCCTCTGGAAAGTCGATGTCACAGCCAAGTCTTTCTAATACTTCAACAACTGCTTTTCCCACATCCCCTTGAAACATATCCACTAAGCAAGTGGCGAATAGTGTGACTTTCATATTCATCGCTCCTTTTGTAAACAACTGGTCATCTGATGACTTGTCAATAATTTAATCTTACAACAAATTTGAAAAAGTGAAAACGTTTTTTTATGAATTTTCAGAAAAGAAAAACTACCTAGCTTGTACTAGGTAGTTTAGTGTGAATTGGATTCTGTTGTTTCGAAATATTGTAATAGCACTTTTTCAACGTTGCTTAAATGAGATGCCATTGCATGTTTGGCTAGCTCTTCGTTTTGCTGTTTAATCGCGAGGAAAATCTGCATATGTTCATCATATAATTGTTCGCTCGTTGTTTTTTGTGAATACAACCAAATTCGCCGTGTCTCTTTCATCGTTTCGATCATTAAACCAGAAATTTGATCTAAAATTGTAGTAAGTAGGGGGTTTTGAGAGGCATTGGAAATAGCTGCATGAAATTGATAATCTGCTTTTTCACCAAGCTCGCCATCACCATGTGCCTGCTTCATATCCTCTAAAATTTGTACCATTGCCTGAATATCCTGATCTGTACGTTGGAGGGCTGCACGTCCTGCCGCTCCCACTTCAATAATTTTGCGCACTTCTAGTAAATGAGCAATATCCTGTTTATTCGTTAACATAGCGGTGGATAAAGGAAAGTCAAGCTGATGGGCTGGCACACTTTTGACAAACGTTCCAGAGCCTTGTTTGATTTCAATCAATCCCATTGCTTTTAATGCAGATAATGCCTCCCGTACAGCGGAACGACTCACTTGTAATTGCTCCGCAAGCTGCTCAACTGAGTCAAGCCGATCACCTGGCTTTAGGACACCAGCTCTTATTTTTTCATGCAAGATTTCGGATACTTCTTCATAGATCTTTTTTGGTCTAATCTTTCTTAATTCCAATGGCTACACCTCTTTTTTTCGCTCATTTGCTATCATCATTATACATGAAAATAAGTCGTTTACTCATGGTTTACCATGAACACTTTGTGTAGAGTAGAGGAATGTCGAAATTTAAAGAAATCATAATGGAAACATATAAACATATAATAAGGTCATCTGATGACTGTATATCCAGATGATTTAAAAGATGAGTGTAAAATAAATAGTTTCTTACTATAACATGGGCGTGATAGTGTCTATGAAAAACAGAAGCTTCTTTCAACATTAATGACAAGTAATCGACACTGTCAAGAAAAAGGTAGAAAAATTAGCTATATTCTTTTTGAAAAAGGGGGAAGAATGGCGGATTTTGTTGACAGAAAATCAACAGGAGCGCATAATGCAGAAGTAGCTTGGTGGGACTTCTCAAAAATCTCATCATTTTGCCATGAAACGTTCACAAACTAGAAGGGCGCTTTTTATTTTGTTTTTTGGTACGATGGATGCAGTAACTGTAAGGAGCGAATAAAAAATATGGGATCTGATATTAACGTATTTTTAGCTTTTGGTGCAGGGTTCTTAAGTTTTATTTCACCATGTACTCTTCCACTATATCCAGCATTTTTATCGTACATAACGGGTATGACATTAGATGAGCTAAAATCAGAAAAAGGTATGCTACAAAAACGTGCCATTTTCCACACACTATTCTTTTTACTAGGCTTTTCCATTATCTTTATCATTATTGGACTAAGTGCTTCATATGCAGCAGAATTCTTCCTAAATTATCAAACATTATTACGACAGGTTGGGGCTATTTTAATCGTCGTATTCGGTTTAATGATTGTGGGATTATTGCAGATAGACTTCTTAATGAAGGATCGAAAGTTCCAATTTAAAAATAGACCATCTGGCTATTTTGGGTCTGTCTTAATTGGTATTGCCTTTGCGGCAGGCTGGACACCATGTACAGGACCAATCCTTGCATCGATTATCATGTTAGCAAGTACAAACCCAGGTGCGGGCTTTAGCTATATGTTTGCGTATTATTTAGGATTCGCCATTCCATTCTTCGTGCTATCTTTCTTCATTTCACGAATGACTTGGATTCGTACACACAGCCAGAAAATTGTAAAAATCGGCGGTTACATCATGATTGCCGTTGGGATTTTATTATTCTTTGATGGCTTAACGTATATTACACGCGTTTTACAGCCTATTTTCGGTGGATTTACAGGGTTTTAATTTGTTAAACTAAAGAGGCATACCGAACTTTAACGTGGAGGGAGATGAACATGTGCCTACAGTTTTAGTAGTAGATGATACGCTATTTATGCGTGTTGCAATCAGTAATATGTTTACAGAATGGGGCTATGAGGTAGTCGGTAAGGCAGTAAATGGTAAGGAAGCTGTGGCGATGTATCGTGAGTTACAACCAGATTTAGTCACAATGGATGTAACGATGCCCGTTATGACAGGTATTGCAGCCGTAAAAAAAATCATCCCAGAATTTCCAGATGCAAAAATCATTATGGTAACAGCATTAGGGCAGCAAAAATTAATCGTAGAAGCGATTGAGAGTGGGGCAAAGGATTTTATTACAAAGCCTTTCGAGCCAGAACGATTAAAGGCTGTTGCTGATCAATTACTTGGACAAAATTGTTAATTAGACATTAGAGGAGGATTTTTTTATGTTAAGCAGCATCCCTTCTCACTATTATGTTATAGGGTCGACCATTATGGCCATTCTTATGGGGAGCTTTGTGATGGTCATACGAATGAGAGCTTCCAAAATGCCGACAAATGAGAAGAAAATTATTATTCCACCAATAGCGATGTCCTCAGGTGCACTGATGTTTTTATTCGAGCAATTCCGTGTACCACCAATGCAAATCTTAGAGGCGGCAGCTGTAGGAATGGTATTCTCGACAATATTAATTGCTACTTCTAAATTTGAAGTAAAGGGTCGAGATATTTATTTAAAACGTTCAAAAGCATTCGCTTTTATATTAATCGGATTGTTAATATTCCGAGTGGTGGCGAAAATGATTTTAAGTAGCTCCATCGATGTCGGTGAATTAGCAGGTATGTTCTGGATATTAGCCTTTGCCATGTTAGTACCATGGCGTATCGCAATGCTAATCCAGTTTAAACGCGTCAAAAAAACAATTCCAAAACTACACTAGTGCTGAAGCTAGTGTAGTTTTTTTATGCATTTAAGCGCTGGAGGAACTGGATAGCCTTATAAAAGTGACGGATAAAGCAGCAAAGCGCGGATAGAAGTCCAAAAAAAGAGGATAAAGCTTGCAAAGTGCAGGATAGCCTCATAAAAGTGGCGGATAAAAATTCAAAAGTAGAGGATAGAGCAGCAAAGCGCGGCTAGAGGTCCAACTAAAGAGGATAAAGCTAGCAAAGTGCAGGATAGCTTCATAAAAGTGGCGGATAGAACCTCAAAAGTAGAGGATAGAGCAGCAAAGCGCGGATAGGAGTCTAAATAAAGAGGAAAAAGCTAGGAAAGTGCAGGATAGCTTCATAAAAGTGGCGGATAGAATCTCAAAAGTAGAGGATAGAGCAGCAAAGCGCGGTTAGAAGTCCAACTAAAGAGGAAAAAGCTAGCAAAGTGCAGGATAGCTTCTTAGGACAATAATCCCATAGCTAAGTAAAAACGCTGCACAAAGATTTGTGCAGCGTTTACTCATTCGAATAGATGTTCGTAGGGGGAGATGTCAATTTGCATTTGCTCTAATTTTTTGCGTAAAAATTTGTGATCGCGTTTTGGTGTTGCTTGGATATAGCCGCGAATAATGAGGTCATTGTTAATGGCAGCTGCTTTTTCTTCTAATGCGAGCTCGCCAATTTTTCCTGCAATTTTTTCCTTCGCCACTTGTCTAAAAAGCTCAGGGACGGGGCTTACGAGTTCATAGAGTAATTCTTTTTCAGCTTGTCCCCACAAGTGAACAGTTTTATCTAAATAATATTCTTGCCAATCTAAATCAGATTTTCCATCCTGCTTTGGGAGTGCCTTTAAAAATTTGCGGAACATGAAGAATCCGCCAATAGCCATCAATGAAATGAGGACGACAACCCAAAATAAAATAAACCATAAAAACCAACCTTGTAACAAATCGTTCACCTCTTTGCCTTCTCTCACTCTATTATAAAAGCTTCCGAAAAAAAATTCATCCTTAATGTCCCTTTTTTAGCAATTCGCCTTTATATAGTGTGCAGAAGGGAGGTGATGCTACATGGCTAATGTTAACTTTGTAAATGCTACACTGCGTCTCAAGTATGTGGATGGCTATGATGAGAACAATGAGCCTACGTTCACCACGAAATCGTATCGAAATATTAACAACACACATAGCGCGGACGATTTGTTAGCTGTTGCTTATGCTATTGCTAGTCTTTCATCACAATCACTGGCTGGCATTGCGAAACAGGAAACACACGATTTATCTTAAGGAGGGATCACAGAATGACACAAGTTCTAGAATTGCAATTTGCCACAACTGATGGGAAAACGACAACCCTTTCGATTGATGCACCGAAGCCGAATATCACGGTGACTGACATTCAGCAGGCAATGGGAACGATTATGGCTAAAAATGTTTTTACTGGGCAAGGTGGTGCACTGTCAGCCATCAAGGGAGCTCGTATTGTAGATCGTCAAGTCACAGAATTTGAAGTAGTAACAGAATAATTCAACAATGGTCTTTGCTACGAGAAGTGCAAAGACCATTTTTAACGTGAGAGAGGAGGAGAAGGATGGAACAGTGGTTGAACATGATATCCGATATCGGTTTTCCGATTTTAGTGTCATTTTATTTATTGCACCGCGTCGAAGTAAAGCTTGATGCGATTCATGCTGCACTCGTTTCATTAAAATGAAATGGATTTCACAAAGATGTACGAAAGCTGTCACTTAGAAGTTCTTGTCAACGCTTACAACCTACGTTAGGATGGGGATAGTGTAGGTTAGGGAGAGTGTTGACATGAAACGTAAATTAATAGGGCTAGTGCTGCTGTTAGCCTGTGCATCTGTGCTAGGCGCATGTGGAAACTCAAAATTTAAAGCAGATTATAGTCTAGAAATACCCGATTTTGAACATGTTAATCAACGTGGTGAAACGGTTTCGCTTGAAAGCTTAAAAGGTAAGCCTTGGATTGGTATGTATATTTTCACAAACTGTGTGTCCATCTGCCCGCCCATGTCATTAAACATGGCACAAGTCCAAGAAAAGCTTCAGAAAAAAGGAGTAGAGGACTATAACATCGTTGCCTTTTCAGTAGATCCAGATGTTGATCAACCAGATGTGTTAGCGGATTATCTTAGTAAATACAATGTTCCAGATGAATCTAAATGGAACCTTCTTACAGGGTATTCACAGAAATATATCGAACAATTTGCGGTGAAAAATACAAAGATTTTAGTGAAAAACGACCCTAACAGTGACCAAGTCATTCATGGCAATCAATTTTTCTTAGTCGATAAAGATGGTGTCCTCGTCAAAATGTATAATGGCTATGCTGAAAACATTGAAGATGTACCGATAGATACGATAGCTTCTGATATCGAAACATATATTGATGAAAATTTATAAAGTAACAGTAAACCGTCTCAAATGGTTGAGGCGGTTTTTTTATGTATTTTTCTATCTGGAAAAATAATCTTTTTCTGGTTGTGAGTCGTTTATAGTGTAGAAGGAGGATGATGGCGTGTCTGATCATGAAAATTTCGAGCAGTTAATGGCTATACATACGGAGCAATTGTTTCGAATTGCTTATTACTATACAAAGGATTTACAAATAGCCGAGGATATTGTACAGGATGTGTTTATTAAGTTCTATCATCAAAAACAATATGAGGAACGAGGAGAGATGAAGGCATACTTAGCCCGCATGACAATCAATAAATGCAAAGATTATTTAAAAAGCTGGGCATACAGAAAAATAACATTTCAGCATAAATTTTTTACCAAACAAAAATCAACATTGCCGGACACACTGATTCGTCAAGATGAACAAGCACTGTTAGATGATGCCATTTTAAGCTTACCTCTCAAACCACGAGAAGCAATTGTCTATTTTTACTTGGAGGAGATGACGATTAAAGAGATTGCGGAGCTACTTGCGATTCCTGAAGGTACTGTGAAATCACGTTTAAAGAAAGGAAAGGAGCTATTAAAAATAGAGTTACAACATATTGAATGGGAGGTGCTTTTCCATGGATAAGCATACAATGCAGGTACTACAAGATGTTTCAGCACATAAGGAAGCCATTATTCATAAGGTTGGACAACAAATTCAGCAAGAGCCTGTTATGCCCAAGCCAAGATGGACATATCGTGCCGTTACGATAATGATTACCTGCTCTATTTTACTATTTATTGCCTGGCAAGCCGCAAAACCGATGGATGAGCTGGCGACACAGGATGGAGGGGTAACACCTACATTCACGGATTTATTTCAAACAGAAGTGGAGGGAAAAGCCACAGCATACAGTAATTTTCTTCCACTTGCTAATTATTTAAGTCAGGCAAAACATATCCAATATTATGCACCACTTCAAGGTTTAGAGGCGATGCAATCAGTAGCAACATCACTGGAGGATGTCGTTCATCTCACTGATCCTGAAAATTTACCATTTCAACCAAATATACATGAGGTCTATGCAATTTCAGCAAAAATGGAGGATGGTAGCCAACAAACGCAATTTCAATTTAGCTATAAAGAAAAATCCTCCACTGGGGTGGATTTACAATTTATTAATTTTACCGTGACAAATGTAAAGTATAATCCCTTAGCGAGCTATGTGAAGTCTAAAAATATGGAAGAAACTTTAGGGATGAAAGTTTCGAATATAGGCTTAAATTTTATGAATCCCCTGTTTTATCGGGAGATATCACCAGAACGAGGTTATGTATATACTTATTATAATTATGATGAGACGGATAAGCGAATCTTTCAAATGACTACTAGAGCCAATGAGTTTTATTCTTACTATAACGGCTATGTCTATCATATCGGGTATCAACTTGATGGAGAACCACAGGAGGTTCAAGAAAAAATGGCGATCCTTGCAAGAGATTTTATTCTTGGCGAATAAGTCATGAGACATTTCAATTGAGCTATAATAGAATGATAGAAAAGAGGGGATGGAGGTTCGACTATGACAATTGCACAAACCTATTTACAAGTTGTTCAGAAAAGATTTCAAAGTGTGAAAGAGCTAGGGGATAAAACACTTGCCCAAATGGAAGAGGCACAATTGCACTGGGCATACAATGAAGAATCCAATAGTATTGCAGTGATTGTAAAGCATATAAGTGGAAATATGGTTTCCCGCTGGACAGATTTTTTAACGACAGATGGAGAAAAGCCAACGAGAAATCGAGATGATGAGTTTGAGGATAGTCTTCACACCAAAGAAGCAATCATCTCAGCTTGGGACAAGGGGTGGCAAGTGTTTTTAGAGGCCTTGGCGAGTTTAACAGAATCCGATTTACAGGGACATGTCACGATTAGAGGGGAGCGACTAGCAGTCATTGATGCTATTGAAAGACAAATGGCACACTATGCACAGCACGTCGGTCAAATCATTTATATCGCCAAATTGGTAAAGGGCTCTGATTGGCAAACACTCAGTATTCCTAAAGGACAGTCACAAGCTTTTACTGAAGCCATGCTAGATAAACATCAACGCTAAAGAAGAAAGATCGTAGCCAAGTAGTAGGTGCTACGATCTTTTTTCTGCTAAATAGAGCTTGTATAAGGCTGTTTCTAGGTCGGTCGCTTGAGCGAGTTCAAATGCCTCCTGCTGACTTCTATGATTTGTGATTATCTCATAGAAAAAGTGAATTAGAAACATGAGATTAGCATTACCCTCAATATAATCATCAGGAGCTAGGTAGGAATGACAGCCACTCTCTAAAAAGGCTGTCGCTAGCTGCTGCCAGCCTAATGTACAGCCTGCCGCAATGACCTTGACACCCTGTAGCTGACAATAGGTTAAGACATCTTGAGGGTCAAAATAGATACTCCTTGGTTCATTTTCTTCATATACCTCTTCTCCTAGCTCAGGCAGACAAAATCGCCCCTCATCGCCGTGAAAGTTTAATAGCAAATAATCCATTTTGTGAGGAAGATCATTTCCAGATAAAATATCAATTAAATCATTTGGTCTGCCAATTAAATCGAGTGTCACTCCTGCACCAAAAGATTCCAGTGCTGCTCGAATGGCCATGGATTCAAAATCACAGTCAGGACCAACTACTAAATGTACGTATAATTCTGGTCTACTCATACATCATCACCTCTATTTAAGTATAGCTGAAACTTATTAGAGTAGTAAATCGTATATTACAATAATTACTATAAATGTAAAGTGGTAAAGGAGGTTATAAAGTGTACAAGAGTGGTTATATTCATACACTTATTCTGGGCATTGTCCTAAGTATAAGCACACTACTACTCTTCATTTACAATGAAAGGCAGCGGGAGGAGCTAGTGCCGCTGCATACTCCCATTCAATCAATTAAAGAGGCTTGGTATTTGTCTGGAAGTAATGGCAAAGAGCAATATTTATATCCATTAAAGCAAGTATTCTACGTCGACCGCTATGAGGTGAAAGATACAGATCGCCTTCAGCAAGTTTTACAAACTAAAAAGGACCTTAGCAGTCGACCAGCAGACCATGAAGCAGTAAGTGATTTATACATACGCTTCCATAATGGCAAGGAAACGGCCTTGAAAGTAATAGTCGAGGATGAACGATTCTTCCTAATGGATCAAAAAACAGGATTGTATTATGTACTGCAAGCACAAGAAGCTGAGGATTATTTTCATTTGTTAAATGAGAAAAGCAAAATGTCGTGGCTATTATTTATTGTTTATACAATTTTATTTTTTGGTCTTGTCTATATGCTTGTAAAGAAACTAATAGCCGCTAAATCCACAGAGAAAGAAAGCATTCCCTCCAATACGAGGGAAAAAAGATCACTAGCAGATTCTATTTATCCAGCCATCCTGCCCTTGGTCATCACATTCTCTATGCAGATTTATGGGGCTCAACATAGCTTACTATTACTGAGTGCGATGATGCTGACTTCAGGCATTCGAGAGTTTTTAGAAAAAAGAGGTCATTTTCTGAAAATGCTCCTACTTCTTCCGCTCTTTTGGTGTTATCTCTATGGTTTCCAAATGATTACTTCCTATTTCAACTAGTAAAATAGTGGATATTATTGTCAATAGATTAGATGCGAAATTCTCATTATTGTTAAATTTTAGCGATAGTTTAGGAGGAGGAGCATAGATTTTATAGGCTAATAGGTTTAGGTAGGCTATACTCAAGTGGATTATAGAAGAATAGAGGGAATCATATGAGACTAACTGTGGAACGGAAATTGCAATTTGCTTTTGGTATTGTCCTCATCTTTTTACTGCTTATATCAGGGATTGCTATGTACTACTTGAATAATAATAATCAGACATTAGCAGAAATCGAAGACAATACGGAATTAATCCATTTATATCAAGATATCTCGTTCCAAACCGTACGAGCGAATGCGGCTATTCGTGGGTATATGTTATATGGCAAGGAAGAAATGCTCAACAATCATCATGAAATCCGAAATACCTTACATACGTCGATTAATCGACTTCAAGAAGTAGGCGATAGTAATCAAGATTTTGATCAATTTTTATCGCAGCTTGACGACTGGGAAAAGGCTATAGATGGGCAGATTGTGCCTCTTTATCAGCGAGGGGATCATCAGCAGGCACAACAAATGGCTTTACCGATTTTAGGTGAGGGCTCTCAGAAATTGGTTGTCTTTGGAAAAACAATGGCAACAGCTCAGCAAGAAGATATGCAGGCTCATATTGAGGCTACCAAGCAAAAAGGAGAAAGAAGTGGCCTGGAAATTATGATTCTAGTGGCTATTTCTCTACTTATAAGCATTATCATTGCAACACTATTTGGTAGACGAATCGCAAAAAATATTCAACAAACAGTAGTTGAAATGGATAAGTTTTCGGAAGGGAATTTGCATACGCATTTACAATTTAAAACCAAGGATGAGTTTGCGCACTTAGCCGATTCCTTCAATAGTATGTCAGAAAAGCTTCGACTGATGATGAAACAAGTCGGAAACTCCTCTGAGCAAGTTGCCGCAACATCCGAACAGCTAACAGCAAGTAGCATGGAGGTTACACAGGCGACAGAGGTGGTAACAGAATCTATTCATGATATTGCACAAGGTATTGATCAGCAGGATACATTAACAAGTGATGTACGAAATTTATCTGCCCATATCTTGAAGAAAATGAATGATATTTCTACAAGCATACAAAGCGTGAATCAAGCAACAGTCAACACGAAAAATATGGCACAAACAGGTCGTTCTTCGGTACATGATGTTACAGCGCAAATGAATGAAATCTCTACTAACACAAGTGAGCTAAATACACGTGTACAAGATTTAGATGACAATACAGCGGCGATTGTATCAGCAGTAAATGTCATTAAGAGTATAGCGACACAGACCAATTTACTAGCAATCAATGCCTCTATTGAAGCCGCAAGGAGCGGGGAGCATGGGAAAGGCTTTGCGGTAGTGGCAGAGGAAGTCCGCAAGCTAGCAGATGAGTCAAATCTTGCTGCAGTCGATATTGAAAAAGTAGTGGCCCAAATTACAGATAGCACGAGGATTATCGAGGAAGATATGGTTAATAGTAATGATTCTGTCCATGTAGGTCGTGAAAAGGTTAATGTGGCAAGGGATAACTTTATACAAATTGATGATGCCATTAATGATGTACAAGCACAGACCGAGCTAGTAACGGCAGCCATTCAAGCAATTCATCAAGATATTGAAAAGTTAGTGCAGGAAATGGACTATATGAGTGAAGTGTCGGTAAAATCAAGCCATCATGTGCAAAGTGTTGCAGCCTCTTCAGAGGAACAAAATGCAGCTATGGAGGAGGTAGCAGCAGCCTCTACCCATCTAGCAAAGATGGCAATAGACCTGCAAGAATCCATTCAATCGTTTAAATACTAAATTCAATTGACCCCTGTCTAGTTACAGGGGTTTTATTTGTCGGTAAAGCCTGAATAATATGAAAATCGTAAAAATGTTAGAAAAAATTTTTTTCGTCCGATAAAAGCTTTGGGAGAAATGTTAAGCAGATAAAGAGAGGGAGAGGTTTAGAAAAAATCAAAAGGAGATTGATATATGAAGAAACTATTTAGCAGTTTTAAGGGCAAGCTTTATACGCTATTCGCGCTAGTATTACTTATCCCTGTCATATCTGTTGGGAGTTTGTCTTATTTATCTGCAAAAGACTCGATTGAAGAAGAAATTTTATTTAGTGCCAATGAAAGTGTAGGCATTTTAAATAAGCTCATTGACAAAACAATTAGTGAGAAAATGAGTGACATCAATGTATTTAGTAGTGAAATAGATGCGCGTCAATATGAAGAAGCACAAGCTTCGATTGTGGCTAAATTTCAGCAATATACAAAGCTTAATGCAGATGTATTGAGTGTTTATATTGGCATGAATGACGGTCGATTTACACAGGAGCCAAAATTGAATGGTGCAGACTATAATCCATTAGATCGAGATTGGTATAAAGAGGCGACAGCTTTAAAAGGTGAAACCTTAATCACCAACCCTTACAAGGATGCGGGGACGGGTGATATGGTGGTAACAGTTGCTAAGCAGACGAAGGATCATGCTGGAGTTGTGGCAATCGATATTAAATTAACCGATCTTCAAAAAATTGCTGATTCAATTCGAATCGGAAAAAATGGGTATCCTTCAATTTTTGGAGAAGACAAGATGGTCATTTCACATCCTACACTTGAAGCGGGAGGGGAGCTGAAAGAAAGTTTCCTTGATAAAATGTATGAAAGTCCATCAGGTACGTATGAATATGTCTTTAATGGTGATGATCGTCTATTATTCTATACGACAAATGAACTGACAAATTGGAAAATAACAGGAACGATTTTTGCTGAAGAAATTGATGAGTCTGCTTCCTCGATTTTATACCATACGATTCTAGTCCTCATAGCAGCAATTATTATCAGTTCCATCATTTTTTATTTTGTAATGAGGGCTGTCATTAAACCAATTAAAGCCTTAAAGGATAGTGCGGTTACGATCAGCAAAGGGGATCTCACGGAAATGGTAACGATTACGTCAAAAGATGAGATTGGCCAATTAGGACAAGCCTTTAATGATATGCAAGAAAGCTTACGGACACTAATTCAAAAAATTGAACAAAATGCAGAGGAGGTTGCTTCTTCAGCAGAAGAGCTAACTGCCAATGCCAATCAGACAAGCATTGCAACAGAAAAAGTGGCGATTTCCATTCAGGATGTTGCAACAAGTGCTGATTCTCAAACGATTAGTGCCAATAAAAATGCAGCTTCTTTACATGAGCTTTCTACTGCCATTCTGCATATTGCTGAAATCTCCTCCGCTGTGACGGACCTTTCACAGCATGCGACATTACAGGCGGATGAAGGCGGACAAGCTGTTCAAAATACAAAGAATCAAATGCAATCCATTCATTTATCCGTAGCAGACTCCAATGCGAAAATCCAGACATTGCATGAACGCTCTCAGCAAATTACATCCATTTTAGATGTGATTACAAGCATTGCAGATCAAACAAATTTACTAGCTTTAAATGCAGCTATCGAAGCAGCGAGAGCAGGAGAGCATGGGAAAGGCTTTGCAGTCGTGGCAGACGAAGTGCGTAAGCTTGCAGAGCAATCACAGGAATCAGCTAAACAAATATTTGAGCTTATCCGAGGGATTCAGCAAGAAACGGAGCAATCTGTCAGTATTATGGCGAAGGTTACAGAGGATGTGCAAAGTGGATTGCATATTTCCGATGAAGCCATTGCAAAATTCCAAGTCATTATGACAAGTATGAATGAGATTACCCCTAAAATGGAGGAGGTCTCCTCAGCCTCTGAACAGATGTCTGCAGGTGTTCAAGAGGTAGCAGCAGTAACAGAAGATTTGGCATTCTCCGCGAAAGGCAATGCAGCGGCGTCTGAGGATGTAGCGGCATCAACAGAGGAGCAATTAGCCTCAATGGAGGAAATCAATGCCTCTGCGCAAGCACTCGCACATATGGCGGATGAATTAAAGCTACTGATTAGTCAGTTTAAATATTAAAGCACAACGCCACTCCAAAATTTTGGGGTGGCGTTAAGTGTTGATTACTAGTAGAGCAAAGTAACCGTTTTTTATAAAATTACCATTTATTTAAATATCGAAAAAACGCCACTCTAATTTTAGAAGTGGCGTTCAGTATTTTATCGATCTTCTTCTTCCCAACAGTCTGTATTTTTTAAGGTTGGGATTGATTTTGCATAGAAGACAGGATTTTTTCCTGCTCTACGTTGCTCAGTAAAGTCGTCTAGCACGAGGAAGGCAATTTTACCGAGTATCATAATGATGGCGATATTGATAAGCGCCATCAGCCCCATAAAGAGGTCAGCGAGATTCCATACAAGCTGTACCTGTGCGATGGAGCCGAACATGACCATAACTAACACTAAAATTCGATAGCAAAACATCCAAGCTTTATGGGCATCCATAAATTCAATATTGGATTCACCATAATAATAATTACCAATAATCGAACTAAAAGCGAAGAAAATGATGGAGATGGCAATAAAATAAGGAGCCCAATCACCAACATGAACAGCTAAAGAATTTTGCGTCAAAATAATACCATCACTCTCACCTTTATCATATAAGCCCGCTAAAATAATGATAAAGGCAGTGGCTGTACAAATCATAATCGTATCAAAAAAGACACCTAAGCTTTGTACAAGTCCTTGTTTAGCAGGATGCGAAGTATTAGCAGTCGCAGCAGCATTCGGTACACTTCCCATCCCTGCTTCATTGGAAAATAAACCGCGACGTACGCCCTGCATGATTGCTGCCCCAATTGCGCCACCAGCAGCTTCCTGTAGGCCAAATGCATGAGTGAAAATTAATGAAAAAACATGTGGGATTTCCGATAAATTAGTCACCACTACAAAAAGAGCTACAAGTAAATAGAAGATGGCCATAACTGGAACAAGAACTTGTGTCACCTTTACAATTCGATGGACACCACCAAAAATAATTAATCCAGTTAAAATGACAAGTATAGCCCCGATAATCTTTGGATTTACATCGAAGGCTTCGCCGACTGAAGTGGCAATTGTGTTGGATTGCACAGCATTAAAAATAAAGCCAAAGCTTAATGTTAATAGAATACTAAAAATAATGCCAAGCTTTCGCTGACCTAATGCTTTCTCCATATAGTAGGCGGGCCCACCACGGAATGTATCGCCATCCTTCACTTTATAGATCTGTGCTAAGGTACTTTCAATGAAGGCAGTGGCCATCCCTAAAATCGCGATTATCCACATCCAAAATACTGCACCAGGACCGCCTACACCAATGGCTAAGGCTACCCCTGTAATATTTCCTGTGCCGACACGTGAAGCAGCACTAATGGTAAAGGCTTGGAACGGAGAAACCCCCGAATCGCCCTCTCTTTTTTCTACAATTAAACGAAACATTTCAGGAAAAAGACGAATTTGTACAAACTTCGTACCGAATGAAAAATATAGTCCTGCTGCTAAAAGTAAGATAATGAGGATATATGTCCATAAAATATTATTTCCACTGTCAACTATTGTTGAGATCCATTCCATAAGTTGTCCTCCTTTCACAATACGCTTTAGTCTACACTGTTTTTTTATTAAAAATCAACTTTTCTAAAATAATGAATTATACTAAAATTTTGATATTTATAATTTATTAATTGAGAAAACTTATTTTATCTACTATTTTCCAATCCTTGTATATTATTTTTGGAAAATTTTCTTATTTTTGTGTGAGAGAGGCGTATAATAATAGAAAAAAAGGAGTGGTGTAGACATGAAAACAATCGGCTTAATTGGTGGGATGAGCTGGGAGTCATCTGCTGAATATTACAGACTTATCAATGAACAGGTTAAACATAGACTAGGGGGCTTACACTCTGCGAAATGTATTTTGTTTAGTGTAGATTTCCAGCAAATTGAGCATTTTCAAGCTAACGGTGAGTGGGACAAAGCAGGTGAGGTGCTAGCTCAAGCTGCACAAGCACTGGAGCGGGCAGGTGCAGACCTAGTCATCATTTGTACCAATACAATGCATAAGGTCATTGATGTTATCGAGCCTGCTATAACCATTCCTATTTTACATATTGCGGATGCCACAGCTAAGCAAATCAAAGAAGCGGGGCTACAGAAAATAGCGCTTCTTGGCACAAAGTACACGATGGAGCAAGCGTTTTATAAGGCAAGGGTAGAAAGCTTTGGCATAGAGGTGATCGTGCCTGACAGCAACGACCGAATGGAAGTAAACCGAATTATTTACGATGAATTGTGTCTTGGTACCATTGTACCAGCATCTAAAAGGTACTATAGCCAAGTGATCGAGGAGCTTGTACATGCAGGGGCGCAAGGGGTAATTTTGGGCTGTACGGAAATCGGCTTACTGATTCAGCAGGAGGATGTCAGCATTCCCGTGTTTGATACAACGGCTATCCATGCACAGGCTGCTGTGTTAATGGCGATTCAGGAGGATGCATAATATGCAGGGAAAAGTAAGACAATTGGGCATTGAAATTGGTGTGTTACCAGTTGGTCAGAAAAACTGCATCACCGATGTAGAAGGAGTTCAAGTGGGGCATGTGACATTGGATGAGCCATTAGATCAGAATGGGGCCTATGCGTGTACAGGCGTTACAGCTATTTTACCGCATGGAGGCAATGTATTTCAGCAAAAGGTAACAGCGGCAAGCTATGTACTAAATGGCTTTGGGAAAACAACGGGACTTGTGCAAGTGAATGAACTAGGTGTACTGGAATCGCCCATTATGTTAACCAATACTTTTGGCGTACCCGCTGTGACACAAGGTACATTAAGCTATATGCTTGATAGGAATGAAGACATTGGACTGACAACAGGAACCATTAATCTCGTTGTGGGCGAGTGTAATGATAGTTATCTTAATTCGATTCGAGCTTGTCCAGTGACACCTGCGCATGCCATAGAAGCCATTCGTCAAGCCTCTACAAAGACGGCACAGGAAGGCGCTGTTGGTGCAGGAAAAGGGATGATGTGTTTCGGCTACAAAGGAGGAATTGGTTCTTCCTCTCGCATCGTCAAAGTAGAATCAAATGAAGTGAACTATACAGTAGGCTGCCTAGTTCTTAGTAACTTTGGTCAAGACAGGGAGTTTTTAGCTGAGCATTACAAAGTCTCAACTATGCAAAACCAATCTACTCTATCACCAACAGATGGCTCCATTATCATTGTCCTTGCGACAGATGCCCCGCTAAGTAATCGACAATTAACACGTGTCATTAAACGCTGTGGTATCGGTTTGGGACGGACAGGCAGTCATTTTTCACATGGTAGTGGCGATATTGTGATTGGCTTCACGACGGCACATTGTATTCCTCATACCGCTGATCAGCTTATTGAGACTAGAACTCAGCTTCGTGAGGATCATCCCATCATGAATCAACTGTTTACAGCCGCAGCGGAAGCGACAGAGGAAGCGATACTAAATTCATTATCCCAAGCTAAGACAACAACTGGCCGCAATGGACATACAGTACAAGCTTACTCCTTTCAACAGGCATAAAAGAAAAGGCTATTGAAACAGCAATTGTGTTTCAATGGCTTTTTTTAGGCCACCAAACAGGTTTCGTTAATTTTTTAGCATGAGCGAGCTATAAGATGAATAAAATCCTTAATTAGAGGATATAAGTGGTTTTTCGACCCGTCAATTGCTGGAATATGTATCATTGTAAGAATATATCCATTATTTTGTAATTATTCTTTTTTTATCTAGTCAATGGTAGAGAGATATGATAACATTCAACTTAAAAAACTGAATTATCTAACTATTTAAAGGAGGGTTCTGTTATTATGAACCTTTTTCAACCGATAGCACCCTCTCTAAATGGAAGCCCCTCGCCATCACCAGTTGTCTGTGAAAACAATGAGCCGCTTATCCAGCTTACAGGTGCTCATCCTAGGATATTTATGGAACCCATCTACTATCAGCAACAGATTTCTAATAGTTTACGAGTTATACATGTAAGAGAAGGAGTCTATGAGCATTTGCAACAGGTGTTAACATTATTACCTCAAGAGTATTGCTTATTACTTTATGATGGCTATCGTCCATTTCAAGTACAGCAGCATTTGTTTAGCCATTTTTCTCAGCAATTAGCAAAAAGGATGCCGCAGTTAACATCACAAGAGATTGTGCAGGCGACCAAAAAATATGTAGCATTTCCAAGTAAAGATGCAGCCCATTTAGCCCCCCATTTAACAGGGGGTGCCATCGATGTAACACTGGCTGATGTTCATGGTAAAGCCCTCGATCTTGGGACAGCGTTTGATGAAATGAATGAAAAATCCGCGACCCGTTATTTTGAACAACATACGCATGAAAATCCGCTTGCCTGTCAGTACCGACGTTTGCTGTATAACTGTATGACACTTGCTGGATTTACGAACTATGCGGAGGAATGGTGGCATTATGATTATGGCAATGTGGCATGGGCTAGACGTGTTCAAGCACAGGCAGCGCATTACGGAGCAGTACACGCAACAATTCAAAATCACCATGTAAAGGAGTTTCGATTTCTATGAAAGTTTATATTAGTGCAGATATTGAAGGGATTACAGGTACAACTTCGTGGAGTGAGACCGAGTTAAACGCACCTGACTATCAGTTTTTCCAAAGACAAATGACACGTGAAGTAGAAGCTGCCATTGAAGGAGCGATAGCGGGGGGCGCAACCGAAATTTTAGTAAAGGACGCACATGATTCAGCCCGCAATCTAGACATTTCCAATTTACCAATCAACTGTAAAGTTATCCGTGGCTGGACATACGACCCTATGTGTATGGTAGCGGGTCTCGATAAAAGCTTCGATCGTGCTATTTTTATCGGCTATCACAGCAAGGGTGGCAGTGAGCGTAACCCACTAGCCCATACACTTTGCACATACGCGGATGTCAAAATCAATGGCGAATATGCGAGTGAATTTCTGATCAATACCTATGCAGCAGCCTTACACGGTGTTCCTGTGTCCTTTGTGAGTGGGGATGTGGGGTTGACAGAAGAGATTCAATCCGTAAACGAACACATTGTCACATTTGCTACTAAGGAAGGAATCGGCAATGCGACGATTAGTGTCAGTCCACAACTAACTATCATGGAAACCAAGCGACTGGTAGAGTCTTCTATGAAGGTTCCTCGTACCGCATTACAGGTAACGTTGCCAGAACACTTTAGGGTAGAGCTTATTTATCGTGATCATACACGAGCCTATCGTAATTCATTTTATCCAAATGCCAAATTCAAACCGCATAATACCGTGGAGTTCATGACCCATGATTTTTATGAGGTGCTGCGTGTCCTGCAATTTTTAACATGATGGAAAGGTTTAGTGAGAGCTTTTACATCAAGTGAGGATTCTAATTCATGAAAGGTGAGAAGTGATCAAAAAAGTGGTGGACCCGCTCAAAAAGCAGTGGGACACGCTGTCTGAGTGGTTTGATAGTTGATAGAACCAACAATTTAATCTCATAACTGTGACAATGAGTATGTACCGTTGTTCATTTCATCGATAGATGGTCAATTTAGACAGACCTAGCTTATGTTTGAATGATCCTATTGAAGATGCAATCCATCCTACCAATAGGATTTTCATTATAAAAAGATGACTAGGGGGATGCTTGTGAGAAAATATTGGTTGCTGTTCGTATGTCTGGTCGTATTATTTTGTGTAGCCTGTAATGACAAATCAGCGAGTGAAAAAGCATCGGAATATCGAGTGGTGTATTCAGGGGAAATTAAAACGTTAAATTATTTAAAGACGTCAGAAACAAATGAATTTGCGGTAGCTGCGAATATGGTGGATGGGCTCATTGAATATGACAACTATGGGGTGGTCCAACCAGGATTAGCGAAAGAGTGGTCTGCGAATGAGGATGCTACGGTGTGGACATTCAAATTGCGTGATGACGCAAAATGGGTGACACATGAGGGCAAGGAATATGCTGATGTTGTGGCACAAGACTTTGTGGATGGCTTACACTATGTGCTTGATGCTAAAAATGAATCGTCGACAGCTTGGATTGCGACGGTGGTGAAAAATGGGGAAGCCTTCTATAATGGCGAGATGAACGATTTCAAGGAAGTAGGCATAAAGGCGCTAGATGAACATACAGTAGAATATACTTTAGAGGCGCCGACACCTTATTTTCTTTCTATGTTGAATTATGTTTGTTTCTTCCCTGTGAATGGCAAGTTCATTGCGGAAAAGGGAGAGGATTTTGGCACAACACGTGAAAACTTCCTCTATAACGGTGCCTATATTTTAGATAAATTTGAGCCACAAAATGAACGCGTTCTTGTGAAAAATGAAACGTACTGGGATAAAGACAAGGTGCTGATTGACCGTATTCGCTATAAATACAATAAAGAGGCGGCAACTGTGGCGCCTGAGCTGTTTTTACGTGGCGAAATCGATTCGGCTAGTATCCCGACCTCCATCATTGATGAATGGTTTAAAGATGAAAAGAAAAAATCTCAGGTTCGTCAAACACAAAATAACTTCTATACCTACTTTTATGCACTCAACTTCAACCCACAATTTGACGCACAATACGAGCCTGATAACTGGGAAATCGCCGTCAATAATAAAGATTTCCGCAAATCCTTATTCCATTCACTTGACCGTGTCTCCGCGATGCTAACGGTTGAGCCATATAATCCAGCAGATTTGCTGAGCAATACCATTACACCGAAAAACTTTGTTGATGTGGAAGGAGTGGATTATACACAACTAGCACCACTTACATCCATTTCCAATGAGGATTCCTTCAATAAAGAGCTGGCCCTAGAGTATAAAGAAAAGGCAAAAACAGCGTTAGCAGGTAAGGCCACATTCCCTGTAAAGGTTTTAATGCCTTATAACGCTGGTATGCCAGATTGGGCTAATCGCTCTCAAGTAGTCGAGCAGCAAATGGAAAAACTACTAGGGACAGATTATGTCGACATTATCGTAGAGGCTGGTCCATCCACAGGCTTCTTATCAGAGGTACGTCGTCCTGGTAAATTTGCGCTCTTAGAGGCGAACTGGGGTCCTGATTATGCAGATCCATCAACGTATACAGATCCTTTCACAGTCGATGGTACCTATAATAAACCAGAATTAGCAGAGGGCTATAAAGAGGCGAATGGTAAAACAACTTATCAAAATCTTGTGGATCAAGCGAAAGAAACAATTGACACAGCCAAACGCTATGAGCTATTTGCGAAGGCAGAAGCGTTTTTAATTGAGGAAGCCTTTGTTATTCCATATTCAGTTGGTGGTAGTGGCTATATGGCATCTAAATTAAATCCATTCGAGGCGCAATATTCGCCATTTGGTGTAACGGCAGAGAAATTTAAAGGCCAGCAAGTGCTAGAAAAGCCAATGAGTAATGAAGAATTTAAAAAAGCACTTGCCGAGTGGGAACAAGAACGTGCGGAAGCACTAGCCAATGCTGAAAAGTAGTAGAATTTCGTAGATGAAAAGGAGATACCGAAAAGAATAGTCGGCATCTCCTTTCGTCTTTTTGACAAAGGAGGATGGCGCGATGTTGCAGTATATAGGAAAACGACTCTTACAATCCGTTTTAACCCTTTTTATTATCATCACCATTGTCTTTTCATTATTACGGCTAATGCCAGAGGAAGGCTATTTAGGAGCGGCAGCTGATAAAATGTCACCTGCTCAGCAGGAAATTTACTTAACAAATCTCGGCTTGCGAGACCCAATCCTTGTCCAATTGGGTAATTTTTACAAGAATTTACTGCAGGGGGATTTGGGTAAATCAGTGACTTATCGTACCGATGTCCCAGTAGTGACGATTATTGCAGATAAAATCACGTATTCTCTGCTCTTTGGTTTAGGAGCAGTCGCTATATCACTCCTGATTGGTGTGCCGCTAGGAATAATGATGGCCTATCGTAAGGGACGTTGGCTGGATCGACTTGGGACAGGCTATATCGTATTTGTTGTTGCAGTCCCTGCAGCGGTTTATTACTTAGTTATTCAAATGTATATTACAGAACTCTTTCAATTACCGATGCTGTTTGATGAATACAGGCCGATTACTTGGATTCTTCCACTTACGTCAATGGCATTGGCTCCAACTGCCTCCTACGCGATGTGGATGCGACGCTATATGGTGGATGAACTGAACAAGGACTATATTAAGCTGGCTAGGGCAAAGGGCGTAAAGGAGCGGACACTGATGTTCAAACATGTATTACGTAATGCCTTTATTCCCATGGCACAATATTTACCTGCAACAATTCTGTTTACGATTACAGGCTCGATTTATATAGAGTCGTTGTATTCCATTCCAGGGATGGGGGGCTTACTTGTGGATGCTATTCAGCGACAGGATAATACGATTGTTCAAGGCCTAGTGTTAGTGTTCTCTTCCCTTGGTATCATTGGCCTTATTTTAGGGGATATTGCCATGGCACTTGTCGACCCTCGTATTAAATTAGGCAAGGGAGGGGGTGTGCGTTAATGGGGATGTATACAGATGAAATCAATAATATTTCCAATAAATCACGTGAAACCTTATTTGAATTTGCCGAAGTGGACGCAAGACAGGCGGAGGAAACGGGCTATTCAAATTATTCTTATTGGCGGTCTACATGGCAATCCTTTTTGAAAAATCGACTGGCCGTTTTTTTATTAGTTGGGGTGATCATCATTGTTGGCTTTACGATTTTACAGCCCTATTTACCTGCGCAAAAATCACCAACTGAAATTTACTTGGATGAACAAACCGGGATGCAGGCACGTAATATTGCACCTAGTGCAGAATTTTGGTTTGGCACGAATTCAATCGGTCAGGATTTATGGTCTCGTATTTGGGCGGGGACGAGAACCTCACTCTTTATTGGCTGTGTTGTCGCCTTAGTGGAGGCAGTGGTGGGCATTACAATTGGCACGCTATGGGGCTTTTCACGGAAATTAGAAGCGCCTATTACACAGCTTTATAATGTTGTCGATAATATCCCCACAACCATTGTGCTCATTTTAATGTCCTATATCTTACGGCCAAGTATTTCAACAATTATTATTGCCATGTGTATTACGGGATGGGTGGAAATGGCGAGGTTTATCCGCAATCAAATTGTTATTTTGCGTGACCGCGAATACAATCTAGCCTCAAAGTGCTTAGGCACACCTGATTATCGTATTATCCTAAAAAATCTATTACCTTATTTAATTTCTGTCATTATGCTCCGCATGAGCTTAGCGATACCCTTTGCAATTGGGGCCGAAGTCTTTTTGACGTATATTGGTTTAGGGCTTCCGATCAGTGAGCCATCCTTAGGAAATTTAATTAATGAAGGACGTGTCCTTATGATGTCACCAGATCTAAGGTATCAGCTTATTTTCCCAAGTATTGTGCTAAGCGTTATTACGATCGCATTTTATATTATTGGTAATTCCTTTGCAGATGCAGCAGATCCGAAAAACCATGTATAAGGAGGGGAAGCGAGTGACATTGAAAAAATCAAGCATATTAGGCATCCAAAATTTAGTGATTCAGTTTACGCTACGTGGTCGAATTTTAACAGCGATTCGCGGTATTTCACTCGACCTTTACAAGGGAGAGAGCTTAGCCATTGTGGGTGAATCAGGTTCGGGTAAATCCGTGCTGATGAAATCCATCATGGGCTTGCTCGATAAAAATGGTCGTATTAAGCAGGGGCAAATTATTTACAATGCACAGGATTTAGGAAAGTTCACAACAGAGCAAGAATGGCTAGGGATTCGTGGTAAGGAAATAGCGATGGTGACACAGGATCCGATGACATCGTTAAACCCGCTCAAAACCATTGGAAAGCAAATTGAAGAATGTGTGGTTATGCATCAAGGCTTAAGAGGTAAGGAAGCCTATGCAGAAACACTAAAACTGTTAACAGATGTCGGCATTACCGATGTGCAAAAGCGCTATAAGCAATACCCCCATGAATTTTCAGGAGGGATGCGCCAACGTATCGTTATTGCGATTGCCATTGCGTGTAAGCCGAATATTTTAATATGTGATGAGCCCACGACAGCTTTGGATGTAACCATTCAGGCACAAATTTTACAGCTCTTGAAAAGTCTTCAGCAAAAATACGGCTTAACAATCGTCTATATTACGCACGATTTAGGCGTAGTCGCAAAAGTGGCTGACCGTATTGCCGTGATGTACGCGGGCGATGTCATCGAGGTTGGGGAAACACATGAAATTTTCTTTCATAGTAAGCATCCTTATACGTGGGCGCTTATTTCCTCTTTACCACAGCTTGGCTCAAAAGGGGAACAATTGTATTCCATCAAGGGCACACCTCCGAATCTTTTTCAGGAAATAAAGGGAGATGCCTTTGCCCCACGAAATCCATATGCATTGAAAATTGACTTTATCGAGCGGCCACCTTTTTTTCAGGTCAGTGATACCCACTATGCTCGTACATGGTTATTAGACCCACTTGCACCAAAGGTAGAGCCTCCAGCAGCCTTACAAGCATTTTTTGCAGAGGGGAGGCAGTATGCGAATGACTGATAAAGAGGTGCTTGTAGAAGTAAAAAATTTATCTGTTGTTTTTGGCAAAGGGAAAAATAAGTTTACAGCCATTGATGATGTCAGCTTTCAAATTTTTAAAGGCGAAACATTTGGCATTGTAGGTGAGTCAGGCTCAGGGAAGACAACGATTGGTCGAGCGATTATGCGCATCAATGAGGTCACAGAGGGACAAATTTTGTACCATGGCAAAAGTATTCAGGGGAAAATCCCTAAAGATTGGGATAGAGAAATTACGCAAAAAATCCAAATGATATTCCAGGACCCTATGGCATCTCTAAATGAACGAGCAAAAGTAGATTATATTGTTTCAGAGGGCTTATACCCTTCGAAAAAATATAAAGATGAGGCAGATCGACAACAAAAGGTGCGCGATGCGTTATTGAAAGTTGGGCTACTTCCAGAGTTCTCAAGCCGCTTTCCGCATGAGTTTTCAGGAGGTCAACGCCAACGTATTGGCATTGCTCGTGCGTTAGTGATGGAGCCAGAGTTTATCATTGCAGATGAGCCAATATCCGCCTTAGACGTATCCATTCGAGCGCAAGTATTAAATTTATTAGCAAGCCTTCAACAGCGAAATCATTTAACGTATTTATTTATTGCCCATGATTTATCGATTGTCCGTTTTATTACGGATCGTACGGCAGTCATTTATAAGGGGAAGATTGTGGAGCTAGCGGAAACAGAAAAGCTTTTCGCTCATCCGCTGCATCCTTATACAAGGGCTTTATTATCAGCAGTACCAGAGCCGAATCCCTATAAGGAGCGGGAGAAAGTTGTAGAAGTGTATGATCCGTCACAGCATCGCTATGAGGAAAATCCCCCCTCATTTGTTGAGATAGAGGAAGGTCATTTTATTTTAGCCAATGAAGAGGAACTTGCCCATTATCGTACTTCACTGAAAAGGGAGGAAAAGATATGATTTGTCCAAAGGCATTGAAAAAGGGTGACACAATTGGTCTTATTAGTGCTTCTGGAGCAACGCCACCCGAAAAGCTGCAACCTGCTATTGCTAGTATCGAAAAGCTAGGGCTCAATGTGGTCGTTGGGGAGACCTGTCACGCAAGACATGGCTATTTAGCAGGCACAGATGAATTACGGGTAGCAGATGTTCATCGTATGTTTGATGATCCAATGATTGATGGTATTTTTTGTATACGTGGGGGCTATGGTGCGACGAAAATTTTAGCCCAATTAGACTTTGACTTGATAAGTGCCAATCCCAAAGTATTTGCAGGCTATAGTGATGTGACCGCTCTACATATAGCTTTTAATCAGCTATGTGGCTTTGTAACCTATCATACGCCGATGCCATCCACAGAATTTATTAGACAGGAGATGGATGACTATACTTGGCAGTCGTTCATTCAGCTAATTATGGAGAATGAAAGAAAGGCGTACTACTTAAAAAATCCTTCTCACCAGCCCATGTCTACACTGGTTCCTGGGAGCGCTTCAGGTCAACTCATCGGTGGCAATTTAACATTAGTGACAGCTTCACTTGGCACACCCTATGAAATTGATACACGAGGTAAAATTCTGTTTTTAGAAGATATCGATGAAACGGAGCAACGGGTGGATCGTATGCTGACACAATTAAAACTGGCAGGAAAGCTAGATGACGTGGCAGGCATTTTATTGGGTGCTTGGACAAATTGCGAACCTGAAAATCCCGAAAAGCCAGCACACAGCTTATCATTACAAACTATTTTTCAAGAAATTCTAGTGCCTTTAGGGAAGCCTATAATTGCAGATTTGGCATGTGGTCATTGTTTACCAACAATGTCGCTTCCTTTAGGAAGAAGCGTCAAGGTGGATGCGGACAATCAGCGTATCCATGTAGTTGGATAGGTGGTTTATGGAGCAGAGAATTACTACACTTATTCAAGAATCGCCCTACAACGTACATTTGTTTATTAAAAATCTAACAACGAATCAGTTGCTCATCAGTCATCAGCTAGAGACTTCATTTTCAAGTGCAAGTTTAATCAAAGTGCCGATTCTGTTAGCCTTGCTCTCATATATAGAGAAAAACAAATTATCACTTAATTCTACGCTTACGATTTCACCAACTGATTGGGTGGATTTTAGTGTGATTAGTGAACAAAGACTTACACAAAGCACTTTCTATGATCTGCTATTGTGGATGATTATTACTAGCGATAATACAGCTACGAACGTCTTAATCGAAGTAGTTGGCATGGAATATTTGAATGACTATTTTCAGCATATCGGATTACAGGACACACTACTACAGCGAAAAATGATGGATGTGGAGCGGCTAGCAAAGGGCATAGATAATCGCACATCAGCAAGGGATATGGCGCATCTTTATACGCGTATCTATCAGCAAGAGCTTTTAACGCCTACCTACAATAAACTAGTCATTAATATTTTAAGCCGTCAGCGTATACATGACTCCCTAAAGCGCTATCTAGTAGAGGATGTGAGGCTGGCACATAAAACAGGCGGACTGGATACAGTCGATCATGATGTGGGGATATTTTACACGAATGCAGTCGATTATAGTATGGGTGTTTTTATAACAAATGTAACGGACAATGATCAGGCGCGCCAACTCATTGGTCGTCTATCAAAAGTTGTCTATGACCAGCTGGTGAAGCGGAAGGGGGAGAAGGATGAAGGCTATCGTTACAGCCATGATTGCTAGCTTGCATGCCATGCCAGATAAAGCTTCTGAATTAGTCGATGAAGTGCTTTATGGGATGACCGTAGAGATCATCAGGGATGTCAATGACGCTTGGGTTTCTATTCAAACGGCCTATCGTTACGAGGGTTACTGTCAGAAGGCAGACTTACTGCAAGAGGAAGCACTAGCATCTACATGGCAACAAGATGCACAGTATGTAGTGTGTCAAAGCTTTGCAGATGTTTTGCAGCAGCCACGTATTCAAAGTACAAAGCTGCTAACGCTTGTAAGAGGCTCTTCCATTCGTGTTATGTCAGACGAAGCAGTACCTGAAGAATGGTCGGCTGTACAGCTAGTGTCAGGACAAATAGGGTATGTTCGAACAAAATGGCTACAACCAAAAATAACAGCACCTTTATTATCGGAGCAGCAGTTCCGAGAAAATGTGGTGGACACAGCGCTCAGCTATTTAACGGCCCCTTATCGCTGGGGTGGCAAATCGCCACTAGGTATTGATTGCTCTGGTTTATGTTCAATGGCTTATATGTTAAACGGTGTCTATATTTATCGTGATGCCCGAATAGTAGAGGGCTTCCCTATCGTTAACATAGAGCAAGCCCGAATGCAGAAGGGTGATTTAATCTATTTTCCAGGTCATATTGCTCTATACATGGGTGATGATTTGTATGTCCATTCATCGTTAGGTGGTAATGAAGTAACGATTAATAGTCTAGATGCCAAACATCCCCTCTATCGACAGGATTTAGCCACGACCATACTAGCAGTAGGTACTTTATATAACTCACAGAAGACTAGTTAAGCTTTTTTAAAGGTCAGTCCCATCTTGAGGATGATAAACGTACTGAGATGGATCAGTGCTAACACGATAAACTGCCAGAGCCCAATTAAAAATGTACTCATGCATAAAACAAACACTGCTTCACCTGGGGGCATATCTGGATAGGGCTCTAGTTGCCCATAATGCCACACAAAATAACAGGCGATAGAGGTGCCTTGTCCCACATAGACAAAGGTCCAATGGATAGACGCTGCTACTCTTTGCCAACTACAACATAGTAAGAGGTTCGATAAAATAATAAGAGTGGGCAAAATAATAAGATAAAAGGAACCCTCTGCTATTTTTGTTGTGAAATATAGGTTGTAGCTAAGCTGAATCAATGGCAATAGCATAAGGTTAACGGCGAGAAGACTGAGCAATTGTGTACGCTTCACTGTGTTCCTATCCTTTCCGCATTTTTACACTAAGACGTTTAGACAAACGAATAAGTTTCATGAGAAAAAACGTCCATACTCCTTGATGAGTCATGGACGTTTTATGTTAATAATGATAAATATTAAGTTGCTGGCCTGCTTCAAGACGTTCTGTTCGAAGCTGATTCCACTGCTTAAGTGATGTCACCTTCACATTATAGGCTTCGGCAATCTTCATAAGTGAATCTCCATCAGCCACCGTGATGGTTTTCTTATCTTTTACAGGGCTATCATATTGCTGAAGGTCATATTTTGCGATCAATGTATTTAATTTTTCATTGTAAGCCGAATCAGTTGCATAGGAGCCTGTTAAAAACTTGGTCGCATCTGTATAGGTAGTTGTGTTGCTTTTGAAAACGCCTGCGTAAAAATCTTTATTCCATGACACGCCATTACGCATTAATTTTACATAATCCTGCATGGATGCTTCATAGGAAGGGTATTTGCGGAAGTCAGCCATGATGGTAGAAAGGTTGCCTGCCCCATCATCCTCTGTGGTTTCGAGTGTGACGGAATTATTTTGGTAGCTGCCTTTCATTCCAAAAAGATTATAATTAGGGGCAGAGCCAAGTCCACTTTGCCCATGCTCACTTTCTAGAATCGCCTGAGCAATCATCACGGATGCATATAAGTCATTGTCAGCACCAAGATCTCGTGCGGTCTCTGCAATCTCACCGATAAACTCTTCCACACTTGGACGATCATCAATAACCACAGACTCTTCTCTTTCAGTCGTATTAAATAACTGTGTCACCATATAAAACGAAATACAAATAACAACAACGACAATCATAAGTCCTTTAAAAAAGTTTAGCACGTATTTCATTGTAGCTGGATGTTGGTCGTGACCACATCTCCCTCCCTTCTATTAAAAGTTTAGCTATCTCTCATTATTACAGAGAGTGAAAGAGATGTATAGTTGAATAGACTTCATCATTAATAGAACGTTTCTTGCCTTAATTAGTTCCTAAATCTATCTTAAAATTCTGAGACATAAATTGTTTGAATCTCTCAAAATATCGCTCGGACGCTTCCCATTGAATCGTGTTTAAATAAGATAGCTCTTGTCGACCAAAAACGTTAGGAGGCTGATAGTGGCGAGCAACATAGGATTGATTTTCGAGCGTATAAAAATAATACGCTTCATCAGGCGTCATAATTTCAATGCGAGCATGTATCCTATCGCCTTCATCATCCAAATAGGTTTGACGGAAGCTATAGCATTTGGAACCATCCCACAATCCATCATGTTCATCGTCTAAATCCAGAATCGTAGGATGCTGGAGAATTTGTTGTACATCTCGCACCTCGATACTATGCAAGTAAAGTTCTGCTACATTGATGCAGGTTAACAACATCAGCCAGTGCTGTTGTAAATCCACTAAATCCTCCTGGGGGGATGCTGTAATATCCCACCATTCAGCTTCTTCATCTAGTGTTTTTGTCAAGAGAGAGACGGATTGATCCTCATTAAGCCAAATAAAATAATGACACTGCGAGGTCAATATATAAATACTATCATTGCGTACATCTCCATCAGCATTGGTATGTGCGCGTTGGATCATAAAATAAACATCCTGTTCCGTCAAATCGAAAGAAGGTTTGTCAGGTGTCATCAGAATACATGAAGTCAGTTTCAGTATGTTTTCCGCATTGATCGAATGGTGCGTGAAATAAATAGGAGTTGCTATTGTCCTTTGAGGAACGCTTGTAAATTGAGTGAGTGCAGAACGCCCTTGTTTTAGAATTTCCACGAGTGAAGTGAAGGAAAAGCCGATGTCATCCTCATCCTCAGGTAAAAATATCTCGTCTACTAATACATCTTCAATACGGATAGGGAGCTCCTGAAAAACGCCATCTCCGTGCCATATATTTACGATACAAGGAATCGACTGCTGACCCTTTACGTTGATGCGATACTCATCATCTTGAACCAAAATTGCTGCCTGAAGATTGCCATTAACGATCGTTTCGCCATGATTGTAGGAGCCACATAATATATTCTCGACTGTCAGATGCCCGTGCACATAGATTTCCTGACCACCTACAGCTATATTTTTAGAAAGTACATTGCCCATCACTATCAGCCCAATTGCCCCATCTGTCTCTAAATTATAGAGGGTGTCTACGGTTAGATGACCATTGATGAAAATGAGAATGGTCTTGTCCTGTTGTGGGAATGGCATATCCCAGTCCAAATCAAGAGAGGGAAGTGTTATATCCCCCTCATAGTACGCTACTAGATCATCCTCACTAAAATCCTTGTAAAACTTTGCCCACCAAGAGTCTGCTGGAAACCTTTTTGCTAGTTGTGAAATCGCCAAAAACTGAAAGCCATTATGCATAGGTCACGACCTCTCTACTACAATTTTTATTATTTTCTCACAGCTAGTAATTGGCAGTCAATTTCATAGAATGGTAGAGACAAGATTAATTTCATAGAAAATGGTATTATTAACCTTTAAAACAATGAGTTGAAAGGGCGTTTTGATTGAATACGATTTTTAATGTGACACAAAAACAACTATATGATTTTCTGCTGAATGTAGCGACAATAAGACCAGTTTTTATTTGGGGAGCACCTGGCATTGGGAAATCAGCGATTGTTGAAAACTTTGCTAGTGAATTAGGGCTACATTGTGTATCGTTATTGGGCAGTCAGCTAGCACCTGAGGATATTATTGGTGTTCCGCAGATTAAGGATGGCTACAGTGTTTTTTGTCCACCCAAAATGATTGCACGCGATGAACCTTATTGCCTTTTTTTAGATGAATTAAATGCTTGCTCACAGGAAGTACAAAAAGCGTTTTATAGTCTTATTCATGAACGCAGAATTGGAGAGTTTACATTGCCAGAGGGTACGATTGTTATTGGTGCAGGCAATCGGGCTCAGGATAACGCGATTGTTAAGCCGATGTCCTCCGCATTAATCAATCGGATGGTTCATGTTCAGCTGAGGGCATCGCATAAAGATTGGCTTGAATGGGCCTATGCACATGAAATACATCCATATGTGATTGAGTATATTCAAATGCGTCCCGATCATTTATGGAACGAACCACCGAAAACAGAAGAACCCTTCTCCACGCCTCGTTCATGGCATATGTTAAGTGATTGTTTGTATGCATATGGCAATAGCTTACAAGAACAAACAATTGATCTATTAGCAAGTAGCTGCCTGTCCGCGCATACTGCCAGTCAATTTAAAGCCTTTATCAAGCAAGTGCAAAGTAAATATGATCTCGCTAAAATTATTCAAGGAGAATTACGTTGGCCCGATCAACCTGATGAAAGAGATTTGCTTTATTTCATGGCACAATCCTTCCGGGCTCAGTTACTGAAGGAGCTTCCGAACGAGCATACCACATTGAAGGGCAATCAACGGCAATTAGCCTTTCGTGCCAAAGACTTGATCAAGGACCTATCATCCATCAGCTTAGAAATTGCACAGATGGTTGTGTCAGAGCAAAAGGGTGAAGCCTTACCTGCCTGGTTTATGCTGGAGGTTATCCGAGATTTACCGCGTTTAGTAGCCAAAAAGGAAGGGTAGCGTATGGCCAAAAAGAAGAAAGCATCACAGCAGGAGCATAAAAATGAGAAAGCCATTGCACGTGGGCATGACATTGTCTGTACACATCCCCTGTTCGAGGCGTTGTGTCATGCTGTTTACATGCAATACGAAAGTATGCCCCAAAAGGATTGGGCTTACATTACAAGCGCAGGTGTTATTTATGTGAATCAGGATAAAAAAGGTCAGCCAAATGAATGGGCTTATGTGATAGCGCATTGCTTGCTACACCTAGGCTTACATCATCATCAACCAAAAGAGCAGCAGGAGCTGTGGAATATTGCCTGTGACTGCTATATAACAAAATTTTTAGCAGAGCTAAAATTTGGTCAAGCACCAAAGGAAATGAGTAATCCTCTTTTTGAGGCCATTAGCTCTGAGGAAAAATTATATGAAAGATTTTTACGCGAAGGTGTGCCAGATGATTTGAAAGGCTATAGTACAATGCCAGGTCAAGGGGACTTTGTTATATCACAAAATCAAACAGGCTATTTTTATCGAGGGAATAGTAATTTCGCTGCACTATTTGCACAAGGTTTATCGAAAGCCGTACAAAGTGCCATACGAGTAGCGGGAGGGGTAGAAAATACATTGGGAGGCACAACGAGGGTAACACAAGCACAGCGCGCAAAGGCTTGGTTTATGAGCTCCTATCCCTTATTTGGTGCTTTGGCAGCAGATTTTACGATCATTGAAGACCCACTTATTTGCACAAGAATGGATATTTCGGTCGCAGCCATTGCAGTCGAAACAAAGGAGATTTATTTGAATACGGCGGTGGGAATGACCGATGAGGAAATGCGGTTTCTCATGGCACACGAATTGCTTCATGCAGGTTTAAGCCATGCGAACCGCAGACAAGGACGTGATCCTTACTTATGGAATGTTGCTTGTGATTATGTTATCAATGGCTGGCTCATCGATATGCAAATCGGCGAGATGCCAGCATTTGGCGGGCTATATGATCCAGCATTAAAGGGACTTTCAGCCGAATCTATTTATGATCGTATAGTTACAGATATTAGGATGTATCGCAAATTAAGAACCTTTCGAGGGCAGGGCATAGGAGATATGATCGAAACGAATCCACCAGATTTTTGGGAAGGCAAGGTTGGCGTGGATTTAGATGCTTTTTATAGAAGGGCATTGAGTCAAGGGTTAAGCTATCATATGACCCAAGAGAGAGGATATTTGCCACAAGGGCTCATTGAGGAAATTCGTAGCCTAGCACAGCCTCCTATTGCCTGGGATGTGGCATTAGCCAAATGGTTTGATCGGATGTTTCAACCGATAGAGAAAGTTAGAACGTATACCCGCCCCAGTAGGAGGCAAGCATCGACACCTGATATAGCTAGACCAAGATGGATTCATCAAAGCGGTGAGGAAGATGGACGTACTTTCGCAGTCCTTATTGATACATCAGGCTCCATGGACCGTCTCTTACTAGGAAAAGCACTCGGCACAATAGCGAGCTATAGCATCGCTAGAGATGTCCCCTTTGTTCGCGTTATATTTTGTGATGCTGTTGCCTATGACGCGGGCTATCTAGCCCCTGAAGAACTATTAACGAAAGTGAAGGTAAGAGGTAGAGGAGGCACAGTGTTACAGCCTGGTATACAGCTACTTGAAGCCGCACAGGATTTTCCAAAGGATGGTCCTATCCTGATTATTACAGATGGACAATGTGATCGTTTAGCCATTAAAAGACAGCATGCCTTCGTACTACCACAGGGGGCCAAGCTACCGTTTGTGCCCAAAGGCGAGGTATTTAGAATGATATAGTTGCAGCTATCTACAAATGTTTGAAATGATTTTTGTTGGTGAAATATAAAAAGTGAACGCATTTCATGAGCACATTTTAAAGGAGATGACAGATGATTATATTTGACAATGTCTCAAAACAATATGATAACAACCAAATAGCTGTCAAAGCGCTAAATGTAGAAATTAAAAAGGGTGAATTCTTTGTTATTATTGGCCCTAGTGGATGCGGCAAAACTACTTTGTTGAAGATGATTAATCGATTAATACCCTTAACAGCAGGCACCATCTGGATCAATGATAAAAGAATTAGCGATTATAATATCCATGAGCTGCGTTGGAGTATTGGCTATGTACTACAGCAAATCGCCCTATTTCCGCATATGACAATAGAGGAAAATATTGCGGTTGTACCAGAACTGAAGAAATGGAGTAAAACGAAAATCCATCAGCGTGTAGACGAACTATTAGCGTTGGTGGGTCTGGAGCCAGCGAAATATCGTCAGCGTAAGCCAAAGGAGCTGTCAGGAGGCGAACAGCAAAGGGTTGGCGTTGTTCGTGCCTTGGCAGCTGACCCAGAAATTATTTTAATGGATGAGCCCTTTAGTGCGCTAGACCCTATTAGTCGCACCAAACTACAGGATGATCTACTAGAGATGCAGCGTACCATCCAGAAAACCATTGTATTTGTATCACATGATATGCAGGAAGCACTGAAATTAGGAGATCGTCTCTGTATTATGAAAGATGGCGAAATTGTTCAGATAGGTACTCCACAGCAATTGCTACAAAACCCTGTAAATGATTTTGTCCAACAGTTTATTGGAGGTAAGCAGTCGGATCAATTGTTTACGATCCATGATGTGTTACAGCCAATCACAGTGACAAACGACTTTGGGCATACCATTCCTGTTGATGCCCCATTTCCGACGATTCTTGAAAAATTAGCCGAGCATGACGTGTTAGGTGTCGAAGAGAATGGCAAGCTCATTGGCATGGTGACAAGAGCTTCCACGCTTCGTTATTTAGCAGCGGATTCTAAGAAAAGAGGGCATGTGCATGGTGGCTAATGTGGTAGATGTATTTCAGGAACGGAAGGCACAGCTGCTGGCTGCATTACTAGAGCATATCCAAATCTCTTTTATTGCGCTATTTTTTGCTGTCCTCATCGCTATTCCCCTAGGTATCTATTTAACCAATAAAAAGAAAATAGCCGAGAGTATTATTGGAATCAGTGCTGTGCTGCAAACGATTCCTTCCTTAGCGTTGCTCGGCTTATTAATCCCTTTATTCGGTATTGGTAAAGTTCCCGCAATTATTGCGTTAGTCGTCTATGCGCTGTTGCCTATTCTACGAAACACCTACACGGGCATCAATGAGGTTGACCCATCACTGAAAGAAGCGGCATTAGCTATGGGAATGAATCGATCAAAGCGTTTAGTAAAGGTTGAGCTACCACTTGCTATGCCTGTTATGATGGCTGGTATTCGGACAGCAATGGTGCTGATTGTGGGGACAGCAACATTAGCCGCTTTAATTGGTGCAGGAGGCTTAGGAGATATTATATTACTTGGGATTGACCGAAATAACACGGCACTCATTCTTATAGGAGCCATTCCCGCTGCTATTTTAGCCCTGATTTTTGATGTGGCGCTTAAAAAGTTAGAATCTCTGTCCTTTAAAAAAACAATAACGACGTTGAGTCTCATTAGTTTAGCGGCACTGGTAATGATTTTCTTCCCGCTCCTAAGCAGTAAACAGCAAGATGAAATAGTCATTGCAGGAAAGCTTGGTGCGGAGCCTGAGATTCTCATCAATATGTATAAATTATTAATTGAGCAGGAGACCGATTTAACGGTGACATTAAAGCCAGGGCTTGGTAAAACTTCATTTGTATTTAATGCATTGAAATCGGGCAGCATTGATATTTACCCTGAATTTACAGGCACCGCTATTTCGGAGTTTTTAAAGGAAGAAGCCATTAATAATAACCAAGAGGACGTCTATCTTCAGGCAAAAGAGGGGATGCAGGAGCAATTTGATATGGTCATGCTAAGCCCCATGAACTATAACAATACGTATGCACTCGCTGTATCAGAGGAGCTGGCTGAGAGCTATCAACTGCAAAAAATCTCTGATCTTAAACCGATAGAGCAGAAGGTGAAAGCAGGCTTTACATTAGAATTTAATGACCGTGAGGATGGCTATGTTGGCATACAAAAACGGTATGGGATAGCCTTTACGACACTTGCAACGATGGAGCCAAAGCTTCGCTATCAGGCAATACAATCAGGTGATATTAATTTGCTAGATGCTTATTCAACGGATAGTGAAATTCGTCAATACAAGCTACGTGTATTGGAGGACGATCAAGCATTATTCCCACCATACCAGGGAGCGCCTTTACTAAGGAAAGAAACGCTGATTGACTATCCAGAGATTGGAGAAGCGTTAAATCAACTAGCTGATCACATTACAGATGATGAAATGCGAGAAATGAATTATCAGGTGAATGTAGAAGGAAAGCTTGCAGCAGAAGTAGCAAAAGAATATTTAGTAAAGATAGGATTATTAAAATAAACCCTCTACCTTTAGAGGGTTTATTTTTATCAATAATTTATTAATGATAAACATTAAAAAAATATTGATAGAGATAAAAGGGGATGTATAATAGAGAGAAAGGAGGGAGAGGTTGATAATGGGGCAAACAATTCAAAGTAAAGAATTTCGATGGATGACAAAGGGGCTTCGTACCGCTTTTACCATCATCATGGTGATGATGATTTTTGTCTTGACGATGCTCGCGATTTTTATGGTGGGAGCAATGGTGGTATCAGAGCAACAAGTGAATCATTTATTAGCAAAGGGCAGTGTGACCGCTGCCGTTCAGTTAGAAGGATTGGAAATGAAGCTGGCAGACCATGTGACAAGGGACATTCACTATTCAAAAAAAGATGTCATGACCTTTCTGTTTACTGCTACAATATACATAGCTATTTTATTAATGATTATTGTACAAGTGAGGAATATATTAAGTAACTTATCAAAAGGTATTGTATTTTCACTCGCTAATAGTAAAAAAATGGAGAGAATTGCCTACTGTGTGATTGTACTGAGCTTGACAGTAAATGCATTTCGTACATATACCGTCTATCTGATTATGCAACAATTCCAATTGGAGTCCCGATTTGTAGAGACGGGTTTGATCAAGGGGATTAGCTATCATTTTACAGGCATTCACTGGACTCTTTTACTATGTGGTGTGGTGATTTGGACCTTTGCACGTATTTTCCGATACGGTGCATTCCTTCAGGATGAATATGATGCAACAGCTTAGGAAGTGAAAACATGACCATAATTATTCGATTAGATCGTATGCTAGCGGATCGTAAAATGCAGCTGAGTGAACTTGCAGAGAGGGTAGATGTTTCGATTGTCAATCTCTCTAATTTAAAAACAGGCAAAGTAAGGGCCGTACGTTTTTCTACATTAAATGCCATTTGTAAAGCTTTGGGCTGCCAGCCAGGAGATATATTGGAGTATGTAGAGGAAGAAGATGACATCTAGAAGCAAAGCAGAAAGGATTTTTTGAATGACGGCTTTTAGTTTTTTAATGCTCGCTATTATAGCAGAGGTTTTTGCCAGTTCCTTGCTCAAGCGTACGGAGGGCTTCACACGAATTGGGCCATCAATTGGCGTAGTAGTAGGCTATGGAACGGCATTTTATTGTTTAGCCTTAACATTAAAAGTGATTCCTATTGGCACAGCGTATGCAATTTGGGCAGGTTTAGGGACAGCGTTAACCGCTATTGTGGGAGTTGTCCTCTATAAGGAACGATTTAATCGCAAGAAGGTATTAGGGATTTTATGCATTATCTTGGGTGTTGTGGTACTCAATCTTGCTGGTGGTCATTAGGAGGCTGAACAGGATGAAAGGCTATTTATTTTTAACACTATCGATTATAAGCGAGGTCTTTGCAACAACCATGCTGAAGTTCTCAGACGGCTTTACTGTCCTCGTTCCATCCTTGGCGGTAGCAATTGGCTATGGTATTTCGTTTTATAGCCTATCCCTCTGCTTAAAAACCATGCCATTAAGCTTGGCCTACGCTATCTGGTCAGGTGTCGGCACAGCTTTAACCGTTCTGGTAGGCATTGTCATTTGGCACGATATTTTTACTGTTTATTCTGCGATCGGTATTGTCCTCATTATAGGAGGCGTTATCTTGTTGAATCAGGGGGATAAAGGTGAAGAAGTGGTGGAAAAGGGTCAGATCTGTGAAGATAGGCGGATAGAGATGCGAAAGTAGCGGATAGCGGGTCTAAATTGATGGATAGAATTAGCAAAGTGATGGATAGATTTGCAAAAGAGTTGGATGCTTGAGGGGATAAGCGGATAGAGATGCGAAAGTAGTGGATAGCGGATCTAAATCGACGGATAGGTCTGCCAAAACCTAGGCTTAGTTCAGCACAAACCAATAGAATGGGGGAATTTGATGATAAAAGCTCTAATTTTTGATTTTGACGGTACAATCATTGATACGGAAACAGCATGGTATAACGTTTTTAAGGATGCCTATGCACAATATGGTGTTGAATTATCGTTAGCAACCTATGCTAAGTGCCTTGGGACCAATCTTCAAACCTTTAATCCCTATACATATCTTGTTACACATCATCACATACAACTGGATGTGGAGGCTTTTCAAACATCCATTCAGCAACGCCATGCACAATGGATGGAAACGGAAACGCTAAGACCTGGTATTTTAACATTGCTACAGCAGGCAAAGGAAGCGGGTTTGAAGATTGGACTTGCTAGTAGCTCCAGTCGTCAATGGATTGATGTGTATATGGATCGGCTGGGTATCCGACATTACTTTGATTGCTTTTGTAGCGCTGACACGGTGACAAATGTTAAGCCTGATCCAGAGCTTTACTTGCAGGCGCTTGAACAATTAGGAGTAGAGGCTGTTGAGGCCATGGCAATTGAGGATTCACCGAATGGCGCACAAGCCGCTGTAGCAGCGGGACTTTATACAGTGGTCATTCCGAACGAGATTACCAAGCAATTACCATTCAATACAAAACACCATACCGTTACTGCATTAGAACAATACACAATAAATGATCTCCTCGCAACATAAGCTTTTGCAAAAGCCTCCCCCTCATTGGTGGAGGTTTTTTTAGTTTCTTTAGGAAGAAGTCGCCATATTTTTTGTCGCAACATATGATAACGAGAGGGCAACTTACACGGATCAAATCGTATAGTCAAACTAAGAGAGGGGGCTACGAATTGAATAGTGATAAGAAAAGAAATCACTTTTTATGTGAAGCTTTAAGTGATTTAAAGGATCTTCAGGATATTATGATGAATTTTCATTCTAAATATTTTGGTCAGCTACTTATTAAAATTGTCGGGAGTGATACGATTCCATTTTTTTTAATTACACATAGTGGTGCTCATTTAAGCTTATTGGATACAGTGAAACAGTTTGAGACAGAGTTTTTCCGCATTGAGGATGTTGATAGAGAGCGTTGCCGTGGCACAGTATCATTGTTGCGTGCTTTTGATTATGAAGGAAACGATACAAATTCGATTGCAGATGTGGTGAGGTTAGAAAAAACAAGTACAAAGAAATCTATTGAACTCAGTGGTATATCGGCCATTCAGCTCTTAAAGCCAGACATGTTGAAGGGAAAATTTATCATAGAGCCGAAATGGTAGTACCATATTAAACTACTAAAGCTAGAGCATCTGTCTATATGCAAGGGATACAAAGTGAATGTAATAGAGAGAGAATCTAATGAAAGGAAGTTTAGCTATGACGATTATTGGTATGCTGCATCATCGACTTGATCCAACAACAGTGCTCAAGTCCTATGCCTTTGCAGCAGTTGCGAAAGCTGAAGGCGCAACATTTTTTTACTTCACACCTAAAAGTGTGGACTTTGCCAAACGTTCTATTCGAGCAAAGGTCTATGAGAATGGACAATGGCAAGAGAAAACAATGCCCTTTCCTGATGTTATCTATAATGCAGGAAGCCCTGAGAAATTATCTGTCTCGAAGGAGATTATTGACCGTTTAAAAGAGGAGATTCCATTCACAACCCATTCAATCGGGAACAAATGGAATGTGATGAAACGATTAAAGGAAGCGAAGGAATTTGAACAGTATTTGATTCCCTCTGAAATTGTAAAGGATGCCGATTTATTTCATAAGTTCGTTAATTATTATAAACGAGTTGTGTTTAAGCCAATTGATGGACGAAAAGGGAAGGGTATTTATTTTATAACGAAGGCGGGAGCCAAATATTTTGAGGTGCGAAAGGATAGCACCACGACAACCTATACAAAGCCACAATTGGATGCATTGATAAAGGAGCAACTTGCGTCTGGCACCTTTATTATGCAGCCGTATATTCAATCTGTTACAAAATCTGGTCAGGTCTATGATTTCCGCCTGCATGTTCAAAAAAATGGAGAAGGTAAATGGGTAGTGACAACGGTGTATCCACGCATTGCACCGAATGGCTCCATCATACCGAATATTAATAACGGTGGCTATACCAATTATTTAGATCCTTTTTTGGAGCAGGAGTTTAAGGATGAGGCCTATAATATTCGGCGAATGCTTGAGCATTTTTCACTGGCGCTGGCACATCATCTGGATGAAATTCAAATGGCGAAATTTGGGGAAGTTATTGATGAAATTGGCATTGATGTAGGGTTAGATCAAAATCAAAAAATTTGGATGTATGAGGTCAATTGGCGCCCAGGCTGTCCTCCTGCCTTTTACTTGGAATTAGATGTGGTCATTCATTCCATCCGTTATGCCATGTATCTTGCCAAAAATCAAAAACCGCTGAAAAAGAAAATTGTCCAACAAAAAACGAAGCAGGTGGAGGCAAAGAAAACCCTACCTATTATTGCGATTACAGGAAGTGCAGGGAAAACCACAACAAAGGCATTTGTGGGTTCGATCTTATCGAAAAAGTGGAATGTATTTGAATCAAAGGATTATTGGAATACGACGGAGCATACGAAAAAGCATAAGGAAGAAATCAATGATACACATCAGGCCGTTGTATTAGAGTATGGTATGGCTTACCCAGGCATTATTACCAATCACTGTAGCATCATCCAGCCGAATATTAGTATTGTAACGAATATAGGCTTAGCCCATGTTGGGAACTTTGATGGAGATGTAAAGGGTGTTGCCAAGGCAAAATCGGAATTGATTCATGGTATGGATCAACAGGGATTACTCATTGTCAATCAAGATGATGACAATTCAAGATACTTAGAGACACAGCAATTTAAAGGGAAAATCATCACGGTAGGCATTAAAAAAGAAGCGGATTACCGTGCATATGATTTGCAATATAAAGATGTCGGCATGTCCTTTAAAATGAAGCTGCATGGGCAAGAAATAGAATTATATATTCCTATTTTAGGAGAACATCATGTATACAACGCATTGAATGCAGTGGCAGTGGCTGATCTTTTAGGATTTAGTCCACTTGATATTCAGGCAGGGCTCAACTTTAAAAAACCACCAAGACGTTTAACGATTTATAATTGCCGTGATGATATAACGGTTATTGATGATACCGTACACTCTCATCCGCAGGGGGTTCGTGCTGCGCTCGATGTACTGAAGAATATCGCGACAAATCGCAAGGTAGCCATTATTGGACAAATGCGAGAACTTGGTGTCTTGAGGGAAGAGGAATATCGTAAGGTTGGAGAGTACGTGTATGAGATCGGCATCGATGAATTTATTACCTATGGCTTTAGGACAGATGAAATGAGTAATGCTGCCATCGCGAAGGGCATGGACCCATCCAGAGTACATCATTTTATTAATAAAGATCAATTGCATGCCCTCCTTGAAAAGCTCATTAAGCCCCATGATACCATTCTTGTGAAGGGTGCAAGTAAAACCAATATGTTTGAAACCGTGAAGTTTTTAGATCAAACGTTTAAAGAAGAATAATTGCTTACGACTGATGAAGATAAAAAAGCCCGAGTAACTGTCCACTGGCAAGCGGCAATTATTCGGGTTATTTTTTTCAAACTCTCAAAATGAATTTTATTTCCTTCGCTGCAGTGATTGCGTGATTTCTTGCTTCCTTCAAGGTTGCTCCCTCTGCAATGACATAGGCGTAACGATGACCCATCGATAAAGGTGGGGTGAGGAGGGTGCCTCTTCTTGGTTTGACATATACTTCAACGACGCCAGTTGATCTTGTCGCTCTTGCCTTGCCAATAACCTTTTCTAAAATTCCTCTACTTTCCACAATGACATATTTTGTATACACAAATTTTTTATGTCTTGGTTGCAGATTAGGCTGTTCTCCTAGCAAAATCTTCAGTGTTTCTTCTACTAAACTAAAACCTAGAGCTGCTTGTAGCATATTATTCATAGCGCCACCTGAAATTCGAGGATTGATCTCGATAAGTTTCCAACCATTTTGGGTTAATCGAAGCTCTAAGTGAAGAGCCCCATTCTCAATACCAAAGGCTTTCACGATGGAATGGAGTACCTCCTCGATGCCTGATTGGATGTCTTTAGGGGCTTTCACTAGAACACCATAGCCAGTAATGATAAATCGTTTTCCTTGGGTAATTTCTTGCTCAATTATACCAATGACATGTGGTTGTCGTTGATAAACAACCGCCTCTACTAAATATTGAGGGCCATCTAGATATTCTTCAATCATGATGGTTTCATAGGGATTTTTACTGCGTAGTGCTTTGAGGTGGTTATTGAGCTGGTCGGCATCCGTTGCTAGTAAGACATCTTTTGAGCCAGTTGATTTAGGAGATTTTACGATTAATGGAAAGGTTAAATTTTTAGCTATAGGTTCGTTCGGTTTCATGAGCGAAAATTTTGGTGAGTATGGTTGGTCTTGTAAAAACTTTCTTGTTTTTTCTTTATCCTCCATAGTTTCAATGGCACTGGAGGATGTATAGTTCTGACAAAATTCATCACATAGTATTGAAGCAATATGGACAAATGGATCAACAAAACTAACTATACTTTTAATATTTAATCCAGCTTTTCCTAGTTTCTCAATTTCATCTTTCATGCTCTCGATATCAAAAGTATCAATGAGTATCATTTTATGGATGTCGGGGTAGGCTCTGCGCTGCTGAAGTTGTTTTTCATTATTTGTGAAAAGTACTGTGAAGTAGCCTAATTTTTCTGCTGCCCTTGTTGCTTCACGACTAGACCCAGATTTGTTTGTACCGATAAATACAATGGCTTTCAGGTATATCACTCCTTCTATTGGTACTTAGATACTTAATCACCTTTATATATATGCAATGAAATAGATTTCCTCTAGTTATGTATCTTGTCTACATCCAAGCAACTTTTAAAAGGTTACATATACTAGAAAAGAAAGGAGGGAGAAAAGATATGAAGCCTCTTTCGGTGAAAAATTTAGCAATGATTACGGCAGGCTATCTAGTGCACGGGTCAGAGGATACACTGATTCAGCATGGGGCTTATCGATTAAAGCAAGTGAAAAAGTCCAATACGGCCCTTTTTACAAGTAAACGTATTGTTAATTGGAAAAATCTTGAGCCACTTTCTCCTCTAGTGCTAGTGACCGATAGAGCTTATCGGCCAACTGACATTCCCAATCATGTCATTATGATACAGGTAGCGAATGCAGAAGAGGCCTATTGGAAATTTGTCCATTTTTATCGCAGCCAGTTTCATATTCCGATTGTCGCGATCACAGGTACATCAGGCAAAACAACGACAAAAGAGATGATTAAACATATTCTTTCGGCTGATCGGAAAGTGACTGCGACGACATTGAGCAGCAATTCTAGAACGGCTTCTTTGCAATATTTACTGGGCATTGAGGATGAAACCGAGGCTGCCGTTTTTGAAACAGCAGTGGGCTCACCTGGAGACGTTACGAATGCAGGGAGATATTTCAAACCGACAATCGGTATTATTACGAATATCGGAGCCCATCATTTAAATTATTGCAAAACATTAGAAGGCTATATTCAAGCAAAGGGAGAAATGCTAGATATCATTCATCCAAAAGGTACATTAATTATCAATGCTGAAGATGTGAATACGAAAAAAATAGATGTTTCGAGATTTCGTGGGCGTTTGATTAGGGTAGGAAAGCATGACTCCTGTGATTTTCGCGCAAGCCATATCCACTACTATCAAAAAGGGATGAAATTTATTCTGCATCATGATAGAAAAAGCTATGACATACTTGTACCAGGGTTTGGAGAGCATCAGGTTTATAATGCTCTTGCTGCCATTGCCGCGGTCCATGATATGGGGATCCCTATTCCAGTCGCAGCACAACAGCTTCAATCATTCCGTCAATTAAAAAAACAACTGCAACTCTTTGAGGGCATTAATCATTCCATGTTATTGGATGATACATGGAGTATTACAACCACTTCCTTAGAGGCTGCCTTAAAAGTGTTGAATGAATTAGGTGACGGAAAGAAAAAGATTGCGGTTATTGGTACGATTACCGATTTAGGTTCATGGGGCTACATTATTCACGAACAGGCGGGTGAATTAATTCAACGTATTGGCGTGGATGTCCTGATTACCATTGGAGAACACGCAAGGATTATGGCTGATCATGCAGTAAAGCTAGGATTTAGCGCGCCTGTTTATACATTTAAAAATAGTACGCTAGTCTACCCGTTATTGCAGAAGATTGTGGATGAAAATACCATCATTCTCATAAAGGGAGATATGTATAGCAAACAGGTCTCTAAACTAGCAACGGAGCTAAAGCTAAAGCCTCCACCACCTGCTGATTAGCTTTTTCAATATAGGATATTGACTGTGCCACATAGAAGAGCTTTCTAATAAGGTATAGTAATTGATCAAAAAGCAGCACGCTAGATCAAGAGAAGAAATAAGTCATCTACAAGATTGATAAAGAGAGGAGGCGTAGTACACTTGCAATCCATTAGTGTGCAGAAACTTAGGAATGTCCTACAGGGAAAGCTCATTCACGGATCAGAACAATGGTCTGTTAAGCAGGCGATCTACTATAATCGGCATGATTTAACAAAGAGCCATTCGCTCCTGTTTGTTAGTCGAAACGATCAAATCAATTGGCAAGAGATTGATCGGAAAGGTCCGTCTCTTATCATATCCGATAAACCGTCTACAGAGTTAAAAAATGCACTGGAGAATACAACCGTTTTACAAGTGAAAAGTGTTGCACAGGCATATTGGACATTTATCGAGTATTATCGTGGGCTCTTTGAAATTCCCGTTGTGGCTTTAACAGGAACTTGTGGGAAAACAACGACAAAAGAGATGTTAAAACATATTGCTAGTAAGCATTGGCAAGTGCAAGCATCCATCAGTAGTAAAAACGAGCCAAGGCAATCATTACCTTATTTAACGGGCATTGACGATAAAACACAAGCCGCTATCTTTGAATTAGGCTTAGGGAATACGGGGAATATTAAACATCAATGTATGATCTATCAGCCAACTATTGGGATCATTACAAACATTGGTGTGCATCATCTAGATGGCTGTCTCAATTTGGAGGGCTATATTAAGGCTAAGGCAGAAATTGTGGAAGGCATTAAAGAAGATGGCACGTTAATCATCAATGCTGATGATGCCAATACTAAAAAAATCTCATTGAAAAGATTTAAAGGGAAGATTATCAAGTTTGGCTTACAGGATACGGCAGATTACAAGGCTTCGAAAGTGGAGTTTGCCAATACGGGCATGAGGTTTGTTTTAGAGGTAGCGGATGAAACATACAATGTGTTTGTCCCAGGTTATGGAGAGCATCAGGTCTATAATGCCTTAGCCGCTATTGCAGCTAGCCATGAAATGGGGCTGACCATTCGTCAGGCAATCGCAGGACTAAGAACATTTAAACAGATGGCAAGACATTTAGAATTTACGACAGGACTTGGTGACAGTACAATTATTGATGATACATGGACAAATAACCCAACATCTGTAGAGGCAGCCTTAAAAGTGCTAGATACGGTGGGAAAAGACAAAAAGGTCATTCTTGTTTTAGGGGATATAAAGCGATTAGGCAATTTTGAAGAAAAATATCATCGCGAAATCGGCTCCATGGTAGCACTAAGAAAGATCGATACATTGATTACCATCGGCAAAAGGGCAGAGAAGATTGCCGATCAAGCGCAAAAGGATGGAACCAGCGCAGAGGTTCATACGTTTAAAGAGGTAGCAGGCGTTTTAGAATTATTGACACCAAAGCTAGATGCAGACACAATAGTTTTAATTAAGGGACCGATGTCTAGTAGATCCATGATCGAATTTGCCAATAAACTAAAAAACGCATAGAAAAAGGGTGTCTCAAAATGAATGAGACACCCAATTCTTACTTATTTTAAAACACGCCGAGCTGTTACCCATGTTTGCTTAAACTTTGTTTCACAACAGTTCGTAGTCATATTAATATATTGATTACTCCCTATAATAGATCCTCGTTTGTGTGATTTCTATTGGTAGAGATGAATAATAAATCTACTTTTTGAAACTGATATTTTTGAATACGTTTACCAACTAAAGCTTGTGTTTGCTAATTTATTCTTCAACTCAATACCATGTTTCTTAAAGACATAGTAAGTAAAACCACTTGTAAAAGTCAGTGCACTTAACAGGGCGTAGAGTTATTTAGTAGAGATAACGCGCTTCGCAGTAATATAGTGTTGAGCATAATAATCAACAAATAATACTCTTGTCATGACACCATCGGAATTAGGGATGATGATACGGTGATCGCCTGCATAAATCCCTACAAGAGAAGGTTTTTTTGAACCTTTCACACTATTAAAGAAGACTAAATCACCCTTTTTCAAATTAGCACGCGCTACAGTTGATCCTTTGCTCATTAAACTGCTTAAAGAAGTTGATCCGAGTTTAACGCCACTTTTACGATAGATGAAATCGACAAATGCTGGAGCGGTAAAGCGTAGACTTGACTCATTTGTTGTCGAGCTAATCGATACTTTATTTTTATAAGTCAGCGCATTCTCAACAATTTTATCGCCTTTTGTTGCAGGGTTGGCTGATAGCAGAGTAGGTAATACTCTACGTGCCGATACATAGTTTTCTTTATAATACGGCTTACTATTTAAATCAGAGATAACTATATTTCGTTTGGTATCAGCCATATGGATGATTTTATTGTCGCCAATATACATGCCGACATGGTCGGGATCAGTCCCTGTTTTTTTACTTTTAAAGAACACTAAATCGCCTTTTTGTAATTGGTTTCTCGCTACATAAGTCCCTTGCTGAATCATATAATTTTCATTATACGTACCAAGGTCTACCCCGTTTTTCTCGAAGATGTACATTAAAAATGAAGCACAAGAAAATTTGTATGGGTATGTAGGCTTGTAAACCGAATTGCTGTATGTTGCTTGCCCCATTAAGCTTTTACCAGTCTGAATTAATTGGTCTGCTTTTGCAGCTACCGCCTGTGCGTTGTTCTGAGCATTTGTTGTCGCAGCCTCTACTTGTATTGGCTGGATCGCTGTTTGCACCATTCCAAATGAACTAAATCCAATTGTTAATGCAAGTGTTGTAGATAAAAATCGTTTATTCATGTTGTGTAACCTCCTAAAGCATCTAGTAGGATTTCTCCTGTATACCTTTGCCATGGAAATAATCGTAGCATGAAAAAGTAGGGCTTCTGAGCGGTAAATGTTACCAGGGTAACTGAAGGGAGGGCTTCAACACTTGCTATAAAAGGCTTTATCAAGGGAATTTACAGTTTTATTACAAATGTTTCAGTAAGATGTAATATGGAACAATTCCATGAAAAAAGCTGCCCCAAAACGAGGCAGCCTACACGATTTTCTGTATCATTTCTACACGATTACCAAAGGGATCACGGAATTCAAAACGCTCGTAATGAGGAATAGGCACAGAATCGAGTATTTTGATTTGATGAGCTGCGAGTTTCTTCCGCCAATACTGAATATCCGCTACTTGATATGCAATATGCGCCTTTGTGGTCAAACGATCGAAGCCATCCTCTGTCCCTACATGGACCTCCTGTTGACCAAGCTGTAACCAAAATCCCCCACGTCCTTTGAGAGAATCAGGCTTCTCTAATTCTTGAAGTCCTAAGACATGACAATAAAAATCCTTCCCTTGCTCCTCACAACCTTTCGGAATTGTAATTTGCACATGATGTAAACCCATTATCATCTCAGACCGCCCCCTTTTTTTCTTAATTATAGAGTAATTTCTAAATATTTGAAATGGATGGGAGGATAGAATTTGAACTAGCGGATAGAACTTCAAAAGTGGAGGATAGAATTCAAAAACTGGTGGATAGAATTATCAAATTGAAGGATAGAGTTTAAACTAGCGGATAGAATTTCAAAAGTGAAGGATAGAATTCTAAAACTGGCGGATAGAATCATCAAATGGAAGGATAGAGTTTAAACTGGCGGATAGAACTTCAAAAGTGGAGGATAGAATCATCAAATGGAAGGATAGAGTTTAAACTGGTGGATAGAACTTTAAAAGTGGAGGATAGCGCTTCAAATTAAGTGGATAAAACCTCGAAAGAGAGGGATAGAGCTCTAAATCTAATCTTTAGAACTTCAAAAGCCCAACATTTCTATTCTGTTAAGATTTAATACTATGGTATAATAATAAAAACGGAATAATAGGATAGAGGTACAAATTAGATTTTTTAATTTGTTTAAAAGGGAAGATCGGTGTGAATCCGACGCTGTCCCGCAACTGTAAATGGGAGCACATTTCAAAAGGCCACTGTTACGAGTCGTAATGGGAAGGTGAAAGGTGTGATGAACATAAGCCAGGAGACCTGCCTTTATCTAGTACAGCCAAAAAACCTACGCGGATAGGGGGTGTTGAGTGTGACTAGAGAATTTCTCCTGCATGCTCATAGTACGATGATTGCTAAAAAGGGTGCTTCTATGTTTAATAGAAAGCTTCTTTCCATCTGGCAATCACCGTATTATGTCGTGTATTTGTCATAGTAGACATCTTTCTGATTAGGGAAAGATGTTTTTTTATGGAAAAAATTAAAGGAGCGGTCCACATGAATCCACAAGTTGTTGAGTACTATGAAAGCTTATTCAAATTTGAAATTATGCAAGAGCCTAAACCCTTAAAGGAGCTTGTCGAACAATATGTTGGGCATGATGCTTCACATGAGCAATCTATTTTAGCAGCATACGCAAATGTTTTGAAAGAATTAAGAGGATAGAATATGTTTGGCTACTTCGAAAAACGAAGTAGCCATTTTTTAATAAGCGCATGCTTTGACAATTAATAATAGTAGGCGTAAAATTTCGTTGAACAATTGTTTTGAACGTTTGTTCAAAAAAGAGGTGAGAACTATCGATCAAAAAGAAAAAAATAAAGAGGTAAAGGATCAAATTTTACAAGCGGCAAAAACCTTGTTTTCATCAAGGGGCTTTGATGGCACCACGGTGAGACAAATTTGTGAAGAAGCAGATGTGTCACTTGCACTTGTTTCCTATCATTTTGGTGGCAAGGAAAATGTCTTTAATGCATTATTTGAACCGCTACGCCACACCTTTATGAATGCTCATTATGACGTTCAAGATTCAATCGGTGCGCTTCGTAGCTTTTGTCGTAACTTTGTTCTTTACCGAATCCAGGAGCATGAGTTAATTGATATATTACAGCAAGAAATAGTCATGAATAGTCCTAGGCTTGAGATGCTAAAGGATGTGTTTTTACCTTCCTGGGAGCAACTTCGGACAATTTTATTGGCTTGTCAGGAGCAACAGACCATTTACTTCGAGTCACTTGATGTTGCACTGAACTTTATTATGGGAACGTTAATGTATTCGTTGAACAATCCCTTTTTAAACCGTTCTTCATTACAAGCAACACCCGATCAGATTGCGGAGCTTGCAGTGAACTTCGTGTTACATGGTCTTCAAACAAACTTATAAAAAGAAGGTAATAGAATGAAAGCAGCAAAATTTTACGGTGTAAAAGATATTCGAGTAGAGGAGGCACAACTGCCAGCACTAGAGCCAGGCATGGTGAAAGTAAAAGTTGCCTTTGCTGGAATTTGTGGTAGTGATTTACATGAATATGTTGGTGGGGCTTATGCATTCCGTACACAACCCGTATTAGGGCATGAATTTGCAGGTGTCGTTGTAGAGGTTGCAAAAGGCGTTACACAGACAAAAGTAGGAGATCGTGTGGCAGTGGAGCCACCAATTCCATGTGGTAAATGTGATAATTGTCGACGTGGCTATTCCAACTTATGTAAACGTGGTCAATCTTATGGCTATACAATTTCTGGCGGATTTGCAGAATATGCAGTTGTACAAGAAGAAAATATTCACCTTCTTCCTGACAATATGAGCCTAGAGCTAGGCGCACTTGTTGAACCTACAGCAGTAGCGGTACATGCAGTGCGTCAAAGTCAATTAAAGCTAGGCGATACAGCTGCTATTTTTGGTGCGGGTCCTATTGGATTATTGGTCTTGCAGGCTGTGAAGGCAGCGGGAGCAAGTGAAATTTTTGTCGTAGAGGTTTCGGATGAACGACGCCAAAAAGCACTTGAATTAGGCGCGACCTATGTCATTAATCCAATTGATACGGATGCAGTAGCGTTTATTCGTGAAAAAACAGCTGGTGGGGTCGATGTAGCGTATGATGCAGCAGGTGTGCAAGCAACATTTACTAGCGGTGTGAGTGCTGTTCATCCAGGCGGCGAATTTAAAATCGTCAGCGTATGGGAAAGACCTGTAGAATTTAACCCCAATGCGGTGGTTTCTCCAGAGGTAAAAATCAGTGGCTCGTTCGCCTATGTGAATATTTTCCCTGAAGTGATTCGATTACTTGCTCGTGGTGTGATTGATGGACAAGCTGTTATCACAAGCCAAATTGCTTTAGAGGATATCGTGGAAAAAGGCTTTGAGGCTTTAACAAAAGATCGTAGCCAATGCAAAATTCTTGTAAATATGAATTTGTAATTTATTGAAATCATATCCGAACTTGAGGTTTGGCTATGATTTTTTTGGCTACCTTAATAATATAATACCAATTGGAATACATTTGTTTGTCATAAAACTGCCTTTAGGACTTCATTCATATTTCACTTTTTATTTATATAATTAATCTGCTATAAATAGAGAGATTGGAGATTAAATATGAAAAATTTGCTTTATTCTAGATTTTGGCGGCTACATTTTTTCGCAGCACTTTTTATTACGCCTTTATTGCTGTCTCTCACATTAAGTGGGATTGGTTATTTGTTTTTTACAGATGTAGAAAATCGCTTATATGACGATTATTTCTTTGGTGAGAGCCATAAGGAAGAGGTCTTAACAATTGATGAGGCCGTGGAAAAAGCGGAGGCGGCATTTTCAGGATACTCTACTACGAAAGTGATTATGTTAGAGGAGCCTTATAATACGCGTTTAACTTTATCAAATGGCACTAAACAAAAGTACGTATTTTTAGACGATCACAATCAAATGGTTGGTAGTCAGGACGCCGATTATACATTTTCAAATATTATGCGAAATACCCATAGCTCTCTCTTTATTGGTGGTACCTTTGTAAATTATTTAGTAGAGCTGGCAGCTTGTTGGACGATCTTTTTATTACTGTCAGGGCTTTATATGACATTCAAAGGAAATCTCTTAAAGAAGGGCAAGTCGGAGAATAAGAGACAAAAAAGTAAGAGGTTGCATGCACTTGTTGGGACAATCATTACGATTCCGATGGTGATGTTCATTTCGACTGGGCTATTATGGTCTGCTTTTCAAGGTTCCATGCTTGCAGATATAGCGTCAGAAAATCCTACTTTTGGGTATCCATTACTCCAACAAAAGCCACCAACATCTGATGTCTCTGAAATACCATGGGCGACTCGTCAATTAGAGGCACCGACATCAGAAGGAGAACATGCCCAACATCATGGCGGTGGAGCTGTCCGTTATACGAACGATAGCCAAATGACGATTGCTCAGCTTGAAAAAGAAATCAATTCGATGAACATTGCTAAGCCTTACTCTATAATTTATCCGTCAAACGATGAGGGCGTCTATACAGTGGCGAAGGCTAGTAATTCTGGTGTAACAGGGCTAGATGTAAAACCCACAGCGGAAGCCACAATGTATTTTGATCAGTATAGTGGCAAGTTTATCGATCAAGTGAATTATGACGATTATGGCCCATTAGCTAAATTCTTTACATGGGGAATACCATTACATGAAGGGCATTTATTCGGCTGGCCGAATAAGCTTTTAAACTTAGTGGTTTGTCTAGCCTTTTTAGCCGTAATCGTGTGGGGCATTCGCACTTGGATTTTGCGTAGAAAAAAAGGGGAGCTGTCTGCACCACCGCAAATTTCTCATAAAATATCCATGCCATTTATCATTTTCCTTGTCATATTAGGGATTATGATGCCGCTATTTGGTGCGTCATTAATCGCTGTGGTAGTAATTGAATTTATCCTTTTAGGTTGGCAAACAAAGAAGAAGCTAAGAGCACAAGAAACTAAATAAAGCAAAGATGATACGGCACAGCGGGTTTGTGCCGTATCTTTTTTTTGTTTATTTCATTTATAGGAACGCAATACTATACTGAAGCGGCAAAAATGTTTATAGATTTTTCAGCATGATTTTATAAAGTTTTAAGATTTGTATGGTACATTGCTAGTAGTTTCAGCTTATGGGGGTATGTAGATGTCAATAAAAACAAGGTTTTTGCTATCTTATGTGGGTGTCATCATCATTGCCATCACACTATTACTAGCAGCGGTTTTTCTTTTTTCCTTTGCCATTACAGGTGATGTCAAAGCGATTGAGCATTTTTATAAAAAATCTTATGTCCAAAAGCCTTTGACGACAGTAGAGGAAAATGCGTTTCTAGATTTAAAATTACTAGCTAAAAAAAGTCCCCAGCAGCTTTTAGATCTCGAACAGCTTGAACAAATCAATGCGCCTTCGATAGAGATTGTGGTACGAAAAGATCATCAAATCGTGTATTCAACACAGAAAGAGCATAAACAATTATTGCTTCAAAGCTTACCTAGCTTTGAAGCGACCAATATTAATTCTCGTGACACCATCATGATAAATCGAGCCTTTTATACGTATGTTAAATTTGATTTTTATTTTCCAGATCAAACAGAGGGCAGTATTTTCGTATTGAGAGAGGTTAGTTCCCATGCAGAGGTAACGAGGGAACTGCTACCGATTCTTTTAGGTATTTTATTTGTCCTGTTTATGATGATCATTGGCTTTTTAAATTATTTAGTATCAAGAAGTATTATTAAACCGATTTCGGCATTAAAGGAAGGGGCAGAACGAATTAAATCGGGCGACTTGGATTTTGAAATTGCAACCCACTCGAAGGATGAAATTGGTCAGCTGAATCGGTCATTCGAGGAAATGAGAGTCAAATTAAAAGAATCCATCCAGCTTCAGCTTCAATATGAGGAAAATCGAAAGGAGCTCATCTCCAATATCTCCCATGATTTAAAAACGCCGATGACTTCCATTATCGGCTATGTGGAGGGCATTAAAGATGGTGTGGCAAATACAGAGGAAAAGATGGATAAATATTTAACTACTATCTATACAAAGGCAAAGGATATGGATGTATTAATTGATGAGCTATTCTTATTTTCTAAATTGGATTTAAAAAAGATTCCCTTCCAATTGGAAAGCATCAATCTCCACCAATATATGCATGATTATGTAGAGGATGCAAGCTTTGATTTTATTGCACGAGATATTCATTTACAATATCTATCAGCAGGCTCGCCGCTTTTGGCAATGGTGGACCGAGATAAATTAAGACGTGTCCTGACGAACCTTTTAAGTAATAGCGAAAAATATATGGATAAGCCATATAAGCAAATCATTATTTCCTTGCATGAGCGAGCAGAGGATGCGATTATTCAGGTAACAGATAATGGTGCAGGCATTGATCCTGTCGCATTGCCCTATATTTTTGATCGATTTTACCGTGCGGAGCCTTCACGTAATTCGCAAACAGGAGGCAGTGGCTTAGGGTTAGCCATTGCAAAACAAATCGTTGTTGAAATGGGTGGCGATATTTGGGCAAAGAGTGAATTAGCAAAGGGGACGAGCATATTCATTTCATTGAAAAAGGCTGAGGAGAAGGTGAATCATCATGAAAAAAATTCTGCTAATTGAAGACGAAGTGAGCATAGCTGAGCTTCAACGAGATTATTTAGAGATTAATGGCTTTACAGTAGATATCCAACATCATGGAGAGGATGGGCTACAGCAGGCACTTAAAGGTAATTATGATTTAATCATTTTGGATATTATGCTACCAGGGATAAGTGGCTTTGACATTTGTAAACAGATTCGAGCGGTACACAATATTCCCATTTTATTTGTTTCAGCTAAAAAGGAGGATATTGATAAAATTCGTGGTCTTGGACTAGGGGCGGATGATTATATTACAAAACCATTTAGTCCGAGTGAATTAGTGGCAAGGGTTAAGGCCCATTTGTCGAGATATGAGCGTCTGGCGAGCCATCAACAAACAAATCATATGATGTCCATTCATGGTATTACAATCGATACTTCGGCTAGAAAGGTGTTTGTTAATGGTGAGGAGATTGCCTTTACAACGAAGGAATTTGATTTACTTGTCTTTTTTGTTAGACACCCCAATCAAGTATTAAGTAAGGAACAGCTATATGAGCGAAACTGGGGCTATGAATCAGCTGCAGACGTTTCGACTGTCACTGTTCATATACGAAAGCTACGTGAAAAAATTGAACGAGAGCCAGCGCATCCCAAGTTTTTGGAAACAGTATGGGGTGCAGGCTATCGCTTCAATGTTTAAGTAAAACTACCTCGTCCTTGTGGCGGGGTAGTTTTTTTAGACTTTTTTAAGAATTCGTTAATGGGCAATTTAGCATTACCGCTTACACTGAGGAAGGAAAGGCGGTGTTTTAAAATTGAAAAAAAGGCAGGCAGTTATCATTGCATTAACATTTTTACTTCAAGGGTGTGCCTCAATCGATACAGAGACAATACAGCATGATAAAGGTGGGAGTGAAGTGGTGGGAACAGAATGGGCGATTGAGTTGCTCAAGGCAGCTGAAAGGGGAGATATCGATGGGCTTCAACATGCTTTGAAACAAAAAGGGGACGTCAATGTACAAGATTCAAATAATCGAACAGCTTTGATGATAGCTACCTATAATCAGGATATAGAGGCAGTTAAATTATTAATAGATGCAGGAGCAGATGTTAATATTCAGGATAATCAGCAAAATTCGCCATTTCTCTATGCAGGTGCGGAGGGCTATCTGACTATTTTAAAGATGACCATTCAAGCTGGTGCTGATCCGACTATTTTAAATCGATATGGGGGAACAGCACTCATACCAGCAGCAGAGCATGGTCATGTGGAGGTCATCGAGGAGCTATTGAGCAATACCGATATTGACGTCAATCATGTGAATCATTTAGGCTGGACAGCCCTAATGGAGGCGATTGTCTTAAATAACGGCAATCCAACACAGCAAACCGTAATACAACGACTAATTGAACATGGTGCTGATGTAAATATTCCCGATCAAAATAACGTGACACCTCTGCAACATGCAAAACAACGAGGATTTAAAGCAATCGAACAAATTCTACTTGCAGCAGGCGCAAAGTAACCCAAACTGTAGAGACGGCTCTCTACAGTTTTCTTAGTGTTGAAAAACAAAACAGTCAATTGAAAGGTAGAAATGGATTTCCGTTGCAGGCTACTTGCTTTCCTGTGGGCGAGCGCCGAATTGCTTCCTCCGCTACCGCTCCGTTTAGAGTTTCGCCTGTCTTGCTATCCCACGGGAGTCAAGCAGCCTTCCACTTCAACCCACTAACTTATTAGCAAAGGTTTTCAAATAAAGTGAAGGTGTTCACTACTCTTTATGAAGAGGTGTTGTCATGCATCACTTCTCCACATTGAAAATAAGAACTTATCCCCTCTAAGAATACAGTTAATGGACGATTTGTTACTATAAAAAAGTAAAGACACTTTGCAGAATGGTTGATTGGAGTGGAGCCAGCGTCACTCCTAGGAGTTTTAGCGTCACAGAGGAGACCCTGGAGCGAACGTAAGTGAGTGAAGCGGCTCATCGGACGCCCCCTGGAAAGGACGCTGGTGTAACGGAAATCAACCCCTCGACTTGCAAAGTTGCTTTTTTTTGGCGTTGACATCATCTTTTTTCAACAACATGCAAACTGTAGAGACAGCTCTCTACAGTTTTTTGTTCTTAAATTATTTTTCCTATTTTTTAATTCTTTTTTAATAGTTTATTTATTAGCAGTTTAGATATGGACTTTATGATAAATTTTGTAAACCAAATTACACCATAAAGGAGAGTTCAACAAATGAAATTAAGAAAACGTATTGTCCCAGCAGCATTGGCTTTATCCGTAGTATCAGCAGGTCTAGTAACCATAGGCGAGCCATTAAATGCAGATGCGGCAAGCAATAAAGCAGTAGTAGCGGAAAACGAGCAAGTAGCTAAAATTACAAACATCAAGCCATTAAATACAATGACACTACAAATTACATTTAATCAGCCATTAGCAGCAGCTGATGTAGACCTAAATCATTTAGATGCTATAAAAAAACATTTTACGTTTAATGGAGATTTAGAGATTGTCAATGTGCCACGCTTAATGACAGGCTCTAAGAGTACATATATTGTACCAACAACATTCCAAGAAGATGATTTTATCTATACATTGAGCTATAAAGAGCAACGCAATAAAGTTTTTGAGGGCACAGATGAAAAGGTATATGTACGCAATGTGGAGCAAGTTACAAATGATACATTTACATTGGAATCCTTTCAGGAGGATGGCGTAGTAGATTATGCTAATATTATTGAAGCCTATCGCGCAGGCCGTGGAGATTTAGCATTTAGCTTAGATGGTCATAATCGAGATGCTAGCGGCAAACGCTTTGATGTTATTTCTTCCTTACGTGATCGCTATGTGATGGTGAGAACAAGTGAGGGAGAAGAGTTTGTTGCTAATTATGTACCATTTACACAAGCAGCTGATGGCAGACAGGCTCCACAATTTAGACTCCCTGCTGGCAAGGTTTTAAAACCAGGTGTGACTTACCGTGTGTACGCACAATGGGCGGAAATAGATGTAAGGAGCTTTGTAGCGAAAGAAATCGCGCCAATCACTCTGCAAACAGCGAAAGCCATGGATGAAAAATCCTTTGAATTACAATTAAGAAACGATCCGCAATCTGATTTACTTGCTGGCCGAAGTGTAGCGTTAAAAGGCAGTGATGGGAGTACATTGCAAGCACAATATCGTTATTCATCACGTAAAGGTGCTGTGGGCATTTTTGATCTAACGAATGGTGGTACGTTGAAAGCAAATGTCAGCTATACCGTAATCCCATTAAACAACTGGGCTATAGCAACAGATTTAGTTCTACAAGGAAAATAAACGTTCTTTTGCTTAATAAAACAATGAATCTGTCATTTGAAGCTTAAATAAATGGAACGTATTTTATGCTAACATTGTAAAAATCTCGTCACAGCTGTGGCGAGATTTTTTTTATAGCCAGCCTTTTTCACCTGCTACCTGAGCGGCTTGCTGTCTAGATTCAACTTGTAGCTTTTGAATAGAGGTAGATAAATAATTGCGAATCGTGCCCTTCGTTAAAAATAACTGCTTACTGATTTCGTTTGTGGTCAAGCCTTTTTTGACTAGCTGAAGCACCGCAATTTCTCGTTCATTTAAAGGGTTTTGCTCCTTCATAAATAAGGAGGCGGCTAAATCCTTGCTGACCACCTTTTCTCCTTGCATGATTTTTCGAATAGTAGCAATTAAATAATCGATGGGTTCATCTTTCAATAGATAGCCGTGTACCTCGCAATCCATTGCCTTCTGCAAATAACCAGGGCGTGCAAAGGTTGTTACAATCATTACCTTGCAAGGGAGGTTGGCTTGTTTAATTTTTTCAGCAAGCTCAAGCCCTGATAGATGGGGCATTTCAATATCGACTAGGCAAATATCTGGTGGCTCCTGCTGGATCAATTCCCATGCTTGTTGTCCATCTGCCACCTCAGCTATGACCTCAATATCAGGCTCAAACGCTAGTAGCGAAGTTAGGGCACCACGTAACATTTGTTGGTCTTCTGCTAGTAATACACGTATCATCTTAGAGGCTCCTTTCCATCTTGAATTGGTAGAGTGAGGGTGACGCTGGTGCCTACTGGTGTGTCACTTTCAATCAGGGCAAAGCCTTGCAGCATATGCATTCTTTCTTTTATGGAGTGGATGCCATTCCCACGTCCTTGTGACTGTAAACCGATGCCATCGTCTTTCATCACAAGTGTATAGTGTCCAGCACAACATTGAATGGCGAAATGACATTTTTTTGCCTGACTATGCTTGAGAATATTCGTAGTCGTCTCTCGTACACATAGAGCAAGCATCGTTTCCTCCACACTAGAAAGTACGATTTGAGGACATTGATTGTCAAGGGTTGTCGTAATATTCGCGCTTTGTAAAAGCTGTTGGCAATGAATAAGCTCCGTTTGCAAAGAAATAAAATTCATATCAGACACAAGCTCACGTACTTGTTTTAAGGCGGTACGGGTAGTGGCTAATATGTCATGTAGCTCAGGCTTCACGCTTGAAGGATCTCGGTCAATCAGTTTGGTCGTTAGTTCGGTTTTTACTTTAATCATTGTGAGCGTATGGCCAATTGTATCATGAAGGTCTCTAGCGATCCGTTGTCGTTCCTCTTGCTGAACAAGCTGTGTATTTACGTCTGCCAGCTCAGCCTGCAGATTTTTCGACTTTTCCACAAAATAAATGAGAATCGGGAGCACCAGTTGAAACATCATAATCGGTACTAGTACCTGTGATTCCTTTGGTAAAAGGGAATCTGTTGTCATGTACAAAACCGTCAAAAACATGACAGCGATGGCTACAATCCCACAGGCAATATGCCATTTTGATTTTGCACGTCCTAGTAAGTCGGCAAAGGTAAAGCCAAAAATAAGCATAAAAGGATCGACAATTATGCTAAGTAAGGTGATAAGGACAAAGGCTACTAGAGATGCAGTAAGTAGCCTCCAATCTCGATGCCATAAAGCAATGTAGAAGGCTATTAGGTATAAAAGGAGCACTGTTATTTTCATAGCTAAGGGAAGGGAATGAGACCCTAATACTAATGCGAATAGGAAAATGACAGAAGCTGCATCAATGATTAAATAATGCTTAATTTGTTCTCTAGGATATATTTTTATTACTAGCACCATCCTTTGTTGCTGATTACTGTGTCATCGCTTGAAGGGCTTTTTTACGAATCCATTCCATAGGGCCCATTTGAAATTTCTGTAACCAAGCGAATGCTATAACAAGTTGTAAGATTGATAGAGATAGCCAAATACCAATGACAGTGAAGCTATTGACTTGCCCACCTAAGCCAAGCCCCCAGCCATAAAAAATAATCGACGCAAGCACGTTTTGGAGGACATAGCAGCTTAAAGACATTTTACCAACATGAGCAAAGCGCTGCCAAAGCCAGTCTAGCCTCTTATATTCTACCAGTTTACCTAAAATTCCAATATAGCCAATGGATAGAAGAGGGGCACAAAGATAGCGAACAGGTAAATCAAAAAGCCCACCAGGAATAAAAATAAGCAGATTGATAGGAAAGCCAACGAATACACCGATATTAAAGAGCTTTTGTCGAGTTTGACGTCCTTTGTCTGTTGGTGAAAATACCTCATTACGCATGAACTTCACGCCAAGTAAAAATAAAAAGACATTCATCGGGATAATAAATATAGCTTCTGAGCGATAAAATAAAAAGTTTGTGAGACGATGCTGCACCTGCGCAAACCATGTGCCATGTTCATAGAGCTCAGAAACGGATGCCATACCATTTAATGAAACTCCAGCTCCTTGTAAGGTACTGATAAAAATAAGAAGAATCATTAGGATGTGAAAGCCACCAAAAAAATAAAAGGCTCCCGTCATGACCTTATCACCCAAACGTACAATAAAAGCGACGATGAATGCTGTGACAGCATAGCTCATTAAAATATCATACTCCATCACAAGCGTGTAGTGCAGTAGCCCTTCTAACCCTAAGAAGACGATAGTCCACAGGTACACTCCTGGCCAGGCTGTACCTCTCCGTAAGGCTTGCTGATATTTTAATTGCAGGCCTACTCCAAACATAATTGTTAACAATCCAAGCAGCTTGCCATTAACGAAAAATAATACGACCATACGTAAAAAATCATTGAAGGACCACCAACCAGAATAATCACTTGTTGTTATATACGATAAATCACCAAGATAAGCAAAAATCCAAATATTTGTGCCAAGCGTTCCTAAGACGGCAAAGCCTCTTAACATATCGATAAAGGGAAGTCTTTGTTGTGTTTGCATAAGTTCGATCACTCTTTCTTTGTTTTCTTACCTTAAGGATAAGAAAATTTCAAGAGAAAACCTATTCACACCAGTCAAAGAATCTTGATGACAGGTGTCATAAAGTATGCTGTGCCAGCACAAAAACCAGCAACGCTTTTGCTGCCGGCTCATTATTTTGTACAGGTATAGATGCGATAGTCTAAAATGTCTTCGTATTTTTCATTCATGGCAATATGCTGATCCATGATTTTATAGAATTTGGATTCCATATCTGTGGAAACTTGAAATTCAGGCTTGGATGAGATGGATTTGTTTTTTTGTATATGGATATCATAAAAACCAGCCTGTTGCAGTAGTCTTACCCAATCCTTTTTCCTGAGGAGAGACTGAAAGCCGTAAAATTGTTGGAGGTCGTCTGCAAGTTCGGTACGAAGTGTTTGAGGAATGGTAAATTCGATAGCAATGAAGCGGCCACCTTTTTTCAATAAACGATAAATTTCCTGCAAAGCCTGCTGCAAATTAACAAAGGCCAGAACCGACTCAGCTAGAATCAAGTCAAATGTCTCGTTCGCTAACGAGGTTTGTTCAATAGAGCCTTGCAGAAGTTTAACAGGTAGACGCGCTTTATGCATTCGCTGACGAGCCTTTTCTATCATGATGGGCTGAATATCGAGACCTGTGACGTTTGCTTGATAGGAAGATGCTAAATAAGCAGCCGTTTGCCCTGTACCACATCCCACATCTAAAATATGTGTGTTTTGCTCGATATTCTCCGCTTGCAAAACAGCCTTTGATAGATTAATGCCCCCAGGATGTGCGCCTCCGACCCCGAACTTAGCTAAAAAGGTAAGATAATGAGAGTCTTGTATAGTACCACCTTCTTTTTTCTTATAGTATGACAGGGAAACTAGTATGGTTCCCTTATTATTTTTAACCTCTTCTTCAAAAGTCTAATTCGCTATAAAAATTTTTACATATACTAGTTAGAAGCTTTCAGATAGGGGGTGTATAAATGCCATATTTTCAGCCGAATGCTAGAAGAGGTCCATATCCGCCAAACAATAGGCAATATTTTGGCCCACCTTTTCGAGGTAGGATGGTGCAACCATACTATTCTCCCAATCAACAACAGCAAGGTCCTAGATTAGGAAATTTACCAGATCATTTAAATACAATTATGGGGCATGCTGGGACGATTACAAATGGAGTAAATATGTTGAGACAGATGGGAGCGTTATTAAGTCTATTTAGATAAAAACTAGAAACCCTCTTAAGATCAGGCTCTTAAGAGGGTTATATTTAGGTTTAATGGGCTGGTGCAAATTGCTTTTCGATAATAGAGCGATTTTTCTCTTTAAATAGCTCATTATGTGAGGACACCATGCCATGACGATAGGCAGTTGGTTCTAAATACGTTTTAATAGAATTGACTGCATTGGCGGCATCTTGGAATGTGCCAAGTAGCAAATTAATTTTTCCATCAAATGATAAAATATCACCTGCTGCAAAAATACCTGGCTGTGCTGTTTCACCTGTTGCCTTTCCTTCAACATAATAATCATCCTTTTTCGGAATGGCAATGGCCTCATCAAATGCAAGAGACGCCTCACGATTATAGCCATGACTGACGATTACCTCATCGATTTGACGCGTATAACTTTGCTTCGTTATCGTATTCTCACATGTGACTAATTGAATAGCCGTTTTATCAATATTTGCGGAAAGCTTTGTAATCGTTGTATTACACTCAATGCGCACACCTGCATCCAGTGCTTCCTGTACAGTGGCTTCGTGTGCTGATAGATTCTCTTTGCGGTAAACAACCGTTACGCTTTTGGCAATCGGACTTAATTCAACAGCCCAATCGATGGCTGCATTACCACCGCCTGAGATCATGATATCCTTATCGACAAAACGTTTATACGATTGCACAGTGTAATGTAGATTGGACATTTCATATTTTTCAGCGCCCTCAAGTGTTAGCTTTTGAGGGCTAATAATGCCGCCACCTACAGCTAACAGTACCGTTTTAGAATAATGCTTTTCACCAGCTGCTGTATGAATGACAAAAATATCATTGTGACGTTCAATTAAATCTACTTTTGTACCTGTCAAAATTGTAGGATCAAATGTTTTGGCTTGCTCGATTAATTGTTTAACAAATTGTTCACCCAAAACGGGAGGATGTCCCCCAATATCCCATATCAGCTTTTCAGGATAAAGTAATACTTTACCGCCAAGCTGTGGTTGACTTTCTAATAATTTTGTTTTTAAACCCCGTAAACCACTATAAAAGGCACTATATAAGCCAGCTGGGCCACCGCCAATAATTGTCACATCATACACATGCTGCATTTTTATTGCCACATCCTTAACAAATAGTAAAAAAGTAATTGACAAAATCTTATCAGGTAACTAGACTAATTCTAGTGATAATGATTATCATTTTTAGCTTTGAATATCATAGCATGGAAAGAAGTAAAAAGAAAGTGAGGGTCCGATTTGCGTTTAGAAGTTGAATCGATTCGTGTTGGTTATGAGAATAAAACGATTGTGCATGACTTATCGCTGCAAATTCCTGATGGCAAAATCACGACAATCATTGGTTCAAATGGTTGTGGAAAATCAACCTTGTTAAAAGCTATCACACGGATTTTAAAGCATGAGAGTGGACAGGTCATATTAGATGGTCAAAATATTTCCAAGATGAAAACAAAAGAATTAGCAAAAGAACTGGCAATCTTACCACAGAGTCCAGAAAGTGCACATGGTTTAACAGTGGAAGAGCTTGTATCCTACGGTCGATTTCCTTATCAAAAGGGCTTCGGGAATTTATCACAAAAAGATAAAGATGTTATTGGCTGGGCTTTACAGGTAACCAAAACAGAAGAATTCCGTTTACAATCTGTAGATGCTTTATCTGGTGGACAACGTCAGCGCGTATGGATTGCGATGGCCTTGGCCCAAGAAACTGACATTATCTTTTTAGATGAACCGACAACTTATTTAGATATGGCTCATCAGCTAGAAGTTTTAGAGCTACTTTACAGGCTGAATGAAGAACAGGGGCGCACGATTGTCATGGTCCTCCATGATTTAAATCAAGCGGCACGTTTTTCAGATTATATTGTAGCGCTTTCACAAGGTGAGCTTGTAAAATTCGGAACGGCTGAAGAAGTGATGGTTCCAGAAGTATTGAAAAAAGTATTTAATATAGATGCAGTTATTGGCAAAGATCCACGAACGAACAAACCAATGTGCATTACATATGACTTATTACAAACCATTTAAAAGGAGAATAACAATGAAAAAGTGGCTATTACCAATGTTTATGATGCTTGTGCTAGTACTTGCAGCATGTGGCAGTAAGGAAGAAAAAACAGAGAAGGCTGATGAAGGCTCAAAAGAAGAAGCTTCAACAGAAACAATCACATATCAATCAGAGTCAGGTCCTGTAGAAGTACCAGCAAATCCGAAACGTGTTGTTGTACTATCTTCTTTTGTAGGAAGCTTATTACAGCTTGATGTAAATGTTGTTGGTGTGGATGCATGGGCAGCAAAAAATCCCAACTTCGAAGATGCGATTAAAGATGCTGTTGTAGTTGAAAATACAGATATTGAAAAAATTCTTGAGCTAGAACCAGATTTAATTATTGGCTTAAATGGTATTGAAAATGCTGATAAATTAGCAGAAATCGCGCCAACTGTATTATTTACGTATGGTAAAGTAGACTATTTACAGCAGTTCATCGAAATCGGTAAAGTGGTGAATAAAGAAAAAGAAGCAACTGCTTGGGTAGAAGATTTTAAAACACGTGCAGCAGAAGCTGGTAAAAAGATTAAAGAAAAAATCGGTGAAGATGCGACTGTAACAGTAGCAGAGAACTTTAATAAACAGTTCTATATTTATGGCGATAACTGGGGTCGTGGAACAGAGATTTTATATCAAGAAATGGGCTTGAAAATGCCTGAGAAAGTAAAAGAAACAGCGTTAGAGCCTGGCTACTATGCTATTTCTCAAGAAGTTTTAGGGGAATATGCAGGTGACTACGTGATCTTCAGTATGTTCCAAGATCAAGATAATTCCTTTACAGATGCAGCATGGTTTAAAGATTTAGAAGCAGTGAAAAATGGTCATTTATTTGAAGTGAATGCAAATGCCTTTTATTTCAATGACCCTATCACATTAGAACATCAACTGAAGTTCTTTGAAGAGAAATTTTTACAATAATTAGTAGAGAGTAGCGAAGGCGAATGACAAAGTTTCGAAAGCTTCCATTTTGGCTTCAAGTATTGCTTGCATTGATTGTATTAATTGGTACTGCTAGTATCTCGCTGTGCTTAGGGGCAGCGAATACAAGCATTCAAGATGTCTTTCAAGCAATTGTCGGACAAAGTGGAGGTAAACATTACACGATTTTACGTGAAATTCGATTTCCTCGTATCATTGCAGCTATTTTTGTTGGGAGTGCCCTCGCAGTCGCTGGGGCGATTATGCAAGGGGTTACACGGAACCCATTAGCTGATCCAGGGCTGCTTGGTTTAACGGCAGGGGCAAATGCTGCCCTTGCTTTAACAATGGCATTTATCCCTAAATTCTCGTATTATACGTTAATTTTAGCCTGCTTTGTTGGGGCGGGAATCGGTATGATGTTAGTTTATGGGATTGGTGCTTCTACTAAAAAAGGCTTTTCCCCTTTAAAGCTTGTTTTAGCTGGTGCGGCTGTCACAGCATTATTACAGGCAATCGCTGAAGGGACGGGCATTTTATTTCAAATTTCCAAAGATGTTTCGATGTGGACAAGTGGCGGTTTCATTGGCACAACATGGCAGGCATTATTGATCGTACCCGTTATTATTATTGGCTTAGTGCTTTCATTTGCTTTTAGTCGTCAATTAACGATTTTAAGCTTAAATGAAGAAGTAGCAGTAGGTGTCGGACAAAATACTACGCTCGTAAAGGGTGTAATGATGTTCGTTGTGGTTATTCTGGCTGGCTCTGCTGTGGCCCTAGTCGGAAATCTAGCTTTCGTTGGCTTAATGGTACCGCATATTGTCCGCGCGTTTGTTGGGACAGACTATCGTTTTGTCTTACCGATGAGTGCCATTGTTGGTGGCTGGTTTATGGTGTTGGCTGATTTCGCAGGGCGCATGATTAACGCACCTTATGAAACGCCAGTTGTCGCTATTATTTCGATTTTAGGTCTTCCATTCTTCCTATTATTAGTGCGGAAGGGAGGACGTCAATTTGTTTAAAGAAGGTCGCAAAAAACAGCGTAAATGGTTACTCATATGGCTTGTGGTAACCTTGTTCATTTTTATTTTAGGGATTTCATTAGGTGCTGCTTCGGTTTCTATTGACCGAATTCTTCCAACCTTACTGGGCGATGGTAGTTTTAAAGAGTCCTTTGTACTCTTTTCAGTCCGTTTACCTAGAATGTTTGTGCTAGCGGCTGCGGGTATGGCATTAGCACTGGCAGGGGCCGTATTACAGGGCGTAACCCGCAATGATTTAGCAGACCCAGGAATTATAGGTATCAGTGCTGGCGCAGGTGTTGGGATTACTGTCTTTTATTTGCTAGTAGATGGCGACCTTCCTCACTTTGCCTATATTTTACCGATTGTCGGCTTTTGTAGTGCCTTAGTGACAGCACTTGGTATTTACTTTTTCTCTTATCAGCGTAATAAGGGTGTCCATCCCGTACAGTTTATTTTAGTAGGGGTAGGCGTAGCATCAGCCTTATCAGGGGTCATGATGGTATTAATATCCTCTGCTGAGCGGAGCGATGTACAATTTATTGCACAATGGCTAGCCGGAAATGTATGGGGCACAGATTGGCCATTTTTCTGGGCGCTAATGCCTTGGCTTGTACTGGGCATCCCTTACATTTTCTATAAAGCCAACGTTTTAAATGTCTTGGCCATGACGGAGCAAACAGCAGTCGGTCTTGGTATGAACATTGGGCGAGAACGTTTCCGATTATTAATTGTTGCGGTTGCACTAGCGGCTGCCGCGGTATCCGTAACAGGGGGAGTAGCCTTCATCGGTTTGATGGCTCCCCATATTGCAAAACAGCTCGTTGGTCCACGCTACCAATTCTTTTTACCACTGACGCTATTCATTGGCGCAAGCTTGCTAATGCTTGCTGATACCATTGGACGTGTTGCTATTGCAAGTGCAACGGTTCCTGCTGGGATTGTTGTTGCATTTATTGGCGCACCTTATTTTCTATATTTATTACGGAAGAATGTCTAGAAAAGTACTAATCAAAATTGAATGATGCTCGAAAGAAAAGTCTTTTGTTCTAGCGAAAATAGGGGAATTTTTATTTTAGGCATTCTATATGGTAAGTTTTTAGGAACCTCATTCATTGAGGTTCTTTTTTTATATAATCATGGCAGGAGGTGATTAGATGATTTTATTAGAACGTCAAACATCAGAGACGCAAAAGATGCTAGAGGCACTTGTACAAAGACTTCCTATATCCCATAGTAAATACACAATATATTGTGAGCATTTAAGGCGCCTACAAGCAGGATTCGCTGGTGAACAGTTCGTTGATGCAAAATGGCTTGAACTTGACTTACCATTCCCCCACTATTTTCTTCATGACTTTCAAACAATGAATGACTTCGGTTCTACCCATTAAATGGACACCGTCTTTCTCTGTCCTCACTTTTTACTCATCCTAGAAATCAAAAATATTACAGGCAAACTTTCATACGATGCTTCGTTCGCTCAATTAACACGTACGACCGCAGATGATACGGTCGAAGGCATGACGGATCCATTTCTTCAGCTGGAACGGCATGTAGTATGGATGAAGAAGCTATTACAGAAGGAACGCATTGATTTACCAGTTTTGCATGCGGTGGTATTGGCAACGAAAAATGGTATTTTGACAAAGGGATTTGACGGGCTGCCTATCTTTCATGTGGCAGGGTTACGATTTTACTTACAAAAATGGATGGAGCGGCATCAACCTAGAGTAAGAGTGGACCTTTTGCGATTCGCCAACCTTTTATTATCCCTGCAAACTAAGTTGAAAAAAGAGGTAGAGGTGCCGTTCAAGGAAATAGTGAAAGGTGTGCTATGTCCACAGTGTGGCTCGGGGCAACGTTTAAAATATCACTATAAGAAATGGATTTGCCCTCGTTGTGGATTGGTGGACGATGATGCATTGGTTCGAACATTAGAGGACTACAGGTTACTAGTCGGGCAGCAGGTAACCAATCGAAGCTTCCGCGAATTCTTTGGCATTGACTCTCCCGATTTAGCGTACAAGTTGATGCAACAACTCCCTTTGAAAGCAGAGGGTGTCAAAAAGCATCGGAAATATTGGATTAAGGAATAGCGAACTAAGCGTTACAATTCAAGCGGTCTGAATTGTAGCTTTTAGTGTTGTAGAGAGAAAGGGCGCTTGAAGTAGGTGGATAGAACAGAGAAAGTGGAGGATACGCTTCGTGTAAGTGGATAGATTGCTGAAAGTGATGGATAGAACAAGGAAAGTAGCGGATAGAACGCGCAAAGTGGTGGATAGAACAGAGAAAGTGTAGGATACGCCTCGTTTAAGTGGATAGAGCAGGATACCACTCACCCCCAAGAGCGATGTTTCGCGTATTTCCTACTAGACAAATAGAGTTTTTAGGTATATAGTTAGCTAGGCTAACTAATATAAAAGGAAGTGATAGTGTGACAATTGAACAGGAATTTTTTAATCAGTACCGCTTAATGTATCGGCCGTTTATTAATCAGCTGAATGTGCAGCTTGAACCCTATCAGTTATATAGCTCACAGTGGGCAGTGCTTCGTTTCTTGAATGATAAGGGTCCACATTCATTTGTAGATATCGCGAATTTCATGTCTATAGAGAAGCCAAGTGTCACGAAGCTTGTACATAAACTTGTGGAGCTAGGCTATGTGGAAACGATGACGGGCAAGGATAAGCGTGAAAAGCTGGTACACCTATCAAAGCATGGGGAAGAGCTTGTGCTGGAAATAAAGTCGCATCTAAATCCATTTTTTGAGCAGGCTTTGGCAGGCGTGCCAAAACAAGATATTGACATTGCGACACAGGTTTTAGCAAGAATTTGTATGAATATTAATCAATAGGAGAGAGCAGCGTGGAAGCAGCCAGAAAGAAACTATGGACAAAAGATTTTTTAATTGTCTCACTTATTAATTTTACCATTACGTTAATCTTTTATTTATTAATGGTTACGATAGCAGCATATGCGGTGGAGCATTTTAATGCCTCTACAAGTACAGCGGGGCTTGTATCGAGTATTTTTATTATCGGGACACTATTAGGTCGTCTTGGGACAGGGCGTATTATTGGAGACTGGGGTAGCAAAAAAACATTATTTTGTGGACTATTGTTATTTATGTTATCAACAATGTCTTATTTTATAGCAGGCAATTTACCACTGCTGATGATCAATCGTTTAGTACAGGGGATTGCACTAGGGATTGCCAGTACAGCAACAGGTACCATTATTGCACAAATTTTACCAGCTGAGCGTCGTGGAGAAGGGATTGGTTATTATAGCTTAAGCGCTATTCTAGCCACAGCCATTGGCCCATTTATTGGAATATTATTAACACAGCTATTTGCAGATTATCGTATGATTTTTGCAGTAGATTCTGTGTTAGCGATTATTTGTTTCTTTATGTATTACATTGTGACCGTGCCAGATGCACCGAAAAAAGCAAAGGATACAGCTGTAAAGGCTGGGTTTAAAGTGACGAACTTTATTGAAATGCGTGCAGTACCGATTGCCTTTGTGGCGCTTGTGATTGGCTTTGCTTATTCAGGTGTGATGTCGTTTATGACGTTTTATGCAAAGGAGCTAGATTTAGTATCAGCAGGTAGCTACTTCTTTATTATCTATGCTATTGTCATTTTGGCTACACGTCCATTTACAGGGAAATTGCTTGATACAAGAGGGGCAAATATCATTATCTATCCATGCTTAGTGTTGTTTGCAATAGGCATGTATGCCTTTAGCTCAGCAACAACTACGATTGCCTTTTTAATCGCTGCCGCTTGTATCGGGATTGGCTATGGAAACTTCAACTCGGTGGCACAGGCAATTGCCATCAAAGTAACACCAAATGAGCGTTTAGGACTTGCGACATCTACGTATTTTATTTTTTATGATTTAGGCTTAGGTGTCGGGCCTTATTTCTTAGGCTTATTTGTACCCTCTATGGGCTACAGCTCGATTTTCTTCTCGATGGTCTTTGTTATTTTAGTGTCGATTGTGCTTTATTACCTTTTACATGGAAAACATGAAAATTTGAAACAAGCAAAAATTTTGTAGATTAGAATCATTATATTGTAGAAAAAACGTCTTTTTTCTAGTTGTTCGTAAAGAATAACTGAAAAATGACGTTTTTTTCTATTTACAAAAATAGTTGTTGCAATAGATGATGATAATCATTATCATCACAATATAAAACAAATTCGGAAGTAGGTACGAAGTATGAAAAACAAATCATTTTTGTCGGTATTAGTAGCAGGAGGCATTTTAATGGCTGGCTGTGGCAATACAGAAGAAGTAAAAAAAGAAGATAAGCCAGCAACAGAACAGGCGGAGCAAGCTACAAAAGAGGTGGATTTATCTTCTGAATTATCAGCCTATCAACAATTTGCGTTAGAGCAAATGGATCAATTTTTACTAGATACAGAGAAATTTGTGAACCTATTCAAAGCAGGCGATATTGAAGGAGCAAAGGCAGCGTATGCGCCAGCACGTATGTATTTTGAACGTTCTGAGCCAATTGCGGAAAGCTTCGGTGATCTTGACCCTCGCATCGATGGACGTTTAGCAGATATTCAAGAAGAAGGTAAGGGTGAGGAAGAATGGTCAGGCTACCATAAGCTTGAGTATGCTCTTTGGGAAGAAAATACAACAAAAGGTTATGAGGCTGTAGCAGATCAGCTTCTTGCAGATGCGAAGGAATTGCATGCACTTGTGCAAACAGTGGAAGTGACACCTGACTTAATGATTACAGGTGCAGTAGATTTATTAAATGAAGTATCAACATCTAAAATTACAGGTGAGGAAGAAATTTACTCTCATACAGACCTTTATGATTTTAAAGCGAATATTGAAGGCGCAGAAAAAATCTTTGAGATTTTACGCTCAAAATTAGAAGCAAAAGATTCTACATTAGTGGCAACACTTGATGAAAAATTCAAAGCAGTAGACGATTTATTAGCACAGCATACAACGGCTGATGGTGGCTATATATCTTACGAAGAATTAACGGAGGAAAACACAAAAGCACTGGCAGCAGCGGTGAATCAGCTTGGAGAACCATTAAGTCAAATGGGTATCATTTTGGAGTGAACATAAACAATGACAACGTCAAACGAGGAAAAATTTATAAATAAAAAAATTTCTAGACGTGATATGTTAAAGCTAACAGGTATCGGTGTGGCAGGTGTTGCCATCGGTGCCTCTGGCTTGGGTGGTGTCATGAAAGCAATGGGCTATGATGTCTTTGAGCCAGTAGCAGATAGCACGACGGCTAGCAATAAGGTCAATTTCTATGGCAAGCATCAGTCAGGTATTGTGACACCTGTACAGACGAATATTTATTTTGCTTCTTTAGATGTATTAGTGACATCAAAGAAGGAACTACAAGCGTTGTTCCAGCAATGGACACCCCTTGTGGTGCGTTTAATGAATGGTGAAGTCATGGTCGATGTATCGACAAATACAAGAGTGCCAACTGGCGATACCGGAGAGGCAGAGGGCTTAGATGCATCTAATCTATCCATTACCATTGGTGTCGGGCCTTCATTATTCGATAAACTGGGCATCCAGCATTTAAAACCAGCGGAGCTAAAGGATTTACCACATTTCCCTAAAGATCAGCTACAGAAAGAATACACAGGTGGTGATTTGTGTATTCAGGCTTGTGCAGATGATCCGCAGGTGGCCTTCCATGCTGTTCGTAATCTAGTACGAGCTGCTTCAGGTAAAGTAGAAATAAAATGGTCACAGGCGGGCTTTAACTCGTTTCCAGCTAGTGGAGGGACACCACGAAACCTCTTCGCCTTTAAGGACGGTACTGTAAATCCAGCCATTACGGATGAAAAAGACTTAAATGAGGTCGTGTGGGTGGATAAAGGCTGGTTAAAGGGTGGCTCTTATTTAATTGCGCGTAAAGTTCAAATGCATCTTGAAACTTGGGATCGTACATCATTGAAAGATCAAGAGGCAACATTTGGCCGTTACCGCGACAGTGGGGCACCTTTTGGCAAAACAAAGGAATTCGATGATTTTGATGTAGAGGCAAAGGATGATAAGGGCAATTATATTATGCCTGATACATCACATGTCCATTTGGCGCGGAAATCAGGTGCGCGTATTTTGCGACGCTCTTATTCTTATGCGTCAGGCGTGATGTCGAATACAGGGACCCATGATGCGGGGCTAATCTTTATTTCTTTTCAAAAAGACCCAGCCCAATTTACAACCATCCAAAATAGCTTAGGGCGTATGGATAAAATGAATGAGTACATTACCCATCGAGGCAGTGCCGTGTTTGCTTGCTTCCCTGGTGTACAAAAGGGGAGTTATTTAGGTGAAGCACTTTTTAACGCGCTATAGTATCGTGTTTGCCCTTATGCTGACTTTAGCTTTACCTGTGCAAGCTGCGCAGTCCTATAGTCATCTCTATATTGCGATTAGTGATGCACTGATGAATACAAAGCAGGATAAAGAGGCGGAGGCCGAGCAGGCACTTGAACAATTTGCTATTGATTGGGCTAAAGTATCTTCAGAGCAGAAAGAGGCAAAAGCAAAGGTTGATGAAATCCTTGCACAGGCTACTGAGGCAACGTCCAAGGATGAACGTTTAGATGCGCTATCCGCACTATCCAATGCATTGCGTGCATTAGAAAAGCTTGAAAATCCAGTGGATGAAGCGGCACAGCGAGCAGAGTTTGGACAAAAATTTAAGCCGATAATGGCAGACTTTGAAAAAGCTTTAGCAAGTGGTGATATTCAGGCCATTGATGAAGCCTACAAAGATTTTAATAGTAAATGGAATAAAAATGAGCGACCTGTGCGTGAACAAAGTATCGCAATGTACGGGCAAATCGAAACACAAATGGCATTTCTTCGTATCTCTATTTCTGCTGAGGAGCCTGATGTAGCGCTTATGCAATCTCAATTTGCTGCTTTAAAGCAAACGATTGAGGATTTTGTAGCTGGTAAAGAAACAGCCGAAGTGGTAGAGGGGGAGTATTCATTAGCGACATTAATTGCCTATATAGATGAGGCCAATGATTTTGTCAATGCTGGTGATTACCAGGCGGCTTCAAATAAAATACGTGAGTTTATTACCATTTGGCCAAGCGTAGAAATTGAAATCTCCACACGTAATGGTAGTCTTTACACGAAAATTGAAAGTGATATGCCGATTATCTCGAGTGATTTATTAAAATCCAACGTCGATCAGCAAGCTATTACCAAACAATTAAATACATTCCGTACTGAAATTGAGCTAATTCAAGGGGATACCGATTACACCATTTGGGACGCTGCGTTAATTTTATTACGCGAAGGACTAGAGGCATTACTGATTATTTTAGCCTTAGTGTCATTCCTTAATAAATCAGGACAAAACAAGATGCGCAAATGGATTTATGTCGGAGCGTTTGTCGGCGTTCTATTATCCGCCGTAGCTGCCATCCTTATGTCGACGATTTTAAATTCGGCAACGATTGATACGAATCGCGAGTTAATGGAAGGCTATGTAGGGTTAATTGCTGCAGCGATGATGATCGGTGTGGGTATTTGGCTGCATAGTAAATCAAGCGTGGTCAGTTGGAATCGCTATATTTCCAAACAAATGGGTAATGCCATTTCGAGTGGCTCTATTTTTGCGATGGCTATGATTAGCTTTTTATCGGTCTTCCGTGAAGGTGCAGAAACACTAGTCTTTTATGTGGGGATTGCACCTAAAATGGAAACGTCGCAGTTTATACTTGGAATTGTGGTGGCACTGCTCATTCTTGCTGTACTTGCAGTTGTGTTATTTAAAGCAAGTGGCAAAATTCCAATTCACAAATTTTTTGCAGTAGCAACTATTTTAATTTATGTGCTAGCCTTTAAAATTATTGGTGTCAGTCTGCATACTTTGCAGCTGACAGATAATCTGTCCACAACGATTGTTGATGGCTTACCTGTTATTAGCTTGATTGGCTTCTATCCAACGGTGGAAACAATCATAGGACAGTCTATTTTACTTGTGTTAGTGGCGGCTACTGTGCTTTATAAAAAGAAACAAGCCTAATGAAAAAGGGTAGATGAGCGTAAAACGCCATCTACCTTTTTTTATTGCCAATGAGCAGGTCGTTTTATATATGAAGGTAATTTAGTCGAACGATCCCCCTGTGCGGCGTTGATTTGCATTTGGGTTAAAAACAGACTTGTTGAAAGATCAGCACCGCGTAAATTGGTATCTCGCAAATCAGCCCCGATGAAATCTACTCCCTGTAAATTCGCATCTTGAAGATTAGCTGCTATTAAATAACTCCCCCTTAGATCAGTCGCTCGTAAATCCTTGCCTTTTAAATTTTTGCCCATCCAATTAGCCCCACGCTGATTCAAGTTTCTAGAAGCCTTTCCCTTCACACTGTGCTGGCGAATTTGTTCGCTAGTTTGGAGCAATAGTGCATTGATCGGCATACGAATAGCTACCATATCCAATGCTAATAAGGTATCTGCATCCTGAGCTATTGTCTGCTGTAGGTGCTTCAATTGAGCAAGTAGCTGTTCATAAAGCATATTATCCACCTGATAGGACAAAGCCTCCGCCACATACGCAATCATTTCGTAAAGCTGTTCCATAATAGGAAAAACACGAAACATCTTGTCAGCATGCTCACGAGATTGTCGCCAATCCTGTCCATGAAATGTCACCTGTGAAACCTGTTGACCTGCGCCTAGGCAATCAAAAACGGTACATCCCTTAAAACCTGTTTCTCGTAGCTGACTATGTATGTGACAGCTATAGTTATCCTGCAAATTAGGACATGGCGTACCTGCGGGTTTATTGATCGCAAAATCACTAGAAGCCACAATATTTAAAGCGGTACAGCACAAGCCAAAACAGCTTTGACAATCTGCCTGTAGACTGTGTCGGATTTTTGTACCAATGGTTTTTGTCTGATTAGACATCCTCATTTTCCTCTCTGATCTTATCCATTTAGTTACTATTTTAACACTAACAAGCTACCAGTTAAAATAGAGAGCAAACTGTATTTTGAAAGATAGTAGGGGATATGGTATTCTTCTTCAAAAGAGTTGTAAAGAAAAGTGGTGGTGGAACATGGGGTAACGGTCAATGAATTATTACAATTGCCATCTTTTCGAGGGGCAGAGGTGTTAACAGGGCGAGATAATCTGCACCGTACCGTATCATCTCTATCTGTATTAGAGGTATCGAATGTTGATTTTTATTCGAAAATTATTAACCGTGTACAGGAGGAATGGTATGCAGAGGAGCTTGTCATTAGCTCCTTTTACTCCATTCGAGATAGTGTGGAGCAGCAATGTGAAACGATTCAGCATTTACATGATTTAGGAGAGCTGGGGCTTATTTTATATTATGTCGGCATTGTATTGCCTGATATTCCAGAAGAAGTGCTTGCGTTAGCGGAGGCACAAGGCTTTATTATCATTTGTATGCCGCGAAATGATTATTCACTGCGCTATAACGAGGTTATCTATGAGGTTATGGAAGCGATTGTTAGTAATCAAGGCGTTAATGATCATTTTGTCAAAGAGACATTAGAAAAGGTATCGTTACTACCTGAGCATTTAAGAAGTGTTGAAATTACACTGAAAATGCTTTCAGATCGTTTAAAGGCTAATATTGTGCTCACCAATAGTCATTTTGACATTGTGAACCAAGTGATGTGGCCACGAAATTCATCATTAGATGTAGCGAATGTCATTGAAGAATGCTCCCAATCCAATTTTCAGAGGGAAGCAGGCAAGCTCGAGCTGCTAAGAAGTGATGTCGCCTGTGTCGTAGACTATAAAAGAGTACATCAAAAAAATGGCGAGCCGCTATTTTTATTTCTGATTAAAGAAAATACAAAATTACCTGCTAAGACAATTGAAAAAGTAAGTGAGGTTGTGCAAGTAGCCATAAATTTATGGGGAGACAAGCATGATGAGGTTAGTGAATATGCCTTAGTTAAAGCTATTATCAATGACGAAGGGGAGAAAATGAGAAGATTAGCCAATCTTCTTCATATTGATGTTTCCGCCATTCAAATGATGTGGCTTGTCTACATGCATGATTTAGCAGACGAAAAAAGAATTCGCGATGAATTAGAAGAGCAACTGTCCAAATATTATCAAACAAGAGTCATCCAATGCATTGACCATTGTATGATTGTACTGGTAGGCAATTGCTTTTATAAGCATCATGAGTTTGAGATTGCCATTGAATATAGTGAAACTACTCAGTATGATGCCCAAATCGCAGAAATTGTTTATGCACCTAAAATGAGAAATACAAAGTCTGTTCGTCAAATGTATCAATTGGTCAATCAGGTGGGGGACAAAGCCCATACGATTTATCCGATGCGAAAATTGTTTACTGCAGCGGAAGTGCGCTCCATGAAAAGGGCAATTGATGTCAGTAAGCAGGGCGAGGAAATGATTGAAGAATATTTGTCTGTAATTGAACCCATTATACGTGACCATGATTCCTTGCAGACATTGATAACCTTTTTATTAGATGCAAATGCTAGTGTGGAGCGCTGTGCAGAGCTCCTCTATATCCATAAAAACACGGTGAAATACCGCATCAAAAAAATTAGTGAGCTGATTGGCACAGATGTTACCGTATATTCGGAATTTTATGATGCCTACATGGCTTGCATGCTATATCGATTGATTAATGATTAGAATAATCTGAAATTTTGTCATTTTGAACAAAATTTCAGATTATTTTTTTCATTTGCGCAAAAGACTCAACTCTTACCTATCTTCTATAATTAAAAACATTAATCCATCACCAAATAAGGAGGGAGTCACATGCAAAATGAAAATAAAGGTCAATCTTGGTATAGCTTAGGCATTATTTGGGCTGGTGCCATGATTTGTATTCCCAGTTTATTAGTCGGTAACGCACTGATTACCAATATGAGTTTATCAAAGGCACTGGCTGTTGCTTTTGTAGGCTATGCTATTGTCGTGATCATCATGATTTTGCAAGGCATGCAAAGCAGTGATTTAGGAAAGCCCACTGTCCATATAGCAGGACAAGTGTTTGGAAAAAAGGGCTCTCGTACAATATTATCCATTATCTTATCCATTGCTTGCTTAGGGTGGTTTGGCATTCAGGCCAATGTGTGTGGCGTAGCCTTAGCAAACTTATTAGCAATCTATCATTTGAATATACCCATTCCAATCGCTTCATTCATTAGTGGTATGGTCATGGTCGTATCCGCACTTTATGGGATGAAGGTGTTGCGTATTTTAAGCTATATCGCCGTACCATTGCTCGTCATCATTTGCCTGTATGGTTTAGGTCAAATATTAACTGGTGAGCAACTACAGCTCGTTCGGGATTATCAGCCACAGGGCAATATGAGCTTTATGGATGGTTTAGCTGTAACGATTGGGTCCTTTGCATTAGGGGCTGTTATCGCGGGTGATTATTCGCAATTTTCAAAAAAGCGTTCAGACGTTTTCAAAGCCGCTACATTAGGGATTATTCCTGCAGGGGTGCTAATGATTGCTGTGGGAGCTGTCTTAACGATTGCCTATCAAACAAGTGATATTACAGCAGTCTTTCTGCATATCGCAACACCCTTTATTGGTGGAGTGGGTCTGATTTTAGCAACATGGAAAACCAATTTGGTCAATGCAATTTCAGGTGGAATTGCCTTAATTAATGTATTTGATGTTGCTAAAAACAAAGAACGATTAGCCATAGGTGTGGCGGGTACAATTGGCACAATCTTAGCCGTTGTAGGGATTTTAAATTATTTTACACCTATCATGTCAATTTTATCGGCGATGATTCCGCCTGTTGCAGGGGTGATGATTGCTTCCTACTGGGTCATTCATAAAGGCAAAACAGATAGCTGGCAGGAAGTTGAAGGGGTCAATCGATTAGGTGTATTGTCTTGGCTAGTAGGTGCTGTAATTGCCTGTATGCCAGTGGTATTTTCCTTATTCCCTGCATTGCCAGCACTACCAAACCAACCGATGATTGGCATCATTATTTCATTCGTGATTTATTATGTTGGGTATCGTGTATCTGTACAAAAAACGGTCATATTGGAGGAACATAGATGAGATATTTAGATCAGGCAGCTATTGAACATATTGCCATAGGGGCAGCATTTTTAGGAACAGGTGGGGGAGGAGATCCCTATATTGGAAAATTAATGGCGCTTTCTGCTATCGAAAAAAATGGCCCTGTAAAGTTGTATTCAGTGGATGAAATTGCGGATGATGATTTTTTCATTCCAGCCGCAATGATGGGGGCGCCATCGGTTTTAGTAGAAAAATTCCCACGTGGCGATGAGTTTGTTAAGGTTTTCCAAAAGCTCGCGCAATATTTGGGAAAAGAAAAAATTGCAGGCACCTATCCAATGGAAGCTGGTGGGGTCAATTCGATGATTCCTATTGTAGTAGCAGCACAGCTTGGCTTACCATTGATTGATTGTGATGGCATGGGGCGTGCATTTCCGGAATTACAAATGGTGACATTCCACTTAGATGGGATTTCGGCAACGCCAATGGCCATCACTGATGAAAAAGGGAATATTGGTATTTTTGAAACGATTGATAATAAATGGACTGAGCGTATCGCCCGAACAGCAACAGTAGAAATGGGCGCTAGTTCTTTAGTGAGCCTCTACCCAACAACGGGTGCGCAAATTAAACAAAGCGGTGTTCATCATATAGTGACGCTTTCTGAAAAAATCGGTGAAATTATTGCCTCGAAAGATCAAGAGGTGAACGATAAGCTACAAAGCCTTTTAAACCTTGCAGAAGGATATGAGCTTTTCCAAGGAAAAATAGTGGATGTTATTCGTGAAACGAAGGGTGGCTTTAACCTAGGTAAAATGAATCTTGAAGGTATTGAATCTTATAAAAATGATCAAATGAAGGTTCATTTCCAAAATGAAAACTTATTAGCTGAGAAAAACGGGCAGGTTATAGCGATGACACCAGACTTAATTTGTTTGGTGGATTATGAAACTTTATTGCCTGTTACAACAGAGAGCTTAAAATATGGTAAACGTGTGCGTGTGATTGGCTTACCAGCACATGAAAAATGGCGTACAGCAAAAGGTATTGAAACAGCTGGACCCAAATACTTTGGCTATGAATATGAGTATACGCCAATTGAGGAATTGGTGAAAAAGGAGGTAGCAGAGCATGTATAAAATTGGAATCGATGTAGGTGGAACAAACACAGATGCCATCCTTTTAGACCATAATAGCCAGCTTATTTACAGTGTGAAATCACCAACAAGCTTAGATATTAAAACAGGGATTGAAAAGTCACTGCAACAATTACTAGAGGGCGCAAATATTGATAAAACAAAAATTACCCATGCGATGTTAGGGACAACACAATGCACCAATGCCATTGTTGAACGTAAAAAGCTAGCAAAGGTTGGTGTCATTCGACTAGGTTATCCAGCGACGGCTTCCGTACTCCCTTATACAGCTTGGCCAGCAGATATGATTGATAAATTATCTGGTAATTATGCCATTGCCCATGGTGGTTATGAATATGACGGCCAATTATTGAGTGCGCTTGATCAACAGGAAATTACAAAACTACTAGAAGAATGGCGTGGTCAAGTAGAATCTATTGCGATTGTTGGTGTCTTTTCCTCTATTAAAAATGATCAAGAATTGCAGGTTCGTGAATGGATTCAAGAAGTCTATGGCGAGGAATTCCCAATTTCCTGCTCCTCATTAATAGGTTCAGTCGGGTTAATAGAACGTGAAAATGCTACGATTCTAAATGCTGCATTATGTAAGGTGATTGAGACAACAACACAGGGCTTTGTACAGGCGTTACAAGCGGAAGGCATTTTTGATGTAGAGGTTTATCTATGCCAGAATGACGGTACATTAATGTCTATCGACTACGCCAAGCAATTCCCAATTTTAACAATTGCCTGTGGACCAACAAATAGTATCCGTGGAGCATCTTATTTATCCCAAATTCAAAACACAATGGTATTGGATGTTGGGGGTACCACTTCAGATATCGGTGTATTACAGGATGGTTTCCCGCGAGAATCCTCGGTCGCAGTTGAAGTGGGAGACATTCGGACAAACTTTAGGATGCCAGATATTATTTCAGTCGGACTTGGCGGGGGAAGTATTGTTCGTGTGAACGGCAACAAAATTACAGTTGGGCCGGATAGTGTAGGCTATAAAATCAGTGAGGAGGCCCTTGTTTTCGGTGGCTCGACCTTAACGACAACAGATATCGCTGTCCGTTTAGGCTTAGCAGATGTAGGTGATTCCACGTTAGTGGCACATATTGATGAAGCCTTTGCCAAAGCCGTTCAAGAAGAAATTTCTTCGTTACTAGAACAGGCGATTGATAAGATGAAAACTTCCTCAGAGGATGTGTCATTAGTCTTAGTAGGGGGTGGTGGTATCATTGTGCCAGAAAATATTCGGGGCGTTTCCACAATTGTAAAATCTGAATACGGTGGTGTTGCGAATGCCATCGGAGCCTCGATTGCACAAATTAGTGGTCAATATGAGCAAATTTATATTTATTCCAAAGAACCGCGTGAGGAATCCTTGAAGGATGCACAAAACAAGGCTGTGAAACAAGCCGTATTAGCAGGTGCTCTTGAAGATACCATTGAGCTAGTGGAAGTAGAAGAAACACCTCTCGCGTATCATCCAGAAAATGCAACAAGATTGAAGGTAAAAGTAGTAGGGAAAATGGTGTAACAGTCAAAGGAAGAGTCCTAGTTAAACAGGGCTCTTCCTTTTATTAATTGCTCAAATGAATGAATCACTGCATCAGGTTTAATGTCAGTAGGATTCGTGAGCCGATGAGGATTGTACCATATGCCCTTCATCCTTGCTCGCTGACAACCAGCAATATCTTTTGCTAAGTCATCCCCAACGAATAAGGTTTCATTTGGCTGAACTTGGAGCTGATGTAGAGCTAATTCAAATATGCGTTTGTCAGGCTTAGTTAAGCCTACTTCCTCCGAAATAAGGATAACATCAAAATAGCTAGCTAAACCTGTATGTGTGATTTTAGCCTTTTGTCGCTGTGTAGAGCCGTTTGTGATAATGCCAACTTGTACTTGCTTCTTAATCTTTTGGAGAACCTTCAACATATGTTGATCGATAGAAAAGCAATATGGAAACTGCTGATCCCAAAAATCTTGCATGTCATGGCGAGGTAATTGAAAGGTTGATGGAAACGCATCAAAAAACGATGATAAAACATTGGTTTTATCGGCAATCCCATAGTCTCTTTTATCGTATTCCTTAAATTTTTCCAACATGTCCTTTTTGAGCATACCCTGAACAGCACCATAGTATTTTTCCAAAATAATATAAAACAGGTTATCGACAGCATGATCTCGATTAAGTAAGGTATCATCTAAATCAAATAGTATCGCTTTCAACGAGCTTCATGTCCTTTCTTGCTCATCAAGAGGTTTTCGTTTATGTTTTTCATTAATAATTTTTTTGTTTAAGATCGTTACCTTGCCAACCATGAGCAACCTCATATCTTCCACAATATACTTAGCTAGCTCTTCGTCCGATATGTCATCTCCATCAATATCAAGGCGAAAATCCTGCCCTTGTATGCCACCACCATTGGTAAATTCAATTTCAAAATCAAAGACAACTCTTTTATCCATTCAAGTACCACCTTACGCTTAGTGTTAGAGTGCTACCCATATATTCTGTGTTTAATAGGTGAATACCTTCTTTGAGCATAAGCGTAATTGTTGAGCAAACGAAATTTCCTTTTTCTTGTATTTACCACTTGCCAACAAAAAAGTCATAGTGTAATATGTGACTAGTACACTATGACACGAGGTGTTGTGATTGAAAAGCTTTACAGGACTTTTAAAAAAAGAATGGGTACTTTATCGCTCATGGTTTCTAGTAGGGATATTTATGGGACTTATGCTATCTTGGATAGTTCCCTATATCTTACATCAGTTTGTTGATCTCTTTGCACAGGAAAATCAGCTAGAGTTTGTATTTACGATGCTCGTCCTTTTTCTAGGCGGATTTTATTCTGTTATACAATTTTTGGCATCGATGCGATTTGACATTAAAGCAAAGGAGAGCTGGCTCCATTCAACAAGCTCTATCACAAAGCTTATCGGAGCAAAATTGGTTTGCTCATTAGTAGGATATGTCCTCTTCACTATCCTTTTTACGAGTGTAGCCATTTTTAATATTAAAGATGAGCTGATTGCGAGCGCTGGACAAATTTTATTAGTTTTAGTAATAATTGTTATTATATTGACGATTTTACAATTAATGCTATTTATCGTTCTTTTATTCTTTTTAGCTTTTTATTTGCAATTGAAGCGCATAATAGGTCGTTTTTCAATTGTGCTGACAATGATTGTGTTTTATGTAACCACAGCTGGTTGGGCGCGGGTAACGGAGAGTCAGCTGTATCGAGCGATCTTCCTCCATGGGGAAGTTTCGCTTCAAAACATCGAACACTATCTACCAAAAGCGAAAGAAATGACGATGGAATGGATGCTTGGCTCGATATATGTCGTTGAGGAAATAGCCATTACGTTATTACTACTACTGCTGTTTTTAGCAGCATCGAAGTGGCTTGAAAGGGTGGTTTTACGATGACGATGGATTTTTCGCGTGACAAACCCATTTATAGCCAGCTTGTCGATCGAATTTGTGGAGACATTTTGAAGGGGAAGTTGGAGCTAGGTGATCGACTTCCCTCTGTTCGAGAATATGCAGTAGAAACAGGTGTCAATGTCAATACGGTGCAACGTGTATATAAGGAGTTAGAGGCAATGAATATAACGGAAACCAAACGAGGACAGGGTACATTTATTACGAGCAATGAGGAGCGCATTGAGTTATTGCGTGAAGAGATGAAAAATCAGCTGGCTGAAAATTTTTTAACATCGATTGAGGCATTAGGCTTTTCGAAGGAAGAGATGCTTGTGGTTTTGAAAAATAAAGCGTGAGGTGAAGGGATGTTACAGCTATCAAATGTATCTTTTCAATATAAGAAAAAGCCAGTTTTACAGGATCTATCCTTCTCCTTTCCGATTGGACAAATCATTGGACTAGTTGGAGAAAATGGTAGTGGTAAATCTACGCTTATGAAAGTTTTAGCTGGTTTACTGAGACCCACTGCTGGTGAGATCACACTAGAGGGTAAGCCCGTCACACGTAGAAGTGCTGACAAAATTGCTTATTTACCAGATACAGATTTATTTTTTGAGTACTACACGGGTGAACAGCTTTTCCAGCATTATGCTTCGCAATTTGAAGATTTTTCCTATGATAAAGCCTGTATCGTCGCACAATTTTTACAGGTAGATACGCGCACAAAGCTACGCCAATTATCAAAGGGTAATCGTGGTCGCATGAAAATGGCTGCCACCCTTGGACGAGAGGTTCCTTATTATGTCATGGACGAACCATTTGCTGGGCTAGACCCAATTGTGAGAGAGCAGTTGATTAAAGGCTTAATTCAATTTACGGACATCGAAAATCAAACGATTTTGCTATCCACACATGAATTATATGAGGTAGAGCCTATTTTAGATCAAATTATTTTATTGCAGGCAGGATCAATCATGGCCTACGAGAATGTGGAAACATTACGCGACGTGGCTAATAAGGATGCAGTTGAGTGGATGAAAGGGTTTTATCGTCCTTCAGTAAAAAATATTGACAGCTAAAGGTGAAGAAGGAATCGTCAATAAAGCAATGTTGTCGTGCCAGACTGCATAATGCTCAGGCGAAATAGATTAGAAAGGGTGAAAAATATGACAGAACCGATTGTACAATTGCAAAATTTATCGAAAACTATTCGAGGAAAGCAATTAATTCAACAGTTAAACATTGATTTATATCCAGGCCAAATTACAGGATTTTTAGGACCGAATGGAGCGGGGAAAACAACAACAATCCGAATGATGACAGGGCTTATGCATCCAACAGAGGGCAATGTCATCATCGACGGGCTTTCACTGAAGGAGCATTACGAGGAAGCCATTAGTAAGGTTGGTGTGATTGTTGAAAATCCAGAAATGTATAAATTTATGTCAGGCTATAAAAATTTACTACATTTTGCACGTATGCATAAAAATGTAACAAAGGAACGAATTCAGGAGGTCATTCAACAGGTTGGGCTCGAAAATCGTATACATGAAAAGGTCTCTACGTATTCACTTGGTATGAGACAACGACTAGGATTAGCCCAGGCGTTATTGCACAGACCGAAATTTTTGATTTTAGATGAGCCGACGAATGGCTTAGACCCTGCTGGTATTCGTGAGTTTCGTATGTACCTGCGGAAGATTGCTTCAGAAGAGGGCGTATCCGTCTTTGTCTCAAGTCACTTGTTATCAGAAATTGAATTGATGTGTGATCGAGTGGCTGTGATTCAAAATGGGCAGCTGATTGATCTGCGCGATATTCATAATGAAAGCTCATCGTTTTATTATGTGGAGGCACAGCCAAAAGAGCAGGTGTCTGCTTATCTGGAACAGTGTGACTTTAACTTTGTAGCAGAGAATCAAGGCTATGTGGTGGAAATGAAGAAAGAGGATGTCCCAGCTATGACTACACAACTAGTCCAAGCGGGTATTCAATTATTTGCTGTACAGCCACATCAAAAAACATTAGAGGATCAATTCTTAGAAATGACTGGAGGCGGACAAATTGCTGAAGCTAATTCAAAATGAGTGGATGAAATTATGGCATAAAAAAGGAACATGGGCAATGGTGGCCATGCTGATTCTTGTCATTCTTGTTCCTGCTGGAATCACCAAATATTATGAAGTAAAATCCCCGACGGAAGGTTCTTGGCAGGACATAGAGCAGGATGCCATTCAATCTTATAAAGAGACGCTAGCAGGTGAAGATTTAACGGAGGAAGATAAGGCATACTTTCAAGAGCAGATGGCTATTTCTGAATATCGTTTAGCGAATGATGCACCAAGTCAAAAAGATAGTAGTCTTGCAAGCTTTATGTCCTTTACAAGTGGTATGCTTACGCTTGTTACTTTATTTACAGTCATTACCGCAGCTAGTATTGTATCGAGCGAATTTTCAACAGGGACGATTAAAATGCTCTTAACGCGTCCAATGTCCCGTGCAAAAGTGTTAACGTCTAAATTACTGACAACATTCCTTTTTGGTTTGTTATTGTATGTGGTCAATGTTGTGGTAAGTGCCCTTATCGGCTTAGTCTTGTTCGGCATGGGAACAGGTGTGGAATTAGAAATGGTCAATGGACAGGTCGTTGAAAAGGCTGTATGGAGCGATTTAGCCTATCATTACCTATTATCTGGTGGCGATTTTGTGATGTCTACATTATTTGCCTTTTTGATTGGCTCAGTATTCCGTTCAAGTTCATTAGCAATCGGTTTAACGATGTTCCTTTCTTTTACAGGCGGCATGATAGTTATGTTTTTAAGCCGATACGACATCGTCAAATATATTTGGCTCACACATTCTGATTTAACACAGTATGAGCATGGTGGTGGCTCCATGATTGCTGATGTGACGTTGCCCTTCTCATTAACAGTACTTGCTATATACGCAGTAGTTTTCCTTGTCATTAGTTATTCAACCTTTATGAAACGTGATGTCACGGCATAAGCTAAAGAAGAACTGTGCCCTAATTTTGGATTAGGGTGCGGTTTTTTGTTTAACATCACGAAATATTAAAAAAGTATTTATTTTTTTTTGAATTGCGCCTATAATAATAGCAACTTAGTGAAAACGCTTTTTTTTTACTAAAGTGGTCTAGACAACTATACCAAAGGGGGATAATGAATGTTTGCTTTCTTACAAAAAATCGGTAAGTCGCTCATGTTTCCAATCGCAACATTACCAGCAGCAGCATTACTATTGCGTTTAGGTTCAGCGGATATGCTTGGGGCCGTACCGAATGAAGCCATCCAGTACATTGCTAGTATTATGGCCGCTTCTGGTAATGCTATACTAGGGAATTTACCAATTATTTTTGCTATCGGTATTGCGATGGGGTTTGCACATGATAGCAGTGGTGGCGCAGCTCTAGCAGGTGCGATTGCGCATCTTGTTTTAGTCGCCGTTTTAGGGACTGTTAACGAAGAATTAAATATGGGTGTATTTGGTGGTATTATTGCCGGTATTACGGCAGGCTTATTATATAACAAATATTATAATGTGAAATTTCCAGAATGGTTATCATTCTTCGGTGGACGGCGCTTTGTACCGATTATTACGTCCATCACCATGGCAATTTTAGGTAGTATTTTAGCAATTGTTTGGGGACCAATTCAAGGTGGCATTGATGCTGTCGGTAATTGGATGATCGGTGCAGGATCACTTGGCGTAGGGATGTATGGCTTCTTCAACCGTCTATTAATTCCAGTGGGTCTCCACCATGTAATCAATACAATTATTTGGTTTGATTTCGGTGAATTTACAAATGCAGCAGGCGAAATCGTGAAAGGGGATATCAACCGCTTCCTAGCAGGAGACACGACAGCTGGACATTTCCAAGCTGGTTTCTTCCCAATTATGATGTTTGGCTTACCAGCAGCCTGTCTAGCAATGTATTTTGCAGCGAAAAAAGAAAAGCGTCCAATCGTTGGAGGGATGTTCGTTTCCATCGCTTTAACAGCCTTTTTAACGGGTGTTACAGAGCCTATTGAATTTTCCTTTATGTTCTTATCACCAGTTCTTTATGGTATTCATGCTGTATTAACAGGTATTTCTTTGGCTGTGGCCTATCTCGTTGGATTCCGTGACGGCTTTGGGTTCTCGGCAGGCTTAATTGACTACTTACTCAACCTTGGTCTGGCAGATAAACCATGGCTCTTATTACCTTTAGGTTTAGGCTTTGGGGCGATTTACTTTGTGGTATTCTATTTCTTAATCAAAAAATTAGACTTAAAAACACCAGGACGTGAAGACGATGAGGATGAGGATGGCGAAGTAAATGCTATTGCTGATGATGTCGATTTACGTGCATATTATACAATTGAAGCATTAGGTGGAAAAGACAATATTAAGCAAGTGGATTATTGTACAACTCGCCTACGATTATTAGTACAGGATTCTGCTAGCGTCGATGAAAAAACATTGAAGCAAACAGGTGCAAGAGGAGTTATGCGTATTAGTAAAACCAATGTCCAAGTAATCATTGGGACATCCGTGGAGTTTTTAGCTGAAGCCATAAAAGAACGTTTGAAAAAAGGCAATCCAGCACCAGCCAATGTAGGACTTCCATCAGCTCAGCCTGTCATGGAAGAAACTGTGAAGAATGACACGATGACATTCCGTGATTTCGAAATGCCAATGACGGGTGATTTATTGCCTTTAACAGAAGTGCCTGATGAGGCATTTTCAGCAGGCTTGATGGGCCCAGGTTTCGGGATACGTCCGACAGATGGAGCAGTCTATGCACCATTTGATGGTCAAGTAGTGATGGTGTTCCCCACAAAGCATGCAATTGGCTTAAAATCTGATACGGGCATTGAAGTATTAATTCATGTTGGCTTAGATACGGTCAAACTAAATGGTGATGGTTTTGATCTGTTCGTTACAGATGGTCAAAAAGTTAAGCGTGGGGATGCGTTATTAAAAGCAGACCTTGTACAGATTGAAGGGCAAGTACCTTCTGTCATCACACCAATTGTATTTACAAGCTTAATGGGGCAAGAGATTACACTTGAAAAGACTGGCTATCAACGAGCAGGCTCAACGAATATTATTACAATGAAGAAGTAACAACTAATGGGGCTGTTAGCGAAGGTATACAGAGGCAATGAGCTATTGCACACGGATGCCTTTTCGACAGCCCTTGTTCAAGAAGGAGATGTTTTTCTTGAGTTTACTCATTCGAAATATCACAGTAGTGAATGGCAATGGACGAGATGAACAGGTAGATGTATGGATGAAGGATGGTAAAATTGCGCAAGTTGCTCCTCAGCTTGATATCCACGATGTAGAACAGCTTGATGGTTCAGGGAAATTTTTATTGCCAGGATTTATTGATATGCACATTCATGGATCCGCTCAAATGGATACGATGGATGCTTCTGATGAAGGGCTTCATACGATGGCTCAATCCCTTTTAAAAGAAGGAACGACAAGCTTTTTAGCTACAACGATGACACAAAGCTATGACAACATTGAACGAGCTATTGAAAATGTAGCACAGTTCCAGCCACAGCCAGATGAAGCAGAGGTACTAGGTATTCATATCGAAGGGCCATTTGTTTCAAAGCAGCGAGCAGGGGCACAGCCTCTTGAATATATTGTCGAGCTAAATTTAGATATATGGACAAAATGGCAGCAACTAAGTGGCCATAAAATTAAGCAAATTACGCTAGCACCAGAAGAACCGAATGGCATGGCAGCTGTGCAAAGTATTTCTGCTAGCGGTGTCATTGTTTCAATTGGTCATTCGGATGCTACCTTTGAGCAAATGCAACAAGCGGCTCAATTAGGTGCCACACAGGGGACACACTTATACAACCAAATGCGTCCATTCCACCATCGAGATCCAGGTGTAGTTGGCGGTGTCCTGCTGCTAGATGCGATTAAGGCAGAACTGATTGTTGATTTTATCCATATGCATGAAGGCGCTGTGGAAATGGCCTATCGCTTAAAGGGAGCAGACGGGCTTATTTTAATTACAGATGCCATGCGCGCAAAGGGAATGCCCTACGGAGCATATGATTTAGGCGGTCAAACAGTTCATGTGACAGAAGCTGGTGCCCATTTGTCAAATGGATCGTTAGCAGGCAGTATTTTAAAAATGGATCAGGCTGTACGGAATATGCATCACATTACGAATTGTACGCTGGAGGAGCTTGTCAAAATGTCCAGCTTTAATGCTGCCGAACAATTGAAGCTAGGTAATAAGGGTCAGCTTATACAAGGCTTTGATGCGGATGCAGTGATTTTAGATGAACAATTAAAGCTCCACCAAACGATTAAGGCGGGCAAGGTCTTATATGATGCAAATTCAAGTGGACAATAGTTACTAATATGCAGCAGGTATACAAACATCTTGCATGAAACGAATGAAAAGGTGATAGAACATGAATACCTATTTTCAACAAGTAAATCGATATTTAACAATGGTGGCACAGCAGGAAAGCAACCAACTTATGCATATTGCCAAGCAAATTGTTAAACGTCTCACAAAGGGAGGCATTATCCAGCTCTTTGGCTCTGGTCATTCCATGCTACTAGCACAGGAATGTTACTATAGAGCAGGTGGCTTAGTGCCTGTCAAACCGATACACATAGAATCGTTAATGCTACATCAGGGTGCACGGCAATCCTCACAAAATGAAAAAAAACAGGCTTTTTTAGCCACCTATAAGGATCAGCTGCAATTTGATGACCAAGATGTTTGTATCATCATTTCAACCTCTGCCAATAATCCAGTGCCCATTGATATGGCTATCTATGCAAAGGAAGCGGGCGCTTTGACTATTTCACTCCAATCACTGGAATATCAGCACCAGCCGTCGCGCCATCCGTCAGGCAAGCGTTTAGAGCAAGTAGTAGATGAAGTATTGAATACGCATGTGCCATTAGGTGATGGTGTGTTAACCGTTGACCAATTGCAATATGCCCCTGTATCAACGGTGTTAGGTGCGACTTTATTAAATGCTTTATTCGCCCAAATCATTGAACTTATGCATGCACAGGGCGCTAGTGTACCAGTGTTTGGTAGCAGTAATTTAGGGGAAAATAATAACGATGCGCTCATTGATCAGTATGGTCAGCGTATTCATTTCTAGGATACAAAGGAGGATATGTGGTGAAAGTAAAAAGATTTTCCTCAATGGATGATTTATATTCACATGCAGTAGCGACCATCGTTGAAGCCAAAAATAATGGCGCCACAACGTTCGGGTTAGCTACTGGTGGAACAATGGAACCACTATATGCTAAAATCTGTAAAACAGATATTGATTTTTCACATTGTATTAGCTTTAATTTGGATGAGTATGTTGGACTTGAGGCAACTCATCAGCAAAGCTACGCCTATTATATGAACAAACATTTATTTAACCAAAAACCATTTTTAGCATCGTATTTACCAGATGGATTAGCAGTAGATCCTTTAGTGGAAACAGCTCGCTATGAAGGATTACTGCAACAATATCCCTTAGATTTCCAACTGCTTGGTATCGGTCAAAATGGTCATATCGGCTTCAATGAGCCTGGTACGTCATTTGCTTCTTTAACACATCTTGTAACACTCGAAGAATCTACTCGTCAAGCTAACGCGCGTTACTTTTCATCCATTGACGAAGTGCCGACACAGGCATACACGATGGGTATTCAATCGATTATGCGGGCAAAATGCATTTTGTTACTCGCAGTGGGAGAAGCTAAGCGTGAGGTGTTAGAGCGTTTACTGGCATCTGATTATACAGAAGACGTACCTGCAACTGCTTTATCGAAACATCCAAATGTAATGGTTTTAACAGACTTACAAGAAGAGGAGAATAAATTATGAAAACACAACAATTTACAGTAGTCGATCCTTTAGGTATTCATGCACGACCAGCGAGCCAGCTTGTGGCAAAAGCAACACCATTTGCTTCATCTATAGAAATACGTACAGAAGAAAAAGCAGCTAACTTGAAATCAATCTTAGGTGTGATGGGATTAGCCTTAAAGCAAGGTTCACAATTTACACTTGTTGTAGAGGGGGAAGACGAAGAGCAAGCATTAGCAGCACTAACGACACTCATCACGGAAATGGGGCTTGCACAATGACACGACTCACTGGTATTGCCGCTTCAGACGGCATTGCCATTGCGAAAGCATATCGTTTCGTCCAACCAGATTTAACATTCGCTAAAACAACTGTTCATGATATCGAGGCAGAGCAGAAACGTTTAGCAGCCGCTCTTGCCAAAGCAGAGCAAGAACTGATTGTCATTCGACAGCAAACATTAGAAAAATTTAGTGCAGAAGAAGCCGCAATTTTTGAGGCACATTTATTAGTGGTTCATGATCCCGAATTAATTGGGCCTATCAATCAAAAAATTGCAGACGAAGCGGTAAATGCGGAGTATGCATTGCATGAAGTAACCTCTATGTTTGTGGCATTATTTGAAGGTATGGATGACGAATACATGAGTGCCCGTGCATCAGATATTAAAGATGTGACAAATCGCATATTAGCACATTTACTCGGAGTACATATTCCAAATCCAAGCAATATTAACGAACAGGTAATTATCGTAGCGAATGATTTGACACCTTCAGAGACAGCCCAATTAGATCGCAACTATGTTCTCGGTTTTATTACCGATATTGGTGGGCGTACATCCCATTCAGCCATCATGGCTCGTAGCTTAGAAATCCCAGCAGTCGTAGGGGCAGGGGTTGCTACGACAACAATTCAGGATGGCGATACTATAATTGTTGACGGTTTGACGGGTCAAGTCCTAGTGAATCCAAGTGCCGATGTGATTGCAGACTATCAGGAAAAGGCACAAAAATACCGGGGACAGCAGGCGGAATGGTCTACTTTAGTGAATGAGCAAACCGTTTCTAAAGATGGCGTGCATGTTGAGCTAGCGGCTAATATTGGATCGCCAAATGATTTGGATGGTGTATTGCGTCATGGAGCAGAGGGAGTTGGCTTATATCGAACAGAGTTTTTATATATGGGCAGAGAAAATTTACCCTCTGAGGAAGAACAATTTACAGCGTATAAAACAGTCTTGGAAGGAATGAAGGGCAAGCCCGTTGTTATTCGAACACTCGATATTGGTGGCGACAAGCACCTGCCATATTTACCTTTGCAAGAAGAAATGAATCCATTCCTTGGTCACCGTGCTATTCGTCTATGTCTTGACCAGCAGGAGTTATTCCGCACACAATTGCGAGCACTACTGCGAGCATCTGTCTACGGAAACTTAAAAATTATGTTCCCTATGATAGCGACCATTCAAGAATTCCGTGCGGCTAAAGCCATTTTGCTTGAGGAAAAGGAAAAGCTGATAGCTGGAGGGATTGCAGTAGGCTCTTCCATAGAGGTCGGGATGATGGTTGAAATTCCCTCGACAGCCGTAATGGCAGATATTTTTGCCAAAGAAGTGGATTTCTTCTCCATCGGGACAAATGATTTAATTCAATATACAATGGCGGCAGATCGGATGAATGAAAAAGTTTCTTATTTATATCAACCATATAACCCAGCCATATTACGTTTAATTCAAATGGTCATTAAAGCTGCCCATCAAGAACAAAAATGGGTAGGAATGTGTGGAGAAATGGCTGGCGATGAACATGCTGTTCCACTATTGCTAGGCTTAGGCTTAGATGAGTTCTCTATGAGTGCTACGTCTATTTTAAAAACGAGGGCCTTGCTAAAGCAATTATCTGTCCCAGAGATGCAGACTTTAGCAACAGAGGCATTACAGCTAGCGACAGCTGAAGAAGTGCTGGAAAAAGTAAAGCAAGCTGTGAAATAGGATAAAACAAAAACCCATCTACCAACAAGTAGATGGGTTATTTATTATTGGCTGAAAGAGTCAATGAATATCGGTATTTCTAATAAATCCTCCACGATGGCATCCGCTTGAACATGTTGCCATTGTTTATCTTTTTTCCAAATGCCCTTCATTCCCACATGTTGAGCACCTTTGACATCATTCACAGGATGGTCGCCGATAAAAACACATTCATGAGGAAGGACATTCAGCTTTTCGATGGCATTTAAAAACAGTTGAGGATCGGGTTTTTTCATTCCTGCCCATTCCGAAACTAAAATGACATCAAAATAATGTTCAATTGCTAATGCCTTTATAGTGTCCATCTGAAAATGCCCATAGCCATTCGTAATCATGCCTAAAGCCAACTGATCCCTTTTCAATTGTTCTAGCATAGGGATAAGGTTAGGAAAAGGGACACAGCTATATTTAAATTCGTTTAGGTAATCTTGAAGAAGTTCTTCCCACGTAATATGAACAAGGTGAAATTCTTCTACCAATTGCTGATAGACATGGTCCTTCCAAACGTAGCCCCGCTTATCTAATTGGATAAAACGAGCTATATATTGTTCTTTTGGAATGGAACCTAGTACTCCCTTTAATCGCTCATATTGCTGCTTAATGAAGAGTTCGACAGATGCATCTCTATTTAATAATGTTCCGTCTAAATCAAATAATGCCGCTTTCATCATCATCCTTTTCTCCCTCCTATTTGATCATAAAAAAGTAGCTGAAGTTAGGCTTCAACTACTTTTTAGTTCATTAGGCATGTTTTGAAATGATTTGCTGAAGCTTTGCTTGTAGTGTCGGTAGGTCATGCATCGTAATCGTTGTGCGAACATAGCTTTCATCCATATCTAATGCTTCAGCAAAAAAGCTACCAATGCCTTTTACTTTGCGATCAATTTGCATGAAAATCTCTGCAGAATGGTTGGATTGAGAAAGGAAAACTAATTCAAGCTCATCTAAATGGCCTCTATATTGTCCAGTGGGTACAAATTCAAATTCCTGGACAAATGGATAGTAGCCGCGGAAGCGTGAAGGAGCTTGTTCACATTCAGCTTCACGTAAACGGAAACCTAATCCACGAATTGCATCTAATATATGACCTGCTAGTGCTGTTGGCTCGACACGAATATAATCCTTATCACTCGGATCGACCGCATTTTTAATATCAAGACCCGTTTGAATCCATACCTGTGTTTTACCTGCACTAATCGGTGTTTCAAATGGCAATGTTAATGAAATAGGGAAGATTTTTTCCTCGCCGGCGCCCAGTGTGAAAGGCTCTGTTACTTTGACCTTCTGCAGTGCGGCAACCTCTGTATGTTTGTGATCATTCGACTCACGGATATAGGTCGTATTGACGGATAGGTAAATCGTGTCGACCTGTTGCTCAACTTGACCGCCACGCACAATGATTTCACCCTGCATGACCTCTCCAGCACGATAAGTATCCTTCTCCAATCTTGTATCCACTGTCGCTGAACCTATACCAATACTTGCTAATGCTTTATGAAAAAAAGACATCTTTCATTCCTCCTACTGACATCGTTAGCTATACATACGCTTATGTTGAAAAAAGGTTTCAAGACTTACAAATTTTTCGTTATACTAGTTGAAAACGAAAGAGGGATGGCGATGGAGACAGAGTGGCTACGCACATTTATAGTGGCAGCACAAACTGAAAACTTTCGAGAAACAGCTGAAAAACGATTTATTACACAATCGACTGTAACGAAGCATATCCAGCATTTAGAAAGGACATTGCAAACCCCATTATTTAATCGACAGAGCAAACAGGTGACGTTAAATCAGCAGGGTACTTATTTTCGTCTGCAGGCACAAAAAATCCTGTCCGCTTTAGATGAAGGGCTACAACAAATGGATTCCTTCGTAAAAGGCTACACCGCTAAGCTTACGATTGGCGTTGCTCCGCAAATAGCGAATTCAACATTACCAGCTATTATTACAGCATTCCAGCATCGAAAGCCCTCTACTCAGGTAGTGATAGAACTTTTAAAATCCAATGAAATTGGGGAAGCGGTATTTACTGGTGTAATCGATATGGGCTTATCCAAATTAACCTCAACTCGTGAGCTTCACACGGTAATGCTTGCACAAGAACCATTGCATTTAATTGCTCCTATTGCTAAAAAGGAATATGATGCTTTCACCCTTTTACAGCAGGAAACGCTTTTCACACATGAATATGCGCCCTATTGGCAGGAAGTACAACAGGTGCTACAGCAATTTACTAGCCATCAAACAATGCATATTAATCAAACAGAGGTAATCAAGCATTTCGTCAAGCATGGTCTTGGTATTGCCTTGCTGCCTAAGAGTGTAATTGAACCAGATTGTCAGCAAAATCTTCTACATAGCTATTCAGTAAAAGAATTTTCTCACATTGTATCGGATACTTACTTGCTTACAAAGTATGTCTCGGCTGATTATGATGATTTTTTAGTAGCGTGTAATAGCGTGTATGGGTAAAGCCGTTTTCTGCACTGTTTATTCATAATGTTCCTTTATACTATTTTAGTATAAATAATAGATAGAGGGTGTTTAGATGTATAGTATATTGTCCACCATTAGTCAGTTGATTAGTGAACCGCTTACGCAATTTGTACAGGGCTATGAGCATTCTGCCCTGATGATGGCCATTCTTCTTGGCTTGATAGGTGCCTTTGCTCCATGTCAGTTAACAGGTAATATGAGTGCCATTACATTTTACGGCAATCGAACACTTCAAAAGAGCAGTAATTGGCAAGAAATTATGTTTTTTATAGTGGGGAAAGTGGTTGTTTTTAGTGTGCTTGGCTTTTGTGCTTGGCTTTTTGGGCAATCATTTGAAACAAAGATGACCGTTTATTTTCCAATCTTTCGTCAGGCTATTGGGCCGATGATGCTGCTAACAGGGCTGGTGCTAATCGGTTTATTCAAATTAACCTTTCTACAACGTTTAACATCGCTGCTGCCGCCTGTAGTAAAAGAGGGGAAATTTGGCTCGTTCTTAATGGGCGCTAGTTTTTCTATTGCCTTTTGTCCCACTATGTTTGTTCTATTTTTTGTATGGTTAATGCCCCTTGTGGCGAGCACTTCCTATGGGCTGCTTCTACCTAGTATTTTTGGCGTAGCGACCGCTGTACCGCTCATCATCATGCTTCTGTTGATCTATGTCTTTGATGCCAAGCGTATTATCCTACGAAAAAGTATGAAAATGGGAAGAGCTATTCAAATGACAGCAGGTATCCTATTAATTTTAATCGGAATAACGGACACCATTACATATTGGAGTATGTAAGACATGTATAATAGAGTGAAAATGAGAAAGAGAGATACAGTATGATCGCTATATTATTATTTATTCTTGCGGGAATTGGTGAAATAGGTGGGGGCTATTTAATTTGGCTTTGGTTACGAGAGGGTAAACCTTTTTATTGGGGCATTATTGGCGGTATTGCACTTGCTCTGTACGTCGTTGTTGCAACATTCCAGTCCTTCCCTACCTTTGGCAGAGTTTATGCAGCCTATGGTGGGGTATTCATCGTGTTGTCTATTTTATGGGGGTGGGGCATTGATGGCAAAAAGCCCGATCATTTAGACTTTATTGGCGCAGGGATATGCTTAATAGGCGTCATTGTAATATTGCTGCCTCGCTCTTAGCATTGAAAAAAGGTTACTACAACAGAATAGTAACCTTTTGTAATCTATTTTTTACGAGCAATAAAGCGCAGACGATAATAATCAATGACCCATTCATTCTGTTGGAAACAAGTTGGCTTTAATAATTCCTCACATGTCGCATAAACCTGCTCTTTCTCATCAGCCTTTAAGTGCTGTAGAAGATTTTCACTAAACATGACCAACCAGTTGCGAAGCCCATCCTGCCCTTGAAGTGGTGTAGGGCGTTTATAGAGTGTGATATTCTCGACCTGAAAGCCTGCATTTTCTAATTTTGATTGATATTCCTCGACGCTTGGAAAATACCAAGGGAAATAGTGGTCGATATAGGGAAATTGTAAAGTTTCCATACTTTTTTGCAGAGCCCAAATGATAGATGCAATATTGCCTTGTCCACCCATTTCAGCAACAAAGCGTCCACCGTTCTTCAGTGCACCATAGACATTTTCAATAACTACATCAGGTTCCTTCATCCAATGAAGTGCGGCATTGGAGAAAACGGCATCAAATTGCTGAGAAAAGTGCATCGCTGTAGCTTCCATCGTTTGAAAGTTAATGGCAGGATATTTTTGCTGAGCAGCTAAAATCATTGTAGCCGACGCATCTACTCCGAGCACAGAAGCTCCAAGTGCTGATATGTCATTAGCCAAATCTCCTGTACCACAACCCACATCTAAAATATGTTCATTTTTTTGCGGCGCTAGTAGATCGACTAAGCTTGTACCCAATTTTGACACGAAATCATGCTTTTCATCATATAAATGAGCATTCCATTTTGTTTTTGTTGTCATCCTCTTTCATCTCCTTTAGTAGAGCATAGCAAAGGAGGTCATCCAACAGAAATGCGAAAAATCATGAATTTTGATTCCAAATTGGAATGATTGCTTTCTCTCCAACAACTAGCTTTACACGCTATCAAATTTCCGAGCCGATAAGGGATTAAAATTATTTTATACAACACATAGTCAAGGTAGTAAGAAATGGTGTTTCCACAAAAATTTTGAGTAAAATAAAAAGGTAGCTGATGTTGTTTTCAGCTACCTTTTGTTATGGTTAAAGCTTTGTTAATGTTTTGCCACTCCAGCCAAACAAGATCGTAAGAATTGGTCCAAGTAAACAGAAGAAGGTGAATGGTAGGTAATCCAGTGTGGAAATACCTAGAACACTTGCGATAAAAATACCACAAACACTCCAAGGCACAAGAGGGTTGACAACCGTACCAGCATCCTCCATGACGCGTGAAAGGTTTTTTGGTGCAAGCCCAACCTTTGCAAATTGTGCCTTAAAGGCCTCCCCAGTTAATAGAATGGATAAGTACTGTTCACCGATCAATGTATTGACACCGATGCCCGTGATGGCAGCACCCGTAATAACAGAACCAGCACTTTTAAATAAGCTTTCGACCTTCGTTAAAATGCTTTGAATAATGCCTAGTGTGAATAAAAGGCCACCCATTGTTAAAGCAAGTAAGACAAGCGCGATTGTAAATAGCATACTATTCATCCCACCACGAGTGAGCAAGGCATCTATCTCTTTATTACCAGTTTGAGAGACATAGCCATCAAACAGAATTTTGAAGACATCTGAAGCGGGAACTGGGTCAAGTAGAGAGCCAAGACCTACTCCAATAATGGACACAACAGCCAATGTAATGACTGCAGGTGCCTTGTAAAAAGTCATGATTACGAGAACAACAATTGGCAATAATGTATACCAATGAATAAGTCCTGTAGACAGTAAACCCCCTTTAAATTGCTCCACTGTCTCAAAGGATGTAGCAGCTCCTGTTGGGGAGATAATAGCATAGAGCACAAAGGAGATAAGAAAAGCAGGGATGGTTGTCCAGCCCATATTTTTAATATGCTCAAAAAGGTCTACACCAACTGTACCAGAAGCAAGATTGGTTGTATCGGATAATGGAGACATTTTATCACCAAAGAAGGCCCCAGAAACAATCGCTCCAGCTGTAATGGTTAGCGAGATATCCATAGCTCCGGCAATGCCCATAAATGCTACACCAACCGTTGCGACAGTTGTCAGAGAGCTTCCAATTGAAATACCAACGATACTACAAATTAAAAACACGATAGCAAAGAAAAAGTTTGGCGACACAGTTAAAAAGCCATAATAGATAAGGGTTGGGATCGTTCCACCCATAATCCAGCTGGAAATTAAAATGCCAATAAAAAAGAAAATAAAAACGGCGCCAAGTCCAGCGCTAGCACCAGCAATCATACCACCCTCAAGATCGCGAAAGGGTACTTTTTTCAGTAATCCATAAGCCAGTAAAAGGGCAATCACAAGAAAAATCGGGATATGCGGCGTAGCCTTTAAATAGCCAATACTATAAGCCATTATGGCGATAATTAAAATAGTGATAAAGCTTGCCTCAAGAAATCGAGGGTTACTCTTTGCTTCTATTCGAAACATGTGAATCCTCCTAATAAATACTTCTGCGCTTCAATGCGGTGAAGCCCAAAAGTATTATAGCACGCTAATATTTTTTGTCAATTGACTGAAAATTGGCGGTCTCAATGAAAGAAATAATCCAAGGCATTTTTCAAAATCAATAAACATGTCATGACAATAAAGATGACACGCATCATGCTCGTTCCACGCTTCAGCGCAAATTTGGATCCAAGGATTGCCCCAAAGATCATGACAAAGCCCATCGAAAAACCATAGAGAAAATGAACTTCTCCTAAAACTAAAAACATGATTAATGCCGCTAAATTTGAGGTGAAATTAAAAGCTTTCGCATTACCAGCAGCTTGGAGAAAATCATAGCCCATCATTAATAGAATAAAAATAAAAAATGAACCCGTACCTGGTCCAAAAAAGCCATCGTAAAAGCCAATAGCCGCAAATGCACCTATATAGGCTAAATGTTTGGCTGTACTAAGTACACGCTCTTGATATTGCTGTCCCCAATCTTTTTTAAACATTGTATAAGCAGCTACAAGGACGAGCATAACAAGCATAAGTGGTTTTAAAATAGCAGGGGACACAAGATGGACAGTAAAGGCACCGAGTAAAGACCCTACAAAGATAAAGGGGAGGATTTTTCCGATTTTCTTGATATCAACTTTACCTGCACGTAAAAAAGTTAGCATACTTGTACCATTACTAATGGTATTGGCCAGTTTATTTGTGGCAATGGCTGTACTTGGAGGTAAACCAACAGCCATTAATGCAGGTAAGGAGATGAGCCCACCACCTCCAACAATCGCATTTAAAAAAGATGCGATAAAAGCAAGTAGTAATAATATTGTGAGTGAAAGTAAATCAATATCCATAAATATACTCCCATCTTTCCTCATTGCGTTTTAACATAGCGTACTGCGGAAGTCAAAAAATAACAATGAAATTCCAGCATTTTCATGTAAATTTCGTTTACAATTCCTTAACATTTCACAAGACAAACAAATAAGCAGAAAAAAGTTTATTTCAAGTATTTTTATAAAAATAAAAGAAAAAATGGTCATTTTTAAAGAAAAATAGTGATTTTTAATATTTGATTTCCAACGTTTACAACTTGCGAAATAGCTTAAAAATAAATGTGGCAAATTTTATATTACAGTTTTGTAAAATCAACATCTTAGTGTTTAAAATTTTGTAGAATTGTGTAAATGTTTTGTTATGATGGTTCAGAAATTGACAATATTTTTTCAACAGGAGGAACAGGATGTTCAACTCAAATAAGCAAGATCCATTTTTTCAGTCACTGTTAAAAATCGCGAAAAACGTGAATGAGGGTATCTATTATGCTCATAATGCCCGTATTCAAGATATAGATGCGCTAAAAGAAATTGCAGATACAATGAAGCAATACGAAACAAGTGGCGATAAATTAATCCATGAGCTAATCGTTATGCTGAATAAATCCTTTATGACGCCAATTGAGCGTGAAGATATTTTAGCATTAGCCAATAAATTAGATGATGTGATTGATGGAATGGAAGGCTGTATTGCGCACTTCAATATGTACAACCTAACAGAAGTAACAGAGCCAATGCGTCAATTCCTCACATATATTGCGAAAAGCACGGACGAAATGGTACAAGCCATGGAACTGTTAAATAGTAAAAAGCTTGTGGAAATGCGTAAACATGCTATTCAAATTAAGGACAATGAACGTGAATGTGATGAAATTTTCCGTTCTTCAATGAAGCAATTATTCATCCAAGAAAAAGACCCAATGCGTTTGATTGTTTTCAAGGATATTTATGAGCAATTTGAAGACATTGCGGACAGCTGTCAAACAGTAGCAAACACAATTGAAACAATAATTATGCGTAATGCATAAGATGGAGTGTACGAAATGGATACGATCTTATTAATCACCATATTAGTCGTTATTTTCGCACTTGTGTTCGACTTTATTAACGGCTTCCATGATACAGCCAATGCGATTGCTACCTCTGTATCGACCCGTGCCTTAAAGCCACGTACTGCGGTTTATATGGCAGCAGTAATGAACTTCGTCGGAGCGATTACATTCGTTGGGGTAGCCAAAGCCCTAACAAAAGATATTGTGGACCCATTTTCTTTAAATGCCTATGATGGCGATATTACAGGTTCTGTTGTTATTTTAGCAGCCTTATTATCTGCCATTACATGGAATTTATTAACATGGTATTTTGGGATTCCATCAAGTTCTTCTCATACATTAATAGGTTCTGTTGCAGGGGCAGCTATTGCCGCAGCAGGATTTGATATTTTGAACTATGCTGGGTTTATTAAAATTCTTCAAGCACTTATTTTTTCACCATTACTAGCGTTCGCAGCTGGTTTCCTGATGATGACATTATTAAAAGTCATCTTCAAAGATATGAATTTATATCGAACGAATAAAGGCTTCCGTACAATGCAAATTGGGACAGCAGCCTTACAATCCTTTACACACGGGACAAATGATGCGCAGAAGGCAATGGGTATTATTACCTTGGCGCTAATCGCCGGCGGCCTACACCAAGGAGATGATATTCCTTTCTGGGTACGTTTTGCTGCAGCAACTGCGATGGGTCTTGGTACATCTGTCGGAGGCTATAAAATTATCAAAACGGTTGGCGGTAAAATCATGAAAATCCGCCCAGTAAATGGGGTAGCGGCAGACTTAGCTTCTGCATCGATTATCTTTGGTGCCACATTAATCCATTTACCAGTTTCTACAACACATGTAATTTCTTCATCCATCATGGGTGTCGGAACAGCACACCGTGTTAAAGGCGTTAAATGGGGGATGGCACGTAAAATCGTTACAACATGGGTCATCACGATGCCAATCTCTGCTGTCATGGCAGCATTGATTTACTATATTCTAAGTTTATTTTTCTAGTTCGCTAAGGAATGCACAATCACAGTGCATTCCTTTTTTAATGGGATAAAAATGAAGGATGTAGCGGATAGAACCGGTAAAGCTGAAGGATAGCCTGGTTAAAGTAGCGGATAGAACCGGCAAAGTGAAGGATAGCCCCACAAAAGTGGCGGATAGCCCGGGCAGGAAGAAAACTGCTTCGATGAAATCGGTAGCCTCCTCCCCTTGTATAAAGTGCGGATACGCTCTAAGGTAATTATAAAGAAAGTGTAAAGTTCGGAGAAAATCGTTTTTTCCGTAGTAAGGTGAATGCAGGAGGAAAATGATGAAGGAAAAATTACTACTGATTGAGGATGATACAGCGATTGGGCGCATTGTGAAGGATACGCTAGAACAGGAGGGCTATTGTGTGACATGGGCTACTACGGGCCTTGAGGGACTGGAAGATTTTCAAACGCAACCTTTCGATTTAGTGCTAGTGGATTGGATGCTGCCAGAAATGGATGGGTTAACGGTTTGTCAAAATATCCGTTGGGAGAGTGATGTGCCAATCCTAATGATGAGTGCCCGCAAGGAAGATGCGGATAAGGTGGAGGGCTTGCAGGGGGCAGACGATTATATCGCTAAACCATTTAGCTTAGAAGAATTAAAGGCACGAGTTGCCTCTCATCTTAGACGCTGGCGACGCTACCACAAGCAAGACGTGATAGAAGAGCATACTGCCTATGCGAATGGATTAACAATAGATTGGCAACGACAAATAGTATGTGTTTATCAGCAAGAAATTGCATTAACTCAAAAGGAGTTTGCCCTTGTTAGGCTGCTAGCTAAAAATCCGAATCAAACCTTTACAAAAGAAGAACTGTATCAGCATATTTGGCAGCAAGCAACGTTAGAGGACACTCATACTGTCACAGTGCATATCAAGGCACTGCGCGAAAAGCTCAAGGATTCTGTGAAAAACCCAAATTTCATTCAAACTGTGTGGGGTAAGGGCTACCGTTTTATTGGTGAACCATTATGAAAATAAAAGCGTGGTTACTAATTATGTTTTTTATTGTAATGGTCATACCCATAGTAGGAGCTTATAGCCTTTATGTGTGGATTAATGCTTATTACCAAGATAAAAATGTGGCGGAGTACTTTGACAAGTGGACAGAGCTAAATCAGGTAAAAGATGTCGTTGACAATCCAGTGCTTTATCAAAAAAATGCCGATTTTGAGGAGATAGAGGAACTTACCAATGAGAAGCTGGCGATTACCCTCTATACGAAATCTGGCTATGTTTTATATTCCTCCAACCCTTTGCTAACGGGCTATGTAGGGAAAGAGCGCATGTTAAATGGTTTATATGATTTACAGCAAGCATACAACGCCTTTACATACAAGGAGCCTGTGTATCTAAAAGGTGATTTGCTTGGCATCTATGAAATTCAATTAATACGAACAGATTGGGTAAAGGGTGTAGAAAAGCGTTCATGGCTTGTCATCGCAAGCACGATCCTGTTGTTTCTTATCATTTATTTAACTGTCATCTTGTTGCTTCATCGGAAACTGAATCGGCCATTAGGTGAACTGATGCAGCACATGCGTAATTTTGCGAAAGGTCAGCATGTTAAATCAACTCTAAGCGTAAGAAAAGATGAGATTGGGGCACTCGCCAAAACATTTGAGGCGATGCAGGTTGAAATTGAAAAGACTCGAGCTTCTTTAAAAGCGGAACAACAGCAAAAAGAAATGATGATTGCAAGTATTTCCCATGATTTGAAAACACCCCTTACAGCCATCCAAGCCTATGCGGAATCTTTACAAAATAAAGGCTTATCAGAACAGCAGGTGGCAGAATATCAGCAGGTCATCGTTACGAAGGCAGATCGGATGAAGCATATGCTAGAGGATTTAATGATGTTTACCTTACTTCAATCAACGAACTATACATTAGAGCTCATTGCTGTGGATGGAGAAGAATTTTTTGACATGGCCTTGTCTGACTATGAACCGTTATGTGAGGAAGAAGGATTTACATTAAAAGTCTTCTGTGCCGTGGATGGACTCTATGCTGTGCATCCTAAACAACTTCAGCGTGTCATTGATAATTTATTGAGCAACGCCTGGCGTTATGGGGAAAAGGGGACAACAATAGGCTTAGCGGCAGTCAATGCTGGAAATGATCCCGAATGGGGCTTTGATTTCTTGAAGTCTGCTTTAAACAAGCAAGAAGGTATGTATATAATTGTGCAAAATCACGGAAGAGGCATACCACAACAGGACATTGTTAAATTATTCGAGCCAATGTATCAAGCAGATTATGCGAGATCAAAGGCTGGTGAACGAGGAACAGGACTAGGCTTAAATATTACAAAACAAATTATTGAAAAACATGGGGGTACTGTCGAACTGCTTTCTAGAGAGAACATTGGAACAGCGGTAATTTGCTGGCTACCACCTTATAAAGGAGTAAATGAATGATGAATTGGAAAAGATCTTGCCGAGCAGCAGGCTTAATTGCTGTTATGACATTTAGCTTGGTGGGCTGTAATTCAGAGGCAACTTATACACCTCAGGAAATTATCGACCAAGCCCTTCAAGAATCGAAAGAGCCACTCACTTATTATGGCGAATATACGTTAGATATGGGAGAGCTAGGTGGTAAAGCTCAAGTGAAGGAATGGGTAAAGGATAACAATAGACGGATAGAAATGACAGGCGATAATGGTGAACATGTTATCACAGTTAAAAATGATGCTAAAGTGATTAGCTATGATGTCACTGAAAAGACAGCCTACACAATGGATTATTCACAACCTGAATTAGACAGCTTGCAATCACCTAAAGATCAGGTACAGCTTATTTTTAATATGGTTAAAGATACGCATGATATTAAGATAGCAGGAGAAGAGAAGGTTGCAGGTAGAGATACCTATAAAATCGTCGCAAAAACGAAGAAAACGGAATCGTTATTTGGCGATATCGAAGCATGGATTGACAAAAAAACTTGGCTGACATTAAAAATGAAGACAGATAGTGCAGGGACTCATATGCTCACTGAATATTCTAAGATTAATTTTGGTGAAAAAATAGATGCTCAACAATTTACACTAGATTTACCAAAGGATGTAACGATTCAGGAAATTAGCGGACAGGATACTTCTGAATCCATTTCATTGGACGACGTAAAGCAGCAGCTTGAAAAATTTTTATTAGTACCAGAAGTAAATGGTCTAACGTTAGACAACATATCCATGGTTAAAGGGATAGAGGAACGACCAGAATACTCTTTCGATTATGTTTTAGATGGAGAGCTAGCCTTTTTTGTCACGATTTTTAAAGCAGATGCTAGTGTTGCAGATATTGGTCCCATTTTAAATGAAAAAGAAATAGATATTCGAGGACAAAAAGGCACTGTTATGGATGGTGAAAATTTCCGTTCCCTTGCTTGGCAAGAAAACGGCTACCAATATAGTATGGTTGGACAAAATCCAGAATTAACAGTTGAGGATCTTTTAAGCTATGCGCAACAAATGACCGTTGTACAATGAGGTGATACTATGAAAAAAGCGCAAGGACTAAAATGTCTGGCATTATTTTTATTTACCACTATTTTCTTATATGGGGTAGGAGAAACATATGAGGTGTCTTGGCTACAATTTCACTTTACGGGACAATATCAGGATGTAGGCTTTTATTTCAGTTTTACATCCCTCATTCCAATATTAATTGGATTGTTAATGGTGGGTCTATATGAATCATTGTTAAAAAGATTCATCTAAATAATTTGGAGCAGGATCAGAGTGGAGGATCCTGCTTTTTTTATGGTAGAAATAAAGTTGGTATATTACAATATTTATGTAAAGAGGATATTAATAGGAGGTTTCTTCAATGGCTACATTTCTACATGGCTTTGCTCAACAACTCATTTTCCCCTTGTTTATGATTTTATGCTTTTATTTCACATTAACTTATTTTCATCATCTAAAGACAGGCGATGATCGTGGTATTAAGAACACAAAATGGGCTGCAGTGGTATGTTTAACTTTCGCTTTGGTTGCACCAGCGCTTTATAATGTGATTACGTTTATGGTCATGATGAGGTAAAGTGATAATTTTGGCACAATACGTACATAATGTAAGGTAACAGGTTTAGTCCTTCTAAAATGAGGGAATATACACTTATCCTAGGATATTGTAGGTGGTACATATGTTTGACAATTTACTATTTCAGTTACCTTTTATTATTTTTATCGGTTTGTTTTCACAGTGGTTAGCATGGCGTTTTCGCATGCCTGCCATTGTCATTATGAGTATCGCTGGGCTAATTATTGGTCCGTTTACAGGGTTAGTGTCTCCAAAAGAGACATTTGGCCCTATTTTTCATACCATTATTTCTCTGGCAGTAGCCGTTATATTATTTGAGGGAAGTTTAAGCCTTGATTTTCGAGAAATACGTGGCTTTAAGAAGTCCATATTGCGTATTTCCACAGTAGGGGCAGCCATCGCTTGGATTGCAGGCTCTACTGCCGCGCATTTTGTTGCAGGGCTATCATGGCCAGTCTCTTTTGTCATTGGTGGATTATTTATTGTGACAGGTCCAACCGTTATTTTGCCTTTATTGAGACAAGCAAAATTGAAGGAGCGACCAGCAGCTATCTTAAAGTGGGAAGGCATCGTTGTAGATCCTTTTGGCGCATTGTTAGCGCTATTTGCGTATCAGATCGTTTTGGGTATATATCATTTAGAAGGTGGGACATCTCTAACCGTTTTCTTTGTTTCCGCCTTTTTAGCCGCCCTGTTAGGAGGGGGCGTCGGTTATGTAATGGGGCAATGCTTGGAGCGTGGTTTAATTCCAGAGTTTTTGAAATCACCTTTGTTACTTGCTACTATTTTACTTGTTTTTGCCCTAAGCGATGCCATCATGCATGAGACGGGCTTATTGGCTGTGACAGTGATGGGGCTTGTGATGGCAAATATGCATTTAACAAGTCATCATGAGCTGTTGCATTTTAAAGAAAATATTTCGGTTATTTTAATTTCAAGTGTCTTTATTATGCTGACGTCGTCTTTAACCATCGATACGTTATGGCAAATCGTTGATTGGCGTATGCTACTATTCGTGCTAGCAATGATGTTTATTGTTCGACCGTTATCGATTTGGATTGCGACCATTAATACGGGCTTAACATTGGAAGAACGGGCCTTAATTGGGTGGATTGCACCGAGAGGGATTGTAGCATTAACCGTTTCAGGTTACTTTACAACGGCACTACAAGACGTAGGTTTTCAAAGTGCACAATTATTAACAGCGCTCACATTAGCACTTGTTTTTGCGACAGTGGTTGCCCATGGCTTTAGCATTGGCTGGCTTGCGAAAAAATTAGATCTACAAGCTTCCACTGGGAAAGGTATTGTGATTGTAGGCGCTTCTCCATTTACAACACAGCTTGCAACGTCCCTGCAAAATAACGGAATTGATGTGTTGATGATGGATCGTGCATGGGAAGATTTATCTGCTGCTCGACAAAATGGTATTAAGACGGAAACAGGTGATATTTTAAGCGAGCATACTGAGTTTTATGTTGATTTAACCCCATATGATCAACTAATTGTAGCAACAAAGCAGGACGCCTATAATGTCCTTGTTTGTGCAGACTTTGTTCCAGAATTAGGGCGTCTCAATATTTTTCAAACGGCTTTACATTCTACAGACCCTAAAAATTACTCAAGGAAGTACGGGGGACAGCTTCTTGTCGATGCACAGCATGATATTCATCAGCTCAATGAACTGATAGAGCAAGGTGCACAACTTCGTCAAACGAAAATTACAGAAGTATTTACATGGAAGGATTATGTAGAACAAAATCCTCATGCCGTCTGGGTGTATGCTATAACACAGGATGGAGCTATCGTGTTGGATATGGTCAATAAATATGACGATATAAAACATGAACCACATACTATTATTAGTTTAATTCGCTAAAACCAGCCACCTGTTTGTGCAGGGCGGCTGGTTTTTTGATGCAAGAGAAAGGAGACTAGTTGACTGAAAATGACCATGCTTGGAATTAGTGTTCTGCCTGTTTTATACAAAACAAGAACAGCTAGCTTAAAGAGAGCAACTCCATATTCCGATGATGAATAATGGTAATCCCACCCCGAGAGAGCATTTAATTAGGAGATTTTTCTAAACCATTTCTACTAAAAATCGCAGTGTTAAATGGCTAGCCATACTTTCCTCCTCATTACGCAATCTGCTGTAAATGTGTATTCTTAAAAGCGTCATCATATTTTAAACCATAGCCAAGTGCGCGATCTAAGAAAATATGTGCGAGCCAAATCAGGGCAGCCATCAGAGGTATTGATGTAGTCGTTAGCAAACCAATCACCATCAACATGGCAGGTAACACAAAACTATGCCCCATATTATAGAAAAGAGCGCCTATTTTTGTATTGATGAGATAGCCAACCATGGTGATGTCTGGGAGCAATAAAAACACAATAAAATAAAGCCATGGAAAATTTAGATGACCATAGAAAGAAGCTGTGATGATGAAAGCAAGGATATATTCGATTGAGATGATTTTACGTAGTGACATTTAACCACGACCTTCCAGTAAATTTTGATACATATCCTCAATGAGTAAGGTAATTTTTTCTTGATTTTCTTCAAATTGTCCGTCAGCCATTAACGTTTTTGTCAGTTGTAACGAATGAAGCGCATGCTGATAGAATCGTAGTTGCTGCTCAATTTGGGCAATCTTTGTGGAAAATAGCTGTACCGTTTCTTCATTACATGCTGTTGAAATAGGCTTTTGTTCGAGTGTCAGTAAATGTTTAATTTCTTGAAGCGTAAAGCCTAGCTGACGTAAAACGATAATAAATTTCATTGTATGTTCACACATGGCATCATACACACGGTAGCCATTGTCTTGTTTTTGCGGCTCTAAGAGTCCCTCTTTTTCATAGTAGCGAACGGTATCAGTTGTTAATTGAAATTTCTCGGCGAATTGTTTAATTTTCATGTAAGTACCTCCTAAATTCATCCTAACATTGGAGTATGCTCCAAGGTCAAGGTGCTTGAGGAAAAAATTAAAAAAAATGAAACGGTCATTCAGTGGCAGTCGTTTATAGTGTAAGAAGGGGAGGTGGAGGGCATACTTGAGGAAATGATCGAAGAACATGCAGCACATTTATTACGTCTCGCCTATTTTTATGTAAAAAACCGACAAACCGCAGAGGATATTGTGCAAGAGGTCTTTATTAAATTTTCTCAGCGTGGTTATGAAGAATGCGGGCAGTTGCGTGCGTATTTATCCACTCTAACGATTAATCAAAGCAAGGATTATTTAAAAAGCTGGCATTATAAGAAATTACTATTACAAGAAAAAATATTTCCTATTCAGGGGAATAGACAACCAGATGAGCTAGTGGCAGCAGAGGAACGGTCTCACATTGGGGCAGCTATTTTAAAGCTTTCACTTACCTATCGGGAGCCTATTATCCTTTATTATTTTGAAGAAATGAAAATTCGTGATATTGCCCAGCTACTTGGCATTGCGGAGAATACGGTGAAAACAAGACTGAAGCGGGCAAGAGAAGCATTAAAGCCTCATCTAAAGCAGGAGGAATGGGAGGTGCTTAGACATGAATGAGATACAGAAGGAATTACTCAAAGTCGCTGGTGATATGACAGCAAGCAAAGAACGAGTCAAAAAACAAGTACTACAACAGTCTATCAATAGAAGGAAGCCTTTTCGTTTCACTCTATTAACCATCCTACTGACACCTTGTGTGGTGGGGTTTATGATGGTGCAGCTTCTTACGAACGAAACAGAGCAAACAACCTCACTATTTCATGAAAGACAGCTTGAGCATTTCGAACGTATTAATCGGCTAATGTGGCCAGGGAAAGAGCAGGAATTTTATAAAGAGGAAGCCTATCTATCGTATGAGAAGCTCGTTGCCGCCTACTATTTTGCGAAATCATTAGGGATTGATTATTCTAAGGCAGAGCTAGAGGCGGAGAGAAAGAAGCAGGTAGAACAGTTGGAAATGCTTTATCAAGCATCTGAATACGAAGCACTATTTCAGGGATTAGCACCGAAACAGTATGTTGAAACATATCTCGAGCCCCTTCTGCCGATGTATACAACGCGAACAAAGCTATATGCCTTCTATAAAGAAAAATATCCAACTTTTTATGCTTACCAAGAAGTAGCCAATATTGATGCCAAACGATATTTCCAAGCGCATTATACTGATCAGGCAACAGCCTTTCAAGAGGAGCATAAAATCGTAATACGGACCAGTTCACATGGCTCTTCAATGGTTGGAACAGTTGCAAAGGTTGAATCGAATGTTTTCTTATTTATTGAAGGAGTGATTCCCGAGGACCTTGATCATATGACGGAAGAACAGCTTGCTGAAAAATATGAACAGGCCAATTGGTATCCTGTGCTGGATGATTTTCCTGTCAAGCAGGGGGATTATATTACTTTAACTTCTATGGGAACAGGCAGTATAGAGGAAAACGGGGTCGTAAGAAATTATGGTTTATTATCTAAACTGGAAAAGCTAGAGCCAACCATTACAAAAAAGCTTGAGCTAGAAAATGACAAAGAGGTCGCTCAGTTTTTACAGGATATCCCTTGGCAGCCCGCAAATTATATGAAAAGGCCACCCGAATATTCATTTGAAGTAGAAGGCGTCCGTATTGAAATGTGGAAGGGCTATGGGGGTTCAATTTATCTCCAAAAGGCTGGAAGCGGAGAAATTCACCTTAGTGCCAACAGAGCGAAGGCATTAATAGCCATCCTAGGCATAGAAGAATCTTAACAAGTCTCTTGAAAGAGGCTTGTTTTTTGTTTAGGGGAAAATTATAGTGAAAGTACCATGTTAAAATAACCTTTAATTGAATGTAGGAAAAAATACACAGTGATTTTCTTTATTAGGCTGAATTACTTAATGTCGAAAAAATAAATGAGTCCAAAGAATTGTAATATTTTAAGGTCAAAGGTAGTATTAAAGAAGTAAGGATGAAGAAAAGGAGGGGCGGTATGAACGCACAAGAATTTGAAGAACTATGGATTACGCTTAATGAGTTATATAATGCGGATCGTTTTTTAGAATATATAGAAATAAGTAGTGCCGCAATTGAAAGTGCCATTAAGCTTGAAATGTATGATAAGGCTATCCTTCTATTACGTTATAGCTGTGCCAGTTATTTTCAAACGGGTGATTTACAGCTTTCTATAAGTGTCCTTGAACAATATCGTGAGTTAACCTTTCAACATGGCAACGATATTGATTTAATTCAATATTACAATTTAGCAGCCATTTATTGGGGAACATTTGGTCATTTAAAGAAATCAGAAGAGTTGATGCTGAAAGGCTTAAAAATTGCTGAAGCAATTCAGCACGTGGAGAGCATGGGGAAAATCTATAACAATCTGAGCGACTTAGAAATATCCATGGGAAGCTATCGGACAGCTAAGGAATTTGCCTTAAAGAGTTTATATTATGCGAATGCGTTTGAAATAAAGCATAAAGAGCCTTATACAGGGATTATCCATCCGAAGACAAACCTAGCTGTTGCACTTATTTGGCTTGAAGAATTTGAGGAAGCCAATACGATATTACAAGAATTAATGGCAACGATTCATCATCCACCCTATTCGAAAGTACAACTTGAGGTACTCAATGCCTATGCCTTCCTGTGTGAAAGACAGGGACGTATAAGTGAGGCCATAGATTTATATCAAAAGACAAAGCATTATGCTTTACAAAACAATGACCTTTCTCTACTTCAACTAATTTATAATTCTTTAGTGAAGCTAATTGAGGAGCAAGGCAATAAAATTGTATTATGTGCGATACAAAAGGAATATATAAATATTTTGTTAGAAATCCAGCGTGAAAACTATTCACATGTATTGTTTGAAATGGAATATAACGATCATAAGAAGCAGTTTGAAAAAAATGCCTATATTGATCCTCTGACGAATATTTACAATCGTCGCTATTTTGATGAACAGGCCAAAAAGATGGTCGAGAAGGCGGCTGAAAAACATCAGCAATTGGCCTTGATGATGGTGGATTTAGACCATTTTAAAGAAATCAATGACATGAATGGCCATTTATTTGGTGATGATGCTTTGACGAATACAGCCAAAACTTTACAGGACTATTTTCAGCCCTTTGAGTCCATTGTTGCCCGTTTTGGTGGGGATGAATTCATTGTGTTGAGTCAAGTAAAGGAAGGTGAAACAGTGCAAACATTGGCTGACAACCTGTATCAAACCTTAACGGCACTGTCACTAACAGTGAATAATCAAACGGTTCAGTTGGAATTTAGTATTGGTGTCAGTACGAATGATCATGGCAAAATTCAGAAAGTAGAAGAGCTTATCCAGCATGCGGATGAAGCGCTCTATAAATCAAAGCGTAACGGCCGCAACCAAATTACGCACTATAATCATTATTGCGATGTGGGAAATGGTATTTAAAAGAGAGAGAGGCATATCTACGAGGGAAGTGCCTCTTTCGTAAACGTGTTGCTAGTGTGATGGATTAAGCAAGCCATAAAACACAATATCTTCAAAAGTACCGTTTTTATAAATATGATCCTTTAATGTTCCCTCATAGCGCATGCCACATTTCTCCATAATTTTCCCAGAGGCGGGATTGGAATGGAAATACCGGGCATAAATACGATGATACTGTTTCTCCTGAAAGGCAAATTCAATCATCGCTTGAGCAGCTTCTGTTCCGTAGCCATTACCCCAATAGGGCTCTCCAATCCAATAAGCGATTTCTCCTCTTTGATGTTGGGATTGATTTGACAGTCCTATCGCTCCATATAATTGTCCACTTTGTTTGTCTGTTATCGCGAATTCGTAACTTCGATTTTCCTCAAAGTTTTGTTGATGCGTGGAAATCCATGATAATGCACATTCTAATGTATAAGGATAAGGTAAACTCAATGTGCTTTTATAGATCGCATAATTGTTACATAAAACACTTACGTCCTGTGCATCTGCTTGCGTAAAAAGTCGAAGTATTAAACGTGTCGTTTCTATCGTCTTTTCGGTTGGCGAATAAATCATCGAATACCCCCTTTTCAATGGTTGGATTGATTATAGCACAATAAAAAGTAAAGTAAACCAAATAATGGGTGTTATAACGCATCTTGAATTGGAATAAAAATTTATTGAAAAACGATAAACTATATGATAAATTAAACAGGAGAATAAATAAAAGAGGTGCGTAAGATGAAACGAGAAACGCTCTTTTTAAAGATAGCTGTTTTTCTAATAGGTATACCCGTTCTTGCCTTATGTGTATGGGTGGTGCCTCGTGTTGCTTTGAATACAGTGGAGCATTCTCCCATTTTAACCATTGTTGCTTTAATTGGCGTCTATGCAACGGCTATTGCTTATTTTGTTGCGCTATTTACGACGATCAAACTATTAAGCTATATTGACCAAAACATTGCATTTTCAGAGCTGTCTGTCAAAGCTTTAATCAAGATCAAATATTGTGCAATTATTATTAGTAGTGTTTACGTGGTTGGCATGCCACTGATATACTATGCTGCGGAAGTAGACGATGCCCCAGGTCTTATACTTATCGGAATGGTCATTATTTTTGCTTCCTTTGTCGTGGCAGTATTTGCTGCTGTGCTGCAAAAGCTTCTAAAAAATGCCATCGATATCAAATCAGAAAATGATCTAACGGTTTGAGGTGAATACTATGGCAATGATCATTAACATTGATGTAATGCTGGCGAAACGAAAAATGAGTGTCACAGAGCTTTCAGAAAAAGTTGGCATCACGATGGCGAACCTTTCGATTTTAAAAAACGGCAAGGCCAAAGCCATCCGCTTTTCAACATTAGAGGCTATTTGTGAGGCATTGGATTGCCAGCCTGGCGATATTTTGGAATATCGGAAGAACGAGGAACTACAAAAATAAGGATCTGCGTAAAGCAGATTCTTTTTTTGTAGAAATTATTGCCAACAGAAGTAGTCCTATGCTAGGATAAAGAAAAGATATATCGACAGGCAGTCGGTCAATTATAAGGAGTTGTCTTATGAGAGAAATAAAAAAAGCGGAAGAACGCAGAAATGAAATATTAGATGCAGCGGATGAATTATTTGCACAGAAGGGATTTGATGGCACTAGTACGAGTAATATTTTGGAAAAAGTAGGCATTGCTCGAGGCACCCTCTATTATCACTTTAAATCTAAGGAAGACATTATGGATGCGCTCATTGAGCGTTATACAAGCACAATGCTCGCAAAGGCGAAAACCGTTGCAGCAGACAAGACTATAGCTGTAAATGAGCGGATATTGCGCGTTGTCATGGCATTGAATATGCAAAATGAACAGGGTGGACAGGAAATGATGGAGCATGTTCATAGGCCGCAAAATGCCTTGATGCACCGTAAAATACAGCAAGTGGTCATCAATCAAGTACCACCAATCCTTACTGCCATTATTCGGGAGGGCATTGAGCAAGGTATTTACCAAACGCCTTATCCCTATGAGTGTATGGAAATGATTATCGCTTATACCAATACGGTATTCGATGATGATCTCGTCTTGATGACAGATGAGGAAAGAGCTGCTCGTATACCGGCATTGATTTTTAATATTGAACGAATGCTAGGGGTGGAAAGTGGTAGCTTATTGTATATGATGCAAATGTTTGGAAATAAAGAAGAAGGCAGTCCGAACTAAATATTTTAGGTCTTGTTAGACTTGATGGCGATTAACAATATACAAAGAGGTGACTTATGTATTGGAAAATTGTGCGAAATGATATGGCAAATAGCAAGCTAATTACAGGTATGACCATGCTATTTGTGGCGGTAGCAGCTTTACTTGTCACACTATCAGCAGTACTTATGGTCCATTTGACAAGCGCAATTGACACACTGATGAAACAAGCAGAAACGTCTCATTTTCTTCAGATGCATGCAGGGGAAATCGATCAAGTGCGGCTTACTGAATTTGCAGAGCAAAATAAATATGTAGATGAATATCAAATGAATGAATTTCTAAATGTGGAGGGCTCGAAGATCCATATTGCGGGTACCACATTGGCACACAGTGTGCAGGACAATGGTTTCAGCACACAAAGTGAGAAATTTGATTATTTACTTGATCTTGATGGTCATGTGATTGAAGTGGCAAATGGTGATATTTATGTACCTGTAAGCTATTGGAAGGACGGCATTGCCGACTTGGGGGATACTGTCATCGTTCATGATCAAACCTTTACAATAGCAGGATTTCTAAGGGATTCACAGATGAACTCAATGCTGGCTTCCTCCAAACGCTTTCTTGTCAGTGAACAAGATTATGCAGCAATCCAGGAAGCGGGAACAGTTGAATATTTAATTGAGTTTCGTTTGAAAAATTTGGCGGATTTAAAGAATTTTGAAGAAGCCTATACAAGTGCAGGGTTAGAAGCAAATGGACCAACCATTACCTATAAGCTTTTTCAAATGCTGAATGCCATATCAGATGGGCTTATGATTGCTGTTATCTTGCTCATCAGTGTCCTTGTAGTCGCTATTGCGTTTATGTGTATTCGATTTACATTGCTCACTAAAATTGAAGAGGATACTCGAGAAATCGGTGTGATGAAAGCAATTGGCCTACGAGTGGCAGATATTCAGAAAATGTATCTAGCCAAATATGGCGTTATAGCTGTGATTGGTTGTATGCTCGGTTTTGCCTGTTCCTACTTCCTTCGAGATATTCTATTAGAAAATATCCGTCTGTTCATGGGAGAAACAGACAAAGTTTCACTCATTTGGTTGTTCACGGGTCTGGGGTTGTTGCTCGTGTTTATCGTGATTATGGGCTATGTACAATCGGTACTGAAACAGTTTCGCAAGCTATCAGCCACGCAGGCTCTGCGCTTTGGCACAATGCAAGGAAAAGGGCAACATGCAAAATTATTGAACCTCAGCGCCAATAAAAGGCTACCGATTAATCTTTTCCTTGGCATAAAGGATGTGCTATCACGAAAAACACTTTATGCGACAATGCTCGCAGTATTAGTATTGGCAACATTTATTATCATCGTCCCTCAAAACTTACACAACACAATTGCAGCTAAAAGCTTTATTACGTATATGGGTATTGGGAACAGTGACATCCGAATTGATATCCCACAAGACAAGCAAAATGAACAACAGGTGGCAGCGGTGATGGATAGGCTTGAGCATGACACAGCCATTAAGAATTACACTGTTTTGACAACAAAAAAATTCACAACGATTGCTGAGGACGGAACAGCGCAAAACCTAAAAATAGAGCTGGGTGACCATACGATTTTTCCCTTAGAATATGCACACGGAGAGGCTCCAGTTGCTCCTAATGAAGTGGCACTTTCGGTGCTCAATGCAGAGGAGCTTCAAAAAAAGGTTGGCGATAGTTTAGCAGTGGTCATTAATGGACAGAAGAAAAATTTGAGGATTAGCGGTATTTATTCAGATATTACCAATGGAGGCAAGACTGCGAAGGCAGCTTTCTCTGACCAGTCTACGGATAGCATGTGGAGTGTCGTCTATAGTACGATGGCAGATCCATCTCTTGTTGCAGATAAAAGGGCGGAATATGCAAAAACCTTCTCATTTGCCAAAGTGTCAGGTATTGATGATTATATTTATCAAACTTTTGGTACGACGATTCATGCCATCGAAAAGGCAGCTCGTGCAGCACTCGTCATTGCCTTATTGCTGTGTGTGCTCGTGACATTATTATTTATGAATATGCTGATTGCGAAGGATCAAGCGCCCATCGCTATCATGAAGGCATTGGGATTCACGAATGTCGATATAGCTACACAATATGCTGCACGTTCGATTTTTGTATTACTGCTTGCTATCTCGATGGGGACGTTGCTCGCAAACACGTTAGGTGAATATTTAACTAGTACGGTCATTGCCTCATTCGGAGCGGCTTCCTTTGATTTTATGATTAACCCACTAGCAGCGTATGTTTTTTGCCCACTAGCGCTTACAAGCGTTGTTCTGCTAGCTACGCTATTTGGTACGTCAAGGGCAGGGCAGGTAAAAATTATTGAGCATATAAAGGAGTAGAACCTATGAATATCGTAAGTGGTGAGCAAATAGCAAAGACGTTTCAAGTAGGCAAAGAACAGCATCCCGTTTTACTGGATGTATCAGTTGCCATCAATCAAGGGGAGTTTATTTCCATCATGGGCCCATCAGGCTGTGGTAAATCGACACTGTTGTATGCCCTTAGCGGGATGGACAGTATTGATCAAGGTCAGGTCATCTTTGATGGAATGGACTTAACGACATTAAGTGACAAAGAACTGGCTGATTTGCGTAGAACGAAAATGGGCTTTGTCTTTCAGCATCCGACCTTTCTAAAAAGCTTAAATATCCTCGATAATATCCTGTTACCTGCGATGCGTGATGAGCGAAAAAATGTCAGGGCCTTGACAGAAAGGGCACTACAGATCATGAACAAAATGGGGATTGCAGACTTGGCAAAGCGAGATATTACACAAGTGTCTGGTGGGCAGCTTCAACGGGCAGGCATCTGCCGGGCCTTGATTAGCAACCCGCAGGTGATCTTTGGAGATGAACCCACAGGCGCATTGAATTCAACGTCTGCTCAGGAAATCATGGATTTATTAGCCTCCATCAATAGTGAAGGCACAACGGTGATGCTTGTGACCCATGATCCAAAGATTGCCGCAAGAACAGAGCGTATCCTTTTTATGTCTGATGGTGCTATCGTGAATGAATTGAGATTGCCTCGATTCACAGGCACCGATTTAGACGATCGAATGGTCAAAGTTGTCTCTACTATGCAAAAAATAGGTATTTAGCTTGAAGAAATCCGTAATGATTTAAAAATTACGGATTTTTTTTTGATAAAATGAATCGCATTCGTTACGGCGACCGTCAGTAGTGTAGAAAGTAGGTGAGGGCAATGATGGCTATTGAACAGATAATCGAGGAGCACGGTGATTACTTACTAAAGGTCGCTTATCTATATGTAAAAAATAAGGCAACGGCGGAGGACATCGTGCAGGATGTGTTCATCGCCTTTTATCAAAAGCAGGGACAGTTTCGTCAGGAAGCATCCTTACGTACATATTTAGTGAAAATGACGGTTAATCGAAGTCACGATTATTTACGAAGTTGGAAAAGTAAACGACTGACATTGTTTGAAAAGATCACGAGGCGCACAACAGCTATGACACCTGAAAAGGAGATGCTAGAGAAAACTGTAAAAAAAGAGCTGGTGGAGGCACTGTTTACATTATCAGTTGCCTATCGAGAGGTCTTGATTTTGTATTATTTTGAGGAGATGTCGACAGTGGAAATTGCACAGCTTGTACAATGTCCGGAAGCAACGATTCGCACAAGATTACAGCGAGCTCGTAAACAATTAGCAACAGCAATGGGTGACTTTGATTGGGAGGTGCTACGCCATGAATCAATTTAAAGAGGAACTATTAAAGGAGCTACAAGATGTCAAGCTCTCACAGCAGCGCAAACAAGTAATCGCGGAAAAAGCACGACGAAAAGTTCAACGTAAAGCAGATGGTCAATGGACGTATCGCATCGTGTTCGCAACCTTTACTATTTTTGTTATCGGTTTTAGCTATATCCTGACACAACAGAAGGGGCAACAGGGTTCAGGCCATCAGGCGGCTAGCCTACAGTCCGATAATTGGCATTGGTGGTCACTATTTGCTTCGGATTATGTAAGAGGAATGATTTTACTGAGCATTTTTATAGGCGCTACATTTATTGTCAAATGCTATCTATTGAAAAAGGGGTATGGTTTACCTGTTTGTATTGAATGTGGGGAGAGTTGGTCTGAGAAGGATGCACGTAAATTATATCGCAAAAATAGTGAAATTGTGTGCCCTCATTGTGGACAAAAACAATATCGCACAAAAAAATCCATGCAAATCAGTGGTGTAATGACGATGCCAGTGCCACTGCTGATTATGCTACAGCATGTTTTCCATCATTTTGTTATCGGTCTCATTTTCTTTTTAGTGGGCATGTTCTTCTACCATTATCAAATTGCGCCATATGTGTTTAAGCTACAAGAGAAAGACCCGATGAATGAACCTTTATGGTAATGATTTTGGCAAGAAATTGCTAGGCTAATCTAGCAATTTCTTTTTTTATTCTAAAATAGATTGACAATGGTTTTCATTTGCTTTATCTTTGTGTTAACTTATTTTTATTATTAGTTAACGCACAAGGGGAGGCTTTTTACATTGAAAAAAGGAAGTACATATCAATATGTGTTAGCAGCATTTGGGGCAGCAATAATCGCAGTTTTAGCACAGGTAACAATCCCACTACCACTTATCCCGATTACAGGTCAAACGTTAGCGGTTGGAATTATCGTGACGATTTTAGGGACAAGATTAGGCACGTTATCTGTTCTATTATATATTTTACTAGGGGCAGCAGGTTTACCTGTATTTAGCGGTATGTCAGGTGGACTAGGAATTTTAGTTGGTCCAACAGGTGGATATATTGTAGGCTTCCTTGCCACAGCCATTATTATGGGCTTATACTTAGATAAATTTGGTATTACATTTACTCAAGCTATTATTGCGAATATCATTGGGATGATTGTTACATTAGCGTTTGGGACAGTGTGGTTAAAAATTGTAGCAGATTATACATGGACAGCTGCCTTTATGGGTGGTGTTGCACCATTTATCGTGGTTGGTATCGTCAAAGCGGTACTTGCAGCATGGATTGGTGTGATCGTTCGACGTCGCTTAGAAAGAGCGCACTTAATTGAAGCAATAGCATAGGACATGGGAGGAATTGTTTTGGCAACATTATGGACAGGTGGTAAGATTTACACGATGGCTCAGGTTGGTGAAACAGTGGATGCAGTCCTTGTTGAAGATGGAAAAATTGTGGCGACAGGCTCAGTGGAGAGCTTGTCGCCACTAGCTGCTTCTATCCAACATTTAGAGGGTAATATCATGTATCCAGGCTTTGTCGACAGCCATTTACATATTATTGGCTACGGAGAAAAACTCAAGCATCTTGATGTATCGGCGGTTACGAGTAAAGAGGCGTTACTTGTGAAGCTTCAGGAGCGAATGGCTGAGGCGTCAGCACATGAATGGGTCATTGCGATTGGACTAAATGAAAACCAATTTGAGGAGCCCGTTTTTCCGACCTTAGCAGAGCTAGATGCCCTTGGAGATGCTCATTTAATCATTAAACGGAGCTGTCATCATTTGATTCTAGCCAATTCCAAGGCACTCGCTTTTGCAGGAATTACAAATAGGACTCCTTCGCCAGAGGGGGGTGTCATTGACAAAGTAGATGGTCAGCTCACAGGGATCCTAAAGGATGCTGCCTTGTATTTAATTGTTAACCAGATGCCACATATTACACCTGCGTATATTGAGGATGCACTGACAAAGGCGGTGACCTCATTGCAATCCTATGGTTTAGTAGGGGGACATTCAGAGGATTTAAGCTATTATGGACCGCCAAGCCAGCCGATTCAGGCTTATCGCAAAATAGTAGAGGCACAGCAATCCTTTAAGGTGCATGTATTACAGCATCATACAGTCTTTGAAGAGGTTGCGAAGATGGATTTAGCTTCCTCACCATTTTTGGAGTTTGGTGCGATGAAAATTTTTATTGATGGAGCCTTTGGAGGTCGTACGGCTGCACTACGTCAGCCTTACTGCGATGATTCGGACAATGCAGGGATGCTTATTCATACAACTGAGCAATTAACAAGCTATGTTCAGCTGGCGCGTCAATATGGACAAACCGTTGCCGTGCATGCCATTGGGGATTTAGCAATCGACACGATTTTAGACGTTTTTGCGGCATATCCTCCTCAGGAAGGTCAGCTTGATCGCGTAATTCACTGTAGCTTAGTCGATGAGGAACTATTAGCCAAGCTAGCTGCATTACCAGTGGCAGTGGATATGCAGCCGCAGTTTGTACAGGGAGAATACCAAGCAGAGCTATCGAGACTTGGAGAGGAGCGCGCACAGGGCTTACATCCTTTAAAATCGCTTCTTGACAGAGGGCTGATTGTCGCAGGCGGCAGTGATGCGCCAATTGAAGTGCCAAACCCGTTGCATGGTATTTATGCGGCTGTCACTAGAAGAAATTTTGGGGAAACACATGATGGCTATAACCCTCATGAGAAAATTTCCCGATTTGAGGCAGTCCGTTTGTATACAGTAGGAGCGGCTGAAATCATTGGACAGCAATTGATGCGTGGCAAAATTGCAGAAGGCTTTGCTGCAGACTTTACGATTTTACAAGAAGACGTTTTTACGGTAGAGATGGAGCAGCTTCCACACATTCAAGTCGCATGTACGGTTGTGAATGGTCAGATAGTATATGAAAATCGCTGAGAAGGTTATCCTTCCCAGCGATTTTTTTATGGGACTATTGTTTGTCAGTTAATTGTTTTACTTGTTGTTCTAGGGTCGACACACGTTTTGATAAGTCCTCTACTTGCTGTTGCATGGTTGGTGGAGGAGACACAGGGGCAGTGGATTTCATTTTTTTGATCATATGGATCATTACGAAAAAGATCGCTAGAAACATACATAAAAGAACGGTTGTACTAATGATATCACCAAGGTTGAATTTCATGTTTGCGCTCCTTTCTGTAGCGGGTATCTAGTTATATACAGGGTGGCCTGCTAAAAAGTTTCAAAAAAATGGTGAATGTCACGATTAATACAAAAATTGACGCCTACTTTGGTGTAGAGGAGTGCTATTTTATTGGCTTCGAGGAATGGGTCATAGCAGTCAAAACATACGTTAGTAGTGAGCGATTTTAACAGCATGATAGGGGTGAGTATGTGCACAAGGCAGGACAAGTAATGCGACAGGCTGTCCATAATATTTATGTTTATCGATTCGATTATGTACAGGTTTTTGCATTAATTAGAATCTTTCAGTTTTTATTAATGATCCCTGTAACCTCTATCGTTTTGAAGCTCATGCTACGAGTAACAGGGTTTACACATATTACTGAGCAAAATTGGCAAAGCTTTGTGACGCATCCCTTTGTGATGATAATGATTTGTCTATTAATTTTGCTGTTTTTATTATTTGTATATTATGAGATGGGCTTTCTATTTCTCATGGCCTTTCATCAGCAACGAGGACTTCGTTACCGATTTCTTCCTTTATGGCAACAATTAAATCGCAAGGTTGTCTATTTTTTTAGTGTGCAAGTTCTATTTCTCATCGTCTATTTAGCACTATTAATGCCACTAGCTTCCTTTATGCTACCCCTTACATTGACTCAATCCATCTCCCTTCCACATTTTCTAACTGAAGAAATCATGAGTAGTCAAGCGGGTAGGCTAGCATATGCTGCGGTGGCAAGCATCATCGTGATGATAGGTATTCGAAGCATCTTAACGTTACCTATCTTTACAATCCAGCCGAACATCTCTATTTTGCGTTCTTTTAAGCAAAGCTGGCGATTTTCCAAGCGTGGTTTATTTGAACTAGTCGTGCTACTAGCTATGCTTTTAACAGGTCATCTGTTGATGATGCTTGGTATCACAGTGGTCGCTACGTTTCCCCTCTATTTAATTGAACGTTTAATGCCAAGTGCAGCCTTGGTTACGGCTGGGCTGACACTAGCCTTTTTAGAAATGGTCTTTGTGGTGCTATTTAGTTTATTACAGGCGATGTTTTCACAAGTTATGGTCGCCATCACGTATAATACGCTAGTTATAGGAAAAGTGAGCGGAACTACACATCGGAAGCGGCACTATAAGCCATTACTATTGATCAGTGGCATTGTGTTTCTCGTATTAAGTATGATGAATATCAATTCATTAGAGAAAAGTGTCTATGCGCCAGATACCAAAATTATTGCCCACCGCGGCTATGTAGCAGGCAATGTAGAAAATACAATTAGTGGATTGGTGAGTGCAGCCAATGCGGGGGCAGATTTAATTGAAATCGACATTCAACAAACGGTGGATGGGGAATTCGTCGTCTTCCATGATCGAACATTACGAAGGTTAGCAGGTAAAAATGGTGTTATTGCGAATATGACCCTGAGCGAACTAAAAACGTTAACCATTCATCAAAATGGCTTTAGCGATAAAATTGCTTCATTAGATGATTGTATTGAAATTGCCAAAGCGTTAGATGTGGCGCTTCTAATCGAATTAAAGGTGCATGGTCAAGAAACAGAAGATGTTTTACCTAAATTAGTAGAGAAGCTACGAAAATACAAGGTGCTAGATTCCTATTATGTGCAATCCGCTGATGGACAGAAAATGACGCAATTAAAAAAATTGGTGCCGAATTTGCGAGTCGGTATTGTCTATGCACTCAATATTGGACCGATGGAGGAAAATGTTGATTTTATCGCATTGGAGGAATCCTGGGTAACGGAGCAGCTTATCGAAGAATTGAAGCAACATCCGACCGATTTATTTGTTTGGACACTCAATGACGACCGCTCCCTGCAAACCTTTATCGAAAAAAATGTCAGCGGCGTCATCACTGACCACCCCGACGTCGCCCGTGAGCTAAGAACCCAGCAAAGCGAAAACCAGTATTTCTTACAGCGCATCCTGAATCGTCTGAGATTTATCTTTTGATCAGGGGAGAATAAAATTGCGAAGAAGCGAATATCCAAAAGCAAAGCACCGCCATCTAGTAAATCGAATATTCAAGAGAAGTCGCTCGCAAATCGCTATCGCTCAAAATGAGGAAGCAAAGCTCTAGCCATAAAAATGGAGACAGTTTGTAACCTTTTTCGTGTGAACACGACTACTTTATTGAATTCGGGAAAATGAAGGAGATGCTTTTTGTATGAAAATGACGAAAGTCGTACCATTTGCTATGTCAGCATTATTATTAGGGGGCGCGATTGGAGCTCCAACTGCATCAGCGAACGAAGGAGAGGCTACTGTGATTAACGCAGAAACTTCGGAGCAACAAGTGCAGCCTATTTTTATTAAAGTGACAGGTACAGTTGAAAACGTAGAAGTACGTGAAAATGCCACATACTATACAGTGGTTGATGGTGACAATACAAATATTGTGATTGCCAATAAAGACTCATTAGTTTTTGACAATATGGGAAAAGAAGCCAAGCTTCAAAAAGGAGATAAGGTGTCAGCTTACTCATATGCCAAGAAGCCGATGCTTGCGATTTATCCACCACAATACAACCCAGAAGTAATCATTGTAGAAACAGAAGAAATGGGTAGCGTGGAAGTGGATTTCTTCAATAAAGATTTAGTGGATACTGAAAATAACCTCAAGTTAAATGTTGGGGAAGACACGAAGCTAGCAAGTGCTACTGGCAAAGCTGTGAAAGTGGACGATTTAAAAGAGCAGCATTTAGTGGTGTTCTACACAATCGCAACGATGAGCATCCCTGCTCAAACACCGCCATCAAAAGTGATAGTATTAGATACAATTGAGAAGGAAGAGCCTGTTGAAGTGGATCCAGCTCCAACACCAGCTCCAGCTCCAGTTGATTCAGCGGTTCAAGAAATTATCAATAAAGACTTTTACGAAGTAGATGGGACAAAAATGGTGCCGCTACGCTTAATCGCTGAAAAGCTAGGCTTTAAAGTAGAAGTAACGCAAAAAGGTGCCATTGTTTCAAAAGGAGCCCTTTCGTATACAATTACGCGAGGTCAAAAAGAATATGGTTATAATAAAGCGCTTCGCCAATTTAAAGTAGCCCCTGCTTTATTAGAATCTGGCAAAACATACGTACCTGTTGAATTTGTAGAGGAATTAACAAAATAATCTCGTCATCTCCCTTTATGGTTTCTACCATGAAGGGGGATTTTTTATGGGAAAAAATAGTTGTAGAAAAATATTTTAAAAAAGGTTTTAGAGAGCAGTTGGAGACAACTGAAATTGGTTTTTTGTGGAGTTTTCATTTTACGCTTAAGAGAAATAAGTGGCTTTAGAGAGAAAAAATCATACAGAAAATAAAATTCAGAGTATTGACAATTATTAAACTATTATTTAAAATTCAAAACAAATCCACATAAATACAGAAATAAAGTGTTGGATTTGTGGATTTTGTTGGATTTAACTTTGTGTTTGGAGTGATGATGTATGTCTCTTTCGTTTGAGGAACGTAAAAAAGTGATTTTAGATATTTTAGATTTAGAAGGAAAAGTGAAGGTAAGTGATGCAGAGCAGCTATTAAATGTATCAGGCGAGACTATACGTAGAGATATGGATCGATTGGAGAAGGAAGGGCTTCTACACAAAGTCTATGGGGGGGCTGTGAAGGCAAAGGAAAAGTATGAGAGGACCTTTGAACAGAAAACGTCACTTAACAATATAGAGAAGAGAAGGATTTGTAAGGCTGCTGCAAGTATTGTGGAAGACGGTGATGTTATCTTTATCGGTCATGGTACAACAGCCTATGAAATCGTTCGTTATTTAGGTGATAAGCCCAACGTCATTGTCGTCACAAATTCACTCCCAGTTCTATCATTAGCCGCAGAATGCTTTCAAGGGAAGGTGCTCTTTGCGGGAGGAGAATATGAACATCGACAAAAATTTATGGGAGGTCCATTAGCTGATTTATTTTTTAATCAACTAAAGGCAAATAAAGCCTTTGTTGCTGCAGGCGGAATTTCGTTAGCAGATGGTATTACCGACTATGATATTACGGGCGCAGCGATTTCAAAGAAATTAATAGAGCGGGCAGAAAATACGATTATTTTAGCAGACCATACGAAATTTGGTGTCTCTACATTTGCGCATATTTGTCATTTAGAGGACGTTTCGATGGTGATTACAGATCAAAAGAGCTCCACACAATGGCAGGAACGATTACAGCAGAAAAAAGTGGAATTATTCATTGCAGGTGAAATGTTGGATGACGTCAATGTATAGGAAGGTGGAAACTATGGACTATTTTGCAAATAAACAGGCAACCTTACAAAAATCAATTGACTGGTGGAATCCAGGAAAAACGAAACAGTGGCAAATCGATGGTGTTGATGTCGTTATCGGGAAACGAGAGGGCTATTATTTCTACGATGTGGATGGCAAAAAATTAATGAATGCGCATCTCAATGGCGGAACATATAACCTTGGCCATCGTAATCCAGAAGTCATTGCTGCATTAGTGGAAGGAACCAATTATTTTGACATTGGTAATCATCATTTTCCATCTACTGCACGTGCACAGTTAGCTGAAAAATTAGCAGCCTGCACACCAGAAGGCTTAACATATTCTATTTTCTCTAGTGGTGGAAGTGAAGCAATTGATGTGGCTCTAAAGTGTGCGCGTTATGCTACAAAACGTAAAAAAACGATTTCCATTAAAAATGGATATCATGGACACACAGGTCTTGCAGTTTCGCTTGGCAATGAACGCTATTCAAAACCATTTTTAAGTGAGGGCAGTCCCCATGAATTTGTGCACGTACCTTTCAATGATCTGGCGGCAATGGAACGAGAGCTTGCTAGAGGGGATGTAGCTAGCGTAATTATCGAGACTATTCCTGCGACATATGGTTTCCCCTTGCCCACTGCTAATTACTTGGCTGATGTCAAATCACTTTGTGAACGATACGGGGCATTATATATTGCAGATGAGGTGCAAACGGGCTTGATGAGAACAGGTAAGCTGTGGGGAATTGAGCATTATGGCGTGAAACCGGATATTCTGGTGACAGCAAAGGGGCTAAGTGGCGGTATCTATCCAATTGCAGCTACAGTGGTCAATGAACGAGCAGGCGGCTGGATGGAAGAAGATGGACTAGCCCATATTTCTACATTTGGTGGAGCAGAACTAGGTTGTGTAGTGGCGATGAAAGTATTAGAAATCTCCCAACGTCCTGAAGTAGTAAAGAATGTAGAATATGTTGCTCGTTATCTACGAAGTGGTTTAGAGCGTATTCAACAACAATATCCTGATTTCTTTGTGGGCATTCGTCAGCTTGGCGTTGTTATGGGCCTAGAATTTAATCATCCTGAAGGGGCTAAATATGTGATGAGCTCCTTGTACAAACATGGTGTATGGGCCATTTATTCAATGCTGGATACACGTGTGTTGCAATTTAAGCCAGGGCTATTATGTGATAAAGCGTACTGTGATGAATTGCTTGAAAAATGTGAGGCGGGCATAAAAGAAGCAGCGCAGCTTGTGAAATTTGCACGCTATTAAAGGAAAGAAAGCTTGTCAATTTAGTAAACAGGGGGTTTTCTAGATGGGTCAAATGGATTTCATAGATTTAGAATTGGTCCTTTCCAACTTTCATCAAGCAGCAAATGATGCATTAAAGGAGTTTAGTTGTTTACTAGAAGCATCTTGTAAAATGATTGATTATTCCGAAAATGCGACGTATCTCGTAGAAGATGGGCAGGGCAAAAAATATATTCTGAGGATCAGCCGACCAAATTACCATAAAAAAGAGGAGATCGAAGCGGAGATTGCCTGGTTAAACTCGCTCCATGAGCAATCTCCTATTGATGTATCACTACCGATGCGAGCAGATGACGGTGACTACGTACATGCTCATTCGTATAATGACACGATATATTATAGCACATTATTTACATTTTTGGAGGGCAATGCTCCTGATGAGAATAATGAAGATGACTTAATTCAGCAATTTGAAACATTAGGCGAAATTACAGCCATGTTCCATAAACACACAATCGAGCAGCATGATTATTACCAAGCCTTTCAGCGCATGACATGGGACTATGACACGATTCTAGGTCAATCTCCAAAATGGGCGAGATGGCAGGATGGACTAGGAATGACCCCTGCACGAATCGCTTTATATGAGGAAGCATCACATATCATTCAAAAGAAGCTTGAGGCATTTGGTAAAGATAAAACACGATTTGGTCTTATCCATGCGGATTTACGCTTAGCTAATTTACTCATCTATGGGGACGAAATTAAAGTGATTGATTTTGATGATTGTGGTTTTGGGTGGTTTTTATATGATTTAGCAACATCGGTGAGCTTTATTGAGCATATGCCTTATCTTGATGAGTTGATCGCTTCATGGGTTAAGGGCTATAGCAAAATTCGATTATTAACAGACGCAGAAAAAGAAATGATTCCAACTTTTATATTAATGAGAAGACTACAGCTTATTTCGTGGATTGGAAGTCGTGATAATGAGACAACGCGCTTACTTGGTGAAAATTACACGCTTCAGAGTGATGATTTAGTGAAAGCCTATGTAGAAAAGTATCAAGACTGTACCAACTAAATAACGATAAAAGGTGGCGAATAACATGTCTTCGAAAAAGGATGAAATCATCGTATTAAAGAAAGCCCTTACACCCATCCATTTATGGACAATTGGCGTCGGCATTGTGATTTCTGGGAACTACTTTGGCTGGAATTTTGGTTTAAGTCAATCTGGTTTTTTAGGAATGCTCATTGCCACATTATTTATGGCGATTATGTATTTAACGATGACCTTAGGTATTTCTGAATTATCGACGATGTTACCTTATGCAGGAGGACCTTACTCCTTTGCTCGACGGGCGATGGGGCGTTATATCGGTTTTATTACAGGAGTTGGTGTCGTGCTGCAATATGTCATTGCCGCACCAATTATCGCGATTGGTATTGGGGGCTATATCAGCTTTTTGTTTCCAGCCGTACCGACAGTGGTGGCAGCTGCCTTTATGTATGCTCTGTTCATGGGGGTTCATATTATTGGCATTAAAGAATATGCCACGATCGAAATGGTGCTTGTTTTTATTGCTTTAGGCTTACTAGTCTTAATGTATTTCGTTGGTTTACCGCAAATTAATGTGGGCCATTTATTCCCTGAGAATGGCGATCTTATACCAGGTGGATTTAAAGGCATCTGGTCAGCATTGCCCTATGCGATGTGGCTATTCCTAGCAATCGAGATGTTGCCTATGTTATCGGAGGAGACGAGAGATGTGCAGAAGGACATGCCGAAGGGGTTAATTTCAGGTATGGTGACCTTGCTGATTTTATCCATTTTGACAACAACTGTTGCCATTGGGCTAGCTGGCATCGATGTCATGACGGTTGCTGAAGATCCATTGCCAGCAGCGATTGCCGCTGTTTTTGGAAATACGTATTGGTTGGCGCAGATTTTAGCATCTGTTGGCTTAGTAGGACTAATTGCAAGCTTTTCGGGTGTGATTTTGGCTTACTCTCGTCAGGTCTATGCTTTATCACGTGCAGGCTATTTGCCAAGCATGTTATCGAAGATGCATAAAAAGCGTCAGACACCATATATGGCCATTATTTTGCCAGGCTTTATCGGGTTAGTGTTAGTCATTTTATTTAATCCAGATGATTTAATTTTAATTTCTACATTTGGGGCATTAGTATCGTATATTACGATGAATTTATCGGTGTTGATTTTGCGTAAAAAAGAACCTCATTTAGTACGTACCTTTAAGACACCGCTGTATCCATTTACGCCTATTGTCTCACTTGTGCTAGCCGTCATTGCTATCTTTGCGAGCTTCTTTGCGAATTTGACTTTTTTCATCGTTTGTTTGGCTGTTTTTGCTGTGGCAACGATCTATTATTGGGTGTGGGCAAGACACCATATTAACGAGGATGCACCAGAGGAACGCTTTGCGAAGGACGCTACAGTGCAGGTTGAGGTGCAAGCACCAGTATCGCCAATAGAGGCTATACGAGAATAAATAAAGGGATGGGTTTTCCTATGACAAAAGTGGAATGGGTCATTTTTGATAAGGATGGAACAATCATAGAAATGGATTCTTTATGGATTGCCTGGGCCAAAAATTTATATGCTAATTTAACTGAAAATTCAGACTTAGAGATCTATTTTTCCTTACAAACTTTTTTAAGAAACATAGGGGTTAATGACAATGGAACAACGATTGACCCAACGAGTCCTCTAGCTATTGGAAGTATACAAGAAGCTGAGACGATCGTGGCGTTCTTACTCTATCAGCAGGGAATCCCATGGAGCAAAGGGGTAACACTTGCGAGAGCAGCTTCCAACTTAGCCACATCGCAGCAGGAAAATAGCAAGGTACAGGCATTACCAGGTATTCGTAATCTCTTAATAACCTTAAAAAATAAAGGGAAGAAATTAGGGGTGATTACAGCTGATCAAACGGCACGAGCCAAATCTCATTTACAACAGCTAGAGTTATTAGCTTTGTTTGATTTCGTTCTAGGAAGTGACCAAGCTACATCCAGTAAGCCCTTCCCAGACTTAGCATATGTGGCAAAGGAACAGTTTCAAGTATCGCTTGAGAAAGCCGTGATGATTGGCGATTCGAATGCAGATATGCTCTTTGCTAAAAATGCTGGCATGTGCTTTTCAATTGGCATCATTCCTAGTGCCACATACCCAAAGGATTATTTACCTGATGCAACCGCAATTATTGAAGCGTATGACGAATCTGTTCTCACCATGCTAATCGAAAAGGAGTGAGCATATGGACAATCAGCTAATTGCCAAGATTACTGAATTGGTATTGGAAAAACTAACGCAAGGCTCTCAGCCTGAACAAGCTTCTAAAACGTTATCAAATGAGGAATTACAGGAATGGCAATCATTTCGATTAATAAAAGAAAACCAACATCAGACGCAGCAAACAACTGCCCCTGCATATGTAGCATTATCTACGCATGAATTACAGCATTGGCAAAGTCTGCACCAGCAATCATCAGGCACTGTCTCTGTAGCTAATTCGAGCGACTTAATTGCCCTAAAAAAATTTACATGACGGGAGGTTCGTCATATGGTGAGAGACCAAGATTTGGTTTCGATACAAGAGGCAAGAGACGGAATAGCAGCCGCTTCGATTGCGCAAAAAATGTATGCCAGCTTTACGCAAGAGCAGGTGGATCGAATTGTAGAGGCCATTGCCCAAGCTGCTTATAAACAGGCAGAAAATCTTGCTGTATTAGCTGTTACGGAAACAAAGATGGGCATTATTGAACATAAAAAAATAAAAAATGAGTTGGCTTCTCAAGGTGTCTATGAAGCCATTCGGCATGAAAAGACAATCGGCATTATACATGAGGATAGGATAGCAAGGCAGGTGGAAATTGCTTATCCATTCGGTGTTATTGCGGCAATTACACCTGTCACGAACCCGACTGCTACAGCCATTTTTAAAACGCTAATTGCCTTAAAGTCGCAAAATGCCATTGTCTTTAGTCCTCATCCAACAGCAGTCAACTGCACCATCGAGGCATTGAAAATTTGTCAGCAGGCAGCCGTTCGTGCAGGGGCGCCAGAGGGACTTATTCAATGGATTAGCCATCCAACAATAAAAGGAACAGAGGAACTTATGCATCATCGTGATGTACAGCTAATTTTAGCAACTGGTGGAGCAGGGCTTGTCAAAGCTGCCTATAGCTCAGGGAAACCAGCCTATGGTGTTGGCCCTGGGAATGTTCCTGTCTATATTGATCGCACAGCAAATGTGAACGAGGCAATGAAGCAAATTATCGATAGTAAATCATTTGATAATAGTACGATCTGTGCCACAGAACAAGCTATTGTCGTACATCAGGAGGTCAAAGCACAGGTGATGGCTGCTTTAGCAGAAAATGGGGCCATCCTTCTAAGTGGGCAGGACAAGGAAAAATTAGCAAAGGTGATTTCACCAGTAGCTCGTACATTAAATAGCCAAATTGTCGGGAAGCCAGCAACCGTAATAGCCCATATGGCCAATATTGATGTCCCTCGGCATACACGCGTATTAGTAGCGGAGGAACATCAGATTGGGAAGGAGTATCCATTTTCCATGGAAAAGCTTTCTCCCATCCTAGGTCTTTATACGGCTCGTTCTCAGGAAGAAGCCGTAAAGATTTGCCGTCGCTTGCTTGACGTTGGAGGGAGAGGACATAGCCTGGCTATTCATGCACAGGATGAACATTTTGTTAAGCAGTTTGCCGCTCAAATGCCCGTGTCCAGAATATTAGTCAATACTTTAGCATCTGTTGGGGCTGCAGGCGGTACGACAAGTTTAACGCCTTCCTTTACATTGGGCTGTGGGGCCTATGGGGGAAATATTACGAGTGATAATATTTCTGCACATCATTTATTAAATAAAAAAAGAGTGGCCTATGGTGTGAAGGCACTAACGATTCCTCCCCCACAGCATCCACAAAATATACAGGCTCCAGCGATGCAAGCAATTGAAGGGGTGTCTATTGACAGGTTGTCCATTGAAAAGATTGTAGAGGAAGTACTCACAAAGCTAAGTAATTAGAGGAGGAAAAGGAAATGAGCGTAGAGATAAATGGAGCTTTAGGCATGATTGAAACAAGAGGCTTAATCGGATCAATTGAGGCGGCAGATGCCATGGTGAAGGCAGCAAACGTCAATATTGTAGGGAAAGTACATGTTGGTGGCGGCATTGTGACGGTGCTGGTGACAGGTGATGTCGGGGCAGTCAAGGCAGCGACGGATGCAGGCTCTGAGGCCGCACGTCGAGTAGGTGAACTATTATCGGTACATGTTATTCCACGCCCTCATTCGGAATTATACGCAATTTTACCTAAGTGAAAAGTGAGGGATTGTGATGACAAACAATCAAATACATGTCACTGAAGTTACAAATCAAAGTATCCCGATTGCGATTTCTGCCCGTCATTGTCATGTTAATGAGGAGGATTTCTATTATTTATTTGGTAGAGACGCAGCGTTACAGAAATGGAAGGAACTTTCCCAGCCAGGTCAATTTGCTTCACAGCATGTTCTAACGATTAAGGGACCCAAAGGCCAAATTGACAAGGTTCGGGTTTTAGGCCCATTTCGCACTGCAACCCAAGTCGAAATCAGTCAAACGGATGCCATCAAGCTTGGCGTAACACCACCAATTCGTATGTCAGGCGACTTAGAAAAATCTGAATCAATCACATTGATTGGACCTCATGGAACTCTCCATAAAACACAAGGATTGATTATTGCACAAGCACATATTCATATGGCTGTATCCGATGCTGCTGCCTTCAATGTCCAAGATAAGGAAGTTGTGACGGTTGAAATCTGTGGGGATGGACGTCAGCTACGATTAATGAATGTGGTTGTGCGTGTCTCCTCAGCATTCGTCCTTGAGATGCATGTAGATACAGATGAAGCGAATGCCGCCGCTGTTCAACAGCATTCGATTGGCAAGCTTATCAAAATGGAGTGACAGGTATGGATATAAAAGAATTACAGAGAATCATCGAAGAAGTAGTCATATCGATGATGGATAAAAAGCATAAAAGACTTTTGCTTGTCCATTCTCATACGACCATTTCTAAGAAACAGGTGGACGTATTACAAAGCTATTGCCATGTTGAGGAGTGGCAGGCAAATGAAACCACAAGTCCCACTCAGCTATTCTACGATGCTATTGTTTTTCTCGAAGTGGATCAAGCATTTATCGTCAGCAGTGCCCAAGGCTTGCCTACTACACCGGCAGCCTTGTACCTGTCTGAGTTGCTGGTTAGCAATCAAACAGCAATTTTAATTCCAAATGAAAAATTATCTGCTGTTGTCACAGCAAAGGAACCGAATCCTTACATGAAAATGTTGCTGCATCATATAGAGCGCTTAAAGGAGTTTGGCTGTGACATTCAGTTATTTGCACAGCTTATTCGATTTTTAAAGCAGCAAGAGGAACCGGCTCGTTCGACTATAGTGGCAAACTATTTGACAGCAGAGATGCTTCAATCGTACAAGGGGCAACGGCTGACACTACCTGCCCACACAAAACTTACAGCACTAGCACAAGAAATGATTCAGGAAAAAGGGATGACGATACAAAGATATTAGCAGGAGTGTTGTTACATGAAATCGATTGGTATTGTGGAGACAAGAGGACTTGCGATTTCAATACGAATCGCAGATGCTATGCTTAAAGCAGCGGATATTCGAATACTTCGACAAGAAACCATCGATTTGGCTCTAGTAACCATTGCCATTGAAGGGGACACAGCGGCCATTCAGGAAGCGATAGCCATTGGTACACAACTAGCTAAAGCAGCCAACCAATGGATTGCCTCTTCAACTATTTTAAGGCCAGATATCGCGGTGAATGGATTAGTAACAGAAATTGCGAAAAAGCCAAGTACTTAAAATGAATAAAAGGAAAGGTGGAGGAACGAGTTGAAGGTCGATTTAACAGGGAAGGTTGTCATAGTTACTGGTGGTAGTAAAGGAATTGGGAAGGGGATTGCTACCGTATTTGCTGAACAGGGTGCTCATGTGGTGATTGCAGCAAGAGGTATGGAAGCTGCCACAGATGTAGCAAATCAATTACAAGCGCAAGGATTCTCCGCTTCTGCTGCCACTGTTGATGTTGAAAACTATGAATCTGTTGAAAGCATGGCTACGGAGGTTGCTAGCTCTTTTGGTTCCATCGATATTTTATGTGCCAATGCTGGTATTTTTCCCTCGATGAAACTAGAGGACATGACGACGGACCATTGGGATCAGGTATTAAATGTCAATGCCAGAGGAACGATGTTTGCTGTCAAAGCTTGCGTGCCCCATTTAAAGAAAGCGAATGCTGGCAGGGTCATTATTACCTCGTCGATAACGGGTCCAGTGACTGGTTATGCTGGATGGACACATTATGCCGCAAGTAAGGCAGCTCAATTAGGGTTTATGCGGACTGCGGCTCTTGAATTAGCACCCTATCATATTACGGTCAATGCCGTGTTACCAGGAAATATCGCAACAGAAGGCTTAGATGGTCTTGGTGACACCTATCTACAGAAGATGGCGAAGGCGATTCCATTTGGCAGCCTTGGTCGTGTGGAGGATATAGCGTATGCTGCATTGTTCCTTAGTAGTAAGGAGGCAGGCTTTATTACGGGTCAATCGATCATTATTGATGGTGGCCAAACATTACCTGAAGATGCAGAGGCATTTTAATAGAAGGAGGGATACGAAATGAATTTAGGCGCATTAGGAATGATTGAAACAAAGGGCTTAGTGGGCTCTATTGAAGCAGCTGATGCAATGGTCAAGGCTGCCAACGTGAATATTGTGGGTAAAGTCCATGTGGGTGGCGGTATTGTCACGGTGCTTGTTCGTGGGGATGTAGGGGCTGTGAAAGCCGCAACAGATGCAGGAGCAGCAGCTGCACAACGTGTTGGAGAGCTATTATCTGTACATGTGATTCCGCGACCACATGCAGAATTGGAAGCGATTTTAAAAATGCAATAATGAGTGAGGTGGCTATATGAATGAACAAGCAATAATAAAAATTGTTAATGATGTCATAGCCGAATTACTACCTAAAAAAGAAGCAGCTCCTACACCCAATGAAATTCCTATAGGTATCTCAGCAAGGCATATTCATTTACAACAAGAGCATGTCGAGCAGCTATTTGGCAAAGGTGCTACGCTGAGTGTAAAAAAAATGTTAGCTCAACCCGGTCAGTTTGCAGCACATGAAACGCTACAGGTGGTGGGACCAAAAGGAATCATCCAAAATGTACGTGTATTAGGTCCTGCTCGCACCTTCACACAAATTGAAATTAGTCATACAGATGCCATTGCCCTAGGAATTCAACCACCTTTGCGTGAATCGGGAGAAATTGCTGGCTCAGCTAGCTGTATACTGGTAGGACCTAGAGGAAGTTTGATTTTACAAGAAGGGGTCATTATCGCACAAGCACATATTCATATGGCACCTGCTGATGCACAGCAGTTAGGGGTTCAGAACGGTCAATACGTCTCCGTTAAGGTGCAAGGGCGACGTCCCATTACCTTTGAGCAAGTGAAAATTCGTGTGGCTGATCACTATCATTTAGAAATGCATATTGATACAGATGAAGCAAACGCAGGCTTCATCCAACAGGGTGAAACGGGTACAATTATAACAGGCAAGATGGCAGGAGAGCCTTACAATAACTTCGTCAGTCCTCCAATTGAAATTAACCACAAGATTATAACGGCAAATGATGTAAGCCGTTATCAAGGTGAGACAGTGATAGTCCCCAAAGAGGCAAGGTTGACGGCACTGGCGAAGGAGGCCGTGGAAAAATTAGAAATTGAACTTCAGTTTCACGAAAAAGGATGAGGATGCATGCGGATAGGAACAGTGGTCGGAAATATCTGGGCAACACGTAAAGAGGAAGGGCTACAGGGATTGAAATTACTCATTATCCAGCCAATAAAGCTGGATGGTCAACTGAGTGATGAACAAATTGTTGCGGCAGATCGTATAGGTGCAGGTGTTGGAGATAACGTCATTTTAACAATGGGCAGTGCTGCTGTACGAAGTTTTTCTACGTCCAGTATTTGTCCAATTGATGCCATTGTTGTGGGCATTATAGATGGCACAGATGAATCGTGAGGTGAGCACAGTGACAGAAGCGATAGGAATGATTGAAACGTATGGCTTGATTGGCTCCATTGAAGCTGCAGACGCCATGCTAAAGGCAGCCAATGTCCAATTAGTGAAACAGGAGCTAGTAGACGGTGGTATCGTAACCATTATTGTCGAGGGAGATGTTGGTGCAGTACAGGCTGCGGTTGATGCTGGTAAAGCGGCAGCAACGCGAACGAGCACGCTACTAAGCGCACATGTAATTCCACGAGCAGCCAATGAAGTATTCACAGCGATTATTGATGAAACACAGCCGATAAAAGTGACGGAGGCAGCAGCCAAAAAAACAAGCACTCGCCAGAAGCCTCAACAAACAAAACTTGTAGAGGATGAGCAGGCAGATAAGTAGTCGATGAATCTATGTCGTTAGGAGGGGGAGGCAAATGAGCTTTAGGCGACCCAAAATCGCCATCATTGGCGCTGGACATACAGGTGCAACCGTAGCGTTAATGGTCGCACAGAAACAGATCGGGGATATTGTGCTTATCGATTTACCAGACTTCGAAAATGCTGCGAAAGGGAAGGCATTAGATATTCTCCAAGCTGGACCAATAGAAAGATTTAACGTACAGGTGACGGCTACTTCAAAGTATCAGGAAATAGCTCATGCTGATATTGTGGTTATCACGGCAGGTATTGCAAGAAAGCCTGGCATGACACGGCAGGATTTAATTCATACAAATGCGGCAATCATCCGCACGGTAAGCGAACAAATCAAACGTTATGCGCCAACTAGCTATATTATCGTCTTAAGTAACCCTGTCGATGCTATGACCTATGTTTGTCTGGAAACAACGGGTTTTCCCAAAAATCGTGTCATGGGACAATCAGGTGTTTTAGATACAGCGCGCTTTAATACCTTTATCGCACAGGCTCTTCAGCTTGCTGTCGAGGATATATCGAGCTTCGTCTTGGGTGGACATGGCGATGAAATGGTGCCACTCGTTCGCTATACGTATGTCGGAGGAATACCATTAGAAAAATTAATGCCACAAGCACAGATTGAGCAATTAGTGGAGCGAACGCGAAAAGGTGGAGGCGAAATTGTCGCCCTACTTGGCAATGGCAGTGCTTATTATGCCCCAGCTGCCGCCATTGTCCAAATGATTGAAGCGATTGTGAAGGATCAACGGAAAGTAATGCCCATCATTACGTATTTACAGGGCGAATATCAAGTAGACAATGCCTGCATTGGTGTCCCTGTTGTTTTAGGGGGAGCTGGTATTGAAAGTGTAATTGAATTGCATTTAAACGAAGAGGAACAGCAAGCATTTAATCATTCGGTTCACCAAGTTTATCAAACATTAGCCTATATCAAATGATGCGAGCGCATGACACCATCTAATAGTGGCATGTATTAGATGGTAGTGTACATAGTTGAGGCACCTTACGATGTTGTAAAGGTGCTTTTTGTTGTGCAAAATTTTCTTTTAATGGAAGATCGTTTTCTGTACAATTAAAAAAGTTACTACTGATGCACAAAGGAGGATACGATGAAACAAGCACTCATCATTATCGATATACAGGAGGCTTTCTTTCTAGATGGCCAGCAAAATCTTTGGAACAGTGAAGCTATTATCAAAAATATTAATGCCTCCATTACATGGGCACGGCGCAACGAAGTACCCGTTATTTTTATTCAGCATACAGACGCAGATGATGTGGATTTTGCATTAGGTCAACCAGGCTGGGAACTGTATCATGGATTACTTAGACAGGCGGAGGATCAAGTGATTCAAAAAACAACGTGGGACGCTTTCTATCAAACGGAGCTTGCAGCTTATTTACAAGCGCATCACATCGACCAATTGATTTTCGCGGGTGCTCAAACAGAGTTTTGTCTTGATACAACAATCCGTAGTGCTTTTAGTCATGGCTACCATCATAATATTTTAATAGAAGATGCACATAGCACCTTAGATAGTAATGTACTGGCAGCACCACAAATTATTCAACATCACGAATCCATTTGGCATAATCGTTTTGTGCGGATTCAGTCAATTGGAGGATTCCAACATGCTGATTGATCAGAAAGAGCTCCAGATAAAAGAGCTATCCTATACAATTCGCTGTGCCCGACGCGAAGATGCCCAAGCCTTATCAGATTTACGCTTGCAATTAGACGGTGAAACGGAAAACTTCGATCGTGAACAGGGCGAGGCATTGATTGATCGAGCAGGCTTTGAGCAGCTTATTCAACAGGATAGCGAAAGCTCAAAAAATTTATGTTTAGTAGCGGTTGTCGGTGATCGGATCGTTGGGTTCTCAAGATGTGAGGGCTCTCCACTCAAAAGGCTTGCCCATAAAGTAACCTTTGGTGTTGGAGTCAGTAAAGAGTTTTGGGGCTATGGCATAGGAAAAGCCTTGCTGCAAGAATCCATTGATTGGGCAGATGCCAATGGTATTCGCAAAATAGCACTAGAAGTGTTAGAAACCAATGAGAAAGCGATACAGCTCTATAAAAAAATGGGCTTTTTAGTGGAAGGCATTCTGAAAAATGATAAATGCCTTGCAGATGGCAGGTTCTATCACACGATCATTATGGGAAGATGGAAGGAATAGCATCGGAGAAGGAATTTAAAACAGCATGACAAATTTTATGTATATCTTTTGTTTGATTGTCTGGGGTCTTAATTTTATTGCAGTCAAAATTCAAGGAACGCCAGTCAGTTTAGAATTATCTTTAACCTATCGTTTAGTCATGACAGCCCTTTTATTTTTCATCCTTGCTTGGTTCTTGAAGCCACAGGGTAAACCACAACAGGGCGATGTACCTTTTATCATCGTTTTTGGCGTTTGTAATTTTGCATTCAGCTATTTAGCGCTGTATTATGCGACGATATGGAGCTCGGCTGCTATTGTCACATTAATTTTTTCATTAAAAGTCATACTAACACCCATCGCCCTACGGATATTTCTCAAGGAGCCATTGCATCGTCGTGTTTTAATTGGCGGTATTTTAGGCGTCATCGGCGTGGGGGTGCTGATTTATCCATCTTTACATAATATGGAGTTAAAAGGAGTGTTAATTGCCTTCGTAGGGACTGTCCTAACAGCCATTGGGGATGCAAGCTCTGCCCGAAATGCCAAGCATCAAATCAACCCGATTTATGCGAATGCCATTGGTTTTGCAGTGGGTAGTGCAGTCATGTGTGCCATTGTTTGGCTACAGGGACAAACAGTCGTAATACCCAAATCCTTTACCTACTTATCGGCGCTCTTGTATTTAACGCTTATTGCATCCTTTTTCGCATGGTTATTTTACTTAAAACTAGTCGAACGAATTGGAGGGGCAAAAAGTGGCTATATGGTTGCATTATTCCCCGTGATTGGTGGTATTGCGTCTGTTGTCATCGGCGAATCAACACTCAGTATTTATTTAATTTTAGGCTGTCTTTTTAGCTGCATTGGAGCTGCGATTGCCTTAGGCTTTAAAATTAAGCCTATTTTACAATGAACGAAAACCCCTTTCCCTTCATAAACTAGAGAAGAACGCTTGAAAAGGGTGAGGGACAAAATGTCATTCGTTCCATTGAATGCAATGGGTATTTTGAGAGAAAAAGATGAGGATCACTGGGACATTGATCGCTGGGAAAATGATGGTGGCAGAAGCCTAGAGGCGTAAGGGAGACAGAAATTTGTCTCCCTTTAAATATTTTTGAAACCTTTTGATCAATTGCTCGTATGATAAGTAGACAAGTTTTCGTTGTCAGCTATAAAAAAGGGAGAAATGATTTTTTTGAACCATTGAACAAAACGATTACTATTCATTATTTACGTGATTGTCATTGCGGATGCGTATTACACAACGCTCTATATTGAACCAAAAACACCGCCGCAACACCAAACCATCAAAGCAACAGCCATCACGGTAGACCAACTACGGTAGCAAGCCTCACAAAAGGAAGCGGACAACCCGTCGTTTGAAGCCTTTTTGCTTCAAGCAATTTCTTCAAAGCGTGGTCCAGGAATTGGTGATGCAAGAAAAATTCGTAGAAGCACGAACTCCAAAGCGTGTCTATTTACACTATCAACAGCTACGTTGCTGACACCCTGTACATTTACAGGGTTTTTTTAATAGGAGGAGCAAAATATGAGTATGGCAACCTATATAGGCTTCAATTTTCCAGTTGAAATACAGGATGACTATACAGAAAATGAAGTTGACATAAATTATTTTTTCTCAGTAAAAGAGAATCGCCAAATTGTACAGGCAAAGCATTTTACAACACCCTATGTATATGAAATCGAAACAAAGGGAGAACCCATTTGGCAAATGCATAACGAAAATAAAGTGTATTCCCCCCATAACTATGAAAAAGCCAAAAGAACTTTTCACCATGTATGTGACTTTCTAAAAAAATTCCTTCCCAAAGGAGATTATTGCGAAATCTACATTTGCTGGATAGGAGAAGAAGGAGAGGAACATGAGAAAAAACTGGCACTGCTGTTAGACCAACTGTCAGTAGATGAGGTAGAAATAGTTGAGAAATGTTTGCTGATGTTGAGAAATTAAAATCTTCATAAAGTAAAAGATTGAAGCAATAAGCCTCAATCTTTTTTCTGTTTGCTAGGAAGCTGATAGCCCTCTAAGTCTGGAATAAATTCTTGTGGGTCAATAGATACATTCACTTCAAGCCTTTCTGGATGAACATAGCTTGTCAGCTCACCATTTTGGTCATATGTTTCACTTTTAACGAGAATCCCAGTATCTTTATCCACCCAAAAACGAAACGCTTCTGTCGTGCCTTTTAAATTTTCACTATTTGTCACCGTTTCATCCATTTTCCCAGCTAATACGATTGTATTATGACCTAACAACGCTTCATTTTGTTTTTCAATCTCCCAATGCTCCATATTTCTTAAATAACTAGCAGCTTTCTCATAAGCGAATAACGACATACTTGAACTTCCAAATGAAGGTCTTTCTCTCAATTTATTATATGAAATAGGCGGATATTTCAAGTCAATACTAAAAGCTTGCTCAGGAGTAACTACGTCTCGTTTTGATTTCTGTTTCGTTTCACTAACTGTATAAACTTTTTGTCCATAAAGTGCTGTATATTTTAACCAGCTCTTTCTGTTGTTATAAAAGTACTCCTGTGTATCGTTCTTGATTCCCGTCGTGTTATCATCTAAAGCGATTATTTTTTCATAGCCTCCAACTTCTTTTTTGGTACTTACTTTATAAGTAACACCCAATGTTCTAGTGGAACCGTCTTGAGAAATTTTATGTTCTTCAAATTTTCCAGCTGCTGAGTGAAAATAATCAATCGAATTTAATAATTTACTCACGACATCCTCTTTCGTCATATCCCCGTAAAATTCTTCTTGGATCGGGGGATGATAAAGAGTAGTTTCCATTATAGGTTCTTGTGAACGGTCTCCCTTATCAACTGGTTGTACTGTCAGCTCCGTGACCATAAAATAGCTAGCTCCTATAAGAAAAAAACCAATGACTGCTATAGGTAACAAATGATTGAAAATGGATTGGAATTGGGGCTGTTTCTTGTAATCTTTTCGAAGCCTCTGCCTTACTTTTTCTTTATGTTTCTCATTAAAATGAATGTCCTGGAATGCCGTGTCATCCAATGCCTTGCCTATATTTTTAAACATATCATTCATTTATCTTGCACCCTTCCATTGATTTTTTGAGCATAAGTCGAGCCCTATGAAGTCGAGACTTAATGGTTTGTAAACGCAAATCTAACAAATCAGCTATTTGGTTATAGGACAGCTCTTCATAATAATAGAAAATAATGAGTTCTCGGTATCTTATTGGTAGAGCAAGGATTTTTTCAGAAAGTAATCGTTTATCCTCCTGTCCGACTAATTCCAACTCAGGGGATTGACTAGTACTCTTAATTTTTGAGAAAAATTCTGTCAGAACAATATTTCTATAAGACCAGCTTTTTAATTTATCTTTACATAGATTGACAGTAATTCGATATAACCATGTTTTATAGGAAGATTCATTCCTGAAATTATCTAAATGCTCATAGCACTTTATAAACACTTCTTGCGCAATATCTTCCGAAAGCTGCTTGTGCTTCATATACGTAAAGGCAAGACGTGCTATGTCATCTCCGTATGCCTTCATCAACCATTCAAGCCTCTCCTCCTTACTACATTCACCGCTAACTTCTATTGATGTTCTCACATGTTCAAGCATCTTCCACACCCTTTCAATTATTAGACGGAGTTGGTGCCATTTGGTTGTAATCAATTTACTATAATAACGAGTGATTTGTAATAGCAGTAAAAGAGAGTATGAGAGATTTTTGTGTTATTATTCAATAGTAAAATGCTAATAAATGGTGAAAAAGGGGAGTAGTATGCATACACAATTCGAATTTACGGTTTTTCCTCAATTGGAAACAGAGCGTTTTATTTTACGAAAAGGGATAATGGATGATGGCCAAGATATTTTGAGACTTTATTCTAATGAAAATGTAGTGAAGTACCTGCCATTACCATTGTTTGCTTCAGTTGAAGATGCTATTGATGAAATCAATTGGTATGAGAAAATTTTTAAAGAACAAAAAGGCTTAAGATGGGTAATCGAGGAAATTCAGACCAACAAGGTGATTGGCACATGTGGCTATTTGAATTATGAAAAAGAGCATAATCGTATAGAAATTGGCTATGATTTAAACCCTGACTATTGGGGGAAGGGTGTGATGCAAGAGGCTTTAAGTTCGATCATCCACTTTGCCTTTACATCCATGGGAATCAATAAAATCGAAGCAAAAATAGAGCCAGAAAACACAGCATCTATCAAACTATTGGAAAAATTAAACTTTTCTCAAGAAGGTCTTTTGAGGCAACATGAATTTGAAAAAGGGAAGTATGTGGATCTCGCTATCTTTTCCCTATTGAAAAGTGAATATTAGGAGGTTAGGAAAGTCGCTCTCATCATGAGGGTGGCTTTTAATTTTGCTATTACTGCGAGATACATAGAGAATCAGCCATGTTAAACGTAACTTTTAAATGGAAAATATTATAAAAATTAACTAGTGTAAGGTATTATTATAATAAATGGCTAACCTTCTAAAGAGGAGTGAGAGAGATGAAGCTCGTAAATGTTGTATTGACAGGACTATTGATAAGTGGATTGTTAATAGGTTGTACCGAGGAAGGAGAAACGAAAGGGGAACAGGTAAAAACAGAAGAAACAACAATCAAACACGTAGCAGCAGTAAACCCTTCGAAAATCTGGAATGATGTATCAACCCCTGAAGGCTTCAATAACTATGAGATTGAACCAACGTTGGAAGCTTGGATTGCCTATCATGCCCAAGATATTAACAAAACAACAGACGTAGACGAATATTATCTAAGGGCAGATCGTCTCACGAAGGAAATGATATATTTTAGGGTTCAAGGGGAAGACCTTCAAAAGGATTTTGAAAATTTAAATGTACTGCAGATTTTGATGGGACATCTGGATTATGTAATATCGGTTGAGAAACAGCAAGGTCTTGATACAGCTGAGTCCTATGGAGAATTAACTAAGTGTTTTACGTATTTCACTGAATTACTTCACGATCTCAACGTAATCATCAATAACGATGGCAAGGGTGAAACATATGGGCTCACACACCAATTAGACGGGAGCAAGGTGGACGAACTCGAAAAACTTCTTTATACAGAGGCCAGAAAGGAGTAAAAGCTCAAAGTGAAATATTTATTAGCAATATTGAAGGGGGAATATTTTTGAATAATAAACAACTAATTCCTACAAATGAAATTAAAGAAGAGTTCGAGGCTATTTTATTAGAACATGCTAGTATTGCGCATTGTGAGATTAATTTAAAAAACGGCACGATCAAAAATGTACAACGTTTAGACACCCGCTATGACGAGTTTGCTTTGGATATTATGAATAATGAATTTTGTTTTAGTCTAAAAGAAAAAAATAACATAAACTTTTATAGAATTAATCTTGAAACATTTAATCAAATACATGCTATCACATTAAATTTAAATAATTATTTTTCTTCTGAAGAAATTAAGGATGAAAGCTATTATTCCAAGTTAATTTACCTTAATCCTCAATATTTGTTGTATTTTATTACGAAAAGAGAAATTAACTATGGACGTCCTTTTTATCAATGTATTTTTTTAGTAAACACTTCAACAGGAGAGATAAAACGATTAAATCCTTTACTTCCAAACGGAGATAATTTACTTAGATTAGATACTTCCAAAAACATCTATCTAAGCAATCACAATCACTTATTACTATTAAAAACTGGGAGAATTAGACCCTTTGAGAAACAAGCAATGTATAATGGAGTAGATATTGAAAGTCCTTATCATGACCACCTTGAATCGATTTACTTAATGGAGGTTTCATCTTTAATTAACCAACAGAATTTTAATAATGCGACATTACTATCTTTATTAAATTATTCAGGTGTTTCTGAAAACTTACGATATGAGAACAATATTCTTTCATACGTAGTATCTGATTTTACGAACAACACTAAAGAGTTAATAAAACATGATTTGTTAGACGGGGATGTTTCAAAATTTCAAGATGACCAATTAATACGAGATTATTTAAATTATGATTTTGAATTATTACCAAACTACTATCATTATATCTCTAAATTATCTAAACAAGATAAAGCTGATACGTTTAATCTAATTGACGATGAATTGTCGTTTAATGTAAAGCTGGATAAAATAAGCTGAGAGAATTTTAACTAGTTATAAGCATCTGTAATGGAGTTATGGATTACATAGGAGGCAGAATAAACCACTCTCCGATGAAGTGACTGCATAGGATAGATACAATTATTTTCATTAGGAAGCTATTTGGCATGGATTCGATAGTCTATCGAGATTCATGTCTTTTAATTTTGCTTTCATCCATGCTAAAGATATTTCTCATAAACAAAAAAGATTGAAGCCCATTAGCCTCAATCTTTTTATGGTCGCTTTCATTATTTTACGTTCGGATAAATCATTGTTGCTGGGTCTACATATTCATCGAACTGTTCTTCTGTAAGTAAGCCACTTGCGATGGCTGCTGCCTTTAAGGTCGTGCCTTCTTTGTGGGCCTGTTTTGCGATTTTTGCTGCGTTTTCATAGCCAATATATGGGTTTAACGCTGTTACAAGCATTAATGAATTTTGTAAATGATGATCGAGTACCTCTTTGTTTGGCTCAATGCCTACTGCACAATGGTCGTTAAATGATTTCATTGTATCCGCTAATAGGCGAGTTGATTGCAAGAAGTTGTAAATGATGACTGGTTTAAAGACGTTTAATTCAAAGTTACCTTGAGAAGCGGCGAAGGCAATCGTTGCGTCATTTCCAACTACTTGTGTGACAACCATTGTCATTGCTTCACTTTGAGTAGGGTTTACTTTACCTGGCATAATGGAAGAGCCTGGTTCGTTTTCTGGGATCGTAATTTCACCAATACCTGAACGAGGGCCACTTGCTAGCCAGCGAACGTCATTGGCAATTTTCATTAAATCAGCCGCTAAAGCCTTTAATGCACCGTGTGCTACAACTGCTTCATCATGACTTGTTAGGGCATGGAATTTATTTGTAGCTGATGTGAATTGTTTGCCTGTTAGCTCACTAATTTCCTCAGCCACACGATCACCAAATTCAGGGTGAGCATTGATTCCTGTACCGACCGCTGTTCCACCAATTGCAAGCTCCTTCATATAGTCAATATTTTGGATAATCATATGCTCTGATTTTGAGAGCATGGCTGCCCAGCCACTAATTTCTTGACCTAATGTGAGAGGTGTCGCGTCCTGTAAATGCGTACGACCAATTTTAATAATGTCTTTAAATTGAGCTGCTTTATCTTCCAAAGTTGCTTTTAGTAAACGTAGTCTTGGTAATAAATAATCTTCCACTTTTAAAACAGCCGCAATATGCAATGCTGTTGGGAATGTATCATTTGAGCTTTGTGATTTATTGACATCATCATTTGGATGAATACGGTCCGCTTCACCAGCATCCTCTAATAGTTGATTCGCACGGTGAGCAATGACTTCATTCACATTCATATTGGATTGTGTACCACTACCAGTTTGCCAAACCACAAGAGGAAATTGATCGTCCCATTGACCATTTAAAATTTCATCTGCAGCCTGCACGATGGCATTTGCTTTAATATCAGAAAGTTTGCCTAGTTTATTATTCGCAATCGCCGCACTTTTCTTTAGGATTGTCATAGCTTGCACAAGCTCGATTGGCATTTGTTCTGTACCAATTTGGAAATTTTCTTTACTGCGCTGTGTTTGCGCGCCCCAAATTTTATTAGCAGGTACTTTAATTTCACCCATAGTGTCTTTTTCAATACGATAATCCATGTCAAAACAGCTCCTTTAGTATGTAAAGTTCTCCTCATGTACAGATAAAAACGGATACTCTTAGTCTGATGTAAGAATATCCGTTTGATACATGCTTATTCAAAAAAGAGGGGGATTCTGAATGAAGCAATTTGGAGAAAGAAATAATCTATTGATAATGATAATTGTTATCAATTAAAAAGTCAACGGTTTTGCTTGAAGAAATTTAAAGTGAATGATTCGCAATCATTACCTATTTTATTCCCGAAAATTAAGGGAATAAACCATGTTTTAGTTGATTATCTCTTTTTCTTTCCAAGCTCTTTAAGAGGCTGCTTTTTAGGGATTTTTTCGAATAATATCTTCACATGAAAATTGTTGTCATCAACTTGAAGTACCTCCAACACCTTTGCCTTGCGCCCTTTAATGCGAATATCTTCATCCACAGTAGGTAGCTTGACGAGCAATTGACTTAAAACGGACGTCTTGTTTTCGTAGTAATGCGTCACAAACATCGCGATTCTCCTTCTGACTTTTGATTGTTACTCAATTTATGAGCGAAAGATAATAGTTAGAACTTTGGAGATGGTGAGCAAAGAATGAATGAAACCGTTCGAAAAGCCGTTAGAGGTGATCATAAAGAGAGGAAACCCGCTCATCGAGTTACTGAAGGTAATCATAAAATGAGAGAGCCAAGCACAGAGGAAAACTAGTAATTAGTTTCCTATAGAAGTTTATAACTTAGTGAGGGGAAAGAGGCGTAGAATCCCATACAATACTTAATAGTCATATTGTGGGTGAATGGAATAAATATATTTTACATTTCCGGTTGGTTAATTATGTTAATATCACGTTATATTAACATGATTAGATAGTAAAGAAAAGGAGGCGAGTAAGTAGAATGACAAATAATATCATTGAACAAGCAAAACGAGGGTTGGAGGGTTTTGCTATTGGGGGTTATCATACTAGCGGAAATTTTAGTAAGTATCGGGAGGATTACTATAAATATTTTGGAGATCCAGATGATGAAACAAGAAAATACGCTATAGCTGCATTTACTTGTATGCTGGGTACTTGGGAAACGGGTTCTCTTCAGATATTTCAGCCCATACAAGAGTGGGAGGAAAATAAAAAATGGAGCTCAAATCCATTAGACCAGAAGCGATTTTATCGTTTAAAAGATTATCTTTATGCACTGTTAGCACATCATGAGCAGATAGAGAAAGAATTCCCCTATATGTATGAAGATATTGTTTTATTTTTAATAAAAATAGAAATAAATCAAGGGATCAGATATGAGGAATGGTTTCCAGAGCATAACCCGAATTTGTTTCAGCGATTAAGAGAAGAAATTTTAATACCTAAACAACATTTGGTAGATAAAAGAAGTCATCGGAAATTCTTATTAAAAGAAATAGGTATTGAACCTTTTTTCGAATCGGATCAATTTAGGTAATGAAAGTAATCCAAAAGTGGATGGAATCGCTCAGAAAGGGTTCCAAGGTAATCGAAAAGAGAGACACCCCGCTTATTAGAGACAATCATTCAGCAAGCCACTGCGAAATAAAATTGCAATGGAAAACACTACTGCATGTTGCAGGGAAATCATTCACTTAATCAGTTAGAGAGGAGGTCAATGTCCACTTTTTTTATAAAAAAATCAAAAATATGACATGATACTACAGGTAGTAATTGCAACTTTCGACATGTTTTTTATTTATTTCTCGGGAAATATCTCATAGCGAGTTGTGAAAATGGTAGGGACTTCGTCAGCTGTTTTAGGCTATTTATGTTGGGCTGGCTTGGGTGGATACATAAAAAGGTAACATTTCAATCAAACAGGTAGGTGGATTACGTTTCAGCTTGAGGGATGTTCGCTATAATAAGAGTAAGGAGGAAATGAAATGTATTTAAAGTCATGTAAGGTGTTACAGGATACGATTCCCAATAAACAGGAGTATCCTTTTAATATTCCAAGCTTGCAGGATTTGCATGAGCTGGAGTTCCCAACGAATGTGACGTTCTTTGTTGGGGAAAATGGTTCGGGGAAATCAACATTACTGGAGGCGATTGCTGATCGTTGCGATTTCAATACGGCTGGTGGTGGTCGTCAAAATTTATATGAAGTACATAAGGCGGAATCTTCATTGGGGGAATATATCCGTTTGTCGTGGCTGCCAAAAATATCGAATGGGTTTTTTCTTCGATCAGAAACATTTTATCAATTTGCCAGTCATATTGATTTGTTAGAGCGCCATCCAAACAAATATGCTGCTTTTGGTGGGAAATCACTACACCATCAATCTCATGGTGAATCCTTTCTTGCGTTATTTATGAATCGTTTTAAGGGTAAAGCCATTTATTTATTGGATGAGCCTGAGGCGGCATTGTCACCAACGAGGCAGCTGAGCTTGCTGAAAATAATCAAGGACCTTGAGCATGAGGCACAATTTATTATTGCTACACACTCACCCATTTTGCTTGGCTATCCGAATGCAACGATTTATAGTTTTGATCAAGGAGAAATTGAATCCATTCGCTATGAGGATACCATTCATTATATTGTGACCAAACGTTTTTTAGATGCACCACAGTCGATATTAAGAGAGTTATTTGATGAGGAGAGGGAATCATGAATCAACGAAAAGGCTTAATCATGCGAGAAATTCGATTGGATGAAATGGCACAGTCCATTGATTTACTGAATTATGTCTTTCAAATGTCAATGTCCATTCACAAGGATCGTCGCTTTGTGAATGCTAAGAGTAGGCAATTTAATGAAGGGCATGCTATCGGGTGGTTTGATGGTTCACAGCTTGTATCGCAAATTTTAAGTTTGCCTTTTGAGGTGAATGTGCATGGCAAGATTTATGAAATGGGTGGCATCACAGCAGTTGGGACATACCCTGAATATTCGGGACATGGCTTAATGGAGAGTTTGATAATTGAAAGTCTGCAAAGTATGCGAAATGAAGGACATTATATATCCTATTTATTTCCATATTCTATCCCTTATTACCGCAAAAAGGGATGGGAAATTATGAGTGATATTGTGGAATTTCAAGTGAAGGATACACAGCTTCCACATTATGCAGGGCTTAATGGGAAAATTCGCCGAGTTGATCCGAAGCATGAGGATGTGGTGGCTATCTACGCACGCTATGCGCAGAAAACGCATGGGGTAATGGTGCGCAATAGTATTGCCTGGAACGAGAAGTTTCAGGAGGATTTCTGGGAGGAGAAATTTATAGATAGTGATGTGAACCTTCAGGCAGCGGTCTACTATGATGAAGAAGATGTGGCACAGGGCTACATGTTCTATCGTATTATGGAGGAAAATTATTACATTGATGAAATCGTCTATTTGCAGGAAGAGGCTCGTAAAGGTTTATGGAATTTCGTCTCGGCTCACAGCTCGATGGTCTACAATGTCTACGGGAAAACAACCGGTAATGAAGCGGTAGCCTTTCTATTAGAGGACAGTGAGATCATTCAAAAGGTATCGCCTTATTTCATGGCAAGAATCGTCGATGTCAAAGAATTTTTACTGCGCTATCCATTTATTGGTCAGAATTTCGAGCTTCAGCTAGCTGTCAGTGATCGCACTGTGGCGTGGAATAATGGCACCTACATCATTAAAATGAAAGATGGAAACCTTTCTGTGCAGAAGGTAAGTGAGACGTTGGACATGAATGCTGTGCATTTAACAGTGCAAACACTGGCTACTATGCTGTTAGGCTACAAACGTCCAACCTATTTAGAACGAATTGAACGATTACAGGGACGTACAGAGGAAATTGCATTGCTCGAGGCGGTTTTACCAGTAGGTATCCCAACATTTATTGATTATTTTTAAGTGGTATGGTAAGAGCCGTAACGTTGAAGGTTATGGCTGCCACGCCTCTTTTAACAGCTCGATGCCCAGCTTGATTTCTTCCAACGCTAATTTACTAAAGCCTAATTGCAGCATTGGTTCCTCATTTTTTTGATGGATAAAAAAGGGGCTTGTCGGATAAACCTTCACACCGTAAGTCGCCGCCTGTTGGATCAGCTGCTGCTCAGAAAGTGGAGACTTTATCTTCACTAATACATAGAGTCCTGATTGCTCACCTAACACGGTTATTTGCTGACCAAAATGTCGTTGTAGCTCCTGTACAAGGTGCTGCATTTTTTGTTTATAGGTCAAACGCATTCGTTTAATATGGCGTGTCCATTCCCCCTGCGCCATAAATTGGGCCATTGTGCGTTGATGGAGGGACGAAGCATTTTGTTCAAAATGAGCAAAACGCTCTTTATAGGGCTGAACAAGTGCATTTGGTAGCACCATATAGCTTAAACGCACACCTGGTAAAAACGATTTAGAGAAGGTGCCGAGATAGATTACCCTTGATGAGTCGATGGAAGCAAGGGCAGGAAATGGCTGTTGCGTATAGCGAAACTCTCCATCATAATCATCCTCTAGAATATAACCATCGACTTGTTGAGCCCATTGTATTAAGGTCTGTCGCTGCTGAATAGACATGGACACACCGTATGGGAAATGATGTGACGGGGTGACATACATTAAGCGTGATTGACAGTTTTGGAGTATGTCAAGTTGAGCTCCTGTTTCCATTACAGGTAGTGGCTCTATTTCGAAGTGATGTAACTGGAAGGCTTCCCGTGCACCATCATAGCCAGGGTCTTCCAAAAGAATGCTTGGGAAAGATTCTTTTAGTAAAAATCCAAGATACAAGAGCATTTGCTGTGTGCTACTACCAATAACGATATTGTCGCTCGTTGTATAAACCCCTCTTGCTTGCAGTAAATATTGCACAAGCTGCTCCTTTAGCACTGATTCTCCAAACAGTTCTCCATATTCGTAACAGGTTGATTCCTGTAATACTTGATTGGCAATTTGGCGCCATGTTTTCATGGGAAAATGTTGCTGATCGACAGCCCCAGCGCGAAAATCTACAAGATAGGATGCAGCCTTCTTTTTTGGCTGTGTCATAGGGGACTGTTCCTGCTCCTTTAGAAAAACCTGCTCTAGTGCATTGACGAAATAGCCTTTTCGTCCCTCCCCACGTATATATCCTTCTGCTACAAGCTGTTCATAAGCGGTTAATGTAGTATTACGACTGACCTGTAAAGTATCTGCAAGTTTTCGTATAGAGGGCAGGGAATCATCTGTTTGAAGTGAACCTTGCATAATAAGTGCTTTAATTTGCTGGTACACTTGCTTATATTTTGCCTCTTTTTCTGTTAATAGAAAGATAAAATCGTCCATCAGGCACCACCTTGACATGTTAAAATGTTTGGAACTGTTTCTTTTGAAATGTCAGATTATTTACTACCATCATACTAGAAGGACAATCAAAAGGAAATGGAGATTAAAATATGAAAATTTGTATGGTGACACAGCAAACGATGGGAGACGTAGTCCCATTATTTAATGCCTATCGTGAATTTTATGGACAATCATCTGATTTACAGCAAGCTGAGCAGTTTATACAGGAGCGAGTAATGGGAGCAGAGTCTATTATTTTCCTGGCATATTTGGAGGAGGAGCCAGTTGGATTTGCACAATTGTTTCCAGTCTTTTCATCCGTAGCTATGAAACGAGCGTTTCTCTTAAATGATTTATTTGTGGCGAAACAAGCCAGAAAACAAGGTGTAGCACAGGCGTTGATGGAGCAATGCTATAGCTATTGTCAGCAGGAAGATGCGCGTTACATGATGCTAGAAACTGCCAGAGATAATGTCCAAGCACAGAAGCTCTATGAAAAAATGGGCATGACGATTGATGACACTGTTTATTATTACAGTATTTATTGGTGATTTTTTTCGATGTGATGGATGTTGGTGGAGAGCCCGCTCAATACCACTATAAATCTAAGTTTCAGCCCCCACCATTGATTGTGACTATGGTGGGGGCATTGTGGTTATGCGTGGCTCATCCATCCTGCGAAGAGACCTGAGGAGAAAAAGCGGGTAATGTTTTGAAAGCCCGCTTCACTTAATAGCTGTTGGATTTCTTGATCGGAGAGGAAGGAAATATTCATGATGCCCTTGCCCATGCTATCTACCTTTTCTTTTGTATAGCCGGCCTCTAAAAAGTAGCTTTGCCATATTTTGATGCGATCTTGTAGCTCGTCACTTTCTCGTTCTCCGTAGGCACAAGCGAGGACAAAGGGCTTTCCAGGTTTTAATTGCTTGTGAATATTTTGCAGTAGATGGAGTTTCTCCTGTCGATCTTCAATAAAATGAAGAACTAGGATACAGCTTGCCGCATCGAATTTCGGTGTTGATTGGGGTAAGCGCTCAATTGTTCCTTGTAGTAGCTGAACGCGACTTTCAATATCCAGTTGCACGGCTTTATGTTGTGCAATTTGGAGCATTTCCTCAGATGGATCAACCCCAGTGAACATCCATTTAGGGTTTGTTGGTCCCCATGCAGAAAGCTCGTTGCCCCCACCAGCTCCTACAACAAGCAGGGATGCTTCTTGTTCTCCTAAATGCATGCGGAAATAGGCTTGTGTCACGGCAAATAATGTGTCATAGGCAGGCACTGAAATTCTTGTGCTGTGCTCATATGTTTGTGCCTTTTCTAATAAATGTGTAGGTAATGTACGCATTGTGATAGCCTCCAGTGTTTTATCATATCTATTACAGACCTTTAATATCTGTAATAGAGTATAAATGAAAATAACTGAAAAGACAAAGGAGAAGCCCTTTGACATCGTTTTTTTATTGTAAAACATTTAATAATTAACAATAAAGATAAAAAATTTAATGTTTATCATTAAATAACTATTGAAAAAAATGGCACTTTCTTCTATGCTTGTAGTAAACAGGAGGGGAAATAAGATGATGAATAGTTTAATCAGTGCCATTTTGCAAGTGATGTTATTTTCAGTGATTCCGTTTATTTGGTGGCTTTGTACAGCGAGAAAAAAACAGCTCTTTTTAACGTGGATAGGATTGCAAAAGCCTATTATTGTGCACAAGGGAAGGTATGCTATGTACATTGTACTTTCTACTTTCACGATGTTAATACCGAGCTTTGCGCTAGTCTTTTTCTATATTGATCGCTCCTTGCTAGCGGCGAATCAATTCGCGGGACTTGGAGCTGCTGCCGTCATTCCAGCACTTTTCTACGCTATTATTCAAACAGGTTTATCAGAGGAGCTATTATTTCGCGGCTTTTTATTAAAGAGATTGATGAAGATTTTTGATTTTCAAGTAGCAAATCTCTTGCAAAGTATTGTTTTTGGCTGTGTTCATGGGGCCATGCTATGGTCGGTGCTTCCGCTTCATGTAATCTTATTAGTTGTGCTTACTACAGCGCTTGCTGGCTATGTGATGGGCTGGGTGAACGAACGAATTGCTGGAGGTTCCATTGTCACTAGCTGGAGTATCCATAGTATCGTAAATTTCATAGCGGCGTGCTTGTATATGTTTAAATTTTGACTTATTTGCATTTCTTTGCTGTCACTTGCATAATAGGGCAGAGAAGATTTTTTCGTGAAGGGACGTGCAAGCATGACAGAGTGGCCTAAGGGAGTAGCAAAACCAGCAATTCGCGCATTACATGCAGCGGGCTATACAGAATTGAAGCAGCTAGAAAGAGTTGAGCTTTCTACATTAGCTCATCTTCATGGAATGGGTCCAAAAGCTTTAGCAGCGATTGAGGCGGCACTAAAGGAAAGTAGGGAACTTCGTGAATAAGCTGACATTGTTTTTACTGGCGATGGTTGTCTATTATATCCTCGTTGTAGTCGTTATTAGCAAGCTGTTTATTATTCCTATTATGAAAGTGATGGCTCTTATCTTTTTTATAGGGGCAGGCTATATCTTTTCTCGTAAAATGCGTAGGAAATTACAGTAGGAGGTAATATGAAAATTGTTAAATTAACATTCTTTTATTTAGCTATTATTTTATTGGCATTGACGCTGTCCTTAGCGGGTGTTCGTCTATCCATCTCTCTTGGGATATTTGCATTAATTGCGGTAGGGATGATTTATCGCCATATACATATTTTATACCGCACAAACAATATGGAGCAGGTGGATAAATGGGTTAAAAATCACCGAAAAGAGCCTATATTTGCTGCTCTCTATGCATCAGCTTACGGGACAAAAGAGGAACAGATTCAGGCAATCGATGTCATCATCCATCATTATAAGCAGCCAGCCATTAAGTACAATTACCTCTTTATTAAGGCCATTATGGAGGAGAATCTTGGTGCTGCTAAAGTAGCCGCAAGACAAATTGATAAGGAGCCTTTAACTAGCTATGCACTATGCTATATTGCTGCGCTGGAAGGTCGAGCGGCCGATATGAGAAGTGATAAACTAACACAGCCGTGGATGCAACTTGCAATTGAAGCGGTCTATGCCTGTACAATAAAGGATCAGGCTAATTTCCGCCAATTCGCGGATGCCAGCATCCAACAAGCACGTGGCATACAGAAATACGGTTTAATACATAATTTTAAGCAAATGGAAGATGAATTGGTAAAGGCATAATGGAAGGGCTACTTGATAACAGTATCAGGTAGCCTGATTTTGTGTCAGAAATCATAAATTAATTCAATGAGGTGAAAATGTTTGTCTAAAATGGATCAAATGATGCAGATTTTATGGATGTTGAATTCAGGTAGGAAAATTACCGCGAAAGAAATCGCTGAAAAATTAGAGATTAATATCAGATCCGTTTACCGCTATATTAACTCACTTTCTGCCAGCGGTGTGCCGATTATAGCTGAAACAGGTCATCATGGAGGATATACCCTGTTGAATAATTTTATTAAAAGTCCTCTTATTTTTGATGTTGATGAGAAAGCGGCATTACTTCATGCTTCTATTTTTGCAAAAGAAGCTGGCTATTTTTTAGATGAGGCATTAAACAGTGCAACAGCAAAGCTTACAATGTATTCAAATCAAGAGCAAGAAAAAATGATTCAACAGCATTTACAAGGTTTCGAGATAATCGGTCCAGATGAATCCTCCTTGGAGCCACTGTTAAAAAAATTAGAAGAGAGTATAGTAAAGAGAACATCTATAGAAATGGAATACCATACTAATAATGAAGAGCAATCTAAGTCTAGGGTGGTTAATCCATATGGTTTGGTTTATTGGAAACAAAACTGGTATGTCGTTGCATTTTGTCATGTAAGAAATGAAATCCGTACTTTTAAAGTAGGCCGAATTAGTAGTCTGCATCAAACGGGCATTCCCTTCCAACGACCACAATCTTTCTCTGCCAGTGATTTTTTTATGAAAAGCCTTTTTCCCCAAGCCCAACATAAAAAGAACCTTGTGCCCTTCATCATTTGTGGAAAGACAAGTGCTGTGGATGCAATCAGTCAGCATTGGTTTTTAAAGTATCACCTCCAAGAACGCACCAATAAGAACGCAATATTTTTAGTAGATGAGGAAGCATTACATACATATGTACCCTATTTACTTTTTCCCTATGGAAAATCAATCCAAGTAGTAGAACCCATAAATCTAAAGCAAAAGATAATTGACGTTCTATATGAGCTCATCCATTTTTATGAAAATGAAAACTTTACTGACGGAGAATGTCAGTAAAGTTTTTTTATACTAAGCATAGTTTCAATAAAAGGAGTGTTTATTATGCAGACAAGAAAAGTGTATCTTTATGTATTTGATACGATGGCAGATTGGGAGATAGGGTATTTAATGGCCGAATTAAATACAGGTAGATATTTTAAAAAGGGGTTAGAGCCTTTAGAGGTGATGACAGTAGGGATTGATAGAAGTCCAGTTACGACGATGGGTGGCATCACCATACTTCCAACAATGGCCGTTGCTGAATGTCACTTGAATAGCATGGATGTCTTGATTCTCCCAGGAGGCAATACATGGCTAGAATCTATTCATGAGCCTGTATTGAATAAAGTCTCAAAAGCGTTGAATGAAGATGTTTTCGTAGCTGCAATTTGTGGTGCAACGTTTAGTCTTGCAAAGGTTGGTTTGCTTGATACAAGACAACATACGAGCAACGATCTCGAATACTTGAAGATGCTTTGTCCACATTATATTGGGGATGAACATTTTAAACAGAAGCCAGCCGTAACTGAAGGGAATTTAGTAACGGCATCTGGCATTGCACCGTTGGATTTTGCCTACCATGTTTTGAGGCTGCTCGATGTTTTTACACCTGAAACATTACATGCTTGGTATAAGCTTTATGAGACGCAGGAGAAAAAATATTTTTATGAATTAATGACATCCATTGAATAATAATTAGTCTAAGAAGAGCATGTTCATTGTTAAAACATGCTCTCTTTTTTTACATTAACTTTTTTTAGCCAACAAAATGCCTCGCACAATCCCTATCATGAAGATGCCAAATAACAGCAGTAAAAATAAGTAAGCATGCCATTGTTGTAAAATACGTTCACGACCTAGAGCTACCGTCAGGTCATTGAATAGGGAGTAGGTAAAATACAATAGAATACTATTTTTGACGAGACAAAACGTAAGGATGCCATTTTGTCGCTGTTTATGGGAGAGCGGTGCTTTATTTTTACGCATCACAGGATAAGCTGCCTTTATCTCTAAATAGTGTAAGAGTAGAAAGAGCATAAGAGCGACAAAGGGTAAATAAAAAATAGCAATTTTCGGACCGAATTGGGCATGGTCACTCGTGAAGCTTTGCAAGACAGGAATCATGGCAGGGAGCTTGCCGTATTGAATGAGTGTCGCTGTAATGCCGGCTAGAAAAATAATCACCACAATAACCGTTAACTGGTGACAAAAGCGTGGTGTAGGTGTTTTTTGTTGTATATGCATCCTTGCTCCTCATTTCCATCATCATTGATAATAACAATCTGTTATACTGTATCATAGAATGATTGCTTTTTGTGTTAGGGAAAGAAGGATATTATGGAATACTTGTTGTTTTTACTTATTGGCATCATTGGGAATGTCATTGGGACGTTAGTTGGGGGTGGTGGCTTAATTACCTTGCCAACGATGATGCTAATGGGTGTACCCGTCCATTCGGCTATTGGCGCAAATAAAGTGTCCAATATGGTGAGTGCTTTTTCAAGCTTTTATACAATTTATCAACGTAAGGAATTAGCATGGAACGAAATGCGTTCGGTGTTACTTGTCTCTTTAATCGGAGGTACATTGGGGGGACTTTTCGCTTCATTCATGAGTAGTCAATCATTAACGTTCATTGCTATTATTTTACTTGGCTTTGCGCTTGTCATGTCCTTTATGGGTGGAGCTGATTTTGGCGACAAGGAACGTTTTACGATGAATCGAAAAAACGGTCCTATCCTTCTTGGAGTTGGCTTTTATGACGGTATGTTTGGTCCGGGCAGTAGTACATTGGCGCTTTATACATATGCACATGAGAAGATTTCCTATATTAAAGCCGTGGGGCTATCACGGGTAGGGGTATTTGCAATGTGCTCAGGAGCAGCGATTACCTATATTGCTACAGGGAAAATCGAATGGCCGTTAACGCTTATTTTAATGATTGGCTCGACGATTGGTGCACAAATTGGGCTTGTGCTAGCCAGAAAAGTGAAGGCACATCAGGTAAAGCTTTTACTGCGTATTGTAACGATTGTGCTGATTATACAGCTTGTTTATGATTTCATCCATCAGCTTTAGGAGGTGATTGTCCTGTTTGAAATTTCACCCTATCCAACCTTTTCGTGGTCGTTATCGCGTCATAAAACATTGACAAGCTGTGCCCGCAAATACGGCTATGAATATTACTTTTCACATAACGGGTGGCTCAGTTACAATGTGGAGCCATATCATCAACAGGTGTATCGCTTAAAAAAGCTGCAATCGATGCCTATTTTATTTGGGCAAATTGTCCATCGATACATTGAGCAGGCCATTAATGATTATTTACAAACAGGAAAAGCTCCAACAGTAGAGGAGCTAATTCAATTGGGGCGCGGGCAGCTGAATGCAGCCTTTATTGACTCCACTCGTCGTCTTGAATTTTGGAGGCAAAAACCAAATAAGTATTATATGATGCAGGAAATCTATTATCATGGCACCCTTTCTCCTGAGCTTGTGCAAGACTATAAAGAACGTTTACGACTAGTTTTTAATCATTTTTTAATGAGTGAAACATTCCAGCAAATCACCTCACAAAAAGGCTCTCTCCGTATCGGAGAACCAGAGCAATTCCGCTCCATGAAAATAGAAGATGTCCAGGTATTCGTTGTTATGGACTTTCATTATTATGATGAATTGAGGGATAAATGGATTATTGTTGACTGGAAGACCGGTAGAGAATCTGATGATGACCGTCAGCAATTAGCCCTCTACGCTTACTATGTTCAGCAAAAATACCGTGTGTCTCTAGCGCAAATCGAGGTCTATAATGAATATTTATTAACAGGCAAGCGCAAGAAATATAGTTTTACAGACATCGATATGGAGAACATTTTGTATACGTTTCAGCGCAGTGTTTTAGAAATGAAAAAGTATCAGGCTGATATTTTTTCCAACGAGCCCGTGGACATCGAGGACTTTGAACAAACACAGGAAAAATGGCATTGTCGTGGCTGTAATTTTAGGGAGTTATGTGCATCAAGGTGAAAAAGAAGCGAGTGCTAATATAGCCTCTCGCTTCTTTTTAAGTGATTTTCGTAAAGTGAGCTTTTGTGCTTTTTTTAATAAAGTAAAGAAAAATTAATTGCACAAGTAAAACGATTAGAAACATGATGCCCAAAATAATGAATGAAACCATTTTCACTTCAGGTGTTTGCACAATCCCTGCACCATCAACATTTCTTGCCCCAATAAATACGGCGATGCCAGAAAAGATCAATAACCATACAATATTTACAGCCCACCAGAATATTTTCATACGCAATATAAACACCTCTTTCTTCTTGTAATTCCCACTCGGAGCTTAATTATAACAATTTACCTTAAATTTGGAAATGTCCGATAGACGGTGCTACATCTCAGCCTACAGACGGATTGACTATTTTAAAAATAGAAGTTTTTCATAGGCTTCATTCCTTGTTTAGGGGATATATGGTAAATTTGGTATGTGCATATTACTTATTACCTTAGAAAGGAGGCAGCATATGATGAACAATAAAAAGGCGTTTATCGGGTCAATCGTTATGTTGGGTATATGTATGTGTCTGTTTTTTCCTTATCCCTATAATGAAGCGATGATCGCACATACTACATTCATGTCAATTCCGATCGAAACACAAGATGGATACGTGTTACTTGGCATCTTTGGCTCGATTTTATTTATAATTGCTATGATTTTACTACTTAGGAGCATCAACAAATATCATTTTCGAACATTTGTTATTGTAGTATTACTTTATTCATTTTTACCTCATTTGCTTATTGTGGCATACCAAGAAACCTTTGCTAGTGGCATTATGGCCATTTCATACAAAGGGGAAGGAGAATGTCGTTTTGATATGGTGAGAAAAGACTTAATGAATGGGGAATGTACCATTGTCTTACATAATCGAAGCAATGAAGCTGTGTCCTTTGATTTACAATTTATCGATACGAATTTTTTTAAAGGCGATAAGCGGATGAATTCACTTATGAATATAGCAGGGCCATATCATGTGACCATCGAGGCCAATCGTGAAAAAGCTATTCATCTAAAGGAATTACTCAATTTAACAAATGTTCCTAATCATATAGAGGGAGGTGGCTCCTCCAAGGTGCATGTTCAATTAATAGACGGTGACAAGGAAAGAACTTTATAAATAGTAAATGCGTGGAAAATATGTTGCGTCTTATACATAGTTCAACATTGTATTTGCTTTTGTGGTAAACTTGTATTAAATTATAGTAAGCTATGAATTGATCTTGAGAGAGGAGGCAAAAAGTCATGGAAACTATTTTCAGAAGAACGGCGATTGAGGTAAAGACATTTTTACAATTAGATGATTTAGGCTCAAAGGGACCAGTCTGTGGTTTTTTAAGAAAACAGCATAGTGAAAGTAGTAACCGGAAGCTTTTTGCTTTTGTCAGTCATGTGTGAAAAATGACTTTTTAACCATACAAAGTAATTGGTAGACGCCGGTTTTATGGCGTCTTTTTTGTTGTGATAAAACGGAGAGAGGGTGAGTGAATTGCTAAAAAAACTAAGACAATTAAGGAATGTTGCAGTGTTCCAAGCGCTTCTAATTTAGAAAAATAATTAGAAGCGAGGAATTTACTATGAAAAAACAACCAATTTTTACTTCATCATTTCTTTTTCTATTCATAAGTAATTTTTTTATTTTTATAGGATTTGAAATGTTATTGCCTATTTTACCAGCCTATTTATTAAGCATAAACGCCAATCCGATGCAAGTAGGCTTGGTGACGACGGTATTTACACTAGGTGCCATCACGATAAGACCTTTTGTAGGGTACTATTTAATGGATCATAAGCGGAAAAAACTAGCGATTGTGGCAAGTATAGCCTTACTCATAATTACAATGCTGTATCCATTGCTTAACACGATTTGGATTTTCCTAGTACTCCGACTTTTCCATGGAACAGCGTGGGGTGTATCCACGACAGCCAATAGTACAATGGCTGTAGATAGTATCCCTAAAGCTCGATTAGGAGAGGGAATGGGCTATTTCTCGGTATCCACAACCGTGGGAGCGATTGTTGCACCAAGTCTCGGTATCCTTATTTACAGTACCTTTTCTTTTCACACGCTGATTTGGTCGTCAGCCTTCCTAAGCCTATTTGCGATCATAATGCTTTCCTTTGTGCATGCAACGACACCTATTCAAAATGACAAGCAGCCATTTCGGTTTATGGAAGCGATATTTGAAAAAGAAGTAAGGTTTCAAGCAGTATTGACTGTTGTGACGACGCTTGGTTTTGGCGCTATTATTACATTCTTAGTTCTTTTTGGTGAACAAAAGGGATTAAAGCATATTTTTCTATTCTTTCTTATCAACGCAATTGTTTCCACTTTAATACGTCCTTTTACAGGGAAATGGTTTGATAAGCATGGACCATGGTCGATCATTATTGTGTCAGCGATTTTCGGTTTTCTATCTTTAATCGTGTTATCCTATACTACAAATAATTTCACATTGATTATCGCCGCGATTTTATTTGGTGCAGGCTATGGCACCGTTATGCCGTGCCTACAAACCTGGGCTGTTCAAAAAGTAAGTGAAGCCAAAAGTGGTGCAGCCAATGCCACTTTTCTTTCCAGTTTTGATGTTGGAGTAGGGATGAGCGCATTTATCTTAGGAATTTTAGCTGAATGGATAAGTATAGAAATGATTTTCCGACTTGTTAGCCTTAGCTTTCTTCTTGTCGCTCTGTTAGTCTATCGGGATTATATTGTTAATAAGAAAACAAACCATTAATATAGGAAGAAGGACCAGTCTCAAGTGTCTGGTCCTTTTTTCTTAGACTTATATAACGCAAGGGTAAACTATTTCTCCCAAAGCTCAATCAGTCGACCTTCTGGATCTTTAATCCAAATAAACTTTCCAAATTCGTTACACTCTAGAGGTTTTGCGAGTGGGACATCAAGATGTTCAAGATGCTTTATCATCTCGTTTACATCATGAACTTGGAAATTTAACATCACTTGCTGTTCTGCTGGAAAATAATTGTCCTGTTCAGTGAAAAAAGAAAAGATCGTTTCATTGCCTTCTTGTGGTTTAATGATTGTCCCATTCCAATCGTTTATTTCTAGCATCAAGGTTTCGCTATACCACTTTTTTACAGAATCTAGATTCTTTGTTCGCCAAAATATACCTCCAAAGCCTTTTATCATCGTCTCGATCTCCTGTCTGTTTAACGTTTCCTCATCTTTTCCATTACTATAGCATGACAAGATGGCCATAAGAAAGAGACCATGCCATTTTGGATGATCTCTACCTATTATTCGGTAATCGTTTCTGCAAATGTTTTACGGCCAGGGCTTACTTTATTAATATGAATATCGATTTTACTGATGGAATCTTTGCTTAAAGGAATTTTGCCATCCTTCTCTAATCTCTTCCAAGCCTTTACATTACTACGATAGAGATATTCGGACAGACGAAAGACATCCGCATCCATTTTTAGTCCTTCCTCAAAGGTAGTTAGGATTTCTTCCTTGACGGCTTTTTCTACTTTTTTTCTTACCTGATTGGGTGTTAGCCTCCCTTTAAAACCATTTAAAATCGTATCGAATTTTAAATTTACCTCAAACTTTACGTCATTACCATTCACAATTGGCTTGACTTTGACATCTAGCTTTTTAATATCGACGGTTAAGTAATCACTTTTTTCATTATTTTCTAATTCGACGGTAATTTCTCCTTGCTTTGTTTCATCATTCATCCACTCTATTCCACGTGCAGATTTGCCTTTAATATAGCCTTTAAAACTATCCTTTGAAAGAATACCAACGCCAGCAAAAAAGGTTTCTGTTTTGGGGCCATCCATTGTCTCCCAGTTTTCGTTGACGGTTACATAAGGAATTTTCATTTCGTGGTTGGGCTCATTTAAGCCAATGACGAGCTGTCTTAAATTAACAGGCTCTACAAATGACTCCTGCTTCGCTGTATTTTTAGGATTACTTAATTTGGTGGCAGTTGGTGATTTCTCTAACAATGGAGAAACTAATAAAACATCCTCGATAGGATCTTGGGTACAGTAAACCCAAATATGATATCTTGTCTCTCGAAAGCGTAGAAAAGTATCAATAACCGCAATCGCATGTTCAGCTTTCATGGCACTCTCTGAGAAGAGAAGAAAGGTCATATGTCCCCAAAATACTTCTTGGTCCATTGAACGATACAATTTGTAAATGGCTTCTTCTATTGTCTTACCCTTCGCTTGACCAATTTCGGTAGGCGCTGCATTAGGGTTAGCTGATTCTGTTTTCGCTACGTTAGCAAAGTTGATAATTTGTAAGTATGCTGTATATTCATTATCCTTGTAGTCAACCCCCACACCTTGTACGTAATACATGCGTTGCGGCTCTGTTACATCCCAACAGCCTGATAGCAGTAGTGTAGTCGTCAGCATTAAAATAACAATCGCAATTTGTTTTTGGCTCATATATCTCCCTACTTTTTGAAGTTCGTGTATATTAGTTTGTACAAGAACGCAAGGTATTATAAGTAGAGACCATTTGTATGTAGGAAAGTGCTGCTCTCGTCAAAATGACGTAGAGACAGCACTAATGATTTTAGTGGAAATATTTTTGGACGCGTTCAACGACCTCGTTTGCCGATAGTCCATTCGCATCAATCACAGGACCTTCCATAACTGGATCACTAATTCCCATGACATCGCGATCCTGACCTGTAATAATACAAGCATCACATTTTTTCGCATCCTCTTCATTGCGAAGCTGGATGACTTCAAAGCCTTGTGCTTTTAAAGCATCTTCGATATTCGTTAATGATTGTTCCACACCAATAATTCTAGACATTTCTTGTCCACCTCCTACAAATAATGTGCCATTTCAGGTTGCTCATTATTCATACTATTTTTTAGTGGGGAGAGATAATTTCTAGAGATCCGTGCGTAATAGGGGTTGTGTACTACATCTAAAAGAACCGCCAAAGCTTCGAGAAATCGTAAAATCAACATATTCTACGGTGATACCTCTCTTCGCTAGTTGCTCGCCAATCCATGTAAATTCTTTGTCTGTAATATAGACTTCTTCATTAATAGGTAAGCCGTTAGTAGCAAGTTTTGCGGCATCTTCTAGGGAAACGTGAATTTTATCCCAATCTTTTAGCTGTTTGGGAATACCATCAATGAGTGCTTCCTCGCAGACAATCATTAGACCCTCTCTAACGAGGCTAAGCGCACAGTCGAGATGAAGAATGGTTGGATGAAGCGGCACTTCGACCACCGTATAATCAAAGTTACTTGCTAAATTACGCAGCCACTGCACACCATTTTTATTGGAGGCTAGTCCTGAATTCCCGACAAAAATCGTTTTATTTAACACTAACACATCGCCGCCCTCTAAAAACGGGCCAGCTTCAGAATCTAAACCATCTGCCATATCAGGCTTTGGAATGGAGACATAGAAGCATTGATTTTCATTTGCTTCCTGTGCTAAAAGATTACGTACGGGCAAAACTTCGTTGCGTCTATGTGGGAATCGAAGGGAGCCCTCGATTAAAAAATGGCCGATAGTGAAAAAGGGATCGCGAACGAAGAAATTGCTATAGCCATCTTCTTTTCCTACTTCTTTTTCATAGTCTGTTAAACGTCTTGGTACTTGTACTTCTACCCCGTATTTTTCTAATACTTTTTTTAAATTTGCTCGTTCCAATTCCCATTGCTGCTGTCTTTCTGGAAAGACATCTTTAAAATTTTTACCGAGTGTATCTACGCTTGCATAAAGTGCTAGTGTTTCTTCTGTTAAAAATTCATCATCTGTTGGAGCCTCCTTAGCTGGAAAAGCAAATTCCGATTGCGCCATGACAACTCGTTTTAAAGGAGCAAACTCACTTTTTACAAAAATATTCGTCATCTTACTGCCTCCTGTTGTATGATTTAGAAAAAGTAGTGAAAATTTTTCCTGTAATGTTCCTTATCGTAAGATATATAGTTACTATATAGTCAAGGATGGGCTGTAAGGTGGTGAAATGATGGGCATTGCAGAAGTGTTGACCATTGTCTTTGTCGTATTAAAGCTAACAAATGTCATTACATGGTCGTGGTGGCTGGTATTATTACCAGCGATTCTTTCATTTAGTCTGTATGCCATTATTGGGCTGGTGAAGCTTGGGATGGTATTGATTGCTGTGGTAGCAGTGAAAAGGCGGGAAAAGAAAGCAGAATTATGAAATCATAGTAGCCAAATTACTAGTAATCAGAACAACCAGGTCCTTCTTTTGTTTCGCATAGTCATGTAGGATCGTATTGGAGATTAGAGCATGAAAAAGGTGAGGATAGTCCAATTAGGTCCACCCTCACCATTTTATTATTTGCTTAATTCATAAGTTTTCACAGCTGGAGGAACAAAGCTTTCACATTGATCTAATAGTGCTGCTGCGTCCTCATCAACAATAAGTGCATCACGATATTGTGCTTTTAAAAATTGTTCATTTTGCATATGGTCAAAGAAAGATATTAATAAATCAAAATAGTTTTCCATATTGAAAATAGCACAAGGTTTTTGAAGCAGCCCGATTTGATTCCACGTAAATACTTCAAAAAATTCCTCTAATGTTCCAGGTCCACCAGGAAGGGCAATAAAGCCATCTGCTAATTCCATCATTTTACTTTTACGTTCATGCATTGTCTTTACAACAATCAGCTCTGTCAGCTGTTGATGCGCAATTTCACGTTCTTCTAATAATGTCGGAATCACCCCAATGACCTTGCCGCCTTCTTCTAGCACTGTATTCGCTACTGTTGCCATGATGCCTACAGAAGCACCACCATAAATAAGAGTAATTTGTCTTTTGGCTAATTCTTTTCCTAGTAAAATCGCTCCTTGACGATAAGCATCGGAAGCGCCTAGACTGGATCCGCAAAATACGGCAATATTTTTCATAGCTGATTTCCTCCATATCTGATCGAATTCTTTTATAGTATAATTTATTTTGAAGAGGAAGGAAATGGAGGAAACTGAATTGGAACTAAATGAATTTCAACGCTGGGTAAAGGATTACTATGAAGCACGTGGCTGGTCAGAGCTTAATATTTTTACACGTATTGGCTTCTTGGCAGAAGAAACAGGTGAGGTAGCCAGGGCGATTCGAGCAATCGAGATTGGTAGAGATCGACCAGATGAAAAAACACCATCCTTTGAAGAAAATAAGCAGGAGCTAATTGAAGAGCTAGGGGATGTCTTAGGAAATCTTATAGTGATTGCCAATCAGTACGATATTCCATTAGAAGAAATATTTGCAGCTCATCAAGACAAGCTGATAAAGCGTTACCAGGAATAGGAGGATCGAGATGGAATATCAAGTAGAGGTTTTACGGGGACAGCATGAGGATTTTACAAATTTTTTAAGCGAAAAAATTCGTGCCTATAATAATGAGCAATCTCCTTATCATCGCGAAAGTAGAAAGAAGATTGCGGTTCTTCCTTTACAGTTAATCGTCACAGATCAACAGCAGCAATGGATAGGTGGTATAACAGCTGAAGTCTACTGGGGATGGATAGAAATACATAAATTTTGGTTTAGTGAAGAATATCGTGGAAAGGGAATTGGCACAAAGCTCTTAGCACAGGCAGAGTTAGTAGCCAAGGACATGGGGGCAACAAAAGCCCTACTGACAACCTACGAGTTTCAAGCGCGTACCTTTTATGAGGCACATGGCTATCAAGTAGTGGGAGAAATTAAAGATTATCCACCAGGCAGTAGCTACTATACGATGGTGAAAGTGCTTCCTTAAGAATAGGCTGTCTAAGGAGAGAGACAGCCTGTTTTAATTGACATCGCCCAAATAGATTGTTGTCTGTTGTCCTCGTATAAATTTCTGTAATGGTTGGGTAAGCGCTTTGGGGTAAAGTCTATATGTATGAAGCTTTTCAATCGGTATCCATTGTGTCCCAATTTGAAGACTATCAGGATTCGTTGGTTGACAAGTTTGCGCATTTAGCTGACAGAGGAAATAATATTCTACCTGATGTACATCAGCGTCAAAGGCGGCATGCTCATGATTTTGTCCGATGTATTCACGGATAAATAACAGCTCTCCAATGTGAACGGAGGAGCCAATTTCCTCCAGGCATTCCCTTTGCAACGTCTTGTGAAAGGTCTCTCCATGCTCCTGTCCACCACCTGGACAAAGGTAAAAGTAGCCCTCTATATCTTGATTTTTTGTTAGCAATAGTTTCCCATCCACGATGATGATGGCTTTGACAGAATTTCTAATCATGGACTTCTCCTTTTAATTGTTATTTTTCGTGATCATGACTAAAACGCTTCATGAATGTCTACCTTAGTAAAAAGGGGAGATGAAGCGTGTATTCAATGTCCAATTTTAAATTACTTGTCGAAAAACAGACCGAAATTGATACCATTTATCAGAAATGTAATGATTTAATTCAATCAACTGTTACGCCAAAGCTAGATGCAGAGGTCGAGCAGTTTTTAATGCTAGTTGAACAGCATTTGACACAGCAAGGCTTTACAATTACGAATACATCAACAGGGTTAATCGCCAATTATCAAGAGGCTGTCATTAATGTAGATAAACATTCAAAGCATTTGGAAGAATGCTTTTTTATCAATTTAAATAGTTATGCTGAGGATCAAGTCTCTATTGTACTCGATATCTCACCAACGATGCTACCGAAAATTTCAAACCAGCTCGATGGCTACACAGATATTATAGAGCAAATGACGGATAAGCTAAAGCAAGCAAAAAGTCTAGAGAAAGCCTGTACGAATCCCAAATTTCTTTATAAAACGCAAAGCAACAAAGTTTTTCATACCCCTCAGGAAGTGTTGGATTATTATTTTCAAGGATAGGAGAAGCAGCTAGAAAAAACTAGTAGGTGTATAAAAAGTGGAAAATTGATGTTGAGGACTGACCTCAACAGTATAGACAAATAAAAAAATACACCTTCGATTGAATATGGGGTTAAAAACTAAATTTCAATTAGGAGGTGATTTTTCTAAGAGTAAAAGGTTTTAAATGAATTAATTGATCCCATTTGCGAAATATATATATAAAGGATGATGATTCAATTACAAATCACCATCCTTTTTAGCGTATTAAATCTGTAAATAAATCATTCCTTAATCCGTTTCAAAGGGCTTTTCTTTATACTTGGAAACATCATAACGCCCAATTACTTGATAATTAGACGTTTCATCGTCAGCCTTGAATTTATTGAAATCAGCTACATCCAGAGCATCTGTCATCATCTTCAATAAATATTGTGGTTCCGGAGCTTCTTCTACTGCTGCAAGAACTAGTGCATTTCGTAAATATCCTGCATACTGTGAGAGCAATTGAGCATTGAAGTCTAGCCTATTTGCTTCAGCAAAAAGCTTCATGAAAATCGATACCGTTCGTGTATTTCCTTCTCGGAAAGGATGAACACGCCAAAGTTTTGTCATAAATGAAGAAAAGTCCTCAACAAGGAGAGGATTAGAATACTTCCATTGCTTAGATTTAGACCAACTGAAAATAGTTTTTAAATCAGATACAATGTGATCTTTATCACTATAAGCAACAGATAATCCACTTAAAACATGTTCGCTTTTATAAATATTGACTGTGCGGAATTCTCCTGCCCATAAATATAGCTCATGAAAAAGGAAGTGATGAATCTTTTGGAGACTTTTATATTTTTGGAAGTCAATCTCATGCGTGATAGAAGAAATATCTATAATCCCAGCGATTAACAGTTGTGCTTCAACGTCAATCAATTGCTGTTCATCTCGAATATTTAATTTGTTGATTAAGACATTTGTATTAGGATAAATATATGGATCCATAAACTACTGTGAAGCCCTTGTATATTTTTCAACAATCGCTTGTTTCAATTGGCTGGATGATACTTGACCATTTTCATATTGGTTTAAGAGGTTCTGTGTAAATGCGCTCGGTTTTCCACCGTCAATGGCAGCCATACCAACTGCGAATTGCACTTGCTTTTTACGTTCTAAGGATGAATTTTCTTTCATAAATAACACCCCTCACTTTAATGGTATATCTATTATATCAGTTTTATGCATCAGGAGATAGTTAGATCACTGCACGATGCCTACTGACATAGTTCAATCTTTGTCATTAAGTATTTACACTTTGAGTGAGAAAATTCAATAGGTGCCAGTGGGAAAAATTTAGAGCTAGGCTATCCTATAATCAAAGCGGGTGAAATTTTACGAAGAGTAAAATTTCACCCACTTTTTCTATTCGGAGAAGAGGTTTTGTTCTAGTCTTTCATCTATCTAAAAGCGATAGCGATTGGAAGCCCGCTTTCTTCCATTATCGAATAAACTTTCTCCCGCAAAGCCACATTATCAAGGATAGACCTAAGAAATAAAGTGGCATTGTCAGTAAAGAACCGTTATGCAGTAAGCTCATACCAGATGTGATGGCACTGACGAGTAAGTAATAGCCGAGACTAAAGATAGCGCCTGCTGTGCCAATCACATCCTGAAAATCTACTAACGCTAAACTTAAGCAATTAGGAAGTGCGATGCCCGAGCCTAGCAGTGTGATAAAAATAGTAATCAGCATACCAATGGCCATCATGCTCGCGTGCAATGGAAGGGTACAAACGATGGTCAAAAGCAAAGTGCCACCAAGCATTACCAAACAGCCAACATGGATGATTTTTTGTGGCGAATGGCTGATGACGAGTCGCTTTGAAATCATAGCCCCAATTATGGAAGCAAGGGCAACGATAATGCCAAGAAATCCGTACAGGCCAGGTGACAGCTGGAAATGCTCGATGAATATAAAGGGTGCTTCGGCATAGTAGCTAAATAGAACACCATTAATGCCTCCTATTAGTAGCCCATAGACAAGCACGATGGGTGAAGCAAAAATGCGTTTGACGACAGGCCAAATCGCTGTTCTTTGTCTTGTTGCAGGATTGGTTGTTTCTGGAAGTCTGCAATAAGCATAGATAAACAACAGGATACTCATGATGACAAGGACAAAAAACACGGCTCGAAAGCCTAGTGCTTGATCCACCCAACCACCAATTAACGGCCCTATAGCTGGGGTAAAGGCAATGACGGCTGAAATTTGAGCAAACATAGCATGGCGTTGGCTTCCCGTCACACTTTCACGCAAAATGGTTTGCGTAATAATGGAGCCAGTTGCAGCGCCGAATGCTTGTAGCAATCGACTTGCTAATAGAAAAGGGATTGTCTCTGCGTAAAAGCAGAGTAGGCTACCTATTCCATAAAAAATTAAACCACCTAGCATGGCAGGTCTACGGCCAATAAAATCAGAAATCCATCCCCAGCAGAAAACGCCGAACGCAAAGCCAATAAAATAGATACTTAATGTTAATTGGACAGAGCTATTGGCTACTTCAAGTGCAGCGGCAATATCCGGAAGTGATGGTGTGTATATTGTTTCACTAATTTGTGGAAAAGCCACAAGAACAATCATTAATAATAAAGATGGTACTGCCTGTTTTTTCAACATATTGCCCTCCTACAAGCAAAATTCTACTTTGTTAGTTTCAAGTAGATTGCGTAGCTAGGGAAACGGCGGGACCATTATAAGAATACGTTCATAGGATGTCATGTTGAAATCACCTTTATATGCTTGAAGTAGGAGTGCATAGTCTAGCAACTATTATAGGCTATTTTACAATAATTATATAGTAATAATTGCTAAAGCTAAGAGATATTGCTTGTATATGGAAGGGGAATTTTGTAAAATGGAACATATGTTCTTTTGAGAGGGTGTATCTAATTGAATTTTGAGCTAACTTTATTTACTTCTAGTGATATTCAGGGATTAATCGAGCTATCAGCTTCCGTTGGATGGGATTACGATGCCTACGAAATTGAAACGATTATGGCAGCAGGTAGAATAGTTGGACATAAAAATATGGAAGGAAAAATTGTTTCCTGTGCAGCTATTATTCCCTACGACACAAATGTAGCTTCCATTGGCATGGTGATTGTGCATGAGCAATGCAGAGGTTTTGGCTTAGGTAGAATTGTTACACAAGCCTGTATCGATAGTGTTTCAGCGGAAACAGCGATTATGCTCGTAGCTACAATAGAAGGACAACCTTTATATCAAAAAATGGGCTTCACGACTGTTGAGCATGTACATAAATATTTGGCAGACAAATATGTTGAGACGACCAGCAAAGCCGATTTTTTAGGTACCATCAAAGAATTTCAAGAACAGGATTTTGAACAGCTGGCCCAACTTGATGCAGCAGCCTTTGGGGATAGTAGAAGAATCTTTTTGCGTAAAAGAATACAGCAGTCACAGCGCTGTGTTGTTATCAAAAATCAAGACAACCAAATGATTGGCTATGGCTTAACAATCGCGGGGCCAATTTATCTACTTTTAGGACCAATCGTCGCGCCAAGTAAAGAAATAGCGCATCATATTATCAGTGAATTGGCTAAGGGCTATCAGGGGAAATTACGTATCGACTGTCCATCTGTTCAAAAGGAGCTTGGTCCAATTTTACAACAAAGTGGTTTTACGATGGCTGCCACGCCACCTGTCATGATCCGTAATGCCAAAAAAATACCTCCAAGAAATCAAACATTATATGCTCTAGCAGCACAAGCTTTCGGATAATCAAACGTGCAAGCCTACTTTGGGGTTTGCACGTTTGTATTGTCAAAAAAGGATTTTGAAGGAAGAGTAGAGAATGATATGGATGGTAGAGGAGGGGAACAGCATGTTTCCAGAATTAGAAACAGCAAGACTTAGGTTAAGAGAACTCACAGAGGAGGATGTTCCTGCGATTTTTCGTTGCTTTTCCAATGAGGCTTTAACACGCTATTATGGGCAGGAGCCTTTTACTGACACACAGCAGGCTGAGCAGTTAATTAAGCAATTTGCTAAAAATTTTGAGGAAAAGCGTGGGATTCGTTGGGGAATTGAACGAAAAGATTCGAATGAAGTGATTGGTACAGTTGGCTTCCATCTATGGTCGGCGGCACATCAACGAGCAGAAATTGGCTATGAAATTCATCCTGATTACTGGCGGCAGGGTTATACAAAAGAAGCTGTGCAGAAAGTAATTGCATATGGTTTTGGGGATATGAACTTAAACCGGATTGGAGCCGTTGTTTTTTTAGAGAATGAGGCATCTTCCAAGCTTTTAATTCAGCTTGGATTCCAACAGGAAGGCATATTGAGGGACTATATGTATCAAAAGGGACAAGCACATGATACATTTATCTATTCTTTGTTAAAAAAATATGAATAACGTAGCTTTAGCGCTTTTATAGAATAATCATTTACTTGGAAATGGATAATAAATAATAATTTAGATGGAGTTTTGAGGCTGCTTTTTTCGGTTATAGTTCTTATATGAACAACAATTCATAAGTTCGTGTAAAAAAGTAACAGATGAGGGGCTGGGTGTTATGGAGCAATATAGCACAGCTTATTTTCAAAAGCTAGATTTACTGTCAAGCTTATACGCGGGACAGGCTGCTTTAAAGGATTCCCTTCCAACAGAGAAGGTCAAGCGGATGGAGCGCTATCAACAAATTGAAGCGGCGATTACAAAACTAAATAACGAAATTAGAATAATTGAACGGACCATATTAAAGTCCTCCCATCCTACTAGAAATAGTTAATGGTAGCTCAACCCATGCATATCCCAGCATGGGTTTTTCGTTTGATAAGGTAAGCTTATGTATTTTTATAATAATTATAGATTTTTCTTATGGGTGATCTACTAGTACACTAAAATAAAAGGGGAGGGTGAAGAGAATGGGGATTGATTTCCATAATCAGCAACATCGTACGTCTTATACAACTAGACAGGCAGATAGCTCATGGAAGGCAGCATTAGCGAAACATATTCCTTTTCCTAGTATGGGAAAGGCAGTAGATATCGGCTGTGGCGGAGGGATTTATGCCAAGGCACTTGTCGATATGGGGGTGGCATCTGTAACAGGTGTAGACTTTTCACTAGCCATGCTAGACGGAGCGAAAGAAAATTGTCGAGCATATCCGCAAATCACATTTGTTCAAGGAAATGCTTTCAATACAGGGCTTGCAGGGGATACTTTTGATATCGTGCTTGAACGAGCCTTAATTCATCATATACAAGATGTCAAAGCATGCTTTCAAGAGGCATTTCGGCTTTTACAGCACGGCGGTTATTTTATCGTACAGGATCGCACCCCAGAGGATTGCTTACTTCCAGGGGATGCTCATCATATAAGGGGCTATTTCTTTGAAAGTTTTCCTTCGCTTATTCAAAAGGAGGTAGAGCGCAGACACAATAGTCAGTTGGTGACAGAAAGCTTACAAGAAGTAGGCTTTCAAGAAATTAGTGAACTCAAACTATGGGAGACGAGACAGGTCTATGCTAATAAGGAGCAATTATTGGCTGATTTACAAGGTAGAGTGGGGCGTAGTCTATTACATGAGTTAAATGACATCCAATTATCGTCCCTTCTTGAGCATATAAGGAATGCAATTACCACTGAAGGTTCCATCATTGAAAAGGATCGATGGACGATTTGGATCGCCAAGAAAAAATAATAACCACCTTCTGGAGAGGATCAAACCTCTCCATTTTTATTCGATTGCAGCATCAAAATCTTACTCCGCTTTCTCAGAGCTATCCGTCAATTTACAGGATCTATCCGCCACTTTTAACTTTCTATCCATCACTTTAGGATTGCTATCCACTACTTTGCACATTTTATCCGCTTTCCCAGAGAAAACCCTTATAGCATCACTATAAGGGATTATTTAGCAAGTGCTAGCAAAAATTCATCGCGGTCTGCTTCTTCCTGCATTTTACTATCGACAAGCATTGCACCTGATTGAACACTTGTGATGTCGTTGTCTACCAGAAACTGTACATTGACCTTGGCTACTTCATTGTTCACCGTGCAATCACCCTCAAACTCTACAACATCCTGTCCCTTTTGTGTTTCAAAATAGACCCAATATGGATTTTCACAGGCAGAGGCAAAGGCACTCTCCAAAGTTTTTGCGCTATTTTCATAGGAATAGTTTTTTACGTATGTAATATATTCATTGTCTGTAATATCCTTTTGTGGACCATAGAAGTACCAAAATACCGCTAAGATACCGATTGGCACAATCCACAGTATATTTCTTTTACTTAATTTCCCCATGTGTTATATCCCCCTTTATGTGAATATTTTAACATCTTCTTTTGCATTTTTGCTAGCTTACGATAATATTTTCTATTGAAGGCTGCGATTCTGTTCACAGCGTGAGCTTTGAATTCAGGTGGCAGTTATGATAACGTTAGTTGATAGATTTGTTTCGATGTCGCCAAATGGCTTGGTGAAGGAGGTTTTTACATGCATAAAAGAAGACGTGGTGTGCTGCTAGTTCTTGTGCTGATGTTAATGGGTCTAGCCTTTTTTATCGGCATGAAAGTGAGGCCAGTCACACTACCGACTAGAAATCCTGAGACAACGCCCGTTCAAGAGGATGCGTCCGAACAGGAAGGTGGTTCAGACAATATAGATATCCTCATTCAGGATATTGCTCAATTCGCGCGAGAAGGAAAAGTACCTGATGTGCCATTTGCAGCAGGAGATACAGAACAACAAGCGGTTCGTGAGCAATGGGGAGAACCGCAGCAGGTTACTGAATCCGCCAATGGACAATATGAAAATTACGAGGATGTGACGATTGGTTATCGAGGTTCACAGGCCTTCGATATCCGTTCATCGAAAGAGAATATCAAAAGCATTCGTTTAGCAGATATTAAAAATAAGTTGGGTGAACCTGATGAAGTTCGTTACTATCAGGATCCTTCAACCGATCAAATTATTCTTGTCTACCAAGTAAATGCCAGCTATCAATTAAAGTGGATTTTACCGAAACCGATTGACAGTGATGCCAATCCTACTGTTCATCATATTTCGGTCTATACGGAACTGAAGCCACAAGCGCCAGATACGGTGGAACAAATGACATTGGACGAGAAAATCGGTCAAATGATGTTTGCAGGTGTTTCAGGTACGACGCTTCAGCAGGAGACAATAAGCCTTATTCAAAAGGCTAAAGTAGGTGGTTTAATTCTTTATGGCAATAATCTTGAAACACCCCAGCAAACGGTCACATTGATGAATGACTTAATGGCTGCCAATTCGAATAATCAGCTACCACTTTTCCTTGGCACCGACCAAGAGGGTGGAAAAGTAGTCAGATTACCAGGCGCTTTAAAAAATTTCCCAACGAACCGAAAAATTGGGGACATTAACCAATCCAAGTTTTCATTTGAAGTAGGCCAATTATTAGGGGAGCAATTAAAGGCATTTGGCTTCAATCTGGACTTTGCGCCTGTATTAGATGTCAATAGCAATCCGAATAATCCAATTATCGGGGATCGTTCGTTTTCCAATGATCCAGCTATCGTCAGCAAATTGGGCATTCAAACAATGAAAGGTCTGGAGTCGGAGCAGGTTATTCCTGTCGTGAAACATTTCCCTGGGCATGGTGACACATCTGTGGACTCCCACTTAGAATTGCCAAAGGTGACAAAAAGCTTGAACGATTTGAATCAGCTAGAGCTTGTCCCATTTAAAGAGGCCATTAACAATGGTGCAGATGTCGTCATGGTCGCACATATTTTATTGCCAAAGATCGATCCCCAGTATCCTTCCTCCATGTCGAAGGAAATTATCACGGGTATGCTAAGAAAGCAGCTGGGCTTTGACGGTGTTGTGATGACTGATGATATGACGATGAAGGCCATCACGAATCATTATGCGATTGGGCAAGCAGCTGTCGATTCAATCAAGGCTGGTAGTGATATTATTTTAATCGCTCATGAATATGCCAATATTACAGCAGCGATAGAAGCGGTGAAGGTAGCCGTCAGCAATGGGGAAATAACAGAGGAACGCATCAATGAAAGTGTCCAAAGAATCCTAAAACTAAAAGAAAAATATCAGCTTGTCAATCAGCCCGTGCCAGCAGTTGATATCAACAAGCTTAATACGGACATCGAAAAAGTTTTGAATACGTATATGAAATAAACGCAAAAAGGGACATACAGCTACCAGTGTATGTTCCTTTTTGTGAATGATGGATAGGGTGAGAACGTGGATAAGGAATTCAAATTAGCTAGTCAATTATTACTGTTACTAGATTCTGAACAAAGATGGTTTACTTTAGGGGAGGTTGAAAAAAGCTTACATATTTCAGATAAGACCATACGGAAGCTCGTAGAAGAGATCAATCGGCAATTACCAGCAACAATGACGATTGACGTATCTAGAGGAAAGGGAATTTTTCTACAACGAGATGGGCGAAGTACAACCGTTAGTGAAGTGCTTTCGAGCATGTTCAGGCAAACCATCTTCTATCGCTTCATGCACTTATTGTTTATCAATGGGCAACCTTATTCGATGGAGGAGCTAGCAGAGGCGATGTTTATGAGCACTTCCTCGTTGAAGAAGCTGATTACGCAACTAAATAATCATGATTTGAAGCCGTATAAGCTACGCATTACATACTCGACGCCCGCCGTAAAGGGAAATGAATTGAATATCCGCTACTTTTATTGGAAATTATATGGTGATGCCTATGAGTATACAGGATGGCCATTTATCAATAGTGACTTTGATTTTATCAATCAATGCATCACGCAAATAGAGCATGAGCAAAGCATTGTTTATTTTATTAACTCCAAGAGGAAATTATCCTTTTTAGTGGCGATTGTCTTGGAAAGAGTACGAAAGGGGAACTATGTCAAAATTACGGAGGATGATTACGCCTGGGAAAGAGGAATGTTCTATTTGCCAGTAAAAGACTTTGCACAGGCACTGGAAGAAAAATTTTCGATTGAATTACCAAAGCGTGAATTGTTTTTTATGCAATCTCTATTTAGTCTAAGCCAATATCATTATTATGAAGGATCAGACATGACGCCAATGAAGGAAATCGAATTATATAAAAATAAAGAAATTGATCAAATGGCGCAGCAGTTGTTCACCTTATTGGCAAAGGTTTACCCTAATCTACATATGAATGAGCGGTTTAGCTTGGAGGTATATGAGTTTTTAGACAAGCTTTTAATCGATAATGCCATCCCTGAATGGCTGATGATTTCAAAAAGTAATTTAACAAACTATGTTCAAATTGAATGTCAGCAAATTTACCAAGATATGCAGGTCTGTATGCAAACATGGAAAAAAGCGTACCCTTCTATCCTGTATAATGACTTTCATTTAACCAAGCTTACCTTGCTTGTTCGTTCAGGGCTACGTTATAAAAGTAAACGAGCCTTCTTGGTTATTGGAGAGGAATTTTCAATCCGCCATTATATCGCCAATTTAATTAAGAATGAAATTGGGGACCAGCTGATTATTAATACTTCTATTATGAAGGGGTTAACGGATGAGATGGTACAGCAGCATCACATTGATTTTGTCATAAGTAATTTTCCCGTTGCCTTAACGACAGTGCCGGTTGTTATTATATCTACTATTCCTACCAAAAGGGACTTAGATAATATTCGTCAAGAATTGCTTCGGTAATTTGGTCAATTATTTCCCGTACACAACGTAACAATCTGGTCTAGTTTGTCAGGATTATTAAACCTTATACTCATAGTAGTTTCTGAACAGATTTCTTGTAAAAGAAGTAGTTTTGGAAATGGCTGTGGGTATTTTTTATTGGTAAATGAAAACGGTTACCTAATTGGATTGGAGATAAATGACAAGTTTTTGGAGGAATGAAAATGAGTAGACATTTAGGAGCAAAAAAGGGAGAAATAGCTGAGCGTGTCTTGCTGCCTGGAGACCCTTTACGTGCAAGATTTGTAGCAGAGCATTTTTTAGAGAATGTCTATTGCTATAACGAAGTGAGAGGAATGTATGGGTATACAGGAACGTTCAAAGGTGTACCGATTTCCGTGCAGGGGACGGGCATGGGGAATCCATCGATGAGTATTTACGGTACTGAATTGGTTAACGATTATGGCGTGAAAAAATTGATTCGTATTGGCACATGTGGCGCGATGCAAAAGGACATTCAAATCCGCGATATCATTCTAGCCCAAGCAGTGTCTTCAGACAGCAATTTGACGGAGAAAATTTTCTACGGCAATAATTACGCACCAATTGCGGATTTTTCCTTATTAATGAAAGCGTTTCAACGAGCGCAAGGGAAAAAAGGCAATGTGTTTGTTGGCAATATTTATAATTCAGATGAATTTTATCGTGAAACATTAGACAGGCTTCATAAGTTTATGGAATTCGGTGTTTTAGGGGTAGAAATGGAAAGCACCGCCCTCTATACGTTAGCCGCAAAATATGGAGTAAAGGCATTGTCTATTTTGACGGTAGGTAGTCAACTATTAACAAATGAAAGCTTAACGCACGAGGAAAGTGAAAAATCCTTTTTTGATATGGTGGACATTGCTCTTCATACAATCATCGATGCGTAAGGGATTGCATGGGATGGGAAGAAAAAGCATTTGAAAACATTGTTCGTTACGGAGGGGACAGCATGCATTATATTATTTCGATAGTAGGTCTACTACTCGTGCTATTTTTAGCATGGCTTGCAAGTAATAATAAGAAAAAGATTAAATACCGCCCAATCATTGTGATGATTGTTATCCAGCTTGTTTTAGGGTTTCTATTACTGAAAACAGGTATTGGGGAATTTTTAATTAAAGGATTTGCTGATAGCTTTGCAAAACTACTTGAATATGCCAATGAGGGCACAAATTTTGTATTTGGTGGGATGGCGAATGAGGGTGCACATACATTTTTCCTCTATGTTTTAATGCCAATCGTCTTTATGTCAGCCATCATCGGCATATTGCAACATTATAAAATTCTACCGTTTATGATTAAATATATAGGTTTCGTATTAAGTAAAATCAATGGCATGGGAAAACTAGAATCCTATAATGCGGTTGCAGCGGCAATCGTAGGGCAAAATGAAGTATTCATTTCAGTGAAAAATCAAATCGGCTTTTTACCAAAGCATCGGCTTTATACCTTATGTGCTTCTGCGATGTCAACGGTATCGATGTCCATTGTGGGCTCTTATATGACGATGCTAGAGCCAAAGTATGTAGTGGCAGCTCTCATATTAAACTTGTTTGGTGGTTTTATCGTGGCCTCAATCATTAACCCGTATGAAGTACAAGCGGAGGAAGATATAATCGAAGTGCAAGAAGGTGAAAAGCAAACGTTTTTTGAAATGCTAGGCGAATACATTATGGACGGTTTTAAGGTAGCCATCATCGTCGGGGTTATGTTAGTAGGCTTTGTTGGGTTAATTGCCCTCATTAATGGTGTGTTTAATGGTATTTTCGGTATCACATTCCAAGGTTTTCTAGGCTATGTCTTTGCCCCAATTGCGTTTGTCATGGGTGTACCTTGGCATGAAGCTGTGAATGCAGGGAGTATCATGGCGACAAAGCTTGTGGCAAATGAATTCGTTGCCATGCTGGACTTCGTTAAAATCCAAGATAGCTTCAGTGAGCGTACAGCAGCGATTGTCTCTGTATTCCTCATATCCTTTGCTAACTTTGGCTCAATTGGTACCATTGTAGGTGCCGTAAAAGGGTTAAATGAAAAGCAAGGCAATGTAGTGGCACGCTTTGGATTAAAATTGCTATACGGTGCCTCACTTGTAAGTGTTCTATCAGCCATCATTATTGGGATTGTGTTTTAAAGAGAAGAAATGAGAGGTGCATATTTTAGGCGTATCAATCCCTAAAATATGCTTTTTTTTGATCTTTTGTCAGGTGAGAAACATTGTAACTTTCTTCCATGATTTTCGTTTGATCTATTAAGAGGTTGAATTGTACCAATAGTAAAAATTTATAAGGGGAAGGATAAGAATGAAAACTTTCTATCATTGTTTAATCATGTGGATACCTTTTATAGTGCTGTTTGCCTTAGCTGGATTTGGCTTAGAAGTTTTAGAAGGAAGAAAAATCAGGACATCAGAATATATGACGGGATTTCGTGATTTAGGCGTTGGCTATATGTTCTTAATGGGCTCTTTTGCTTTTATTCTCTATCCGATTTCGTTTTTACCGCTAACATTTATTGTGAGTCGTTTTATGAAAAATTGGCTGTTTAAAGTGGTTACCTTCACTTTATTTGGTGGGGCAATAGGGGCTTTTTCTTTCGTAATCATTTATGATTCGCGATTTATAGAAGAATATAATTTAAGTATTATCAATTCGATGCTTATTTTTGGTATTGCGAGTTTACTCTATGCTTTAGTAGAAAATGCGGTGAAGAAAAATATAAAATTTGTTTAACGAATGAATGTGTCTTTTTTTATCTAGCGGCATATGGAAAATTATTTCTACTCATTTCAGTCTAATTACCGATAGCATATTAACGGATTATCCTTTATGGTTAATAGGTCGTAAAAGACACTATCAGGAATATCCTGCAAATATTGAAATGATAGGTGGAAAACAATGAATTATCGAGTTTTATTATATTACCATTACACGAAGATTGAAGACCCAGAGACGTTTTCAGCAACGCACTTAGAAATGTGTAAAGAAATCGGTTTAAAAGGTCGTATTTTAGTAGCCAATGAGGGCATTAACGGGACTGTTTCGGGGACGATTGAGCAAACAGAGCAATATATGGCAAACATGCAAGCAGACCCATTATTCGAAGGCATTGTCTTTAAAATTGATGCGGCAGAAGGACATGCATTCAAAAAAATGCACGTTCGCCCACGTCCTGAGTTAGTCAACTTAGGCTTAGAAGAAGACGTCAACCCACATGAATTAACAGGTCGCTACCTGTCACCAGAACAATTCCTTGCTGAAATGCAAGATGAAAATACAGTAGTATTAGATGTGCGTAACACGTATGAATACGATGTCGGCCATTTTCGTGGCGCGATTCGACCAGAGGTAAAAAATTTCCGTGATACACCAGAATGGGTCCGTGCAAACCGTGAGCTATTCGAAGGGAAAAATGTTTTAACATATTGCACGGGTGGTATTCGTTGTGAGAAGTTTTCGGGTTGGATGAAACGTGAAGGCTTTGGCAATGTCGGTCAATTACATGGTGGTGTAGCAACATATGGAAAAGATCCTGTGGCGAAAGGTCAATTATGGGATGGGCAAATGTACGTTTTCGATGAGCGTTTAACGGTGCCAATCAATCAAGTAGAGCATGTGATTGTCGGTCGTGATCACTATGACGGTGAACCTTGTGAACGCTACATTAACTGTGCAAATCCTGAATGTAACAAGCAAATCATCGCATCTGAAGAAAATGAAGCAAAGCATTTAGGTGGCTGTACAATCGAATGTACAAAGCATGCGCGCAATCGCTACATCGTGCGTCACAATTTAACAGAAGAGCAAGTAGCTCAAGCAATTGAGGCGTTAATTTAAACAAACAAAGCGTTATTAAATATCTTTCATAACCTACTTTATAGAGGTTCTTCAAACACTCAATGTAAGTGTTCAAACTATCCATTTCAACAGTGGACTAGTCTGCTCGCTTATATAGGGTGTTTTTTCTTTTGTAAGGAAAATGTAAATGACTCCATCATTGGTGGAAGGGCGGAAGAATCTGATGCTGTTTAAAGTAAATGTTCAGAGGGTATTCAACAAAATGTAACAGTGTAAGCACACAAAGTGTTTGTCACTAATTAATCAAAATAGGAGATGATAGCTGATGGGAAACCCACATCTAACCGATCCACGTAAAAAATTTCATACCGAAAAATTCCCAAATCAGGAACAGAACACGCCAGCGCTACAGCATGGAATGATCCCCAAACCTGACTGCGGAGAAGAATCATATAAAGGATACAATCGTTTAGAAGGGCGCAATGCCTTAATTACAGGAGGCGATTCTGGGATTGGCCGTGCTGCCGCTATTGCCTATGCACGTGAAGGAGCCAATGTAGCCATACAATTCTTCCCTGGTGAAGAGGAAGATGCCAACGTCGTTAAAGAATTAATTGAAAAAGCAGGAAGAAAAGCATTACTGCTACCGTATGACTTGCGAGAAGACGGCACAGCGACAGAGATTGTTACAAAAACCGTAGAAGCCTTTGGCGGATTGGACATTCTTGTATTAAATGCTGCGCAACAGATCGCACAGCCATCCCTAAGTGACTTAACAATTAAACAAGTGCAAGACACTTTCAAAGTAAACATCATCAGCATGTTCGAGACCGTAAAAGCTGCTGAAGAACATTTGGAACCAGGAAGTGCAATTATCACCACCACATCGGTTCAATCTTTCGATCCATCCTCATCTTTAATGGATTATGCCGCGACAAAAGGTGCAATAAGCAACTTTATGGTATCCCTATCCTCGTACTTTGCTTCTAAAGGTGTCCGTGTCAATGGTGTTGCACCTGGCCCGATTTGGACGCCGCTTCAGCTAGATAACGGGAAATTAGAAGGAGAAATACCTGAGTTTGGTCAAAATACTCCTCTCGGCCGTGCGGGACAGCCAGTAGAGCTTGCACCCGTTTATGTTCTTCTGGCCTCGGATGAAGGAAGTTATATCACGGGTCAGATTTATGGAGTGACAGGTGGTAAGCCGATAGACTTATAAACTTACTAAAACCACTCTCGACATTAGTGATGTTCTACTGATTATGGTAGATAAACAGCTTAAGATGGATAATGAAAACGAATTAAATGATATGCCCCCTATAAGTTAGTAGTTTGTCTCTAACTTAAGGGGGCATCTGCTTTTCAATCACCAATTGGAATCCTCGTTTATAAGTAGGAGCGCTTAGCTGGCCATGAACCTTGTAGTTTACGAAGTTGAACAATTTGTCCTGTATGGTAAGCGTCGTGCAAAAGGATATTTAGATATTGTTGCCAAACTGGAAGAGCGGGACTAGGTTGATCTAATGCCTCTTCTTGCAAGGATGCTAATGAAGATTGTAGGGCATCATGTACGTGAAGGGTTCGATTCACTGTTTCTTGCCAAGCATCTTCATCATGAGCACCGCCTTGGACAAACGTTTCATCATTATTTTGTGGAGCAACAAATGTCTCATCTTTATGTAAGCGAGAAAGTAAGCGCTCTTTAAAGATTAATAAATGGTTTACATTTTCCCATATCGTATTAGCGGCATTTCCTTCTGGTTGCCAACTAGCTTGCGCAGCAGTGAGATTCTTTAATGCTTCTGATAACGGTGGGTACCATTCCTCTTCGTAAAAAACCTGATTGACTCCATTTTGCAAGAGCTCTTTTTTACTCATTTGGATAACCTCCTTTTTGTAACGCTCAAAACATTCCTTACTATTAATTTATCAAATTTTCCGAAAATAGTACATAGTAATAGAATTTTGTTGTTCTTTACTCGACATTGCCATTTCATCTAACTAAAAATCAAATTGTAAAGTTTGCTTGACATACGTAGTGATGTAAAGTAAACTTTACTTAACATTAAATGTATAGTTTGCTTTACATTTATAAAGGAGGCATTATGAAAAACAGAATTCGAGAATTACGAAAATTGAACAAGATTACGCAGGAAGAGTTGTCGAAACAAGTTGGCGTTTCACGGCAATCAATCATTGCTATTGAATCAGGCAAATTCAATCCATCCTTAGAGCTTGCCTACAACATATCCAAAGCGTTCAATAGCACAATTGAAGAAGTGTTTATATTTGAAGAGGGGAGAATGAATGATGGAGATTAATATCTGGGGTATGATTGGATTGTATGGGGGAGTGATTGGTGGACTCCTTGGATGGTGGTTCGGGCGACAGAAAGCTAGAAAAAACAGAGGTTTAGACGAGCTGTACTATCATATTTGGCAAAAGGCGAGATCCTATTCATGGTATGTGACATTAGGAGCGCTGTATGTTTTCTTTACGTTACTCAGTTTTGGGATTGAATTAAGCACTGCCATGGTTTTAGGTATCCTTTTATTAACACACGTAGCGAGTTGGGGAATCATCGGAATTATGATGACCATCAATATGTCCAGCGCAGCCCCGTTACAGCCCTCGCGTGTGAAGGTGGGCCTATTCGTCTTCATGACGTCCATTATTGTATTCACGATCATCTCGATCCTGACGACAAACTGGCTGTTTTTATTATTTAGCATTCCACCTAATTTAATTGCACTTTTTACTGCACTTATTCCGAAGCGAAAAGATTCCGAGGTAACCTACTAAACTTCATACGAATATCGTACCGTTTTTTCCCCTATAGATATGGTGGTCTATGGGGGTGTTTTTTATAATGACAATAAAAACAGCTAAATGAAAAAATGGTAGTGGAAGAACACTATTTGACTAACATTGTTAAAATAAGTAAAATGATAGTTGTTACAAAATTTGGGAGGTGTTTACTTGCATACAAACTATGTTCTATATAATATTGTTCCTTTCGGATTTTTAGTGTTGTTGGTCTATATTTTTATAGATGTATTTCTTGATTACTTTAGAAAAGAAATCAAGAGTAATCAAAGACGTGTTACTTTATACAGCTTTCTCTTCTATTTACTATGTTTACTTCAAATTAAAGTAGGGGGAATAACACTTTTACCTCTAAATCCAGCAGACAAGAGTAGACGTTTTATTACAGCTAATGATTGGTTTGGAATTTTTGATAGTATCCACTTCAATATGTATTTGTGGAGCTATTCATCTATAGTTTATCATTTTTTATTATTACTTCCTTTAGGGATATTTTTATGCGTTCTTTTCCATTTTAAAAATATAAATAAAGCCATTTTTCTAGTGATATTGTGTTGTTTAGGTACAGAGCTTTTACGTCTACTATTAGGGTCGTTTAGTTTAGTTCCTAGGAACATTAGTTCTATAGATGCTATCTACTTGTTATGTAATATACTTGGTGGAATAATTGGTATATTAATAGTGAAAATATTTACGCATATACAAATGAAGCGAAAAGATAAAGTTTATAATGGTAGTTTTAATTGAATAATAGTTTTCGGCAATTGGGCGCGTTTATTTATAAACGTGTCTTTTTCTTTTAAAGGTCGATATTGTTGAATAATACAGTTATTTGAAACCTTTCCTACAATTTACCGTTAAGTATTGTTAAACGGTAATACAAATAGAAAGAGGGATTCGTTATGATTGGTTGGCTTAATATTGGCAGTCTCTTACTAGGAATAATCGCTTGGATACTTCCGGTTATTTATCTAATGGGAAATAAAAAACATGAACATTCTAATTGGGGCATCCTTGCCGTTCTCAGCATCAGTGCCTGCGCTATTTCAATTAGTTTTCAGATGTTTTATAATTATCATTTAGTAAAAATTGAGGATTGGACGGCACTCATGGACACGACACGTGCAGTCGTGATAGCCACAGCAGTTCTTCTCATTTTTACATTGCTATTAAATGGCCTTACTTTTATTGTATATCAAAAGAACAAAAAGTAAGATATTCGTTGCCTGTTCGTATGATTGAAATATATTTTTGGTTTTCAGAGAGTGTAATGAAGAGAATGGTAATTTTTGGGACTTTTACAATCGGGCGCTTTATTTAGCGAAAATCTACTCTTTCTCGTGAGATGGCTAGAACAAAGGCTATGAAAAAAATAGTATCAATTATTTTTACGAACAGAAAGCTACCGGTTGATGAGAGGTGCATGTAAAACGAGTGAGAATTCATCTTGGAGCTATGTACCGAAAGGATTATTCTAAGTAGGCTACGCCGGTAAGCACCCGTAATCATGTTCGAGAGTATCGTCAAATGACCGTACTTCTTAAGGTAAGTAATGTGAATTGCTTATAAATAAGGTGGTAACACAAGTTGAATCGTCCTTTTGGTTAATCCAAAAGGGCGTTTTTTTTATTCCTTTTTTGAACAAGTATTTGAAAATCTAAACGTATGAGGAGTAAGCATTATGAAAGATAATCATCAAGATTCACAACTAAAGCGGGAATTAAGTACGCGTCACATGCAATTAATTGCACTTGGCGGATCCATTGGGTCGGTTTATTTTATGACTCTAGTTCAACCACTCAAATGGCAGAGCAGGCAAAGTGAGGAATAGGCTCTAAAGTAGCGGTTAAAACATGAAAAGTAGCGGATACAACGTGAAAAGTGATGGATAGAGCAGGCAAAGTGAGGGATAGGTTCTAAAGTAGCGGTTAAAACATGAAAAGTAGCGGATACAACGTGAAAAGTGATGGATAGAGCAGGCAAAGTGAGGGATAGGTTCTAAAAAGGCGGTTAAAACATGAAAAGTAGCGGATACAACGTGAAAAGTGATGGATAGAGTAGGCAAAGTGAGGGATAGGCTCTGAAGTAGTGGTTAAAACATGAAAAGTAGCGGATACAACGTGAAAAGTGATGGATAGAGCAGCCAAAGTGAGGGATAGGGCCATCTATTTTGCTCCTTTTCATTTAAGGGTCATATTGTTGAGTAAAGCAATACATCTTACATTTGCGTGTCTATCTTAACATTGGGTCCAATTGTTGAATAACATTCTTTTAAGTAAAGTTTTCAAACAAAGCTTCTGGCACTTTAAGTTTCAGCATTTTAATACATGATATACTAAAACGCACTTGAATTAACACAAGGTATATTGTTATCTTTGTAGAATCTAATTATTATAATAAATTGCGCTGAAATTCAATTATATAAAGGGAGTGTAAAGGTGGACCTACTACTTTGGGTAACTATTGGTTTCATAATAATTGGATTTGTTGTGCTCGCTTCTATGAAAAAAGGTATGGAAAGTAAGGTCGCTTTTATAAAGTTGAATATGGAAGAAGAGGAAAATTCATCAAAAGCAAGATCTGTAGTTTGGTGGATATGGAGTACCACTGCTTGGGGGATAGTAAGTCTGTTTCTTGTTGTTTGGTGTGTCCATCATTACTTTGGGTAACTTTTTGGCTTCAAATGGGTAAAAACAGATACTGCACATTTCTAAATGAAATATTGTAGCAAAATATATTAAAAGCAAAGGGTGGGCATTTTGAAGATAATCGAGACGGAACGATTATACCTTAGAGCGTTAAAAATGGACGATCATCATGAATTATCAAAAGTGCTTTCCGACCCCGAATCTATGCAATATTACCCTCATCCCTTTAATCAAGAAGAGGTTAAAAATTGGATCAGATGGAATGAGAAAAATTATAAGCAATATAATCACGGACTATGGGCAGTTGTTTTAAAAGAAGGAGATCTATTTATCGGTGATTGTGGAATAACCATGCAGAACATTGACGGTGTATGGTTACCTGAAATCGGTTTTCACATTATTAAAGCGTATTGGAATAAGGGGTATGCGACAGAAGCGGCATCTGCTTGTAAGGAATATGCATGGAATGTTCTGGGCTATTCTGAAATATTTTCATACACGACCTTAAAAAATATCCCATCCCAAAAAGTTGCGGAAAAAATCGGGATGAAAAATTATAAGATTTTTGAGAAGAATGGTGAACAACAAATCGTTCAAGTTGCCTACAAAAGTTTATGAATAGTTAGTAACTCATTTTTTATTCCAGAAAAGGGCGCGTTAATATAGGAACGTGTCTTTTTCTTTTAAAGAGGTGAATAGCATTCTTTTTGGGAATTAGATATTTATTTTATAGAAGGAATGTTATAAGGGGGATTGAATGAAGAAATATATAAAAGGTTTAGTGCCTTGCATTTATTTGATGTTGTCGTTCTTTGTACTATCTGGCTGCAATGCTCAAAAAAGTGGTAATACTTATTATTTATTATTGATGGGTGAAAGTGAAAGCTGGAATCTAACTGGGTATGAGATTGTTATAACACCAGAAGACTTTAAAGCAGGATTTGGGACCTTAAAAATGAAAAACGTCAATACGTATATGACAGATTTCTTCCACTTTGAAACGCATGTGGTTATCGAGAGTGATGATTCAGTAGTTCATACTGATTCAGTTACTGGTGAGACGAATATAGCAGAATATACAACTGGTGCTATTGCAGGGCCATACATCAATAAAAATGGTGACTTTATTACACTGAAAGATATACATGAGATTTATGTGGTCGTTGAATGGTGGGATACTAGTAAGAACGAAAGTATAAAAGAAAGAGTAGATTTATTTAACAAATCGAAAAAAGAACAGTCCTTCTTGAACGAACTATAGGTAAAGTTGAATAATGATCTTCTGGGACGCTTATCTAAAATAATAGGAAAGCGTCTTTCTTCATGAAAAGGGCCATTATCAGTAAGCCCATCTAATACATAGGTACTGTTGCATCATCTAGAAGTGCATTGCATACTACTGCAATCTTGATAAAAAGGCTACTCTAAAATATTTCCAGGAGATTGAACAATTTTTTAGAAAACGAGCGTCTAAGTAGTAGGATTGAAACGAGGTGAGCTGTTGTTGGAACAAATCGTAGAACAATATGGTGAATATTTGTATCATCTTAGCTATTTATATATGAAGGATTTTCAGCTTGCAGAGGAGATTACACAGGACGTACTCATGAAGTACTTATTACATAAAGACGATTTTAGAAAAGATGCTTCATTGAAAACGTATTTAACCCGTATCGCTATTAATTGCTGTCACGATGAACTACGTAAACAAAAGAGAAAATCATTTATTTCAAAGCTTTTACCACTAGGTAGAACTGAACCCTCCGTAGAGCAAACATATATAGCAACTGAAGATTTTGCAACTTTAAAGCAAATTGTCTTTGCATTACCACTTCATTATAGGGAAGTCATTGTACTGTTTTATTATGAAGAATTTGATGTTTCTGAAATTGCTAGTTTATTAAACGTCTCACAAAACACCGTTCGTACAAGGATTCGTCGAGCGAGAGAATTGTTGAAAACAAATCCGGAACTGGAGGCAATATTTTATGAAGGAGTTTAAAGACAAGCTAAAAGAAGAATTGCGACAAGATGCCCCATTTACAAACGACATCAAGCAACGTATATTGCAAAAGAAACCCATAAAAAGAAAGTTTAACTGGCAGGTTGTCACCGTATCTATTGCAGCTTGTTTCATTATTGGGTTAATGCTATTCGTTGAGTTTTCTCAAAAGAATAACCTACAAACCGCAAGTCAGCAAAATGAGCTACTACCGATTGTCGATGATGTTTCTTCGTTAGACATCATTCAACCGAAATATGCCCATCTACTTGGAAAACAATGGATGCTGCATTTTTTACCCATGATTATCGATAAGGAAGCCCCCATTACGTATGGAGATTATATTGCTTTTTATGGAACGGATGGGCTTGTCGTTTCAACTGTATTAGGATTAGGGAATGATCATGTAACAATGAAGCAAGGGCAAATTTTAGTAGAGGATACCCCATTAAAAGTACATGGATTAAATGAGCAAATAAAAAAAGAGGAAATTAATGACCCATTTAAGAATCCTTACTTTTTTCATAATTATGGAACAAGACCAGCGCCATTCAATGACAGATCGATTTCTGCGAAAGAAAAAGAAATGGTTGTTTATGACAGTGACGAAGGCCATACGATTATGAAAATTAGTGAGGGGCAATTAGTCGGTAAGGTCGTAGGCTTCCAAAATTTTGAGCTAACATTTGAATTGACTGAACAGGAGCAGCAAGTTTTTGATGCCTTTAAAGCGGATTATAATATTGAAAAGTTAAAAAATATGACACCCCAAGCGATTACTAAAATGTTTTTATTGAGTGATATTGAAAAAGATTATGAAACATATGAAGCATTGTTTACAACAAATAAGAACGAAGAAACAGAAAGTGTTCGAAGATATTATGAGAAAACGAAAATCGTACGTCAGGAGTTGTTTACAAAGGAAATAAATCGCCTTATTATTGCAAACCTCTTTGCTGGGCTAGAACATGCGGAGTTTGAGCAACAAACAGATACAACAGGTGTTGTAAAATTTATTTCACTTGAAGGACCAACAGAGCTAGGTATGGAGAAAAATGCCCAAGGAATTTGGCAGCCAGCCTTTAGTAGGGGAATTTATTAGGTTTTTAGAAAGGACATCAATTCTAATTTTCATCAGTATCTTAATCTAACAATCGGACGCGTTTATTTATTTCGAAACGCGTCTTCTTTTATAGGTCATGTAGATTGAATAAAGAGCAGGATAGTTTAACGATATAGGTGGATTTTTATGGTAAAATATTTAGTGGAATGTATTTTTGGGGAGAATAGTGAGTTTTAAGAAAAGGAGTGTTCAAAGTTGAAAAAAGTGTTCTCAGGAATTTTTCTTGGGTTGATTCTAATCATGACTTCGTCACCGGCATATGCAGCCGATTTTCAAATAAAAGTTGACGGTGTTACAATTGCATCTGATGTAAATCCAGAAGTTAAAAGTAATCGGACAATGGTTCCTTTACGTGTAATTAGTGAAAATTTAGGGGTAAATGTTGTATGGACGGATGCCCAAATCACCCTTACTAAAAACGATATACAGGTAACACTAAAACTTAATCGTAATCAAGTGGTGAAAAACGGTAAAACAGAACTGCTTGATGTAGAGCCATATATGAAGAATAATCGTACTTTTGTTCCGATGCGTTTTCTTGCCGAAACATTTGGCAGCAATATCACTTACAAAAACGGTACAGTAACGGTTGAGACACAGCCTCTCTTTATTGATGGTATAAAAGTAAAAGCATTGCAATACGAATATCATATGACATTAGGCGGAGTCGTACAGCAAATCAATGGGAATGGTTATAACGAAGCTATTTATAATACTTTTATAAAAAATAATGGAAATAAAATCGAAGCACCTACTTATAATCCTTGGAATTCTCATCCCATTCCAGTAGGAGACTATGATAAAAATGCGCAATTTGATTTTTTAGACCAAGACTCGAACAGTATCAAACGGTTTGATATTTATTTTTCCACGGGGGACTTGGGCGGAGTTTTGGTGCATGATACTACTGCAAATCATTGGTATGTCTACAGTGATACCGCAAGACTGGGAATACTTCAATTAATTGATACAGCCTCGTTGAACGGCTTTGTGACAGTTATGAGTAATACAGTTCCATAAGGTGAATGATAGTGTTTTACTATTGTTTTAACGGACTTACTTTAATAAGGAGTAGAGCCTTTTTCTACTTAAACAACATTGCAACTTTGTTTGTACCATTACGCAGGTTTATATTTTCATGTTGTCAGAAGAAATGAGGTAATTTATTTGGATGAATGGAAGAAAGTTGTACTTAGTTTACTCGAAATCATTGTAATTCTATCGATTGGTTTACTTTTCACAACTTATATTTTAAGACCTATATACGAGAATTTTGGAATTCAATTTACAGGTGACGTATGGGTAAACTGGTTTGGATTATCGTATATTTTATTCGTCTTATACTCGTTGATTGTCGGTATTTTTATTTTTCAGGAAAGTAATATCTTTAAACAGCGACGTACATCAGTACTCTTTTGGCTCATTTTTATTGGTTCAAATTATGTAGTTTTTATTCCTTTTATAAAAGGTGAAAATCCATTCTAAGACTTCTATATAGTACATTATTTCAACAATCCCAAAATCTATTACCGACACAAAGTAGGATAAAAATCAAAAACTGCATCCATTTAGATGCAGTTTTATTTTTTTCTAATCAGTGTTTCACCAAGTGGGATTCCAACCACAACAACCAAAACAGTTAAAATTAACAGTGCTCTAAAAATAAAATATGCAGCTTCATCAAACATTGTATCCCTCCTTCTTTTTTACAATACCTACCTCTTACTCCGAAAAAATTATGGTTGTGTTTTAATAATATAGTTTACGCAAGGTACGTATGCAGTTTTTAAAAAATTTGTGCTCTTCAGACATTTCTTTAGTAAGGTCATTTTAATCCATTAGAAAATGCAAGAATACAACCCTGTATTGATGCTATACAAGATCTTCAATCGTTATTTGCTAAAGAATGAGCTAAAGGTTAATAATCCTTTACCCGAGATAATAAATAGTAAACGATACATAAGTAAATTTAATGGGGGTTATGATGATGAGGGTAGCGAAGAAAATAGCCAAGATAGCAGGAATCCTTCTAGTTATACTGACTTTGTTTATGGGGGTTGGATACGCTATTCTTGTGATTAATCCGTTAGGAAATAAACCAGGCAAGCCAGTTGCGGATATTGAAGACAAGGTGGAGATTTGGGGAGAAGAAGTGGCAGGTAATCATTCGGGAAGTAAGCTTGACGATATGAATATTAAGGGCAATCCTAACAGACTTTTGGCGACATTCAAATTTTCCACTGGCATTGTGGGAGAAGACTATAAAGACAATGAAGCGGCTATTGATACCTTTACCTATGTCCATGAAATTGAAGGGGGCTATGAAAAATCAACCTATGAAGATGAGCCCTATCTGATTCCTTATACGGTAGCGAACAGTGACAGTGCCGTCATTATTATGCCAGGTGGTGGTTATGGCTTTAAGGAAATGGATGGAGGAACAGCGGAAGGAAAGGAAGTAGCTGCATCATTAAATAAAGCAGGTATTAATGCATTCGTTCTCCACTATCGTTCCAATCCCTATGAGTGGCCTATTCCACAGCTAGATGTTCAGCGTGCCGTCCGATTTCTACGTTATCATGCCAATGATTATGGTCTCCATCCAGATCGAATTGGTTTAATAGGTTTTAGTGCTGGAGGCTATCAAACGGGTAGCTTTATTAACCTTATTCAGGGAGAAAATCTGTTTCCTGCTAGTTATCAGCCTGATGCCATTGATGCTGTTGATGATCAAGTAGCATCTGCTGCTATGATTTACCCTGCATTGACGTATCGCTATAATGTGCCCATGCTCTTTGCTTCTTTTAATGATGAAGATGTCAGAAATCCAGAAAAACGTGAAGAGCTCTTGCAGCAGACAGATTTATCTACGCATTTCAGAACAGCTCATATACCTCAGTTTATAGCTTATGGGACAAAGGATTTAGCAATCGAGGTAAAAGGTCCACAGGAGTATATCCAATCTGCACGAAACGCAGACGCGGATGTGACTGTGATAGTAGCAGAGGACCAGAATCATGGCTTTAAGCAGGAATACTATATGCGAGCGTATCTTGAATGGGTAAAGAAAATTTTTGCTACTTTATAATTTGCTTAAGAGGTCAAAGATTTTAGTAAGTGCTATTTTATATGGTTTAAAGTAAAATAGTAGTAAGGTATTTCACCATCAACTCAACTAATCTGATTAGTTGAGTTTTATGTTTTTATAGAAAAGCTACTAAAATATTGTAAAGAAGATGTGATGATTAATGGGGAAAATTGCTATATTAGCAGAGAAACCATCTCAAGCAAGAGCATATGCAGACGCCTTTAAAGTGAAGCAAAAAGAGAAAACCTTTATTGAACTGGAACCCTGTGCTACTTTTCCTCATGGTGCAGTTATTACCTGGGCGGTTGGTCATCTTGTTGAATTAAAGGAGCCGAAAGAATATCAAAAGGAATGGGAGAAGTGGTCGCTTGCTTCATTACCGATCATTCCGCAAAAATTTGAAGATAAAGTGGTCTCTAAAATGTATCCACAATTCAATGCAGTCAAAAAAATCTTTAGTGATCCCCAAGTAACAATGATTTATAACTGCTGTGATAGTGAACGTGAGGGTTCAAATATCTTCTACTCCCTTTTGAAAATGACAAAAGTAAATAAGCCAGTTAAACGATTATGGATCAATTCATTAGAAGTAGAGGAAATCCGAAAAGGTTTTAATCATATGCAAGGTAATGAGCGTGATTTGCTTATGTACCAAGAAGCTAAAACGCGTCAAATTAGCGATTGGCTAGTAGGTATGAACTGTAGTCGCCTCTATACGCTACTGTTGCAGAAAAAGGGCTTCAAGGGCAGTATCTCCATCGGACGAGTACAATCGCCAACCGTCTATTTAATTTATAAAAGACAGCAGGAAATTGAACAGTTCCAGCCTGAAAAATTTTATGAAATCGAAGGGGTATTTAAAGCTCAACATGGTGTATATAAAGGGAAGGCGAAGCTAAAGACAAAAGAGCGGGCTGAGGCAGTGCAGTTATTGCAACAGCATGGGATTGAACCGAATGATACAGGCCTCATTACAAGTGTCACGAACAAAACGAAGCGGATGGCACCACCTAAACTACATGCGCTATCTACTTTACAAGCGGCTGCCAATAAACGTTGGAAATACAGTCCATCACATGTGTTGAAACTTACGCAATCACTTTATGAGAAAAAGCTCGTTTCTTACCCACGTACCGATTCACAGCTCATTACACATAATGAGTTTGCTTATTTAAATGAATCATTAGGAAACTATCAGCAGCTTGTGGGAAAAGCATTTCAGCCAATCAATAGAGGGAAGAACAAGCGCTATGTCGACAGTGCCAATGTTGGGGAGCACTATGCGATAATTCCAACGAAAAAAATACCGACCGCCAAAGCGTTGCAATCCATGAATGCTGATGAACGAAATATTTATTTTGAAATCCTCAATACGACACTCGCTATGTTTCATCAGGATTATGAATACGATGAAAAAACGATTATCACGAATGTCAAAAATGTAGAGTTTAAAACAGTAGGGAAAACAGAGCTTGTCAAAGGCTGGAAAGAATTATTTTCAAATGAGACAGAGGTGCAGGCGCGTGAGGAGTCTTTACCTGTTGTCTTCCAAGATGAGCTGGTACAAAGTAAGATTGCTATTTTAGAAGGCACGACAACACCTCCGAAGCCCTATACAGAAGGTCAACTCATTACGATGATGAAAACCTGTGGTAAATCGGTTGAGGATGAAGAGGAAATCGAGGTGCTGAAATCGATTGAAGGGATTGGGACGGAAGCAACTCGAAGTGGCATTATCGAGACGATTAAGAAGCATGGATTTATTGAAGTACGAAAAAATATCGTGAGCATTACACCGAAAGGACAGCTTTTATGTCAGGCAATTGAAGGAACATTACTGTCAAGTCCTTCCATGACGGCCAAATGGGAAATTTACTTACATAAAATTGGCCATGGGGAAGGCTCTGCCAAGCATTTTATTGAGAGCATAGGCAAGTTTATTCATCAACTAATAGCAGAGGTGCCTAAACAGTTAGAGTCACTGACAATTGAAACAGAGCAGTTTAAACCAGCCGTGGTCAAAGATATTGCCATGTGCCCAGCATGCAAGGAAGGGAAAATAGGCTTGCGTAAAAGCTTTTACGGATGTTCGAATTATAAAAATGGTTGTAAGCAAACGTTCCCACAAAGGCTATTAGGAAAAAAACTAACGGAAAAAAACATCCATGATTTATGTAAGAGTGGGAAAACTGCTATGATGAAAGGCTTTAAATCAAAGAATGGCAAACAATTTAATGCAGCCCTACGTTTGGTAGAAGGAAAAATTGAATTTGAATTTAAAGAAAAGTAAATGCTGATAGTTTCAAAGGACTTCCAACATGAAAGTAGGATAGTGTGTTTGTATAGGACATGCTATCCTATTTTTAAGTAAATCAGTCACCTAAAAGGAGCGATGTAATGACGACTATAAAAGAAATTGGCAGCTTATGTCTGACAGATAGTGATGGATACATTATTAATCATGCAGATTGGAATAAAATCAACCCTATTTTTCTTGCTGTCATCAACGATGTGGTTCATACCTATCGCACCCTTCTCCAAGATGACTTACATAGCATTTATATAAGGGGATCGATTCCAAAGGGTATAGGTATTGAAGGAGTAGCTGACTTAGACACAATAGCGGTTACGAAGCATAAGCCTAAAAAACAGCAGGTAAAGCGGATAAAAGAAGTAGAGCAAGCGTTAACTCAAAACCATGATTGTGTAGATGGGATTGAGCTAAGTGTATTCGGCAAAGAAGATATTTTAAATACGACATCTTTTTCAATCATTAGTTTCATCCTCCAAACCCATAGTATATGTGTCTTTGGAGAGGATTTAATACCTCGATTACCAAGATATAAAGCGAACGAGGCTTTAGCGAATGACCACCTTATTCATTTGCAGGGGCAAATAAAAAATGCCTGTGATGATCTTCAAGATAATTCGGATAGAGAGGATATTAAAGATTGTTGTAAGTGGATTATGAAAATTATAGTAAGAGCAGGACTTGCACTTGTCATAACGAAGGAAAACACCTATACAAGGGATTTATACCCCGCCTACAAACGGTTCTCAGAATATTTCCCTGACAAGGAAAGCGACATGAGAAGGGCACTTGAATATGCAATAACACCCATATTCGATACGAACGTTTTGTTATTGTTTTTAAATGAATTTGGAACGTGGATGGTCAGTGAAGCGGATAAATGGTTACAATTCTATAACCCTACTAGAGAATTAAACATGAAAATCGTATAACTTTCGAGACAAATAGAGAAAGGTAATCACATTTGCGTTGTGATTACCTTTTGTTGTTGATTGAAATTTGGTGTTCTGCTTTATCTTTCAAAAGGGTTGTCAATATAAGGGCCTTTAATGGTAATACGCATTAACTGGGTCGCCATAAATTTGGGGGTATAGGGCATATCATTTTCTAACCACCAGACGATTACTTCAAGAAAGGCGGCTGCATAAAAACGGACGGCCATTTCGCGCGGCACGGTCAGCTTTTGGTCGTCAGGCTCCATCATTTGAATGCCGCTCGAGACAAAATTGATAATAATGTCTTTAAGACCATCGGAGAAATAAGGGATATTTTTTTCTGTGAGATAGACCTTGTATAGCTTACTATTCAGCGCTATTTGTTCAAATAAATGCATAAATGTCTCATGTGGCTGGTCATAATTTGGTAATAAATCAAAATCCTTCTTCTCTTCGAAGGGTGGATGAATACTACTTACAAGCTCATGCAAGGCTTCTTCTGAGCTTTGATAGAGAAGGTCTAATTTATCACGGTAGTGTAAATAAAAAGTGGCACGATTTAATGTAGCCCGTTGTGTAATATCTTGTACCGTAATCTTTTCATAGCCTTGTTCATCAATTAATGCCACTAGTGCATCTCTTAATAATTGGCGCGTTCTGATGACGCGAGGGTCCATTTTTTTCGACATTTTGAAGCTCCTTGTATTAAATTTTCTATTTAAACAACAGTCCGATTGCAAGTGTTGTGAAAGCATCATTATGGGCTTTGGTGTTGTTTGCCCTTTTTCAATTGCGCGTTATAATTATATTAACGACACCGTGTCGATAATACAACTAGTTGTTAACGTGTTCACGAATTGTTCATTTATATAGAAGAAAGGGAGTTTTATGATGGGTCGTTTAAATGGGAAAGTAGCAATTATTACAGGAGCAGCAATGGGAATGGGCGCTTCTGAGGCAAAACTATTTGCACAAGAAGGCGCAAAGGTCATTGCAACAGATGTACAAATCGAGCCCTTGAATAATTTAGTAAAAGAAATTAAAGAAAATGGTGGGGACATTATTGGTCTTCAACATAATGTTACTTCTGAGGATGAGTGGAAAGCAGTGATTGCCGAGGCTGTAAAGGCATATGGCAAAGTGGATATCCTCGTCAACAATGCGGGCGTTTCATCACCTAAAACAATTGCCAACATGGAAATGGCTGAATGGAATAAAATTATGGATATTAACCTGAATGGTTGTATCATTGGCATGAAATATGTGATTCCTGAAATGCAAAAAGCTGGCGGTGGTTCAATTATCAATATTTCTTCGATCGGTGGAATCGTGGGAATGGCTGGTACAAGCCCTTATACAGCAGCAAAAGGAGCGCTTCGTGTGCTTTCTAAATCGGCTGCGATTGAATATGGTAAAGATAAAATTCGTGTGAATTCTGTTCATCCAGGCATTATTGTAACACCAATGACAGCGCCTACGATGGAAGAGGGCGGTGCATTGCCATACTATCAAGCTTACACGCAATTACCATACTTCGGTGAACCTGAAGATGTAGCTTATGGCGTAGTGTTCTTAGCGTCAGACGAATCCCGCTTTATGACAGGCGCAGAGCTCGTAATCGATGGCGGCTGGACAGCCATTTAATCCAATAGCAAAATCAAAACTAGGCATCACTCGACGTGAGCCTAGTTTTTTATATCCACAGTCACTCCATAAAGGCCTCAGGAACGAGCGAAAAACCTCATAAATAAAAGAAAAAGCCTTGCTGAAGGAATCCTTGATACATACAAAAATAGCACAGACATAGTGGATATTTGTGCATATCATAAATGGAGTAAGCGTTTTCTTCATTTATATAGAAGAAAGTCAAAACCGAAAATTTCACGATTATGTGAACGTCACGAAAAAAAATTCACAAAAACCTTAACTATTTCATGTGAAATCCGTATAATAAATCAAACAGTACGAAAATTGTCCATATTTCTCGAAAAATTGCGTGAATTTTTTAAATTGTATTGACGTAGGAAACGATAATTTGTACACTGTGTACAGTCAATTGTTTTGTGGAGGAATACAATTAATTTGAAAAAGTTAGGATTTGATAGATATGATCGTGTGTAAATTTGGTGGAACATCTGTAGCAAGTGCAGAACAAATACAAAAAGTAGCAAACATTGTAAAATCTAATCCGGCGCGTAAGATTGTTGCCGTTTCAGCACCAGGGAAACGTTCTGGTGACGATATAAAAGTAACTGACCTATTAATACAATTAGCAAATGCAGCGTTACTACAAGAGAATACAGAGGAAAAATTGCAAACTGTTGTGGATCGTTTTAGAGCGATTGCTGATGGTTTGGGGCTAGATAATGCCATTTGTGACGTAATCGCAGAAGATTTACGTGAACGTGTAAAAGGTGACAAAACAAATGTGGAATTATTCATCGATAGTATTAAAGCAGCAGGTGAAGATAATAACGCCAAGCTTATTGCAGCTTACTTTAATGCCATTGGTATGCCCGCACGCTATGTCAGTCCTAAAGAAGGTTTAGTGGTCAATGATTTACCAGAAAGAACCTTTGCATTACCTGAAGCGTATGCTAATTTAGCCCCTTTAAAAGACACAAAAGAAATTATTGTGTTCCCAGGGTTCTTCGGTTACACTAAAGCGGGCGTATTGCGAACATTTGACCGCGGTGGCTCTGATATTACAGGCTCTATTTTAGCAGCAGCCGTTGAAGCGGAGCTGTATGAAAACTTTACGGATGTGGATTGTGTGTTCTCCGCGAATCCGAAAGTCGTCAACGATCCAGTGGAAATTAAAGAAATTACGTATCGCGAAATGCGCGAATTATCATATGCAGGCTTTTCAGTGTTCCATGATGAAGCGTTAATGCCTGTCTACAAGATTGGGGTGCCCGTTAACATAAAAAATACAAATAATCCATCAGCCCCAGGTACACGTATTGTACCAAGCCGTCCTGCAACAGGTCGTCCAGTTACAGGTATTTCGGCAGACAGTGGCTTTTCAACTTTATATGTCTCTAAATATTTGATGAATCGTGAGGTAGGCTTTGGACGTAAGCTACTCCAAATTTTAGAAGATGAAAATATTTCTTATGAACACACACCATCTGGTTTAGACGATATTTCTGTCATCATGCGTTCGAATCAACTAACACCAGAAAATGAAGCACGCATTCTTAGTCGTGTGAAAGAAGAGCTACATGCAGAGTATGTAGAAATGCGTCACGGTTTTTCCATGATCGTGATTGTGGGCGAAGGGATGCGTCATAACACAGGATTAGCTGCCCGTGCTGCCACAGCGATTTCAAAAACTGGCGCAAATATTGAAATGATCAATCAAGGTTCTTCTGAAGTGAGCCTCGTGTTTGGTGTCCTTCAGGAATATGAAAACCGCATTTTACAAGCGTTATATGAAGAGTTTTTTGCCCATGCAAAAGCATAATGACACAATCGTCACTAATCCAAGTGTTTCTTGCTTGGATTAGTGTTTTCTTTTTGCCAAGAATACGGTAAAATCGAGGGCGTACATAGTTGGGAGGGTTATTCGTGAAGAATTTAACAATTGGTATGCTTTTTTCAATCATCGGGATACTTTTTGTCTGTTTAACGATTATGGATATTTTACCGTCATCGACAAAAACAATGAAAATTGTTTACATAGGCATTGGGTGGGTCTTTATTATCGTCGGCTCTGTCATCCGCTTTAAGAATCTCAAACAAAAGCAGCAATAACACTTTGAAAATGGAATTGTGACAATAGCCAAAGTTATGATACAATTTCAAAGAAAATAAATAATTTGAGTATTATGAAGTTGTTATTCTGTACAAATGTTCAGAAGGTTCAAATTTTAATAAAGAATCGACCGTACAAATTCTTCTTTGTAAGAATTTGTTTTTTTATGTTCCGTCATAACTTTATCGCGAGGAGGCGATTGATTGCCTATACTTACTAAGGATTGCATTCATATTTTTGACGATTATGTTGCCCTTCAAACAGCTTCAGCCATGAAGGTTGTATCCTCAGCCATGCATAACCCAGGCTTTGGTCATTATACGCATCTGATGAATCGAACGGTGCCTATTACCTATGATGAACGACAGCCACATCAGGAATTGCTGCAGTTTTTGCAGGCACAGCATTTCCCGCATGACAATACAGTGGCTATGATGACGGCTGTCCAAGCCAAGTTTGCGACTATTCGTGACTTTACATATGAGGGAATCCACCTTGTCATTATGATTACCGCAGGGCTTGGCAATGCGGTGGATATTACCCGTGCTTTTCAACGAGAGGAGCAGTACCATGCAGGCACCATTAATACTTGGGTGCTGATCAATGGCAAGCTGTCTGATGAGGCACTTTTTCAGGCAATGATTTCAACTACGGAAGCCAAGGTCAAGGCTTTAGTAGATGAAGGTGTTACGGATCCTACGACAGGCACGCTAGCTACAGGTACATCTACTGATAGCTTGCTTATTGCCTCGACAGAAGAAGGGGACTTCCATCAATATGCAGGTCCCATCACTATGCTTGGTAAGGTCATTGGCTATGGTGTTTATGAAACGATGTGTGAGGCGGTTAGAAAATACAAAAAAGATAAAGAGGAGAGGTCTAAATGATTGCTATCGTGATTGCCTGCATCATAGGGCTTATTTTTGATTTAGTAGTAGGGGACCCTCCGAAGCTTCCTCATCCTGTACGCTGGATTGGACACTTGATTCAATCGCAAACAGCTTTATGGAATAAGGGCAAATGGCGCAAGCTACGTGGGACAGTGATGGCACTTGCTGTTGTTGGCACGACCATGTTTGTGGTGACGCTAATTCTATTACTAAGCTATCAGGTGAGTATCATTTTTGGCATCCTTGTAGAGGGTCTGCTGATTGGTATCGGACTGGCACAGCGGAGCTTGAAGGAGGCGGCGATGGCTGTCTATGAGCCGCTTGTCAAAGGGGATTTTGCCGAAGCACGTGTTAAGCTGTCTTGGATTGTCGGACGTGATACCGATAAACTAGGTGAGGATGAAATTGTGCGTGGTGTGGTAGAAACGGTTTCTGAGAATACAAGTGATGGTGTGACAGCTCCACTCTTTTATGCCTTTCTATTTGGGGCAATTGGTTTATGGGGCTATAAGGCTGTCAATACCTTGGATTCGATGGTGGGCTATAAAAATGAAAAATATAAAGACTTTGGTATGTTTTCAGCCAAGCTTGATGATGTCCTGAATTTTATTCCAAGTCGCATTACAGGCTTACTGATCGTGCTTGGTACGAAAAATGAAACAGATCGTTCGCTTGGCAAGCGCTTAAAGCGTTGGGTACAGGACGCTAAGAAGCATCCTAGTCCAAATAGTGGCTATTTAGAGGCAGCGACTGCAGTGCAGCTTGGTGTACAGCTAGGAGGAAAAAATACGTATCAGGGCGTTGTTTCTCATCGAGCAATTATGGGGGAAAAATTAGTGCCATTAACGAAAGAGCATATTGCAACGTCCATTATTCATATGCGTATTGCCACAGTGCTGTTTGCGCTTGTTATGTTAGCAGTGGAGGTGTTAATTTATGCGGTTACCTAATCACGGAGCAAATCCGCAAAATGTTTATCAGCAATTAGGCTTAACGATGCCTGAGGTGGTGTATGATTTCAGCGAAAATGTCAATGCGGCAGGACCACCAGCCTTTGTGGAGGCACGTTGGCGTACTTTTTATCCACTAATTCAGCGCTATCCAGATCCAGATGGGGAGCCTTTTTTAACGAAGGTCGCTGCTTTTCATCAAGTAGCAAAGAATACGATTTTACTAGGCAATGGGGCTTCAGAGCTTTTTAGTGTACTAGCAAGACGCTATGCCAATAAGCGTGTTATCATTGTGCATCCAACTTTTTCAGAGTATGAGCGAACATTGCGTGCTGCAGGTGCTACGATCGTTCCTATTGTCGTGACAGATTTTATCAATTACACATTGCCATTAGAGCAGCTACAGCAGGAAATGATGACGGCAGATGCTGTTTATCTTTGCACGCCTAATAATCCGACTGGCGTACTGCCAAATAAGGAAGATTTACTCGCCTTAATCGCACACGGAGCAATCGTTAACTGTGAGCTTGTTATCGATGAGGCATTTATGGATTGGGTAGATGAGGCGCATTCGCTGATTCAATTTAGTGCACAAAACCCACATGTTATTGTCGTTCGTTCGATGACTAAAATGTATGCGATTCCAGGTTTACGACTTGGGTATTTGGTTGCGCATGCTACAATTGTGAGCGCCTTAAAAGAAATGCTACCGCATTGGAATTTAAATGCCTTTGCGCTTGTAATTGGGGCAAGCTGTTTAGACGAGCAGCACTATTGTCAGCAGGCAATTACCTATGCCGCTGCGCAAAGGGAATGGCTGCATCGTTACTTACAGGACAATGGCTGCCAAGTAACGAATAGTGTGACGAATTATGTGTGCTTCTCCTTACCGAAAACACAGCAAGCAGACGCCTTTTTCACCTATTGTCTTGCACAGGGGGTTGTGCTGCGTCACACAAAAAACTTTCAAGGCTTGCAGGGTGAGTGGTTCCGTATTGGCATAAAAGACATTGCAGCCATGACATCTTTACATAATTGTCTACAAACGTGGTTTAACCTAAATAAGGGGAGAGAAAAGTGACAACTTTTTATCTAGTAAGACATGGGGAAACACAATGGAATCAGGAGCATCGACTACAGGGGTGGCTGGATTCTCCATTAACGGAAAACGGTAGAGCAGCGGCTGAAAAACTTCACAAGCAACTGCAACAGATTCCTTTTACCGCTGCTTATTGTAGTTCAAGTGGTCGTGCAAGAGAGACGATGGCTATTTTGATGGCCAATCGCAAGCTGCCTATTGCCTATGAAGATGATTTACGGGAGATCTATTTAGGGAAATGGCAGGGGCAGACAATCGACGATATACTGGCGACACATAAGCTTGATTATGAGCTATATACGAACTACCCTGCGCAGTTTGTGGCGAGTCATACAGAAAGCTTTGGAGCTGTAACAGAAAGAGCGATGTTTACATTAAAAAAAATAGCAGCCCAACATCACAATGAAACGATCCTCATTGTCTCCCACGCTGTAACGATTAAATGCATTATCAATGCTATTTTACAGCGCAGTATTAGTGAGCTATGGGCGGCCCCATACATTCATGGGACAAGTGTGACAGTGATTGAACGGCAAGGTCAACAATGGCTTGTGAAGGATATTGGTAATTTACATCATTTACAATAGGAGGTGTCCTACATGGCGCTTATTTTTATTACAGGTGGTGTACGTAGTGGTAAATCCCATTTTGCCGAGCAAGCAGCGCTTCAGCATTATGAGGCACAGGCATGTACAGCGAAACGCTTGCTCTATTTGGCTTCGGGTATTGCCTTAGATCATGAAATGGAAAAAAGAATCTTACGGCATCAGGCAGATCGCCAGGCACAGCCTGTACAATGGCTGACGGTGGAGGCTCCCTATGCAATTTCTGAAGTATTTGAGACATTTCAGGATGGAGATGTGGTGCTGTGGGATTGCGTGACAACTTGGCTGACCAATGCTTTTTACGAAGGCTATGACAAGGGGACACCCTGTTTACAACAGCCTGGTTGTTTAGCTAAGAAGCTACAGGCCGTCAAGCAGGCGATCCAATCACTACTGAAGAAGGATTTGACTTTTTTTGTGGTATCCAATGAACTGTTTGATGAACCTCCTTATGCTAGTGATGAAGTAGAATTATACCGACGAACGCTCGGACAGTTCCATCAATGGTTGGTTTCTATGGCACAGGAGGCCTATGAAATGAACTATGGCATTGTAAAGAGATGGAAATAATCAAGAAGGAAGGCAAGAGGATGAAAAATTTTTGGCATAGCCTCCTACTGGCATTTCAATTTTTTACGGTATTGCCAGTACATAAAGAGCTTCCGCTAACAAGGTCCACCATCACAGGCATGTTTGCTTGCTTACCGTGGATAGGTGCTTTAATGGGAACAACGGTGGCAGCTGTGCTTTATAGTCTTATGCAGTGGACAGCCAGCAGTGAAGTGATGCTAGCTTTCACTGTGATAGGGCTATTTGCTTTATGGACAGGTGGTTTGCACTTAGACGGCTTTATTGATATGGGCGATGCCTATTTTTCCTATCGAGATCGAGAAAAACGATTGGAGATTTTAGATGACCCCCGTGTGGGAGCGTTCGGAGTATTGGCTGTGGTGTTTTTATTAATGGGGAAATTTGTTATTCTACATGAGCTTTTAGTGCAGCAGAAGTTCGACTTGTGGATGGTGATATTCATTCCATTTCTAACAAGGGTGGGCATGAGCTTTTATTTTATGTCACTCCATTGCTCAAAGGAAAAAGGTCTTGCTTATTTTTTTAAGTCTCATATGAATGCTAATCGATTAAAAGTGATCATGCTGTTATCGCTCGTATTGGCGATGACGGTTGTTTTTATCAGCACGCAGTTCTTACTTCTTCCTGTTGTCCTAGTCGTCGTTTTAGCCATTGCACTTTTTATTTTTCGACAATTTACGTTGCGTAATTTTGGTGGAGTATCTGGCGATTTACTGGGTGCCTCCATTGAAGGGATGGAGGTTGTGCTATGGGTGACATTGTTACTGTGTGCTTAATTCGGCATGCGCCTACAAAAGAGAATCTTGAAAAGCGTTACCTTGGGTGGACGGACGCACCATTAGCAGATACAGCCAAGCTTGCTGTTGTGGATGCATTGGTTAAAAAGGTATATGGCAGTGATCTACAGCGCTGTCGACAAACGGCTGCTCATTATTTTCCCAATGCTAGCTACCAGGCAGAGGCATCCCTTCGAGAGACGAACTTTGGTGCATTCGAAGGGAAAACCTATGAGGAGCTAAAAATGGATGCTCACTATCGAGCATGGATAGATGATCCAATCCGTACACCCCCTCCACAAGGTGAGGCATTCGATGGTTTTATGAAACGTGTTGTAGATGGATTTCATTATTTACCGAAAAATGAGGATAGCTATTATTTAGTGGTTCATGGTGGGGTTATTCGTGCCTTACTTGTTGCCTTTGCGCCAACAGAGCAGCCCTTTTGGTCCTATCAGGTGCCACATGATAAACAATTTGTTTTAACATTTACTAGAAAGGCTTGGGAGGAGGGAGCACGATGCATGTCTTTATCGGAGGTGCCTATAACGGCAAAACCGACTATGTGAGGCGCTTGTATGAACAGCAACAGATGGTTATGATTGCTGGCGAACTACCTAAGGGAGCGCCCGCCTGTGATGTCCTTGTCCTAAAGAACTTAGAGAATTGGCTTGTGACACAAAACTTGGAGGAAGATGAACTAATCGTTCAAAAGGTGCTAGCCACATTACAAGAGCTTGAGCAGCATTGCACACTCGTACTTATTGTGACGGATATGGGGCGTGGGGTTGTGCCAATGGAAAAACAAGCCCGACAGCTACGCGATACCTGTGGTCGACTATATCAAGCTTTGTTCAAGGAAGCGGAGCAAGTTGTACGGATTTGGTATGGAATAGCTGAGCCATTGAAGTAAAGTAGACATTCAACAGAAAAGAGGAAATAAATGGAACGACAAAAATTAAGAAAATTGATTTTGACGGCGATGGTAGCGGCCATCTGTGCAGTAGGAGCAATGATTAAAGTACCAGCGTTTATTTCAACGGCTGCGCTGGATTCGGCCCCTGCCTTTTTAGGTGTTGTCTTTCTATCCCCCATCTTAGCAGGGGTTGCTGGATTAATCGGCCATTTTATTACAGCATTAACATCTGGATTCCCCCTAGGACCTTTACATATTATTATTGCGGTAGAAATGTTGATTGTCGTATGGGTCTTCGGGGTGATGCATAAAAAAGGCATGCACTTTTGGAAATGGCCAGTTGCCTTAGTATTAAATGGTATTGTTGCGCCACTACCATTTTATTTTATTATTAGTCCAGCATTTTTCTGGGGTGCTTTAGGTAGTATTCTAATGGCAACGGTGATCAATTTAATCATTGTTGCGGTAGTAATGCCCGTCCTATCAAAGGTTTTTGTGTGTAAGGAAGGTCGTGCACAGTGAGAAATGCGATGAAAGTAGGGGCATTCATTGCGACCATGGATAATGCCGCAGCCATTGGACAAAAACCGCAAGATGTTGTGTCGGCACCAGACCAATTGACAGCCTACATGACAGCCCGTGTAACGTTTTTAGAACAGCTTGCTGCACAGGCACTACCTATTCAAGTTCTACTTGCGAATTTTTCTGGAGATGCCGCATGGTCTCGCTATGAAAAAGGTATACAGCAAGTGTTTGCAGAGGCAGGTCTTACATGCCCAGCCATTACGGGGAGTACGGAATCCAATATGCCTACATTGCAGTCAGGCTTAGCTGTTACAATGCTTGGAGAAATTCAGCAGCAGCGTCGAGCATTTGACCACGATCAGCTTAGCTGGTACACCTATGGCCTGCCGCTTGTGGGTGAAGAGGTGTTGGCACAGCCTAAAGATGTGGCGCAGTTGCTGCCTGTTTTCAAGGCATGGCAGTCAGAAATTGTTCAGCAAGTATGGCCAGTCGGATCGAGGGGGTTGCAAGGAGAATTTGCCCGTCTGTTTGGGGAGCGACATGTGGAATGCGCCCTTGATGGTGCAAAATCAGCAGGCCCCTGTACAGTCATTTTGCTAGGCATTTCTCCAGACAATGAGTCACAGGCACAAAAAATTTTCCTGCGAAATTTTGAGAAACTACGCATTTCTGAAAAGTGATGGGGCTTGTTTTGAGCAAATGATCGCATCTTGGGACAGGGCTAGATAACCCAGAGCAAGTGTTATTTTACTTCGATATGATTCTTGCTCTGGGTATTTCCTTACTTATTGACAGGATGACGCTGAATCTAAAGTAGCTGGCTGTTGCTTGTAAAGGAAAAGGCTCGCTATGTAGTGTGAGGAAGTCGCTCTTAAGCAGGGCAAACCCGCTCAAAAGTGGAAGAAGGCCGCTCCAAAGAAGGGAAACCGCGCTCCAAAGTTGAAGGAAGTCGTTCTTAAGGCAACCTCGCCCGCTCCACAGCGAATGAAAGCCGCTCATAAGAAGTGGAACTTCGCTCTAAAAAGTCACCACCCTCCAAAATCTGCTTAGAAATTAGATTTTTTCTCCTTATGAAGACACTACACCACAATCAAACCACCCCAATAATATTACGAGACCCGAAAAATTATTTATCAAATGGGAATGATTTTCAGTTATAATAAGGAACGAATGGGATTTAAATAGAACGGAGACGAATGTATGCAGGCAGTTAAACAATTAGGGCAGTATTTGGGGCCTTATAAATTTTTCACGCTGATTGCACCGTTATTGATGGTGCTAGAGGTGACGATGGATTTAATTCAGCCGACCATCATGCAACATATGATTGATACGGGGATTGCCAATGGGGATAATCGTTACGTATTGAGTATGTTTGTGTGGATGCTTGGCAGTGCAGTGCTCGGACTTATTGGTGGGGTTGGTTGCTCGTATTATAGCTCGAAGGCGGCGATTCATTTTGCCTCGGACATTCGACAGGCTCTTTATGAGAAGATGATGACTTACTCAGCCAAGGAGCGAGATGCTTTTACAACGGGGAAGCTGATTACGATTTTAACGAGTGATGTGGAAAGTATTCAGCGTGCCTTTATGATGACGCTGCGTATTTTTGTGCGTGGGCCCTTGCTCTTTATCGGCGCAGTGATTATTGTGTTTGTCACAGCACGTGAGCTTTTTTCCATATTGCTCATTATCGTACCAATGTTGGTTATAGCGATGTATTTTTTTACGAAGTATTCGGGTGTGCTGTATCGTCGTGTTCAGGAGGCCATTGATGCCGTCAATACGAAGCTACAGGAAAATTTGGCGGGTATTCGTGTAGTTAAAGCCTTTCGCCGTGAAACACAGCAGGTAGCACAGTTTGGAGAATTAAATGAGGCGTTGACGAAACGTTTTATTACAGCTGAGCAAATTGTCGGCGTGCTTGTACCCTTTACGATGTTTGTTGTCAATCTAGGGATTGTAGCCGCGCTTTGGCTTGGAGCCATTAAGGTAGACGCGGGTACACTGCAAGTGGGTGTTATTCTTGCATTCATCAATTATTTAACGATTATTTTAAATGGACTGATGTCCTCTAGTATGGTGCTGATGCAAATAGCGCGAGCCTTGCCTTCAGGAGAACGCATTGTGGACGTGTTAAACAAAGAGATTGCTGTTAAGGAAGCGGAACATGCGCTGACCGATCCAATAAAAGGGGCCATTGACTTTGATCAGGTGAGCTATCGTTACTATGAAACAGCTGAGGATGTCCTCAAAAAGATTTCATTTTCGGTGAAACCAGGGCAAACGGTCGGCATTATTGGAAAAACAGGTAGTGGTAAATCGACGCTGGTGAAGCTATTACCTCGCTTATTTGATCCCTCTGGTGGCGAAATCCGCATAGACGGAAAACCGCTAAAATCCTACTCACTCGCAACCCTACGTGAGCATATCGGATTTACCTCACAGAAAGCATTATTGTTCTCAGGACCGATTGAAAAAAATATTCGTCTCGGTAAGGATAATGCTACAGCTGAGGACATACAGCAGGCATTAGAGGCGGCCTGCGCCAGTGAATTTGTAGAGCGACTTGATAAGGGCTTAGCACATGAATTATCACAGGGTGCTACGAATCTTTCGGGTGGGCAGAAGCAGCGCCTTGCATTAAGTCGTGCGTTTATTCGAAAGCCTGCTATTTTGGTGTTGGATGATACAACGTCAGCGTTAGATAGTGCATCAGAACAACAAGTGCAGCGAGCTATTGCCACCTATTATCAAGACACAACGACCTTCATCGTAGCGTCGAAAATTGCCTCCATTCAGCAGGCAGATGTTATTTTGGTACTAGAGGATGGCGACATTGTTGGGCAAGGAACCCATCAGCAGCTTCTACAATCAAATGCGCATTATCAAGCAATTTATGCGTCACAGCAAAAGGCTGGTGAACAAGGATGAGTCAAGGTCAACCAAAGCAAATGAATTTTGGACGTGGACCGCGTATGGGGGGACCAGCTGAGAAGGCGAAAAATCAAAGGGAGACATTGTCACGTGTATGGCATTATGTCAAGCAACAAAAAATAGGGCTGTTTTTCTCTATCTTTTTTGTCATTGCCTCGACCTTTTTAAGCCTTGCGGGGCCCTATATGATTGGGCATATTATTGATGATTACATTATGAAAAAGGATATCGACGGAACGATTCGTTTAGGCATCCTGTTGGCCGTTATTTTTTCAGTAGCCTCTATTCTGACATGGCTGCAAACCTATGTCATGATTCATGTGGCGATGAAAACCATTCGGACATTACGTCTGGAACTATTTCAAAAACTTCAGACACTGACATTACGTTTCTTTGATCAGCGTGCACTTGGGGATTTAATGAGCCGTGTGACCAACGATATTGATAATTTAAATACAGCACTTGCGCAAAGTGTTACGCAAATCGTGTCGTCCATTTTAACTGTAATCGGTGTCAGTATCGCCATGTTTACATTAAGCTGGCAATTAGCAATCGTGACATTGATTATTATTCCGCTGATCGTTTTCACAACCAAGCAAATCATTAAACGCAGCAGTAAAAATTATGCAGCACGACAACGAGATCTCGGGAAGCTCAACGGCTATATTGAGGAAATGATTACAGGTTCGGAGGTACTTACGCTTTTTGGTAGGGAGCAGCAAACGATTGATACGTTCCATCAGCAAAATGAAAATCTACGAAACTCTGCCCAACGAGCAGAAATTACCTCTGGCTTACTAGGTCCGATTAATAACTTTATGAATAATTTAGGCCTTGCCATCGTCATCGGAACAGGTGCCTTTTTAGCAGTAAAGAGTATTGTTACAGTGGGGATTATTGCCGCCTTTGTGACATATACACGGCAATTTTTCCGTCCGCTTAATCAGCTATCTAATCTATTAAACACCTTCCAGTCTGCTATTGCTGGGGCAGAGCGTGTTTTTGAGATACTAGATGAACCCTCAGAGGTAGCCGACAAGCCTAGTGCTATCAAGACGGCATCGCTCAAGGGGGATGTTGTTTTCAAGCAAGTATCATTTAGCTATGAGCCAAATAAGCCTGTGTTAAAAAACATTGACTTCCATGCCAAGGCAGGAGAGACATTTGCTCTTGTTGGCCCAACAGGCTCAGGCAAAACAACGATTATCAATTTATTAACACGTTTTTATGACGTCGATCAAGGTGAGATTTTAATTGATGGGCATAATATTGAGCACTATCAGATGGCGACGATTCGCCAAAGAGTCGGTGTGGTTTTACAGGACACCTATTTGTTCTCGGGAACGATTCGTGAAAATATTCGCTTTGGTAAGCTAGATGCGACAGATGAAGAGGTTGTGGAAGCGGCAAAAATTGCGAATGCCCATCATTTTATAAAATATTTACCTGCCCAATACGAAACACCCGTGCAGGCAGGAGGAGCCAATTTAAGTCAGGGGCAGCGTCAGCTTATTGCGATCGCCCGTGCAATTTTAGAGAATGCAGATATTTTAATTTTGGATGAAGCGACATCCAGCGTGGATACCCAAACAGAGGTCGATATTCAAAAAGGCTTACAGCATTTAATGCAGGGACGCACAAGCTTTGTCATTGCCCATCGTCTGAAAACAATCGAAAATGCCGATCAAATCCTCGTGATTCAGCAGGGAGAAATTGTCGAGCAGGGCAATCACAAAGAGCTGATGCAGCAGCAGGGGATCTATCGTCATCTTCAACAAAAACTATTGTTAGAGCAGGTAGAATAGGGAATAATAAAGGTACATCTTCCAGAGGGCGAGGGATTGACATGTATGAATTAAAGACCAAAGAAACCGATGTAAGTGTCATTGAATTTATTGAAAGTGTAGACCATCCAAAAAAGCGAGAAGACGCCTATCGATTATTGGACATTTTTACAGAGGTCACAGGCTATGAAGCCAAAATGTGGGGACCGAGTATTATAGGCTTTGGTAAATATCATTACAAATATCAAACAGGCCATGAAGGGGATGCCCCACTAGCTGCCTATTCCCCTCGCAAAGCGAAAATTAGCTTATATTTTGCTCCAGGGGATGAACGAGAGCAACTATTACAACAATTTGGTAAACACACAACAGGAAAAGCCTGCGTTTATATTAATAAGCTAGCTGATGTGAATGAAGACATCTTAAAAGCCCTTATACAACAAACCATCGATTTTTTACGAAAAACCTATCCAGATGCTTAATCAAGAGAGCTGCCTATTAGTTAGGTAGCTTTTTTGTATGAAATTTATCTATTTTCTTCAAAAGTTTAGTAGAAATTTATTTTTACCGTGTATCCTTGCAAGTATCAACGAAAAGAGGAGATACGTATGAAAAAGAAAGCAAAGAAAATGATTGTCTATATGGGGGTATTGATTGTGCTTGGAATGGTGATAATTTGTATTTATCACTATAGCTTAATACAGAAGGAGTCAGCTATTTTACAACCTAACGGCACATTAAACAATGTAGATGGTCACAATCTCCATGTTTATCAGGAGGGGGCTGGCGAGGATACATATATTTTTATGGCTGGCTCAGGTATCGCAGCACCCGTATATGAGCTAAAAGGGCTGTATCGTAAGTTTTCACAGCATCATCAAATTGCAGTAGTGGATCGAGCTGGCTATGGCTATAGCGACGTAGCCCATGATGATAGAGGAATCGATACGATTTTAGCGCAAACACGACAGGCACTTCTGCAAAGTGGGCTTGAACCGCCCTATGTCCTTGTGCCACATTCCATTTCAGGGCTAGAGGCCATTTACTGGGCGCAAAAATACCCAGAGGAAGTAAAGGGCATCATCGCGCTAGACATTGGCCTACCTAGTCAATATGTAAAGCATAAAATGGGGACGGTCGATCGTTGGAGGGTGAGAGGCATGCACCTCGCTACTAAACTCGGCTTACATCGACTTTTGCCAACACAGGTCTATAATCCGCAAGTACTTCAAATGTCGTTTTTAACAGCACAGGAAAAGGAAATCTATCAGGCGTTGTCCTTTAAGCAATTTTTTAATGAAGATATGCAAAATGAGCTGTTGCAGGTCTACGAAAATAGTTTACAATCAGAACAGCTCAAAAAGCCGCAAGACACGCCTATCTTACTGATTGATGCGATTGCGGAAGAAAACAAATATTCGAAATATACGAAGCAAAATCGGCAGGATTATGCTGACTTTGCAAAGCAATTCACTTATGCACAGGTGAAAGAGGTCAGTGGGACACATAGTATTTATCTCTATCAGCCAGATGAAATCTATCAACTGGCAATGGAATTTATGAAAACAACGGGTGATGAGAAAGGTCGATAAGTATGAAAGGATTTAGAATCTTAATTATAGAAGACGATCACATGATTGGTGATCTACTGCAAAAAATAGTACAGCGTGAGGGCTATGAGGCAATCTGGAAAACAGATGGCAAGGATATGATGGCGCTGATTCAGCAGGTGGATTTAGTCATAATGGATATTATGCTGCCAGGAGAGGATGGCTATCAATTAAGCAAAAATATTAAACGTTTAGGCTTAAATATTCCAATCATTTTTCTATCGGCACGTAATGATATTGAAAGTAAGCTAGAGGGGTTGATGGTCGGCGAGGATTACCTGACAAAGCCATTTGATCCGCGAGAGCTGTTGCTAAGAATGCAAAAAATGCTAGCACAACAGTATGGTACACTTACGCAAATTCAGCATTTATTGATCGATGGGGAGCGCCGTCAAGTATTTCATCATAGCATCCATGATGAAATCGCCCTAACAGCGATTGAGCGAAAAATTTTCTTTTATTTATTTGACAATCGAGATCGAGTATTAACAAAGGAACATTTTTTTGATTATCTTTGGCCACTTGATGAACGCAATCATAATATTTTGAATGTCCATATTAAAAAAATTCGAACAAAGCTACAAGACCCAGCAGGCATTATTGTGCAAAATATTTATGGAGAAGGGTATCGTTTAAATACCTATAATAAAAAATGACCTTAAAAACAAAATACCGTACTTTGTTATTTGTAGCCATTGGGAGTGTGCCTGTTGTACTATTAGGCATTAGTGTGGCCATGTCAATTTTGTATGACAAGGCCTTTAAAATGAAAAATGACGGCATTCCGTTTCATGAGTCCTATGCCTATCCTGTGATGCTGATTGCGTTTGTGCTAGCGTTAGGAATGCTCGCATGGCTATTTTCCACATCGATTCATTCGTTACTATCCAAAATTACACTACTTAATAAAACAATACGAGAACTAGCAAGTAATGAGCGAATACCTGACACGTTAACGATAAAAAGTGAGGATGAAATTGGACAGCTTAGCCAATCTGTCAATCTTTTAATTGAACGTACAACTTACCGAGAATTAGAGCTTGCCCAGCAGCAGGAGCTTCAAAAAGAGTTGCTACAAAAGTTGCGACATGACATTCATACGCCGTTAACGGCTATCCGTTTGCAGCTGTTTTATCTAGAGGATCAGCTACAGGGGCAGCCCAAATTGGTGGAATCCTTACATGCACAAATTCAATATATCACGAATTTAACTAATGCATTTCAGTTACAGTCCTTTGATACAAGTGAACAGTCCTATGTCATGCAGGAGGAGGTTCAACTTGTCCCATTGTTACAAATGATGATAAAGAAGTGGCAGTATCTATATCGCATGCAGAATATTACGCTGCATTTTCAGCACGATGATTTACAAGCAGCTTGGCTTAGCAATGAATTGTGGCTACAGCGTTTATTCGATAATGTCTTTCAAAATACATTAAAGCATGCCCAAGCATCCAAGCTAGAGGTGACGATTAAGGACGGGCAAGTTGTCATGTGTGATGATGGTATTGGCTTTACGACGGAAGATGAGCATGGCGGACTTGGGCTTAAAATCATTCAGGATATTGCTAAAACATTGAATATCGAAGCTTCCTTACAATCAAACAAAAATGGCACGACCTTCTACTTTACACACCAATAAAAAACAACGGCAGCCTTTGCCGTTGTTTTTTCTTTTACACTGATTTTCGTTGCTGTAGTAAGAACAGGGCAAGTCCTAGTAAAATGACCACAATACCGATCCCCTGTTGAACGGAAATCATCTCATCTAAAATAAAATAAGCTAATATACATGTGCCGATTGTTTCGCCTAAAATACTCATGGAAATCACCGTTGTACTTAACCATTTCAATAGCCAATTAAAAATGGTTTGCCCGAAAATCGTTGCAATGACAGCCAGCCCTACAAGGGACCACCAAGTGGAGGCTGAATAATCGAAAAACGATTCTTTCATAAAGAGGGCATAAACGGCTAAAAAGATCGAGCTACTGCCATAGCCGATAATAGAATAGGGAATGAGCGATAAATCCTTGCGCACTGATTGCCCAATAAAAAAGTAGGCTGTAATAATACCTGCCGCAATAAAGGCAAGAATATCGCCATAAAGGGCTTGTCCACTAATCTGGAAATCTTGCCAGCCAATAATGAAGCAGCCGATGATCGCTACGAAGCAGCCAACAATCGCTCCTTTTGAAAATCGCTCTTTAAATAAAAAATAGCTGCCTATTAAAGAGAATAGTGGCTGTAGTGTCACAATAACGGTTGAACTAGCCACAGATGTGTAGTTTAATGATTCAAACCATAACACATAATGACAGGACAAAAATAAGCCTGATAAAATGCCGAGTCCCCATTGTTTTTTCGAGAGACTTGTAAGCTCCTGCCGCAAGCTCTTCTGTGCCAATAAAAATGGAAGAAGAACTAGCATCGCAAAAAATAGTCGATAAAAGGCTGTAATCGCTGGTGGTGCATCAGCTAGCTTAACAAAGATTGCTGAGGTAGATAATGCAAATACTGCAAAAAATAACGAGATGTAATAAAACATGATGTACTCCTAAGCATTTACAAGATTAATAATGACAAACCTATTATAGTGTAGTCCGCATGAATAATATAGGGTTTTTAGAATATTAGCACAAAATAGGTTTATGGAGCTAATTCTGCTCAAGCAAGGATTCAATGACCTGTTTTAATTGCAGGATGAAGGGCTGCTTACTGTCATCTTTTTTATAGATATAAACTGTTTCAATCACACTGTGAAGCCCATCTAAATCATAAAAATGCAGGTCGGGACAAGGATAAAGTGCTAGTAATTTGGTATTTAATACAGCCAATGTATGCTCGATTTCAAGAAAATCTAAAATACTACTAACTGATTTAATTTCCTTCATCGTAAAAGGTACCTGCTTGTCAGTGAGCCATTGTGCTAATGCATGGGTATACATGCAGCCCTTACTTAAAACAAGCAATGTGACAGGTGTTCGTTGATCAAAGTCAATGATATGAGCGGAGCTTGAGATAACTTCAAACGTCTCTGTGGCTAGTACATCATAGTGTAGATCGCTATAATGCTTGATTGGATTACTTGTCAATGCACAATCTATTTCCGCCAGATGAACTTTGTGATTTAAGGCTGTACTTGATTCCACAGTGAAATCAACATCTATCGGACTTCGACTAGTTTGCAGTGCGTTCATGATGGATGGTCCATATATTTTTATGGTTGTATGAGATGTACCAACCAAAATGCTCGTTTGTGTAGGGCCGATGGTATGTAAAAAGTCTTCATACTGCTCGGCAACTTTCTTTAAAAACTGTAAATAATGTTGACCTACCTCTGTCAGCTTTAAGCCTTGGGGTGTTCGTTTAAAGACGTCCTGCCCAATTTCACGCTCCATTTTTTTCACCTTTGCTGTTAAGGCAGATTGTGTATAATTGGTGATTTCAGCCGATTTACTCAAGTTTTGCCTCTCTAAAAGCTCCATTTTTAAGGCAATTTCTTCAATGTTCATGTTGTTCCTCACATACCTATAGATTTTTTTAATAGCCGCTATCATTTTCCTCCATTTTACGTACGCTAGCTGTCCACGTACACTCTAGATAATGAAAAGGTAGACTGCAAAAGCAGTAACCTGATGGAGGGTTATTATGCATACATATTATCGATGGGTCATCTTGCTTGTGGCTACACTTTCGCAAACAGCCGCAACCTTTGTGACCTACGGAATGGGGCCAGTTGCCTCTTTTTATCAAATGGAATGGCACTTAACGTCCTTCCAGACAGGGCTAATTGTTTCAGCCGTCAATATAGGGCCAATTTTCTCCATGCTGCTATTTGGTTATCTCATGGATAAAAAGGGAGAAAAGCAGATTATTGGATGGGGCTCGATACTACTGGGCCTGTCAGCCTTATTGCTAATACCCGTGAATCATTATACGACATTGCTTCTCGTATTAATAGTTGTGGGGATATGGTATGGCAGTGCGCAAACAGGTGGCAGTACTGCTATTGTGAAATGGTTTCCTAACAAGCATCGAGGACTTGCTATTGGGATACGCCAAACAGGTATTCCGATTGGAGGTGCATTGGCTTCCACTTTGCTGACCTATTTGTATCAACATCATCATCTTTCCTCTGTCCATTTAGCACAGGGCTTGATGGCGGTTGGTGGGGGACTATTATTTTTATTGCTGTACAAAGAACCAAAACAGCATGACACCGCTACGGCACCTCTCATTCCTTTTAAAGAGAAGATGCGTGCTATTCGGCACAATCGGGCGCTCTATCCTTTATTTTTTGTGGGCATGGTTATGATGTCCCTCCAAATGATTATCATAGCTCACTTTATGAGCTATTTACATCATGAAGGTGGGTATACATTAACCGAGGCAGGGCGCTATTTAAGTCTGATTTTATTTGGTGGGATGTTTGGGAGAATTGTACTTGCTTGGATGAGTGACCATTATTTCGCTCAAAAACGAGAGCCATTATTAGTGCTCGTCATGGTCGCTACATTCCTGATGGTTGGCTTTTTGCCCTTTGTCATACATAGCAAGGGCCTCATGATTTTATTTTGCAGTTTATTTGGGTTTTTAGCGCTTGGCTGGTATTCCATATATATCACTTGTGTCACGGAGCAATCCGATTCGCAAGCAGTAGGACTAACTGTTAGTGCAGCGTTAACGATTAATCAGTTCTTTATTGTCTTGGCACCAACGGTTTATGGTTTATTGGTTACTGTTTTTTCCAGCTATCAGCTCGCTTTGGATGTTATCGCTGTGATGGTTATACTGGGGGCATTTCACTTATACAGAACATCCCAAGGTAGTCTAACTTCTGAAAGTTCGGTAAAATAATGGAAAAGAGGAAATGGAGGTTGCGACGAATGACCAGTTCAATTTGGATTGAGGCAAAGATTGATAAAGTATGGCAGGCGATTACAGAGGAGCAATCCCTCTCCCGATGGTACGCACCAGGCTCCATATGGGACATCCCTATACTAACAGCTGGGGAAAAGATGACATTTACCTTAATGCCAAATGCGCATAACCAGCTTTCTGAAAAACTGCCGATGGAGCTAACGATTCAGCAAGTGAAGAAAAATGAGGAATTTTCCTTCTATCTAGAAGTTCCTGAAACATTGATTGCTATTACGCTAGCCCAACAGGGTAATGGCACTACGGTGAGCTTTAATTCGTCAGGCTATGATGCCTCTCTTGCGAATTTAAAGGCATTGCTGGAGGGGCATGACATTCCTTATCAGTAAGCCTCTCTACGTCTTAGGTCTTAGATGAATTTCGAGCGGAGGGTCGTATTTTAATTTCCTCCCTTCTATATAATGAAATTATTGGTAGATTATACGGTGGGAGGAAATAATAGTGAAAAAATTAGTGGGTTTAGGTGTCGTGATAGGCACGTCAGCATTGGTATTATCAGGGTGCTTTTCCTTTATTCCAAATAAAATGCGAGAGGAAGCCATTTTGGTGGAAAAGGATAAAGCGAAAGCATTAGAGGTAGACATTGATTTAGGTGTTGGCGAAATGAATGTATCGAGTGGTGCAAAGGAATGGGTTGAGGGCAACGCAGAATATAATGTAAAAAAGCTAGCCCCTCAGGTAGACTATGATCTACATGGCGATACAGGAGAAGTGGAAATCAAGCATAAGGGCTCAACAAGGCTGGGGCTCTCCAATATTAAAAACACATGGGCGATTCAACTGAACGACAGCATCCCCATAGATCTGAATGTGGAAACGGGTGCCTCTCTTGCCAATCTTGATTTACAGGGTCTTCAGCTGGAAAAGCTCGATATTGAAGCGGGTGTCGGTGATCTAACGGTTAATCTAGGTGGCGACTGGAAAAAGAGCTTTACAACGACTATTGAAACAGGTGTCGGTCAAACAACAGTTATTTTACCTTCAAAGGTTGGCGTGAAATTAACGACAGAAAAAGGCATTGGCTCGTCTAATGTGGAGGGCCTTATATCAAAAGGGAATGGTGTCTATGTCAACGAAGCTTACGACAAGGCGGATGTCTTGCTAGAGGTCAATTCGGAATTGGGCATCGGGGAAATTACCTTTAAGTTAGATCGATAGAAAATGGAGTAGGCTACTTGATTGAAAGAATACCTGCACCTCAATAACCATAATAGGAGCGTCAAATACATCCTTTGTATTTGACGCTTATTTTATGGTAGTTTTAAGAAAGCAATGTTTCAAAGGAGCGAATAGATGAAGACCTATACATACAAGCAACCAGCGGCCATCGAGTCAACAGACACCGTTACTATTTTAAATGAAGCGGGGGAGGTATCATCCACCGTTCAACGCGTGTATTCTAATGCACTAAAAAAAGCATTCGATAAAACGATGGACTATCGTTATTTCGTTCGTTTTGATGTTCACGATCGCAATGATCAGCCGCTTTTTACATGTAAAAAAGTATCCCGTCGCGGGCGCGTGCATTTCCGTGGCAAGGATTTGGTAACAGGTAAAGACTATATGATTGCCTATGATGGCTGGCAAATTATGATTCCTGATTTAGTTATTACCGATGGCGAACAGCAGATCAAGCTCAACAAAGAAATGGAGGACTGGTCTGTTTTTACTGTGAATGAACAGCCTATCGCACGCTGGCAAGCGACTTTCTGCGAGACGCATTTTGACATTACACTACAAATTGAAGACAGCAGTCCCATTCAGCAGGAAGCCTTTTTTATTGCCATCGGACAGGCAGTGCTGTTTGTTGGGGCTTAAATAAAGGAAGATGGAAGAAAGGGCTTGATGAAATGCTAAACATATTACCAGCAAAAGAGATTTATTTACAGGGAAATGAGCATGCCCTATTGCTTTTACATTCCTTTACAAGTCATACAAGAGATATGAAGACAGTAGCCACTGCATTACATAACCAAGGCTATACTTGCTATGCGCCGCTGTATCGTGGACATGGCACTCATCCAGAACAGTTATTACACTATCAGGTAGACGACTGGTGGCAGGATGTAGTGAATGCTCATCAATTTTTATTGGATGAAGGCTATCAAAAGATTTCGGTCATCGGTCTATCCATCGGGGGAATTTTCGCGTTGAAGCTTGCTCAATTAGAAAGGCTCGAGCAAATCATTGTCTTATCTGTGCCGTTTGATAAGGAGCCAGAGCAATTAAAACAAAGGATTATTGACTATGCCCATAATTACAAAACAATAGAGGGCAAGCCACCACTTCAAATCGCTCAGGAAATGGAGCCATTTGAGAACATGCCATTACATGCAATGAACGTATTCCAAACATTTATCCAAGCAACGATGGAACAGCTTGATAGAATTATCATTCCTATCGCTATCTACTATGGTGAAAAAGACGATGCCTTATACACGCAAAGTGCTGAAACGATCTATCAGCACGTTCATTCATCTAGAAAGCAGAAGAAAGGCTTTGGAAATTCTAAGCATCTCATGACATTAGGACGAGATCAAGAGGCTATCATAAAGGAAATGATAGAATTTCTTCAAATTTAGGGAGAATTTCATTTATAAAATGAGTGAGGGTGCTCCGCTCCAAAGAGGGGTAAAAGCGCTCATTCAAGAGAGAGCCCCGCTTCTAAAAAAACAGCCACCTCTATCCATAGAGGGGCTGTTTTACTTATATTTCCAAGATCTCATTCGCTAATTTTTGTCTGCTCATCCAGTAGCCTTGGAGGGTAAAGACAATGAGTGTTGACCCTAGGAAGGCGAGACTTGTGAGGCCCAATGTTAGAAAGTCATAGGACATCGGCGAGCCATCATCAATGAAGCCTAGCATCCTCGTTAAGACGAACCCTAGAAATGTCCCGACCGTGAGACCATAAAGGACAAACGATAGGACTTGTGTCAGTATGAGCTTCATCAGCCCATTTGGTGACAGACCAATTAATCGTTGGATGGCATAGTCACTGCGTTTTGTATAAATGGTATGCAGTAATGTTTGGAGGACACCAAGACCCGTGGCAGCTATTAAAATAACAAAGACGCCAACAAATAGGCTCCACCGTTGGAAGAACATTACATTGGATTGTGCTAATATGGTCGCTTTATCTGTCAACTTCAGGGCTGGCCAGCGCTCTTCCAAGAATGACAGCTCCGCCAATGTCTGCTCTGGGTGGGATGTTTCGACCATAATGTCTTCGATAATTGGGTGATCCTGTGCCGTGAGGAATGATGACCAATCAACGATTAAATCAGCACGGTGAATAGGTGTATCAGTAATTCCTATAATTTGTAACTCACCAGTAGGCATATCCTGCCGGGCAGTAAAATCATAGGTACCCATCGTTACACGATCACCCACTGCCAAATGATAACGCTCGGCAAAGCCCTTTGTCACGACAAGGCCATTTTGCAAATTTCCTTCCTCAATTTGAGGCAACTTCTTTAATTGCATAAATTTCTTAATATCAATGGTTGTATAGTTCTCTGGTAGCCATTCATCGCCGAGTTGTAGAGCAATATACGCATTATTACTTTGTGTATACGCGTACTGTACGCTTGGCAATGCTTCTATTTCCTCTATCATTGCAGGCGTGATAGTTGGATCATTTAATTCATTATTGATTTTTATGGCTGTTTCGTATTGTGATTCTGTGTAGGCAAGGTCATTGTGTTGTAAGGTTTTCATTAATGAACTTCCAAAGGTTAAAATAACCATTAATCCTATCATGCTGAGCACCACGGGCATATTTTTGCGTACTTGTGGCATGAGCTGCTGGCATGCTAAATAGGCTTCCTTGCCAAGTACCCTTCGAATCGGCTTTAAAGCCAGATGAAGGATGGCTGTAAATAGATAGGGGATTAGTAACAGTAAAATCCCACATACAAGTAGTGTTCCGAGTAATATAAACAGGGCACCTTGATCGCTTCCTGTCCCAGCTAAATAGGCTTGTAAAAAGAAGAAGGTAGCTGACACACCTACAATACTGACAATAATTGTTTTCCATTTTGTCCAACGCAGCTCTAAATTTTCATTATCTGTCGCGATTTGTAATGGCAGTAGTCGAGAGCTTTTCGCTACTTGCCATTTTGTCATCACTTGAAGAATGATGAAGCTGGAAAGGGCAATTAAAAGAATAAACACAATAGGAAGCTCTGTTTTAGCTTCGGGTAAATGCAAAAAGCTAATTAATTGTGGTAGCCAGCTTTTTATTATCACAAGGCTCAGCGTTGTTCCAAGTGTAACGCCAAAGCTAATAATCAGTGATAGTTGGAGCTTGACTATACGTCCAACCTGTTTCGCGGATGCCCCGAGAGCCCGTAAAATCATGAGCTGCTCTTTAATTTTATAAAATAATAGCTGGAATGTGGACAGCAATAGGACACTTGAAATGAGTAAAATAAAAACGGATAGTACAATCATAAAAACCATTAAGCTCTGTAAATTTCTTTTAATGACATCGTAATCACTCATAACATCAACACGTAATGTTTCATCCAGTTGTTTGATTTCTGCGCCTACTGCCTTGGCACGCCCCTCATCAGTTTTAATGAGCGCAAATATGCCTGCCGTTTGTGGCTGACTGTTGTTCATCCATGCCTTAACTACGTCATTCGCTAAGAGGATGATATTAGGGCTGTCAGTGCCTTTCATCGTCGGTAAAATTTCTTGCACGATAAAATCCTTTGATTGAATATGAATGGAGTCCCCAACTCGTTTGTTGAAAAGACGGGCAACATTTTCCGAAAGAATGGCATCGTTCGGTCCAAGATTGACCGCAAAATGGTAGCGACTTTTCACAAGGTCATCATTTTCGACGCCAACGGTATAAAATGCGGTGTACTTTTCATGTTCAACGATTGTATGAGCTATCGATAAGCGGGACACTTGTGTGACACCGGCTAGAGTAGAAAGCTCCTCTATTTGATTTGTCGTCAACAATTTTTGCTGATCGGGATTATAACCAACCATTAAATCCATTTCCCCATACAACGCTTGGATGTCTGCCTTCATCTGGCTATTCGCATTCCAAATGTAGACGGTCATCGTCATCACCAGGCAAATCGAGATCGTAATAATACTAATACTCGTTAGGACATTTGCCCAAGCGGCACGAAAAAGCTTGAGGGCAATATTGCGCATCGTAAACATTAGCGATCCTCCCTCGTTATTTCCTTGAATTTCATTAGAATACAATCTAAATCCTCTTCATTTTGCCGGTTTTGATAGGAATCCACAATCGCCCCATCATGGAAGAACAATACCCGATTGGCATAGGTAGCCACATAGGGGTCATGTGTGACAAGTAATATCGTTTGCTGGTTCTTTTTTTGCAGAGCAACAAGCAGTTCTAAAATTTCATCTGTTGTATGAACATCCAAAGCCCCCGTTGGCTCATCTGCCAGTAAAATAGGAGGATTGGCAATAATCGCTCGCGCAATGGCGACACGTTGCTTCTGTCCACCAGAAAGCTCATGTGGTCGATGCTTTGCCCAAGCAGCGATGTTTAAGGTTTCCATCATGTGCTGCACACGCACCTTAATCTCCTTGCTAGGAATATCATTTAAAATAAGGGGAAGTGCAATATTATCCTCGACGGTTAAATCCTTTAGCAGATGAAAGGATTGGAAGATAAAGCCGATATTTTCTTTTCGAAATTGCGATGCTTTTGGCTCTTGATAAATAGCCTGCGCTTCCTTGCCAAATAAAAATAATGCTCCATCTGTTGGCTCATCGATTGCACTGATCATATTCAGAAGAGTACTTTTACCAGAGCCGCTTGTCCCCATAATCGCCACCATTTCTCCTTGATAAATGGTGCAATGGATATTTTTCAAGGCATTCACAGTATGATGCTTTTGCTGATAAATTTTGGACATCCCTTCAACACGTAGCACCTCTGTTAAACGTCCTTCAGGGATGGGTATTGCATTAATGACTTCTTTCAGCGGATTGAACCCACTCATCGAGATATGCCCCCTTTAATTGTTGTCGTAATGCATGCAAGCCACGGCGAATATGTGTTTTCACGGTACCTTCAGGGCATTGCAAAATCGCCGCAATATCCTTGACAGAGTAATCTTGATAAAATCGTAGCAATAACACCGTTTTGTACTTTTCCTCGAGCTGGCAAAGAGCCTGCCATAAATCCAGCTCTTCTTCGATGTATGTAGGAGATGCGCTTGTTAAATCCTCGAAAGTTTGTGGTTCAACAGGCATAACTGTTTTTTTCTTCGCAATATAGGTTTTACAGCAATTTATCATAATGCGGGTAAGCCAAGTGGCAAAATAGTGAGGCTCCTTTAATTGCGGTAGCCCCTCATAGGCTCGAATAATGGTTTGCTGAAAAACTTCTACGGCGTCGTTTTCATTTTGTACGTAGACATAGGCCATTCGGTAAAGCTTATGCTGCTCCTGCTCAATGAGCTGATAAAACGCCTGCTCATCACCTTGTTGGGCTAAGGCTACAAGAGTTTGTTGGGTGCTCGTAATGAAAATCGCCTCCTTTTCAACCATTAGACTCAGCAAGTCATCATTTCGATTCAAGTTTTTTATTTTTATTGAGAAACGTCATAAGCATACCCATTTAATAGAAGGTTATCAATTTACTGCTATAATGATAGTGGCTTCATCAAAAAAAGGAGTGAGTTTATGAGCAGAAAGCCTATTTATGTCGAGATAGACATTCAGGCTCCTATAGAGAAAGCATGGGATTATACACAAAATCCTCATCTGCATGAGCAATGGGATTTACGTTTTACATCGATTACATATATTCCGAAAAAAGCACCCGAGGAGCCACAGCGTTTTACCTATGAAACGAAGGTAATGGCAGGCTTACAGGTAAGCGGCTGGGGAGAAAGCAAGGGGGAGCATCATAAAGAAAATGGCACGCGAACATCCTCACTGCATTTTGGTACGCCTCAAAAGCGCTCACCCATAGCGGAGGGAAAAGGCTATTGGCAATATATCCCGCATCAACAGGGGCTGACATTTCTGACCCAATATGATTATGATACACGCTATGGCAAGCTTGGCGTATTCTTTGATTTATTTTTTCGTCCATTAATGGGGTGGGCGACGGCACTCAGCTTTGACGTTTTAAAAAGATGGCTAGAAAAAGGAGAAAATCCTACCGCACAGTATAGTCGATTCTTTTTAACGATGCTTCTGTGTCTATTCTTTTGCTTTGTCTGGTTCTATCATGGTCTTGTACCGAAGATCATCCATTTGCATCCGCAGGAATTAAAGATGACCGCTTCATTACTAAACCATGCAGATCAGCTAGTTATGTGGATAGGGGTTGCGGAAATTCTCTTTGCTTTTTGTTGGCTTTACCCGCGAGGAAAACGCTGGCTCTTTGGCATGCAAATCATCGTTTTTCCGCTCTTGACGATAGCTGCTATTGTTGCGGACCCGACAAGTGTACAAGCACCCTTTAATCCACTTACCTTTAATAGTGCTTTATGGGTGTTGTCGATTGTCGGATTTAGCTTAAGTAAGGATGTACCGAGTGCTAAAAGTTGTAAAAGAAAGCGAGGATAACAAGGATGACGATCTATCAAACATTATTAGGGGATGATTTTGCAAGACTTCATCCGATGCTACAACAGCGTTATGCGTTACCAATTGATGAATCATTTTTTGCTAAGGGCGTGATGCATCAAATAAAATCTGGTGCTAAATGGATGTGTCCCTTCTATACACTGGCTGCGAAAACGCGATTTCTGTTCCCAGAGTCAGGGGAGGATATCCCCTTTACTATTTCGAATACATGCAGAGCCCTGCCAAGTGGGGAACTAGAGGTACTATGGGAGCGCACCTTTTATTTCCCGCAGAAAACAAGGCATTTTGATGCAAGGATGACCATTGATCCAATCCACAAAATTGTGAAAGATTATTTAGGCACACCCGCTCTTTTTTATTCCGATTTGCACTTTACGGTGACGCGAGCGGGGACATTGGTCATTCGTTCAGGTAAGCAGCGCTTTGTCCTCTCGCGTTTCGAATGCCCGATGCCTAGACTGTTAGAGGGTCGAGTCATTGTAGAGGAAGGCTTTGATGAATCGCAAAATGTCTTTACCATTCATGTCTCCATCCATAATCCATTCATAGGGAGGCTCATGATGTATGCTGGTGAATTTACGCAACAATCGAAGTAATTTCATTTTTTTACTAGGGATTTTGTTCACGGTGATGTGCTTTGTGCTTAGTGGGCAACCCAATTACTTATGGTTACTAACCGTTGCTCAACTAGTTTTCGTTCCCACCATGGTATCAATGGTTGTGGATGTTCAGAAAGTCGGCACAGCCATTATTTTGGGGATGATGCTAGCCGTTACACTGCTGCATTGGTCGACGGATGGCGTTTTGGCTAATGTTTTGGCAGGCATGTATGTACTGTATACCTTCTATATCGCCATGCAAGGCGTGAAAAGATTTTTACAACGAGGTTTTACGAATATTGCGGAGTTTGCTATCGACATGGGGCTTTTCTACCTAGCCCTCGGTGGTCTGTGGTTTTTCGCCTATGTCACCAACATGGATACTGGTTTTTCACCATTAATAACGTGGTTAACGGCCATTCACTTTCATTATTCGGCTTGTTTATTACCCATTTCAGTCGGGCTTTTAGGTCGATTACATGATAGTAGCGGCTACCGTGTGATGGTGATGATGTTGCTGGCAGGACCAATCCTTGTTGCGGTAGGTATTGCCTTTTCCATTCTCATCGAAATCATCGCCGTCGCTCTTTATATTTTCGCCATTTACGGCTTGTTTTTCGTAGCGCTCAAAACAAAGCTTCCGTTTGGACAGGGGCTATTGCTGAGGACTTCCTATGGAGCGCTCTGTCTGACGATTCTTGGATCTTGTCTGTATGTTTACAGTCGTGTCAGCGGAAACGTTTCCATCGGCATTCCAGAAATGCTTCAATTCCATGGTGTGATCAATGGTGTTTTCTTTGGGGGGATAGGGGTCATCGCCTGGCTAATGGCTGTCCCCCCAACAACACAGCGTCCGTTTGAGTTCCCTGTAAGCCAAATTCGTGGGAAGCTACATCATGAGAATATACCACACCCTGGCTTGGTCGATGCCTTACAGGATTTTGTCGATACTACAAAGCTACCGCCTGTCATTCCACATTTTTATGAGTATACGACGACCTATCGGCTGCTTTCGACGGTGCAATGGAAGGCTTGGTTTCGACCTTTTGCCTTTCTGTATCAAGGAATGAGCCGTTTGCTCCAACAGCTCAATTTACCCTTTTCCAGTAAGCAAGTTGAGATGACGGGTAGCATTGTTCAGGTCGATTCTGCACGAGATAGCCGTCCGTCTCCACGTGCATGGATTCGGACAATTCATTTGCAAACCGTTTTTGTCGCGATTTATTCGAAGCACACAAGTGACGAAACGACCTATATGAATATCGCCTTACCACTCCCGTTCTCAACAATGGTTGGCATTTTGTATGCCTATGAAGAAAATGGTCAGCTACACCTAACAAGTCGTCATGATGGAGATGCAGGAATTTATTTGGCGATAGGAAAAAATGTGATGAGGCTACCCCTACAGGAGCATTTTCAAATTTCTGCGGTAGATGACAAGACATTGTCAGCACGCCATCAGATGACGTTATTTGGTATTCCATTCCTACAAATTGATTATCATATTAAAAGAAATGCATAGATTGGCAGGAATTTCCTCAACCGAACGAGAAGGTCCTATTATAGAGACAAATAACAAGGAGTGATGGAAGGCTTGCGTTTAACAAAAGGAATTTCTGGTTTCGATGCAGCGCATTTAATTGAGCAGGACATGCGCATGTTTCAGTCGATGGTGTACCATTTAGTGACAAGCGAACAACGAGCGAAAGTAAGGCAATTTATTGATCAAGCGCCCTTTGTCTATATGCAGGCAGTGATTGAAATCGATGGAGAAACACTGACGATTCTTCATCATCGTTTGATGCCGTACATCGCATTTGCCAAGCAGGAGGTGAATAGCTTTACCTTTTTATCCAAGCCTCACCTGCATAAATATTTTCCTATGCGAAAATGCTTGGAAGCGGAGACACTTACAACATTACTAACAAAGGATGAGGCGTTCCATAGCCTATCTGCTACAGAATGGAAATACGTCTCTTATTTTAATAGTCAAACCATTGGCGATGTAATGTTCAATGGCTGGGATTAAGGATAGTACTATAGGCGTGCGATAAAAGATGCTATAAAAAACATTATATTGACCAAGTTATTTCTGGAAATATAGCAAAAATTCCTAAAACCGCTAATCGTCCTAATTAAATGGTAGATTTTTAAGGATGGAATAGATTAGGAAAATAAGGGGTTTTTGCAAATGAAGTTCAAAACAATCAGTAGACGCATTGTTTTTTCCTTTAGCATTGTGATTGCAATCATGATAGGATACATTGTTTACAATTACTTTGCCATCAAGCAAAGCAATGATGCGACAGAGCAAATTGTACAGCAAGAATTACAACTATTAATCATCGATTACGAGCAGGCACAGTCCATTGATTTAAGAATAGCGGCAGCTAGAGGCTATGTGCTTTCTGGGAGAGAAAAGTATAAAGAGATATTTCAGGATAATGTTGCAAAGGAACTAAGCAATGAAGAAAAGCGGTCAGCATTATCTTCCTCAGGCGAATTCGGACAATTTGCGGAAATGTCTAAGGAATGGAACCGTTATATTGAGCAAGAGGTATTTGCGGTATATGATCAAGGGAACACCGAGCTAGCTACCCAAAACCTCACAAAAATGGATGACACAGCTACGACCATTCGTGAAGGCTACGAAGACTTAGTGGCGCAACGGAAGCTAGCCATTAATGAGGTAGGGACGGACAGTATTGCTGCTGGAGAGCAGAAACAGCGAATCGCCATTATCGTAGGTATTGTGATTGTTCTTCTAGCAGTGATAATTGAGCTATTAAGTGCTCGTGGTATTTCAAGACCAATCGTGACGTTAACCAAGCGTATGCAACAAATGACCAATGGCGATTTAAGTGAGCCGCCTTTGAAGGTTCAATCGAAGGATGAAGTAGGGCAACTGATGGAAGCGACCAATACGATGTCAGATATTTTAAATCGTCTATTAAAGCACATTCAAACGGTGTCCAATGATGTAGCGGCACATAGTGAGGAGCTTCTTCAGTCGACTTCTGAGGTCAAAATGGGGACAGAGCAAATTGTTCATACGGTTACAGAAATGGCAAGTGGGACAGAATTACAGGCAGATCATGCCTCTGATGTCGCTTCCGCCATGAATGATTTTACTAGCAAAGTTACTACGGTTCATCACTGCAGTAAAGATGTTCAACAGTATTCGCAGAGTGTGAAGGCTTTAACACAAGAAGGTAGAAGCTTAATGACCACTTCCACAAAACAAATGGAAGCCATCCAGCATACAGTGAAGGACGCGGTGAATCAGGTAAATGGCTTAAGTAAGCAAACACAGGAGATTTCTAAGCTTGTAGCGGTCATTCAAACGATTGCTGCCCAAACTAATTTACTCGCATTGAACGCAGCGATTGAAGCAGCTAGAGCTGGGGAACAGGGGAAAGGCTTTGCCGTGGTGGCCGACGAGGTTCGAACATTAGCCGAACAGGTCGCCTTCTCCGTCGATGATATTACAGCGATTGTCAGAAAAATTCAGGATAATTCCGATACAGTAACCTCCTCGCTAGAGCAAGGCTATGAGGAAGTCGAAAAGGGCACAACACAAATGGCCGCAACCAATACAACATTCAATCGAATTGCGGATGCTATTGAGGCCATTGCGACAGGCATTGAAGGTATGTCAGTGGAGCTAGCTGAAGTTGTTCACAATACTGTCACGATTAATAAAGCAGTCGATGAAATTGCTGCTGTCTCCGAACAATCAGCGGCAGGCATTCAGGAAACATCGGCTACCATTGAGCAAACTGCAAGCTCCATGGCTGAAATTAAACATAGTGCCGAGCATTTAGCAGAAATGGCTGAACAACTAAATGCCCTGATTCGTCAATTTAAGCTATAGAAAATACCTGTGGATTTCAAACTTCCCTCACATTTCATCTGTATACTAAGGCATTGGAAGGTGGAATCATTTTGAGAAAATATTTACTTTTATTATTGATGAGTACTTTATTCATGGCACCCGTTGCCTACGCCCATACGATGGATAAAAGTACACTATTCACAGATGTCCCTGAAACAGCCGCCAATATTCAGGACATTATGGTACTACACAGTATTGGGCTTCTTGGGTACAATGGCAAAGATATGGCCTTAAACCCAACAGACAATCTTTCACGCAAGGACTTTGCAGGCTGGGTAGGTGGCTTTTTCGGCCTTGAGGGAGCAACAGTGGATGAGCTAGCACAAGCAGCTCAAAAAGAGGATTACGTATCTTCGCTAGAGGGAGATATTACGTACAAGGAAATAAATACAGCACTTTTTCATCATAAACTTGAGCTAGCCAATCCTGACGCAACCATGACGAAAGAAGAGTACATTGCATTCTTAACAGAGCACCTTACATTTGATATGGGCGGACATACGCTTATTCAGATGGGCGGCTTTGCAGAAGGACCAACGGGTACGATTGAAGACGTTGTCACAGGTGACCAAACAGGAATCATCATCGACGGTAAAACATACATGCTGTCAGGACACCCTCGCATCTTTGCCGATTCAACAGATGCCAAAAGCTGGGTAGGGCAACAGCTAGAACGTTCTATTTTTACAACAGCAGCGGATCACCATCATGGTCATGACGGTGGGCAAGAGGAAAGCCACGGGGATCATGCAGAAGGCCATGGCGACAGCCACGAGCATGAAGCATCCGGCTCGAATGAAGCAACACTACAATATGTGCAAATTAGCACTGCACAAGTGGTGAAAGAGGATGCCAAAGAAATGGAGTCTTCGAACGCTACACCAAGAGAAGAGCAACAAGCAGCCGCAGCAGATGACACAGCATCCAACTCAAACACAGTTTGGATGATCGCTATCCTAGCAGCACTAGCCGCTATTTTTGTTATTGTATTTGTGAAACGCAAGAAATAATGTAAATGAAAAAAACCAGCAATAACCGAGGGAATTCGGTTGTTGGTGGTTTTTTCATTTTTCCCCACTTTCATTAAACCGTCAAACATTCCAAATAAACACCTGCATATTCCAGCAATTTTACACAAAATTGAATAAGCACAAGCATGTTCGGTATATAAATAGGGTACGAACATTTTTTGGTTAGGAGTGTGTAAATGGCTGTACTTGTGGTGAAGAGGAGCATAATGCATCGTTATCAAAGTATCGGGCAGGCGATTGAAGAGGCGGCACCTGGGGATATGATTGAAATTCGGGATGGGATTTATGAGGAAAGCTTGGATATTGCCAAGCGGCTGACGTTGTATGGGGTTGGCAATGTGACCATCAAGGGTGGTGTATTTATTCGCTATCAAACTCCTGTCGCGATGCGTAATTTACGGTTCCGGCAAGGGCAGGGGCTATATGTGAAAGGTGATTTACAGCTAGAGAATTGTGTCATTGAGGAGCAATTGATTCGAACGCAGATGATGGTGAGCTATGGTAGTTTGCTGATGAAAAATTGTGCAGTGCTTGCTACGCCACTGAATCATTTTGGTTTGCGTGTGGCGAATGGATCCAGTGTTATTCTAGTCGACACGACATTTGAGCATCATAGTAAGGCACAGATTATCGCTCAAAACTGTGATCTGACCTTGACGAATTGTATGCTGTTGGAAGGGAAGAAGCATGGTATTTTTGCGATTCGCCATGTCAAGATGACAATGGAGGACTGTGAAATTCATGGGCATGATAAGGCACAAGTAATAGCTGCGTCGAGTGAGATGACGATGACCAATTGTTTAGTGCACCAAGGGCAAGGGGTAGGCATTCAATTGTTTGATAGCACGACTTTCAGGATGGATGGCTGTGAAATAAAAGAGCATTTTGATACGAATATGGTGGTTCATCGCAGTGAACTAATGGTTTCTGATTCTATTTTTTCAGATGGTCAAAGTCATGGGGTGTATCTTGGAGAAAAAACCGAAGCCAAGTTCTATGATTGTCAAGTTTCTCGGCATGTCAAGGCGCAGGTGTTGATAGAAAATAGCAAGGTGGAATTGCATACATGTCATGTTCGTAATGGCATGGCTGTCGGGCTTACCATTGTGGATGAGGCAAATGTTTCGATGAACCAATGTAAAATTCAAAACCATCAGCAATTTCATATTATTGTTGATGCTAGTGGATTAAAGCTACAGCAATCGATTATTCAATTTGGGCAATCAGGTGGTGTTTATGGTAATGAACATGCCAAAATCATGATGCATCATACAACGATTCGAGAGCTGCAAAGCCACCATATCTATATCAACAATGCCCGATTATTTACACAATATTGCACGTTTGAACAAATGGAAGGAAACGGAATTACTTGCATTGATGCAATTTTTGAGATAGCTAATAGCTATTTTAAAGATGGTCAAGAAAGCTCTTATGCCATGATTTGGTCAGATCAATCAATGGGGCGTATTGAAAATTGTAGGGTGGATAAGGCGGCTAGACCATTCTTAGCGCTGTCCAATAAATCATTATTGGAAATGCGTCATACTGATATAGCCGCAGTAAAGGCTCCAGCGGTGGTACAGGAAAACAGCCAATTATTTGTACAAGGACATGTGCAGTCAGCGACATGGCAGAAGGATACAGCATCAAAGGTTTCTCAAATTGAGGACATGAAATTAGAAATAGTGAAATATGATATTAAAAAAATAATATAAAAGCCGATTATACAAATAAGACAAGTAGTTTCAATTTTGAAATTACTTTTTTTATGGATTCGTGTATTGATATTTCATATATGTGAAAAATGGGTAAAGGAATACGTTTGGGCTGTTAATTAATTTTAATTTGTGCAAAAAAAATCTATAATTCGACAAAATGCAAGAATATTTTTATAATGGTATAGATGTCTTGTTGCAATTACTGCAATATTTTGAAATATTCCACAGGAAAACTTATACAATCTTTGTATAAGTTATAACCAACATAATAAAAGTTTTTACTTAATGTAAAATAAATATTAAATAAATGTGGATAATAGATTGATTATTTTCTATGTTTAAACCTATAATTAGTAAAAATGGTTCATCCAATAAGATAAATTTTCGTTAATTATGAAATGGGAGTAATGATTTTACAATAATAAATAGAGAGAGTATTGGGGTGATATGAGTATGTTTGGGCTGACAAAAGAAGAAATTATGTTAATGCTAGAGGAGATGGAATTAGCAGAGAAGCACAAGAATGTGATTGCTGATATCTTACATCTAAATAATATGCGAATCGAACAACAACTCGCATTAATGATCCAATTAATCATAGATGAGCGCGAACGAAATATTTCCAACAATACATATCTAAACTAAAAAAATGTCGAAAAATCACAGGTGCTATGTTTGCAACGCCTGTGATTTTTTTGTCAGCCATTTTATAATTTTTTTGTGAAGCAAATGATGCGATTAGCTTCTGTAAAACCGAGCTGAAGATGAACCCCTAGGCTTTCGTCATTGTCCCATTCACAGTCACTGGCAAACTCTAGACAGCCCCTATGCTTTGCCCATTGCTCACATTTCTCCACAAGCAGTCTTGCATAGCCCTGCTGGCGATATTCCTCTCTCACAAAAAGGCCTTCTAAATAGCCGACTGGACTCGAGTCAGTCCCTTCTACATAGTCTGTTCTTAACTGGCATTGGGCAAATCCAACTGCTTCGTCATCGTCATAGGCAAGGAAAATAGCTGCGTTTTCTTCCTTTAGCAGCTGTGTCATCTCTTCGGTAAATTCCTCTAGTGTATGATTGGGCCAGAGCAGTAAGGCTAATGAGGCTGCAGCATGAGCGTTCTTCTGGTTTGCTTGTTGAATCATAAAATCTTCCTCCTTTGTAAAAAATGAAACAAATTGTTTTGAAGTACGTACAAACTAGTAAGCGTTTTTATTTTAAAGCTCTAATTCTATTTTAACAATCTTACTTGGGGGGGAATCCAATCATGTCACTCTTACAAACGTTAATTGAACAAGCGAAAAAGCCAAATGGATGGATTGGCTCAACGATGCTACAAATTATGAATTTTGCCCATCGTGGTATGAATGCATGGTTCATCAGGCAAGGAGCTATCAATGACGGTGATCGTGTGTTAGACATAGGTTGTGGTGGTGGGAAAACGCTCCAAATTTTATCCAAATTGAATCCAAATGGTATAATATATGGGATAGATTTTTCCACACAGGCAGTGAAGGAATCAATCAAATTGAATAAAGCAAATGTTGCCAGGGGTAGCGTCATTGTGAAAGAGGCAAGCGTTTCAAGCATTCCATACGATGATCAGTTTTTTGATGGGATTACAGCCTTTCAAACGCACTATTTTTGGCCATCCTTGGAGCAGGATGTAGAGGAAGTATGGCGGGTTCTGAAAAACGGTGGGAAATTTATTATTATAGCAGAGCTCTACAAAATGAACTATCATATGAAAGCCTATCAAACTCCTGAGGCAACGAAGCAATTATTAGAACGTATCGGTTTTCAAACCGTGTATGTCACCGAAAAATCAAGTAAAGGATGGCTTTGCATTACAGCTATTAAGTAAAGGATACATAAAATGGAGGGTATAAAAATGAAAAGATGTGATTGGGTCAAGCTAGATGAGCCTTTGTATGTGGAATACCATGACAAGGAGTGGGGTGTACCGGTCTATGATGACCAGCATTTATTCGAGATGCTTTGCTTGGAGGGGGCACAGGCTGGCTTGAGCTGGTGGACGATTCTCCAAAAGCGTGAAGGCTATCGTGAGGCATTTGATCAATTCGATGTGGAAAAAATTATTCATTATACAGCAGACAAGCTAGAGGAATTGCAGCAAGACACACGGATTGTACGCAATAAATTAAAAATAGCTAGCGTGGTGACAAATGCTAAAGCATATCTCCAAATACAGGAAAAGCATGGCTCATTCTCAGATTATATTTGGGGCTTTGTAGATCACAAACCAGTTATGAATGAGTGGGCATCCATCAAAGAGGTGCCTGTGACGACAGAAATTAGTGATCGTATGAGCAAGCAATTGAAGAAAGATGGCTTTAAATTTATCGGTAGTACAATTTGTTATTCTTTTATGCAGGCAGTGGGCATGGTAAACGACCATACAACAGATTGCTGCTGTCGACAAAAGGAGCTAGCGGATGGCAATTGAACAAATTCGGGCTCAACTAGCCACGCAGGCCACGATTTTTCAAACGGGTGGTATTCGACCTACACATGATTTATTGGAAAGCTGGATTGGCTATGTGGGCTGGTCCTTACCAGAAGAGCAGCCACCATCTGGCTATCAGCCGCTCGCTACGTTTTTTCTAAAAGGTCTACCCTATGTACCGATGGCATTACAGCCTTTTCAATTAGTCACAGTCTTTGTCGATGAACGTCTATTAGATCATCTGATGGAGGATGATCTTTGTTCTTATTTTGATATTAGAACGTACACCACTTTGGAAGGCTTAGTAAAGCGCGAATGGCAGCATGAACAAATTCGCGCGTTTCCACTCATACCACAGCATATCACGAACGACTATCCAACATGGGATGGGGGTGGTATTCCTGCTCAATTGGAGGAAGAGATTTTGACGTTGGAGCATGAAGAGCAGCTCGACTATTTTGAGGATATTGTTGAAGACCTCTATCCACTCCATAAAATTGGTGGCTATCCAAGCTTTTGTCAAAGTGGCGTTGATTTCGGTGACGATGCGCCATTTGTCCTCCAAATTGCCTCCGATGCAAAAGCGCGTTTGAACATCGTGGATCATGGTAATTTTTATTTTTTCTACAATCCAACAATCCAGACTTGGCACGTCTATTGTGATTTCTACTAAAGGGATGGCGGCCTGTCTCTTTCATGAATTGTCATCATGATGAACCGGTAAATCAGATATAAGCCAAGGTACGCCCCTGTAATTAGAAAGACAGGGTTTAAGAACACAGCATGGATCGTTGTCATAAAGACTACATCCTCAAGAATAATGTTCGTTATAGCTGTAGCGGCAATCGTGCTAAACAGAATCGCAGCAAGGACACCTAGTATGTTGAAAAGAAGGCGAAAGCTAGCCCATTTGTGCTGAAGATATGCCATAAGGCTGGGGATACCAATCGTGGCAGTCAGCATGACAATTGTCATAACATCACATCCTTTCTTTCAGATTGCCCTTGTTCGTTCCTGCATAAACATAGAAAACGATAGGAGGGAAACCGATTGCGATGGCAAGAAGGAGAGTTAAAAAGCACTAGGAAGGTGAAAAAAGTGGAGCATAAAACGGTGGTCAAAAATGGCATTGGCTTTGGTTCGGTTTTAGCGATTACGATCTCCTGGAGTGTGCATCACTCCATCATTTGGGCAATCATCCATGGCTGTTTTAGCTGGCTGTATGTTATTTACTACGCCATCATGCGCTAAGCTTGTAGGTCAGCCTATCAACTAAGATGTTGTTTGAATAAAAATAACATTGGGTACATAAAAACAAAGCGTTCATAATTTTTAATGAGCAAGCATAAATAACAAAGTGCTCTTTTCCAAAGTACCAATTGTATGAACGTAGAAGAAAGGTTGATAGAATGACACATCAAGTAACGGCTTTAAGTAATGTTAATGGTAATGCTACAGGCGTGGAAGGTATATTACAAAATGTAGCATTTATTTTATCGACGTTTACGATTCCTTGTCCGCTCCGCGAATATGTGACAAGGTCTGATATTCGTAAACCCTTCCAGCGTATGAAGAAAATAAACACAAAACGCCTCATAGAATGTATCCAACGTTTTGAGCCACGAGCTGTCGTAGTAGATGTTGATTATCTTGGCGATGTGAATAGAGGGAAATTAGAGCCCATTGTCAAAGTCATTGTCAATGAATAGCTGAAAAAATATGAATTCTGCCAGGTATGGTTTCACGAACCTGGCAGAAGATTAAATGTGCTTATAGTGGTAGGATTATGGTATATGAATTGGTGTCAAGTAGGATAATGGAACAGTTACGCGTTTCTAATGGCAATAATTTGCTGGCAATCAATGATAAGTGGTGTTGCTGCTGCAGCATCTACCTCTAAGAATGTAGCACAGCAAGTTTTAGGATCTAAGCTGATGAATAAAATTCCTGCAAAGCTACCGCCACCTGCTAAAATAACATCTACCAAAGTGCCAGGAGATAAGCATCTTAATAGATGACAAATACAGCCTTTACACTTGTGATCTTTGGAATAATCCTTCTCGTAGTAGTACTCTTCCTCCTCTTTTTTGCAAGAGCAAGAATCCTCCTTATGTTCCCATTTACAATGGTCATCCTTTTCATGACACTTACATCGCTGATGCTTCTGTTCCCATTTGCAATGCTCATGCTTGTGTTTGCATTTGCATCCTTCTTGTTTGTGTTCACATTTTTTTTCTAAATGACAATAGCATTTTACATATTGTTCACAGCACTTTTCTTTTTTATGATTCCAATTCATATATTGACTATATCTACTATCCTGCATCTTTTAATCTCCCTTTTTGTTAGTTTTTTAGTAATGGTAGCGCTAACCTTTACATTTCTAATCTATGAAGCCACAAACAAAACTTCTTGGTAATTTGCCCTTTGTACAAAAAGAAAATTATTTTTTAATAATTAAAGAGAGAAATAGCCATACATAGCTGTGAGAATAATAACAATTTCAGGGAAAAAGATTGCTAGACTTCCGCCTGTAAATTTCATGGAGAAATGGAGCGAATGTATGAAAAGTGTCCTGCAAATCTTCTTTTTATTCATGTGCTTACTGGTTGTGATGTCATTGTGGATGGTACAAAGGGAGCCTTTAGCTATAGCTCCGAGCACCGAAAGAGCAACTCCCTATGCTGAGGAGCTTGGCGAAAAATTACAAGCTACGAATTTTACAAAACAAGTGTTACAGGCGATACGGTCGGCAGGTTACTCGCCTGATAGTACAGTTGGTTATCTAATAGACTCTCCAGCGCATCAAGTCATCACTATTCAATTACACGATGGGGAAGAAATTGATGTAAGTACAGAAAGTGAAATTCAATCGATTATCGATGAGCTAGCTGAAAAGAATAATATGCATCTATTTATGGTTGATGTTCAATTACTAGAGCGTGAATAGTAGACGGGAGGCACTGTGAACTGTGCCTTTTTACATATAAAGGGAATTGTAATATAATGATAAAGAGGTGAGAGAAATGAAAATATTAATATTAGGCGCGAGTGGTCGTGTCGGCAGCCATTTGGTAGAACTAGCAATAAAGGATCAGCATGAGGTCACCCTATTACTCCGAAATCCCGATAAATTACCGCACCATCATCAACAGCTGTGTGTAATGAAAGGGGATGTTTTAAACAAGCAGGATATCGAGCAGGCAATGCATCATGTGGATGTGGTGGTGAGTGCATTAAATACAGATGGAGGCACTACATTATCGGCTAGCTTACCATTGATTCTTGAAGCGATGACAAAGCAACAGGTGACAAGAATCATTACGATTGGAACAGCAGGGATTCTACAAAGTCGTGTAACGCCGACTCTTCTTCGTTACCAATCAACGGAATCGAAACGAAAATCGACCTTTGCTGCACAGGAGCACCAACGTGTATTCGAACAGCTACAGCAATCTGCAATGGATTGGACAATTGTTTGTCCTACCTATTTACCTGATGGGGCCTGGACAGGAAACTACCGCGTTGAACGTAACTTCTTGCCAGAGGGAGGTAGCGAAATTTCAGTAGCGGATACAGCAGATTTTGCCTACCAACAAATCTTCAGTGAGGAATTTTTGAAAACACGCGTCGGACTTGCCTACTAGAAAAGGGGAAATATAGTGAAATATATTCATGCCATCTTCGGGATGGTAATCATTGTGGTTGGATGTGCCTTTCTCAGTACAACCATAGAGGAGGCGCCTGTTAGAAATGAGATGCTGAAAGTCTATGGAGCTATTATTGTGTCCATCGGCTCTTTCTACCTCAAAAAAATTGCGAAATTTGGTAAGCAATAAGCACTTTTACATAAGGATAGTCTAAATGGACTTATCCCTTTAACCTTTCTTTATCCTAAATCGTCTAAATGATAGCTATTTTAGTGAAAAAATATACTGTTATTTTCCTTTTTATAGAAGGTTTGCTATACTTTATGTCGAATATATCTATTGAAGAGGTGATTGTATGGACAAGGAGATATCAAATAACTATCAATATCCTAAACACCTAACAAGCCTTGATGGAATCGAAACGACAGAATTATATGTCATCAAGATAACAAAGGAACAAGTGGATAGGTTGATTGAGGATATCGATCAAACATTAAAGACGTCGACATGACGTCTTTTTTCATGCCAAAAAAGGCCACCTTCCAAGGAAAGTGACCTCAAAACAGGAGAGCTGTGGAAAGGCTAGATTTGCTTTACCCTACTATTTGTATGTAAAAGTAATCTTGTTAGCTAGCCATTTGCCTGAAAGATAGATGAAATTACTCGATTTTCTAGCAACTCAGTTCACTATCCATATATGTACTACCTCAGTTCTTCTGACATGAAAAGGAGTAATTCAAAGCCAAATAATCGCGGATGATAGTAGGCTTTCCGCCATTTTCAAGACATAGCTTACTGGCAATTTTAATTTCCTTCTGATTATAGTGAGATTGTGCTCCAATCAAAAATATGCCTGACAGTATCAATAATGTACCGATGCCCAACACATATTTTATAACCCTTTTCACTCATCTAACCTCCATTTCGATACGTTTACCCTATTGTCTAACATATGTTGAAGCATGAAAGCATTATGTTTAATTGACAATTTGTATACATATGTATACAATCAGTTTAAATTAATGTATACAAACGTATACAAAAGGAGTGTTTTAGAAATGAGAGGATCTGGATTTAGAGAGCATATGAGAGAGGGACATCACCGTGGAGGACGCCACAGAGGCATGGAAGGCGCGCCACAGCGAGGAGCAAAAACGTTCCGACGCGGCAAAGCGATTTCATTTTTAGAGATGCTGCATGTGAAGCGAGCTACCATTAAACAGCAATTAGAACAGCCAGAATTTCAATCGATTCAGCAAATTTTAGTCGGTGAATTAAAAGCCATCGATCTGGTTATCCAAGAATTTTGCCAGTTGTTTGATATTCAAGAAAATGAAACCAACGACAGTCTACAAGAGGAAGATAACGCACATGAAACAAATGAATAACTATATAGATGAGGTATTTTATCAGGACGATGCCCTATTAGAGGATGTCCTGTCCTCTATTGCCGAAAATGGTATGCCTGCTATTTCTGTCTCTCGATCATCAGGAAAGCTGTTGACGATGCTTGTATCGATTACTAGGTCAAAGGCTATTTTAGAAATTGGTGCTCTTGGCGGCTATAGTGGTATTTGTCTGGCGAGAGGAATGGAAGGGAAAGGCAAACTGACATCCCTAGAGTTAGAGGATAAATATGCACAGCTAGCCGCCAAAAATCTTGCCAAGGCAGGCTTTGCCGAGCAGGTAACGTATATGACAGGTCCTGCATTGGATAGCCTTGAAAAGCTTGTGGCAACGGGACAGTGTTTTGATTTTTTCTTCATTGATGCTGATAAGGATAACTATGAAAATTATTTAGCCTATTGCATACAGCTAGCAAGCCCTGGTGCATTCATTGTGACAGATAATGTCCTAGCAGGAGGCAGTGTAGCAGACCCTATGGCGACACCCAAGCGCTATACAGCCATCATGAAAAAGTTCAATGTCACAGTGGCTAATCATCCGCAGCTGGATTCGATTCTTTTACCCATTGGGGATGGAATGACGGTTTCAAAAGTTATAAAATAATGCATATCAGAAATTAACTATTAATGGTAAAATATTGTTAGCAAACGATAAGGGAGAGATGCTTTTGAAGCAAGCACTAGTGGTCATTGATGCACAGCAAGAATTAATCGAGGGAAATCAGGATGAACAAGCCGTCTATCGCAAGGATGAATTGCTTAAAACAATCAATGCCGTTATTCAAAAAGCTATTGAGGCAGAGGCATATATTATCTTTGTACGTGATCAGGATGTAGCGGGTGGAGAAGGGGAAGGCTTTCAAGTACATCAAGCGATCCAAGTACCTACTACCGCTGTTTATTTTGATAAACTGGCTACAAACGCTTTTTATAGGACGGGATTACTCGATTACTTACAGGCCAATGAGGTAGAGCATTTGGTGATGATGGGCTGCAAAACCGAGCATTGCGTGGATACAGCAGTTAGAGCAGCAACTATACAGGGCTTTGATGTCACTTTAGTGGGAGATGGCCATTCAACAAATGGTTCCGACTACTTATCACCAGAAGATACGGTTGCACACCATAACGACATCCTACATGGCCATTACAATGTGGATCATTTCTCACTTGTACGAAACGCCGACGAAGCATTATTTGAACCCACACATAATAGTTATCGTTAATTGTAAAATGACCAAGAATCAAGGTTCTTGGTCATTTTTACATATAGAAGTGATTGAGCAACCAACCTATAACAGTACTCAAGATACCAACTACTATCAAGACCAGCCCATGGGTTGGTGCTTGATAATCCTTTTTAAGTATAATCCCCATACAGATAGCCATGAGCCCACAAAAAGCTTGGAATAGGAGAAGGGCAGCTACCACATTGACCCAACCGATGATTAAAAGTAATCGCTTACTATTAACCATTTATTGTTCTCCTTCATCATTTCTATGTAAATAAAGTACCGTACCTAACACGCCTAGTAGTAGGATTGAAAAAATAATAGACATTGTCGCTTGATAGACAATGGCAGTTATAGCCAAAAACAGTAAAATAATCAGTATGATGAGACGTAGTAGGAATTTTGTTTTTTTACGAATGGCGAAAAAATCCTGTAGAATAATGAGTAAAAAGCTCACCCCAAATAGGAGAGTATATTCAAGAATGATTAGAGGATGCGCATTCGGTATATCCTCATTATGAAAGTATTTTAAAATAATTATAGGAATGAGTATGTATTTTAAATACTTGTACCACTGGAAAAGACGATCCATGTTGCTGCCTCCAGCTCAATAGACTATTTTTACAAATATTGTAACGAAAATTATGATCCGACACAATGATCTTTTATTTTCATAGGGCCACTGTGCGAGCAGTGACCCTAAGTATCAAGTCAGGAGGTGTAAGGCTAAAATTAGCTTTACACTATTATATGTATGTGAAAGTAGCTTCAAAAGCTAGTTATCTGCCTGCTCGATAGATTATTTTTTGGAAGGCGACTAAATGGGGCACCAATTGTCGGATGAAGGGCTACTATTCCTGCTAAAGTAAAGATAAGGAAGGTGATAGAAGTGGATTCTTTAACAAGGTTGAATAAGGCGATTACGTATATCGAGACCAATCTAACAGAGGAAATTGATGTGCAAGAAGCTGCGAGATTAGCTTATTGCTCGGAATACCATTTTAAACGTATGTTTTCCTTTCTAGCAGGCATCTCGCTATCAGAGTATATTCGTCGTAGGCGTCTGACGCTTGCCGCACTGGAACTATCAGATTCATCTATGAGAATTCTCGATATCGCGATTCGTTATGGCTATCGCTCTGCAGATGCATTTACAAGAGCCTTTCAGCAAATGCATGGCATCACACCATCGGAGGCGAGGCAAAATGGTCAGCACCTAAAAGCGTTTCCACGAATGACCTTCCAACTTACCATACAAGGAGGTTGTGAAATGAATTACCGACTCGAACAAAAAGAAGCGTTTCACATCGTGGGTCTTATGAAAAGAGTACCTATCGTCTTTCAAGGAGAAAATCAAGCGATAACTGAAATGGCACGTGCATTAACAATGGAGGATATTGGGCAACTAAAAAAGCTGTCGAATCTAGAACCAACAGGAATCATCCAAGCCTCCACAAACTTTTCTGAGGGCAGAATGGAGGAAAAGGGCGAGCTTGATCATTATATCGGCGTAGCCACAACCGAAACGTCTCACCATTTTTCACAGTTGGATGTACCAGCTTGTACGTGGGTTGTCTTTGAAGCGGTTGGACCATTCCCACAAACACTGCAGGAAACATGGGGGCGCATTTATGCGGAGTGGTTCCCATCATCTGGCTATGAACAGGTTGCTGGTCCAGAAATCGTGCGCCATACAAGCACGGATTTTTCCTCACCAACCTTTACAAGTGAAATCTGGATACCACTTCAGAAAAAGAAGCCTCTTGCATAATGCGAGAGGCTTTTACTGTATTTTCGTTCCATTGGGCAGCTGCTGATCGGGCGTTAACAGGATTACATCTCCCTCCACAGGTACACCACCAATGACTAATACCTCTGACTTAAAACCCGCAACGCGACGTGGCGGGAAATTAACAATCGCCACTACTTGCTTCCCAATAATGACTTCGGGTGTATAACGCTTCGTAATTTGTGCGGAAGACTGTTTAATGCCCAATTCTTCACCAAAATCAATTTTCATTTTAATCGCAGGAACCCGAGCCTTTGGCAGTTCCTCCGCCTCTAAAACCGTGCCAATTCGTATATCAAGTGCTATAAAATCTTCTATTGTCGCCATCACTGTACTCCTTAAGCTTTTATGACAATGTTAGCATTTAATAGAAAAAAATACAAAAAAAGAAGAGCACATTGCGTGCCCTTCTCTCGTTAACGACGATGCTCTACCAGGTCAATCGCACCTAACACAATATGTGCTAAGCCAAAGCCAAAAATCGTATTGGCCACCATTTTGTTAGAGCCATGTTTTTGCTTCATTGCATAGCCTGCCGCCGTAACAGCTGACCCGAGTATAGTGGGGATTAAACCTTCACGAATTCCATTCATAAATTGATCCCTCCGTCGTATGATTCGGCGTGAGTTTCACACCATACTTACTATGAACGTTTGGCGCGGATACTATACTAGGCATCAACCGTATCAATCATGAAAGCAGTGATCTCCGTTTGATCTGCATTTGTATAGGCCTTGCAAAAAAGAACCACAGCACTTTCTTCATCATCAAACCATAAATAGCGAATTTCTGTTGTAAAGCAACTTTGGTCATTCATTTCATACACATCAATAGCTAAGGAAGCTTCATCCAGCGGCCATGTTAAGGTACCTTGCAAGGCGAAAACCTCCTGCAGAAATATAGCAGTATCCTCTGTTAATATCTTCTCCTGTTGAAGTTTCTCATATCTATTATGTACTAAATCATCTAAGGTCATTTTCGTTAATACTCTTATTTTGTCTTTCATTTGCATAGCCTCCCTCCTTATAGTTATTTTACTGGAAAAGGAAAAATTTTGTATAGGTACATAGGGATTTATTGAAACGAAAAAGAGCGGTTAGCCGTATAATAAACGAAGGGGGGCTGAAAATGAAGTATATAGGCATTGGCACCATCTTGTCCATTCTAGGTGTGATATGCTCCATTCTCATATGGGGTACAGAGAAAGCCCATTTGCTTTCAGGGCTACTCGGTGGAATTTTCATCGTTTCTGCCATGTTATTGTCAGGAGCCATCGCAAGCGGAGATAGAATGCGCGCCAATTTCGCAACAGAAACCAATGAAGACAGAAACGAACGCAATCTTCTCATGAATAATGCGTTACTATTAGCAATACCAAACATTATCGTAGCAATCTTTGTGTATTATCTATGAAGCTAATAGCAGCCATCAATTTAGAATAAGCATTGTATTCAACACATTTAGCATTCTATCCACCGATTTGAATGAGCAATCCATTCTAAGCATTTCTATCTATCAAAATGAGCGATGTATCCGTCAGATTAGACATTATATCCGTCACATTTAGCATTCTATCCACCGATTTGCATGAGCAATCCATTCTAAGCATTTCTATCCATCAAAATAAGCATTGTATCCGTCAGATTAGATATTTTATCCGTCAAATATAGAATTCTATCCACCGATTTGCATGAGCAATCCATTCTACGCATTTCTATCCATCAAAATGAGCGATGTATCCGTCAGATTAGACATTGTATCCGTCAAAAATAGAATTCTATCCACCGATTTGAATGAGCAATCCATTCTAAGCATTTCTATCCATCAAAATGAGCATTGTATCCGCCAGATTAGACATTGTATCCGTCAAATATAGCATTCTATCCACCGAATTGCATGAGCAATCCAATCTAAGCATTTCTATCCATCAAAATAAGCATTGTATCCGCCAGATTAGACATTGTATCCGCCAGATTAGACATTGTATCCGTCACATTTAGCATTCTATCCACCGATTTGAAATGAGCAATCCAATCTAAGCATTTCTATCGATCAAAATGAGCATTGTATCCGTCAAATTAGACAGTATATCCGTCACATTTAGAATTCTATCCACCAATCATTACATATAAAAATCATAAAAAGTGTCACATCTACCCTAGGTGTGGCTTTTTTTGTTGCATTTAATAGAGAGGAGTACATTTGCAATAGAGAGGTGGTACTATGCAATTAACAGATGGTACACAGATATTTGACACGGACATCATTGATGAAGCTGCTAAAAAGAGGGAGCGTGATGAGCAGGAGCGGGAGATGCTCAACGCCTTTGCCCGCTATGCATACCTACGATATAAGCAAATACGAGACAAAGTAAATCCGCGGAAATGCAAATATATGTATATTCATCAGGTACGTCAGCAATTAGCATTACCTGCTAGACTACAACGTGTTTGCAAGCTGCTAACGATGACGGAAGAGGAAGTTCTCTACATTGTTGAATTTGTGCGGAAGTATTTGAAATACGTTAAATAAGCCTCATCTACAAAGATGGGGTTTTTTTACATAATTTCTAGGGAGAATTGTTTCTCAACAACCGCTCCATATAGTATGATGAACGTGTATAAAGGAGTGAGCGTAGTTGAGATTGATTAAATTTCTAGTGGTAATTGCTATATTTGTTGGTGTAGTGGGGTATGGTGTACTACATTTCGGCACAAAATTTGCCTCTGAAAAAATTGTAGATACCTTGTCGACAGAATTAGAAAATAGCGGACAAAAGGAAGAAATCAAAAATACCATTGAAAATGACCCACAATTAAAAGCCTATATGGAAGAGGCGAAAACGGTCGATAGCAGTACATTACCGTTTACGACAAAAGAAGAGGCAACGAAAGTCTTAATTCAAAAAGTGGGCATTACCGATTTGAACGACATGCGTGTAAAATTGCAGGACGGCTCGATGACGCAGGAAGAAGCTCTACAAATGGTGGAAGGCAAATTATCCGATGAAGAGATTGCAGCTTTAAAAGTCATTGTCTATAAAGAGCTTTATGAATAACAAACAGCAGAAGCAATTGTTTGCTTCTGCTGCTTGCATTACCCATTACAGATCATGATTATATTTCCATCTAAATCTTGAATGTTGAAGTAAGCAAAGTCATCAAAACGTTCTATAGGCCGAACAATCGGAATGCCCTTGTCTTGCATAGACTGATAGGCATCGTCAATATTGTTTGTGTAGAAATTAAACAACACATGCTTGGACGGCTGTAACTGAAAGCCAGGATCAAATGTGTGATCGTCTAAGGTAATTCCCGTCTCAGAGGAAATGGGTAAATTGTAGACAGGCGAAACTACCTTCTCTTCACAAAAGGGCAGACCAAGAAGTTGGCTATACCATTCTGCTGATTGACGTAAATCTCGGACATGAATAAAAACATTATTCACCTTCTTGGTAAGAGGGGACGTTACAAAATTCATTCTTTCTACCACCTTTCGCTTGTTATTATAGGAATTAGCTAAAAAAAATTTTTTCACCTGCTTAAAAGAGCATGCTTCATGGCATGTTCTTTTTTATGTCCCATTTTTAAAAATTTTCTTTATATAGTTAGAAAGGACATTTAGATGGAAAGAGGGATCGTCATGATTTATCGAGTAGCCAAAAAGGAGAATTATGTGGTTTTGGATAAAGCATTTTTAAATGATGAGCAATTAAGCTGGAAAGCAAAGGGTCTGCTTGCCTATATGCTGTCTTTGCCAGATGATTGGTCATTTAGTCTTGCAGATTTAGCAATACGTAGTAAATGTGGGCGGGAAGCGACTGCCAAAATTTTGGACGAACTCATAGAGGCGGGCTATCTTCAAAAAGTACAGGAACGAGGAAAAGACGGCAAGTTCGGTAGGGTAGAATTTTTCGTCTATGAAGCATCAAAACGTACTGCTATACCGTCAACGGGAAATTCGTCAACGGTCGTACCATCAACGGAAAAGCCCACACTACTAAATAATAATTTACTAAATAATCAATTACTAAAAGATAAAGATGATAAGGAGTCTACTAACACTGCCTACCACTTTTATGTGCAACAAGGCTTTGGCAAACAAACAGCCTATATTGCTAGTAAAATTCGTCACTGGCTCACTATTTTTTCAGAGGACATGGTCATCTATGCGATGAAGCTAGCGGTGGAGCATAATGTTTTACGCTGGCGGTATGTAGAGAGCATCTTACAAAATTGGTGCCATCAGAACATAAAGAGTCTTGCAGATATTGCTATCGACCAGCAGCGTTTTCAAGCCCGCAAGCAGCAAGTGTCATCACATTCTAAAGCCAGACGACGGGAAATCATTCCGCAGTGGTTTCAGCAGCGTGGTGATCAGGAACAAGAATTTCAGCCAACAATTGATTTTGCAGCAGAACGACAAAAAATTTTAGCCCTCTTACGGAGTGAATAAATTCTCCGCATACCATAAAGGCTTAATCGATGAAAAGTTATCATGATCCTGTAAAATCATGTGAATTCTTTCCAACGCATCGTCAAAGGAGCGTGGGTCATAGTGACGAGTCCAAACAATGGTTGAAAAGACAGTCATGGCTGCATAGAGAGCATATAACCGCCAAAACATATCGTCTGGTGAAGATGAAAAATAGCCATCAATCTGCCCAATACAATAGGGGATACTTTGTCGTCTACTAAACAAGGCAAGATTATAAAAGTCATGATAAGGATCACCCACATCATAGCCATTAAAATCTATCACCCCATTGTAAGTATGTCCTTTACAAATAATGTGACCGAGATGAAAATCATCATGAAGCAGGGTGATGGGGCGTTGCTTTAACAGTGGTAAGTGCGTTTCAATAAAGCGCAATAGTTTAGCTTCTTGTGGAAGTTGATAGGCATCTTGTTGGTATGCCTTCAAATAGGTAGAAAACTTTTTGGGCTGTGTTGTCTCCCAATGAATTATTTGCGGAGGGCTCACTTGATGTATTTTTCTTAATTCTTTCCCCGCCGCAAGCCCAAGGTGGAATTGCTCAGAGTCAGAAAGTTCCTGAATAATTTCATCTGCTGGTGTTTCTTCTAAAAAGCTAACGACCATTGCGGATATATTGGCTTCCTGAAACAAGGTATAGTCAACGGCTTTATGTGTTCTTACACCCTGCTTTGCTAACTCTTGGAGCAAGGAAAACTCTACTGCACGTTTGTCATGATGTGCTAGATCTGACAAGCGCACCAAATAGCGCGTTTCACCAACTGTTACCAGATACTTGCTATCAGGTGAATAGCCTTTGTTAATTTTCACTAGCTGTGTAAAGCCGTGTAAGCTTGGTAATTGACGAATAATCTCTACTGCCTGCACACTTTCTTTCCTCGCTTTCAATATTTTAGAAGAACTAAAATACTACAGAAAACAATACTTTGTCAATGCTTGGAAGCGAGAAAAGAGGTTATAAAATCATAATGAAAAAATAGTAAAAGAGCACAACTAACTAGAAAACACTTTTGTGCGCGCATTTACTAATAGTAAGTGGATGTCCTTGTGACATTCACACTTCATAGCTTCGAGGAAAGAGAGGTGAAACGATCGCAGTAGCCTTAAGCGCGAAAAGAAGCTAATAAGCCTCAAAAGGAACCTCTAATTATCTGTTGTTTACCTTAAAAAACCCAAAAAGAAGAAAAGAATAACATAGCGTCAGTCGCTAAAAATAATAGGAAAGGACGGTGCAACATGAGTTATGTTATTGAAAAACAGATGATGTCAGGGCTACCGAATCAAGCGCTAACGGCAGTCAAATACGTTGTGGCGCATGAATCAGGTAATGGCAGCAATACAGGTCCAAATGCATTGGAAAACGAAATTGCCTATATGAATCGAAATAAAGCCAATGCCTTTGTTTCTCACTGGGTAGGCGGTGGTGGAAGAATCGTACAAGTAGCCCCAGTCAATCTCGTGCAATATGGCTGTGGCCCAAAGGGAAATCCGTATAGCTATGCCCAGGTGGAATTGGCACGGACTGCTGATAAGGAACAATTTAAAAAGGACTATGCGGCTTATATTTGGCTGTTACGTAAGCTTGCGATAGAGGCAGGGATTCCCACTGTTTTAGATGGTAGCGGCAACGGCATTAAGTCACATCGATGGATTGCGGAAAATCTAGGAGGCACTACGCACAAAGATCCTTTTGATTATTTAAAAAGTATGGGGATTACAGAAGCACAGTTCCAGCAAGATATTAAAAATGGGCTTGAGGAGGGATTAACAGTGTCACAATATAATGAGCTAAAACAAGAAATAGAAACGTTGAAAAGCTTACTAGCTGAAAAAGCTAGTTTACAAACAAGCAGAGAAGTGGGAGCAGCCCATAAAGAGGCTTGGGAGTGGGCTATTAGCGAAGGCATTATCCGAGGCGATGGAAGTAAGAACATGAATCCAGCAGGCGCCTTAACAAGAGAGCAAATGGCGACCATGCTGAAACGCTATTACGACAAATTTATAGCCAACTAATTGTGCAGGATAAAGCTCCTATGTCATCACGAGCTTTATCCTTTTTCATTGAATAAAGGTTTTTTTAAAATTTTGTCGAATGTAGTAGAAGAGAGGAGGGGTTTTGATGTTAACCAAAATAAGAAAAGTAAAATTTGAACAAGAAAGAAAAAATCCATTATACCAGGTGGTGATGGAATGTCCCGATGGTAAGCAACTCTATGTAAAATTTGATTATACGTATAAAACAAAAAATTTCTGGCCATTAGAAGTGAATTATAATAAAAAGAACTATGGTGCAAAGCTAGCATGGTATACAAATGAAGTCGAGAATATGACAGTGGCTTTATTTCTAGAAACGATTGCTGGTAAAATCAACAAGAAGTATGATTTTAACTTTAAGAAACAATAAAAAAAGCAGCACCTTGTAGGAGCATACTGCTTAAGACTTGTCCATTATTTAGTTGAGATATAAACAACAAGTGCTGCCTCATCAAATGTTACATTTGCGCCAAGTGCTTGACTGACAAAGCGTAAAGGCACCATTGTTGTACCTTGATATATTTCAGCAGGATGGCTGAGTGTGATTGTTGATGCAGAACCATTTGTATCAACATAAGCCGTTTTATTCCCCACACCAATCACAATTTTTTTACTGTCCTTTGTTGCCGTTACTTTTTTCGTTGCATTATCATAGCTAACCGTTGCCCCAAGAGATTCAAAGATTGCCTTCATTGGCACTAAGGTTGTGCCATTTTTCATATAAGCGCTAGGCGTATAATTTTGCTTCACGTCATTTAAATAGACAGCAACCTTCGTTAATACAGGTGCTACCGTTGCTTTAGGTGCTGGCGTAGCATAACTTTGACCGCCTGAAGAAGACCCTGCATTATTGCCACCATTGCCATTATGATAATGATAGCCAGAACAAAGCCCTTTAGCCTTTGATTTGTCAGAACAGTTGTGACCGCCATTGCTATCTAAACGCCCTGGATGTGCGCTCGCAATAGAGGCTGTGGTGAAAAATAATGTAAGCATCGCCATCAACAAAACCAATTTCTTCATATAAATCCTCCAATTCTCAAAATATGTAATTATTATACTATTGAAAAGAGAATTTTGATATGTTTTTATAGGAAATTAGTTTTAACCCATTAAAAGGCACTACCAGTCAAGATTGGTAGTGCCATTTTGTTATACGGTTAATTGATTTTCGTTTTGGAGATCAATGGCTTTTTGGAGCAGTCGATGCAGAACGGCTGCAAAGGTTGCAATCGTACTGGTTACAAAGATGCTGATAAGTGTCAGCGTAATAATTCCTGTAATATCTTCCTTGCCAGTAAACATTATCATAATTGATGTAATACCTAGCACAAGGCCGGCTACAATAGTGAGAGCACAATTTTTGATCGTTCTCAAAGCCCGTACAGATGATTTGGAGAACGCTTTATGCTGGTCGATGTTCGTTAAGAGGCGATAGGCCTGATACAACGCCGTGTAATAGGGAATGCATAGTGCATACACATAGAGTAAAAAAAGATAAGACAAATAGGAGGATTCGGGATGTGCCGCTGCATCTCTACTGGCTATCCCAGGTAGCCAAAATAGTCCTAAAGCTAATACAGGGATACCTAGCAGCATAATCACACTCTTTAGGAAAATGGTTGACCCCTTTTTATGTTTCATACAAAACACCTCACTGGTAATGATATATTGATTTTAAAATAAAATTTATCGATTTTCAATAAAAATATATTATTATTCATTGATTTTTTTCGTTTTAAAAGACATCCATCCTTATAGGATAGATGCCTTTTAAATGGGATGATTAACATCTTACATATTTACGTTTAAAGCCAATTCTGCCTCGCTCTATTTCCTTTTGAATTGTTTCATAAGCATTTAGCTGTGTGCTTTTCTTGTTGTCTCGCTTCATTTCTACAGGACCAATCGCTTGTGCGGTTGCTACTGCTTGTTCGTGGAGCGGCACATAGGAAATAGCCACTGTATATAAAAAATTATTCATGGCCGATTTTGTACGTTCGGGTACGTCGTGGATGGTATTTTTCACGACATCCAGCATGTTAGCCAGCTTGCTCTCGGAAAATTCGCTATCCTTGCGATTCCCTAATAGCCAGCAATAGCAGCTCCAGCCCGCAGACATTTTCAGTTCCTCACCACTGGCAATCCACGCATCCGCCACCTCCTGAGCAATCGGTGCCTCTGCTAAAGTAACCGCTACTACATAATCCGACAGCATATAAAAATAAGCTGCCTCCATCCATCGATTAAAATCTTCCACAGTCATGGCTTTTGGATCTGCTATGATGCCAGCAAAGTACATCGCATCATAGTTGCCCGTAGCATAAAGCTCTTCTGCTAGAGCCTGATCGATTTTAATTTTCTTCGCAATAGGCTTCATAGCACCTGTTGCCACACCAAATAACGGCTCATGGGCGCCATTTGAAATATACATTTTTTTCGTCCGTTCCTTGCCATGAGCCTCTAGCTCCTGCATCACCAATTCAGCATTCATAATAGCACTTCCTTTTTTTCTGTTTTCTAGATTATTTTTATTATCCTATAAAGAATGTCTTTTTGTAATGGAATAAAAGCATATCATATTAGAATATAAAATATCATATCTGAATATATTTTTGTCAGTCATTTTATATTGAAGGAAGTACCTATTTCCAATTAGCTAGAGCCTATTCCATATAAACATAAATTGAGCTGCATCCGATTCGAGGGCAATTTGATGATAGTCTGTTGAATCATCATCTGTAATCAAGCGACCTTTTTGCACGTTTAAAATGGCATGTTTAACAGAGTCTGGATGTACAATCGCATAGTGGGAGTCTTTTAGAAGAGTGAGGGCAGATCGACATTTATGTTTATCGATGCGCTCATTTTTTCCTTTAAAATACAGCTTAATTAAATAGGGCACATCGTCAATGATTAAACCGAGCTCAGGATTGGAACGCACAATTAAATCGTCACAATACCAATTCGCCTTACCTGGTTCAAACCACTGTACGTTTTTATTTTTTAAGAATCTTATATAGGCTTTGACGGCTTCTTGGTAATTTTTCTGGCGTGCAGGAAGGGCGTTATCCACGATGTCGAGTAAATAGGTATCATTAAAACGATGCTCATGGTATTTTTTTAATCCATCACGCAAGGCTTTCCAATAATCTTTTATTGGATGGTACTCTCCCTGATATTTTATATCCTTCACAAATTTTGTCTTTGCTGCACTTCCCTTCATTGTGAAGTCTGTAAATTGTGTTAAACCAATAGATGGCTTTGTGAGCGTCGTCATTTTTCCATCACCCTTCTTTCATCATCGATGACATACTATAGATTAGTATTATATTGGAAAGGGTACATGTATATGATTGATGGGCTTGTTAACAATCAGCTCCTAACAGTGTTCTATTACAATAAGAAAATCAATTTTTTAAAAAAATATGTTTAGATGTGTTTTGACTGGGAATATAAATAGCGAGCTAGTAAAAAGCTCAAAAAAATATTTAGGAGGAATAGAAATGGCTAACAAGCAAAACAATCGCAACAGAAACAACAATGAAAACATGACTGTCGAAGAAGCGGGACGTAAAGGCGGAGAAGCTACCTCCAGAAATCATGACCGTGATTTTTATGAAGAAATTGGACGTAAAGGCGGAGAGGCTACGTCTAAAAATCATGGACATGAATTTTATCAAGAAATTGGTCGCAAAGGTGGAGAAGCTACGGCTGAAAACCACGGCGAAGAATTTTATGAAGAAATTGGCCGCAAAGGCGGAGAAGCTACCTCTGAAAAGCACGACGACGATTTTTATGAAGAAATAGGACGTAAAGGTGGAGAAGCACGCAATAAACAGCGTAGTAACAACTCCAACAGCAATCAAAATCGTCGAAATAACAATAATAACTAATCACTTTTAAATAGCTTGAAACCCTTCACACACAGGGCGTTTGTAGTTTTAAACTACAGGCGCCTTTTTTGTTGTTAAGTTCCTCTCAATCCACAGGATAAATTTGTTGAATTTCTCCTAATTGTAGTATATATTTAATCCGCTTCTATTTGTTTTTAGAGGAAATGAGGATAGAGAGAATGACACAACTTATAGATAAAGAACTATTTCAGGTAATTCAATCCGTCGTGCAGGCTGTGAACATGACGGTCAAGATAAAACAAGATGATTCAGGTATTAATATGAGCTATAACTTTATTGGGGATTATGTAGGATTTGATGCGAAACGATTAGTAGAGGCAAGAAATGAACTAATGCTTCCAACTTCACTTGAAATTTATGTCAAAACAATGACCCTACATGAGCTAGGTCATGCAGTGGATCGACAAGCATTACAGGCGTCACTTCCACGTACAATTGAAATCTTTACGATGAAAAAGCAACATGCCTTAAAAGAAATATATCGTCAGGAACAACTACTAGCCATGCTGATTGAAGAACATGAAATGAATATTCAATTTGAGCAAACGGCTTGGGAAAATGCATGGATGCTTAACCATACACATCACTTAGTTCCTGAAAAGGACTTTGACTATATCAAACAGCATAGCCTAGCGACCTATCAGCGTTTATATGAGCAAGATTTACAAGCTTATCACCATCTTTTGAACCAGCAGATGGTGCAATTAGTTTAGCTAGAAATAATCATTTCATACCGTCGCGGGAATAGATCAAACCAAATAGGGCAATGTAATACTACTTGGAGGTGATCATTTTGACAAAGGGCAAGCAATATAAACGTCAGTCAGAATTGGCGGAATTAGCGACAGATTTAAGTCCAGATGATTTAGATGTGCGCGAAGAAAATGCTTTAACACAAGAGCAAAAGAAAAATTCGAGCGAAGGAAATCGTTCAAAAAAATCTGCCACACGCAAATCGCAATCATAACGTAAACACCACAATCATTTCCGATTGTGGTGTTATTTTATCTATTTGCCACTTTTACATAGAACTGTACTACCGAGCGTTGATTTAATGTTACAATTTATAGAATGAATGAAAGGAGCTGGAATAAATGATTTTATTTATCGTATTTGTTGGAGTTGTCGTTGTTATAGGCATCGTCAGTAATGCAAATAAAAATCACAGCAAATCAAATGAGCACAATCACCATATCCATTCCACTAACGAATTTTCAACAAATGATGCATATCTTTCCTCCCAGGACAGCCAACAGTGTGCTGATTCTAGTGCTACTACGAGTGACTCATCCTGTGGCTCCGGTGGGGAATGAAGGTGGCCCATTCTGAATTATGGAGATATTGCTAGTAAATTGGCTTACGAGGATTCAAAGTAATCGAACTAAGAGCAAATTTTTTATAACGTGATAAAAAGCGGAGGAGGTCTGTTTTGCACCGATCTTTTCCGAAGTACATATGTAAAATTTCATTACCTCACCACTAGTAACTATTGTTACTAGAGAAGTTGTGAACTGTTCTTTAAGATATAGCGAAAATGAAGCAACAGGCGTAAGATAGAGGAATAGATAGAGAGAATTTGGAGGTAGTAGTTGATATGATTCGATTCGAAAATGATTATGCAGAAGGTGCCCATCCACAAATTTTGCAGCGGTTAGTGGCTACAAATGAAGAACAATCTCCAGGGTATGGTATGGATGAGCATTCCGAAAAAGCAAGAGCCTATATAAAAAAAGCGATTGCAGCGGAGCAGGCAGACATTCACTTTTTAGTTGGTGGTACACAAACGAATACAACCGTGATAGCATCTATTTTGCGTCCTCATCAGGGCGTCATTGCTGCGAGTACAGGGCATATTGCGGTGCATGAAACAGGAGCTATTGAGGCAACGGGTCATAAGGTACTGACATTACCTAGCGATGATGGCAAACTAACTGCGGCACAGGTGAAAGCCTGCTATGATGCGCACTGGCTGGATAGCACTCATGAGCATATGGTGCAGCCAGGCTTAGTGTACATATCACACCCTACAGAAAATGGCACGACCTATAGTAAGGCAGAATTAACAGCCTTACGTGAAGTTTGCCGAGACTGTGACTTACCACTGTTTATAGATGGTGCTCGTTTAGGCTATGGTCTAGTGGCACAAGACAGTGATTTATCTCTCGCTGACATGGCTCAGCTTTGTGATGTATTTTATATTGGTGGTACTAAAATGGGTGCATTGTTTGGAGAAGCAGTCATCATCGTGAATCCTGCGTACCAAAAGGATTTCCGCTACATGATTAAGCAAAGAGGAGGGCTACTTGCCAAAGGTCGATTATTAGGCATTCAGTTCGAAACGCTATTTGAAGATACGCTCTATATGGATATTTCGCATCATGCGGTAGATATGGCAATGCTTATACGACAGGCATTTCTCGATAAAGGCTTCGCAATGCGCTATGATTCAAAAACGAATCAGCAATTTCCAATTTTACCAAACCATCTACTTCCAACGTTAGAAGAAAAATATTCCTTCTCCATTTGGGAAGCATACGATGATACCCATACGGTTGTGCGCTTTTGCACAAGCTGGGCTACGACCAAAGAAAATGTGGATCGTTTAATAGACGACATCTACCGTTTAATATAATCAATCAAGCTGCACCTTCCGTCAAAGGGTGCAGTTTTTTCCTATTATTCCCTAACTCTTGCTATACTATAGATAACAGGAAAGGTGGAAGCGAATGACTAAATACGTAGCACTTTTAAGAGGTATTAATGTAGGTGGGCACAATAAATTAAAAATGGCTGAATTGAGAGACGCGCTGCAACCACTGGGGCTCCAAAACATTCGGACATATATTCAAAGTGGCAATATCCTGTTTGAATCGAGTGAATCAGAAGAATTTTTGCAACAGCAAATTCAAGAGACCATCCAAAGTACCTTCACTATCACTAGTACAGTAATTATCCGTACAGCTGAAGAATTCCGCTCTATTGTGAACAATTGTCCTTTCTCAGAACAAGACTTAGCAGATGCAAGTGCTACAGCTACAGGGGAAAGTCTCCATGTTGCACTACTTTCAACAGTTCCAACTGAAGAGAACGGAGCTAAGTTATTACAATATGTAAGTGAAAAAGAGCGCTGCATTATCAAGGGGAGAGATGTCTATCTGTTATTTCACGATAGCATTCGCAATGCCAAGCTTAGTCAACAACTAACTAAGCTAGAGGTGCCCGCTACAGCTCGCAATTGGAAAACGATGATGAAGCTTGCGACAATGATTGGTGAGTAGGGAAACTCATCTTTTCTATAAGGAGGCGTGTTTGAATGCGACGGGATCAAGTAGGTTATTTTATTTATCCTTTTTTGTACTTCATTGTTAGAACAATGAATCAATGGAGGAAGCATGAGCCGATTGCATGGGGAGAAAATGTGACGATGATGGTCATCACAATGGTCATCATCTATTTCTTTGTTTGGATGTGGAATTGGTCCAAAAAGCCGTATCAATGGAGAAAAAAGAATAATAAAGAAACATAAAGCAAGAGAGCAAATTTCATTATTGAAATGATGCTCTCTTTTTTTTACTTAAACTTTTCAGGTTTTGTGGCTTTAATAGAGGCAATTTCTCCACATTGGGTACAGACAGTGAAAATAAGGGGTGAACCTGAGGAAAAGATGGTATTCACGGGTCTTAAAGCAGCATAGCCATCTAATTTCCCTTCAGAAAAAGATTGACTGCCACAGGCTTTACAACTATATGTATTTGTTTCCATATTCTCACCTCGTAATGTAAGTTTAAGGAAATTATAGCATAGAAAAAACTACAGCGATATGCATCACTGTAGCTCAGAATTGGTTGATACCCCTTGAGGTTTTCTAAAGTATTATAGCATAACAACTTATTCATTGTATAGATGAAGGAAAATATATAAATGTTGCGACTTCATTTGACTTTATCGAATTGGCTATTTGAACGAAAAGATTGGGTGTTTCCTGATTCGTGCTATCTTTATAAATGCCAAGAAGATATTGTAAATTGCTTTCTTCAAAAACAAAGAAGTTAAAAAGCAGGTGCTCAAAATAAATTCCCTGACGACCATCTTGCAGTGTATATGCTTTTCCTGAAAATCTCACTTTCGGTTGAATAGGTCGAATATCAATTTTAAAAATATGCTGTTTCATTTCGTTATGAACATAGAGAATGTTTAATGAATCATGTATGCCCTCTTCATGATCTTTGTAAAATTAGCAAGTTTACAGTAGAGCTATAAAAATGCTAAGTGGATATTAGTTTAAAAATAAATAGTTTAATGTTAAACTATTTTACGTCAGGAGAGCTGATTTGCTCTTTTTCGTGTAATTTGAAGGAGGAATTGAAGATGAATCGAGTAAAAAATAAAGTGGCATTAGTGACAGGTGGAGCTTCTGGTATTGGTTTATCAGCAGCTAGCTTGTTAGCAAAAGAGGGCGCAAAAGTAGTCATTGCTGATTTTAATGTAGAGGGTGCTAAAGAAGCAGCAGCAACTTTAGTCAATAATGGGTATGAGGCAGCAGCCGTTTTCCTTGATGCAGGGGATGCTTCCTCCATTGAAGCGGCCGTGAACTTCACTGTAGAACGATACGGCTCATTAACGGTGCTCTTTAATAATGTTGGTCTAACTAACCTGAAGAAAGATTTAGATATATTAAATATTGATTTAGATGAGTGGGACCGCTTAGTCAATGTGAATTTAAAATCCATATTACTAGGAAGTCGTTTTGCCATTCCACATATGCAAAAAGCGGGCGGGGGCTCAATTATTAATACGGCTTCTATGGCTGCATTCGCCAGTGACCAAATACGTACAGCCTATGGTGCAACAAAAGCAGGTGTGGTGAATATGACGAGAAACATTGCCACACAATTTGGGAAGGATCATATCCGTTGTAATGCGGTTGCACCAGGTCTTATATTAACACCTGCCGCGAAAAACAATATGCCAGAAGAAATGCTGGCCATTTATGCGAAATTTAATGCGCTACCATATCATGGGGAAGCGGATGATATTGGTCATGCAGTTGTATTTTTAGCCTCTGACGAATCAAAATTTATGACGGGCCAAACACTGCAAATTGAAGGCGGACATTACCTCGCTAACCCAACCATAGCTGATACTAATAACTGGCTAGCATCTTTATAGTTAATAAATAAAAGAGGTTGTCTTAAAATAGACAACCTCTTTATTATTTGGCACAAGCTTAGCTACATTTGAGGAGCTTCCAACCCAAACTGAGCCCATTCCTCTTTCGCTGGACCATAAATACCTGGAACAGTTAAACCAGCCTGACGCATCAGAACCGTCATTTGACCGCGATGATGACTTTGATGCTGTAGTAAAAATAATAACAGGGAACCATTGGGCATTTGTTGACCAATAAATTCAATCGTTTCAGTCATTGTCTTGTCAGTCCATTGCGATTGTATCGCTTCCACAAAGGCTTCACTCGCTTGGTGATAGCCATCTGCAATGAACTGAGCAGAAGTAGGAACTGGAAAATCCTTTGCTGGGGCTTCAAACGCTAAATTCGAATTCGAGGTAATAATTCGAATTGCAGTAACCGTGTGCCAAGCAACCCGTCCTAAAGTCCAGTTTTCGGGAGTGATTGCCTGATGTAGCGATTCATCTGTAAGGTGATTAAGTAATTTTTGCGTAGCAGCGGCTTCAAATGCCCAAGACTGTAAAAAATGATCGATTGTTTGAAACATGAAATCCCTCCAAAAATAGCCTATGATGTCTTATTTTCCTATGCTCCTAAAAGAAAAGCAAGATAAAGCACTGCATAAAGGGGAAGGGCAATAGAGAGCAGGATGTACATGCTCCATTCACCTATCGATAATTTTCGTTGCCACCTTGTTAATTTTAGCTGTCGACAATAGATCATACTAGCAAGTAAAAAAATTAATAAAGTAAAATCCTTTAAGTTATCTAAAAAGATGTTCAGAATATCAACTCCTTTAGGCATTTGCAATATATGTGTCAACAAGACGTTCAATGACCATAAGCTGAGCCAACATAAAAAGTGCGTCTCTATCTAACATAGAAACGCACTTCGATTTATTCGTCTCGAATGACAATAAAAACGCCACTAAAAATTAATAGGGAGCCTATCCAAAAGGAAAGCCCAATCGTCTCTCCCAATAAGAGCCAGCCTAAAAATGTGCCAACAATTGGTTGAAAGAAGAAAAATAAGCCGCCACTAGACGCATTCATTAGTTGAAGCCCTTTATTCCACAATAAAAAACCACCGGCTGTTGAGATAATGCCTAAGTAAAGCAAGCCCCCTGAAATGGTCGGTTGTAAAACACTTGCCAGATCTAAATTCTTTAGCCTTGGAAGGACAAAAGGGGTCAATAACATCACGGCAATCATAGATGTATAGGTTGTGACAACAATTTGTGAGTAATGGCTTGGTACCTTTTTGACGAATACCGACATCAATGCCCACGTTAAGGCAGCAAACAGTAAATAGAGTCCACCTAATTGCTGTGTCACATCGATTTGACCATTGCCTACAACGATCCCGACACCAATCGTGGCAAGAGTGATAGAGAAGCATTTTTTCAGCGTAATGCTTTCTTTTAAAATCAAACGGGCGAAGACAACCATAAAAGCAGGGGTTGTAGCAGTAATAATTGCCCCCATCTGCGCGGTGGATAGCATTGTGCCCATTTCCTGTGTCACAATTGAAATCGTGTTCCCAATAAGGCCAACAAGAAAAATGATCAGCCAATCTTTTTTAGCTATTTTCCATGATTGCCTCATCATGATCCCAATGATCCCGAGTGCAATCACTGCGATCAAATAGCGCATCCAAACAAGCTCTAATGGTGGCACAACCTCCACCACTACTTTAACAACTACATACATGGCACCCCAAATACTCGCAGCAAGCGATAAAAAGATGGCACCGATTATTAGATTTCTCATGTTTTTTTCCTCCGTTTTCATAGATACCTATGCCCTTAACGGAGAAAAAGCGCTTCTACCGTTAAGGAAGAAGAAGTGCTGGTACGTCCTGTTCAAATAATGGAGCAAACATCATAATAATCCCACCATCCTCAAGTCATTTTTTAATAGTATAATAGAATACACATCGTTTTCATAGGGAGATTTCATGAAAGCAAAAAGAGGGGGATGAAAATGGTAATACTTCAATACGAGATGGAAGAGAAGGATTTGCCAACCATAAAGGAGGTCTATCAATCTGTAGGGTGGATGAAACATGATGAACAGATTATCAAACAAGTTTTCGATGCAAGCACACATCAAGTTTTCGCCGTGGTAGATGGAAAAATAGTGGGCTTTGCTAGAGCTTTGTCAGATGGCGTATTTAATGCCGCCATTTACGATGTGGTTGTGCATCAAGCCTATCAAGGCACAGGGATTGCACGTTTACTTCTGGAGGATATGATCGCACAGTTAAGGGAGGTATCCTGCATTCAGTTAATCGCCACAACAGGGAATGAACCGTTTTATGCAAAAATGGGCTTTAGAAAATTGAAAACGGGTATGGCCATCTATAAAAATCAGCAACTAGCTCAAGAATATCTGGATTAAAGGAAATGGTCGGAAACCCACAAATGGTTTCCGACCTTACAATTTTATTTCATTATAATTAGACTGGATGAAATAGCTGTTAGTGGACACCTGCTTATAGTGCCCTACATTCCACTCATTCAAGTTGATTAAATCCTTAAGGAATTTGGGGACAGGGCAATTCCAATCTACATTTGCTATTGTTAGTGGGAAATTATCCTCAGCGGGATTAGGTGTATGGATATTAACTGAATCCAAACCAGCATCCTCCTCTACAAACTCCATCCATATTTGATAAGGTTTTCCGAATGTCGAGAGCCTTTCTGATAAGCGGTTATATAGGGCTATATGTGCTTTGATGTGCTCTCTTCTTATCTTTAAACCATCATTGCCGTACCCGTAAAAATCAAGGTGAGTGTGCCACAAATTAAACCAACCTTCTTCGTCAAAGTCTACAATAGATAGCTCTGTGGTTGTTTGTCGCCATAAGTTACGGAAATAACGCCTTTTCCCACGAAATTTTTTCAAATTACTGTTCCTCCATTTAAAAAGCTGTTCCTTTCATTGCGTTGCCTTTTATTAAAATAAAGGCTTTGGCAATCCACTAAGATGCGCGATAACAGAGATTTGCCCAATATGGTAAGCTTCATGTGAGTAAACATGATGAAACAACCAGTTAAGTGTAGGGACGGAAGGTGGCGTCCAACCATCGGAAAACTTCGGCACCTCGACTATTTCATTGAGCTGCGATTCGTCTAATGTATGTAGAATGTCATCCGTATAATTTCTAATTTGAATATAGCTATCTAGTATTTCCTTAGGCGAACAATCATCGTGAAGGTTTAATATACAAGGATTTTTAAGTCCAATTTCATTCACCCAATAGTCTTCGCTACTTGATAAATGAGAAATAATCCATGCTACATTATTTGGATAAAACTCAGATGTCTTAAACCAAAACGTCTCATCAAGTGTGCTTAGGTAAGGTATTAACGTTTTTCTAAGATCATTACGATATGGAAATAGCACATCTATACATCCTTTCATTTATTAATAGGTTTATTGTATAGGAACAAGCACGGGATAGGAAATGAATCCTTTTTTCTCAGATTAAAAGAGGTCTGGAATATTAAAAAAATCACCTAGAGGAAGGTGATTAAATCGGATTGACTTTAAGTTCTCTTAGAATTAAAAGAACGCCCATTCCATACACAATAGAAATGGCTAAAGGTACAAGTGTGAAGGCTTGATCGACAAAGAAGCCACCTAAAATCAGAGCAGAAAAGCAGACGCCTAGAGTCACAAATAAATAAGCCTTACTTTTATAAATCCATATGTATGGCAGAAAATGAGAGCCTGCAAGTAAACCAATTGTAAAGGGAAGATATTCAGGTATGTTCATATACACAATGATAAATACAGGTATGTAAAAAGCTTGAGGAGCGGCAACGATTCCTCCTAACGTCCCTAAAGGATTGCCAGTAGCGTTTAAATTAATCCCAAGAATTTTACTAATACCTAAACCGATAGGGAAAATGGCACCTAAGCCAAATATCCAACTTAAACGAACTGCTTCGATTGGCAAAACTAAGGGCATTAGAGTAAAAAGTAAAAAGACAACCGCACCAGAAAGTAAAATGGGAAATCCCTTTTTTACTTCAACGATCATTTCCTTTTGTAAATCTTCCAGTGTTTTATCCATCAACGCACCATCCTTCATGAAATAAATAGAATATAACCTATAATATACCAGTATATTTCTATTTTTACCACAGATGATTTTGAATGGAATTTTTTAGAAAAGTTTGCGATCCATTGCCTAAAAAATTCTTGAAGACCAAGATTATTATTAAAATTGTTGATTAGTGAAAGAAAGTCATTCCTTTTATCTTTCTTACGTTATAAGTACCTAAGGAGAATTTTGGGATTGGAAAATGAAATAGTCGTCACCTTCTATAGAATGGTTATTACCTCTAACAAAAACGCAATTTACTCAAACATCATGCATGTTTAAAGGTTACTCGCTTTTTTTTTGTCTCAATGTTAGCATTGTAGAATATTGGAGGTATCATATGGGACGAGATAAAAAATTTTCTGAACAAGACCTTTGGCATCATACGCATCAGCTTTTGCTATCTGTTGGATATCAAGGGTTTACAATGAGCTTGCTTGCACAAAGTATTGGCGTATCAAGGGCCGCAATTTATAAACAATATCCAAATAAAGAAGAACTTATTATTCAATTTATGGTTTGGCAAATGGAAAAAAGCATCGAGAACCTTTCAAATGTTAATTTTTCGCAATCATTTGAACAACAGCTTGAGGACTTACTTGTTCGTATGTTTGATATGCGCGACCTACATCAAATTTTAGGATTCGCCTCACAAATTAATGACGTATCGCTAGTTGTGAAGCAAAAAAAGGAAGTATTAAATAACATGCATGGTGGACTTTACATACCACTTCAACAAGTAATTAAGCAGGGTAAGGAAGAGGGGATAATTGCAGAAGATCGTAACAACTTTATTTTGCTTAGCTTCATTTTTCAATTGATTGACATGCCAAACCATCTCAATATGCCTATAGAAAGCTTTTTAAAGGAGATCAAATTGCTTATTTTACATGGTATTTCAAAATAAGTAACAAGTATGTCACTTATTTTAGTTACACATGTGTAACTTTTGTGTATAATGAAAAAGAATTCATATTTAGCAGGATTCAATCTTTGCTCATATAAATTCTATTTCTAATATGGAGGCTACATCATGTTTTTAGCACTAAAAGAATTAAAATATGCGAAGTTCCGCTATGTAATGATGACCACAATTATCATTTTAATCGCATGGCTCGTGTTCATTTTATCGGGACTTGGCAACGGTTTAGCGACTTTGAGTGCCGCTACACTGAAAAATATCGACGCAGAATACGTTGTCTATGAAGAAACAGCAGGGGCTACATTCGCAAAATCGATCCTGTCAGAAAATCTGCAAGATGATTTAGAAAAACAAAAAAATGTAGATAAAGTCGCTGCGTTTGGCGCTTCTACAATAGCAGTCGGCAAAACAAAGTCAAAAGATGCCGATTCGAAGGAAGATGTCGCATTTTTAGGCGTTGAGCCAGACGCATTTTTTATGCCAGAGGTAATCGAGGGTGAAAAATTATCATACGACAACAAAAAAGGTGTTGTTATTAACGATACGTTAAAAGAAGCAGGCTACAAGATTGGTGATATTTTACTAGTAGCAAACTCTGACATGAAATTAGAAGTGGTAGGTTATGTGAAAGGAGAAACCTATAATCACTTACCTGCTATTTTCACAGTACTGGAAAACTGGCGTGATTATCAATATGCAGCTCCTGGCTCTGATAATGATACGGACAAGGCTGTACAAGCTTTCTTCCTAAAGGCTCCTAACTTAGAAGATCCATCTACTATCGATAAAGCCGTAAAAGATGTTGAAACGGTTACAAAGAAAACAGCAATCAACGGTATGCCTGGTTATAAAGAAGAAAACGGCACTATTATGATGATGCTTGCTTTTTGTATCGTTATCTCTGCATTTATTATTGCTGTATTCTTCTACGTCATTACAATGCAAAAGACACAACAATTTGGTGTCATGAAAGCAATTGGCGCTAGCAATGGTTTCATCGGTAAAGCAATTGTTGCACAAGTAGCGATTCTATCAGTATTAGGTATCGTTATTGGTATCGTCTTCACATACTTAACGGCTAAAATTTTACCAGAGGGTATGCCATTTGACTTAGAACCGACCTTAATCATTACCTATGCGATTGTTTTATTAATTATTGCATTATTAAGTTCAATTGTTTCTGTACGTCAAATCGTTAAAATCGATCCATTAACAGCATTAGGGAGAGTGGAATAAATGGCGCTATTATCATTACAAAATGTTTCTAAAAGCTATAAAGAAGGCGCTAGCACTGTCCAAGCATTAAAGCAAGCAACACTTGAAGTAGAAGCTGGGGAGCTAGTAGCCATTATCGGTCCATCAGGTTCGGGTAAAAGTACACTACTTTCAATTGCAGGCGCTCTATTACAGATGTCAGAGGGTACTGTAGAAATTAACGGCAGGAATATTGTTCATCTTTCAGCAAAACAATTAGCAAGTTTCCGTTTAAAAGAGCTTGGTTTCATTTTACAAACATCTAACTTAGTACCTTACTTAAATGTACTTGATCAATTACTACTGGTGAAAAAAATGGGTGGTAAAGTGACAAAAGATGATAAAGAGTTTGCAAAGCAACTACTTACAGAGCTTGGCTTAAGTGATAAATGTAAAAAAATGCCGAATGAATTATCAGGTGGTGAGCGTCAACGTGTTGCGATTGCGCGCGCATTCATGAATAACTCAAAAGTGATTTTAGCCGATGAACCAACTGCTAGCCTTGACTCTAAACGGGCACTTGAAGTCGTAAAGCTTCTTGCCAAAGAAGCAAAAGAACGTAACAAAGCTGCCATAATGGTAACCCATGATGAACGAATGCTACAGTTCTGTGACCATGTATATCGTATGGAAGATGGCGTGCTCACGCAACAATCTTAATCAATACAAAATAGAGGCTGGTATTAGCTTTCATCAAAAAGGATTCGTACTTTTGTGTCAGTAAAAGTGCGAGTCCTTTTCGTTATAGAAAGGAATATTAAATGATTTTTATTGTTTAAACGATCAACCTAAGCTAGGAAAAACATTTGATGATTATGCACGTTTATCAAGCCTCTTCAAAAACTACTACGCAGGTCTTTGGGATGGAACCCTACAATAATCTGTATGCTTTAAAGCCTGATTTTGATGCCATAACGGAGTATGCTAGGCTGCATAATAAAGGCGGATTTCATGCGTTTATGCCTGATACAAAGGAAGGAATAGCAGAGAGCCGAAACTTTTGCTCACTCTATGGCATTGATGTGGAAGCTGCCACAGGTATATCCAACGGGGCTTTTACCTGTTATTTTTTAAATATAAATGTTTTTAATCAAGAGTACATATTTAGAAAAGCTACCTTTATATTGAATATGCCATTTTCAATATAAAGGTAGGATAAAAAAATTAATATTTGACTTTAGTAATAATAGGGGTTTCAACTCTACTATTCAATTTTTGGAATAGCCAGATAGCAAGGAATAAAGCCATGCTTACAGTACCAAAACCGACCCAATTCAAATTTAGGACAGAGGTATGACTGATGACAAACCCACCTAATGCAGACCCCAGTGCAAAACCGAATTGGATAAAGGAGGTATTTATGCTTAGGGCAATGTCTGGATTTCGAGGTACTAGTGTAACAAGAAGGAGCTGCTGGGCAGGAGAAATACTCCAAGTTGCTACCATAAAAATCATTAAAATCAAGATCAATACAAAGAGATTGATACCAGCTAGTGCGAATAAGAGGAGCGTTACTGCTTGTAACAGCAATCCAAAACAAATGGTAAAACGCGAACCCTTTGCATCAGCCAATTGCCCGCCCACTCTTGAGCCAAGAAAGCTACAGATGCCAGCTAAAAATAGAATGCCACTAATTTCAGTCATAGAAAGAGGGGATGTGGCTTGCAAGAAAGGCGTAATATAAGTAAATAGGGTAGCGTAGCCACCGACATAAAATAAAGTAATCGCCAGGGCAGTTAGAATTTTTGAATCTTTTAAAATCGAAAGCTGCGACCTGAGTGTAACAGCTTCTTCCTCCTTGATAACTGGAATTTTTTTATAGATGATAAGCAGTGGAAGAATGGTTAATAAACCGATCAACATAAATAAAACTCTCCATCCAAATATTTCGCTAAAAAATGTGCCAATTGGAACACCCAGCACGAGCGAACTACTTAGTCCCATCAAAATGATGCCGATAGCACGGCCTCTTCGTTCTTTTTCAACTAATCGAGTAGCTACTGCCATGGCTACCACTGTAGCAATTCCTCCGCTAACCCCTTGAATAATTCGTATCCCTAGTGCGTACTCAAAAGAAGAGCTGATAAACATGAATCCGTTACTAATAATGAACACACTAACGGTAGCCATAAGCAACTTTTTGCGATCCACATTGATCGTGAGCGCAATGAGAATTGGAGCGAAAATGGCTGCTGCTAGGGCAAATAAAGTCACTAATAACCCAGCTTCTGAAATCGTTACTCCAAAGTCGACGGCAATCATTTCAATAACGCCTGTAATAATGTACTCAACGGTTCCGATTAGGAAAACAATGAGTGATAAAACATAGATAATCAGCTTATTTTTCAACTCAATTCACGCTTCTTTCAGCTATTTATAATAGGTATTTGTATCTCCATTAATTGGACGTTTTGGGTTGTAGATAATGGTAAATAGATTTCTCTACCTGGTTCGTTTTCCTTGACTTGATAGTTATTTTCTACAATCCAGTTAGCTAAATCAACACAGGCTGTACAAGCAAAGTTAGAATCTGAACGAAAGGTCATTGTGGCCATCATTGGCTCAGGAGGAAGAGTCCGTAGTTGAAATGTATCAGGGAGTGATGAAAGCTCCTTGGTTAAAAAATAACCGACTTCAAATTCAAACTCGTCTTCTTTCTCCTCTATTTCTTTCCATAAAACAACCTGAGGACTTTGAGCTAATTGGCGCATTTCCTTTGTTAGTAATTGATTAAATGTACAAAACAGATCTGGAATATCTTCTTCTCTCCCGCGTGCTTTCAAAGAAAGAAATTGCTGAGCATCCACTGCCTTGATGCGGATTTCTTGATCTGATTCCACCTGACCCTCTCGTTCTAAAAGTTGCATACGTTCTTCAATTCGTGCAAGCTTGGCCTGTTCCGTCTGGATAATATGTTGAATCTCACTTTTTTTCAGCTTAAACATCCCTTGTATATCTTTTAACGAAATATCTTCTTGGAGCAAACGTATAATTTGTGGCAAGGTAAACCCCAATTCCTTATAGAGAAAGATCCGATTGAGCTCTAGTAGCTGGTCTGCTGAATAGTATCGGTAGCAAGTATCATGGTCCACCTTTCTCGGCTTTAATATGCCAATCTGATCATAATAGCGCAATGTTTTTAAGGATACTTTGCTTAGCCTAGAAAATTCACTGATTTTAAACAAAATATCACCTCCAATCTAATAACTTAATGCAAGTATACAGTTTCCTGTGCAGGGGAAAGTCAAATGCTTTTTAAATAACCTTACTACAATCTAATGTAGTAAGGCTCTTGTGAATATTTCAATGAATGTTAAATATATAAATAACAATAATATTATAATTAAAAACAATTATTATTTATTGTTAATCAATAAATTTTGTGTTAAATTTATGGTGTCATTAAATAAGTGAGGTGCTTTCAATGAATGTTAAACCAGGTTTAACATCTTTTTTAAAGGTAATAATTCTTCTGGCTGGGATGGCCATTCTTGCCCTATGTATATTTTTTGTACCTCCTATGGCTCATTTCGCATCGAGTTTGTATCCGAATTTTTACCCAATGAACGATCTCATTTTCATTGTGATGTATGGATCGGCTGTACCTTTTTACATTGCTCTCTATCAGGCTTTTAATCTTTTACGGTACATTGAAGCGAATACAGCTTTCTCGGAATTATCTGTAAAAGCATTAAAGTACATAAAGTGGTGTGCGATAATAATCAGTGGCTTGCACCTATTAGCTTCACCACTTTTTCATTTTATAACAAACAAAATGGATCCTCCTTTTGGAATAGTGGGACTCCTCATCATTTTTGTTTCACTAGTTATCGCCATTTTTGCGGCTGTCCTCCAGCGGCTTCTACAAGAAGTGACGAATATAAAATTAGAAAATGATTTAACGGTCTGAGATGGATGATATGGTGATATTAGCCAAACGAAAACTGCTCATAGAAGAGATGTAGAACATATCATTTAGAATTCGGAATCCTATGGAAGTTTAATAGTGAAGTAAGTAAATTTCTAGATAGATATGTAGTTTAATCTTTTAAGGGGGCTGATCCACTTTTATTCTACTTTTGCTATACTTTATGAAATTGAATAGTATAGGAGGCTATAAAAGTGGATTGGAAGATAAAAAAATTTGATGAATTAACAGTAAAAGAACTATATGAGATACTGAAGGTTCGTGCGGAAGTTTTTGTTGTAGAGCAAGAATGTGTCTATCAGGATCTAGATTCAAAAGACGAAAATGCTTATCATTTATTTTGTGAAGACCAAGGAGAGGTAGTTGGGTATTTAAGAATTCTACCCAAAGGAATAGCATATCAAGAAGCAGCAATCGGAAGAGTGTTAACAAAGCAAACCTACAGGAAAAAGGGATTGTCTCTGGAAATGGTTAAAAGAGCAATTGATTATATTCTAGATGATATTGGAGAAGACGCAATCCGCATTTCTGCGCAGGCATATTTGCTAAAATTCTATGAGGGCTTCGGATTTGAAAAGACATCAGAAGTTTATTTAGAAGATGGAATAGAACATATAGAAATGCTATATAAAAGGCTGTAATTATCAGACACCTTGCGTTTAAAATGAGAGATAGCCTTCAAATAGCAGGATAGAATTCTAAAAGTGGAGGATAAAACTGAAAAAGTAGCGGATAGAACGCTTAAAGTGGAGGATAGCCCTCAAATAGCAGGATAGAATTCTAAAAGTGGAGGATAAAACTGAAAAAGTAGCGGATAGAACGCTTAAAGTGGAGGATAACCCTCAAATAGCAGGATAGAATTCTAAAAGTGGAGGATAAAACTAAAAAAGTAGCGGATAGAACGCTTAAAGTGGAGGATAACCCTCAAATAGCAGGATAGAATTCTAAAAGTGGAGGATAAAACTGAAAAAGTAGCGGATAGAACGCTTAAAGTGAGGGATAGCCCCGCAAATTAGGAGGATAGCCTGTAAAGAGCGGATAAAATACTATAAGATGATAAAATAGCAGATTAACAAATTGTAAAAATTGAGCGCTATCCGAGCATAAGGATAAGCGCTTTATTTTTTTCTTGAACTTTTAAGCCCTTAAACTAGTATTTAACCTTCAACCCTAGTAATGAAGCAAAACCTATGGCTTGTTCAGTAGAGACTTCACACCCATTTAAACTTTCTGGAGTTACTTGAAGTCTTTTAAATTTACATGTACTGATGTCTATTCCTTTTAAGGAAGTTTGGGAGAAATCAACATCATTTAGATCACTTTCTTGAAACGCCACCTTATTAAGTAAACAATCATAAAAATTCGCACCTTGCAGGGAGGTGCTATCAAATAGCACTTGTTTAAAGCGCACTTCGGGGAAATTACATAAGTTTGCAAGGCAATTTTCAAATGAAACATTGCCGAGGTTTGCTTCAGATAAATTCAACCCTAATAATTTACAGTTTTTGAAGGCCACTCTATGAATGATGCCTTCACTTAAGTTAGTGTTAGATAAATCACAGTTTTCAAAAATGACGTCCGTTAAATCAATTTTTTGAAAGGTACAATCGATGAATGTGACATTTTTAAAGATAACATTAGAGACGATTAATCGTTCAATATCCTCGTGAGCAATGACCGTATCCGTAATCTTGCAATTTGTTAAATAGGGTTCCTCCTCATAAAAAATATCCTGAAAATTTGCTTTGTCAAGATTCGGGGATATTTTTGGTGATATAAGTTGGAAATTGTATGACATATTAGCACACCCTTCAAATATAAATAAAAGCTTCTCCTATTTAGTATAAGTGCAAACCTAAAATAAGAACACCGTCTATACGGTGCTCTTATCTGGTTTATACAAAGGATTCACCATCTTACTAAAAACGGAGGCTAGTACCTGTTGAAACAGCATACCGAACACAACAGGCATGGCGACTTTACCTGGAAAGTACGTTGTGGCCACGATGACACCGACTGCAATATTTCTCATGCCACTAGTAAAAACAAAGGTTGCCATTTGTGGACCGTCTTTTAACAGATATCGACCAATGAGGTAAGCAAATAGGTAGCCTGATACTGCAAGCAAGAACACTAAAAGCACCACGAAGAAGAGATGCATGTTGATATCCTTTAAGTAGGGAGCAATGGCACTGCTATTAATCAGTATGACAGCAAATAAACATAGCTTTGAAAAAGGAGCAAGTTTCTTACCGATTTTTTGGGGGATGGCTCCTTTCGAAAGTTCATTCACTAAGATACCTAAAATCGTGGGTAAGACAATCATCCATAGTAAATTCAGAATCAGGGATGCCACATCCAACTCAATTTTTTCACCCGAAACGATATAGAGGATGAAGGGGAGGATGATGGGTGAAAGGAGCGTATCAATTAAAATAATTGATAAGCCTAACGGTAAGTTCCCTTTGCAAATATTGATCCAAATAACACTCGTTACACCTGTTGGAAGTGCAACTGCTAAGACAAAACCAACAGTCAACAAATGGTCATCAAACAAAACAGTGGATAAGAAATAAGCCCATAAAGGCATCAAGAGATGAAGAAAAAGGATGGAGAATAAAATGAGAACTGGATGCTTCATGAAAATTTTTACATCTTTAAATTTCATATGTAAGCTTCCTGAGAATGTCATGAAGGCAAATAGCCAGGAGACGAGGAATAATAAATGATGTCCAATACTTTCTAAGAATACACCTACAATTAAACTTAATGGTGTCAGGATCGCAATGTATTTTTGGAGAAATACATTTAGTTTTTCTAACATACAAAGACCTTCTTTTTTTATCTGATTTTATCACTTTTATTATAATCGTAGGTAAATTTACCGCAAAAAAAGCAGAAGATTTACTCCTGCTAAGAATTTACATGTTTTTTATTGGTTTCTTTAGTGAACGGCATCCATACAATGCCTACGATCAATAAAATATTACCTGTCCACCTAACCCATAAATAATAAGGCTGGTCTTTTAAAAAGTATAACGAAGCTAGGATAATAACCATCCCAATACCAATCATTAATTTTAAATAAATCGGAGTTTTTGCCATTCTCCTGCCTCCTTTCTATCTTTTCATGAACATATATCTATATCACTCTTTTACCTATCCAATGCGCAGTAAAGACAATGGGAAAAAATAGTATGCCAAAAGGCAGGCTTATCAAAACGATATGCCAAGTAAGGATGCCACTAGTAAACAAAGATTTAAATAAAATAATGCTATAGGGAATAATGATGATGGCTGATGTTATAGCTCCTGGTGTAACAGAACGAAATAAGAGCGATTGTCCAATATGGGTAAAAGCATGGATAAAGAAAACAAGTGTAACAGCTGTGAAAAAATAGATAGTAAAAGTGACTCCATTTAGAAAATAGTAGTTAGCCAGAATGGTAGAGAGACTGACAAACAAGAAGATAAATAAGACAGCAACCGCAAATTGTGCGGTGCTCATTGAAAATTGTTTCACCACTTTATCGGCTATTTTTTGGGGTAATCTTTCATACAGCTTATGACGATTATGATGTAACCATTTCTCTACCATAATAATTTCTTCAAAATCATGAATAATAAATAAAATAGGAAACAACCAAATTAGTGTTTGAACATTCGTCCATTCCATATAAATACCTCTCTCCTTATCACTATGCTGGAAGTGTTACTAGAAATACCATATTTATATAATATATGTTAATAATAACATATTAGAAAAAGTTGTAAGCTAAGATTCATTTATTATTGAATCTAATTATTAAGAAATCGGGGATGAAGCTGTGAGTGAAATCGATAAACGTAATAGACTAAACAAGGAACCATTCTCATATCAAACGACAAAAAAGGGGACTGTCGTTATTTATTATGAAGGCAAGCAAATTAAAATCGTCAAGGAGAAAGAGGCTGAGCGTCTACTAGCAAAAATTAAGCAGGTGGAGGGGCAGATAAAGGAAGTCCAGCTATTGTTAGCTAAAATTACGGGTAATTTTAAACGAGGTAACGAGAAATTGGCTAAACCTCAAAAAGGGAATGAAGGTTAAAAAAGATTTATTGAGATAATAATTATGCAAAGCTAATATTAACTTATTGAATTGGTTTTTCCTTTTTAAGGCAGGCGTTAAGGGGGTTATTACGATTATTTACTGTATGGTTCTCTTTTATAAAAATACAAGCACTTGCTTTGTCCAATGAGAAGGGAAGATAAATTAACGCACAATTAGCGGATTTGAATTTTTTGTTAATTATTAGCTCATTTTACCATTTTGTCGATAACCTGTGTTATTCTATATTAGAATAATAAATTAGGAGGCGGTAATATGTATTACAGCAATGGTAACTATGAAGCTTTCGCACGTCCTAAAAAACCTGAGGGAGTCGATAAAAAGTCTGCTTATCTGATTGGCTCGGGACTAGCCTCACTGTCAGCAGCATGTTTTTTAATTCGTGATGGCCAAATGAAAGGTGAGAACATTCATATTCTTGAAGAGTTAGATATTTCAGGAGGAAGTCTAGATGGCATACTTAATCCGACGAGAGGGTTTATTATTCGCGGTGGACGAGAAATGGAAGATCATTTTGAATGCTTATGGGATTTATTCCGTTCCATTCCTTCGTTAGAAGTAGAAAATGCTTCCGTTTTAGATGAATTTTATTGGCTTAATAAAGAGGATCCTAATTATTCAAAATGTCGATTAATGAAGGATAGAGGCCAAAGACTTGAGGATGATGGCAAGTTCACTTTATCAGACAAATCCTCAGAAGAAATGATTAAATTATTCTTTACGCCTGAGGAAAAATTAGAGGATAAAAAAATCACAGATGTCTTCTCAGATGAATTTTTTGAATCGAATTTTTGGCTCTATTGGTCTACAATGTTTGCGTTTGAAAAATGGCATTCTGCGATGGAAATGCGTCGTTATATTATGCGTTTCATTCATCATATTGGCGGATTACCAGATTTATCGGCCTTAAAATTTACAAAGTATAATCAGTATGAATCGCTCGTGCTGCCAATGATTAAATACTTAGAAAGTCATGATGTTGATTTCCAATATAATACGGTTGTAGAAAATGTTTTAGTTGATAAGGTAGGAGACAAAAAAGTAGCTCATACATTGGTGTTACGAAAAGATGGTGTGAAAAAGAATATTGAACTAACAGAAAATGAGTTAGTGTTTGTGACAAATGGTAGTATTACAGAAAGTACAACATACGGGGATAATAATACGCCAGCCCCTATGAATAAAGATTTAGGTGGCAGCTGGTCCCTGTGGAAAAATATCGCTGCCCAAGGTGAAGAGTTTGGTCGACCAGAAAAGTTATGCGATAATCTGCCAGAGGAAAGCTGGTTTGTTTCAGCTACCCTTACAACATTAGATGATCGTGTGGCTCCATATATTGAAAAAATCAGTAAAAGGGACCCATACGCTGGTAAGGTCGTAACAGGAGGGATTGTCACAGCTACCGATTCTAATTGGATGCTAAGCTATACATTGAACCGACAACCTCACTTTAAAAATCAATCAAAGGACCAATTAGTTGTTTGGATTTATGGCTTACTATCAAACAAGCCAGGTGATTTTATTAAAAAAAGTATTACGGAATGTACAGGTATTGAGATTGCACAAGAGTGGTTATACCATATGGGTGTACCAGTGGATGAAATTCCAGACATTGCACAAAATTCTTGCAATACGATTCCATGCTATATGCCTTACATCACTTCTTATTTCATGCCAAGAGCAATGGGTGATCGTCCACTTGTTGTGCCAGAAGGATCAGCTAATTTAGCCTTTATTGGCAACTTCAGCGAAACCGCAAGAGATACAGTCTTTACTACTGAATATTCCGTAAGAACGGCGATGGAGGCAGTCTATCAACTATTAACGATTGACCGAGGTGTGCCAGAGGTGTTTGCGTCTGCCTTTGATGTTCGCACATTATTAGCATCAACGGCTCGTTTGCTGGATGGTAAAAAACTAACAGATATTGATGCACCATTTATCTTAAAGCAAATCGGTAAATTGGGTATTCATAAAACAAAGGATACAATCATTTATGATTTACTGAAAGAAAGTAAACTAATATAGTGTTGAAAAAGAGACAAAGCAGTTTGAGGGGCTTTGTCTCTTTTTTTTATAGCCAGTCTTTTACATAGGCAAGTAAACCGATAAACGCACCTAACCCCATGCCAATAAAGACAGGCACTATGAGGTTGGCTTTCTTGTGTACGGTTTTCATTTCTTCCATTGAAGTCCCTTCTTTCCCATCACATACTTAAAATTCTAAGCGCATCGTTTGGTTCGTATCCTTGAACCCGTGTTTTTCATATAAGGATTTACCACCTTTATTTTCAGTCAATACATTTAACTCCAGATAGTCCAAGTGACGATAGGCTGCCCATTTTTTCGCTTCATCTAATAAAGCAGACCCAATTCCTTTGTTTTGGTAATGCTTGCCAACAATCACATCCACAATAAAAGCATATTTGTGTTCAACCAAGCAAGTATAGGGTGGGGTCGTCGTTTCTTTAATAAGTAAAAAGCCTACTACTTCGTTCTCGAATGTTGCGATTAAAATATCTGAATCATCCTCAATGATCGTAAACCTGATAAAGTTGGCATCTTGTTTGGCAGGTTTGATATATTTAGGTTGAAGAATCGACATCTCTAAAAAAAGCTCTTGGTATAAACGCTCAATTTGTGGAATTTCATCGAGCGTTGCAGTTTTTATTTTCATACTATCCCTCCGTCAGTTTAGTATCATAGTAAGTAATATTTTACATTAATGGTTGATTAATAGAAAGGAGAAGGCACATGAGGTTATGGCATATAGATTTAATTGCGTATCTACCAAAAGGACAACTACTGTCGCAGTGGAGAGAGCTAAATAGCATATTTGCGAAAGAGGATCAGCATATACTGATTAATTATATATACGAATACCCAAAAGAAGATTTGTATTTGTATACAGAAAAAGTCATGGATGAAATGAAGAAGCGGGGTTATCAAATTCGAACCTACGAAAAAAAGAATAACTACTTTAAGGGTTTGGGCCCAGTAAAGGATAGGAGACCCTTTCAACAGCATCATAATCAGGAATATCTTGAAATATGTTTTTATAATTTAAAGGAGAAATTTATAAGAGGTCAGAAGGATTATGAAGGGGAATTGTATCAGCAATTATGCACATATATAAATAACGTGCTTTAACTAGGAGGGTTATACATGTTAAGAGCGATTATATTTGATGTAGATGGAACGATTTTGGATACGGAGCAAGCGATTTTACAGTCTTTGCAAAGAACCTTACGAGAAGAAACAAAACAGGACTATCCCTTTGAGGCATTACGATTTGCTTTAGGCATCCCAGGAAAAGATGCATTGCAGAGGCTTAACGTGGATGACGTAGAGGCTGTGCATCAGAAATGGTCTGCGGCTGTGCTGGATTTTTCACATGAAGTGGCTGTTTTCGAAAGTCTAGAGGAAGTTATTCAGCACCTTGCAACAAAGCCACTACAATTAGGGATTGTCACTTCTAAAACAGCGCAAGAGGTAGTGGATGAGTTTGAGCCGTTTGGGTTAAGTGAGTATTTCCAGCATATTGTAAGTGCCAGTGATACGGAAAAGCATAAACCACACCCAGAGCCGCTGTTAAAATGTCTGGATGCATTACAGGTAGCACCAGAAGAGGCCATCTATATTGGTGATTCTATCTATGATTTCCAATGCGCAAAGCAAGCAGGCGCCAAATTTGCTCTTGCCCATTGGGGAGCTAAATCCACCATTGGCTTTGAGGAGGCAGATTACGTTTTTTATGACCCAAAGGATATTTTAGCAATCGTTAAGTAGCATGAAAAACAGAAGATGGTGTCCTAGATTTCACACCATCTTTGCCTATGAGGAAGGTAAATAGTTAAAAAGGTTAAGACAGTTAAATTCCTTAAATCTACCCTCACATGGGATAGGATATTGAACGTAAATAAATGGCTCACCTGATATGGATAAGTACAGTCGCTTCATAAGAATGTGAAAACTTAATGAAGGAACATGGAGTTGCGAGTTGCGTAGGCAGCTCTTTTTTCTTTCTTGAATAGTGGCATCAAAAAAATTTATAAGAAAAGTAATTGACACCCAAACTACTCGGTGTTACTATGTAGTTGTAATAAGTAATACTTAATAGCTTCTCGAAAGCGAAAAAATTTTACCTAAGTACTAAGTTGTACAGAATAGTAAAGCAAATAGAGGTGGTTCTGCATATGGAAAATTTAACGGAGATGCTGAAGGGGTCTCTGGAAGGCTGCGTACTGGAAATCATTAGCCGTCATGAAACCTATGGATACGAAATTACCCGACGCCTGAACGAGTTAGGGTTCACTGAGGTCGTGGAAGGGACGGTCTACACCATCCTCGTGCGTTTAGAGAAAAAAAAACTGGTGAATATTCAAAAGAAACCATCAGATATGGGACCGCCCCGCAAGTTTTACTCACTTAATGAGGCTGGACGTGACGAACTAAAATTATTTTGGGAAAAGTGGGATTTTATCTCGTCAAAAATCAATGCTCTAAAGTCTTTTTAGTTTCATATGATAATGCGTCTGAACTTTAGCTTGATAATACAAAGGAGGAAAATAACGTGATTGAATTGTTCAAAAAAATGATGGGTGATAAAAAAGAGTACAAGATGATGATGGCACGGGTCGAACAACTACCAGAGGATTACCAATTTGTGTTTAAAAAAATTCAAAACTACATGTGGAATTTCACAGTGGGTAATGGGATGGATATGCTGCACATGCAATATGAATTGATCGAGTTGTTCGAGGCTGGGGCAGCAGAAGGCAGGAAAGTGCTGGAAATCACTGGCGAAGATGTAGCGTCTTTTGCTGATGAGCTAGTGGCAAACGCAAAAACCTATATCGCCAAGTATCGTGAAGATTTAAATCAAAGCATTTTGAATCGATTAGGAAAAAAATAAATGGGTCAGTAATACCGACTGAATAGCTACTTGTTCATTGTTGCCTTCGCTATTCAGTTTTAATTTTAAACGGTACTAAGTTATACAGATTATCAGTCAGACTAAGTAGTTAAGGAAGGGTAATCTAACTCTGCAAATAGATTTTTAAAAAGGGAGGAAAAAGGATGAGCAAAGATACGATTTCTGTAAAAGGGTTAAAAAAATCTTTTAAAGAAAAGGAAGTTTTAAAGGGCGTGGATTTTGAGGTGCGGCGTGGCGAAATTTTCGCATTGTTAGGCTCAAATGGAGCAGGGAAAACGACGATAATCAATATTCTCTCCACATTGATGAGATCTGATTGTGGCAAAGTAGGGATTTGCGGTTTTGATGTCCAGCACCAACCAGATCATGTTCGTCAGAGCATCAGCCTAACAGGGCAGTTCGCCACTTTAGACGGTATGCTAACAGGGCGGGAAAACCTGATCATGATTGCCAAGTTGCGAGGGGTTTCCAATCCCGCTCAAACAGCAGACAATCTACTCGCAAGATTCAGCCTGACAGATGCGGGCAATCGTCGGGCAGACAATTTTTCTGGCGGGATGCGGCGCCGACTTGATATTGCCATGAGCATGATTGGGTCGCCAGCGGTTATTTTTCTAGACGAACCAACGACAGGGCTTGATCCTGAAGCACGAATGGAAGTCTGGGAAACAGTCAAGGAGCTTGCGGATGGTGGCACGACCATCCTGCTAACGACCCAGTACCTGGAGGAAGCCGAACAACTGGCGGATCGTATTGCCATCCTACATGAAGGAAAAATTATAACGACAGGCACACTTCTAGAACTTAAAGAGATGTTCCCACCTGCGAAAGTAGAGTACATTGAGAAGCAGCCAACACTTGAGGACATTTTCCTCGCCATCATTGGTAAAAAGGAGGATTTAAATGAAGAGTAAAACATGGGTATTGCTAGGGCGTTTAATGCGTAACATTATGCGCAGCCCAGATACAATAATTACGGTGGCGATTACGCCAATTATGATGATGCTACTATTTGTCTACGTATTTGGTGGTGCAATAGAGACAGGTACAGCCAACTACGTTAATTATTTATTGCCAGGAATCTTATTGATGGCCATTGCATCGGGCTGCGCTTACACTTCCGCACGGCTGTTTACAGATAGAAAGAGTGGGCTGATGGCACGTTTTATCACCATGCCCATCAAGCGCTCGGCTGTATTGTGGGCTCACGTGTTGGCCTCGCTTATTTCCAACGCGCTTACTGTTGTAGTCGTTATCCTTGTTGCGTTCTTGATGGGTTTCCGTTCTAGTACGGATCTCTTGGATTGGTTTGCGGTAGCTGGCATACTAGGGCTGTTTACGCTAGCACTGACATGGTTGGCAGTCATTCCTGGATTAGCAGCAGGGTCTATGGAGGGGGCAACAGCCTATTCGTACCCGCTGATTTTCCTACCCTTTATCAGTTCGGCCTTTGTTCCCACGGAAACCATGCCTAAAATTATCCGTGCGTTTGCTGAGAACCAGCCCGTTACCTCAATCGTCAATGCAATTCGCACCCTCTTATATGAAGGCTCTGTTAGTAATGATATCTGGCCCGCTCTTATGTGGTGCATCGGCATCATGGTCATCGCATATTTTTTCGCCATTAAACAATTTAAACGCCAGTTAGGCTAAATTCGTCATTATCAAATAAGCCATACGAAAAAGTCGATTTCTTATTGTATAGGAAATCGACTTGTTCTCGCTTCTATTCAATCTATATGGATAAAGACAATGCTAATTTCGAAAATGATTTCGTGCTAGAAGGGTTGCTGACTGATATTCAGAAGGCAAATCATCCTCAAAATAAATCGCTTCTACTGGACAAACTAATTCACAAGCTCCACAATCAATGCAAAGATCTGGATCAATTACATATTGGGTATCTGTCATAACAATGCAATTTACTGGACAGACATCCAAACAGACAGCCGCTTTTTCATCCCTGCATAATTCTGTAATTACAAATGCCATTATAAATCCTCCTATACAGACAACTGGTGTTTTAATTCTTCGGGTGAGTGTTTCCAATACGCTTCATTAAATTCAGATAAAAACTGAAAAAGTAGCTTTTTAGAATGACGATCCATATGCTGCAAGAGAAATTTCCCTTTCAGCGCCTTATCTAAATAATTTACCTGCTCTGGCAAAGATTTATAGCCAAGCTTAATACGACGTTCTTCTTTTGATACCCGTACTTCACTTGCGGTACATCCCGCATAATAGGGGCCATTTTGATTAACCTGAATCGCTACCCAAACTATCCAATAACGATAATAATCGCTACTAGCATGAGCTAGATCAGGTGAAAAACGAACTTTTTTTTCAATTTTACTTCGTCCGTGTAAGGCTTCTAAATCTATAAACACGTGCTCTTTTTCACAATCTATAATAATTGACGTTACATTATTTAGATCAAGGGTACCTACTCCGTAACCTCCATCTCCGTCAGTTGAATCGTTACTTAAAATTGTAAAATGCATTTTCTCTTTCATAGAAGTCACCTCGACACATTTGTATTTCCTTATTAATAAATAGTTAATCGGTCTGAACATACAGTTTTTGCTCATAGCAAAACGCATAAAAAAAACATCACTGTACGCTACGTTGTACAAGATGTTCTACCTGTTGGTAATTTTTCAAGTACAAATCTAACAAACACATTACGTATAGTTTTATAAATTAAGATACTTGAACGTTTTAGTAGTAATTTTTTTCTATACGTAATGGTTGTCTAGGATTTTTCCTCATACTTTTATCGTTAAAAAGTATAAATACAATATAACGTCTAACATCAATGATTGTCTTCAGACTAATGTCTGAAATGTTATGTATTGGAAATTTGACGATAATACAGTGATTGGACCTTTAATTAGCAGAAGGTTGTTGCTATAAATTTTGCCATTCCGTTTTAATTGGTAGAAACCAAGCAGCTGAAAAAGGACTAAGACTCCTGAAAACAGCTAATTTTTCTATAAAGGACAATAAAATTGCTTGTTGTTGTAACAACAATAGTGTACGATACATAGTATAAGTTATACAGTGTATGTCATATAGTAAGTGAAATTGAGGTGAGTGAATGAGTACGTTACTGAATTCATTAATGACAGAACTTAGGAGAGGAACACTGACATTAGCCGTTTTAAGTCAATTACGAACACCGCAGTATGGATATTCACTTGTTCAATTATTGGAAGATTCGGGCATTAACATTGATCAAAGTACCTTATATCCATTGCTTCGCCGTTTAGAAAAACAAGAGTTAGTGACAAGTAGCTGGGAAACCTCTGAGAGTAGACCCCGCAAGTATTATGTATTAAGTGAATTTGGATTAGACGTCTTTTTGCAATTGAAACGAGAATGGATTAATAATTCAAAAGAACTTTATGAGCTACTAAAAGGAGATGAGGATAAAGATGAATCTGACTGAAATTTATATTCAAGAAGTCACGCGGAGGCTGCCTGAAAAAAATCGTGAGGATATCGCACTTGAGTTACGATCAACCATTGAGGATATGTTACCTGATGATTACCATGAGCATGATGTAAAGGAAGTGCTGGAAAAGTTAGGGAATCCAGCGGCGTTAGCGAGCGGTTATCGTGATCAACCAATGCATTTAATCGGCCCTCGCTATTTTGATGTATACCTCTCGTTACTAAAAATGATTATTCCCATTGCCGCTGTCATTGCGGTAATCTCAATGATTGCTGAATATTTTATTAGTTTTGGTGGGGAAGAAGCGGTTATGAATGCTGTCCTCAATATGATGGGTGAAGGAATATGGAGAATCATTGAAGTAGGCATACATGTCTTTTTCTGGCTAACGGTCGTATTCGTCATTTTGGAACGTACTGATAAAGGAAAAGAGCAGCATCCATTATCAGCAAGTCTTAAAAAATGGACTCCCGAAGATCTGAAAACCGTCATTTATATTCCTAAGAAAAAGGCAATTACCAAGCTTGAAGTATTTGGCTATTTAATGTGGACAGCCATTTGGGCAACTTTTTATTTTTATGCAAATCATCTTTTAGGTATATATGAAGATGGTGGAGAGGGTCTCGAATTCGTAATGCCAGCTTTAAATCAGGATGTTTTACTTCATTATTGGCCCATTGTGATCGTTGTCATTGCTCTCGAAATTGGGTTAGCCCTCTACAAACTACTAAAAGGGCAATGGACGAAAAAGGTGGCAATCTTTAATACAATTGTGGAGCTTTTCGCAACCGGAGTATTCATTGTGATAGTAAGTAATCCGAATTTAATGAACCAAGAAAGTATCGCGTACATGAGTAATTTATTTACCACCTCTACTAATCAATTTGAAATATGGCTAATTGGCGGCATAATCATTATATTTGTTGTATCAGCGGCAATCAGTATATTCGACGGCTTCCGCAAGGCTCGAATTCGTTAATTCATCGTTGTTTAGCATTAATTAGTACGCAACCATGGATTCTTTACTTAAAGATGGCCTCCGTATAGAGCCATCTTTTTCTTTTGAAATCTATGTAGGATGAAGTGAAATTACATAAATAAACAGTGGGGGAAGTAAAATGGATTTACTAATTGGAATAGCAATTGTACTAATTGTGTTTTTCTCTTCAAGCATAATAGAGAGAAAGTTAAAATCGATTGAAAGGCAAAACAATCGCATAATAGAAATACTAGAAGAAATAAGAGATAGAAAATAAATAGGTTGTCTACGAACAGCGGAGTTTAGTATAACGATGAAATACCCCATCAAAGTAAGACAAGCTTTGATGGGGTGCTTTTATGATTCACAGATAAAAAAATCGCATGACATTCAATAAAGGGACAAGCTTACAATTTTAATGGGAAGGTATTATTCAGGCGGATATTTATACGTTTTGAGATGTGTGTGATGAATCAATTTAACATCAGGTCCTGAAGAAATTTCATAGGTCATTCGATCCTTTCCAATAGGAATCCATTGTCCGCCATCCGTAGGTTCAATTTCAAATGTAATTTGCATTTGAAAGCCTCGGAAATGATTTCTTTTTGTATCAATTACTTCAATTTTCCAAGGCGTAATATGAGGGGAAACATCCTTTCTAATCTTTGAATAATAATTGGTCAAATCTTCTTCAATATAAGGAGTAAGCAAAAGCATGAGCATATCCTGCAATCTCAGTTCGTTAGAATCCTGTGTTGGTTCAGCTGTTGAAGCGGATATTGTTTGAAATGAAGGAACTAGTACAAGGGGGAATATAAAGACGAGTAACATCTTTTTCATTTTCTTCTACACCTCTTTGTGATCTTTCCCTAATGCATTGTATTGTTACCTTTATGGAATGAAGTATGTATGATCGAAGTAAAGGTGTTCGAGTATAGGTTATACAAATAATTGAAGATATTTTCTGACATGACGATTGGAAAAAAATAAGCTGCGATACGGTTCATCATAATAAATGGTGTGGAACCAATCATTTTGACGGAGCCTTGCTATATTTTGACCAACATAGGTATTCGATAAAAAATTTAAAATAACCTCTAACATAAATCTACGTCCCATCATAACGAAAGTATTATATGTATGGGATGGCATGAAGTGTGCAATAGGCAAAAAATAGAAGGGGCACAGATGGAAGTGCCCCTTAGTAACAAATCGGGAGGTGCCATGTTAAACGAATTCGCTTAACACTACTTCTATTTATATGATAAGATTACTTGGTTTTATAGACCATCATCTTGAATATGCTGAAATTTACACATCGTAGCGAAGAATAGCTGTTATCCAGTCCTTTACTAATAGTTGCCATTGGAGCTGTGAACTGTCTAAGGGAAGAGAGAGACTTTGCAGCTCTTTGGGGAGCAAGTGAATTTTATGGCGTATCATTTCATTGTCAGGTGATTCTGTATCAATAAATAAAAGATAGCGTCCGATTAAATCTTCCTTATACATAGATGGAGAATCAAGGGCTTTTAATACACGTGTAGAAAATTCCACACCATTTATCCTTACTTCAAAATGTCCCCGCACATTAAATTCACAGTGAATATGTGTACCAGGTAATCGATATAGCGCTTGTAGGAAAGCAGCTAATGTTCTTTCACTAATGAAAGAGGTTTTCCAATAGTATTGACTTTCTTCATGTTTACATGAATTAGCATCATATGTATCATATCTTATTTCTAATGTTTCTTCGGCTTCGTCAGTTTTTTTCCTAGTGAGGTAGTGCCGAGCAATTTTTTTAATGGTGTGATGATCTAAGTCACATCCATAGCTGAGAATAGTTACTTGTCTACGTTGTGCTTTGGCAAATAACCGCATTTCTAAATTTGCATCACTATTTAAATCCCAGCCATAGCGTGGATTGTAATGAATACATGTACTTTTGTTCATTGCGACCTCCTTTTTGCCATGTCTACTAACATTATAAATAATTTTGTCTAATTTTCCCTATTTTTCTTTTAAAAATGAAACTTTTGGATTTTAAGTTTCGTATAAACTGGAAAATACTTTTTTAGGAGGTAATTATGGCTAAATGGAGAGGCACAATCCTTCTTTGCACATTGCTATTAACAGCCTGTACAGCAGAAACCGTTCAACCTAAAGAACAAATACAGGAAGAGAAAAACGATGAAAATATTGTGGTCACAAAGGATGGCAAAATAACCTTTGAAATTAAGAATGAGATTGGTGTTCCACAAGAAAAAGTAGAGGCTATAAAGGATGAAATTGTGACAGTATACGACCACATAAAGAATTCTATACATACTTCCTACACGCCATCTGAGCATATCAACGTATGGTTTAAGGAAGACGGTCTATCCTGGGGGTTTGCATCGAAAATCGAACTAACTGGTGTTAATGAAGATATCTATCCACTAGTCCATGAAATGACCCATTCTTTACTTGGCTATGGCAACAATTTCGAATCAGATCATGGCTATTTTACACAAGAGGGTTTTGCGAGTTATATGGAGGATCAATATGGAAAAAATAAATTATACTTTGAAAAATACATGAAGCATTATTTGGATTCAGATAAGTTAATTCCTATTAGTAAGTTAATTGATCCAAATCAAGATGATGTCTATTTTCGCCCAGCACTTTCAAGTGAAGAACAGAATCGAGTCATGATGAAGATGAGCTACACGCACGCGGCATCATTTGTTACATATTTAATTGATACTTACGGACTCGAAAAGTTTGAACATATATATAACGAGAAAGAACTAGCGCAAAAATTAGAGGAAGTTTACGGAAAGAGTAGTAGTGAGTTAGAAAAGGAATGGTTAGCATTTATTCAACAACAACAAGGGTTTACTCATGAGGAAAAATTTAAATCAGGAAATTTTTATGATATGAATACAATTCTTCTTCAAATAGACCCAAAATATTTTGCCAAGGAATAATATTTTTCTAAATATTTAAGTAAACCCAAGTGCTCTTTAATTGGAGCTCGTGGGTTTACTTGTGTATGAATTCGGATGAAACAGTCTATGTAATAAATGAACGCCAAGTAAAACGCACAGACCACCAATGATTCTTAATAATATATTTTTGAGAAATACAGTATCGTCAACCGTAATGACAATCAACATAGGGCCAACCATAATCAATGCGATGCCTAGCAATGCTTTAATTACTCGCAACATGTAAAATTCACCTCAAATTTACCATTTCAAATTTGATTATCGCACGATTATCTGAAAAGGAAAAGGGTCACTAGGCTGGTAAAGTGACCCTTGACCTTACAGACTCCTAAAGTCTGTAAAAGGGTTAGGTGCTAATTGGGATAATTAGTACAAGAAAGAAGCGCCAACAATAATTAAAAGAATGAATAGAACGACGATTAATACGAATGTTGAACCGTAATAGCCGCCACCGCCAGAGTCGCCGCCGTAATAGCAGCTGTTGTTCATGTTACCTACGTTTCCATTGTATCCCACTGAAAATCCCTCCTTTCTACAACCTATAATATGTATGCTGGCAGAAAGGAGAAATGGTATTTACCCTATGGTTCTAAAAAATGCTGAAAACATACTTGTAAATTATTTTTATAGAAGAAGGTTTTTCATTTACTTAATTTTTATTTTTTTACATAATTAGAGAGTGATGTTAGATTTGCAAGCAAAGTTAGAAAAGAAAGCGGGCGTTACATGCTACGGGAAAAACTAAAGCAAAAAATCATAAGTGAACCAACCGAATGTATGGCTTATTTAACAGAATTAGTGAAGTCAAATCGAATTTATGATGGGAAGTATTGGCAATCATTATAGATAGTATAAAAAATGGACCTGATTAACCAACACACAGTGGGATGTTTTGTTAGATAAGGGTTTATTACCTGATCTTTATGTAGAATGTGATAGCTGTGAAGATACCATTCCTTGGTCCGAAATGTACCGTGCGATCTTCAGAGCGAGAGATCATTATTGTCCCTTTTGTAGATATTTAGCAAATAAAGAAAATACTAGGTTATTAGACGAGGATGGTAGAGACAATAATGAAATGGTTCATGATAACTGCCGAATGGCTATTGTTTTTATATGTGGTAATTTGTCTATTGAGCTTTAACATAATTCACCTTGGAAACCTTCTCTATGTGGATATGCCGCACGAAGAACCGATGATTGTGACAACATCTTTTGTTCAGACCTCAATGTTCATTATAGGAATAGGTGCTGTTTGTTTCTACTATATGAAATATTTAAGGGGTAGTAATGCTTATAAAAGGTCAAAGGCAGTGATCTGGGGAAGTCTATTTACCTGCCATGCATTGGCAAGCTGCTTTTATTTGTTCATGCGATATGGGCTGATATGGAATCAACATGAAGCAATGGAGCTTTTATTATCGACTTTGATTAGTTTCATTTTAAGCATTCAGGCAGTTATGAAATATTACGTGTGTAAAATGACCGAAACTTGATTGTGTATAAAATGCAGGATATAGGTGAGATATATGAAAAGAGGATTTAAACGCATTATGTTAATAATATTTACAATTATTTCATTATTTGTGTTGATTCTTACTTTGAGCTTTATTAATCATAAAATACAATTATCAAAAGAAGAGGTACGATTTGTTCCAACTGGGCAACTTGTAGAAGTTAATGGTCATCAAATGCACGTTTATACAGAAGGAAAAGGAGAAGATACCCTTGTTTTTATGTCTGGGGGTGGTACGAGCTCACCTGCATTAGATTTTAAATCACTTTATACTTTGTTAAGCGATAAATATAAAATTGTTGTTGTTGAAAAGGCAGGTTATGGATTTAGCGAAGTCACAGATATTAACCGAGATATTGATACAATTCTAGCTGAAACAAAAGAGGCACTTTTTAAATCAGAAATTGAAGGTCCATATATTTTACTCCCACATTCGATGTCTGGCATTGAAGCCTTGAAATGGGCGCAAGATTACCCTGATGAAATAAAAGCTATTATTGGATTAGATATGGCTGTTCCTGCTGTATATGAAGAATTATCTATCAATATGTTCCTCGTTCGATTAGGTGCTTTTACTGCTAAGACTGGTTTGACCAGATGGATTCCAAATCTATCGGAAAGTGATGCAATAAAATATGGGAATTTAACAGATGAAGAGAAAGAGTTGTATAAAGTAATTTTTTATCGAAGAACATTGACTAAAGATATGGTTAATGAAATAGATTATATAAAAGTAAATGCGCAAAAAGTCAAAAAAGCTGGAATCCCGAACATGCCTATACTTTTGTTTTCATCGAATGGTGAGGGGACTGGTTTTGACAATCAAAAGTGGAATGGAATTCAAAATGACTTTATTAATAGGATTGATAAAGGTAAATTGATAGAGTTAGATTCATCTCACTATATTCATAGTATTGACTATGAGCGAATAGCTGAGGAATCAGAGGCCTTTATAGAAAGTTTACATCGCTACTAGCGATTATGTAATGGGCGCATTAATTAACAATTATTGAGTTGCAAATGCAGCTCTTTTTTTCTTTATTAAACTAACGGAGTAGTTTAGTACTATAAGAAAGTAATATATAAGGAGGTCACATGTTGAAAAAAATGAATGAAATGGGTGGGCAAAAAATAACTGTACAGAAACGAACTGGTGAAGAAAATATTTTTGAAAACTTTAAAGAAGTCAATCAAAAAAAACAAGTGGAAAAAGCGATTGATATAGTGAAAAATGCTAATTGGATAAATAAAAAATAGAAATGGTACGCTATGCTGACTACCAATTTCAATTTCCATTTAAGAACAGTAGCGAAAACAAAATAGCCTCTTATTCGCTTTGGGTTAGCCAAAATGGTGAAAATTTAGAAATTGTTACGGATAGTGATAAATATGTGAAATTAACAAAGCAAGATTCAGAAAATCTCTATGAAATTTTAACAGGAGAAAATTAATAAAGTAATTCCATGTCTTGAATACGCTTCAACTAACAGAGTCTTTACTTGAAGACCAATAAGCTTTTTATCTAGCTCTTTTTCTTATCATACTAACGAGGTAGTTTAGTTTGAAGAGCTTTGTTTGACTTGCGTTCAACAAACGGGGCCAGATTGCTGAATAACATTCTTTAACGAAAGGTTCGAAAACGATGCTTTGGAGATTTTTAAAGTTACACTACATTTTAAAAACAGCATCTATTGTGCATACATATGGAAGCTGCTCTTTTTCAGCGTAGATGTTGACATAAAATGTGATTTTTGCGTTGCCAAAAGTATGTGTTTCTTCTTTATCTGCATACACTTCAAAAAAATCAATCGTGTAATGTTTATATCCATCTTTCTCCATGTAACACCAAACTTCATTAGCTTTTCGTGGATCAAGGCCTTTAGTATGTAAAAACTCGACAAGCGTATTATTTTTCATAATTTGCTCTGCATAAAAAATACAATCCTCACATAGGCAATGATCGACAGTACCAACAAGTTCTCTCTTCGCATAAAATTGCTCATTTAATTGTTTCGTGTTCATTATGTCCTCCAATAGATTAATGGTTTAATTTTATCAATAATTCAAAAATTTTTGCACATTTTTTTATTCACATAACGAAGTAGAGTGTTGAAATAAATGTAATATACTTAAAAAAATGTATGGATAATATATGTTATAATGGTTATTAATTACACAATTATCAATTAAATAGTTTCAAGGAGGTTGTTTATGAAAATAACCGAAGGCTACGGCAAAGTGATGATAGATGATTTTGAATTTTATGGTGAAATTAAACAAGATAAATGTTCTAAATGCAAATATAATTTAGTATATTACGATGATTTTGATTCTTATTTTTGTCCTAATTGTAATAGTTGGACTGAATCAAAATGTAGTGACCCTACTTGCAAATATTGCTCAAATAGACCAGAAACACCTTTAACTCGCAAATAACGAAACTAAACTCCCATGAAGGGACTTAATCATCTTTCATTGTCTATGGAGACATGCTAATTTTGACCTTCGTTGATGGCTAACTGAATGCTCAGTAATAAGGAGATTACAATTTTAAACTCATAGTATTTTATCAAAATGAAAAGAGAAAGATTGTTGTTCCAGAACTTAGGTAAAGAGAATTTGAAGGACTTTACCAGGAGGTTTCTCACAAATGAAAAACGAAGAAAATAAGACAAATCAATACGTGCCAAACATAAACTACGATGATACAACTAACTGCGAACATGACATTGAATCTGATATAGTAGTTGGAAATTCACCATGCCCTTGCTGCGAGTTTATTACAATTCCGAACAATGGCGATGCCCTTGCTTATATTTGCCCCGTATGTTTTTGGGAGATAGATTTGTTTATTCAAAGTAATGTTGAGGCAAGTGACCAAAACCATGGCTTAACATTGACTGAAGCAAGAAAAAATTATCAAAGTTTTGGGGCAGTATTGCCCATGTTAAAGAAGTCTTGCAGACAACCAAAAGAATATGAATATCCAATAAAATGAAGAAGCAGATTCAAAGTTGATTGGAGTGGAAAACAGCGACTATGGGAGGAGCGACACAACCCCTCCAGAATGCGTACGTCTGAAACAGAAATCAACGGTTTTAAATTGTTCAAGATTCGGGCGAGATTTTGCAATAAGGAACAGCTCTCGTATTATCAAAACATAAACTAACAACACAATATTTTTTATGTGAAATAACAGGTGGGGATAATACCAAGATCCAGATGAAGAAATTGCTTGGAAGAATACCAATGAAATTTCAAAATTTATTCATACATACCCGAAAGACTCAGAAGCTATTGAACAACTATTATCAAATTTATCTTAAAAAAATCCTCCACAATTGTGCGCATTTCTTTAAAAAGGAATGCGTCTTTTTTAATACGAAATAAACAAAAACTGCGCGTTATTAGTGTGTAAAGAATGGAAATCCATGATGTAGGAAATAATGTAGTTCTCGAATGCAAATTACAATTCAAAAGAAAGCAAATCATTGTGGAGGTAAAAATGACTGTTCTTGATTGTATCATTATAGGCGGAGGTCCTTCTGGGTTAAGTGCTGGCTTAACTTTAGGAAGAGCTAGGAGAAATATTGCATTAATGGATGATGGGACAAATAGGAATAGAGTGACACAGGCGTCACATGGATTTATTACGCGTGATGGAATAAAACCACAAGCATTTAAAGAAATAGCTTTAAAAGAGTTGGTGAATTACCCGTCCGTCTCTTATCTTAATGCGACAGTTACTGAAATTATAAAGGATATAGGTAATGAGCGATTTACTGTCAAAACATCTACGAGTCAGGAATTAGTTTCAGAAAAAATAATACTCGCCACCGGTGTTCAAGAAATATTTACTATACCAAGTATAAGAAAGTTTTATGGAAAAAGTCTATTTAGTTGTCCGTATTGTGATGGCTGGGAGCAAAAGGATAAGCCATTAGTGGTGATGGCAGAAAAAGAAGAGCATGTACTCCATTTGACTAAGTTGATTTATAATTGGTCACAGGATTTGGTTGTCTTAACGAATGGAGCTCACTTATCTAAAGAAGGTGAAATGGAGTTACAAAAACACAATATCAAAATAATATCAGAAAAGGTAAAAGACTTCATAGGTAATGATGGGTACTTGCAAAAAATAGAGTTTGAATCCGGAGCCACCATTATAAGGTCGGGTGGATTTGTGGCCCCCTCTTATTATCGCCCCAATCAGTTTGCTGAGAAGCTTGGCTGTGATATTGACGAAGATGGAAAAGTCATAACAGATGGTGTTGGTAGAACAACTCAAAAAAATGTATATATTGCAGGGGAAACCGAAAGATCTAAACCTTCCACTTTAATGATTTCAGCTGCCAAAGGTAATAAAGCTGCTGTTTCAGTAAATACTGATTTAACGATGGAACGCTTTTGATGACGCCAAAACACTTGGAATAGGATCTTAGCAATAACATATCAGCTAATGTATTCTCAAATATTGTGTTAGAGTTACTATAAGAAATGACGAAGAACGGATTTTGCTTGTAGAATCCGTTTTTGTTGTTCGTTTTACAAGGATAGGGTAACAACTAAAACCAATAAAAAAAGCTCGGGGGAAGAAAAACATGAAACAAGTGGGGACTCTATACTTTTTCTGTGGAAAAATGGGAGCGGGAAAATCAACAAAATCAAAACAATTGGCTAAAGAAAAAAATGCGGTACTTTTATCTGAGGATGAATGGCTTTCCTCTCTTTATCCCAATCAGATCACATCATTTGAGGACTATCTAAAATTATCAGCACAGCTCAAGCCGATGTTGAAAAAGCATGTCCAAAACATTTTAAGTGTTGGTACGCATGTAGTAATGGATTTTCCAGGTAACACTCAAAAACAGCGAAAGTGGTTTTTGGATATAGCGTCAGACGTTAATGCAAACCATCAACTAATCTACCTTAATTTAAATAACCAGCAATGCTTGCGTCAAATTGCGCAAAGGCGTAACGAACAACCCGAAAGAGCAGCTTTTGACACGGAAGCGACGTTTATTGAAGTTACTAAATTTTTTGAAGCACCAGAAGCTTCCGAGGGTTTAAATATATGGGAGTTTAGTGGGAAAGAATAACACAGAGTTATAGCACCAGGAAAAATTAGCTTGACTAAACCGCCTATAGAATTGTCATATGTAATTTATGCGGTTTATGAAGAATTTTTGAAAATTATATTGACAAACTATTTTTTTTCTGTAAAATGAAAAACAATTCAAAAATATTTGTATAGAACAAAGGCTATGAAAAGAAGTAGTATCAATTATTTTTACGAACAGAAAGTTACCGGTCGATGAGAGGTGCATGTAAAACGATTGAGAATTCATCTTGGAGCTGTGTACCGAAAGGATTATTCTAAGTAGGCTACGCCGGTAAGCACCCGTAATCATGTGCGAGAGTATCGTCAAATGACCGTACTTCTTAAGGTAAGTAATGTGAATTGCTTATAAATTAAAGGTGGTAACACGAGTTGAATCGTCCTTTTGGTTAATCCAAAAGGGCGTTTTTTTTATTCCTTTTTTGAGCAAGTATTTGAAAATCTAAACGTATGAGGAGTAAGCATTATGAAAGATAATCATCAAGATTCACAACTAAAGCGGGAATTAAGTACTCGTCACATGCAATTAATTGCACTAGGGGGGTCCATTGGAGTCGGTTTATTTTATGGCTCTAGTTCAACCATTCAAATGGCGGGACCATCTATTTTACTAGCTTATTTAATTGGCGGGTTAGTTATTTTCACCATTATGCGTGCATTAGGCGAAATGGCAGTAGCAGAACCTGTATCAGGCTCATTCAGTATGTACGCGAATAAATATTTAGGGCGCTTTGCTGGCTTCTTATCTGGATGGACATATTGGTTCATGTGGATTGTCGTGGGCATGGCAGAACTAACAGTTGTCGGTGTATATATTAACTACTGGTTTCCAGATATTCCACAATGGGTAACTGCCCTTGTCGTACTTGTGATGATGACGCTTGTAAACTTAGCAAATGTAAAAGCATATGGAGAATTCGAATTCTGGTTTGCGATGATTAAAGTTGTGGCAATTATCGGGATGATCGTTCTAGGATTAGCCATTATTTTCTTCGGTGTCGGCAATCACGGTGAAGCAATTGGCTTTGATAATTTATGGGCACATGGTGGCTTCATGCCAAATGGTTTCCATGGTATTTTAATGTCACTCGTATTAGTTATGTTCTCATTCGGTGGGGTTGAATTAGTGGGTATTTCTGCAGGAGAAGCAAAAAATCCTAGCAAGTCCATTCCATCAGCGATTAACAACATCGTTTGGCGTATTTTAATTTTCTACATTGGGGCGCTAGGCGTTATGATGGTTATTTATCCTTGGAACGAAGTTGGCTCAGAAGGTAGCCCGTTCGTTCAAATTTTCGATTACGTTGGTATCCCTGCTGCGGCTCACATTATTAACTTTGTCGTCATTACAGCTGCAATGTCTGCCTTTAATAGTGGCTTATATGGTTCAGGACGTATGCTACACAACTTATCGGTTCAAAAAAATGGTCCAGAATATTTTAAAACAGTAAGCAAAAACGGTAGTCCGAGTCGAGGGATATTATTTTCGTCAGCTGTGTTATTAATCGCGGTTGTCTTAAACTATGTAGTACCTGAAAAAGTGTTCATCTATATTTCTGCTGTTGCGACGGTTGCAGTCATTACAAGCTGGATGATTATTTTATTAGCACAGTTGAAATTTAGGAAGTCAAAAACGAAAGAGGAAGTAGCCAAATTGAAATTCAAAATTCCGCTTTACCCACTTTCTGCGTATATTGCTATTGTATTTTTATTAATGGTGATTGTGTTAATGGCGTTTATTCCAGATATGCGTGTTGCCCTATATGTGGCACCAGTTTGGTTTTTCATCTTATTTATTGGCTACAAAGTAATACATGTTAAAAAGTAGTTACATCTTTTTATACTGATACTTCTACTGCGCAAATTGTTAAAAAATCATTTTGGTATACTCGATTCGTTACGTTTATCTAAGGTTTAATAATTTTTAGCCATTAGTAAAGAATGTGATGAGTGCCTTCCTTTATGAATAGGTTCATAATAAAATTGATCTGTATTTAGACAAAAAAGGAGGGGCATGATGGAAGTAGTATATTTGGCTGGTGGATGTTTATGGGGCGTACAAGCTTTTATAAAAACGCTACCAGGAGTTACGTTTACAGAAGCAGGAAGAGCGAATGGAACAAGTCGTACGCTTGAGGGCGATTATGATGGATACGCTGAATGTGTAAAAACAGGGTTTGATCCAACAGTTGTAACCATTCGGGATTTAATGGGCTATTTATTCGAAATCATTGATCCTTACAGTTTGAATAAACAAGGACAGGATGTTGGCGAGAAATATAGAACGGGCGTATATAGTGAAAATCCTGAGCATTTAAAAGAGGCGAAGGCATTTCTTAGAGAGCAAAATGATTACGAGCTTATAATGGTTGAAATATTGCCCCTTACAAACTATGTCAGAAGTGCAGAGGAACATCAAGATAGATTAACCAGATGTCCAAATGATTATTGTCATATTCCCGCAGAAATTTTAAATAAATATAAATAACGGAATTCACGAGACCTTTCTATGTTATTAGTGCGTCATTTGGATTATCAGGTTATGTATTTGCTAAAACGCAGAAAATTGGAAGGAAATGATAAGTGCGTAAGAAGGGCTAGTGCGGTGTAGCTAAACCCGTTCTATATAGGCTTGTTCCAAACGGAATTATTCAAGTAAAATAAGAGAGACAGCTATTTGTAAACATTATACCTAAAAATGGTAGTTAGAATAAGGAAGATAGTGTATTGGTATATAGTATTGAACAATGTATTATCAAATCAATACATCACTATTATTTTTTAAAGATAAAGCCTGTATCTTCAATTACCAAGTAATTATGGATACAGGCTTTTTTTTGTGGCCTTTTAATAAAGATTGATAATAATTAAGTTCGATTAGTTATAATAAATTTTTGATGAAAAAACTGTATGAAATAAGCAGGAACTAAAAATTATTTGGAGAAATTTAAAAGTATAGTTCAAATTAATGAAGAGGATTGTTATATAATGGAGGACGGTAATTATGAACATTTATAATACAGTTCCATATTTTTTATTAAACTACAAGCCTTCGGAGCGGTTCTTAAAACACTACCATGAAAAGTTCTCCCAACACTTCAAGGAATATTTTGTGTATCATTGTAAAAATGCAGATGAGAAGATTAAAAACGCAATTCAAAAATATCCTTCCAAAATGAGTGAGATAAAGGAATCGAGTGGAAAAATCGAAAGTCTAATTCAACAAGTTGTGTTAACTTACAGACAAAAATATAATGTCGAGTTCACTAAAGATGTACATATTATTGTTGGAGCATATGGGTCAAATGCATTTACACATCGTCAAATTATTCCTGAAGTGACTTTTTGTTTAGAAAAGCTCTCTTCTAATGATAAGCATTTAAAAGTAATTATTGCTCATGAATTTGGTCATACGCTTCATAATATTTTATCAGATCAGGAGGGTATGGATTGGTCTAAAGTTCAGTGGTTTCATCCCTTTACAGCGCTGTTTCAGGAAGGTTGTGCAACGTATTTTTCAGAACAAGTTGCTGATGCTGATAAATCGGTCTATTTTTTATACGATGATACTGGAGAAGAATGGTTAAGATTTGCAGAAGATAACAAAAAAGATATTATCACTAGTTTTTTGGGAGATATGAACAAACGTACACAACCTGAAATTATCCATGAATGGTTTTCAATTAATGGAGGTTCCAACTTTGGTTTCACACGTTTAGGGTATTTTATTGGATACAATGTGATTCAAATCTTAATTGAAAAGTATCAAGAGAAAGAGGCTGTTACACTTTGGAAAGAATCTACCTTCAATAAAGAAATAGAGAATGTGCTTTTAGAACTTACTTAAAATGATTTAATTAGAGTTAAGTTATTTGACATTCGGGCCCGATTGTCGAGTAACAGAGGATGAAAATGAACAAGCTTTTTATAAAAAACAAACTTAAAACTGCTAAAGAAGAGTCCATTTTGAACAATCTCTTTCAAAATGGATTCTTCTTATTTATCTTAAAACAAGTATTTACGAGAGGTGTTGCTCGAACTTATTTCAACTTGCTTCTCTGAGTAGGAAATAATATATCTTTATCTCTCATCGCATTTGTAAACATGACATTACGATACACAACCGGATTCTCTTTAATCCTTCCACTAGCTTTAAGCCAAAGAAATAAAGAACTTACCCTATCTATGATGGCATTGACAGTAGAAACTTTAAGGTCATCTTCAACATATTCGTAATCTAACCTCTCCTCATTTCCATGAAATCTATATGGGTTCTTGAGCCACAATTTGAAGTTAGTAAGAACATCAGGTTTACCGTCTAAATCCAAAATATCCAACCCCTTTTTCTTCAAATACACAATGAAATACCATAAGTTGTAGTAGTATGTTCTTATCGTATTAGGAGAATACTTCTCGTTCAGCTCTTTCTTGTATCATATCAAGATATTCTTTTACCAATGATTTAAAATCCAAGGATGCTACTCCCTTGCAGTATAGATTTCCAATAAAAAACTTACCGTTCATTTTGTTCAAGAGGTTTATCTGGTCCAATGTTGAGGTTAGGTTGTTTTAACAGGTTTTTTGATGAGTAATTGAATTTGGCTAAAGTTAACTATAGAAAGTTGCTATATCGTAAATGTAGCAGCAACTTCATTAGATCGTGAATTGCAGAAAAATTAAAGTTTCCATTTTCAATCCCTTTGATGAAATATGGTAAAATGGACAAAAGTAAAGGCTTTGGAGGGATGATATTGGCAGAAAAAAGGTTAAAAGTTTGTGAAAAAGGACATCCATTTTACAAAAGCACAGATTGTCCAAGCTGCCCTACCTGTGATCAGGAAAATAAACCTAGCAGTGGCTTCCTTTCCAAATTGAGTTCACCTGCAAGAAATGCATTAGTACACGCAGGTATTGATACGTTGGAAAAACTATCTATGTATACGGAAAAGGATATCTTAAAATTACATGGTGTTGGACCAGCCTCCTTACCGATTATGAGATCATCATTGAAAGAAGAAGGCTTGTCATTTAAATAAGTGAGGGGGAAGACAACAATGTCAACGAAAGAATTGTCACAAGAGCAAACCGAGGAACTAATCAATACTTTGCAAGTTCGCTTCGAGAAAAATACATCTCGCCATGAAGGGCTTGATTGGGCAAATGTCCAAGCTAGGCTAGAGGCTAATAGGGAGAAACTATGGTCGCTCCACGAAATGGAGGCAACAGGCGGTGAACCAGATGTAGTAGGCTATGATGCAAACACGGACGAGTTCATTTTTTATGATTGTTCTGCGGAAAGTCCTAAAGGTCGCAGAAGTTTATGTTATGACCGTGAAGCATGGGAATCTAGAAAAAATCACAAGCCTGAAAATACGGCTATGGATGTTGCCAAGGATATAGGCATTGAGCTGTTAACAGAGGAGCAATATCGCCAACTACAGGAGCTTGGCAAGTTCGATTTAAAAACATCAAGCTGGGTACAAACACCTGACAACATTCGCAAACTAGGCGGAGCTATTTTCTGCGATCGTCGCTATGACATGGTCTTTATGTACCACAATGGGGCAGAATCCTACTACGCGGCAAGAGGCTTCCGTGGATCGTTAAGAGTTTAATTTTAAATTTTATCTTATTTTAGAGTTTAGTATCGTTTAATTAAATTTAAAACTATACTTCATAATTGATTTTTTAGGCGCTACTCAAATTGAGTAGCGTTTTTCAAGTCTATTCTATTATGGAACAGGCTATTTTATAACTTTAGTCATGTAAATATTTTATATTAATGTATATATTTATGTAGAAATATTTCTAAATATAGGTATAATTTAATTTATTAGGAAATATTTTCAGAAGTTACTTTAGGAGGTTGTTAGATGGTCTTTAAATTAGTATTAAACTATATCTTTAAAGCTGAAACCGAGGAAGAAAAATTAAAAGCTTCAGTAATTTATGGTTGGTCATTAATTATTATTGCACTATTATCTATTTTTCTAGTAGATATTGCTACAAAATTTGGTAATAATTCTATCGTTGAATTCTTTGCTGTAATATTTTTAATTGTAACGATACTATTTATGACTAGATATAATTCTGTAAAACCATTGCTCGGTGCTGCATCTGCAGGTATAAGTATTGTTGCATTTACTGCCGTATTAGAATCCATATTTTCGAGACGAAACGATGGATCCGCTACAATGGGTGCAATTTTTGGAGTAATATTAGTGTTAGGTTTAATAATTACTAAAAATTGTATAATGTCCTTATACTATTTATCTCGTGAAACCTATAGATTCTATAATTATAAGGTAAAAAGTATAAGCTTAGAAAAAACTGTTTAATACATAGGGATACAAAGCCACATTTTCAGTGAATGTGGCTTTACATTAAGTAAGAGCTGGTTTTTTGATGAACTAAGCAGGAGGTGGAAAGTTATGTTAAATTGTTTAAAAATTATTTTTTCCATCACAGGCATATCTCTCGCAGCTTACGGACTAATCACACGAGATTTCCAATTGAATTACCTCATGATATTGTTCTTAGGCTTTTTCATGTTCACTTTAGGTATTCAAGAATTTCAAAAACAGCGAACAGTTTATGGTTGGTTCCTAATGGGGGTATCTATATTTTCAATCTATGTGTCCGTTCAGAGCTTTGTCTTGATTTAAAGGAAGCAACCACTGTTAATTTTCGTAATACCATACATCAATCAAGTCCTTCCAGCCATTTTCATCAATCACTTTCAACTTATATAATAGCCCTATATTTGTATGGGATTCAGTTAAAATTTGCATGGCGTTTCTTTATTCTGTCGATATCATCAGCATGTTCAATAGTCCGTCTCTTTATCTCACGATTTGCCACTTGTCCCATCACAATTACTTTTTGAATTTCATCAGGAAATTCAAACGTTTTTTCCTCCGTTTTAACCGTTTCATTTACACTCTACAAGAATTAACAAAATGAATAATAAGAATATGACTTAATGCTAATCATTTGATGGGGCAGACCGCTCGTCGCTCATACTAAAGGTTTTTATGCTATAATTTACATAAATTACATAATGAGGTGGTAAGATGGAGAATGAAAAATTAGTGTGCAAGGCTTGTGGTCGAGATAAATTTACAACTGGACAGGTGGGAGGTACTACAAGCCAGGGCAATATAAGACCTATTGGCGCAATCATGGCGGTAGGGTCACCACTCCAAATGACTTTTTGTAAAAACTGCGGGGAAGTCGCTTCATTTAAAGTGGTAAAACCACAGAATTTTAAATAATCGTTGAAAGGGTCACTGATAAGAAAGTGATCCTTTTTATATAGTGGACGTTTAAAAGGGATAAGGATTTAAAAGCATACATGATGTTCGACTTTGGTTAATTGAATACCATGATATGAAACCTGTCTTACAAGACAAAACACCCTTTAATAGGTTTAAAGGGTGTTTAAAAACTAGATAGAGTTTCGATAAGCTCTCAAAGTTGAATGTAAGTTTGAATTCGAACTTGTGATTGATTTTTTATAGTTATACATACCTAATGGGCTTAAATGATTAGAACTAGATCCTAATAACCCTTGCTTTACAGCGCTTTTTAACGTATCAATTTGTTTGCTAGATAGTTTAGAAGTTTTACTTTCTTCAAGAATTTTATTTACATTATTTATTTTTTCTTGATCCTCTTTTGATGTAGCTTTAACTTCCTTGTTCATTTGTCGCGTCAACCCATAATACTTAGACGAGGATCTACGTGACATTAAATATTGCATATTAGAAAATTTTGTCGTCATCATGATAAATTGTCACCTTCCCATTCACATTTTTAGTTCCATAGTTGTTATCGTACTGAACTTGAAAAGATTTAGTATATTTACTTTTTTTAGTAATTGATTTTCAGGCTTTATTAACTAGGTTGTGGGGAAGAACAGTGATTGTTAGATTTAGAGTAAAGGTAATAATCAGATCAGATGATGGCACCTTTAAGCCTTGAGAAAATAAGTGGCGTGATTTGTTTTTTATTTATAAATTACGCCAAAATATACATAATAAACGCCAAAAAAATGGCGTTGATTGAGTATTGATTTAGAAAAGTTAAGAATGTTAGGATAAAATTACCTCGAGGGATATTTACTATAGTAATTCAATAACTATTACTAAATAGATTACAATAGGAGTTTATTTCATGAGAAAATATAAATTAATGACTATTTTAATGATCACAATGACGTTACTTTTTTCAGGGGTCTCTAGTTCGTATGCAATTAGTACTGTTGAAAGTATGAATCAAGAACAAAAATTAGAAAATGATTTAGCAGAAGCACTTGAATTGATTTTTGACAAAGCAGTTTTAAAAAATAATAAAGAAGTTATTGTAGGTTATGATAGAGAAATAATAGAGACAGAATTAAAAGGTAATTCTATGAAAGAGGCGATCATTGAGGGATTAGAAGTAGAAAACCTACTAATTTCTTCTGAAGACGTTAATATAATATCTGAACCACAAATTACACTATTTGCAGTAGCTTGTGAATGGCATGGTAAAAGAGAAACAATGGAATTTAGAGCAGCAGAAAATGAATGTATTAAAGAAGGTTTATCGAGTTATTTTGGTATTGCTACATCATTAACGATTATTGTTGATGCAATTAGAGCATCTAATTTCAAACAAGCTGCAAAATTAATTTTAAAAGAGTTTCCTAAAAAAGTTGCAGGTGCAACACTTCCAGGTTTAGTAATAAATCTTAGTGTTATCTCAGTAAGCTGTTCTACTAAGATGAACAAACTATTCCCAGGAAGTTCTAATTGTGAATAAGGAAAAATAAAACATGAAATTAATCAGGAACTTTCTAATTTATTTTATAGTCGGTGCGATAATTATAAACATTTCTAAGTTTATTTATAATAAAGAGGACTACTATTTTGATAGTAAAGAGACGATAATGTACGGTATTATCACTATGGTTGTATTTCTAATAATGGATTATGTAAGGAATATAAGAAAGTCCAAAAGTAAATAATTTTGTGATAAACCCAGGTATTCAATAATTTTGAGCCTGGGCTTTTTCCTTTTGTATTATTGGTATATTTAGTAATTAAATATTACTTTATATGAATACATACTAGAAGCGATGAAACATAATGAAAGCTTTGATTGTTCAAATTGTGCAATCATAAAAAAGTCACACCCCCCGAAAATCCACGAAATCAGGCGAAAAGCATGTCTTTGTACATTCACACAAAACCTTGCTATAATAAGCTTTGCGAATACATATGAAAGAGGGTAAAAGCATGAACGCTTATGATGAATATATGAAGCAGGTTGTGAAGCCGATGCGTGAGGAGCTTGTGGAGGCTGGTTTTACGGAGCTAACGACTGCGGATGCGGTGAATGAATTTATGGCGGAGACGAAGGGAACATCGTTAGTGGTGATTAACTCGGTTTGTGGTTGTGCGGCAGGGCTTGCTCGTCCAGCGGCGCGTGAGGCAATTGCAGCGGTGAAGCCAGATCATCTTGTGACGGTGTTTGCGGGGCAGGATCCAGAGGCGACTGCGGCGATGCGTGGTTATTTTGAGGATGTGCCACCTAGCTCACCATCTATGGCGATTTTAAAGGATGGGGAGTTGGCTTACTTTATCCCACGTGAACAAATTGAGGGATTCCCTGTGGAGCAGATTGTCTCTCATTTAACTGGCGTGTTAGAGCAAACATGCGAGAACTAAAAACGATTGTGACGACAGCGGGCAGACCAGACGATGTATCGATGGCGCTCGCTGCTTTTGCGTGTCAAGAATTAGGTGCTGCGTTTGAGCCACGAAACAAGCGCTCTGTTCGCAAAATTTCGCAGGAGTTGCAGGCACATGTGATGGTCGCTGGGAAGAATCGCTTCGAGTATTATGCCTATGGGGCGCAGGAGCCGTTTTTCTTTCACCCCAATTCTGCGGCGTTTCGATTAAAGCGTGTGGCCCGTGGTGAGGCAGAGCCTTTTTTGAAAGCGGCACAGCTTCAACTGGGGGATTCGGTGTTGGATTGTACGTTAGGTTTAGCGGCAGATGCCATGTTAGCGGCTTATACAGTGGGTGAAGCAGGTCGTGTTGTGGGACTGGAAGCAAATCCAAATGTAGCGTTTATTGTTAGACAGGGGATGCAAGCCTATGATACATCCGAGCTACCGTTAACTGCCTGTATGCGACACATCGAGGTAATACAGTCTGAGGCTGTTCGCTATTTAAAAACCCTACCAGACAACGCATTTGATGTGGTTTATATGGACCCAATGTTTGAGAAGGTTATAGAAGAGGCCAATAATTTTCAGGCATTACGGCTAGCAGGGGAGCATGTCACATTAACCGATGAATGGGTTTATGAAGCCAAGCGTGTAGCGAAAAAGCGTGTGGTGTTAAAGGCACATTTTCGCTCAGAGTGGTTTGCGACCTATGACTTTCAGCAGCATGAACGGATAACTGCAAAATTTCATTATGGTGTGTTAGAGGTATAGAGGCTTGTTCTTGAGACAAGCCTTTTTTTAGTATATGGTAATAAAAGAGGAGGGTGGAATAATATGGTGAACAATGATAAACGAACTCCCTTTGAGCTAGACTTGCTGGCGAATGCACAGTCGTTGATCTGCACGAAACCTCCTATTCCATGGGCGTATGAAACGAGCATTGCTGCCAATGGTGTTTTGGCTTGCGGTTGGGATCATGAGGAAAACATCGTACTAATTAGTGGCTCTGGCTATAGTGTCACTGAGCCTATAACAGGTCGTCGTCTTCATCGAGAACGAGACGTGGATGAAACCTACGACAGAATGAGTGATGACCGTTTAACGTTTCAATTGCCTCAGGGGACAATATCTATTTTCGGCTTTGAAGCTGGGGATGGGATTCATATGACAGCAGATGGCTGGCAGGTTGAAGTTATTTATCCTTGGTGGCCACGTGCAACAGTAGTAATCGATTATCTTTATATAACTAATTATACTTATTTAAAAAATGCGACAGCTATTGATTTACAGCGATTGGATGGCATGATTAAATGTGGATTTTCGCCATCTGGCAAGCATTTAATAATAATGGGCTCAGGCGGTGCATTGATTTATTCGAGAAAGGGATGAGGTCATGGATGATGAACAAAATGGCTATGTTTCCATATGGGCTGGTAATTTTACAAGCGAAGAACAGTTACATACATATCTTGCCACTGTCTATCAGGGAGAAGATGAAACGGACGAAGCCTTTTCACAAAAATTAGCAAAGCTTTTTTTACCAGAAAATCAGCACCGTACTTGTGAGGAAGAGTTTAAAGCACTTTATGATGAGTTCTACAATCAATTTGAATATGATTTCGGCTTAACCTTCGACGAGGATTTTTGTGAAGCGCTATTTTACGAAGCAGCTTCAAACCAACTTAAGCAACTACTTTGTGATGAATTTTCCTATTCGCAGCAATTTAAACATCAAGTGCTAGCCAAAATGGGCAAAGAACTACAGAAAGCTTATAATGCAATAATTTTACTATATGACATGAAATATGAGGGTCACATTCAATCTGTAAGCCATGAAGCGTTTCATATCGATTTTGTATGCTCTATTAAATTACAGGAAATGTGATGAAAGGAGGTTTTGATGATGTTACCAGCAAAAATTCCTCGTTAAGCCCGTGGTCCACCTTGGTTCAATAACAACGATCTTACTTATAAAAGGAGCGATGTAAATGATTGGACCAAGAAAAAAGACAAGTGATGAACGCATGCAGATTGCCCATTCGATTGCGCAACAAGTTCTCGCAAAATATGGAGGAAATGTTCGAGCAATTGGTATTTATGGCTCGTTGGCTAGAAAATCAGATGGTCCGTTTTCTGACATTGAGCTTAAGTGTGTCTGTCATCAATTAGATCACAGCTATAGCTATGAATGGACAGCAGGAGATTGGAAGGCAGAGGTTAATTTCGATCAAGCAGAAGTGATTATCGAAGAGGCAATAACGGTTGAGGAAGATTGGCCATTAACAAATGGGAAGTTTTTCGATTTACAGCCACTTTACGATCCTTCTGGCTTTTTTCTAGAACTCAAAGACAAAGCGGCCACTGTGGAGAATGCCCGATTTAAGGAAGCAATTTGCAAAACCATTGTAGAAGAAATGTATGAATACATGGGGAAATTAAGGAACATAGCTGTTCAGGGTCCCACCACATTTTTGCCGATACTGGCGATGAAAATAGCGATGACTGGTGCCATGATAGTAGGATTACACCATAGGCAGTGCTATACAACATCTGCACAAGTATTACCTGAGGCTTTAGCGATGGATGATCAGCCACACGGGTTAAAAGCATTAGCTGAAATGGTCATGACAGGCAATCTAACGAATCCTCAGCAAATCATAGCTGCCTGTGAAAACTTTTGGCAAACACTTCTCCAATGGGCAGCTGAAAAGGGCTATCAGATTAAATGCTCTAAGGAGATTCCTTGGTAATTTTTTATAGACCTTTACTTTTATAGTATAAGGTGCTATAATAGAACACGTGCTATTTTAGGTAGCATATTTCCGTAATCTGGCATTCTGCTTTTTGTTTTTGTAGATACTTATTCACACTGGCGCATGCTTTGGGGCTGCAAGGACGCAAAAGATGGTAGGGTTTGCGTTGCTTAAGTTAGAAGGCACACAGTGGAATTTTACCGCGGTGATGAAACGAATCTGGTTTCAAGATAATATTCCCCAGACGATTGGGTTGAGACTTTTACAATTTACGAGAATGTTACCTATAAATACTAAAGGGGTAGTTTCGCAACAGCGAGGCTGCCCCTTGTCTAATTTTAAGGCCTGTCATGTCCAACCATGACAGGCCTTTTTGGTATACATTACCGTTTACTCTCTTCCATAAATAAGTGATAATAAAAGCATGAATTTTAGTAAAAATCTAAATTCTGCATTAAAAATCAGAAAAATCAAAAAGGTGAGGGATGTCAATGGGAAATATCGACACACTATCGACGAATGTCGTGACACAATTAGAAGAAATGGCTATACGGCAAGACAATATGGATCAGCTAGTATCACGCTATTGCCAAGAAAGACTGCTTTATCGTCTATCCATATCCTCCTATGAAGATCAATTTTATCTAGATGGGGATCTATTATTATTTGCTTTAACAAATGGATTGGTGAAGCCTTCCAAAGAAGTCACGCTGACTGCGCAAGCAAGCGTTCATCAACACGATATAGTGAAACAGGCCTTTTATGAAATTTGCTCACTAGCAACACCAGCGGATGGCATTGAATGGAATGCACAGCTGATCGAATCGTCCATATCGAATGACAATATTCAACTAAGCATACCAGCTACATTGGGCAAAATGACTGTATACATAGAAGTTAGGATTACCTTTAAAGAAAACATGCGAATAACACCAAAGACCATTAATTTTCCGAGCTTGCTAGACAATAAGGCTGCGGTGGTTTATACATATCCAACAGAATTCGTGCTTGCACAAAAATTTATCGAAATTTACCAGTACCCAGCATTAGAAAAGACTGAAAAAACAATAAATGAAGTACAACAATTGCTACAAACGCAAACTATTGAAGGACGAAGATTGCAGGCGTATATTGTGGACTTATTTGATCTATATCATTTTACAATCGAGCTAACTTCTACACTCGAGATGACAGGGATTCTGAAACAATTCTTTATCCCTGTTTATGAAGCTATTTTGGCTGAGGACGAATTTTTCAAGCAATGGAACAATCGAGCTTGGCAATGAAGAGAGGGACCCGCAAATCATCTACGGTTTGCGGGTTTTTGCATGGCTATTATTCAGTAATTTATTAGGGGGATACATTTGTATGTCTCATGAATGGTTTCTTCTTTTTATTAAAATGTAGCTAAAGTGTATCTGTTGCACGAATAGATAAAGTTGAATCGTATTATGTCATGAAGGAGGTTAGGTGAAAAATATGATAAAGTTTGCTGGCTTAAGTGTGCAAGAAATTGTTCAAACATATAGTGACACCCTCATACGAATTGCTGTGCAACAGACCAAAAATATGGCTGAGGCGGAGGACATTGTGCAGGAGGTTTATATGACACTGATGAGGCAGAACAAGCCCTTTGCTCATGAAGCACATTTAAAGGCTTGGCTCATAAAGGTGACATTTAATAAGTGCAAGGATTATTTTAAGTCCTCACGTGTGAAGAAGACGGTACCCATTACAGACGAAATGGCCTTTATTGCAAAAGAGGAGCAGATGGTTCTTACGGAAATTTTTGAGCTTCCTTCAGAAGAGAGAGTCATTGTTTATTTACATTATTACGAGGGCTATACAACGGCAGAAATTGCTGATTTATTAGAGATCAACGTAAATACAGTAGGCTCAAAGCTCAGAAGGGCACGAATGAAGCTGAAAACGATTCTAGAAGAGGGGAGCAAAGTATGATGAATGCTTATAAGAATGTGATGAAGCAGATTCATGCTTCTGAGGAATTTAAGCGTAAGATGCAGGAAGAGATGATGAAATATGAAAAGAGGTCCTTTATGAAAAAAGTAAGAATTAGTGTTGGAAGCTTAGTAGCCTGTGCAGTGATTGCTGTCCTTGCTATGGTAAATATAAATCATGATACACCAATTGATTTGACGGAGAGAATTGTTGCGGACCATTCAGCTCCTGCGGCAAGTGCGCTAGTAAATATCGAAGGGACCATTACGGAAGTAGGAGAAGATGGGCTGAGCTTTACATTGGATAACGGTATGGAAGTAGTCGTGACAGATAAAACCAAAATAGGAATAGATGGACCGACAGCACCACCTAAGGAGGAACAGCTATTTGAGCCTACTTTTAGAGTAGGTAATTTAATTGGGGGCTATACAGAAGATACCTCCTCAAATCCAGTTCAGGCTGCTGCCATTTATACAAATTGGAATTTTGAACATCCAATACGATAAAGATTTAGATGCGCAAAAAAGAATTTCCGAGGGGAGATTCTTTTTTTATAGCTTCTGATTAACTATTTATTCCTTTTTATCCTAAAAACGAGATTGAATAATACTATTTATAAAGAAATGATTATTTTTATACAAAAAAGTATTGTCTAAAGAGAATATTGTCACTATAATTTACGTAATAGTCTCACATTTCCGAATTGCGAAAAATAATACGCATTATGGAAAAAATATCATACTAGGGGGATGGGCTATGAAAAGAAATTTAATGGTGTTGCTTACAATTATGGCAGCTTTCACGCTAGTTTTAGCGGGTTGCGGCTCGAAAGACAATACATCATCAGGTGATGGAGATAGTAAAAAAGTTTATAAGGTAGGTACTGAGGCTACATTTGCACCTATCGTATCTCTTGATGATAAAGGGAATATTGTAGGGATTGATGTGGATGTGTTACAAGCAATCGCGGATGAAATGGATTTTGAAGTGAAGTGGGAAAGTATTGGTTGGGAGCCTGTATTCCAAACAATTAAAAATGGTGAAACAGATATTGGTGGTGCAGGGATTACAATTACGGACGAGCGTAAGGAAACATTTGATTTTACTGAGCCGTACTACGAATCTCAATTATTAATCGTGGTGAAAGAAGATTCAAAGATCCAATCATTGGATGAATTAAAAGATAAAAAGATTTCTGTACAAATTAATGCTACTGGTCATATGGCTGCCAAGAAGCTACAGGGTGAATCTAGTCCCAACATTTTTGCTTTCGAAAATCAACCAATTGCTATTCAAGAGATGCTAAATGGCAACGTAGAAGCGGCGATTGGAGATAATTCAGTTGTTTATGAATATATCAAGGCACATCCAAATGACAAAATCAAAGTAATTAAAGATGATTCCTTCGAAAAAGAATACTATGGTTTCATGGTTCAAAAGGGGAACAAAGAGCTTTTAGATAAGTTAAATGAAGGCCTTAAAAAGATTAAAGAAAACGGTAAGTTAAAAGAAATTACAGGTTCAGACTTTTAGTAATAAATAAACCGTAGAAGCTCACCTCAAGGGGAGTTCTACGGTTTATTTTTTAGGTGCTAGTCTTGCGCTTCAGCAACTGTTTTGACCCGTTCTAAAAATTGTACGACTACTTTGTCCGATGCAAACAATAAAAATAATTTGACGAACCATTTTAACGCATTATTTGTTACGGAATAAGTAAAGGAAGTCTCTGTTTCATTTATTTTATTTAATTCATAGTAAGCCGTAATTTCAAACAAATTAGCGAGTACAAAGCCTACTTTCAATATTTTTTTATCAGGTGTATTCGAATATTCCAATGTTTCTACATCATACGTTTCGATACGTTTTCCTTCTTTATATTTTTGGCGATAAATACTGCCAACCCCTTCTTCTGTTACTTTTACAGGCTTGTTTTCAATTACCTGTGGCATAATCTTCTGCATGTCAGCTAAAGAGCCATCAAGTAATTTCCAAACGTTTTCGATGGGGGCATTTATGTTTATAGTCTTTGTCCATGTTTTCATCCAAACACCTCTACTTTCAAAATTACTTATCTATGCTGTAAATTAAACTAATTAATAAATGTAAGTATACTAAATTTTAACGGTAGCCACATGATTATTAACATTTGAAGAGATCAGGGAGAGAAAAACAGAAAAAGATTGAAGCCAATGTAGCTCCAATCCTTCTTATTTACATATTCATCCTATTAATGGAATAGCTATGTGTTAGTTTTCATCTTTTATTTTCCAATCGTTATAAACGATATCTTGAAGTACATTTTTCAGTTGTACAAATTGCTGCTCTGAGATATTAGATTGCTTCATCACTTGGCGGGACACTTCAGGTAGTTTCCTTCTTACATCTACGCCTTCCTTGGTTAAATATATTTTCATTAATCGTTCGTCCTCCTTAGAACGTTCACGACAAATGTAATTCTTTGCCTCTAATTTTTTTAACAACGGTGTTAATGTTCCTGAATCTAAAAATAAACGTTGGCCCAATTCTTTCACCGTTATCTGTTCGTTTTCCTCTAAAGCTAATAAAGTGATATAGCCTGTATAAGTAAGATCGTAAGGCTTCAATAATAATGTATATTGCCGAGTGATTTCCTTAGATGTTGCATACAAAAGAAAGCACAGCTGATTATCTAAATGATTAGGCATAAAAATCCCCTCTTAAAGTTCTTCTACTACCATTTATATTAAAAATAAAGTTCCTACTTGTCAAACGCAATTAAATTGTGTACAATTCAATTTGTAAAAATTAGATTGTACAAAATTTAATTAATAACAAAAGATAAGGGGTTTTCAGTTATGAAAGAATTATACGCAACTACAATGATTAATGAAGGTGGCCGTAGTGGCACATCCTATGCAGAAGATCAATCTTTATCATTAAAAATTGCACCACCAGGCTCCAAATTAGCGGATGTTACAAACCCAGAACAATTATTTGCGGCTGGCTATAGTGCTTGCTTTAATAGTGCATTAGATTTAATCAAACGCCAAAAGAAACTAAAAAATGCATCAACCATTAAAGTAACAGTGAAATTAATGGAGCAAGCTTCTTTTGACTATGTGCTTGCAGTGGAAATCGAAGGGCATATTGAAGGACTAGCAGTGGAGGAAGCACAGGAATTATTAGAGGTCACACATACGGTATGCCCATATTCAAAAGCAACAATGGGCAATATTAATGTAACAATAAAAGCAGTTTAAATTGTGAAAAGAGGGAAACTACATGTTATCAAATACACCATTAAAACAAATTATGCAAATGCGTAAATCTGTTCGTAAATACAATGCAGAGACTAAAATTCCGCGTGAAACAATCATGCAGCTGCTGCAGGATGCTACTTCAGCACCTTCTTCAAGTAATATGCAGCCATGGCGCTTTCTTGTCATTGATGATAAGGAAATTCAGAAGAATATCAACTTCTTTTCATTTAATCAAGAGCAAATCGAAACAGCCTCTGCCATTATTGCTGTCATTGGTGATATAGAGATGTATGTAAATGCTGAGGAAATCTATGCAAAAAACGTGGAGCTGGGCTATATGCCAGAACCAATTGCCAATAAGCTTGCACAAGATGCGCTGACAATGTATGGTTCAGCACCAACAAAAACATTAGAAAATATCGTACACTTTGATGCTGGCTTAGTATCGATGCAAATCATGCTATTAGCGAAGGAAATGGGCTATGATACCGTTCCGATGGGTGGATTTGATAAAGCAAAATTCGCTGAATACATGGAATTACCAGCAAATGAAATTCCTATTTTATTATTAGCCATTGGTGAAGCGGCAGCCCCAGCATATGGTTCTTCACGCCTACCAATAGACCGCATTGTTCGTTTTAATAAATAGTTTCAAGCAATGTCCTTGATACACTTGAGGACATTGCTTTTTTAAAGATTTTTTAGGAGGGAATAGGATGTCTTCATTAACTTTTATTTTAAGCTTAGTCGTAGCAGCTGAGCATTTGTATATTATGTATTTAGAAACGTTTGCAACTACTTCTAAAAGAACAGCAAAAACATTTAGTCTTTCTGAAGAAGCATTAGAAAATGCAAATGTTCAAGTTCTTTTCAAAAATCAAGGCGTTTATAATGGTCTGATTGCGATCGCCTTATTGTATGGATTATTTTTGTCACATCAGCAAACTGAAATTGTTGCCATTTTTTTAATCTTTGTATTCATTGTCGCTTTGTATGGTAGCTTAACAAGCTCTAAATCGATTCTATTAAAACAAGGTGGACCTGCTATTTTAGCACTTATTAGTTTATTTTTCTAAAGGAATCTCTACAATAATAAAAAGATTGAAGTTAATGTAAACTTCAATCTTTCCTGCACACATATTCTAAAGCGTGTCGCACATTTTTTACCTCAGTTGGCCACAAAGAAATTCAATAGCAAAACATTGATAACACGACGTAATGCATAACAGACGTTATCTCTGTTCTAATGGAAGTATAGTGGAAGACTTATATAATTGTGAGCAAAGATTTCTTTTTAAGGAAGATAATTAGCTTACTTCTAATATACAGATTGTCCAAAACTTTATTAACAGTCAAAAAGATATATATTGTGATGATTGTCTCTCTGAAAAGTTGGATATTAAACCAAGACAACATATCAATCAAATTTGTAATAAGTTAAAAAAACAGGTCTTTTATAAAGAGAGGTTAAACAATGTTCTTCTTGCGCCAAAGATAGAATTTAGGTAGAGTTTTTCATAACATCCTAACTTTTTAATAAAGGGGTAAAATAGATGATGCTTAAAAATAGAAAAGTAATAGTAACAGGTGCAGCTTCTGGTATAGGAAAAGAAATTGTTAAACAATGTTTAGATGAGGGTGCTTCAGTACTTGCTTGTGATATTAATGAAGACGCCTTAAGGGAATTAAAACAATCAATGAATGTCCCCTCAGATTTGTATACATATCAATTAGATGTAAGTATTTATGAAGAAGTAGTCAATTTTTTTGGAAATTTGGAAAGAGAACATTGTGATGTAGATAGTTTAGTTAATAATGCAGGGATTTATTTGGGTAAGAATATACTGGATTATCAAACCGAGGAAATTGATAAAGTAATAGATATAAACTTAAAGGGATGTATTTATTTTTCTCAAATGTTCGGGAAATATCTACTTCAGAGCGAACGTAAGGGAGTCATCGTGAATATGTCTTCTGTATCAGGTATGGAAGGCAGTTCAGATGCAATATATGGACTCTCAAAAGCTGCTATATTGGGATTAACTAAAAGCTGTGCAGTGAATTTCTCACCATACATCAGAGTTAATGCCATTGCCCCTACAATGGTAAACACTCCTATGATGGATGCAATACCTATTTGGAGAAAAGAGGAATATTTAAATCATCAGCTCATCGATACACCTGTAATGCCTGAAGATGTTGCTGATACTGTTATTTTCCTCTTGTCAGATAGATCAAAGCATTACACAGGTGCGACATTTGATATTAATAATGGTGGATATCTAAGGTAGTTCAAAAACTTATTCAACTGTTTTGCCAAACTAATTATTTACTCAGAAATTTTTGCTTTTCTCAAATAAGGAAAGCGTCTTTCCTCATGGAAATAAAACAAATGGGATGTTGAGTTGTTCATTAGAAGTTGTTCAATGAAAGGAATCGTTACATAATGATTTTTGGTTAGGGAGGGGTTAGTTCTGTTGATCAAAATGTAGTTCGCCAGTCTAAGAGGCTTGGTGCTCAAATATTAATGCCATTTTGAAGAATCACTTTCAGATGTAATACATATAAATATGTACCCCTAGGTCAATGAAAAAGGTACTTTTGCAATGCAGAGACAAAAGTACCTGAAAACTTCTATATTAGGGTTTTAAAACCACTTTAATGCAACCTTCTTGCTTTGTATCGAATATTTCATAAGCATGTTTTGCTTTTTCAAGGGGGAGTACATGTGTAATGATATCACCGACATTCACTTTTCCTTCAGCCATTAAGTTATAGACATGGGGCATGATATGAACAACTGGAGCCTGTCCAGTACGAATCGCTACATTGCGTTGGAATATATCTCCAAGTGGGAAGGCGTTGTATCGACCGCCGTATACACCGGTAATTTGGATTGTTCCTCCTTTACGTACAGCTTGACTGGCTGTGACAAGGGCTCCCATAGCACCACCTTGAAGTTTTACCCCACTTGCAAGAAATTCTAGAGGCGTCATTTTTCCGCTCATCCCTACACAATCAATGACAACGTCTGCACCGCCCTTGGTAATCTCTCTCAAGTATTCACCACAATTTTCTTGGTCTTCAAAATTAACGATTTCCACGTTATTTGTCTTCTTTGCATGTTTAAGACGATACCCGATGTAGTCAACTGCGATTACTCTTTCTGCTCCTTTCAGCCAAGCAAATTTTTGTGCTAGCAGTCCAACAGGTCCGCAGCCAAGAATAATAACAGTATCTCCTTTTTTTACACCAGCATTATCTACACTCCAAAAAGCAGTAGAGGCGGCATCGGCAAGGAGAACAAGACTTTCATCAGGAACTTCTGATTTCTCTGGAATTTTGAAAGGGATAAAATTACCATAGGGCACTCGCATAAACTCTGCCTGTCCTCCTGGAAAACCGCCTGTTGTGTCTGAATAACCAAAGTAGGCACCCATTTCGCCATTATCGTTTGCATTATCACATTGACTTTCCAGATCATGATTGCAGTACCAGCATTCCCCGCATGCAATATTAAAAGGAATGACAATCCTGTCACCCTTTTTAACCTTCGTCACATCTTTTCCAACTTCTTCTACAATACCCATTGGTTCGTGACCAATGACATAATCTTTTCCAAGATTCGGAATCATACCATGAATCAAATGCAAGTCTGATCCGCAAATGGCAGTTGTAGTTAAACGAACAATAATATCATCGGCTTTTTTTATTTTAGGGTCTTGTACTTCTTTAACCTCAACATTTTTTACACCTTGAAAAGTGACAGCTTTCATTAAAAAAATCCCTCATTTTCGTTTATTTTTTCGGTGGGGTAGGGAACATTCCTTTTCGATTCATATCTTTAGGGAATAAATCCAACTGGGCAATACTAATCGCATTTTCTGCAGATTTAATATCCAGTTCCTTTTGACCTGCAAGATCATAAGGTTTTAGCCATTCTTTTTTTACCATCAGTTCAGAAATTTCGAAATATAAATCGACCATGACATCCAGCTGAGTTCTCAAGATTTTTTGAAGAGCAGGAGAAGCTGTTTCTGTTAAGGCAATTGAAAGATTCCGAATACCCGTTTTGGTTGTAAGCAAAAACTCAAGAGCAAGCCCCGAATCAGTTAGTTCAGGCATTCCAACTGAATTTATAGGATCTAAATAGTCTTCCATACAATTGTCCTCCTAATATTCTAATTCTGATTTCGAGTAGAGCTTAACCATAGCAGTGAGTGCCGGGGTAGATAATTTTACATTTTTGTCCAATAACGCTCTTAAATCATCATCAAAGACCACACCTTGACTCAGCTTCGATTTAAGTAAACTAGTTGTCATAAAGTTAATGACTTCATGAAATTCCATTGTTTCATGAAGTGCTAATTTTTTCTCAAACACGTAATTCGCACCTCCATAATTTTCTTTAAAAAGTCTTCCCTGTAGCAAGTCTATTTATGCAAATTCGCATTGGATTAAATCTAAGACTATATTGATAGCTAGAATTTGATTTAAAATTGAATTTCCTCCATTCTTTTCATTCAACCCATTTATTACATTACTTATTTGCTTGAAACCTTATGAAAATTGGTTTTAGGCGTTTTTCTCTTTGTCTAAAGAAAATGCGGGATGTATCCTAAAGGGCGCTTTTCTGAAATAAGGGAAGCTTCTTTTTTTCATAAATGGGTCATTTAATGGAAGAAGGGAGCAACGCTTTTTTTAGATAAATTTATATAAAATTGGATATAAAAAAGGACCTTCAGTCTCTATAGCTGTCAGGTCCTTATTTTTTATACTATTTCATTTGTTTTTTAATATCTTCTACTTTGGTAAACTTCAAGACAACAAACAAGCCCAATAACTCTGGATATAACGCTTTGAGCTTCAATGGTTCATCATCTTTTGAATGCAACCATAAATTTGCTTAACACGCCGCCAAGAATTATTAACATTATATTATTCCCAACAAGCCAACTGTGTGCATGCATTACTATACATTGTAATGTAAAGAAAAATAAAAAACCCCAAAAGCTGCATATAACAGGCTTTTAGGGCTTTGTAGGGTACATATTACAAAATATAAAAATTAGTCCGTGAAACATAAAGATGATAAGTAACCTAACATTAATAAAAGACCAATACCCATTGCGATGCTCATGCTTTGTACCTCCTTTAAAAAAACGACACATTATTCATAAATATTGTACAATGAATTATAGAAATATGAAACCTTTTAATGGCGAGAACGTATATAATAATAGGAGAATTACCAATTTGTACATAAAGAGTAGGTGACAATAAATGAAAACGTGGGTTAAGAAAAGTATAGTCATCATGGTTGCGTTTTTAACATTTGGTTTAATAACGCCTACACATGAGATTTGGGAAGCATTTGATCAAAATCCTTCGAACCGTGCATCCATCGGCCCTTCATCAGGGACAAGCACTGCTTTAGCTGCTGAGCATGATGACAGCAGTGACGAGCAGCTACAGATACAAGAGGAAGCGATTGATTATAATGCCTTACTGGTGGATGCAGCTAGAGAACAATCGTACATAAAATTTGGCACAAAAATTGGTCCAAAAATTAGCAATGAATTCGACAGCATCATCTTCCCAAAAATGGAGGAAGCCATTGCAATGACAGTGGCTAATCTTGATGATCAAACTGCTGCATCTTTAACCATCTCTGAAAGACCAAGTGGTAATTACGGTGAGAAAATTTTCAATGTCATCAACAATGAAACAGGCACAGATTTAATTCGTTTCCATGTGCGCACAGAAAAAAGACCGCAGGAAGGCTACTACTACAACTTCCATTACCACAGTGTCGAGGACAACTTCATGGCACACAACAACCTTGGCGATATCTATTGGGAAAAAAACACACCACCTAAGTGGTTGTCATAATAAGTACGAAACACTCGTTTACATGACGAGTGTTTTTTTGTGAATATCTCAGCGTTTGTAAAAAGTCATTGAGTTATAACTTTTAATTTTTCAGAGTGGGGGAGGTAGGGGAAAGCATGTACCCTAAAAAGTACCCCAAACTCTTAAGTTTTTGATTTTCTTAGATTTATCAATTGAATTGTAGCGATAGCTGATATCAATAGCTACATTGAGCACTCTCGATTGAAGGTGCTTTCCATCAATATGAACAGGACTTTTGTTTATGATTGATTACCCTATATGCAAGTCCTTTTGTTATGCTTTCACAGCCTCTCCCGTAACTCCACATAGGGCTTTATAGCACCATTTAGAGAACCATATAAAAGAAAGGTGACTTTTATAGTCACCTTTTCACTTATAGATAGCAATTTATTTATTGAATATTTGCTCATAACGGTGGAAGAATGCCACTGCGTGCGCTCTTGTTAGTGAATCATTCGGTTTAAACTCTGCATCATTTTTAGTAGTTGTTAAGTCGAAGTCACGTAGAAACTGGATGGCTTCTGGCTGAGATACTGTTTTTCCATAATGCATAGATGCTAGGATACGAGCAAAATTACCACGTGTGATGTCTTTGACTGCATATACCTGTTTAGACGCTGATATACCACCAAGCGTTGGTAGAGCGTACTTACTTGCTAGTTGATAGTTTACATCTGCACTCCATGAAGAACTAGGTTTTGTTGAAGCTAATTCATCAGACTTAAAGTAACGGAAAAGTACAGATAACATCTGATTTTCTGTTAAATTCGTGTTTGGTTTCAGTAAGTTTTCGTATTTCTTTGTTGCAGGGTTGTATACGTTTGGATAACCGCTGATAAGTCCTTTGTTTACTGCCCATTGAAAATCCTCTGCCCAGTACTGGTCTGCCTTGTAATCAGCGAACTTTGATACATCTATACTACCTACTGGAGTAGTAGGAGGTGTAGTTGTTGACGCTGAGTAGTTTAAATAACTTGATGCTACATACCCCTCTGTCCCGTCATTTCTTTTCACAGGATACCAAACAAAATGGTTTTTCTTCGTTGATACGGCTTCATATTCAAAAGGGCCCGTAATAGTAACAATTTCGCCTGTACGTAAAGTACCCATAGAAGGACTATCCGTAGTAGGTCTTGTCCTAACTGTTACATTAGTTGTTGCACTAACTTTTTGATTTGTTTTAAAAAAGTACTTTGATTTTGTTAATGGTAAATCAAAATCATAGTTCATCGCTGAAAATTTAATATTTTCCCTGCTGTTAGAGTCATATTGAAAATGTTCGCGTGTAAAAGGCAGCTCTGTTAAGTCTATTAATTCTAATCTCTCAATAATTCGGAGAATTTTTTCTTGATAGGCATTTGCATTTCTTTCCCCAGTTGCTTGGACAAATGGACTATTTACCGGCTTAGTACCGTTATAAGCCATGATAGCGAAGTACCAATGTTCCAATATATCTCTTTCCCCACTGTTGATGCTAGGCAAATCCTTCCGCTTAAACATATCATCTAGAGTCTCCACACCAGCTCGAATATTATAGACAATATCGCTTTTTAGTCTATCTTGATTGTAGTCAGCTTGATTTGTAATTTGCATAATGCCAATTCCATTATCAGCTGTCACAATCGCTTTACCATTCATATCGAAATGACGCCAATTTCCACTTTCACCTTCCGCTATTGCCTTCACAATTTCAGGAGGAACATTATAACTCAGTGCTGTTTCGGTTAACAAACAGTTCATTGTGGAATAATCAGGGTTGACCTTCGATGCCGAATCATACTTACATGTATTTGCAATATCATTAGCTAATACATTTTTATCTATATTTATAGTTAGAGAGAGGGCACCAATGACAATACCACTAATCAATGGTTTCAATATCTTTTTCATATCTGGTTATTACACTTCCTTTCATATTTTCCAAAGTTAAAAGATTCAGATATATGTTATCATAAACCCAATATTTGGGATAGGGGTAATATTCAATGTTTCTTTCATTTAACAGGGTAGAGTGATAAATGATAGCCCTAACATATGATTCGGGGAAAGGGGTGTTAGTGTAACAAAATCTGTCATTTGGAGTATATGTATCAGTAAGTCAGCCGAATCTGCTTCTACGGGTTTTTATATTCATGCAGATTATAGTAGGTGGAGTCGTATATATGGTGACAAATTATAAAGAAGTAAAATACAACGTTGCTGGAAAAATTTTTCAACAACTTATAAAAACTATCCATAGGCTGATAGAACTTATGAAAAAATATTATATGAATACTAAAAAATAAAAAGATGCAAAAGAAGATTTGGTTAATACCCTCATCTTCTTTTGTGGAGGAACAAATATGATAAAAAGATCAATTTTGTTATTTTTAGTTACTTTCCTTCTGTTAACTGGGTGCAATGAACGAAATCAAGACAATATTTCTTTCCCTGTATTTAATTGGAATGGTCATAATTATATTGTTACTAATGAACCGATCCCAAATGATAAAATAGAAGAAAAAGTCGGAGAAATAAAAGAACAAACAACAGATTTACCTACAAAGCACGAAGAGGGTTACAGGCTGAATACCGGAACGAATATATATAAAATAAGGGCTGTGGAAATTACGAATGATATTGATAGCAATATGGCGATAGAGATAGAAGGTGAATATAGAGTAGCGAGAATAATTGTTGACATAAAATAATAGTATTTAGCTTATGCCATTTGATGCTCATTTTTGGAGAAAAAGTTACACACCTATAATATTTTGATAAATTAAAGGATTCACATACACAAAAAAACTCAAACCATTTTTGACTGAGTTTCAGTACAAAGGGTATTGGTTAAGCGAAATATGCTGATTGATGAAACAGCTAAATGACTGGGATGTACTTAGTATTTATTAAAAGGAAAAATGTCATGGGCAAACTCCTTTCTTATGTACAAACGAATATGACCTAAAAAACATAAAATATTCTAATCGAAATAATAGAAGGGAGGATACATTTGTCTAATAATCATGGATTCAATAAGCTTTGCAATGATTGCGAGGGGTGTGAAGACTGTAAAAGTTTCTCCAAGTTTAGGGTTTCTAGTTGTCCCAATGTGCCAACTCAAGAAGAAGCAGTACAATTTATCCCAGCTTATGGTTCAATATATAACGTAGCTGGAGGAAATCCTACTATTGATCCAAATGTTAATTTCGACACAGTCGGACCTTCCAGTGGAACAACACCAAGTACAATTGATGATTCTATTACTGTTAATAGTCAAGGGGTATATACTGTTACGTTTACAATTGAATTAAGAGCAAGTTCAGGAGGAATATCGAATAATATTATTTTCCGCCTCTCTATAAATGGGACTCCTCTTGCAACAAAACAGATTGAATATCAAACCTTTGTAACTGCTGCTAATATTGAAGTAGATTTAGTATCAAGAACAGACCAATTAGCGTTAAACCAGGGTGATGTTATACGAGTTGCCATAGTAAGTTCAACGGGAGTCATAACTTATGATAATGCTGCATTGGTAGTAACAAAAGTTGCATAGGTTAAACAAATACAATGAACTATGCGATATAGTGAATTACGTTAATAAACGGTGTAAGTTGATATTATTAAGTTTTATCAAAAGTATACGAAATACGCTAATCAAATTTCCATTACAAAATAAACACGTTCACTGTACGTGTATGTTGGAAACAAGTGAAAGACCACTCAATATTTAACCCCAATCTTAATAAACTTGTAAGAATTTAAGAATTTAAAAAGCCTTAAAAACCTACACAGCACCTAAGTGGTTATCATACTAATTACGAAACACTCGTTTACATGACGAGTGTTTTTTGTGCGAAAAAACAATACTGAGAGAGGTAAGTGAAAGTATGTGCACTAATAATTTTCTAAGATTGCATGGTCATAGAAGACATTTAACAGGAAATAATTATAGCCCCTGCCTTCTGCCAGTATTTCAAAAGGCAAGGAAAATGAAGAAATCAGTCGCTTGATGGAGGAATGTGGGATTGAATTTGTCTTTTCTTGCGCTTACCCGGGAAATTTTTTTATTGCCTAAACAAACATTTGAACATTTTGTTAAAGGGAGATAGGGGGGACTGACAAATGAAAGTACGACTCAAATTGATATCAAACTACTATAAGAAAAATAGCTACCTGTTAAGGCAGCCATTTATTATTCCGCAACATTGCCCATAGCAATAGAAATTCGATTCCAACTGTTAATTTGATTAATCAAGATAACCAAATCGACATAAGCCTTTTCATCAAAATGCTTGCGCACACGCTCATATAATTCATCAGGAACGCGTTTTTCTGGAATAAGCGTAATATGTTCCGTTAATTCTAATGCTACTTTTTCAGCATCTGAATAAAAAGTACATTCTCTCCAAGCGCTAATGCAGTATAAGCGCTGTTCAGTCTCTCCCATTTTCTTCGCATCAGCAGTGTGCATGTTGATGCAATAGGCACAGCCATTAATTTGAGAAGCTCTAATTTTAATAAGCTCACGAAGCTTTCTCTCAATACTACTTTTTTTAGTGTATTTTTCCATTTCCATCATTATCTTCATAGCATCTGGTGCAATTTCATAATAATTCATACGTTGTGTCATTGTGAATCCCTCCATTATTTATTAGCTAATTCAACTGATAATTGATCCGCTTGATAAAGTGCATTTTGCAAGACATCTTCTGTATTCAATAAGGCTGTTCCTTGGACACGAAGAATATTAAAATCTTCTATTCCAAGAAAGGCAAACATTGATTTAAGGTATTTGTAAGAATACTCTACTTCGGTATACCAATCGCCATTTGTATAAATTGAACCACTTGCCTGTATGAGGATCATGCTCCTTCCATCATTTAATAAGCCCACAGAACCATTTTCCGTATATTTGAATGTTTCTCGCGCAATTAGAATGTTATCCATATAATCCTTTAGCTTTGAAGGAATATTAAAATTATGCAAAGGCATTACAATTAAATATTTATTAGCACTTTTAAATTGAACTAAAATTTCATTCATGCGTTCCAAAACTTCATTTTCTTCGTGTGTTAAAGGATCTCCATTTCGTGAATGTTCCCAGCCACTTAAAACAATCTTATCTATCATCGGAACAACGTCTTCATATAGATTAATTTGCTCAATTACTTCATCATCCTGTTTATTTTCTTTGTATGTCCCTAGAAAATGATCTAATACTTGAAGGCTCAAAGATGTCTTTGACTCCACTTCAGGGTGTGCATTTATCACAAGTAGTTTACGCATAAAAATCCTCCAGTTAAATAAAGTTGTTACTAATCGTCGATTGATTTTATCGTTGATTAACTTTGTCTACAATATACGCTTTTCATTTTCGTTTGTCAAACTGATTCATTTATGTATAGCTAAAATGTGTTACTATCATGGTAAGCAAAATGTTTTAAGAGGGTGGAATAATGAAATATAGTGTGATGGTTGAATATGCCCTACACAGTCTTGTTTATTTAATTGATGTACCAAAAAATGAAAGTATAGGAATAAAGGATTTATCAGAATTTCAAGGATTATCGGAGACCTATCTTTCAAAAGTTTTAGGGAAATTGTCCAAGGAAGGAATTGTTAGCTCGGTATCTGGTGTAAAAGGGGGTTATCGACTCAATAGAAAACCTGAAGATATTACATTTTGGGATGTTGTGCGAGCTGTTGAAGGTGAAGATCCGATATTTCAGTGTAAGAATATTAAAGCGAATTTTGCTTATCAAAATAAAAACCAAAAGTGTGAGTCTTGTTCAAGTCAATCGAACTGTACGATCAATAGTGTCATGCTGGAAGCGGAAGAACACATGCGAAATTATTTAAGAAGCAAAACGATAGCGTGGTTAGAAGAAGAATTACTGCGGACTCTACCAAAGGAGCAAATAGAAGAAGCAAAAAATTTTTTTAAAAAAACAAATTGATAACTTGAATCGAATCATTTGGATGTATGTAAATTCGGTTTACCTGAATGAAAATCTAAAGCGGGAATTTTATCCTGAAGGAATTAACCAAAATTGTGAAAAACTAAAAACCGGCAAGGATGCCGGCTGCGGATGTTGAATGAAAGCTATTTTGAATTATTTTCGTTAGCAAATTTACCAGAAGCAAATTTTTTGTTTGCTTCAGCTTGTTGAATTTGTTGTCTGATTTGATTAACATCAGTTTCATTCCCAAATTCAACGTTCGTTGACTTCATTGCGTTCATAGAACCAGAAGCCTGTTGCTTTTTAGCTTCAGCTTGTTGAATTTGTTGTCTGATTTGATTAACATCAGTCTCGTTCCCGAATTCAACATTCATTGAATTCATTGCGTTTGGAGCTGCATTAGGAATTTTTGAGTTGAAATTTTGGTTGTTGTTATTATTCGCCATTAAATATCACCTCCTGAAAAGTAGTGTGTGCAGAAGGTTTTTTACTATCCATACATTTTAGAAAAACCTAACCGATTTGGATTGGCACTACAGAGTGAGGACCTCTAGTATCAAATTTGCATAGTTTAAGAAATCTAGTTTTCCTAGTATAATTGTAGTAAGTTCGTTATTGTGTTTAGAGATTGGAGAAATGTATGAAAGATCGTAAACAAATCGTTATCGAATCAACATTACAATTATTTACTGAAAAAGGGTATCAGCATACATCGGTTCAGGATATTTTAGATAAGGCAAATATTTCGAAAGGTACATTTTATAATTATTTTTCATCTAAAAACGAATGCCTGAAAGCCGTATTAGAGCAAAATCGTCAAGAGCGAAATGTTTTAAAAGAGGAAATTTTAGTTGGTAAGAAAAAAGATGATGTAGACGTTTTAATTGAACAATTAATCGCCACATTAAAAATTAAAGAAAAATATAATTTAATGCCATTATTTCGAGAAATCTCCTTTTTGCATGATGAAGAGCTGCAAGAAATTCTTGCGGAACATCGCTTTCATGAAATCACCTGGTTAAAAAACAGATTCTATGATATTTATGGAGAAGAAGGAAAGCACTATTATTATGAGTGTGCGGTCGTCTTTTTTGGCACATTCCAATATTTATCTTTTTATTGGAATTTGGCTACTAATATGACGATAGATCTAAAAAAAGTGGTTACTCGGTCATTGAAATATGTAGAAAGTTTTCTGCCAGAAATGATTAAGAGTGGAGAAATTCTATTAGAGCCACAGGAAATGTTTTTATTAGAAAAGGATCTAGCCTATAAGTCCATTACTAATAAAGAAATACAAGAGAAATTAGAGAAATTTTGTAAAAAAATCTCGACAATCGAACTTCCACAAAAATCACTCGAACTCTCTAGCTTACTTTTGGATGAAGTGAAGAGAGAAACACCCCGCATGAGTGTTTTAGAGATCATGCTACAGCCATTTCGTGCTTCTTTCGCTGAAACGATTTATAAATATGAAGCTGAAGAAATAGCCAACCTTTTCTGGCTCTTTATGAAGATGAAAAACAGCAAGTCATAAATGAATGATTGAATAACTAGACCAGCTTTTTAGCATAAAGTTGGTTTTTTCTTTTGTATTCGCTGGCTATTAATACTAGTGAGGGCATTAAGTTTTTTCATTCTTTTGTCAGTGAATATTCGATACTTGGTGGAATCGTGTCATTTTTCATAAAGCGGAAATAATAAAAGTATACATTTCCCACCAATTATACTTTGTTCTATAATTCCTACCCAATTCATGTTGAAACCGTATTAAGACACAACAAGTAAGCTCACCATAGACGACAATACATTCTCGGTTTAAGTGAATTACTAATTCAGGAAGTGTTATAATAATTTTACAGATTGTGGAGGTGGAGAGAGCTGGTGAAGGAAATAAGAGAACTATGGATGATTACATTTAAAATATTTTTAGAATTAATAAGAATTATTATCCTTTTTTCCATTATTGGATGCGTGATGTGGGGAGGCGCCAGGCTTATTTATACCTCTTTTGGAATAAATGTTGATGGTTCATACGCTGGGTGGCTGGGGGGAATCGCCATATATAGTTTATTGTTTGTCCTCTATCGTAATAAACTGCAGTTTTCGGGATTTTATAATGGTCCATATCGCCAAAAATTATCCCCTACAACCACTACCATTTTTATTACGATTTCCGTTTTTTTATTAATACTGCCACTTTTTTGGCGTCCTCATTTTTAATATAGTTTCATTTGATACATAAAAAAGAATGAAAAGAGGGTTACTACTGTGAAAGAATGGAAGGATAGGGCAGAAGTATCTTTTGTCACGGATATTTCCCGATTCGATTACCTGAGACAGCAAATTCAAGAAGTGGCTGAAAAATTCAGTTTCAATCATCAGCAACTTGCGAAAATATTTGATTTACCAATGAATGAGCTGGATAGTTTATTGAATAACAAGGGCAGCATCACGACGGAGCAGCTAGATAAGATTGAACGAAAAATAGTTATGTTATGTGTTGGCTTTGAAGGCTTTGATGCAAGGGAAAGAGCCGCATTGCTTTTGAATGACCTCATTAAGGATTACATGTTTTCAACGGCTAGTGTCGCGAAAATGATTCATGTAGAGGAAAAGGACTTAATCGATTTTAGACAAGAGATATCGATCGATAAGAACGTAGAATTGAAAATTTGCGTGAATAGTATCATGCTTCATTTTGTATTACATGACTAATGACAAACCCTGGTATTTTGGACTAAATCATTCACGAAGGATAAATAAAAAATCTTCTCTTCTTCGCTGACATTCTTCATCACTTCCACGATTTCCTTCATACATAGTAATGATGAGAACCACACACATTAACCTCAAAAAGTATGGGGGTTCCAAAATGAAAAGTGCCAATAAAGTGTATGTGCTTTTATTTATCGTAGTTTTCTCATTTTCTTCAACCGTATATGCAGAAGAAAATAAGGAAGGTATTCTTGTATACCATGTGAAATATGATTATGAAGCTATAAGTAAATTTTTGGGCATGACAGTGCAGGAATACGACCAAGAGTGGAGGAAAGGTCTTTCGATTGCAGAGATGGCGGAGAAAAAAGGAATTGCTAGAAGAGATGTAGAAGGCTATTTTTATCAATTTCATTATGAAGAAATGCAAAAATGGCGAAAAAAGGGTGTCATGTCGGAGAAACACTATTTCCATCTTGTGTACGGATTAGCCGATGAAATAGAGGAATTTATTGATCGTAATCCCAACCGATAACTTTTTCTAAACCCGAAAAGTTAATCTTTTAAAGTTAAAAGGCAGAAATGTTGTTTGCACAACATTTCTGCCTTCGTTCATTTATTTTTGTGTAATACGCTCGAAAAACTCCAGTGTTCTGTTCATATCCGTAACATGTTCATTGCATGTTTGACTATCTGCACAAATGTAATTACTGTGGTTGGTAAACGTGCCTACCACCTGTCCTTTAATGGACGTAGTAAATAGGCCTACATCTGAATGGCGATTACAGATAGCGCAAATGCCGCGAACGGTGTTATTGGCAAATATCCCTTTGATCCCTTTTAGCTGCCCATTTTGCTCAAGGACAACATACTTTCGATGTGTGCCAGCATCATCCCAAGCAAGATAACAAATTTGCTGAAAATCGAGTGCTTCTAGATTTGGTAGCTTGAGCTTCTTTTCTTTTTTAAATAAGGCTTTAAGCGTACTAGCGGTCACCGGCTTGAATGGGATGACATATGGTTTTAATTGCTCTAAAAATGCATCACCTTGTGCACGATCTGTGACAGCAAAAAGCTGGTCTATCAGCATTGTTTCTGCTGCTGATAATGCTAATTTTGTTGTTACCTCCGTATCAACAAGGCCACGTACCGCTAGGATAACGTTTTTATCCTTTGTTGTTGTCAGTGCATGTAAAATTTTATTTAATTGCTGTTCTAGTAAATGATAGTTGGCAACCGTTAAAAACGGCTGAATTGTTTGTTGTTCCATTTGAAATCTCTCCTGTTTATTAGGCTATTTGATTACTTTTTGGCCTAAAGAGATCATTCAATTTCTGTTAGTTTATAACTTAATCTTGACCTCTTTGACCTAAAGAAGTCGTTCTAGAGCATGCATTACAAGTGAATGCGATCATTTAGATCCCTCCTTTAAAGGAAACGTTGATTTATATGGGTTTTACATGAGGTTTTATAATAGGTTGAATTAAACAGGCGACCAATTTACATTAATTTGTTAAAAATTATAAGTGTCTATAGATATAGTAACATGTGATTGCCCTAATTGCTCTTGAATTGTTTTGAAATTTACTCCCTTTACAATGGTATAAGATGCAAAGGTTCATGCAAATTTATTAGACGAAATTGTTTGTCTATAATCAACATTTCCATCTTCATTATATGTAGGACACTATTTATTTTTCTTTTGTTAGGCTAATTTTTGTAATCTTGATGTATAAGAATTAGGATTGTTTAATTAATTTTAATGAACTAATTATATTTCTACCATAAAAAAGAATAAAGTAAATTAGTGTAACATTTATAAAGAAATAAAGTATATTAAAGTTAATTTGAGTAATGCCATTTTTAGTAAATAGAGCAATTGCAGATGATAACTCATTCTCACCGATGTAACTTATAAAGGGGAATGGGGCTCCAAATTTGTTAGAACCAAAAGATGCAAAGAAAATGGACATTAAGCTCATTATAATGCTAATCCATAACAACGCCTTTTTGTTTGTACCTTGCATTAAGTCATCTCCTTTTATATTTTAACTACCCAGTATTATAATATCGTAAAAAGTTGAATGTGGTAATATTTTGGTAATTTATAATAAAATATTATCCAGAATGTTTATTGTAATTTTTATACATATTGATATTATAACAGCTTATGAAAATTTGAAAATTGATAATGCACTGTTTATTTTCTGAATTGTTGGAAAGGTAATAAATTGGTATAATGGACTGAATTGGTTAATGAAGGGGGATTTATGATGAAACAGATGACTGAACGTAAATTAATGAATGCTTGGAGAATTTATACATTGTAGGAGGCACTATGCTATTAAATAAAGAAGGTTTTGATTTATGGGCCGATGGATACGACCAAACGGTACAACACAGTGAGGAAAAGTATCAATACCCATTTGCAGGCTATAAAGCGATTTTAAATAAAATTTTCAATGAAGTGATGGCTGTTCCCGCTTCCACAGTTTTAGATATTGGCTTTGGAACAGGGGTATTAACGGCGAAGCTTTATGAACAGGGGCATTCGATTTATGGCTTTGATTTTTCTGCGAACATGATTGCCATTGCCAAGGAAAAAATGCCAGAGGCTCACTTAATGGAGTGGGATTTAATGAATGGCTTGCCACAGGAGCTATTACAGCAGCCCTATGATGCGATTATTAGTACGTATGCGCTCCATCATTTTACAGATGAGCAAAAGTCTTTGTATATCACACAATTATTACAGCACCTATCACCAACAGGGAAAATTTTAATTGGCGATGTAGCTTTCCAGACAAGAGAGCAGCTGGAGCAATGTCGTCAAGATAGCAAGGGATACTGGGACGAGGATGAATTTTACTTTGTCCATGAGGAGCTAAAGGTTGCCTTACAGGAAATTTGTGAGTTAACATTTTACCCACTATCGCATTGTGGTGGAGTCTTTGTGATTAGTCGGAAGAATATAAATGCTGATTAGTGACCCCTTATATGGGGAGTTCGAAATCGATGGTTTGTTAGAGGAATTGATTGTAAGTAAGCCAGTTCAACGCTTAAAGGAAATTCATCAGGCTGGGGCAGGCTTTCTAGTAAATAGCAAGTGGACTATTTCAAGATTTGAGCATTCTGTAGGTGTCATGCTGCTTATTAGACAGCTTGGCGGTTCATTGCAGGAGCAGGTGGCAGGCTTATTACATGATGTGTCCCATACCGCTTTTTCCTATGTGGTGGATGTGGTCCTTGAAAATGAGGCGGAAGATTACCATGAAGCGATATTCATGGATGTTATCAAACAGTCTTCAATACCTGCGATTCTTGAAAAATATGGCTACGAGGTAGAGAACATACTAGATACATCCAGATGGTCGTTACTTGAACAACCTGCTCCAGCATTGTGTGCGGATCGTATAGATTATACATTAAGAGATATGTATTTTTATGGAAATTTAGCCCTTGAAGATATCCAAAAATTTTTACAGGACTTATTCGTTTTTCAGGGGAAATTGTGTGTTAAAACGATTGAGCGTGCAGAATGGTTTGTAAAAATTTATTATCAGGAAGTGTTAGATTTTTTCTTGCACCCTTTAAATATCTATGCGACAAGTTCGTTAGCGAATGTATTAAAACTGTCGCTAGCAAAACAAATTCTAACGCTTGAAGATTTCCTAAAGACTGATCATGAGGTATTGCAGCAGATGAAGGCTTCACATGATCGAGACGTTCAAGCTCTTGTACAACAATTACATGAAAATGTAGAGGTAAGAGAAGAACAAGAGAATCATGACATTCATTTTCGCAATAAAGTGCGACTCATCGATCCAGCTATCTATCATCAACAGCGACTATGGAAGGCGAGCGAGGTATCTAACTATGTCAAAGCAATGAATGTCTCTGCTTTGGAAAGGTTTGAGCAGGGTGTTTATGTGAAAATAATCAATGAGGAGCTGTCATAGGGCAGCTCCTTTTCTTTAGGCAAACATGGATAAAATATATTTGCCAGAAAGCATAAATAGGGCATAGACAGCGAGCGCGCTCATAACAGAGATGCCTGGTTTAAACCAGCTTGTTAGGAGAAACGTGAGCACAGTAAATAATAGCATGCCAACCGCTCCAAATACCGTGTTTTGAAGAACAGTATGAAAGGTATCTTCTTTCATATTTTTCATTTGCATGCCCATATTAATGAGCGTCAATATCGGTAAGGCCGTAATAATACCTGATAAAAATAAATACTTAGATTGGCTAAGTAGTAGCGCTAGCACCATGATTGTGCCACCTACTAAAAAATAGAGAAAGTATAACATGGGATGCCCTCAATTAAATTCAGAATAGAGTAATAATACTGTAGAACGTAAGTGTTCACAAGTACCCATTGATACTATTTAGCAAGAAGCGCAGAAAGATAGATGTTTATGAAAAATAGATAGAATTTTTGAGAGGGGGTGAGTAGTAATGTCCATTCTATCCTTTATGCTTTTATATGTAGTAGGCATACCAATCTCTACGCTGCTGCATGAAATTGGGCATACATTGGGTGTTATAGTATGTTCAAAGGAACGAGTCCATGTTTATTTAGGTGCAAAACATCTTCCTGAAAACTTGCGTATAGGTCGTATACATTTCCATATTCGATGGGGATTGTTTGGCTTCTGTACCCCACAACAAGGGAGTAGCTTAACGCGCAAGCAGTCGCTAGGATTTATAGCGGGTGGCCCTATCATGACTTTAGCAGTATTACTTTTTGCCAGCTATCTAGCCCGTTATTTTGCTGCTTATGCAGGGATACACTATTTTTTCAATAGCCTTTTTTATTTGAATACTTTTCAATTTCTTGCAACAGCAGTCCCGCTAATTTATCCAAACTGGTATAAGCCCTATGCAGGTTTACCCTCAGATGGCTATCAGATGCTAAGCTTACTGAAGAAAATATCTGAAAATAAAAACTTTAACGAGGTCACTTTTAATATATCGTTGTATACGATATAATCGTTTTGAACGATATATTAAAGGAGTTATTACAATGATTAAAGATATAAATGATTATTTTACAACGATATTCTATCATCTACATACAACCCATGAAGATGTTATTTCCCATCAGAGTGTGCGTATTTTGCAAATGATACAAAAGGAAGAGGAAGTGACGGTGCGTGATATAGCAGGGTTACTAAATATTTCTCCTAATACGGCATCAGAGCATGTGAAAAAGCTAGAGCGTCATGGCTGGGTGATGAAGGAGCGTGCAAGTGACGACCAGCGTAAGGTCATGCTACATTTGACAGCAGAAGGGCTACAAGTGTTGAAGAAAAACTCGGAGCTAGATGATGATAAGCTACAGCATGCACTTAATCAGCTAACTGAGCAGGAACAGCAAGCCATTCTACAGGCGTTTCGACGTCTAAGTGAGGTGGCAAAATAATGTATACATTCTTTAAAATTTTGAGTTCAGCAGCCATCATTGGCGTTGTGACGGAGGTTGCACGACGATTTCCTACCTATGGAGGAATTATTGCTGCGTTGCCATTGGTGAGTATTTTAAGCATTATTTGGCTGACAGTGCAAAGTGAGTCGAGTGAGCACATTCAACGCTTTACGGTAGGCGTTATCGTTGGCTTGCCTGCAACGATGTGCATGCTATTTGTGATTTACATGGCGATGAAATCCTCCGTACATATTGTACTAGCTATTGGACTTGGTGTGCTATCCTGGGCTATATTTTTAGGCATACAAAAAGCGATTGCAGGGGTTTTTCATATTTCCATTTAAGAAGGAGTTTATAAAATGACGATTATTGCCATACATCAACTACCAAAACGAACTGTAAGCGAATTTTTTCAGGAACATTGGGGTACGACAGAGATGGTCATTTCCAGTGGCATTTATGATTGTAGTGAATTAGCGGGCTTTGCTTTTATGAATGAGCAACAAATGATGATCGGTTTAATCACTTATATCATGTGGGAAGAGGACTGTGAAATCATTTCGTTAGATAGTACGGTTGAGGGGAAAGGTATTGGTTCTGCTCTTGTGAAAGCAGTAGAACAAGCAGCAATGGAGCAGGGCTGTACAAGCATATCACTTATTACAACAAACGATAATTTGCATGCATTGAAATTCTATCAAAAACGAGGCTATTGTTTAATAGAAATACTGCGTAATGCAGTGGAAAAAGCAAGAGCCTATAAGCCTTCTATCCCACTCATTGGTAATGATGGTATTCCAATACGAGATGAAATACGTTTACAAAAACAACTTGACTGTCAATAAGTCAGGTTGTTTTTGTTATACTAGTTGGGAGGAAAGGGAGGGAAAGTATGAAAAAAATACTATTTATTTTAGTACTGAGTGTGCTAGTGGTCGGGGCAATCTTTATGATTTATCTCAAGAGCAATCCACCACTTGTTATTCAAAGCTATAGCAGCAAACAAGGCAATGAAGCAATCAAAATCATCGCACTTGAAAATACAGGGCTGCGTGAAATTAAGCTAAAGCAAATACTGGTGAATGATCAGCGTCCTGATAATACGAAGCTTGTAATAAGTATGTCAGAACCTTTTGAGGCGGAAACAAAGCTAGAGGGAAATGATCAACTATCTTTTCATAAATTAGCACAGCGAACGATCGTACCTCAAAGATACATAAATCAACAAGCTATTGGCGAGCAGCCACAGCATTATGCAGTACAAGTTCTAGCATCTAACAACCAGAAAGTAACGATACACTATGAATACTTAAAAATACCTTTTACGCTTACAGTTGAGCTTCAAGCCAACAAATAATCACTTTTTGTCTTATCCTTTATGCCTGTGTCAATTTCTAAGATTGTTTGGTGAAAAGCTCCTATCCCTCCTAGAACATGGTAATATTGTATTAACAGCAATTGTGATACTAGGAGGGACCTAATGGCATTTATCATCTTGGGTATAGTACTATTTATCTGTGTTATCACTGTGGCATTAGTGTTTATGAAAAAGCTTTTAAAAAATGATATTATGCTTGAAGTGACAGCCACTTGTGAAGGAAAAAATGAAGACAATCAAGCGATTATGAAGATATATTTTAGGTATTCCATTGGACGTCTTGCCAGAAGGAAACGAGAAATGATAGGCAGTATTGAATGGTCTGAAGGGTGGATGCCTGTCAGCTATAATTTAAAAGAACATGGCGTGTATGATGAAGAACGACTTCTGTATGCAACGAATGAGCAAACGTATTCCACCTTTGAAATCAATGCGACGAATGCGCTTGATGAGCAAGGACGTGGAGAGGGCTACGTGGTCCTTGTATTGGAAAAGCCAAATACCTCTCATATGTCCCGAGCGGGTGTTATTCTCGCTGTGACAGCCAATATGGTTACATATCAATTATCAGACTCGACTAGCTGGCACAATGATATGCTAGCGAACTAGCTATCCAATGTATTGGATAGCTTTTTTTGTATTTACAAGTAAAAATAGGCTGTTTATGGAACCAATTGCGGAAAATAACGTATAGAAAGAAGAAGGACTTGCAGGAGGAAGGAGGATATAGATGTCCGAACAACATAGCAAATACAATGATTCAAGGCTTGTCACAATAGATGAGCAAATATGTGCACTTTTGCAGCAACGAAAAGAGCAAGCTGCTCTTACTCCAGGCTTGCCTTCGGATGATACCATTTCGAAATGGGCACAGCAATATGGTTTCGATGATACTTTTTTAGCGTTGTTCTTCCAGTTGATTAAATCAGAAAAATACTATACTTCAAAGGTAGAACCTTCAGGCTTCCGTCACTATATCCCTGTATTGAAAACGGTAACAAAGGGAGAGCGTTTGTATACGGTTTCTTATGTTCGTCAATATGACAATGCAAGTGTGGTGCAATTATTAATCGATTGGGATGAGCAGCAAGAACCTCAGCTAACGATTCAGCAAAAATTAGAACGAAAACATTTTGGTCTATACATTGATGCGTCCTATGAATGCCGAAGTAAAGGTACAGGTGGCTCAAATGGACATGAAAGCAGTACGTATGTGGTGACACCACCCTTGCCAGATGATTTAAGGGGACTTCATTTTGTTTTTACAGAATACGAGGATGCCTTTGAAGAAAAGCCGACAGGGTGGGCTATCACCATACAAGGTTAGGGGGATATTTAATGAAAAAATGGATGTTTCCACTTGCCCTCATCATCCTATTGACAGCTTGTCAAAGCCCCAAGCAGGAGATACATTATATCGCCAAAAGTGAACATTGGAAAGCCATCTATCATAGTAATGGTGAGGTGGGCTTACGCTTATTTTATTTGGGAGATGATGATGATTTGGGGCCTTTAGAAATTACAATTGAGGGGACAAAAGAATCCCAAAATTTAAGTGATGTTCAGTTAAATAAAGATGGCTATTATTCCTTCACAAAAAAAGAAAGTGAGAAAATCTTTAAACGAGAAACAAAGCCAATGATCCATGTAGAATGGCAATCTGAAGATGAGACCTTAGAAGTGAAAAATCATTAGGAGATAATAATAAAATGCGAATTGAACAGCGCGAAGATATAGTGATTATTGATGGGCTAGAAATCAGCGGTACGATTCAAAAAAATCAACAATGCCCGAGTTGTCAAAATTCCATCATCTATGATGACACGTTTGATAGTTATTTTTGTGCGATGTGTAATGAGTGGCAAGAGGAGGCATGTGATGACCCGCATTGTCACTATTGTGTTCAACGTCCAGAACGCCCATTGCAAGTCCGTCGCTAAATTTTTTTCTTTTTTAGTGTTTGACAAAGAATTCACTATTCGTTATAGTAATTAACAATTTCATACAAAATGAAATGGGCAATGATAAGGACAAGAGATGCGATTAACCATTTATAGAGAGGGAGGCCTTGGCTGCAAGCTTCCTAATGTCGTATTCCCATCTTACTACCTTGGAGCCGTGCTTGGAAACTTGCACCGTTTTTTTGCGGCGTTACAGCAAAATCAATGAGCCACTAGCTTATAAACTAGTGGGAATTTGGGTGGAACCACGGGTAATCAACACATACTCGTCCCTTCTTAGGGGCGGATATGTGTTTTTTTTATCTACACAATTATGCCAAGGTGTAATTGATTTTATTACTAAAAGGAGTAGAGAAACATGTCAAATCAACGTATTCACATTCAATTTCCAGATGGTCAACAACAAGCATTTACTAAAGGTGTGACACTAACCGATATTGCACAAGCGATTCGTCCAGAGCTTCGTAAAAAGGCAGTCGCAGGGAGTGTTAACGGAACCATCATTGATTTGACGCGCCCGATTATGGAAGATGCACAAATTACATTGTACGATGCAAGCTCAAAGGAAGGGATCGAGGTCATTCGCCATTCTACGGCCCATTTATTAGCTCAGGCAATTAAACGACTTTATCCACATGCACAATTTGGAGTAGGACCAGTCATTGAAAATGGCTTTTATTATGATATAGATATTGCTGATACACTGACACCGAGTGATTTACAGCAAATTGAAAAGAAAATGAAACAAATTGTACAGGAAAATATCCCGATTCATAGACGCGAGGTTTCACGTGAAGAAGCAAAGCAATTATTCGCCCATGATGCGTTAAAGCTAGAGCTGTTGGAGGCAATTCCTGTAGATGAGCTAGTTACGATTTATGAGCAGGGAGATTTTTATGATTTATGTCGTGGTCCACATGTCCCGTCTACAGGCAAATTACAGCATTTTAAATTAATGCATGTGTCAGGCGCTTATTGGCGAGGCGATAGCAAGAATCAAATGCTTCAGCGTATTTATGGCGTTGCCTTTGCTACAAAAGAGGAACTGCGCGATCATTTTATCTTCTTGGAGGAAGCAGAAAAGCGAAATCATCGCAAGCTAGGTAAAGAGCTATCGTTATTTATGTTTTCAGAGGAAGCACCTGGCATGCCCTTCTATTTAGCCAATGGTCAAATTTTACGCAATGAACTGGAATCGTATTTGCGACATTTACAAGCAAAATATGACTATAGGGAAGTACGAACACCGCTGATGATGAACCAACGCTTATGGGAGCAGTCAGGTCACTGGGATCATTATAAGGACAATATGTATTTCACACAGGTGGATGACCAAAGCTTTGCCTTAAAGCCGATGAACTGTCCTGGGCATATGCTGATCTTCAAAAATGCCTTACATTCCTATCGGGATTTACCTATACGTATGGCAGAATTTGGGCAAGTGCACCGACATGAATTAAGTGGCGCCTTGAATGGTCTGTTACGTGTACGAACTTTTTGTCAGGATGATGCCCATATTTTTGCAACACCACAGCAAATTGAGGATGAAATTGCACTGGCCTTAAAGATTATAGATGAAGTGTACAACGTCTTTGGATTTGCGTATACGATTGAATTATCGACACGACCAGATGATTATATGGGTGATTTGGCACTGTGGGATCAAGCAGAAGCAGCACTTGAAAATGTCCTAAACAATTTAGGTATTGCCTATACAATTAATGCAGGGGACGGGGCTTTCTATGGACCGAAAATTGACATCCATATTAAAGATGCGATTCAGCGCAGTCATCAATGTGCAACGGTTCAACTTGATTTCCAGCTACCAGAGAAATTTGATTTAACGTATATTAATGAGCACAATGAAAGGGTGAGACCTGTTGTCATCCATCGTGCAGTGTTTGGCTCAATTGATCGCTTCTTAGGTATTTTAATCGAGCATTTTGGCGGAGCATTTCCAACTTGGCTGGCACCACAGCAAGTCCAAGTGATTGGGGTAGCAGAGGCACATCAAGGCTATGCCAAGCAAGTTGTTGAAGCTTTACAACAGGCAGACATCCGTGTGCAATTAGATGACCGTCAAGAAAAGCTCGGCAAAAAGATACGAGAAGCCCAATTGCAAAAAATACCATATATTGTGGTTATCGGTGATCGTGAGGTTGCCAACCAAACTGTAGCTGTTCGCAGACATGGTCAGCAAAATTCCACTGATAAGTCACTACAGCAATTAATAGAAGAAGTCACAGCAGCCATTCAACAAAAAAGTTTAGCTTAATTTAAGTAAAGAAAGCTTGCGATGAATGTTTGTCATTCATCGCAAGCTTTTTAATTGTTAAGAAATTTTTACTTCTATTTTTTTGAAATGACTACTAGAATCTACATGGTGTGCATACAATGAATTAAAGGTGCTTGGAACTTTCTTGAAAAAGCGAATGTCCCAGTATTACTTCTTGTGTTTCAGCGTCGATGACAAGAAATTTGCGATAGGATTCATCGGTATTGTGCTGAAAGGATGCTAAAAAATAAACTTGTCGATTGGGATGAATAAAAGTATGTTGAGAGAGGTCTATTGTTTCCTGTTTACCATCTGTTTGTAAATAAAAACGTTTTGTCGCATTTGCTACATCTTTAAAAGCCATCTTTTGACGAATATTCAATGAAGCATTGGTATATTCCTCATAAATCGCACGATTAAGCTGCTGATAAAATGTGTCCTCATCACGAAACGATTGAAATTGGTTGTTTGGGTATTGATATAGTGTATTTATTTCAGTTGGTGTGCAAAGTGTGGGTGATGTATGGTCTACTGAATGTTGAGGTGGCAATAATATTTTGGAAACAACCATAAAAGTTAAGATGAATACGTGCATCATTCAACCTCCAAATGTTTTCTTATCAAAAACATCGCCTACTTTTTCATTCTCTATACATTCTGAGAAATGGCTAGGTGAATGCATGTATCATCCCCGATAAAACCAGCCAATAAAACATGGCCTGGCTTTATCATATCTATACTTTCTTCTATTATATGCCTCGTTATGATTAGGAAGCTTGTGCTTGTTTTAAATATCTATTAAGTAAGACATCCAATTCTTGACTGTAATCTACTACAATAGGGTGGGTGAAACCAAGATCCTTTGCTTTTTTATACATAATTCTTCGTTTGATCTCAATTTCCGCCTTCAAGAATTGTTTAAGTAATAAGTTAACCAAGATATTTTCCTCCTAATTTTTTATCCATATTCTTGAAATAAATTTTTATGACCTCGATTCAACTTTTTCATTGTATATCACTTATATTAAAAAAAATGTCACATTGTGTATCGTTTCTTAAATTCGTAATTTAGTCATAGATAAGGTACTTCATCCTATTTAGCTCGATTGAAAATTTTTATGTATTATAGATAAATAATACTGTGAATTTCCCCTTTTATAGAATTTAATGCATGACTTAAAACCCTATTCATGTGCTGGATAGGGTTATTCACGTTCTTTGTTTTAGAAAATATTAAGGGGAAAATAGAGAAGTCTTAAGCCTTTTATACTAAGAAAAAAGTTGTGATTAGAGATTGAATTTTCCGATAATTAATCGCAGAATTCATATCTTGTCACATTTTAGCAAATTCCCTTTTTTGTTGTTTAGAAATGGGGACATTTCATTGTCTATGGTGAAATGTTGAGAATTTTTGGAATTAATGGAATAATGGATGGTAGATGAGGTGATGCAGCGCATGATGAAAAAACTGGTTTCAATCATTGCTTTTTTAAGTTTACTAACGGCATGTGAAAGGGAGAAGCCCTTACAGGAATCGACCATTGTGTATGACATGGATACGACATCGAAATCCACATCCACATCCACTGAATTTAGCTATGTAGCCGATTTATCTTTGGAAAAAAGAGAGGCCTATCAAGCATTTTTAAACGATGGAGAAATTCGTCATTTGCAGACCTTTTCGCCAGAGGAAATGCTGCTAATTATGTTTGATTTAGTGGAGGAACCTCGTATGGATGCATTGTATGCGATTACTTACAGCAATGATGCATTCCCCACAAAAGAATTGTTTGAGCAATACTATACGGATTCACTTGCAGGTGATTTGCTTGTTACCTATTTCATGTATAGATTTTATGATCGAATAGTGATTAATGAATCGAGCACCCCTGATTTACAGGTCGTTCAACTGGAAATTTCCGTTGGGAGTCAGCGCTACATAAAAACATACGCCCTGCAACAGCAAGAGGGGATTTGGAAGGTTCATTTAGCTAAAGATCAAAGAGGAGAAACAGATGACTGAAATTTATTTTGTTAGACACGCACATGCTCATTATTCAGAGGATGAATATCATCGTCCACTATCTGCTCAGGGACAAAGGGATGCAGAGTGTGTCAGAAATCTTTTGAAGCATCATCGAATCGACGCAGTTTATGCTAGTCCTTATCGTAGAGCCATTCAAACAGTGGAGGGGATTGCACAGGCGCGTCATTTACCCGTTCAAACGATAGATGCTTTAAAAGAAAGACAACTTGCTACTGGGAAGCTGGAGGATTTTCATGCAGCAGTTCAACGGGTGTGGCAGGAGCCAAGCTTTGCATGGGCAGGTGGGGAGTCCAATCAACAGGCAATGGCTCGCGCTATTCCAAGTTTGCGAAACATCCTTCTCACGCATCCACAGGAGTCTGTCGTTAACGGTACACATGGCAATATCATGGCATTGATGATGCAATATTTTGATGCCCAATACGATTATGCATTTTGGCAAACGTTAAGTATGCCAGATATCTATCGATTAGCCTTTCAAGGGCTATCCTTACAGGAAGTAACACGCGTGTGGCAAGAGGACTGAACAAAAAAAGAGATACTACAGCAATCATAGTATCTCTCTTGTGCTATTCTGTTAATTCCTCTCCCAATCGGAGCGTAAGAGGCCAAATAAAACTACGTCATGGAATGTACCGAAGCGGAAAATTTCTTGGCGTAAAATGCCTTCTTTTGTGAAGCCACATTTTTCATAGGAGCGAATAGCTGCTGGGTTAAAGCTAAAAACCTGAAGCTTGATTTTCTGAACAGCTATATATTGGAAGATAAAATCAATAAGCGTTTTCATTGCATCCGTGCCATAGCCCTTGCCGTGCCACTCTTTCCCAATTGAAATGCCCACTGAGCAAGTGCTATTTTGCCAATTCACTGCATAAACGCCACAGGAGCCTATTAACTGTTGTGACGCTTTTTCATAGATACCGAAAAAGTATTCCTCCTTCTTTCCGCTGATACTGTTAAAGAAAGCGGTGTGATCCTCTACAGTTTGTGGAAAGGGAATCTCATCATTAGCAAGTAGCAAAGAGGTGATTTCGCTTTCGATTGCTATAAAAGCCTCTAGGTCAGCAGTAGTCATTTGTTGTAAAGTGATCGATTGACCTGTTAAAAATGTTTTCAAATAATGTTCCATTATTGTATTCTCCCTTATATAAGGGCTGCAAGTAGCGTTACAACCCTACGATTGTTGGTAATATTTTCACGTCTACTGCATCTTTCACACTCATAAATCCACCCCTTTTTTTGTGCATACTTCCATAGTAGCATGAGGGACTAAGAGAATGGAAGAAATTATGTTAAAATATGTCATAGTTAAAGAGAGAGAGGGATTAAGATGCGCACAACATATTTTGCAAATTTATTACAATACTTACCACAAGAAGAGCAGCAACAATTACAACAGGCTTTTGGTGCTTCAGAGACACAAATTCAGGCCTTGTTAGAAGTATTTCCGAACTGCCCACAAGCTTTGGTGGAGCTATTACAGGATGTCAATGGTACATATTATTGTCAGCATGGGCAAGAAACGATCTGTGTTTTAGTGCTAGGCTCTGATTTAGGGGATTATCCGTATTATTTAAAATCGGTGGAGCAAATCGTGAAAGATTATCATGACAAGCGTGAAACAATTTATGAGCGCTATCAGGAATTTTTAGCGTATGTGGAAGTAGATGAAAAGATTAATATGCATGTCCCGTTAAATGAACGGCTCTGCTTTGCAGATTGTATGAATAATGGGGGCACATCAAGCCTATATATTGATTTTACGCCAAATGAAGCAGGACAAGTTGGCCAGGTGGTTCGTTATGTCCATGATCCTGATAGCTTTGAGGTGATTGCAGCTTCGTTTGAGGATTATTTACAGCAACTTATAGAGGGAGACTATGAATTCACCGCTATTTACGAGGAGGAATTCGAGTGACTATGCAGCTCATGTTCTATGAGGACAAAGCACAAAATTTAGTAGAACAATACACCCTAACAGAAGAGCAGCTACGCTATACAAAGTCTCCAAAAGAAAGCATTGCACTTGCTAAGCAGGATAATAGTCGGCATGCCATTTTAGCAATGGACGGTAACAAGCTAGTCACGTTCTTTGTCTTACATGAAAAAGAGGGGGTGACGCCTTACTCCTCCAACGAACAGGCGCTATTAATCCGTTCCTTTTCCACTGATTTTTATGAGCAGGGCAAAGGCTATGCCAAGACAGCACTCCAATTATTGCCTGACTTTGTTCGCAAGCATTTCCCATCCATCAATGAGCTGGTGCTCGGGGTCAATGTACCAAATAGAGCTGCTCAAGAACTTTATAAGCGATGTGGCTTTGTCGATGAAGGCAGACAGGCGATGGGACTTCGAAATGAGCTAAAGGTGATGAGCTACTATATGAAGGAGGTTGAAAATTGAGCCATCATATAATTGAAGCAAGAATGGAGCATTTACAAGCACTTTGTACAATCGATCAAGAAGTAATTGGAGATTCATCCAGAGCGGAAGAAATTCAGCAAGCTATCAAAGAGAAACGCTGTTTGCTATACCAATCCGCCGATACCATTGGGGGGTTTTTGCTATTTAGCAATGACTTTTTTGGCTATAGCTTTATTTCCTTAGTCATTGTCAAGCCGTCCGAGCGCAGAAAGGGGATCGCATCTGCCTTAATGACCGCTTATATCCAAATGGCTAAAACAGCAAAGGTTTTCTCCTCTACAAATCAGTCCAATAGGCGTATGCACCAGCTTTTTCATAACCTAGGCTTTGTCAAAAGCGGTTTTATCGACAACTTGGATGAGGGAGACCCGGAAATTATTTATATGAAACAAGCCTCACCACAAACATAGGGTGAGGCTTTCGTTTATTTTTTTGCTTTGATGAATAAAAAGGATGGTCTGCGTAGCTCCTTTTCAATAGAAGGAAGCTGTTGAATGGCTGCTGTGCTTGGAATTGGTTCTACGATTTTATCAATGGTTAACCCATGGGTAATCAATGTATTGACCAGTGTCGCTATAGTGCGATGATATTTGACAACACCATCCACCAACCATGTTTGCTCACGCAAGCCTTCTTCCTGGTAATGATCCACAGCATAGTGCAGACGTTGATGATTGTCATCATATACCCAATTATCATCTGTTGTATGACGAGCTGTAGCAATAGGATGCTCTACAGAGAAAATAAATACACCGTTAGGACGTAGCATGTGAGCAATTTGACCAATGACCGCATCGAAATCTTTGACATAATGAAGAGATAGGGAGCTGGTTATACAATCAAAACTAGCCGAAGGAGCCTCATAATCCTCTATTGCCTGTAGCTGATAGTCAATTTGTGAGTGGGCATGCTCCTGTTTAGCGACGGACAGCATATTGCTCGAAACATCTAATGCGGTTACGTGCTTGGCTTGATGGTCGATACAATACTTGGCGAAATCCCCCATACCACAGCCAATATCGAGTACCTGTAAATTTGTCAACGGTGGAAGTAAAGCCTTCATCGTGGGCTGCTCCAAAAGACGGTTATAATTAGATGCTTTTTGTCTCAATGTCTTGTAGTGATGAAAAAATATCGGATTATCATAAATATTTTGTTTCATTAAAAGCCTCCAGTTTATGAAACATAACGTTATGTTATTTGTGCGCATCATTATTGTCCCATGTAGATAGAAAAAGAAATAGACTTTTATTACAATTTTTTGTAAGATGTAGATAGAGGCATACCATTTTTTTGATACAGTTATCTTCCATTTAATGGGACATTTTATCGTTCCCTCTACATAATGATTGATCCTACCAAGCACATCCCCATTTCCATGTCATAAAAATGTAACAATTTGAAAAAATAAAAATATTTAAAGGGAAAACATGGCACTTCTTACACGCTATAACGTTCTTACTATTTGGAAGCATATTCCGAAAAAGAGACGTTGGAGGGATTCTATTGAATCAAGAAAGTTTATTATCCATTAGTAGCAATGCCTTATTTATTGCCTTTATTCTACTACTCATTGCTATTGTGCCATTAGGGCTAGCAGTCAAATCAAAGAGAAAAACATTCGGTAAGCTAGGACTATTGCTCACTTATATAGCCTTTGCCCTACAGCTCGTGTACTTTGTTGTCAGATGGGTGGCGGTTGACCATGCACCTGTCAGTAATATGTATGAATTTATGACGTTCTTTGGCATCATGCTTACAGGAAGTTACTTAATTATCCATTTCTTATATAAGCAAATCGTGGTAGGCTTATTCACGATTCCTGTATCCTTAATCATCCTTGGTTATGGAAGCGTTTTCGCGAAGGAAGTATCGCCGCTTGTTCCATCATTACAAAGTCACTGGTTAACAATTCATGTCATGACTGTGGCCTTTTCTAGTGCCATTTTATCTGTATCCTTTGCTACAGGTTTAATTTACTTATTAAGAACGCTGGATGTTTCCAAAAAATCTATCAGTACATACGGGCTTGAGTTTGTGTTGTATTGTTTGGTGGTTGTCATTGGCTTTATTGGCGTAGCGACGTTTTTCAGTCTTGCCACAGAAGAGGTGCAGGTACAATTCGATAATGCACAGGGACAGCAAGAAAAAGCCACTTACTCCATGATGCCCCTGATTGTCAGTAAAGGAGCCGTCACCGAGAAGGGTGAAGCAATCGGTGGTGTCGAAATCACAAATAAAATAGATGCCAAGAAATTAAACTCGATTGTCTGGGCATTTATCGTGGGTACTATTTTATATGGTGTCATTCGATTCATCACAAGAAAATCAGTGAGTGCCTTATTAAAGCCATGGACAAGCCGCGTACAGCCACAATTAATGGATGAGATTTCCTATCGCGCAGTTGTTATCGGCTTCCCATTATTTGCATTAGGTGGCCTGCTATTCGCCATGATTTGGGCGCAAATTGCCTGGAGTCGCTATTGGGGCTGGGACCCGAAAGAGGTGTGGGCATTAATTACCTTTTTATTCTACGCAGCCTTCCTCCATTTTCGCTTATCCAAAGGCTGGGAAGGAGAAAAAACAGCCTGGTTGGCCATCATCGGCTTCGGCATTATTGTGTTCAACCAAGTATTTGTCAATCTAGTCATTGCCGGCTTACATTCCTATGCCTAGTTAGAGGTAGGGGGTCTTGACTCCTAAGTAATCCTGACTGAGTGAGGAGGAGCCCGCTCTAAAGTGAGGAGAGAGCGCCCAAGCTAGTCAGGTAATCGCTCCAAAGTGAAAAGAAAGCGCTCAAACTAGTTAGGTAACTGCTCCAACTAGTGAGAGAACCTCTTAGCTTTGACCATCCTTTTCTTCTTATTAAAATATTCAACCGAAAAAAGCATTACGAAATGCATGTAGCACTTCGTAATGCTTTTTATTAATTATTTTTTGCGAAATAGTCTAGCGTTGCTTGACCTAAAACGTTGGCGGCAATTCGTAATGAGCGCTCGTCGATATCGAATTTCGGATGATGGTGTGGATAGACTTCCTCCCAATCAGGGTTTTTCGCCCCTGTGAAGAAAAACGCGCCGGGGATTTCCTCTAAGAAATAGGCAAAGTCCTCACCGCCCATATTGGGATCAACTATTTCAACAGTCTCAACATCTGCAATTTTCTCTGCGGACGCCATTATATGCTCAGTCTCTGCATCATGGTTCACAACAGGCGGATAGCCTCGCACATACTCATACTCGTAATCAGCTTTTGTTAAATAACAAGTTGCCTTTAAAAGCTCTTCGATTTCATGCTCTAACAAACTACGCTCCTCCTCGTGGAAAGTGCGCACCGTACCCTTCATGTACACTTGATCAGCAATGACGTTGAATGGATTTAATGCCTCAATATGGCCAATTGATACTACTGCTGGACGTAATGGGTTGATGCGACGTGCCACAAGCTGCTGTAAATTTGTAATAAACTGAGCTGCAAGGACAATGGAGTCCTTGGTGTCACTTGGGTTTGAACCATGGCCGCCCTTGCCTTTTATCGTTATATAAATACCATCTGCTGCAGCCATTAATGGTCCTTTAGCTGTTTGCACTTTGCCAAGATCAGTGGGTGCCCATAAATGTGTCCCAAAAATAACATCTACACCTTCTAAGCAGCCATCTCTAATCATCGAAATAGCTCCACCTGGCGCAAGTTCCTCAGCATGTTGATGAATAAAGACGATTGTTCCTTCTAAATCATCCTTCATTTGATTAAACGCCTTCGCTAAGATTAAGAGGGAAGCTGTGTGTCCATCATGGCCACAAGCATGCATACGCCCTTTAATTTTCGATTGGAAAGGTAAGCCGGTTTCTTCCGTAATGGCTAAAGCATCAAAGTCTGCTCGTAACGCTACTGTTTTCCCTGGTTTTCCACCAACTAGCTTTGCCACAACTCCATTGCCACCTACACCTTCACGAACCTCATGACCTAATGCACGATGAAAGGCAGCAATGGTTTTTGGCGTTTCAACTTCCTCAAAGGAAAGCTCAGGATTTTCATGGAAATGACGACGAAGCTGTATTGTCTCTTCTTCATAATGTTTTAATAAATCTGCTAACTGTTGTTGTAATGTTGTCATTCTCTAACACTCCTTATTTTAAGTAAATATAATCTCCAGGGCCAAGCGGTAAACCTAGTAGGAACCAAATGGCGAAGAGGATAATCCAACCGATTGCGAAAAACACCGAGAACGGCAATAAAGAAGATATAAGCGTGCCTATACCGATATTTTTATCATAGCGCTTTGCAAATGATAGTAAAATCGCGAAATACGGTAACATAGGGGTAATTGGATTTGTAATCGAATCCCCTACACGATAGGCCATCTGCGTAACCGCTGGGGAATAGCCTAAGTATAAGAACATTGGTACGAAAATTGGTGCAAGTAAAGCCCATTTTGCAGAAGCACTGGCGATTAATAGGTTGACAAAGGCACAAATTAAAACAAATCCTATCATCATTGGTAAACCTGTAAAATTCAATGCTTGTAAAAGCTCTGCACCTTTAATGGCTAAAATAGAACCAATATTGCTCCAGTTGAAAAAGGCAATCATTTGTGAAGCGGCAAATGCTAATACAATAAATGGCGCCATATCTGCAATGGATTTAAAAATTTTCTCTGCAACTTCCTTATCGTTTTTAACCTCCTTCGCTGCTATCCCATAGGCAAGCCCAGGTAATAGGAAGAAGAATAACATGATAGGTACAATGCCTGCCATGAAAGGTGAGTTTAAAAAGCCACCTGTGGCAGGATCTCGTAAAAGACCGTTCGAAGGTATGACTGTAAAAGCAATGACTAAAATATAAACTAGCGTTACGATTCCAGCCCACTTTAATCCTCTCTTCTCTAAAGCTGTCAATGGCTCTAGCTTTTCAATTTCACCATGGAACGAACCAAAGCGAGGCTCTGTAAACTTCTTTGCAACCCATGTACCAATAATGACTAATAAAAACGTCGAAGCAATTAAGAAATAGTAGTTCATCGTTGCACGACCAGTGTACGCGGGGTCTGCTATTTGTGCTGCTGATTCTGTAATCCCTAATAATAATACATCTAGAGAGCTAATTAATATGTTCGCACTGAAGCCCCCAGCTACAGCTGCATATGTAATAATTAAGCCTGCTAATGGATTTCGACCAATACTCATAAAAATCATGGCTGCAATTGGTGGTAAAATGATAAATGCCGCGTCAGCCGCTAAGTTACCAACTAAACCTGTAAATATGATAAAAGGTACAATTAATTTTGTAGGTGCTGACATCACAATTTTCTTCATGACAGCTGAAATTAAGCCTGTTTGCTCAGCTAAACCAATACCAATCATGGTCACGATTACTAGCCCTAATGGAGCGAAACCTGTAAATGTTGAAACCATCTGCGTTAAAATTAAGATAAGTCCTTCTTGACTTAGCAGATTTTTTACTTGAATGACATCTTCGGTCCCAGGTTGAACTGCTGAAATACCGAGCATGGATAAAACCCATGATAAAACTAGTACTATACCTGCTAGAATAATAAATAACGTGATAGGGTCCGGTAGCTTATTACCTGCACGCTCGATTTTATCTAACATATTGTCAATCCAAGATTTTTTCTTAATTGTTTGTGAATTCCCTTGCATAAATTTCATCTCCTTTTATACTTTATTAGACTTAACCTTTAAGAATCCAATGTCTCTATTTTAAGACATTGAAAATCTATGTCCTTTATACAAAGAAACCATATTTTCTGACTATTTTCAATATTTATTTTTTATTAAGGAGCTATATGTATGTATAAAATTAATGTTTTTACCGCAAAACGCTCACTTTCATGGGTTCAACAGCTTGAAAAAATTAAACCCTCTTTTTGTGAATTTCATTACTATGCTTATACTGATTTTGAACATTTGAATGAGCTTTTAGAAAAGTATTTGGAGGGGGGAGATGGAGCGCTTTTTAGCGGACAAATTCCATATTTTTATGCTCAAACGCATTTTCAAGAAGCAACGGTACCTATGCATTATTTTGATATTTCAGAGCGTGATTTTTACCGTACCGTTACGGAGCTTTTTTATGAGAAAAAGATTGCTATGAATCGCATTGCCATCGACTTTTGCTATGAGGAAAACGGCTATTTGGGCATTCATGAATGGTCGATAGGAAAAAAACCTTATCTTTTTAGCCAAACGATGAGCGAGTACGCAAGTAGCGATATTGTCGATAAAGCTGCTGAATGGCATCTACAATTGCATAAGGAAAACAAGGTTGATTTGAGCTTTACCCGCATTGCAGAAATACGTGAGCGCTTAGCTGATCAAAATATACCATTTATCGCTTTTTACCCGTCTCAATATGCCATGCAATTAACATTAGATCATTTTCTCAATCAACTGCGAATTCGACAGCTTAACCAAAATAAAGTAGTGGTAGTGCATATTTTAATTCCGATCGATAAATCGAATATAGAAGACCTAGAATATCGGCAAATTGCCTTATATAAAACTATATTAGATTTCAAACAACTGTATGCTAGCTCATTTATCGTACATCGTGAGGCATCGTTTATTGCCATTATCACGACGTATAAGCAATTTTTAAGTACAACGAATCGTTATTCACATTGTCATTTAGTTGATTTTTTAAATGAGAAGCTATCGTTTCCTGTTAGAATAGGGTGGGGAATTGGTGACTCTCTAATTGAAAGTCAGGAGTTTGCTAAAAAAGCCGCAACCCTCTGCTCTTCAAAGGAAACACAGGGATACATTATTGAAAATTCGCGAGAAATCGGGCCTTTACTATATGGAACGATGCTACAGTTTGACGATGAAAAACAACAGCATCTAAAAAATTTAAGTACGACATATGATATTCCCTTATTACAATTACAAAAAATAGAAGCGATGCTGGAAAAACTAACGACAACGATCGTCAGTGGAGAACTGCTCAGTACACATCTTGGCATTACGGTACGCTCTGCAAACCGCATTTTAAAGCAGCTCCATGAGAAAAATTTAGCACACGAATTACCAAGCAACACGTCCACCACGCGTGGACGCCCAAAAAAGTATTATCAAATTCATTTATATTAGTCAGGATGGAATGGTTCATACGGTGGGGCTACCTGTGCAAGTTGATAGGATGAATAAATCCTGACACAGGAAAAAGAGACATCCATTTACGAATGTCTCTTTTTATATGCACGTCTATGTTAAGTGAAGATTATAGTTTCACTACATTCGTTGCTTGAGGTCCACGGCTGCCTTCTTCTACGCCGAATTCAACTTTTTGGCCCTCTTCTAAAGTTTTGAAGCCATCAGATTGGATAGCTGAGAAATGTACGAATACATCATTGCCACCTTCAACTGCGATGAAGCCAAAACCTTTTTCTGCGTTAAACCATTTTACTGTACCTTGTGTCATGTAAACACCCTCCCAAAAAAATTCAACAATCAATTGCTTCTATCACATATAAAAAACGTATTCAAAAGCTCGTATTACTTTTGAATACGTGTTTTTAATCATAGCAATGAAGTAATGTAATTATTACCCTTATTATAGTACAGAATTGTTTGTATATCCAGTAAATTCCGTTTTTAGTAAGGAAAAATTTACATTTGTAATCTAATAGTAAAGAAACGCTATTTCCTCATTATTTAATCCATGCTTTTTCCTTCGCAACAATGACCGCCTCTGCCCGCGATTCTACATTTAGCTTGACGAATAGCTTCGATAAATAGTTCTCCACCGTGCGCTGGGTGACACCAATTGCAGAGGCGATGGCTTTATTTGTACAGCCTTGGGCAACGAGCTGTAGTATTTCCTGTTCCTTATCGCTCAGTAGAACCTCCTGCTGCACATTCGGCAGGTTGGTGCGTTGCTGAACAAAGTCTAAGAAATCGGCTGCTAGTAAAATCTCACCTCTTATGGCTGCTTGAATGGTTTGGATCACTTGCTCCTTTGTCGCTAGCTTTGATAATAGACCGTCAATTTTTTTCTCAATCAATAGCTCATAATAATCGGAAAGTTCGTAGCCTGTGTAAAGAATAATCAATGCATCTGCTTGTTTTTTCTTAATCATCTCTGATAGTTGAATGCCGTTGATTGGCTTCATATTGATATCAATGAGAAACAACTGAAAGGTAGCTGTATCCATTCTTGATAAAACGGCTGCGCAATCCTGTTCTGTTTCGATTTGAACATTGGCTAAATCCTGCAACAATGTTTTCGTACCATCTAAAACGACAGGATGGTCATCTATAATAAGTATGTTCATCATATGAATCCCCGTCCTCTTGTATTTGTATATAAATATGCATGCCCTCGTTAAGGCTCGATTGAATGGTAATGTCACCATTAAAAGCACGGACACGTTCGCGAATGCCATTAATGCCCATTGATGCAGAGGACTGTATTAAATCGTCAATGTCGCAGCCTATACCATTATCATCGTATCGAAGGATAAAGCCTTGAGGGATTGCTTGTAATTGAAGCGAAACCTCTGTTGCTTCGGCATGCTTGATTGCATTATTTAACAGCTCCTGAACAAGACGATAGACTACGAGATGCAGGGTGACATCCTGAAATTCTACACGATCAATTTGGGCGCTTAATAAAAAATCAGCCCTTATTTTTACCTTTTGAATGAGTTTTTTTAATGCCATTTGTAAACCAAAGGTATCCAATAGTGGGGGACTTAAGTTCTCGCAATATTCTCGTAAGTCCTTCGTTGCATTCAATAGCTGCTCGCGTATAGCTAGCACGGTCTCCTTCTGAATAGTAGGGGAGCCAGCTAGGACATCAAGCTCTCTGGCTAAATGAAGCTGCTCCTGCAAAATGGTATCATGTAATTCCTGTGCTAAAATACTCTTTTCCTTCTCAATAATATTCCATAGCAATTTATCGAGCCAAGGAAGCGGTGTATCGCTGGTATTTTTTATATGCTGAATTTCACGCACTAAATCCTCAATTTGCTGTAAGTTATTGATAAACATGGACACATACAGTGCAAGCAATTCTAACCAAAGCAGCTCTTCCTTTTGCAGAGCATGGCGTATTTCTAACATAATCTTTTCCTCACCAGCATCATGTAACAGTAAATGCGGATAGTAACTTACATGCTGTGGAGAATCGTCTGTTATTGTCCGGATATGAAACGCTGTGGTTCCAAGCTTCTCGGTGATTTCATATTTAAAACGATCCAATAATTCTTGTTGGTTTTTTGCTTTGCCCATACGCTGAACGGCTGCATATAAATTATGTACATAATTTCCAGTAGAAGAGAAGATAATTTTTCGATACTTAAAATCAATGCGTTCTTTTATATAAAAGCTTGCAATGATCACCATAAAGACAAGTAAAAAAATACTTGTGACATGGACGATGGATAGCTCCCCCATGAATAACAGGGCAATCCCTGCTGTCAACAGAAGCGCACTGAAAAAGGCTAGCGTTGAATAATAGCGTAATCGTGATAATTGGTATTCAATATCGAATAATCGTTCGTTCACCTGAATGAACAGAAAAGAGAACGGAATAAATAATAAAAATAATGCGGCGATTTCAGCGTGTAATATCGGCTTATGTCCTAATATTTCAGGTGTAACGAAGAATAATAAAAAGGGTAAAAACGGCACGATAAAGGCAAGCGCAATTAAACGAATTTTGGCCAATTTAGTACGTAAATAACTCGTTACTAAAATAAAAATTGCATAGACTACCAGGACAGCAAATAAACTTAGGTTCAATATAGGTGTGAACTCACGTAATGATGGCTCAACTTCCTCCATTAGATAAAAGCCAGGGATGAACAGTATTAATAAGTACAGCCATTTGCTGTGAGGGTAGGTCCACTTAATTTGTAGGTATTTGAAAAAGTGTTGTAAAAAGTGAATAAAGAGAACCATGCATAAAATAATACAGCTACTAATGACAAACATCCCAATCATATTTCCTCTAGCTGATGCGCCAGTACTGATATAGGCGGTCGAACAAGTTAATAAAAATAGGATCAATAAAAACGTTGAAAGATTATTTTGATTGCGTCGCCAAACATAAAGTGCGACACCAAAAGCTAGGAAAAAATAAAAGATAGGGAACAAAATTTGCAAATATAATTCTTCTGGCATGTCTCGATGTTTGACAGCAATGGTTTGAATACTCTTATCAGCCTTTTGGATTGTTAATGCATTGGCGCTTCTAACGATCATTTGCTGTTGAACGTAGCGATTCTCCATGGCAGGCTGCCCATCGATAGCCACAATAATATCCCCTTTTTCAATATTTTTTTGCTCTGCCCATAGAGGGTAATAGCTATCCACAAAAACAGGCTGACCGTTTGTCGTATCGAGAGTGAGACTCACAAAGGGTGTTTTGATGGTAATACCTAACACATAAATACCGAGTATTAAGTATGTAAGAAAAATACAATAAGTACATTTTTTCATTGTAAAACCTCTTATTTGCTTATGATCATAATCTCCTATATATTATCGCTAATTATTGATAAATTTGGAATACCGAAATAACGAGTTTCGGAAAACCACTATTGTTTTTTCGGAATAACGAAATAGTGTTTTCGGACATGGCTATGATAGGGTAAATTTAATCATTAGTGACGAATAGGGGGACTTCTGCGTGAAAAAAGGCATTTTAACACTTTTACTTTTTTTTCTCATCGCTATGATCACCATTCCATTGACCACGAAGGCCAAAACGGTGAATCAGGATAAAGTCGAGGTAGAAATTGGTCTCATAGGTAGTGATCATCATTTTGTCTATAAGATTCCGAAGCATTTACATAAGGATATGCCCTATACAGAAATGAAAAATGGCATTCAAGCTTCCTTAGCTAATCATTGGAAAATTGGTGAGACTCGTTATGAGGCCAATAAATCCGATGTTGCCTATACCTTTTATATTCAGGATTTATTTCAAGAAAAGCAGGGTGGTCAGCTAAAAGTAGCCATTCCCTATCGTCATCTAGTAGGGATGTTTGGCGAGCAAGATCCTATTCAATTGCGTATTTTAGCAAGTAAATTATCCAAGTGGACTGTCAATACAAAGGATTGGACAGCGCTTGGCTTTATGGAGCCCTTTACTTTTTTAAGTGAACGTGAATATGTCTATGAGGGAGCAGTCCAAGAGTTATTAAACCAAAGAGTGGGCCATTTTGATGGCACCATTCAAAAAAGTCAGTTGCTTTTATACAGTGTCATTTATTTTTGCTTTATGGCTATCCAACTGCTTGCTTGTCTTATTTTATCCAGACGGTTAAAAAGGAAAATCATTAAAAACCCAGACAATATGCATCAGTTCCGTAAACTCAATTACCTGTATCAATTGGTGCCGATTTTGATCATTGTCGCACAAATCGTGTTCCTTGTATTATCGGGTCTGATTACAGCATTTGGATTATACTTTAGTCCTGGCATTGATTTATTAGTGATTGTTGGACCTGTTTTATTAAATATCATCTTGCTGCCCACTTTTTTTGTCACAACAGAGAGTGAAATTTCAAGGGAGCTCAACAATAATTCGTTGTGAAATGGTATAATGATCAACAGCAAACTTGAAGGAGCTGTTGAAGAAAAATGACGCATCCAGAATTCGCGTACTTAAATTTACTACAACATATATTAGAAAATGGCACAAAGAAAGAGGATCGAACGGGGACAGGTACATACAGTGTCTTTGGGTATCAAATGCGTTTTGATTTAAGCAAAGGTTTTCCTCTTCTAACGACAAAGCGTGTGCCCTTTAAGCTTGTAGCAAGTGAATTATTATGGTTCATTAAAGGAGATACCAATATCCGTTACCTATTGCAGCATAATAACCACATCTGGGATGAATGGGCATTTAAAAAATGGGTGGAATCTGATGAGTATAAAGGTCCTGATATGACAGATTTTGGTCGACGCTGTTTAGTAGACGAGTCATTTAACGCATTGTATCAAAAAGAACTTGCCTCATTTTGTGAACGTGTCTTAACAGATGATGACTTTGCACAGCAATATGGAGATCTCGGAAATGTCTATGGCAAACAATGGCGCCATTGGACAACCTCTGATGGCGATAGCCTTGATCAGCTACAGGATGTCATTCATCAGATTAAGCATCAACCTGATTCACGCCGTATCATTGTCAATGCATGGAATCCTGAGGATGTCATTAATGCGGGCGCAAAGGGCAGTAAAGCTGCATTACCACCGTGCCATGTGATGTTCCAATTTTATGTAGCAAATGGTAAATTAAGCTGCCAGTTAATGCAAAGAAGCCTTGATACATTATTAGGCTGTCCATTCAATATTGCGTCTTACGCCTTATTAACACATTTGGTTGCACATGAGTGTGGCCTAGAGGTTGGCGAATTTATTCATAGCATTGGGGATGCACATATTTATGCAAACCATGTGGAGCAAGTGAAAGAGCAGCTATCACGTGAGCCAAGAAACCTACCAACATTGCACATCAATCCAAATAAAGCATCCATCTTTGATATAGAGCTTGAGGATTTATCGATTGAAGGATATGATCCACATCCTGCGATTAAAGCACCAATTGCCGTATAATGCTAACAGCAGCCATTTGGGTTGCTGTTTTTTTCAAACAAAGATCTAGGTCTAACTATTTGTTTTACGAAATAGGCAAGTAGTTGGATGACTGGATGAAAAGAAATTAATTATAGTTATTATGGTATAATTAGCATTATTTGGTATAATGGGAATAGTCCATTATATTGTAGGGGTGATAGTTGTGAAAAATACAATGGTACTTCTAGTAGATGAATATGATCGACAGCAAAGCAAGCCAGAACAAAGCATGGGTTCTGTGCAACATGCATATTCTTGTAACAAGATCGAATTGTCGCAGCAGCAAATTCAAGAAATGATGCAAATCATCGAAGAGATTCGTTTGAAAGGTTATAAAGATACACTATAAATGTAAGCGCCTCCTAAGCTATAATGGCTATGGAGGTGTTTTTTTATGAACGTTATTTTTATCGATTCTTATTCTGGGGAAGAGCTGCTACATATGGTGTCACAAGATGTAGCAGGCATTTTGGCAGCAGCGCAAGGAGAAAGTGTGACATTTCCTGTAGGTCACTTTAAATATGAATTTCATAATTTAGATTTTTATGAGGACAACGGTCAAATACGACAGGAATTAGTCATTTACGTAAAAAAAATATAAGCGATACATTAGCAACAGCTTAACGGGGAACAATATATACAGGTGACAGTGCTTGACTTTTTTGTACACCTGTAACTATAATAGTTACAACAGGTGGTGATACATATGGTGAACAGTCGATTTTCGGTGGCGATCCATATTCTTTCGCTCATTGCTACAACCTCTGATAAAAGTCTCCTTACGTCCGATTTTATAGCTGGAAGTGTGAATACCAATCCAGTAGTCGTAAGAAGAATGATTGGTGTGCTAAAAAAAGCAGGCTTACTTTCTTCTCATTCTGGCATGGCTGGCTATGAGCTATTAGTAGAGCCAAAGGATTTAACACTGCTAGCGATTTATCAGGCAATTGATGGGCCAGAGCAGCTATTTGCCATTCATGATGAGCCAAATCCAGCGTGTGCAGTAGGTCAAAAAATCAAGCATACATTGGAGGGTGTCTATACATCTGTGTGGCTGGCAATGGAAGAGCAATTACAAGCACAGACGCTACAGGATGTTCTAGATCAGCTTCGTACTTAGACGGAGATGGTCTTCTTGTATCTAACCTGTAACTAAAATGGTTACAACTAAACCTTAGGAGGAATAAATCATGAAAATTGCCGTAATTGGTGCAACAGGAAAAGCTGGACAAAAAATAGTAGAGGAAGCGGTACAACGTGGTCATGAGGTTACAGCCATCGTTCGTTCAGCTGCAAAAGTGACAGCTGCTATTCCAGTAATTGAAAAAGATGTGTTTGATGTGACGCAAGATGATGTAAAAGGCTTCGATGTCGTTGTCAATGCATTCGGTGCTCCAGCTGGACAAGAAGATTTACATGTCAAAGCTGGTCGTCATTTAATCTCGATTTTCCAAGGTATTCCTACAAAATTAGTGGTTGTAGGGGGAGCGGGCAGTCTATTTGTGGACCCAGAGAAAAAAGTGCGTGTGATGGATACACCAGATTTCCCAGCCATTTATTTAGCAACAGCGCAAAATCAAGGACAAAACCTACAGGATTTACAACAATCATCCATTACTTGGACATTTATTAGTCCATCTGCATTTTTCGATCCAGAAGGACCACGTACAGGTCACTATACAGCAGGAGTCGACCACTTATTAGTAAATGAGACGGGGGAAAGCTATGTCAGCTATGCCGATTACGCAGTGGCTGTCGTCGATGAATTAGAAAACCCACAGCACGTTAATAGCCGTTTCACAGTAACGTCAAATAAATAATAAAATGCAACCGAGCGTAGGAAATGCGCTCGGTTTTTTGTGATTTTTTTGCTTTTTTGAAGGATTTTTTTCGTTTACAGAAAAATGACTGTTTACAATACGACTTTTATTAGCTACTATCAAGTGTGAGTATTACATAAAAGGAGACGACAATAATGTCAACACAAAGAATAGAAAAAGATTTTTTAGGTGAGCGCGTATTACCAGCAGAGGCGTATTACGGAATTCAAACACTACGTGCTACGGAAAACTTCCCAATTACAGGCTACACAATTCACTCTTCACTTATTAAAGCAATGGGGATTGTGAAGAAGGCAGCTGCATTAAGTAATATGGAAGTACACCTATTATCAAAAGAAATTGGTGAGGCAATTGTCGAAGCAGCGCAAGAAGTGATTGATGGCAAATGGGATGCTGAATTTATTGTAGACCCAATTCAAGGTGGTGCAGGTACATCCATCAATATGAATGCCAATGAAGTCATCGCTAACCGTGCCCTAGAAATTTTAGGGAAAGAAAAAGGTGACTATCACACAGTAAGCCCAAACAGTCATGTCAATATGTCACAATCAACAAATGATGCTTTCCCAACAGCTATTCATATCGCTGTGTTAAATTTAATAGATGAATTATTAGTAACGATGGATTATATGCAATCCGTTTTCCATCAAAAAGCAGAGCAATTTGCTCATGTCATTAAAATGGGACGTACGCATTTACAGGATGCCGTGCCAATCCGCTTAGGACAAGAGTTTGAAGCTTATTGCCGCGTGATCAACCGTGACATCGTACGCATTCGTCAAACTCGTCCGAATTTATATGATGTGAACATGGGTGCAACGGCTGTCGGAACAGGCTTAAATGCCTTCCCAGACTACATTAAATCTGTTGATGAGCATCTTGCTGAAATTTCTGGTTTACCATTAAAAGGTGCAACGCATTTAGTGGATGCAACACAAAATACAGATGCCTACACAGAAGTATCAGGCGCTTTAAAAATCTGTATGATTAATATGTCTAAAATTGCTAATGACTTGCGTTTAATGGCTTCTGGTCCTCGCGCAGGCTTAGGAGAAATCCTGTTACCAGCTCGTCAACCAGGTTCTTCAATTATGCCAGGTAAAGTTAACCCAGTTATGCCTGAGGTGCTGAATCAAGTAGCCTTCCAAGTAATTGGGAATGACCATACAATTTCTCTAGCATCGGAAGCTGGTCAATTAGAATTAAACGTAATGGAGCCTGTATTAGTGTTCAACCTAATCCAATCGATTAGCATTATGAATAATGTATTCCGTGCGTTTACAGAAAACTGCTTAAAAGATATTGAAGCAAATGAAGAGCGCATGAAAGAATATGTAGAAAAAAGTGTAGGCGTGCTAACAGCAGTTAACCCTCACATCGGTTATGAAGTAGCTGCTCGTCTAGCACGTGAAGCTATTTTAACAGGTCGTTCAATTCGTGAGCTTTGCATTGAAGAAGGCGTCCTAACAAAAGAACAATTAGACTTGATTTTAGATCCATATGAAATGACACACCCAGGTATTGCGGGTTCTAGTATCATGAAATTAAAATAAAACGAGCAATGATGGACTGTAGACATGCCCTAAAAGGCTGTCTATAGTCTTTTTTTGTAGACCTTTTCTCATATAAAATAGAGCGTATCCTTATGTATTTTAGGATTATTCAACTATAATAATGGTATGGAAGACATATTTTAGTTGGGGGAATTTGTAATGAGTTTACGAAAAAAGAGTTTACTTGGCTTTTCCGTTTTAAATGTTTTAATGATCGTTATTTTATTTATCGATTTAGCCAATGTAACGACATTAGATTGGTTTTCTACCGTGTTAACGATTGTAGGCATTGCTATTACACTATCTTACACAGTGTATGTTCACTACAAAGTGATACAGCCTATCAAACAAATCACAGAGGCTGCACAAGGAATTACGGCAGGTCAATTAGATACCGTTGTCATTGAGGTTCGTGATAATGGTGAAATTTCTCAACTAGCACAATCCTTTTTAGAGATGCAGGAACAATTACGAACAATGACACAAAAAATTGCGCACAGCTCTACAGATTTATCAGCAAGCATCGAGGAATTATCTGCGAGTACGAATGAAATTACGCTTGCTGTGGAAGAAGTAGATCAACAAATGGAGAAGACGTCAGAGGGCTTGAAGCAAGCAGCACAATCGGCTAATGATAGTGCTAAATCTATGCAAGAAACCGTTGATGGCATTGAGCGAATTACAGTAGCCACACAAGATGTGTTTGTGCATGCGAAAGATGCTAGCGAGATAGCAGGAAATGGTGCAAATATTTTACATGTGGCAAAAGAGCAAATGCAATTTATTTCATCTTCAACAGAAAAAACAAGTGGATTGATGCAGCAATTATCCCTTAAAATGTCAGATATTAAATCAATGACAGATATGATTACTACCATTACAGATCAAACAAATCTACTAGCATTAAATGCGGCCATAGAAGCAGCGCGCGCTGGGGAGCATGGTAAAGGCTTCGCCGTTGTAGCTGAAGAAGTGCGTCAATTAGCAGAACAATCAAAGCACTCTGCTACGCAAATTGTGGATTTAGTTGTAGGAATAGAAAGTGATACAAAACAAGTAGCTTCATCAGTAGAAGATGATTTGAAAAATGTTCAACAAGGAGTGTATGTCATTGACGAAGCGACAAAATCATTTGGCACAATTTCACAGCATGTTAGTCAGATGACAAGTCAGCTAGAGGATATTTCGACGACAGCTGAGCAGCTTTCAAGTAGCGCCAATGAAGTGGCATCCACTGTGACAACCATCGCAGCTGGCATGGGCAAGCTATCGAATTATACAGAAGCTGTTTTACATTCAATGGATGAGCAAACAGCCTCAATGCAAGCAGTTAATCATGTCACACAGGATTTAAGTGTCCAAGCGGATAACTTACAAAAGTTAACAAATCAATTTCATGTCTAGGTAAGAAATTGATATTTTCAAGATTTTTTAGCCCTGAAATAACTATCACATATTAATAATTTTATAAGTTTTTTAGTATAATTTTTATCTTCCTGTCACACATTCGAGAAGAGGCTTTTTTACAGACGACCAATTTTCTGTAAAATATGCCTCTTTTTTTATTATTTATTTCGTAAACTTGTAAATTAACAGATAAATAAAAATGTTGAATTTTCTAATCGAGTTTCTTATAATGGACTAGCTGTTACCTCTATTACTCACTTCAACTATTGCAACCCGCACTCGCCGGGTCAACAAGTCATTTCTATTTCTCTTCGCATATCCCTTGCGAAATTATAATTTGTAAGACAACAACTAAATGTAACTAAAACTGAATCGTAAAACCATTACAAAAAATTGAAAGGAAGTCATGCCTCGAAAAAATATTATTGAAAGATAATTCTGAATAAAAGAAAGAGAGAGATTGGATTGAAGCTATCACCAGTTGAACAAGAAAAATTACTCCTCCATGTGGCAGGAGAACTTGCGCTGAAAAGAAAAGCTCGGGGCTTAAAGCTGAATTATCCAGAAGCTGTCGCTCTAATTAGCAGTTTTATTATGGAAGGTGCTCGAGATGGTAAAACGGTAGCACAGCTTATGAGTGATGCCAAGCATGTACTGACAGCGGAAGATGTGATGGAAGGTGTCGGGGACATGATTTCAGATGTGCAGGTTGAATGTACATTCCCAGATGGGACGAAACTGGTCACAGTTCACCGTCCAATTCAGTAAAAGGAGTGTTTGTGAATGATTCCTGGAGAAATTCGACCGAAAAGCGGAGAGATTGAGATCAATGTGGGTCGAGCGACGAAGAAGGTATTGGTGGCGAACACAGGTGACCGCCCGATACAAGTAGGTTCCCATTTTCATTTTATTGAAGTCAATAGATTTCTAGCTTTTAATCGACAAGATGCGATTGGTATGCATCTCAATATTCCATCAGGTACAGCCGTGCGATTTGAACCTGGGGAAGAAAAAGAGGTGGAACTTGTCGAATTTGGTGGTAAACAACATGTCTTTGGCTTAAATATGCTAACAGAGGGCTCTACCCACCATAAGGACGAAATTTTGGACAAGGCAATTGAAGGTGGCTTTAAAGGAGCGGAAGAAAAATGAAGGTAACACATGAAGCTTACGCAAAAATGTTTGGTCCCACTGTGGGTGATAAAGTCCGTTTAGCCGATACGGATTTATGGATTGAAATTGAGAAGGACTATACTTCATACGGTGATGAGGGGGTCTTTGGTGGTGGTAAATCACTACGTGTCTCAATGGGGCAAAATGGTAAAAATACACGTAATGAAGGTGTGCTGGATACAGTTATTACCAATGTCATGATTATCGACTATACAGGGATTGTAAAAGCAGATATCGGTATCAAAGATGGTCGCATTATCGGTATAGGGAAAGCAGGCAATCCGAACAGTATGGATGGTGTGGATCAGGATATGATCATAGGTGTGGGAACAGAGGTTTATGCAGGCGAAGGGCTTATTGCAACAGCAGGAGCAATCGACACGCATATCCATTTCATCAGCCCTGATCAGGTGGAAACAGCATTATTAGCAGGGACAACGACATTTATAGGCGGTGGAACAGGTCCAGCAGCAGGCTCAAAAGCGACAAGCTTAACGGCTGGTGAATGGCATCTGCATCGCATGCTACAGGCTGTAGAGGGATTCCCCATCAATGTTGGTTTGCTTGGAAAGGGTAGTGCATCTGATCCTGCGCCTATTATCGAGCAGGTTCGTGCAGGTGCGATCGGGTTGAAAATACATGAGGACTGGGGTGCCACACCAGCTGCACTCGATCAAAGTCTATCGGTGGCAGATGAATATGATATTCAAGTTGCCCTCCACTCCGATACATTGAATGAAGCAGGGTTTGTAGAAGATACAATCAATGCGATTGATGGCCGTGTCATTCATATTTTCCATACGGAAGGTGCGGGTGGCGGTCATGCTCCAGACCAATTAGTGATGGCTTCCTTACCTAATATTTTGCCAGCATCGACGAATCCTACGAAACCGTTTACGACAAACACGATTGATGAGCATTTAGATATGCTGATGGTTTGTCACCATCTAAAGCATGATGTACCAGAGGATGTGGCATTTGCAGATTCACGCATACGCCCAGAAACTATTGCAGCAGAAGATATTATGCAGGATTTAGGGATTTTGAGCATCATGTCTTCCGATTCACAAGCGATGGGACGTGTTGGTGAGGTCACAATCCGAACGTTCCAAACAGCAGACAAAATGAAAAAACAGCGTGGTCCATTACCACAGGATGAAGGCAAGGATCACGATAATTATCGCGTTAAGCGTTATATAGCAAAACTAAATATTAACCCAGCTATTGCCCATGGCATAAGCCATGAAGTAGGCTCGCTGGAAGAAGGTAAATTAGCGGATATTGTCTTATGGGACCCAGCGTTCTTTGGGGTGAAGGCGGAAGTTGTCATTAAGGCTGGTATTGCTGTGTATGGCATAACAGGTGATCCAAATGCTTCCATTCCTACACCACAGCCAATGAAAGGCCGTCGAACATATGGCTTCTACGGTCAAGGGCCACAGCATTGCGGCATGACATTTTTACCGAAAATTGCTGTGGAAGAAGGCTTGCCAGAAAAATTAGGCCTAAAACGAATGATTGGCACGGTTTCAAATTGCCGAAATATTCGTAAAGCTGACATGAAGCTTAATAATGCCACTCCGCAGATTGATGTTAATCCAGAAACCTATGAAGTGAAAATTGATGGGGAGCTAGCAACATGTGAGCCAGTGGATGTACTTCCAATGGCACAACGCTATTTCTTATTCTAAGCACATGATATGAGTGTAACAGCGAATACAAAGAAAAAGAGGAGCTAAACCATATGTTAATAGAAAAAATTATTGGCAATATAGCGAATGAAGAAGAACATCCACAAAAGGCAACGGAATGGATTGAGCTAGAGTGGGAGGAATTAAGCAAACGCATTCTTCGCACAGCAACGGATCAAGGAACAGATATCGCTTTACGTATAGAGGGTGAAGAGCCTCTACAATATGGTGACCTATTATTCGAGGATGAGCAACGACGAATTGCAATTCGTACAAAATTGGAGCCAGTTATCGTCATTACACCAAAAGATATGTATGAAATGGGGAAAGCTGCCTTTGAATTGGGCAACCGTCATACTCCTAGCTTGATTGCAAACAATGAAATCATCGTACGAGCAGATCATACGATTAATCCATTATTAGATGAAATTGGGGTGCACTATGAAACAACTGAACGACGCTTCAAGCAACCGTTCAAATACCGTGGACACGCTCACTAATTTATCCTTATTACAATTATTGCAAATTCATGACTCCGCATTTCCAATCGGTTCCTATACACATTCCTATGGTATGGAAACGTATATTCAGGAAGATATCATTCGCACAAAGGAACAATTAGTTGAGTTTTGTCAGGTCTATTTATTTCACAATGTAGTTTACGGTGATGCAATTCTTATACAAGAGGCATTCCATGCAGCTAAAAGACGAGATGTTGCTCATCTTATTGAGCTCGACCAACTTTGTGGGGCAATGAAGCTAGCGAAAGAATCTAGAGATGCTAGTGTCAATGTAGGGAAGCAATTTATGCGAACAGTAGCCCCTCTAATGGAGAGTCCTTTTTTATTGCAATGGAAAGAGAAGATTGACCATGAAGAAGTAAAAGGCCATTATGCAGTTCTCTATGGGATTTATTGTGAAGCACTAGGTGTGAACGTTTTTCATGCAATCATGACCTTTATGTACGCATCAATTAGTGGTTTAGTGCAAAATGCTGTCCGTGCTGTACCCTTTGGTCAAAATACAGGTGTGCAAGCATTACATGAGCTATTAGCCTCTGTGGAGGAAGCAGCCGAAACGGTGTTGACGTTAACAATGGATGATCTAGCCAACAATGCACTAGGTATTGAACTGGCGTCCATGAAGCATGAGTTTTTATTTTCGAGATTATTTATTTCATAGAAAGCGAGAGGATATACATGAAACCAGTACGTATTGGTATCGGTGGGCCTGTTGGATCAGGCAAAACATCTTTAGTCGATCAATTAACACGGGTAATGCATGAGCATTACAACGTAGCCGTGATTACCAACGATATTTATACAAGAGAAGATGCACAGTATTTAATCACAAACGGCGTGTTAGCAGAGGAGCGAATTATTGGGGTAGAAACAGGTGGTTGTCCACATACAGCCATTCGAGAGGATGCCTCGATGAATTTTGCTGCGATTGATGATTTGAATAAAAGCTTTCCAGATTTAGATATTATTTTTATTGAAAGCGGTGGCGATAATCTATCGGCAACATTTAGTCCTGAGCTCGTGCATGGCTATATTTATGTGATTGATGTGGCAGAGGGACAGGACATCCCACGTAAGGGTGGTCCAGCGCTAACACGTTCAGATTTATTGCTTATTAATAAAACATCACTAGCTCCTCATGTTGGGGTTGATCTTGAGCTAATGGATCAGGACGTGAAAAAAATGCGTGCTGGACGTCCATATATTTTTGCAGATGTTCGCTCCCAAACGAATGTAGATAAGGTGGTTGAATGGATTCAGCACCATTTGTTACTTGAAGGTGCCGAAGCAGTTGAAGAAGATGTTTAACCCTAGCAAAGTTAATCATTTTGGCAAATTAGAGATGGCCTTTGAACCGAGACGGGGCTATACACGACTGGTTCATGTGTACCAGCAACCCCCATTAAAGGCCAGTCGTGAACTATACGAAGGCAATCATCCAGCAGCCACCGTTTTTATCATGGAATCCTCAGGGGGCATGGTTGCGGGAGATCGCAATGAAATTACGGTTACACTAGCGTCAGATAGTCAGGTGAAGCTCAAGCAACAATCAGCATTAAAAATTTACCCTTCTCACAATGGTGAGTTTTGTACACAAGCTATAAAGGTGGAACTTGCAGAGCAGGCGAGATTAGAATGGCTCCCTGAAGTGACGATTCCATTTGAACGAGCAAAATTTCAGGTACATACAACCATTCGTATGAAGGAAAGCTCGACATTGATCTGGGGAGAAATTGTTGCTCCAGGTAGAGAAATGCGAGGAGAAATCTTTGACTATCAAACATTCCAATCCAAATACAAGATCTATGTAGAGGATACTTTGATAGCTTATGACTCGTTGCAGTTTAAGCCGCAGGAGATGAATTTTGCCGAAATCGGCTTGCTTGAAAAGGCACGCTATATTGGTTCTTTGTGGATTGTCTCTCCATCGGTTAACAAACTTCAAATAAGGGATTTACAGGATCAAATCCAACAGGAAAAGTCCCTTCAGGCGAGTGTGACAAAATTGACAGATCAAGCCATTCATTGTAGATGGCTTGCCAAGGAGCAACGAACACTTCACAAAGAAATAAACCGCATGTTCGAGTACATCGCAGCATTGCTGTAATTTCTGTTGTGATAAAGGAGATATTAAATTGAAAAAGTTTTCCGTATTGATACTTTTGATGGTGCTAGCGGTAGTTTTTGTGGGCTGCTCGTCTAATCAAGGAGGAGAGAAACAACCGACAGCTACATCATCTGCCCAGGCAAATGAGCTTGTTTTTGCCTCAGAGTCTGAGTTTGCAGGCTTAAATCCTCTTTTGGAAGAAACCAATTTAGATGCCTTTTTATTTAGAGGTCTGATGCGCTTTGATGAGCATAATGTACCCATCAATGATATTGCTCAAAGTATTAAAATATCAGATGACCAGATGACTTATACCATTTCGATTCACAGGGATGTAACCTTCCATGATGGGCACCCATTAACGGTGGACGATATTATGTTTACCATTAACAGTATTTTGGATGATGCAAACGGTTCTTATTTAAAGTCTGATTTTAGCCATGTTGTGTCAATGGAAAAGGTCAATGACATGACGATGACTATCCAATTAGATGAGCCATTTACACCGCTATTAGACAAATTAACGGTGCCAATTTTACCAAAGCATGCCTTTGAAGGGCAAGAGATGAGAACCGCTACATTTAACCAGCAGCCAATCGGTGCGGGTCCGTATATGTTTGAACAATGGGACAAAGGGACAAGCCTGACACTAAAGGCATATCCATCTTTCTTTGGCACAAAAGCTTCTATCGAGAAAGTAATTTTTAAATTTATCCCCGATAGTAATGTGCGTGCGCTCCAGCTAAAATCGGGTGAGGTCGATATAGCGTTACTAGACCCGAATCAGGTAGAGGAGCTATCGAAGGTTGAGCATTTAAAGCTATACGAGGTGGAATCAGCAGATTATCGTGGTGTTCTCTTTAATATGAAGTATCCTATTTGGCAAGACGTTGCTGTTCGCAAGGCCATTAGCTATGGGACAGATCGTGCAGGTATTGTCAAAGGCATTTTACATGGATACGGTACAGAAGCATACTCACCGCTACAAAAGCATGCCTTTGTAAACGCCAACATTGAGCATTATAAATATGACCTTGATAAAGCAAACGAGCTACTCGACCAAGCGGGCTGGCAACTAGCTGAGGATGGTTTCCGCTATAAGAATGATCAAAAATTAGCATTTACTATTACGGCACCTATTACTGACACAGTGCGTGTGAACATGGCTAATTATGTGGCAGAAGGCTATAAAGAGATTGGGGCAGATGTGCAAGTAGCTGCACTCGATTGGAGCAATATTGTCATTGAAGAAACAGAAGCCTTTATGGTTGGCTGGGGAAGCCCGTATGATGCTGACCATCATACGTATAGTCTCTTCCATTCTGGTGAATCCAGTCTCACAAGTGCTGGCTACAATTATGGTAGCTATAACAATCCGAAAGTGGATGCATTGCTAGAGGAGGGGCGTACAACCGTTGATCCTGAAAAACGTAAGGAAGTCTATGGGGCATTACAGGAGGAGCTAGCACAAGATCCACCATTCGCCTACTTTGCCTATGTGGATGCTGTGTATGGTATTAATCAGCAGATTAGTGGCGTCAAAGAGCGCATTTTAGGTCATCATGGGGCAGGCTTCCTCTGGAATGTCGAGGAGTGGAAATGGCATGATCGCTAAATGGATCGGGAAGCGCGTGATAATGGGGACAATTGTCCTCATTATCGTGAGCTTCCTCTCTTTTTTCCTGATGCATGCGGCTCCTGGTAATCCAGCTGCAGCGTATTATGGTGGCAATGCTCAAACGTTATCGACAGCGGAGAAAGAACGCATTGAAACAGCTTTTGGTCTGGATCAACCGATACTCTATCAATATGGTGTGTGGCTCCGTGAAGCGATGCAAGGAAATTTAGGCTACTCGGCAAAAGAAGGCAGACCAGTAGCGACAATTATACAAGAACGTTTACCAAATACATTACAGCTCGTTGTTGGAACTTTAGGCATCGTAGCCATTGCCTCAACATGGCTCGGCTTACAGGCAGGCATGAAGGAGGGTTCGTTATTAGATCGCGGACTTTCCTTTGTAAGTATTGCTAGCTCAGCCATTCCTCCATTTTGGCTTGGCATTTTATTCATCATGGTGTTCTCTGTACAACTAGGCTGGTTTCCTTCATCGGGGATGAAGGATGTACGAGGGGATGGCGGCCTTGTGGACCGACTATACCATATGGTTCTTCCTTTATCGGTCCTTGTACTGGCACATGTCGGGGTATTCGCACGTTTTTTACAGGAAAATGTGAAGGCAGAGAAGCATCGTTATTATGTAGAGGTGGCACGTGCCAACGGAGTACCAGAGCGAGCTATTCGTAGGATGATTTTACGCAATGCCATTATTCCATATATCAATTATGTCGGTGTGACCATCCCATCATTTTTTGGAGGATCCATCGTGGTTGAAACATTATTTGGCTGGTCAGGCTTAGGTCAGCTTTTAGTGAAAGCAGTGATGGTAAAGGACTTTCCTGTGCTGATGGGTGCCATTTTAATCACTGGCGTAGTAGTCGTTATCTGTTTATTTGTGATTGATGTCCTCATGATTTGTCTCAATCCCCGCTTAAGAAGAGGGGGAATCGTATGAGAAAAGAGCAAAAAATGCTCATCTTTTGGCTAGTGATTCTTGGTCTTTTAGTAGGCTTCACCCTATTTTCCTCATGGTTAGTGCCTTTTGAGCCAAACGCGATGGATATGAATCATATTTATGAAGCACCTAATGGAACACACCTCCTTGGCACAGATCAGCTAGGTAGAGATGTTCTTTCCCGCCTACTCGTTGGTGGTAGAGTGACCCTTTTTATCGCTACGTTATCGGTTGTTCTATCCAGCATAATTGGCATTATCTATGGCGGTATAAGTGGCTATTTCGGTGGAGCTATTGATGCAGTGATGATGCGTATACTAGAGGCATTTTTAACAATTCCATCTTTAGTGATTGTGCTTGCTCTTCAAGCGATTATGCAAGGAAGTGTATGGCGCATGGCAATGATTATGGGGTGCACAGGCTGGTTTGTCACTGCCCGTATCGTGCGCTCTGAATTTATCCGGTTGAAGGAATTAGAGTTTATCCACATGGCGAAGATGTTTCGCACGCCGCTGTGGAAGATTCTTTTTCGTCATTTATTGCGTAATAGTCTTCCCGCCATTTTTGTCGTGACGATATTTAATTTTGCTGGTGCTATTTTTACGGAAGTATCCTTAAGCTTTTTAGGTATCGGTGTTCCACCGTCCATTCCATCGTGGGGGACGATGCTCTATACGGCACAAAATGATTTACTTGTCGGGGCTTGGTGGATGGGCCTTTTTCCTGGGATGTTCATTTTCGTAACGATTTTATGCGTGCAAGCTATTGGTAGTAGATTTAAGCAGAGAGGGGGACAGACCCATGTTTAAAATAGAGCATGTTACTGTTCGAATAAACGAAAAATTTATATTGAACGATCTCTCGTTTACGGTGCCAAAAGGTCAGATTACCGTGATGATAGGTGAAAGCGGTAGTGGAAAAAGCACCATGCTCTCTGCCATTCTAGGCATGCTTCCAGCGCAAGCAACAGTTGAAGGCTCAATCTTTTTTAATGGAAGAAATATAGTGGAATTAGCAAAACAGGATCAATCTGTACTACGCCAAAGGCACTTCTTTACGATTTTTCAGGATGCTGCTAATAGCTTTTCGCCAACGCAAAAAATGAAACAGCAATTGTATGGATTAACTGCCTTACGGATGGGGCAGACAAAGGCAGTATTTCTAGCTAAAATGAAGCATATTGTACAGGATTTACATTTACCAGCAGATGTGTTGGAGCGCTATCCCTTCGAGCTTTCAGGAGGGATGCTACAACGCTGTATGCTTGCCTGTGCTCTCTATCTGGCGCCAGCTGTTTTATTAGCGGATGAACCAACCTCTTCCTTAGATATGCTGCATCAACAGGAATTTATTCAACAATTGAAAAGGCTTCATACACGGCTAGAAACAACCGTACTCTTAATTACCCATGATTTAGATGTAGCTGCTTCCATCGCGGATTTTATCCTCGTCATGAAAAATGGAGAAATTGTGGAGCGAGGGCAAGTAACAGAAATCTTTGAGCAGCCTAAGCATCCATACACTAGGCAGCTAGTAGCGCATCATTTTTAGGAGGAGGTGTGGGCTTTGTTACTTCAGGTTCACAATATTTGTAAAAGCTATCGAAAGGGACGCCCAATATTAAATCATATTCATCTTACTGTAGGAAAAGGGGAAATAGTCGGCTTAGTAGGAGAAAGTGGCAGTGGCAAAAGCACATTGGCCAAAGTAATTATGCAGCTAGAAGCTCCTGAAAAAGGGGCAGTATACTTTCAACAGCAACCAATAACCAAGCATCGTCGCGCAGCTTTTTATGACAACTGCCAGATTATTTTTCAAAATGCAACAGCCGCTTTAAATCCCGTGTGGACTGTAAGGGACCTATTAAGAGAGCCGCTTCAGCATAAGCAACCTATAACGGACACCTATTTACAGACCATGCTGGAGAAGGTCAAGCTACCCACAGATATCTTACATGCCTTGCCCTCTGAGCTAAGTGGCGGAGAAAAACAGCGAGTTAATTTATTACGATCCCTTTTGGTCGAGCCACAATTAATCGTATGTGATGAAATTATTTCAAGCCTAGATCGCTTGATTCAACGAGAAATCGTTGATTTATTAAAGACCTTGAATAAAGAAAGGGCAATGGCCATTCTCTTTATCTCTCATGACTTAAAGGCTGTTTCCTATTTATGCGATCGCATTTATGTGATGAAGGCTGGAACCATTGTTGATGAGAGCAACAAAGAGAATAACGGCTTTACCTTCACGGACAGCTATGCAAAAATGCTGTTTCAGGCAATGGATCATTGATTTGGCAAAACACTTCCTTGAATGGGAAGTGTTTTTTTTATGAGTGAACTAGCGCAGCTAATTTTTCAGTGAACTCCTCAGATATTGTGTAGATAGTATGCGTATCCTCGACATGCATCAAACTACTGTTTTGCCCTTTATCACCTAACCAAAGATGATAGCGATATTTGTTTCCTGCCTTGTCCACTATTTGTACATCATATTCTGGCGAAGCCATATTGACAACACCCTCGTTTTTGACTGTTGTTGCAATGGCTTGTTGGAATAGTGTAAGTGATTCTTCATCCGTATATTCTTTAAAAAAATCAGTGTTCACCTTGTTAAATTTAGCACCAATAGAAATGCTGACCTTAGCTAATTTATCATCTGGTTTTTCATTACATCCTAGTAAAACAACGGCTAGTAGAGACACTAAGGCAGCTATCATTATTCGCAACCACTCACCCCCTCTATAGGCTAAATAATACCACCATTTCCTGTCGTAGCTCTCACTTTTTTGTAATACATTAAATAAACGAGAGCGAAAGGGGACAGATAGTGGGCTTATTTGATGGATTGATCGGCAATGCAAGCGAGGTGAATTTAGAAAAACTACAGGAGGAGGTCCATAATTTATTAATTCCAAACGAGACAGTCAAGAACGCCTATAAAATTATTAGAGACACGTTTATTTTTACCAATAAACGATTGATCCTCATTGATAAGCAAGGAGTGACTGGCAAGAAAACAGAGTATCATTCCATTCCCTATAAAAATATCGTTCATTTTTCAGTCGAAACAGCTGGAACATTTGATTTAGATGCAGAGCTTAAAATATGGGTGTCTGGCAGTCCATTACCGATTCAAAAAAACTTCAATAAGGCGACAAATATTTATAAGGTGCAAAGCGTCTTAGCACAGTATGTTTTGGGGACGTAATGAAGGTGCTAATAGTACGTGTGCACAACCAAAAGCCCGCAGATTTGCGAGGCTTTTCTGTCGTGCCAGGAAGGGGTCGGTGTAACGGATTTTAAATCGGCTTCATGATTACGGTAAGCTCGAAAATACTGTCAAGTGTAAATAAGAGCGCCTTGGCGAAGTCTTATTCAAATACAATCATTTCTCCGACTTCTTTAAACCCGAAGCGTTTATAAATATTTTTTCCATCCTCTGATGCCTGTAAGACTACGGGCTTTTGCTTATCGATTGTTTGACTGAGTAGGAATTGAAACATCTCACTGCCATAACCCTTGCCCCTATACGCATCTTTTGTCATCACATCATAAATCCCATAGCTATGTTTACTGTCGATTAATAATCCCGTAGCGATAGGTACTTCCTTTATACAACCAATAAACATGCGAGCATTTGATGCTAGTTTTTCCTGTGAGAATTGATGAAAGTAAATTTCTAATGCATCTCTTTCTGCTGTTTCTCCAAATAAACTTAGAAAAACTTCCTTATATTGTAGAAGCTCTTCCTTGTTACTTACTTCTGTGATGGTAAGATAATTGGAAATTCGTGGACCTGTGTGAAGTGTATGGTCAAGCTTCATCATCATATTTCGTTCAGCTTCCTGTAAATTGCAGTCTTTTATCAGTTGTAGCCAATCATCGCTTAGATAGTTGGCATCCACCCACGTGCTGAAGGGAAGTTTATTCACAATGAAATGATTAATCCTTTGTTTAAGATGATTTTCCTTATGAATTATAGGCGATTTCGCTACTAACAAATTAAATGTATCAGTTGGAATATTTGTATTGGCTATGACAAAATGAGCTTCCTCTATAATTTGTCCAGAAACGGCTCGAGTAAATAGTTTCATTTTTTCCTCTAAATTACTCGTTACTAATTGTTGACTTGTTTTCATATTTTTCATCCTTCCCCTATTAGAAGTTCACTATCTTTCATTATAAAGTCAATGAAAGATAAAAAATACGCAGTTCACCTTTTTTATATCCCGCTATAACTTTATTAGTAGTTTGGAAAATATTGTGATATTTGACTTTAGAAAAACACTACTTTACAATTGATTTTAGTAATCTAATAGGAATGTGCATATACTCATTCCTATGACAACTGAATAGCGTGTAGTAATAGGTGTAAATTGCGTGCAATTTGCTTAAAAGGGAAGTCGGTGCGAATCCGACACTGTCCCGCAACTGTAAATGTGAGCGACTTTTCAGTATCCACTGTCTTTGGACGGGAAGGAGAAAAGAAGCGATGATCATGAGTCAGGATACCTGCCTGTTACGAGTACACACCATAAACCTACGAGGAATAGGAGGTGGCATGTTGACAAAACAGAATGCTCTGTTCGTCACAGTACGTCAAACGCCCATAGTAAATGAAAGGGTTCACAATCGAACTCGTTCACACATACTTAGGGTTTGTTTGGCATTGTGTGATGAAAGAAGATAAAATGAAGGATTTCCTCAAAAGTAGGGAGTCCTTTTTGTTTTGAAAATATGTACGCAAAGGGGATGCACGTATGACAAATATTCATGTAACGACAATGTTGGAAACGCCTTATGAAGATCTGAACATTTGTAAGCAACCACGCACAGAAGTTGCCAAGAAAGCGAAAACAAGAATGGTGGTCGAGTCTCTGATCGATCAATTATTAGCAACGAAGCTGATTCGCAATGATCGCTTCTTTGAGCAAATCTTATATAATAAAGAAATTATTTGGATACAAAATGGGGATGTGGACGGTCATCTTTTAGCGAAAGCAGCCATAGCAGATGAACTAAAAACAAAGACAAATAGTTTTATGATGTACATGCCGACCAATCCGATTGTCTATGAGGTCAACGGAGAAGCGTATCACTTAATTACGCGCATTGATTCTACACGCGCAAAGCCCAACCTCGACCGTCTATCATTGGAGCCAAAGCCTGTTTTAAGTGCTGCTCGTGTCAATGACTTATTATGCTCGATTGTCATGCGCTTTTACGAAACATATTTATATGATTTAGCATCTCATCATGACAAACTCATTGCATTTGTGCAGCAGGAATATGCCCAATTTATTGAAGCGGTGCAAGCGTTAAATGATTATCATTTCAACTGGCATCCACGTGGAAACGGTCACGAGCTTTTACTGCAATTAATTGATCATCTACAACTATTAAAAAGTCAACCTGGTAAGGTACTAATTGATTTTACGAACAAGCATGACTATGTAATAGTTGAACCCGCATATTTGTTGGACAATCCAACAAAGAAAGCTGTCGGTGCACTATAAAAACAAGCCCTCCATTTTTTGGAGGGCTTGTAATATCTTATGGCAGGGTAGAGATATATTGATGCCCAAGCAAGAAATACCCGCGCTAGAGCGATGGATACCAGTGGAAGCCGAGGAAATACCAGAAGTGCCCACCCTACAGGCAATGCATGGCTGCCTGTGCTTCTTGCCATGGAACCGAATATCCTTTGCCCTTAGCACAAAAGATACTAGAGGAACTATACTCAGGGTCGGCATTTTTATCGTAGCCAATCTGTGCAATCACATCCTCTGTATTATGGCACACATCATAGCCATCAAATTGGAGTGTGAGTGCACCTTTCCCATTTGTATAGGCGGCAAAGGTTGTGCTGTAGCTCATTAAAGTGGCAACAGGTGCACGACCTGTTAGGATAACATCCGTTTCGGATAAAATCGGGTCATCGAACGTGCCAGCTGCTTGCTGAATATCAGTCATCATACGACCGATAAAGTCATTTGAAGCTTTCATTTTAAAGCGATAATAGGGTTCAAGTAGGACATTTTGTGCCTGCTCCAGCCCCTGACGCAGGGCACGGAAACTGGCTTCACGGAAATCTCCCCCCGATGTATGTTCATTGTGCCCGCGACCTGTTAGAAGTGTAAAATGAATATCTGTTACAGGGAAGCCTGTTAGTAGCCCATGATGGTCACGCTCAAACAGATGCTTTTCAACAAGGCGCTGATTGCCTACAGATAAATGATCGGCATGACAGGCATTGGTGAAGGTATTACCTGTTCCACGTGGATTTGGCTCCATTAATAAATGAACTTCTGCATAATGCTTGAGGGGCTCGAAATGACCATAGCCCGTTACGGTCGTCGCAATGGTTTCCATGTATAAAATTTGCGGCTCACCAAAGGAGACAGCTAATGAAAAACGCGTCATTAATACCTCAGTCAGGACCTCCAATTGAATGGCACCCATAATATGCACATGGATTTCCTGAAATTTTTCCTGCCAGACCACACGCAAGGACGGTTCTTCTGCTTCGAGTAAACGGAAAATCTGTAGCACTTCCTTGATATGCTGATCACCCTCATATTGAACCTTTGCCTGTAAGGTTGGGACAAGCTCATAGGGCTGTGATAGCATCGTTGTACCGATTCGATCCCCAATGTTTGCTTGGCTCAGTCCTTTGACAGCGAAAATTTCTCCTGCCTCTACCTGTTGAACGGTCTCAAAGCGACTGCCGTTATAAAGGCGAATTTCGGTCACTTTTTCTGTTACTTCGTCAAATGAAAATTCATCTCGTACATGCAACGAGCCCTTGGTTGCCTTCATAAAGGTTAAACGCTGGTGACCATCATGACGAATCTTAAAAACCTCGCCCTCAAATGGGGCATCCTTGTCAAAATGGGAAGCCGTTAACAACGGGAGCTGGTCAAGAAATTCCTGAATGCCCTCATCCTTTAAGGCCGAGCCAGCAAAGCAAGGGAAGGCACCTTCATTTTTAATCATTTCCTTTAATTGAGCAAGACACTGTTCATGCTCCAATGACTCATTTAGAAAGGCATCAAGCAATTTTTCGTCGCGCTCCGCCAGCCATTCCATAATATTATTTGATACATAGTCTGCTCGCAGTGGCTCATCGATGAATAATACATACTGAGAGCAATCTTTACGAAGCTGGCTGATGACGGCCTCCATATTGGCACCCTCACGATCCATTTTGTTGATAAAGAAGAAGGTAGGGACATGGTATTGACGTAAAAGTTGCCACACTGTTTCTGTATGGCCCTGTATCCCTTCGACAGCGCTAATGATAATAATGGCATAATCCATCACACGAATGGCACGCTCCATCTCAGGGGAGAAATCGACATGCCCTGGCGTATCAATCAATGTGTATGTATCATCGCCAATATTCATGCGCCCTTGCTCGGCAAATATCGTAATGCCTCGTCTGCGCTCTAGCTCATGATGATCAAGAAAGGTATCCTGATGATCAACACGCCCCCGTGCTTGAATACTATTTGTATGAAAAAGCACTTGCTCAGAGAAGGTCGTTTTTCCTGCATCCACGTGCGCAAGTACACCGATCGTTTTGTACATAAGAAATCCTCGTTTCTATAGAATGCTATCTTTTTATTGTAACAGAATACTAGCTTCTATATTTCTTGTAAAATAGTTCGTCTTTATGTCGAAATAGTGCTAATATAATGATGATTATACTTTTAGTGTCATACTACTGATTGCGCGATAAATTTTCTTCTGCTAGTCTATCAATAGTATTGACCATTATAGAACGTATTGGTGCAAATGGCATTTGTCATTTGCTTAAAAGGGAAATCGGTGCAATTCCGATGCTGTCCCGCAACTGTAAATGGGGAGTCTATACAGCATGCCACTGTAGTGAAACTATGGGAAGGCGTATAGATGATGAACCTAAGCCAGGATACCTGCCAGTATGTATTTTTTGACTAAGAACCACGAGGATGGGGATAGTGATGAAGGTAATGATACCGTTATTTCACTATGCTACTCTCTTGGCGACAAGAGGGTTTTTTTATGCCCTTCCAACTACCTTAGTAGTAAAGAAGTCTCTGATTTCTTTCTATATTTTAACAGCAAAGGAGAAAAGGACATGAAGAAATGGAAAAGTATATGGCTGATGATGATCATTGCCTTGGTCGCTGTTTTAGGGGCTTGTAACGCAAAGGACAAAACGGAATCAGCTGCACAAGGTGAAAAGGTTGAGCCATCTGAGGCGGCAGCAGAAGTAACCATTGAAAATAATGACACAACGCAAACATATACGGAAGCACCAACAAAAGCGATTAGCTTAAATCAACATGTGACAGAAATTATGCTAGCACTTGGTTTAGAGGATTCTATGGTAGGGACAGCTTACTTAGATGATAAAATCTATGAACCACTGCAAGAGGCATACGATAAAGTCCCTGTTCTTTCCGATCAATACCCAACGAAGGAGCAAGTCATCGATGCCGAGGCAGATTTCCTATATGCAGGCTGGAAAAGTGGCTTTGGCGAAAAGGGTGTAGGCACACCAGAAGAGCTTGAAGAATTAGGCATCCATACGTATTTACATACGGCTTCCAACATGACAAAGCCAACATTAGAGGATATTTTCACTGATATTCGAAATATCGCGAAGATTTTCCGTATTGAGGATCGTGGCGAAGCTTTAATTGAGCAAATGACGAAAGATGTAGAGGCAGTACAAGCTAAATTACCAAAAGATAGCGAAAAATTACGTGTTCTTGTGTTTGATAGCGGTGAAAAGGATGTATTTACAGCTGGTCAAAACTTTATGAATGAGCTTGTGACAATCGCGGGTGGACAAAATATCTTTGGTGATGTGGAATCAGGCTGGACAACTGTGTCGAAGGAAGATGCAGTAGACCGCAACCCAGAGGTAGTTGTCGTGATTGATTACGGTGAAACAACGGCAGACCAAAAGATCCAATTCTTAAAAAATGATCCAGCCTTAAAGGAGATGGAAGCGGTCAAAAATGAGCGCTTTGTCATCCTGCCACTTTCAGCAGCGTCTGAAGGGGTTCGTGCGGCAGAGGCCATTGAAATTTTAGCAAAGGGCTTCTATCCTGAAAACTTTTAATCCATTCGAGCTAGCGTTTTTGCTAGCTCCTTTTTTATAAGGAGCGATAAAAATGAACGCATTTCAAAAAAATGTACCAGATCAAACATTTGAAACACTGAACCGTCATGGTGAGTTTACCCGTCTAGCCGTTAGCCCTGGCATTATTAATAAGCATTATACTCCTGCACAATTCCAAAAAATAGCCGAAATTGCTGGCGAAAAGGGGGCGATAAAATATTCTGCTTCCTATAGTATACTCGTATCCATACCAACGTGCGATGCCACGGAAGCGGTGCAAGCCTTACAGGAAGCAGGTCTTTATGTTGCTCCCTCTGGTTCAATCATAGCCATGAAGGCCTGCGATTTTTGTGATGGGGAGAAAATGGAGGCTGCTCCGATAACCGAACAGCTCTATCATGCCATAGAGGGGATGAAGGTACCTGCAAGAGTGCGTGTCAATATTAATGGCTGTGCATCAGCTTGCTACAATGCAGTCTATGATGATATTGGACTCGTTTACCAACAAGAAAGCTTTGATGTCTATTTAGGGGCAGTACCAATGGGAACAAAGGCACAGGCAGGCACGTTATTCGCTAAGAGGGTAGACGTCACACAAATTGAAGATTTTTTACTGCACCTGATAAATCTTTATAAGGAGCATGCTCGCCCAAATGAGCCCTTTTATAAATTTTATCGCAGAACAAAGTCAGCAGAATATTGGGAACTAGTAAAAAATTCAATTAAATAGAGGAATATTACTTAGGGTGTCGAAGTATTGTAGTAAGGCACAGAAAATTACAATACAAAGGAGCAAGAACATGACATCGAAACAAGGGATTCAACCAGAAGATCTTTATCACTTAAAATCAGTAGCAGATCCACAGCTTTCACCAGATGGGACAGAGGTAGTTTATGTAGAGACTCGTATGGACGAGAAGAAAAATGACTATATATCGAATTTGTTTTACATAAACTTGAAGGACAAAACACCACAGCAATGGACATTTGGTGAAGATAGAACGAGTTCCCCTGTTTGGTCACCAGATGGCAGTCAAATTGCATTTTTGTCAACGAGAACAGGTAAGCCGCAAATTTATGTTCTTTCGAGAGCAGGTGGAGAGGCAAAACAGGTGACACATTGTAAAAATGGAGCGACCTCCCCTGTCTGGTCACCATGTGGCAAGAAAATTGCTTTTTCAGTCGTGCTAGGGAAAGATGAAACCATCCTAGATAAAGCGGAGGATGAGAAGAAAAAGGACAAAGAACTAAAGCCACTAGAAATCGAGAAAATGAAACACAAATCGGATGCTGGTGGATTTATTGATATGGAGCAGTTTACCCATATTGCCATTGTCAATGTGGCATCAGGAGAGCTAGAACAAGTGACAGAAGGCAAAGAGTACTGCCATCTGGGTACTTGGTCGCCAGATGGCAAATACCTTACGTACTTAGCAGATAAAGCGGAGGATTTAGATTTCTCATTTAATGTGGATATCTATTTATTGGAGTTAGAAACGAAACAGAGTCACAAGCTAACAGAAGGTTCGGGTGCTTATTACCAAACAGCTTGGTCTCCGAATAGTCGCTATCTTTCTTTTGTAGGTGGAGAACGTGAATTTGAAAATGCCACACAAGCAAAGCTTTGGATTTATGACATGGAGCAAAAACTACTAAACTGTGTAACAAGTGAATTTGATGCGCCTGTTGGTGATTATGTCATCGGTGATTTCCTGCAAGGTGTAGCGTCACCACGTGTGCAATGGATGAATGATAATCATAGCTTCTACTTCCAAGTCACAGATCACGGCAATGCGGCGATTTATTACGGAAATGTAGATGGCGAAATTTACCCAGCTATCCATGATGATCAATATGTCTATGGCTTCTCACTTGATGCGCAAAATGATCAGGCTATTGCGGCTATTAGCACAACGACCAATCCAGGCGATCTGTTTTATGTGAACCTAAAAACAGGTGACAAAGAACAGTTGACGTCCATTAATGAAGATTTTTTAAAAACCAAAACATTAGCTGTTCCCGAGAGTATCGAATTTGAAGGTGCAGAAGGCTGGAAGGTCAATGGCTGGATTATGAGGCCAGTTGGCTATGAAGCAGGGAAGAAATATCCTCTCATTCTTGAAATCCATGGTGGTCCGCATGCAATGTATGGCAATACCTACTTTAATGAATTCCAAATCCTTGCTGCACAAGGCTTTGCAGTGCTTTATACTAATCCGCGTGGTAGTCATGGCTATGGCCAAAAATTTGTGGATGCAGTACGTGGCGATTATGGTGGTAATGATTATGCGGACTTAATGGCAGCGGTAGACTACGCTCTGGAGCACTATGATTTTATTGATCAAGATCGTCTAGGTGTAACTGGTGGAAGCTACGGTGGTTTTATGACCAACTGGATTGTGGGCCATACAAATCGCTTTAAAGCAGCTGTGACGCAGCGCTCCATTTCGAACTGGATTAGCTTTGCTGGTGTCAGTGATATCGGCTATTATTTTACAGACTGGCAAATTCAAGCAGGACTCGATGATATAGAGAAGCTATGGCATCATTCGCCACTGAAGTATGTAGACAAAGTGGAGACACCATTATTGATTTTACATGGTGAAAAAGACTATCGTTGTCCAATTGAGCAGGCAGAGCAATTGTTTATCGCCTTAAAATATCGTAAAAAACAAACAAAATTCGTGCGTTTCCCTGAGGCGAATCATGAACTTTCAAGAAGTGGAAAGCCTACATTACGAATTAATCGACTTGAATATATCCGTGATTGGTTTGTGAAATATCTATAATCGGGTGGCCTAAGAAGAGAACATCTTCTTAGGCTACTTTTAATAGAAAGGCTCTGTTTGTTTATAACGTTTCAATCTTTTGGAACCTTTATTGTAGAGGTACCGAACCTCCTTAGGTAGAATCAACTTTTCCTTACATAAAAAGAATCACACCTTGGTGTGATTCTCGATTGGTTAGTCGATTTTCTGGATGAACACGACCTTCAGATAATTAAATTCAGGGTATTCACGTGGTACACGGAAATCCTTCGGTAAACCGTATTCCTCGACAATTTTATAGCGTGTACGAGTCTCTTTAAAGGCTTGGTCAATAAAGCCTTTGAACTTTTTCATGCCAAAGCTGGCATTATTTGTGGAAGCCACAATGATGCCGTTTTTAGCGGTAATGGCAATCGTGTCCTTTAGTAATTTAGGGTAGTCCTTTGCCGTTGAAAAGGTCATTTGCTTCGTACGTGCAAAGCTAGGTGGGTCTAATACGACAAGGTCAAACTGTAAAGCATGGCGCTGTGCATATTTAAAATAATGGAAGACATCCATGACTTTTATATCCTGTGCCTCATAATCAATATGATTGACACTAAATTGCTCAATCGTTTTGGCTAAACTACGCTTTGCCACATCTACACTCGTTGTCTTGATGGCTCCTCCTAGAGCGGCTGCCACAGAAAATGCTCCTGTATAGGAAAACGTATTCAGCATGTCTGTGTTGTTGGCATAACGCTCTCGAATAGCCAATCGTACCTCACGTTGATCGAGGAAAATCCCTGTCATGGCGCCATCGTTTAAATGCACCGCATAGGTCATACCATTTTCCTTCACCATAATAGGAAATTCTCCTGGCGTGCCCATTACAAAATCATCTTGCTCGATATATTGTCCTTTGCTATCAAAGCGTTTTTTCTCATAAATCGCTTGGTAGTCTACTGTCTCAGCAAGCGCCTCATACACGACTTCTTTAAATGAATAAATGCCCTCACTATACCAGCTTACCATGTAGTAGCTGTTAAAAAAATCAATCGTAAGACCGCCTATGCCATCTCCTTCACCATTAAACACACGAAAGGCTGTTGTGTTTTCATTGCTAAAAAATGCAGCACGATTGTCGATGGCTTTTTTGAATTTTTTTATAAAAAAAGTTTTATCAATTGTTTCATTCGCATCGGTCGTTAGCACCCAGCCAATCCCTTTGTTTTGGATGCCGTAGTAACCTGTTCCAATAAAACGGTTATGATGATCCATGAGTCTGAGGAGTGTTCCTTGCTCAGCAGGTAAACGTCGTGCATCAACCGCATCCTTTGAAATAAGTGGGAAGCCTTTTTTTAATTGATCAGAAAAGGGCTGTTGTATTTGTAGAGCTATTGTTTGTGTCATAGTGTCATCCTTTAAAAAACGTTTTGCTCTATTATCGCACTGTTTGCGCGGGATAGCCAAACTTATTTCAGGAATTGCGCAATTTTTGTCACGGTTTCAATCGTTGCTTCTTCAAAATAATTCATTTTACTGAAATAACTATGGATTAAACCTGGCATTGTAATATGTTTCACTACCACACCAGCAGCCTTTAACTTTTGTGCATAGCTTAGACCCTCATCAAAGAGAACATCTGCCTCTGCAGCTATAATGAATGTTTTCGGCATGTTACGGACTTCCTCTAGCTGAAGTGGGGACACAAGTGGATTTGTGAAGTTTGCTTCCTCTGTATAGTGATGAGAGAACCACTGCATGGCTTGTGTATCTAAGCCGTAATCTTCACCATATGCCAAATAAGATACTGTTGAAAAATCGACATTTGTGACAGGATAGATGAGTGTTTGAGCGTGTAACGATGGTCCCTCGAGTGCAGTAGCTAAGTATGCAACCACAGTAGCCAAATTTCCGCCAGCACTGTCCCCAGCAACTGATAATCGACTTGCATCGCCACCTAAGGATTCCATATGATCGTGCACCCATACTAAGCTATCATAGGCATCATGTAAGGGTGTTGGGAAAGGATATTCAGGTGCTAAGCGGTAATCCACTGATACCACAATCGCCTGTGCCTGGTCTGCTAATAACTGGCAGCCTGCATCGACAGATTCTAGATTGCCATAGACCCAGCCTCCACCATGATAATAAACAATAACAGGTAATGTTTTACCGAGAACGGGCGTATAAAGCCGAACTGTAATTTGTTCGCCATCTCGCACTGTAATTTTGTGATCCTCAATGGATGCTAGCTTCGGTTTGTGTGCAGATTGCCATTGTGTAACAGTCCGCATGGCTCTCGCTTCCTGCGGTGAAACTTTGTAATAAGGTGTACCAGTACGCTGAGCTTCTAGATATTGAACAGCTTCTTTTCTTAAAGTTATCATCTTCATCATTCCTTTATTGAGAGGTTTGTTATTCTTATTATAAACTATTCATATAATTTTACTAGGATTTAGGTGTAACAAATGTTTATTTATTTAAAAATAGGTGAAATAAGCGCATTATGTTTATAATAAAAGGGACGAAAGTATTTGGAGGGACAGTATGATTTCTTTAATTGTGGCACATGATGACAATCACGTCATCGGATATAACAATGGGATGCCTTGGCATTTACCTGGGGATCTGCAGTATTTTAAACAAAAAACAATGGGCAAGCCTATGATTATGGGACGTAAAACATTTGAATCCATCGGTCGACCACTTCCAGGGCGACGCAACATCGTCATTACTCGTGACGAAAACTATCAGGCAGAAGGCATTGAAATTGTGACTAGCTTGGAAGGTGCTTTAGCGCTAGCTGGAGATGTACCTGAGGTGATGATTATTGGCGGCGAGCAAATTTTCCGTTTAGTGATGGAGATGGCTGATCGCTTGTATATCACAAAAATTAATCATGCCTTTCAGGGAGACACCTATTTCCCGAGCTATGAGCAAGATTTTGTTCCAGTCTCTTCAGAGGAGCCTGAAACAGCACCAGAAGGTTATACATTCCAATATCAAATTTTTGAACGTAAATAATCGAAAAAGCAATCGCTCCCTTCACAATGAGCGATTGCTTTTATTATAGATAAAAATAAACACACGCATACATGGAGGCACAGCCAGCTAGCACAAAGAGATGCCAGATTGCATGGTTAAAGGGCAGAGAGCGCCATGCATAAAAGATGGCTCCAATCGTATAGAATAGCCCACCTGCTAGCAGTAAAGCAAAGCCATGTAAACCTAAATACAGATAAACGGGCTTAATGGCAAAAATAATTAACCAGCCCATACCAATATAAAAAATTAATGAAAGTACTTCAAAGCGATTAATAAAGAAACATTTAAACAATACACCAAGCACAGCCAATGACCAAATAATACATAGTAGCGTCAATCCAAGGGAACCACCAACGGCAATTAATAAAAACGGCGTATAGGTGCCGGCAATTAAAATATAAATGGACGAATGGTCCAAAATAGCGAAAAAGTGTTTATATTTTTCTGGCATACTGTGTAGTAATGTAGACATTAAAAACAGAATGATGACAGACGCACCGAAAATGCTGAAGGTTGTAATATGTAGGGCATTTCCTGTTTGTGCGGCTGCTAACAGTAGAACAACCAGTGCTGGAATACTAGCAATGAAACCAATACCGTGTGTTATGGCATTCCACAGCTCTTCCCTCCATGATTTATAGTCAAATGAATCAACCATTTGAAACACTCCTTTCGTTCATACATTTACTATACCCCAATAATTTATAGATGAACATTTACATTTGTCATATAGTTCATATCAAAAATGTCATAAGCCTGTCATATTCTTTGAGGGGCATTGATAGACAAGAGGTAGGTGAAAACGCTATAGTATCCAAGGTAGCGTTTACATGCTAGCTAGGACAGAGCTTTGCCTAATGACAAATGTCATGTTTACATAATGATTCATTAGTCTATATAATAAATTTTAATGAAGTAAAAGGATGTGTCGAAGTGAGACGAATTCATATAGTAACGGACTCAACTTGTGATTTAACAAAAGAAGAAGTAGCACAACATGGCATACATATCGTGCCTTTAACGATTCAAATTGATGGTCAAACATATACAGATGGAGTGGACTTAGAGCCACAATCTTTTTTAGGCTTAATGAAAAATGCAAAAAATTTACCGAAAAGTTCACAACCAGCACCAGGTAAATTTAAGGAATTATATGATGAGCTCGGTAAAGATGGCGATCAAATTATCTCCATCCATATGACTGGTGGTATGAGTGGCACAGTAGAATCAGCTCGTCAAGCAGCTCAAATGACAGACGCCGATGTGACAGTCATTGACTCACGCTTTATCGCGATTGGTTTAGCTATCCAACTACGAGAGGCCATCCGCATGCGAGATGAAGGCGCCACTGTGGAGGACATCGTGGCACGTTTAGAAAAGGTACGAGACAATACACATTTATACGTTATTGTAGACACGCTCGAAAACTTAATCAAAGGCGGTCGAATTGGTAAAGGCACAGGCTTTATCGGTTCCCTCCTAAACATCAAAGTCATTGCCAACCTTGAAGGTGGCGTATACAATCCTGTGTCAAAGGTACGTAGTCATAAACAAGTAGTCAATTTTTTATTTAAACAATTCCAAGCAGATACAGCTGGAAAAACAGTTAAGGCAGTCGGCATTTCCCATGCAGATGGCCTAGTAACGATGGGCAACCCATTAAAAGCGCTTATCGAAGAAACTGGCTTTAACGATGTTGAAATTGCCTTTACATCTCCAATCATCTCGACACACACAGGTCCAGGAGCAATTGGTTTTATTTATTTTGCAGAATAACAGGAAGGAGCTACTACATAAGTAAATGTAGTGGCTTTTTTATTATGCGTGGATCACCTAGCAGGATGAGCGGATTATTCAAAGATGAGCAGTTTTTGTTTAGCTGTGATCAGTTTTCAACTAACTATGAGCTTGAGCGGCTTCAATTTAATAGTGATCGTGTTGAACAGTAGCTTCAATCAAACAGTGATCACGTTGCCACCAAAAATAAATCAGACATCCTACTAATTATCATCCCTTCTGCATAAAGGCACACTGTATAAACACACATTTTTCCATACATACACCTGAGGAAATTTGGCAAGCACACAAAATTATGGAGAACTAAGGGGAAGTCACTTTTCATTGCGGCATGAACTATTCTATAATAGAAGTAATAGAAAGGGATGGAAGGTGGTCAAATGGACATTTGGCGATTTATATTGTCATGTTTGACCGTCTTTGTACTAAGTGGTTGTGCAATATCAATCGATGAACCGAATCCGCAAGCAGAACCTGAAGGTGAGCAAGCAGGAACGGAGCAAGATATACCGCAGGATGAGCAACAAACAGAAGATGAGGAAAAAACATCTAAGAATATGTTGACGCAAATTTTTGAACATTTTTTTGAGCCATCAGCAGAGGATTTATCGCAAATTGATGAAGAACAAGCAAAGCAACTACATTACTTGGCACTGGGAGATTCGTTGACAGATGGTGTCGGTGATGAGTATAGTCAAGACGGTTATGTTGGAAGATTAGCAGATTCATTGCTCGCATGGCCTTCGATTTCGGATGTAGAGGTTGATAATCGGGGCAAACGTGGCAGACGCAGCGATCAGCTACTAAAATTAGTGAAAAAAGGGCATTATGATGAGGAGCTGCAAGAAGCACAGCTAATTTCCTTAACAATGGGTGGCAATGATGTCATGAAGGTCGTCAGGCAGGATTTATTTAACCTGAAACGTGATGCTTTTGATAAGGAATTACTAGCATACAAGGAACGTTACAGCAAAATCGTAGAAGGCATTCGTGCTAAAAATCCGACAGTGCCCTTATTACTCATTGGTTTTTACAATCCATTTTCGATTGTAACCAATGAGGCGAATGAATTTGATACGATTATCACAGAATGGAATAATGTGATAGAGGAAGTAGCCAGCAAGGATTCCAATGCTTGTTACGTATCAGTAGAAGATTTGTTTGATTCAAATGAAGAGCTCGTCTATCATACAGACTTTTTCCACCCGAATGCAAAGGGGTATGAAAAAATGACAGAGCGTATACTAGCAGCAATGGAGCAGTGTGGTATGGAAAAAAAGATTAACAAGGCAATAGGCTTCGAGGAGTGACAAAATGAATAAATGGAAAGTCGCGTTTTTCGCCTTAGCGGGCACAGTGCTTTTTGCAATCCTCCTCGTCGTTTTTTTAGCAACTAGACCAGTGGATGGCGTCCATGTTGCGAAGAGTTCAGCAGGTGAAAGTGAAAGCAAAGGAAATGTACTCGTGGTGCAAACCACAACAAAGGAATTAGAATCGATCTCAAAAAAATACCTAAAGGATGCAGCGAAAGGCTCACCTTTACCACTTGATTTCACAATTGGGGATGATATTCAACTACGTAGCACACTGACGGTATTCTATACGGAAATCCCCATTTCCATGAATTTTGATCCTATTGTGGATGACAAGGGGAATATTATTTTAAAACAGACAGGCATGAATGTAGGGTTATTAAACATTCCACCAGAAACGACAATGAAAATCATGCGCGATTCGGTGGAATTTCCCTCATGGATTACCGTGAATCCGAATAAAGCAGAAATATATATTGATTTATCGCGCATTAATATTGCCTCTGGTTCACGTGTACGTGCTAAAGAATTGGACTTACCAAAGGATAAAATCTTATTGGAAATTATTGTTCCTGGTGAATAAGGAGTGAAATGAATGGCAAAGCAATATGCAACATTTGCGGGAGGCTGTTTTTGGTGTATGGTCAAGCCCTTTGACGAAACACCTGGGATTGATTCCGTAATCTCAGGCTATACAGGTGGACATGTTGTAAATCCTACCTATGAACAGGTTTGCTCGGAAACAACAGGGCATGTGGAAGCTGTACAAATCACATTTGATGATGAGTTATATAGCTACGAGCAGCTACTTGCGATTTATTGGACTTTAATTGACCCAACAGATGCAGGGGGTCAATTTTACGACCGTGGAGAATCCTACACAACGGCCATTTTTTATCATAACGAAGAACAGCGTGAGCTAGCTGAACGTTCAAAGTCAGATTTACAAGCGTCTGGCAAGTTTGATAAACCAATTATGGTAAAAATTTTACCAGCCACTACGTTTTATCCGGCTGAGGATTATCATCAACAGTATTATAAGAAAAATCCAATGCACTATGAGCGCTATTCGATTGGATCAGGTCGTCGAGCGTTTCAGGAGCAACACTGGGGGAACAAACATGAATAAGGAACAACGTTTAAAAGAACTAACAGAGATGCAATACTATGTCACACAGGAAAATGGCACAGAGCCACCATTCCGTAATGAGTTTGATGACCATTTTGCAGAAGGCATCTACGTAGACATTGTGTCTGGCAAGCCTTTATTCAGCTCACTCGATAAATACAACTCAGGCTGTGGCTGGCCAGCCTTCACAAAGCCGATTGAAAAAGAACAGGTAACCGAGCATTTCGATACATCTCACGGTATGCGTCGTGTGGAGGTACGCAGCAAAGAAGCGGATTCGCATCTAGGACATGTCTTCCCAGACGGCCCAAGTGAGCAAGGTGGCTTACGCTACTGCATTAACTCAGCAGCGCTTCGATTTATCGCAAAAGAAGATTTAGAAAAGGAAGGCTATGGCGAATACCTAGTACTATTTAAATAGTAAAAACCTAGCAAGGTAGCTCCTTGCTAGGTTTTTTTATGGTCATGAGACACAGCAGATTAGAAGGATAGAAATCTAAAAGTGGAGGATAAACCTGAAAAAGTAGCGGATAGCATGCTCAAAGTGAGGGATAGCCCCGCAAATTAGGGGGATAGCTCTCAAATAATTGGATAGAAATCTGAAAGTGGAGGATAAACCTGAAAAAGTAGCGGATAGCATGCTCAAAGTGAGGGATAGCCCTGCAAATTAGAAGGATAGCACCGCAAAGTTAAGGGAGAACCAATAAAAAATTGGTTCTCCCTCTCTCTTTCAGTTCGCTTAAACTTTAAACTCGCTCACGAGGTTGCGTAGGCTATCTGCTTGTTGGGCAAGCTCAGTGGCAGCAGCGTTGATTTCCTGCATGGAGGCGGAGCCTTGTGTGGCTGCTGCCGCAGATGTCACAGTGTTGGCCGCGGATTGTTCTGCGTAGGCATTGACATGAATGAAGTCACTTGCCACCGCATTGCTATTTTCAAGCGTTGTTGCAATTTTATCTACCATGGCCGCGATGATTGACGTTGTTTCTTCGGTATGCGATAAAATGTTGGCTAAGGATTGATTTGTTTCGTTTGTTACTTCAACGCCTCGGATGACCGTTGTCACACCCTCATGATTTTGAGCAATAATGGATGTGACCTCATCTTGGATTGATGTGACAATCGATGTGACCTCTTTCGCTGCACTTTGGGATTGCTCTGCCAGTTTGCGAACCTCATCGGCTACGACAGCAAAGCCTCGTCCATACTCACCAGCCCTTGCCGCTTCAATCGCCGCATTTAAAGCGAGGAGATTCGTTTGCTCAGAAATGGCCGTGATCGTACCAATAATAGAGGTAATATCCGCAGATTTACGACCTAACGCCTCCACAGTAGATGTTGTAGAAGCCATTGTTTCTTCAATGGATTGCATGACGAGTGATGATTGCTCCACAGAGCGGCTACCTTCATCGGCTGCTTGCTGCATGGCGATAGAGGCACGATGGACAGCACTCGCTTGCTCATTTAATTGATGCATTGAATGCTCTAAGTCGCTCATTTTTTGCTGCGCACTATTCATACTGGAAATCGTATTGTCACTATCACTCGCAATATCTGCTGTCGCATCCGCAATATCCTGAATTGTACGCGCATTTTCATCTGCTAAGGACATTAGCTCCTGACTGCTGCTTGATACATGATCCGCCAACTCACTTACGCGTCGAATTAAGTTAGAAATCGACTCAATTAACGTATTTGTCGAGGCTGCAATAATCGAAAATTCATCACGATTACGCACATTTACACGTCTTGTCAAATCGCCTCCTGCTTGCGCAATATCAAGGATAGAGTCATTAATCGCCTGTGTATTACGTTTTAATGATTTAAATAGCATAAAGCCAAAAATTACAATCGCTAAAAAGCCAACGATTGAAACGAGAAAGAATGTAGTGATAGAAATATTTACCTGCTGGTTAAGCTTGTCTAATTTTGTTTTATTGGAATCGTCCATGACAGTATTAATGGTCTCAATGTTTTGATCGATATGTGTTTTCATTGTTTCCCCAGTAGCACCCATCATCAGTTTACGAGCCTGCTCAAGACCGAGCTCATCACGCATTGTCATGACTTTATCTGAATAATCAAGGTAATTTTTATAATATTGCTCGATTGCCTGCATATGACCAAGTTCCACTTGGCGATCTTGAAATTGATCTTTCAAAGCGGCTAGCTTTTTATTAATGGTATCTATTTTTAAATGATAAGAAGTAGAATAAATGCCGTTACCCGTAATTAAATACGATTGCTCTAAATTGGTCAGTCTAGCAATCTCATAGGCAAGTTGATTCACCGTTAGTTGCTCCTGCACATTTTTCTTTGTGAAATCTTCCATTTGGTGCTGCAAGTTTTGTATATTGACATAGGACAATATACCCATAATACCGTTAATTACAATAAGAAGTGCAAACATAATAAGCACTTTACCCCGAATTAAATGGTAAAAACGTTGTCGTTTTTCTTTAATAGGAGGGGGATTTTTCCCAGTTTCCCCTTGTGTAGAAGCTTTCCTCTTCTTAAAAAAGCTAAAAGTAAAGAGAGACGGGCGTTTTTTCGCTGTACCATGGGTTTTTTTAGTCTTTTTCATCGCCATCACCTTCCTATTTTTTAAATAATCGATTTCAATTTTATCTTATTTTGCTAGATTTTTCTATCTTTATTTCTAAAAATTAAAATTTTTCAGATAAAATAACTATGACAAAAGTCAGGATCGACCATGAAAATAGTTCTAAAATCATAAGTGGGTAAAATATAGTAGTAGTGGAATTTATGACGAATGCTATTTTTTTTGATACACTAGCGAAAAGCCAATGCATAAAAAGGGGAATTTGTTCGATGAAGAAAAGTTTTTATTTATATGTCCTAACCTATCGAGGTGGCGATTGGTCTGACCCTAAAGTACGCTTTGCAGAGGAAGTGTTTCATGAGCATAATTTTCCAAAGCAGAGCACAGACTTTAATGAGTTGTCCGACTATATAGAAACCTATGCAACGGAAAACCTAACAATCCAGACCTTTGATACTTTGTGGACACTTTATGAGGAACAAGCATAATTGTACGAAAACTATAAATAATTTTGTAGTTGCTAGACGTCTAGCATTGCGTAAATGACAGAAACACAGTATTATTTATAGTGATAACTGACAGAAAAGAGGGATTGCAGTATGAGTATTCATATTAATGCAAAAAAAGGTGAAATCGCTGACACAATTTTACTTCCAGGAGATCCATTACGTGCAAAATACATTGCGGAAACATTTTTAGAAGATGTAATTTGCTACAACGAAGTACGTAATATGTTCGGATACACTGGTACGTATAAAGGGAAACGTATTTCTGTACAAGGAACTGGTATGGGTGTGCCATCTATTTCAATCTACGCAACAGAATTAATGCAAGAATATGATGTTCAAAAATTAATCCGTGTAGGTACTTGTGGTGCAATTCAAAAAGATGTAAAAGTACGTGACGTGATTTTAGCACAAGGAGCAACATCTGATACACGTATGAACCAAATCATCTGGGGCGGTGCTATCGATTTCGCACCAATCGCTGACTTTGATCTTTTATTAAAAGCATACAATGCAGGTAAAGATGCAGGTCTTAACTTACAAGTAGGGAATATCTTCACAGCAGATTTATTCTACTCAGATGAGCACCAAAACGAAAAATTAGCTCAATACGGCGTACTAGCGGTAGAAATGGAATCAGCAGCTCTTTACACATTAGCGGCAAAATTCGGCCGTAAAGCACTTGCTGTTCTAACAGTAAGTGACCATATCATCACTGGTGAAGTAACGACAGCTGAAGAACGTCAAACAACATTCAATGACATGATCGTGGTCGCTTTAGACGCAGCGATTCAAGACTAAGCTAACTTTAGCCATAATTAACTTTATAAAGAATGCAGGCAACCGACAAAAAACAGCCCATTTTCTAAGATGGGGTGGAAGTAGTCGGTTGCTTTTTTTGGTGTAATTATAGACAGATTGTTCCAGTTTTGATACCAGTCGGCCCGTTAAATCCTGGGATTGTGGCAATTACCATGTTTGTTGCTATGTCGATGACAGACACCGTATTGTCTACTTGATTTGTTACATAGGCAAAAGTACCATCTGGCAAGATGGTTACTTGGTCTGGAGATGCACCTACAGGAATAGTTGCAATCACCGTATTGGTGGCTGTATTGATGACAGATACGGTATTATTGCCTTTATTCACAATGTAAACAAGCGTTCCATCAGGGGTAATCGCTGTTCCTACAGGTCCTGTACCAACAGGAATGGTAGCCACTACTGTATTGGTAGTGGTATTAATAACCGATACGGAATTGCTATTTTCATTTGTCACATAAGCAAATTGCCCGCTTGGAGTCAAAACAATGGATCTAGGACGAATTCCCACAGGGATTGTAGCAATCACCGTATTGGTTGCAGTATTAATAACAGATACTGAATTGGAATTCTCGTTGGCAACATAAGCAAACGCACTGTTTGGCGTAAAGGCAATACCTTGAGGTTGTAGCCCTACTGGAATAGTGGCTGTTACGGTATTGGTGGCTGTATTAATGACCGATATAGTGTTCGATCCGTGATTGGATACATAAGCAAGTGCTCCATTTGGTGAAATGGCGACACCAAGGGGGTCAATGCCTACAGGAATGGTAGCGATTGGCAAGTTTGTGGCAGTACTAAAAACCGTTACATTATCCGAGAAGAGCGCTGGAACATAGCCGAAAGCGCCATTAGGTGTAATCGCTACTTCTAGCGGAGCAGATCCTACAGGAATGGTAGCGACGATTGTGTTTGTTGCGGTATCGATCACAGAAACTCTATTATCAGGCGTTGCGAGCTGCCCAGCATCTGTCACATAGACGAGATAATGACAACTTGGTGGTATGGGTAAAAATGGCGGCTTACATTTACAACGACAACAAGGACAACAACAGCGACAATGACAATTTGGATTTGACGTAAACTTAAATTTTTTCAAATATTTATGTTCTTTCCCCACACAGGACATCCTTTCAGTCATATATGGCTACTTTATGCGTAAAGAGCTAGGCTTGTTGTACGTTTACCTAGCCATTCTCCTTTACCATTTTTACTTGTTATTGGAACAGTTCTAAACTTCTGAGTACGGTTCTTCTAAACAATGCAGTATGATGAAACTAAAAAGCATAGGAGACATGAAGATGTTTAGCTTGATTAAAAATGATATAAGATTCATTGAAATTGAATATGATCTTCGAAAACATTTCCTGATTTGACGATAAAAATCAATTTTATTACATTAGCTTTTCAATAGCTTCTTCGTTATCTTTTCATTCGTACACTAACTCTTTTAACCTTTTCCACCAATTGTAATTTCTAAGCTTCGCCCCATAATGTTCATAAAAATAACGTGTTTTATTCTATAGCTAAGACTTCGACAAATATAGTTTGGTAGTTCTTTTCCAATACCTTTCACATCTTGTATAGTTGCCTTCTAACGATCAATTTTATCACCTTCTATTAAATCTTTATAAACAGAATGATAACATGTTCTATAGTTTATTTACTTAATAAGGTAAAATATGAAATGTATAGGTTTCTAGAGGGGATATTTTTGGAAAATAAGTATATGTGTACGATAAAAATTAATTTAGAGGGTGGAGATATTCAATTTGATGTGTCAAATGATGAACAACTATTTAGTTTTAGATCTGGTTTAGCCTTTATAGCCATCCCACAATTTTTCTCTACGCTCACCAGTTTTTATCAAGGTAATACAAATGAAGTAAAAATAGATTGTCACGGAAATTATGATTACTATATTTTTTCCAGCGATGGTGAATACATATTAATTGAACATAAAAGTCATTATCCTATCGAAAGAATATTTAATTATCAATTTTCTCTTAAGGGGTATATGGAGGCTATAGATCAAGGCTTCAAGAAATATTTGGAGCAGTTAGAGAATGAAGGCATCTTCCCATTGGAAAATCATGCATTTGCTGATCCTTTAGGAGAAGATGTTTTAAATGCTTTCTATAACTTTTCTTCATTATTAAAAGCTTGAAGAGCAATGAAAAAATTAAAGTATGACCGCTTCAAAATAGAAGCTCTCTTTTACAGATAAATTTTAGCAGCCGATTCTTAACCAGACAAGGAGGAGGGTGAACCTTGAAAAAAATAGGTTTACTAATAGCAACTCTTTTCGTAGTAAGTGGGGTCTTTATTGATAGCAATAAATTATTATATCCTCCTTTGCCAATCGATTCCTTTACACCAAAGGAAGCTATACAAAAATTAAATGCATCCCCCTTTGATTTAGTGGCGCTCTCCAATGATAAGAAGGCAACTTGGTACCTCGCAGCCATTTCAGCTAGGGGCATACAGAAGGTGGACGAGGACATTCAGCAAATGATGGCTAATGAAGGATGGGTATTTCTTGAAAAAGAGGGGAGCGGGTTATTTTTCGAAAAAAATGGGGAACGTTCTATTGTGACAACAGAAATGTGGACGAAGCAGTATGTGCTTGTTCAAATTCAGAAATGAGGTGCTCTATGGAAGTCTGGGATCTCTATGATAAAAATCGCCAAAAAACAAATAAGCGTCATGTACGTGGGACAGCATTAGCAGCTGAAGATTACCATATCGTTGTGCACGTATGGATTCGCAATACCAAGGGAGAATTCCTTTTAACAAAAAGACATCCCAATAAACATTATCCTCATTTATGGGAATGTCCATGAGGCTCTATAGTAACGGGTGAAAGCAGTTTGGACGGGGCTATTCGTGAGGTAGAAGAGGAAATAGGGATATCATTATTGAGGACCAATGGACAATTAGTAAAGAGTGAACGACGTGATTGTTTCAATGATTTTTATGACGTTTGGTTATTTGAGCAAAGCTTTGAAATTAGTGACACAAAACTTCAGGAGGAGGAAGTGACAGCAGTTCAATGGGTCACAAAGCTAGAGCTTGAAAATATGCTTCACGCGAATAACGTAGTACCGACACTTCGCTACTTTATGTCCATTTTTAACGATAAGACTACGCCATGTTAGTGTTATGTGTCAGCATAATTCTGATTCTGTAGGTTAACCTATACCTAAATAGGTTAGAGGAGCGGTAAAATGACTAAGCGTATTCTTATTGGACTAGCTTTATTTACGTATGTTTCCACTTTTAATTTGGTTTTTGCAAAGGACATTGATTCGCCACAACCTCTTGAAGAATTTCTTCCTGAAATCGGCTATAAAACAGTAGAAATAGCTGTAAAAGAGTTCGAACACCACTATAATAAAGAGCTGAAGCTACCCCTACGAGTACCGCCAATCAGCTTTACGCATCACTTTGGAAGGTTTAGTGATTTAGAAGGAGAAATGAATGATCAGCTGGAGGTGGTAATGATCAGTGATCAATTGCCACAAAATCATTTCAAAATCAAGGTTCGACCAGTTCAGCATAAAATGTCATTTGAAAAATATAAAATAGATGTATTTAAGTTGAAAAATGGCAGTGAGGCAGCCTATATTGAAAATCCACTAATTGGTTTTCATTTACTCGTGTTTGAAAGAGACAATTGGCAATATGTCTTTAGTATTGATCGAGATGTGACAGATCAAGTAACGGCTGAAGTCTTGATGGATATTGCTAATTCAATTGATTATCCAAAGCAAAAGTATTAGCCCCTCTAATTTTTATTCTTACCTTTCAGCTCTTCTCGTAATTTCTTTAGTTCCTCCGTTTGCTCCAAAATAGTATTGTTAACTCGTCTAATCGAATCATATATAGCAAAAATCCCGGCAAAAATAAGAATGATGACTAATAATTCCATTGTGCACCTACTTTCTATTTTTACAATGATTGTAACAGGAATTTCCAAATATTCGAAGAATTAGTTAGGTGGAGGTGCTTGTCATGCAGAGATATGTTTATCATATGGTTCCAAGGGAAATGGTGGGTCTTGAGCTTATGCCATTAAATAGGTTAGGGGCATTATTTCCACATTTATATGAACGATATTCGAAAAAATATTTTGATCATCCTGAGAGACCGAAATTATTCATGAAAGAAATTCCTCACTTAAATTGCTTGTGGAATGATGTTGTTCATTTCCTACCAATCCATCCTAGTCATCTATATAAGGCTTTAACAGAGCTTGGTATTGCAAAGAGAGAAAGCCTAATGTTTTATCAAATTCCAATCCAAAAACTAGCGGTTAATCGTAATGCGATGTACCTGTATTCCAAGGAACACTACAAAGGGCCAGCAGGGGCAATTGCTGCAGAGGATATAAAACTACTGTCGTTACCTGATTATAGAGAACTAGAACAGCTACCATCAGCAACAGTAGACTATTTCCAAACGGAGAAATAAAAAGGGAAGAACTTTGGGCTTTTTGCGTATATTCCGCATCTCTTGAGCTTAGGCAATGTCAACGTAGACGAGGCGAAAATTATTTCATGGAATCCACATAATCCTAGTATGAATACTAATTGAAGTGGGAAAAAAATAGGGTTTGCCAAATAGCAGGCTACCCTTTTTTGTCGCAAATTGAATAGCGGTGGAAAAATAATACATCCCTCTTCTGGAAAACTTATTAAACCTTCATAATTAATCATAAAAGGATTCTTTCAATGGAGCAAACACGCCTTCTTTCTCCAGCTCATTAGCTATTGTTCCTAGTAAACTTTTGAAAAACGAGATGAAGCAAATAGACAATCAATCGAAATATAAGTAGATAGAAAAAGGCCTCAATAAAGCTTGTTGCTAGTATTATTACATAACGACCGAAATCTTCTAACTCATGAAAAGTATATGTTTGTATGTGCCAATCAAAAAACAATGCTTTGTAACTCGTCCCCACAAAGAAAGGGATGAAAAGTAGCCAATAAAAGCGAGGTAAACTAAATTTATAGCCTTTCACCAGCAAGGTACACCCTCCTCAATTTTAAAGCCATCATAACATAAAAGAAAATATTTTAGTATATTATGGAAGTATTTAGTGATAATACGAATACGTTATTTACAATTATAGTAATTTAAAGGTATTATTAGTAAGTTGACATAATGCCCAGAAAGGTATAATTCCATGAAAATGATCCATTCAAGCAAGATTCAACCCGAAGTGAAAACATTATTATCCTATGCTACTTCCGAAAAGAAAGTGGATAGGGAATATCCATTGTATATCGAAAATCCTGAAAGAGTGTTGTATGGCTATACCATCGAGCAAGATTTAGTCGGTTGTATAGGAATCGTTAAAGGAGAGGCAAATCGCTGTGAAATTAAACATATTGCCGTATCGCCCGTTTTTCGTGGAAAGGGCATTGGACGTGAGATGATTCGGTATGTAGAAGAACATCATGCTTTTTCTTCCATTTATGCAGAAACAGATCAAGAAGCCGTCCTCTTTTATAAAAATCTCGGCTTTCACATTACAAGTTTAGGAGAAAAATACCCTGGAGTGGAGCGTTTTGGCTGTCTATTAACCTGCACTATCTAATGGTCAATTCGTTGTACTGTCGATAAACGTCCACTTATATGCTTTTTACGCCCTGTTATTTGTCTGTGTTAAAAGATCGGAGATTTGAATGGTACGCTAACATAGAAAGGAGCTATAAAAATGAAACAAAAATTGTGGTGGATTGTATGTGGCTTGGCATTGTTCATAGCAGGCTATTCGGTTGTTCAATATTTACTATTCGATGCACGGCAGGCGGGATTTGTTCAATTAAAGCTTATGCTTAGTGCAACATTGCATTCATTTTGGTATATCATGCTCTATATACATATTGTATTCGGTATATTAGCCCTCGTCATCGGTCCTTTTACGTTGTCATCAAAGTTACGAGAGAAAAATGTGAAACGCCATAGACTACTAGGCAATATCTATATGGTTAGTATTTTGTTTGGTGGCTTGGCAGGACTTTATTTAGCGCTGAACGCAACAGGGGGATGGGTAGCACAGCTAGGCTTTGCTTTATTAGCCATAGGGTGGCTCTTCACCATGTTTCAAGCGCTGGTCCATATTAAAAAAAGAAATATCCAAGGCCATCAGAAATGGATGCTAAGAAATTATGCTTTAACCTTCGCAGCTGTCACATTGCGAATTTGGCTCCCTTTGTTTACGGTAGTATTTGGCTTTGATAATTTTGAGTATAGTTATGCCTCTATCGCTTGGCTATGTTGGGTGCCAAATTTAATCGTGATGGAATGGTATATCCAGCAGAAACTCCCTAAATTTGCAGCTTACTGAGAATGGCAAAGACAAATGGATAATGTTGAAACATATTATTGAGCATTGGGTTCTACATGGCCTAATGTTCTTTTTATTTTAAGATACATAGTTAATTCATTCTAATATTCTAGGTACATTAATTATCTCAATAAGTAGACTTTTGAATATGATAAAAAGGGACAGGAGGTGAAGTCGCATTGAGGTTTAGTTACAATCGTAATTTTGATAATTTTAAATGTGATGCAAAATGTAATTATCCAATGAAATATAAATGTAATGAATTTGGGTGTAATGGCTACCCATATGTTTATGGTATTGAGGATCCAATCGGTGTAACAGGAGCAACAGGAGCTACTGGTGCTACAGGAGCACAAGGTCCCCCAGGAGCACCAGGACCTCAAGGAGTAGCAGGAGTAACGGGAGCAACAGGAGCAACAGGTCCACAGGGAGAAATGGGTCTCCAAGGAGTAGCAGGAGTAACGGGAGCAACGGGTCCACAGGGAGAAATAGGACCTCAAGGGGTAGCAGGAGTAACGGGAGCAACGGGTTCACAGGGAGAAATAGGCCCTCAAGGAGTAGCAGGAGTAACGGGAGCAACGGGTCCACAGGGAGAAATGGGTCTCCAAGGAGTAGCAGGAGTAACGGGAGCATCAGGTCCGCAGGGAGTAGCTGGAGTGACGGGGGCAACAGGTCCACAGGGAGAAATAGGCCCTCAGGGAGTAGCTGGAGTGACGGGGGCAACAGGTCCGCAGGGAGAAATAGGCCCTCAGGGAGTAGCTGGAGTGACGGGGGCAACAGGTCCACAGGGAGAAATGGGTCTCCAAGGAGTAGCAGGAGTAACGGGAGCAACGGGTCCACAGGGAGAAATAGGACCTCAAGGAGTAGCAGGAGTAACGGGAGCAACGGGTCCACAGGGAGAAATGGGTCTCCAAGGAGTAGCAGGAGTGACGGGGGCAACAGGTCCACAGGGAGAAATAGGACCTCAAGGAGTAGCAGGAGTAACGGGAGCAACGGGTCCACAGGGAGAAATGGGTCTCCAAGGAGTAGCAGGAGTGACGGGGGCAACAGGTCCACAGGGAGAAATGGGTCTCCAAGGAGTAGCAGGAGTAACGGGAGCAACGGGTCCACAGGGAATAATAGGGGCCACTGGACTTCGAGGACTTGCGGGAATAACAGGAGCAACAGGAGAACGGGGACTAGCAGGAATGACAGGGGCAACAGGAGCCCAAGGCGTAACAGGAAGTACAGGAGCAACTGGTTCACAGGGAATAACAGGGGCGACAGGAGTCCAAGGCGTAACAGGGAGTACAGGAGCAACAGGTTCACAGGGAATAACAGGGGCGACAGGAGTCCAGGGCGTAACAGGGAGCACAGGAGCAACAGGTTCACAGGGAATAACAGGGGCGACAGGAGTCCAAGGCGTAACAGGAAGCACAGGCGCAACAGGTTCACAGGGAATAACAGGGGTAACAGGAGCCCAAGGCGTAACAGGAAGCACAGGAGTGACTGGTTCACAGGGAATAACAGGGGCAACAGGAGCCCAAGGCGTAACAGGAAGTACAGGAGCAACAGGTTCACAGGGAATAACAGGGGCAACAGGAGTCCAAGGCGTAACAGGGAGTACAGGAGCAACAGGTTCACAGGGAATAACAGGGGCAACAGGAGTCCAAGGCGTAACAGGAAGCACAGGAGCGACTGGCGCAAGAGGGACTACAGGTGTTACTGGAACAACAGGTCCAAGTGGTTCAGGTTTGATGGAAGTTTTCCTCTCTACAGATCAATCAGTTGGTAATAATGATTTTCTTGGTACTGGTAATTCGTCAGCTTCATTCGTGAGAAGTTCAATTGTTATTCCTGAAAATGCTACAATTAGAAGCTTAACATTGAATATTCGCGACCATGCTTTAAGTGCAGGTCAAACGGCTTCAGCACAAATATTTATCAGCACAAATTGCGGATTTACTAGCGTTGCTACAGGTATCATTGCGAGCGTATCAGGACCAAATTCATCTACAACACCCAATTGTTGTGCAAAAGTGATTGCAAATTACCCAGTTAATAGTTGTACACTTCTTTCTGTACAAGTAAGTACAACGGGAGGAGCATTTTCAAACGGTGTTTCAGCAACGATACTTTTTAATACAGTTTAATTACGCGTTTTTATTTGTGAGTTTTTTGAGGGGAAGTTAATAAGGAAAGATATGCAATTTATTATTCTGGTTGATTGTTGCTAATAGGACATCCTTTACATCAATGTTATAAGTTGATAGTTGGTCTTTTAACCAACTCTCGGTTAGTGTTGTTTTATTCAACTCATGGTAATCAATTTTTCCCTCTTTAATAAGAACCGTGGGAAGAAAAAAAGGATTAGACTGTACACTTATATCTGCTCGTGTTGGTGTTTGGTAGGGTGTATGCAAAAAACTAGAGATCGATCCGTCTGGTTCCCATAAAGCGAGTGCTACATTTTGAACTTCTTCAATTTTTTCTTTTCTTAACTCTGATAAAAGTAAATCAACAGATATTCTAGCCTTTTGTAAGTTGGCGCTAATAATTTGCCCATTTTTAATCAGGGGAATCGGCGGGGAGTCTATCAAATGACGAAAGGCAACCCATTTTAGGCTCAAAAAAACACCGATGAGGTAGAGCGCAACTAAAACGGCCATGGTAATCTTGGAACCCTTCATTCCTAACCCTTCATCAGATAAGGGATGTGCGATAATATTCCCAAGTGTGATAGCCATTGCAAAATCCAGCATTCTTAACTGAGAAATAGAGCGCTGTCCCATAATTTTTGTTGCGAAAAGTAGGAAGAAAAAAGCGACAATGGCTCGGAGAATCCATTGAATAGCAGTAAGTGATTCTTGACTATGAAAAAATTCCACAGCGACACATCCTCTTTTTTCTTATTGTTTCCTTCCGTTACATGATTATGCGGATCTTCAGGATTGAAACGAAATAGACTTGTAAAAATATGTTCAAAACGATATTGTTAAAATAAAAAAGCTATTATTTAGTAATTTTAAGAAAATCAGGAGAATATCTATGCAAACAAAATTACAAAATATTCTTATCGACATACAAGAGAAGGTTAATTTTTCAGGAACGGTGCTAGTGGAAAATCAGGAGAAGGTTGCCTTAGTCAGCCAAAGTTTTGGCTATGCGAATCGCTCAGAACAAATCGACAATCATGCAAAAACTCGTTTTGGCATTGCCTCTGGCTGTAAAATTTTTACTGCAGTCGCTATTTGTCAGCTTATTGAAAAAGGGAAGCTAGCATTTGATACGAAATTATGCGATTGTCTGCCTCAACTATTTAAGCACTTCGATGAGCAAGTAACCATCGCTCATCTGCTAACACATACGTCAGGAATACCCGATTATTTTGATGAGGAAGAAATGGAGAATTTTGAAGCGTTATGGGTTGAAAATCCGATGTACCAGCTTCGAACATTGCGAGATTTTTTACCATTATTTCAGAATCGTCCAATGAAGTATAAAGTTGGTGAGCGATTTCACTATAATAATGCAGGATATATTGTATTAGGGTTAATTGTAGAGCATGCAACTGGTATGGATTTTTCCGCTTACATTCAACAACATCTTTTCGATCGGGTGAATATGACGGAATCAGGCTATTTTTCGTTAGATTCTTTGCCAGCTAATACAGCATTAGGGTACATAGACAACCCAGATGGAACTTGGAAAACAAATATCTATTCTTTACCTGTAAAAGGGGGTTCTGATGGGGGAGCATTCGTAACAGGGAAGGATATGGCAAAGTTCTGGAGTGCACTTATGAATTTCGAACTTTTAAATGAGGCGTTAACGAATCAACTGTTAATGCCTCATGTCGAACTGAATGAAAATGATTGTTATGGCTATGGTGTATGGATTAAGAAGAATAGTGAACAAGCAATACTGAAATACCATGTGATGGGGTATGATCCTGGCGTGTGCTTCCATTCAGCCTATTATCCTGCTTCTTCCATCAAAGTTGTCGTATGTTCCAATAAATCTAAGGGCGCTCTTGATATGATGAAAGGAATAGAGGCTATCCTATAAAAGAATAAGGCTTGTCTGTGAAAAAGATTACAGGCAAGCCTATTGCTAGTTATTAAGTAATGCCACCATGTATATTACAATAATACTCGATCTCAATAATATGAGGTGAGGATACACCATTATATGAATAGTAACCACCGATTGCAATATTGTAAGCACTGCCATGATCTTTAATGGAAGGATCATACCCCGTTTGCGTCCAGTAGCCTTTACCCTGTTCAATTTTAGAAGACAAGGAATGCATAACCGAAAATAACTGTCTTCCACCAGGAATGTCCATGCTTAGTTGGGTGTCAAATGAACCATCAACACGAATGATTGTTCGATGTGCCCCCATATGTAATTCAACGAATTTTGGTACTTTAACTGGAGAAAAAACTTCCTTATTATCGACCACGACATAAGAAGTGTCTATTCTGCCTTTTAACATGTCTTCAAAATCTTTTAATTCAAGCCAATAATTTGCTGAAAATGTTGTAATGGGATCTAACTTAAAGCCTGTACCATACTCTTCATTTAGTTTATTGACAATAGCCGAATATTCTTTATAGTAGTATTCTTTCTGTGGTAGCGTTAAAACTAATGGAACAGGTGCCATGACAGATTCCATTGCTATTATTTGTTTATCTACTGATGTAGATAGTGGTGAGGCTGCTTTGTCATCCTTTTCACAGCCTGTTAGGAAGATGGCTCCTACTACAATGCTTGTCACCAAATATCTTTTCAACACCTTTACCTCCCAAAAATGAATAAAATCTATTATACCATACATAAATATGTATAATTTCGTTTTTTTGGTAAAATGATAATTTCCTAGTATATTGTAGAGAGAACAACGATTAAGCAAGTGTAAGGGGCGGTATAGTGGCAATTTTAAAAGATGATTCGAGTCATCCGAGTTGTGAGGTAGAGCTAGATATTTTAATGGTGAACGAGGAAAGTGTAAAGTTTCGTATTGAATTTCGCTTTGGGCCAGCTTTCTCAGCGATAAATACTGAGATTTATTGAATAAAAAGAGATTTCCTTCAATTATTAGAAGACATAACACAATTGGAGCCTGCTTATTTAAGTATGCTGGAGCCGCATGATCCTGGCCTATGCATCTATCATATCCCTCATTATGGTGAATATTTTTTTCCTGGATACGGTATCTTTCAAATTCCTGAAGAGGAGAGGGAGGAAGCAGAGCAACGTTATAAATTAGTGTTTGTACTAGATGCTTATGAGAAGAATCATCATGGTGCAAGAGAATGTGGGCCTGCATTATGTATTATTGTGACGATGGAACAAATCCGAGTGTTCATTACCACCTTGCGAGAACAAGTAAAGAAATTCAAAAGTAAAAGGTGATACAACGGTCATTCATTCTCTTCTACAACTGCTATAGGATAGGTTGAGACGATCACATACCCAATTTTTAAATAGATGATCAATTTGTTTTTTTATTTCATCGCTAGGTAATTGCTCATTAATCCCTAATTGTTCAAACGAAAATGTTTCCTGAATTTGATCGGTATATTTCGTATTAAAGGTAAACGTAATGAGTTTAGACACGTTGATTTTCCTCCGTTTTCTAGCGTGTACATTTATGAGCCAATTATTAGAAATTGAATGTCGTTGATATTTGTAAATAAATTTTTTATCTTTGGGTAAAAAGAATAGAAAATGCTGTCGGCTGAATTATCATGAATAGAGACAGTGTAAGTAGCATAATTTTCTAGCAATTGTTTTAACGGTTAGATTATTTGTTCATTCGGTGTTTCAGCTTTTGTTCTTTTGCTAGTTCAAGAGTGATTGCTGCCGTCATATTTAGTATATCTAATTGTCAAAAGGTAATGTAACAAGTATGAAATTTATAAAGTATTTTTGTTGAAATTTAGTATAAGCTTTTGTACATGTAGGTGTAATAGTCACCATTAAGGAGCAGTATACTTCTGTTTTCTTCTCTTCTTTTGCTTATAGGTAAGATAAGAAGTTTTTAAGGAGGCATAACTTCCAATTGCTGCATAGCCATAAAACCAGCCCATGAATAGTCCTGCAAGAAGATTATGTCGGTGGCTGATGAAAATAGAAATGAATAAGCCGACAACTAGTGCAATGGTTGGAACCCAAAAAGGCTTTATATGACACATTTTCTTAATGAGTTGGGTAATCATCATAACTACAGGGACTGCAACGACGGCATCCCAAAAATTTGTATGTATGAGTGGAAAGTGTTCCATTCTGTTCACCTCTCATTGACTATTTTGAACTTATTGTGGACATAAAGGAAAATTTTATGCAGTAGTGTATTGAGAAATCATGGAGGATTTGTAGAGAGAATGTATAGATAGCTCTGGTAGACTTACTCTGTCGGGATGCACAAGCAAACTAACACGCACAAAAAGGACAGGGCAACTAGCCTTGTCCTTTTAACAAAGTGGCATCAAATGGAAATAGTGATTGCAATAGCTAGTTGACAAATGTAAAATTTGATTAATAAATCTACAATAAAAGAGGTATATGATGTTTCCAATTTTACATACTGAACGATTAGTGTTAAGGGAATTGACGAGTTCTGATGGACAAGCTCTTCTTGCGTGCTTTTCGAATCCTGAAGTTTTGCGCCATTATGGACAACAACCTTTAACGAGCTTAGTTCAAGTGCAGCAAATCATTCAAAATTTTGCCAACAATTTTGCCGAAAAACGTGGTATTAAATGGGGCATTGCATTAAAGGATCAAGAAGGAATTATTGGTACAATCGGCTTTCAAGAGTGGTCAATAGAACATCGAAGAGCGGAAATCAGCTATGCCCTTTTTCCTGAATATTGGGGAAATGGCTATGCTCAGGAAGCTGTTAAACGAGCTATTTCCTATGGTTTTGAAGAAATGGATTTAGTACGTATTGGAGCCATTGTATTTAAAGAAAATGAAGCTTCCAATCTACTATTGCAAAAAATAGGCTTCGAACAAGAAGGATTATTAAAAAAATATATGCATCAACATAATGTACCCCACGATACTTATATATACTCACTTATAAAATAATCGGGAGACCAGATTCCTATGAGGACATCTGGTCATTTTTTTATTGTTTCTGTAAAAGTTTTTCGACCTGGATTGATTTTGGCTACATCCACATCAATTTTACTAATTGAATCCTCTGATAATGGGATTTTTCCATCTTTCTCAAGCTTTTTCCAAGCCTTGACGTTATCGCGGTAGAGATATTCTGACAATCGATAGATATCCACATCTAATTTTAGACCTTCTTTATAGGTTTCCTGAATTTCCTTTTTCACTTCTTTTACAATAAGCTCTTTCAGCTCCTGTTCGGTTACTTTTCCTTTAAAACCATTGATGGTCGCATTGATTCTCAATTTGACTTCAAATGTAACAGCCTCTTGTTTGACAAGTGGTTCCACATCGACATGTATTTTCTCAATACTGACCGTTAGTTCTTCCTGGTCACTTGTGTTTAATTGAAAGGTAATCTCCCCGCGATTTGTATAGTTATGCATCCATTGACTTCCGCGAGCCGCAGTGTCTTGCACGAACCCCTTAAAGCCATCTTTCGATAGGACACCAACCCCTGAAAAATAGGTTTCCTCAACTTGCTCCTCATCTGTTTCCCAATCGTCTTTAATGGACACATAAGGAATTGTTACTTCATAACTTGGCTCATTTAAGCCAATGACAACATCTCTTAAGTCTTTTGGTTCGATAAATGTTTCTTGTTCTGTTGGGTTGATTGGGTTACTTAATTTTGATGAGGATAACGAATTTCTTAAGATTGGTGTGACAAGCAATATATCTTCAACTGGGTTTTTTGTACAATACACCCAGATTTGATACCTAGTATCACGAAAGCGTATGAATGTATCGATGACAGGAATAATGTGTTCATTTTCCATAGCCTGCTCTGAAAAAATCATATATCGCATATGCCCCCAAAAAATTTCTTGATCCGAGGAGCGATATAATTTGTAAATTGCCTCTTCTATTGTTTTACCAGTGGCACGTCCTACTTCAGCAGGCGCCACCGTTGCGCTAGGTTGTATAGATTTCGCGACATCAGCGAAATTAATCACTTGTAAATAGACAATATACTCGTCGTTTTCGTAGTCTACACCTACTGCATTTATATAGTACATTCTTTGCGGCTCCGTAATATCCCAGCATCCTGCGAGTAATGTCGTCAATCCGATGATCAATAAAAATTTGAAATAAGTTTTCATGGTTTCTCCACTCGAATTGCTCTTCAGTTGTATTTTATAGTGTTAGCTTAGACAAAAGATGGCTTTTTTATAAAGTGCTAGCTGAGGAAATAGTATTTGGAAAATTATATCCAATGAAACAATTTTCAGGTATGATGAGGCAAGGAGGGGAGAACGGTGACTAGTATTTCATATTGGCTAATTAATACATTTACGAATGAGCTATATAAAGGGAATCCTGCAGCAATATGTCTATTAGATGAAGAAGTTTCTGAGGAGACCATGCAAAAAATTGCACAGGAGATACCTGTCCCGACAACAGCCTTTATTGAAAAAAGACAGGTTGAATTTACGCTGAAATGGTTTACGCCAAATAGGCAAATACCCATTTGTGGTCACGGCACCCTTGCTAGTGCCTTTGTCCTTTGGCAACAAGGAATTGTGCCAAAGGAGCACACAATTACATTTCATACAGCAAGTGGTCCTTTACATGCCAAGTGGCAACATGAACGAGTGGAAATCGCCATCAAAACGTATCCAATTGCTGAAATGGAATGTCCTTCAGCATTGGAGGACTGGTTAGGATGTAAGCCCATCTTTGTAGGGAGGACCGAATTGGATTATATCGTGGAAGTAGGCAATGAAGACCTAATTGTACAGTTTGAACCTGACTTTTCTGCGATGAAGCAGTTTCCTGTTCGAGGTATATGTCTAACTAGTCAATCGAAGGAAGAAGACATCGATATCGTATCTCGCTTTTTTTCTCCAGCACAAGGCATTGATGAGGATCAGGTAAATGGATCAAGTCATGGCGCACTAGGCCCTTATTGGTGTGAGAAATTATCTAAACAACAACTTGTCAGCAAGCAGCTTTCTAAACGTGGAGGTGTAATCTATGTGGCCCCTCATCACAACAAGGTATTGATTGCAGGCGCAGCAGTTACAGCATTGCAAGGAAAATTAAACATCTAGATACGGTTTAGAAGGAGATTTGTATTCAAAGTATACAGTTCGTTTTCTATAGTTCGCCTTATTTTGGTAACTGCTAAAAAGTGAGAAAAAAATTGAAATTGGTTGTAACCTTTTTCAATGTTAAACGACTACTCTATTAGTAGAATACAAAAGAACTAAAGCAAGTAGTAACATTCACTTTTCACAAAATGACCAGGGCTCAATTTTGAGTGCCTGGTTATTTTGTTGCCATAATAAAAAGAGGGCACCATATGGCATGCCCTCTTCCATTTTATTCGCTCAGCATAGCTTTTAATGTTCGTTTTTGCCAGCCTAGCTTGAAGTATGCATATTGCATAATGAAGTGGACGCAGAAGGTGATTGGATAGGCTAACCAAACGCCATTTAGTTCTAGTGACGTATGGTGAGATAATAGGAACGCTAATGGTACCTGTACAACCCAAATCGTAATGACTAAGAAGATAGTTGGCCATAATACGACACCAGTGGCACGCATTGTAGCAGAAACAGTTTGTGTGTGTCCGAAAATTAAATAGCTCCAAAAGGCGATATATAAATAATTCTTGGCAATAAGCACAGTCTCATGTGAATCGATAAAGAAAGCCAAAATAGGCTCTGCAAACAGATACATAATGAGTATGATCGCGCCACCTAGAAGATAATTAATGCGCACACCCATTTGACGGATTTTTTTAATCATCTCTGTAGAATTAGCCCCTAACGCCTGTGCTACAAAGACAGATGTTGCAATGGCAATACTCATTGCTGGGACTTGTGCATAGCTAGCTACCTGATTGACAACGCCATAAGCGGCAGTAGCATCCGAACCATAGCCATTCACAAAGCCAATAACGGCAATTTCGGCTACTGAAATGGCAACCATGCTAATACTGGATGGAATGGCTAGCTTTAATAAGGACGATAAAATATCTTTCTTTAATTTAAAATGCTGTAAGATTGTTTTATCAAAACGTAGTAAATGCTTTGTCTTATGCAAATAGGCTAACAACAGAATCATTGTCACCAGGTTTGATAACACAGAAGCATAGGCAGCCCCATTTAAGCCGAACGCAGGCAACCCCAACCATCCGAATACTAAAGGGGGGAGGAAGGCGATATTTAACACAACACTAATTACTAAGAATAGAAAAGGTGTTTTGGAATCGCCGACTCCTCGCATAAAGGTTGTATACACCAAATACCAAAACATAATTGGTAACGTGAAGAAAAGTATTTGGGCATAACTAATACTCATGTCTAAAATATTCGCAGGTGTCTGCATAAAACGTAAAATCCATTCGATGAAAAAGCCACCAAAAATCGCGACAGCGATGGATAAAATAGTTGTAAAGGCGAGTGTTACACCAACAACCTCTTTCATTTTGGCATGATTACCAGCCCCAAATGTTTGCCCGACTAAAATAGAGCTTCCTGAACCAATGCCAATTGCAAAGGCCATTAAAAAGAAGAAAAATGGAAAAAATGCCGAAATGGCTGCTAGGGCATCGACCCCTAAATTGCGTCCGACGATAAACATAGCAAAAACTTGGCCAACAGATTGCAGCACATTCGCTAGCATCACGGGAATTAAGAAATTAAAAAAAGCTTTGCGTAGCTGTTGATCATCCTGTAACATTTGTTCGTTCATCATTAAGTTCCTCTTGAGTTTTAATAACCCATTTCTTTTAAGATTCTTGAAAGTGTGCGTAGGCGTTCACCAATTAGCTCACCATCATTATTAAGTGCTTGCTGAAAAAGCTGAATATCCTCTTTAATCTGTTCATTTTCTGTGCAAACTTCCACTGTCATGGCATCTCCCTGTAAGCCTACACGATTAATTACAGGGTTTTCTTCATCATATAAATGCTCATGACGATAAGCCTCCTTAAAATAAAGTTCCGTTTCACACACTAAAATAGCGAGATCAAGTACGCGGTGTAGGGGAAGTTCTTCTGATTGGCGAGACCACTTGCCACCTGTATGCCGCCAAACCTTCGCAGAAATATCAACCTTTCCTCGATCATTCCATTGTGCCAGACCAAGGGAAAGCCCTTGTGCATCTGTTTGATAAGCCGTGCGCCCATCAATATTGGCATAATTTTCTGCCACGATGACAGGTTTATGTTTTAAATGTGTTGGAATTTTCATGTATCCGTACTCCTTATCATTTCGAATTTAGTAATTTAGTAAATTACTGCTTTAGTAAATTTAACATTAAACGTTTCTATAAGTCAATCCAAAAGAGCAAAGTTTGAACCCTTTCTTTTAAGACCAGCTAAAGATGGGCTTAGAGTAAGGGATTCATTACAATAAACGTTCAAAATCTGCCGTGGTTTTTACAAAATAGTAAGTTATAATTTATAGAAGTATGATTGATTGGAGAGAAATAGGATGGAAACAGCTAAATATCACCGAATGGTTTATACACGTATATGTGAAAATTTACAAAAATGGGATAATAGTGACTTTGTTAGAGAAGACGAGCTCTATTCATTTTTACATACGTTAAAAGGCACCGCTGGATCAATCGGTTTACATGAATTAACGTCGATTGCTCGTGAAAAGCTAGAGCTTTTGAATGAAGATAGTAACAAGCAATGGACCCAATCAGAATGGAAAAAGTTTCTTGCTCCATTTATTGAAAGCGTTCATTTTTATAAAGAAAATGATTCAATGACACAACATATGGAACATCCTACAACCATCATTAAAAATCCAGCAAAACAAGATTTTATTCTGATAATAGATGATGATGTTGTATTTATTTCCTATTTAAAAAATGTTTTAGAGAAAAAGGGCTACTCTGTCATTGCAGCTCATAATGGTAAACGAGGATTAGCGTTAATTTATGAATTGCAACCATCCATCGTATTTCTAGATATCATGCTTCCAGATTCTAATGGCTTTTCTATTTTAGACAATATTAAAAAGACGAAAAAAGAGCTCATGTTTGTGACAGTGATTAGTAGTAATGATTGTAAAGAAAATCGTATTCGCACATTGGAAATGGGTGCTATGGATTTTATGGCAAAGCCCATTGATGAAGAGCTATTAATCGCTTATGTTTCCAATCGCTTAGCCTATAAAAGAGAATTAGAACAGGCTATCGTCATTGACGAATTAACCCAAATTTATAATCGTAAATTTATGGAATCGCAAATGAAGCTTTTCATTAAACACCATCAGCAAAACAAAGAACATTTTTCAATTGCGATGATCGATTTAGATTATTTTAAAAAAGTAAATGATACATATGGTCACCTAGTGGGGGATGAGGTGCTTAAGGGTTTCGCTTCATTGGTGAAGGAGCTAAAAGGAGCTGAAGAAATTGCTTGTCGCTATGGTGGAGAAGAATTTGTAATTTTAATGCCTCGTACAACTAAAAAAGAGGCATTTATTTTTATTGAAAAACTTCGTACCTCCATGGAGAAAAAGACATTTACAGCAAATGGAACTAGCTTCCATGTTACATTTTCGAGTGGAATTGCGGAAGCCACTTCTACCAATTTACATCCTAAAAAGATGCTAGAAGAGGCAGATCAAGCACTTTATACGGCCAAGCAATTAGGGAGAAATCAAACGATCATCTTTGATAACGTAGCTGCTGTGGAGAAAAGAAAGGTGAAAATTAAGATCGTTGTCATTGATGATGTGTATATTATTCGTGATCTGATTACCAATCATTTTAAGCATTTGGAGGAAAATGACGATTATAGGATTGAAACATTATCATTTCCTGATGGCATTAGTTTTCTGGAATCCAATTGGTATGACCCTGCATGCAAATACATTATCTTATTAGATTGGATATTGCCGCAAATGGACGGCATCGAGGTGCTGAGTAAGATAAGAGAGCAGCATGCTTCAAGTAATGTAATCGTCTCCATGCTAACTTCACGTGTGGGGGAAGAATACGTCATGAAGGCTTTCATTAATGGGGCGGATGATTATATTGTGAAGCCGTTTAATGTGGCTGAAGTATCGGAACGTATTGTTCGTTTAATTCATCAAATGTTTCTTTAATGGGAAAGGGAGAAAAAGACAGGATGGCTAGAATTTTAGTAGTAGATGATGAAGAAATATTACGCATGTTAATACGTGAAACATTAGAAGATTTAGAATTTGATATTGATGAGGCAGAGGATGGCGAAGAAGCCCTAAAAAAAATGATGGAAAGCTCCTATGATTTAATGATACTCGACTATATGATGCCGAATTTAACAGGAATTGAGGTGATCGAGCTTCTCCCACAAGAGATTAAAATGTCAATGCCTATTCTCATGCTGACAGCAAAATCACAGGAAAGTGATCGTCAAAAGGTATTTGATTTAGGGGCAGATTACTTTATGTCCAAACCGTTTAGTCCCATTAAGCTAATGAACCTGGTGGAGGACATCTTAAATGATTAAGTCGACACCCTTGCTGAATAAAAGTATACGCAGCCAATTCTTTAAAATGCTGCTTTTTCTAGTTGTTAGCTTTTTAATCATCATTGCTGCCTTTCTTGTCGTAGTCAATGCAAGTCAAAATGCCCTACAGCAGAAGAGAGAGCAAATGTATGAAAAATCAATGCTTGTGGATGAATTGGAAGAAAATTTTAATGGCATATTTTTTCGAGCAAGGGGCTACTATGCCTTTCAAAATGAGCAGGAATTAAAGCTATTGTATGAAAATTTGGAGAAGTTCGAAGTTCTATTACAGCAGTTTTCGCAACTGGATTTAACGGAAGAAGAACGAGGGCTCTATAATGAGCTAGTTGACTTTCATTATAATTATAAAACAGTTACTCTCCCAAAAGGGTTAAGCTTTGCGAAGATGGGGGATTATGAGGCTTTGCGAGAGCTTTCGAATAGTGGCGCAAATGACCTTGTCAATAAATTTATTGCCTATACAAAATCCTATAAGAAAAAAACAGACCACTCCTTAAACCAAATTTTTAGCAAGACAGTGGAGCAGGGGCAATTATTTACTTTTATTTCGCTCATGATTAGCGGTCTCATTTTACTATTTGTTGGGGTCATTTTACGAAGAGTGCTGAATAATATGATTCGACCAATTGAACAATTAACACTTGCGACAAACGCTTTGGCGTCAGGGAAATCCATTGATTTAGGTAATCTTGTACAAAAGGAGGATGAGTTAGGCATTCTAGCGAACTCATTTCTTAAAATGATACTCTCCATTCAGGATAAGGAAGAGGTACTGACCACTCAAAATGAGGAGCTTTTAGCGCAGCAGGACGAGCTTCAAGAAAATCAGCTACAATTACAAAATTCATTAAATTATTTAGAAAAGTATAATCAATTAAATCATGTACTAACCTTTACGTTAAATAAACAGAAACTAATCGATAATCTCCATAATTATTTAAACGACATTTATCAATATGATACGAGTGTGCTGTATTGGATGGAGGGCAATGTTTATGCGACAAAAGGTTTATCACACCAATCTGCTGCAGCCCTAGTGGAAAATTTTGACATAGATAAACAAGCACGATTAAAGCAGGAAAAATCCTTTGTTATTACACGTCAATTGACAGCAAATGAAAAAGGAATTGCACAAGAGTCTTATTATGCCTATGACTTGTATTCTTCCGTGTTTAATTCTAAACGAGAGCTAGTCGCTATTTTAATGGCGACACGAGAGGGGCATCCCCATAATGATCGGGATATAGATAGTTTAAACGGACTATTAAATCGTGTGTCCATCGCATTTGAACGTATTCTTATGTATGAAGAGGTAGAAAAATCGAGGACGTTAAATCAAACGATTATTGATAATGTCAACGAAGGAATCCAATTAGTTTCTGCTACAGGCGATACCGTTCTTATCAATAGAGCGCTGTGTGGTATTGTCAACCTCCTTAACTTGACAACAGAAACAAGTATCCCTAAAAAGGATTGGCTACAGCATTTTCAAAAATGTAGTGCCCAACCTGATGAATTAATTGAATTTTTAGAGGCATCTATTATGGAGAGCTTTGAGGAGACACGAAAATGCCGCTATTGTATGACGGCTGAACATGAAATCTTTGTCGAGGTGTATGCAACTTGTCTTTTTGATGGACAGGAAAAAGTAGGCACAATTTTTGTGCATCGTGATATTACAAGAGAATATGAAGTAGATCAAATGAAATCCGAATTAGTGAGTACGGTAAGTCATGAACTGCGAACGCCTTTATCGAGCGTACTTGGCTTTACAGAGCTTCTGTTAACGAAAAATATAAAACCCGAACGACAAAATAAATATATCGATACAATTCATAGAGAAGCGGTACGACTAACCAATCTTATAAATGACTTCTTAGATTTACAGCGAATGGAGTCAGGCAAGCAGCAATATAACATGGAGACACTACAATTAAATGAAATAGCCTTTGAAATTGTCAATCGCTTCCGACATGAGCAAAAGCATAATGTCCATCTAATTGATAAAGCAAGAGAGGTCTATGTCAATGCAGATCAAGATAGACTCGTCCAATTATTTATTAATTTAATAGGAAATGCGATTAAATTTTCTCCACAAGGTGGGGATGTGGAGATTTTGTTAGAAAACAAAAATAATAGCATCCAAGTGAGTATAAAAGATGAGGGGATTGGCATATCTAAACAGGATATTGCTCAGTTGTTCCAAAAATTCAAACGAATCGATAATAGTTTAAGACGTAAAATAGGAGGAACTGGACTGGGTCTTTCCATTTGTAGAGAAATCATCTTAAAGCATGAGGGAGAAATATGGATAGAGTCAGAAGAGGGACAAGGTACTACTGTGTACTTTACTTTACCACTCGCAAATAACACTATCACCTTCGATGAAGAGGATGTAATGGAGGATAGCAACGGCTTAAACATTATGCTTGTTGAGGATGACTTAAGCTTAGCTCTATTGTTGTCTGAAGAGCTAAAAAGCAAGGGCTTTACCGTGATTCATCATCATGACCCAAAAAAAGCTTTTGAAGATACACTCAATACGCCTTTACTTGGTATTGTGATTGACATAATGCTGGGCGAAGAAATGAGCGGCTGGGATTTAGTCCGTGCACTAAGGGAAAGAGAGCATACAAAAGAGATACCGATTATTATATCCTCAGCATTAGATGAGGTAAAAGAAATGGTGGACCAATTTCAAATTAAAAAATACTTAACCAAACCATATCCACCTGAAGAAATATCAAAACTGTTTGTGAAATAATAGGATAGCTTGATTCATTGTCCGTAGCATTATATTGTAAGGAAAATGTGAGCAGTAGCTTAAATTCATAAAAACTATAATAGGTGAAGCCAAAGCGTATGTCGAAAGTTGCCCCATTCAACTAGGCATTAACCGAATCTCTATCAATTCATTTTTGAAGGCGAACAACTTAAAACTAGAAAAATAAGTTTCGTGAATTTTTCTTCAAAAATGTGTAACCTTTGCCAAGCTGGCACGACTACTATACTAGTAGAATACAAAACACTAAAGCAAACTAGTAGGTTTCACTTTTCACAAAAAGATCAGGGCTCAAATTTTTTGAGAACACCTGGTCTTTTTGCGTGCTGGCAACAAAGTGGAAGTAATGCTAAAATAAGATAAATACTTTAGAATTTTCATGAAATTTAATCAAAATCACGCATAGAAATTTGAAAAAAATGAAATCCCCCATCGTTTTTTCAACTAGGCGTAAAAAGGAGTTCAGACATGCAGGTTCGTCCAATTTAAAAATCTCCCAAGAAAAAATAAAATCTTAATTTTGGGGGATAAAACGTGTTTAAAAACCGATCTTTTTCACTTTTATTGACAGGTCAATCTTTAGCGGATATTGGTGATATTCTCTATATAGTAAGCGTGATTAGTATAATTTATCGTTTCACCAACTCGGCGATTGCTACTTCCTTCGTACCGTTTATTATAACTACTTTTATGTTGATTTCCAGTCTGCTAACACCTCTTATTACGACAAAAGTGTCGTTGAATCAATTGCTAACTATTTCTCAAGGCTTTAAAACCGCTGTCATTTTGGGCCTTGCCTTGTATGTACAATGGGTAGGCGACCAGCCGATGATTGGCTTTGTGTTTTTATTGATTGCGATGGTTGCGTTTTTGGATGGTTGTGCCAATCCTATCCGTCAATCCTTGCTGCCTCATTATGTGAAAGAAAAGGATTTATTGCGAGCAAATAGTATTGCAGAAACGGTTATCCAATCCATTCAGGTGGGTTCTTGGTTTGTTGGCAGTTCCTTGCTGCTTCTCTTTACAACCTCACAGCTTATATGGGGCGTTGTCGTCCTTTTTTTCATGGCAACATTGCTTTTAAAGCTTTTACCAGATGTGGCACGTATGGAACGTCCAGAAAAAAAGAAATGGATGTTATTTATGCAAGGGTGGCAATCCATCCATCAAACACCTGTACTAAAGGTAGCTGCACGTATGGATTTACTGGAATCGATGGCAGGTGCAGTGTGGGTCGCAGCGATTTTACTTGTTTTTGTAGAAGAAGCATTGCAGGCTTCTTCTCAATGGTGGGGTTATCTCAACGGCATTTTTTTTATTGGCATGATTATAGGGAGTATGATTTGTTTAAGATGGACCAAATTTATTGAGCGTAAGAAAGCTATGTTCATAAGTGGAGGTGCGCTGTTGTCCGCTATTTTTACATTATTCTTTGCGGTTAGTATCACACCATTGATGGCTTTACTCTGTTCTTTGCTGATTGGCTTATGTGGGCAATTAAAAAACATTCCACAGCAAACCATCATTCAAACAAGTGTCTCAAAGGAGAAATTACCAACGGTGTATACATCGTTGAATGTCATTGTGACAGGGGTATTCGGCCTTTCATCTTTAATGATGGGCAGTTTGTCAGAATGGTATGGGATACGAGTTGTTTTTTTCCTTTCAGCTAGTATGCTACTTCTCGTAAGTGTGATTGCCTATAAAAATAAAACATCATTCACGTAAGAAAGAGTAGCCCTTACTTTTAGAGTAGGGGCTATTTTTTATAAAAAGTTCATATCCTGTTTGTTGATAGTATGGTAAAATATACAAATATTTGTATATTTTAAAAGGAGAGTAAGTATGAATCGTAAAAAAATAAGTTTCATTATCTCTGCACTTATCATAGCAATCTTTATTGGTGTGGCATTAAAAAATGTTTTTTTCCAAGCATCTCTTACACCATCTATGACTGTTTTGGAGGATGGCACCAAACAAATTAATTATGAAACTGCTTTAACAAAGCTAGATCAATCCTCCACAACGTTTGAAGCATATAAGGGCAAAATAGTAGTAGTGAATTTTTGGGCGTCCTGGTGTGGGCCTTGTCAACAGGAAGCACCTGAACTAGAGGCATTCTATCAACAAAAATCAAAGGATGTCGAGCTGCTAGCCATCAATGCCACAGCCTATGATAGCTATAAGAAGGCGGCAGCATTTAAGGATACTTATGCTTTATCATTTCCTATCTTCCTAGACGAAGAGGGAGTACTACAGAAAACGTTTGAAGTGGTGAATTATCCTAGTACCTTTATCTTTGATAAAGAAGGAAAATTACAGCACAGCGTGAAAGGCGAACTCACTCAACAACAATTAATACAATTGATTGATGATCTCTAAGAACAAAATAAGTCTTATAGACAATATATTTAGAAAAATGAAACTTTTTCTAAAAAGATGCGTAGAAGTAGCTAAAGAAAAAAGGAAGGGGCTCCTTTAATGCCACGGAAACACATGATTATTATCATCATTGCATGGATTGTAGAAATATCGTTGACGTACTGGGTTGCCACAATATTCTCTGTGCGATTTATCGAAGTGATGTTTTTCACCGGCATTGCCTTTACCTTAGGAACGTTTTACTTTTCGAGTAGCGGTGGAGCGATGTCAAGGCTTTATACATCCCAAGTGAGTGCACAAACAGGGATCATTCATGAGCGAGAACGGTTCAAGGTTAAACTTGGGCCCGTATTTATAGCGTCACTGATATTTTTCCTTATTGGATTGGTATTCTTTATTTTACTTGTAACAGGCATTATTCCACCACAAAAGGTGTGAAAGTTATTGGCTTCCACCTGCAAAAAATCAAGATGGCTAGGTGCTCATTTTGATTTTTTTGCGTTGTATAGAATTTGTAGAGTGCTATATTATAAAATAGGCTTCGATAATTGTATTTTTACAATTATAAAGGAATAAAAAGGTAACTATTATACTATAATTACCCTTCGTTATTAGTAATTTGTCATGCAAAATATGTATATCTATGGAGGTATACAAGATGTTAAAGGAGCTATCAAACCGCAGTGCCCCAAAATCCAAACCAACAAAATAGAGAAAAGAGTAGACACCAAGAACCTGACGTTCAGTATGATGCTATGCTAGAGATTCAAACAATGGAAAGTAGCATAAAAAGATACATAACAGTGCATGGTGATCACTTGAATGCAGCTGAATATCATTCTTTACTGCAAATGATTAAGAGTTTAGAGGAATTGAAAACAGCGATTAAAGAGGTCTCATTAGATTAGGCACATTCTTTTAAATTGGATGATCTGACAATACGGTTTGTCAGATCATCCTAGGAATTAATCCACCGGTAATAAGTAAAAGTGAAGTTTTGACCATTCATTTCAAATGATTCTCCGCTTCTATCCAATTGTTTAAAACCGTTTTTTTCTAATACTTTTTGAGAGGCTATATTGTTCGTTGTTGTTTGTGCCTCAATGATGAGCATGCCTTGCTGGCGCATAAGGTCTAATACTAATTGTAAGGCTGTATGGGCAACCCCTTTCCCACTAAAATCTTTTCCTACTCTATAACCGATATGGCCTAATCGTTGCTCCTTATCAATATCGATTACATTGATTCTTCCTATAATTTCTTCAAGTTCATTTTTTATTAGATAGAAATAGGATAGCTGTTGAGCTTGTTCCTCTAAAAGCATGTCATTTTTTCTTATGAAATTTGGTAATTCGTAATAGTCATCCCCTCGACTTGGGACTGTTTTTTCAAAATAGGCCCTATTTTTAACCTCAAATGCATATAAGTTTTCAAAATCACCCTGTGTTAATGTTTCTAATCGAATTTTCATGGCATCTCCAATCAATTTTGGTTTTTCTTTCATTATACCTGTAATCTAGGGTTAATCTCACCCAGTTTATGGATTGTTCAGATTTTGTAGATGTGCGGATAGACATGAATACTGGTTTGCTTTTTCAGCCATCCACTAAAAAAGGACCGTCATTAAAAAGACCCACTTCCTGTCGGGTTTAGTGAATTAAATAGTGAGCGGACAAGTAAATTAATAGAGGCATTGAGATTTTTTAAGAGAGTCCAGTAATTTTCAAAATGTGGAAGCACTTGTTCTACTAGAAAATGAACTTAGGTTGGTTCAAGTCTACCTCTATATACAGTAGGAGCGTTTTGGCAAGCGTATTCAGGTTGTATGGCAACTAAAGTCGGAGACAACTGTCCTCATCCCATCACTGACTAACCAGCCATTAATTGAAAATGCATTAAAGCATGGAATGTTAAAGCTTTCTGACGGGGGAACGATACATATTCGTATTATCAATTTTGATACCCATCTCGAAATCACCGTAGCGGATAATGCGTTGAAATGGATGAAGAGCAATTGGCAAAACTACTACAGCCTAAAGAACTTTTATCCATCAGATTGCAACACCATTAAGCCAAGGTCTACGTATGACAAGCAAGCTTCACGAAGGAACGGCGGATTCATTTGTGGTAGTAGCAAAAAAACATCTACATCATTAGATGCATTGCCTCTCGATGAGTTTTAAGAGGGGGAATGCATCTTTTATTATTTGCAAGTTTGAAAAATAGAAATTTAGAGCACAGCCTGAGGCGTCTTCGTTTTAAAATGTGTGAATAAGTAACATCCCAAAATCACGATGATTCCCCCAATGCCTTGCAGCCAGCTTAGCTGTTCACCGATAAATAAAAAGGCGAGCAATGCTGTGAAAATAGGATTAAAGTTTAGAAAAATACCAGAGGTTGTGGCACCTAATTGTTGAACGCCAATATTCCAAAATACCATACAAACTACTGTAGAGATGACCCCTGTATAAAGAAGCGAAAGGATGAAAGAGGAGTCGATTTCGGAGAAGGTAAAATCCGTAATTGTGAATGGGACTAGGATGAGTACCCCAAACAAACCTGCATACAATGTCGCCATTAACGGAGAGGTTGTTTGCATAGCCCACTTACTACATACAGAATAAAGTCCCCATACGCAAACGGCTGCCACCATCCATAAATCTCCTGTATTCAATTGGAAGTGCCATAACAGCTGCCAATCTCCTTTCGAAAGGACAAGAAAAACACCAATTAAAGAGAGTACCATCGCCAGAAGTTGCAAGCCATTTATTTTTTCTTTCAGAAAGGCGAAGGAAAAAAGGGCGATGGACATGGTATTCATTGTAGAAATAAGACCAGCATTCGTGGATGTTGTTCGTTCCAACGCTAAAAATTGAAATATATTAAATAAGGCAACACCTGTAATGCCCATCAGTAATAATGGCACAAGAGCGGCTTTAGCAGGAACCAATCTCTTCTCTTTCCACCAAACTAACGGTAGCAGGACGATCACTGCGATCAGCCATCTGACCAACGTTAAGGTCATTGGAGAGGCATGAGCCACTAGCGTCTTAGCCACAACAAAATTGCCTCCCCATAGTAAGCTCGTGACAAGCATTAAGCCCATATAAAATTTAACCACAGTATAGGTACACTCCTTTTGCTTTTATGTATAATAAGAATCATAGCACTATTAGTGATTTATCAGTATAATATTTTGTAGAATTGAATAAAATCAAAATAATCGAAAGTTATTTAATGAATATCAAAATAATATTTTGAAATCGCATTAAAAACTTCCTTGTCTAAAAATAATCAAAAGAGGAGAAAACAATGGAGGATATAAAAAATAAAGGATTAGATAATGTCGATCTGCAAATATTAGCGATTTTGCAGCGAGAGGTTCACATTAGCAATGCGGAATTAGCTAGACGTGTGAATCTGTCCCCACCAGCAACCCATACAAGGGTGAAACGTCTAGAAAATGAAGGCTATATTGATCAACAAGTCGCAATTTTAAATCAGGAGAAACTAGGGTTTGATTTATTGTGCTATATATTTATGAGCACAAATATTCATCAGGAGAAGGAAATAGAGGAGTTAGAAAACAGCTTGAAAACAATGACCGAAATTTTGGAATGTCATTGCTTAACAGGTGCCTATGATTATTTGTTAAAGGTCGTAATTCGAGACCGCCAAGACTTAAATCAATTTATTCGAAAATTAAATAAGCTTGGCGTTTCTAGAATTCAAACGAATTTATCCTTACGAGAAATTAAATATTCTACAGTGTTACCGATCGAAGAAAACAGCAAGCCTGAGTAAGCTAACTCAGGCTTGCTGTTTTTTTTACTCTAGAGCCCCGCTCCTAAAGATTCACCCTGTTCAAATAAGGAGACCACACGTACAAAAATCATACAACCCACAAGTTGCTTATAGTTGACATGCAACCATAGAGTTGCCTATAATCAAGCTATGAATTGGGATAAAGACGCTGTTTTTAAAGCACTAGGGGACTCGACTCGGAGACTTATATTAGATGAACTGGCTGAGTGTGATGAGATGACGTTGTATGAATTGACGGTGCGTCTTCTAATGAAACATGAACTTTCAATTTCGAGGCAGGGGATTGCTAAGCATCTGTCTGTCTTGGAGAGTGCTGGACTCGTCCTATCACAGCGGAAGGGAAAATATCGAGTCATTCTTTTCAATAAGGAACCACTTAAAGATTTACTGAAAGGATGGGTAGAGTAAAGTTTACGTGTGAAGGATGCTTCTTAAACGACTTAAAAGGAGGAAAAGCAATTGAATATTATTGTCAACAGTATCTTTGTACAAGATCAGGAAAAGGCACTGGCATTTTATACGGAAAAGCTAGGGTTTGTAAAAAAGGAGGATGTCCCAGTAGGAAAACATAGATGGCTAACGCTTGTGTCGCCTGATGATTTAGAGGGCACTGAGCTATTACTTGAGCCAGATGAGCATCCTGCAGCAAAGGACTATCAAAGGAGGATTTTCGCTGAAGGCATTCCAGCAACAATGTTTGGAGTTGCTGATTTAGAAAAGGAGTATAGCCGTTTACTGGAGAAAGGCGTTGAATTTACACTTAAGCCGACAAAAGCGGGAGAAGTCACAATAGCAGTTTTTAATGATACATGTGGCAACCTTATTCAGATTATACAAAAATAGTGAAGAAAAGCGTGTTTGATAAAAAATATCAAAACACGCTTTTCTCATTACTCAGCCATTACCCAAACTTTATCATCGTTCAAAACGTTTAGTTTTTCTTTTGGCTGCGCATTTACGGTCTGTTCTTTGGCTTCTGCTTCCTCGCTGGGCGGAGCTTCTTCCGACGAACAAGCAGATAAAAGGAATAGTAGCGCTATACTTAATGATAGGAATTTCTGCATGAGGCAAACCTCCATCAATCAATCGTTGATATGAATATTTTGCACATCTTTTTACAGAATATGTTGTGTATAGCTGCCATTAAAAATTTTTTTAAGCGACTGTATTACTAATTATTTTGCTAAAGCCATTATTATATGCACTATTAATCAGCTGCTGTATTGACTTCACTGCTTGCTCAGAGAAAATATACCAGTTATCGCCATCGAAATCATGGAGTAAATACTCAGGATAGCCTTGTAATAATTCCTCTGGGAAAGGTTGATTTAATGTATAGATATCATATTGTCGAACACTGTTTTGATCATGGCTCATAAAATCAAATTGACCAAGCTTGTAATAAGATCCAGGAGTTTCTAGATTGAGGTGCCAATAATAATCTTTCGGAGCCTCTACTTTGTCGCCTTTCTTTTCTTGGAAAATTTTGAAAAGTGCTTGGTGATAGGCATTGCCCTTGATGTCCTGAATGACACCACCCATTGTCATATGGTATTCATAGCGTAGTACCTTGATTTTTTCATCTTCAATTAGCAATGGTTCAGTCGTAATATTTACTGTGCCATCATTATAATGCACTTGACTGCCGAATGTTTCAGCAATAAAGCGAATTGGTACATAGGTGCGATTGTTTTTCATGTATGGTTGTACATCCAATTGTTCTTTTTGACCATTTTTAATGACTGTTCGGTTATTAAGATTCAATTTAATAGTTGTTTGATCCATTGAAAGGGTGATTTGTGAATCCTGCCAATGAACTTGCGCACCAAGATTTTCACTGATCACTCGTAATGGCACCATCGTTCGATTGTTTTTTTGCTCGGGTGCTGTATCAGATTTTACCACAACATTGTCGATTTTGATTTGTGTCGTTGCGGCATCAGCAGGTGTTGCTACAAATAATGTAGATGTTAAAAATAGCCCTGTAAAAAATTTTTTCATGGTATATAGCCTCCTTATATTTTAACATTTACCACCACCGGAAATTTTACCATAATATTCTTCAATATATAATAAAAATATTACTATTTTTTCTCTAAATTCAATAACCTTTTTAATTATCAGATGCATAATGACACAAAGTCACCATCGCTAATAGCTACTTTTTGACAGCGTATAATCTGTATTTGTTCTCGAATACTAACGCTGAAAGGAGGTTTTTTAAATGAAGTTTTTGACATGGGGCATTGTTGGTGCGGCATTATTTGCTGTGATGAAAGGCTACGGAAAATCGAATCAAGGGCAAAAGGATAGCTTTCAACAAACAACCACGCCTGTACAATTAGTTGCCAATGCGAATCCGCTGACAGCCAATACACCGAAACAGTAGAACAAAAGCTTATAGATTATAGGGATCTATAAGCTTGCTATAATTTTACATAAATATCCTATCATTGGTATAATAGATTGCGAGAAAAGGGGTGTATAGATGCTTCATTTTACAAACTATCATGACGATGATTTAGAAGAAATTCTGCAATTATTTTACGAAACCGTACATAGTGTAAACGCAAAAGATTATTCACAGGCCCAATTGGAGGCTTGGGCACCGTTAGCCATACAGCCAGTTAAAGTAGCGACTTGGCAAAAGACTTTAAGACATAATAAGACCTATGTCGCACGGAAGCATCATCAAATTGTTGGCTTTGGGGATATGACAATGGAGGGCTATTTAGATCGACTTTATGTCCATAAGGATTTTCAAGGACAGGGGATTGCATCAGCCATCGTAGATTTACTAGAAGCAGACGCAAGAAAACTTGCTCTTACCTATATTTACACGGATGCTAGTCTTACAGCGAGACCATTTTTTGAACGGAAAGGATACCAAATCATGCAAACACAAAAAGTCGAGCGACAGGGCATATCGTTGATGAACGTTAGCATGGTTAAATTATTTCCTGATGAAAAGGACGGATGAAAAGGATGAATTGTGTAAAGGGTTTTATCGTATTAATGATGTTATGCTTCATACTTAGTGCCTGTGCGCAAACAGAAAAGCCTTCTCATGAGAAACCAGATGTAGAAAATATCACGGTTTCATTCGAACATCCTGAAACAAAGCAACCATTTAAAATTATTCATGCTTATGAGCTTTTTCAAAACTATACGGAAAAGGTAGACAGTGACCCAGATCGTTCGCCATTGGACATCTATCGAGAAGAGGTTGTTGATCCAGTTTATAGTGCATGTTTTGAGAATGGTGAATATATAAATATGGCTGAGACGGTGTTGAATATCACGCCCACACAATTGAAAGAAAATCAATTATTAAGCAAAAAAATTGATAGGGAAGCAACTGAAAAGAGTTTCAAAGAGGGTCTATTCAAATCTTCTGAATTTCTTCCAACTAATAATGAAACAACGGTATGTGTGTTTCCAGCCACAGATGTTAACGCCAATATGGTAACGATTGGTGCAGGTAAAATAACAGCCCTCTATAATAAATATTATACCGATGAATCTATCAGGGCCATTATCGCTCATGAATATCATCATAGTGTTGCAACTGAAAACCGCCCACGTGGTGAAGATAAAGTGTTAGATCATCTCATATTTGAAGGAAGGGCTGTGATGTTTGAAAAATTGGTTTATCCTGATTTGAACTTTACGCGAGTTGATTTAGATTATAACAAAGTCTACTGGGCAGATGTTGCAGTAGATTTGGATAAGCCTGATCTGAATCGTGCATTAGATATAATTAGAGGTGGAAATGATCTACCCTATCAATATGGGTATAGTGAAGGCTATAAAATGGTAAAATCCTATCTGGATTTGCATCCCAATGTATCGATAGAGGAATGGACCGCCTTAAGTCCGAAAGAAATTTTTGACAAAGGCAACTATCTTGAAAACTACCAATAAACAAGTAAGCAACAGACCCAGTATCAAACTCGGTCTGTTGCTTCGTTTAGGCATCGATAAATGGTTAAAATCGCTTGTAAATGCATACCTTCATGAAAGATGGTGCGTAACAGTACTTGTTCAATGGTTTGCATACCCATATCAATAGGAGGGAATTCCTCTGACAATCGATGGCCATACTGTTCCTTTAATTGTTCAGGCTGCTGAGCTAAATACTTCTTTAATTCCTCGAAGGATGGCGTTTCGTCGTCAAAATGCTTTGGCGATGTACCAAAGCCAAACCATTTCTTGAGAGCTTCTAAATCTGTATCCTTTTCCTTTGTTAATGCCTCTATCCATAAATATTGATCGAGATAAACATGACCCATATTCCAGCGAATATTATTATGAAATCCAGCTGGGATGATGTTCGCTTTTTCTTCTGATACATGCTCGAGTAAGTGAAGCAGCTCGCCACGATAATTGGCTAGCTGCTGAAATAGATTTTCTTGACGTTGATTCAAATGTAACCCTCCTTTTTAATATTATTGGCTATTAAAACTCCATTTTCCTGCAAAAAAAGAAGAACACTTTTTGTGTTCTTCTCCAATTTATCTACTTTGTGTCTGTAATGCTAAACGGACACCGAGACCGATATAAACGAAGCCAACTGTCTTTTCGAGCCAGCGTGAGCTACCGCTTGTTTTTGTAAAGATTTTTTCGCCAATGAAGCTTGTAATTACTGCGAGTAGGATTGTATATAAAGCACTCATCACGACAAATGTTATACCGAGTGTTAGCAATTGGCTTGTGACAGATTGCTCGTTATGCTGAACAAATTGCGGTAGGAAGGCTAGGAAAAACAGTGCCGTCTTTGGATTGAGGATTTCTGCTAAAAAGCCTTGACGGAATGAAGTACTAGCAGGACTTTGTTCGACAGTCGGTTGCTCAATTTTCTTTGGCTTTGTGAGGAGCATCTGAATGCCTAAGTAAACAAGGTATGCCACACCAATATATTTCACCACTTCAAAGGCAGTGGCTGATTTCATTAAAATAGCAGAGAGACCTAAAACAGCCGCTAATGTATGAACCAAGTCACCAAGACCGATACCTAAAGCTGTATAAATACCATTCTTTTTTCCGCTTTTTAATGTTTGTGTAATGGTAATAATTACTGCAGGACCTGGAATTAAAAATAATAAAAGAACTATTGCGATAAAAGATAACATGCGAAACCATCCTATTCTAATAAACTAATCATTCTAGGGTGAATGCATGGAATATTATATTCTAGCTATTGTGTGGCTGTCGATAAAGAAATATTGAAAAAATAATGAAAAATAATTCAGAAAACTAATGAATAATACTTATTAAATTTTATTACCTAGTACTAATATTTAGTGTTAGAATAAGATTATAAAAAATACTTTGGAGGAATTCATATGTTAACAAGTCAACAATTACAAGCTATTTTGCCACACCGATATCCATTTCTTTTGGTAGACCGTATTGTGGAGTTAGAAGAGGGCAAGCGCGCAATGGGGTTGAAAAATGTAACGATTAATGAAGAGTTTTTTAAAGGTCATTTTCCACAGTATCCTGTGATGCCAGGTGTGCTAATTGTTGAAGCATTAGCACAGGTTAGTGCAGTGATTATGCTGACAAAGGCTGGGAATGAGGGAAGATTAGGTTTATTGGCAGGAATCGATCATTGTCGCTTTAAAAAGCAAGTAAAGCCTGGTGATCAGCTACATCTAGAAGTGGAGATTACGCGTGTGAAGGGCGCTGTTGGGAAAGGCAGAGGGATTGCAATGGTAGATGGAGAAATAGTTTGCGAGACGGATCTTGTTTTCGCTTTTGGATCTTAGAAAATGGAGGCTCTCGGTTGAATTACACATTTATGCTTTATATCGCCGTTTGTATCATGCAAATAGCGCTATTAGCGAATATTACGATTGCTAAAGGCGCTTGGAATGGGGTGACAATGTGGCTTTGTACGGTAGTTTTTGTTTTCGCAACAGCTATATTTGGATTAAGTAGAGCGCGGCAAAAAGACACTCAAAAATAAACGACTTTGCTTCAATTCGTACTACACGGCTCTCTTTCCTTCATATAGTAAATGGAGTGAAAGTTTTAATATGAGAGGGTGAGGAGGTTTGAGGGTCGCTTTTATAGAACATAAAGAAGAACAGCTACAGCCAGAGCAAGCGTTGGCGCACGATTTCTGTGATCAATTTGTGCAAAAGATGCATAAAAATATATTGCATAAAAAGCTTGATGAGGATGTGTATCAGTCCTATTTTGTTATCCTTCAGCAACAATATACAAGGCAAGAGCTGCGATTTATTGTCCATCTGTTAAAGGTACAGGCAAATGAGATAATACGCATGAAGCCCATGTTTATTACCATGAGTGGTGTTATTTTATCCATGTTTACATTGCTTGCTACAACCATGAATAGCAAGCTCATGATAGGCATGTCGCTTGTCCAAATCGTTGCATTAGCCGTCTTGAGTTTTAATGTCGCCATTATATGGATTTCCTTTAAAATTGAAATCGAACATAAGCGGGTGCAGGCAGTGATTGCATTATTAGATTATTACGTAACAATTGTTTCAGAAGGGAGTGACCTTCGTGCAAAAGACAGTTGAACAATTACATTATTGACTTATAAAAGTACCAGAAGTATTTCGTGTGATGACAGAAGCGGAAATAACACAACGACCTGCTCCAAAAAAATGGTCCAAAAAAGAAGTAATCGGTCATTTATGTGATTCGGCTATTGTCAATCTTGAACGATTTCTTCAAGTTCAGAATGAAGCTTCACCCTATGTAGTGACTACATACGACCAAGTACAATGGGTCGCGTTACAGGGCTATCAGGAATTACCAATAGAAGATATTTTAATGTTGTGGACAAGCATCAACAAAAAAATCATGTATGTACTGGACCACCTTGATGAAGAGACATTGGCCCAGCCATGTGTGTTGAATCAACAACAAAGGACATTGGGATGGTTGATAGAGGAGTATATGCAACATCTGGCACATCATATCCATCATCAAATTTTAATGAATGAATGTGAAACATAAGCATTTTTTTAGGAAATCCTCAAATAATAAAGTACGAAAATAATTATTTGGGGACGTGAAGATGTGAAAAAGTTTTTATTGCTTTTACTACCACTTAGTCTAATCACGGTATCGCTTTTTTATGTAAAAGTGAGTTCTTCTGAAAATAAAGGAAGAAAGTATTATGAGGAAGCAGGTCAAATTCTTTGGGAAATTCAGACAGATGAAAAAATCATTGCCTTAACATTTGATGATGGGCCACATCGCAAATATACAGCGGATATCCTTGATGTATTGGAAAAATATAATGCAAAAGCAACCTTTTTTATTGTCGGTCAAAATGCAGAAAAAAATCCTGAGCTGATTACAAGAATGTACGAAGAAGGACATGAATTGGCCAATCATACCTATACACACCCTTTAAGAACAAATGTTACCAATTTAATGAAAGAAATACAGCAAACAGATGAAGTGATTGCAGGGATTACAGGCTATCAGCCAACATTATTTAGACCAGTTGAAGGACAATATACCGATGCGATGATTGATGCAATTTCAAAAAAAGGCTATAAGGTTGTTATGTGGTCTTGGCATTTAGATACGCTTGACTGGAAAAGCCCAGGTGTTCATCGCATCGTGAATACCGTTTTAAAAGGTGTGAAAGCAGGCAATATTGTCCTATTTCATGACGGTGGGGGAAATCGAGCACAAACGGTTCAGGCAATGGAACAAATCATACCGGAGCTTGAAAAACAGGGCTATCAGTTTGTGACGGTTTCTGAATTATTGGAAATCCAAAGGACACATAAGAAAATGGAAAAAAAACAGTAGTGTTGAAGCAGAAACGTCTTCAACACTTTTCTTTATGTAAAGGTTATTTAAACATTTTTTTGATGTGTTTAAGCTCAGCAATTAAATAATCAATTTGTTTCTGCATATTATCTATTTTAACTGTTTGATGCCCATTTCCATTGCCATTATTCGTTTGAGAAGAATCATTGTTCGCGTTTTGGAGCGCTTCTAATGCGAGTCCCGCTGCAATGGTTTGTAAACCATCCCCTAATGTTGAAATGGCTGTGCCAATATAGGATAGCTTAGCCGCAAAAATTTCTATGGATTCATTGCCTTGGCTCGGTTTATTATTTCTCCCCATTGTTTTTCCTCCTTACATTTGTCATTACTTGCATCATATGCGACAACAAGTGAAAAGGCGATTCCGATGATCGTTGAATGATTCACTAAAAATGGTAAAATTAGTACAATCAACGGATGGGGGGACTAGCATTGACACACCATGTAGAGCTGATTGAAATGAATAGTGAGCTGTTAGAGGGGAAGGGCAGCTTTTGTTTACGAAGCAAGAAAAAAACAGAGGGCTATCAGAACAAAAACAAATGGCTTAATCAACAATTTGAAAAGGGCTTACATTACATACAAGTACTTGAAAATCAAAAACAAGTAGGTTTTATAGAATATACAGACGCGGAATACTCTTCAAGAGTTTTACATGCAGATGGCTATGTGGTGATTCACTGTTTATGGGTAAGTGCAGTGGGTAAGGGCTATGGTACACAATTACTGAAGAGGTGCTTAAAGGATGCCAAGGAACGTGGGAAAAAGGGAGTGGTGGTCATTACAAATGACCAAACTTCCTGGACGCCAAGCAAGGATTTATTTTTACAGCATCAGTTTCAGCATATGGCAACAGCACTCAATGATTTTGAATTATGGGCCTTTCCATTTCATGAAAGCGTTGAACGGCCATACTTTCCTGATAATTGGCAGGAACGATTAACGAGATTTCCTCATTTAACGATTTTACGTTCCTTTCAATGTCCATATGTAGACGTCGCCACGGAAAATATTCAATTAGCTGCCGAAAAATTAGGATTGCAGCCAGTGCTGGTGGATCTTCAAACGAGAGAAGAGCTGATGGAGAAATCACCGACACCATATGGTATTTTTTCAGTAGTTTATAAAGGACAATTGATTGCCTTTCATCGATTAACCGTGCATTCCGTATATAAAAAACTGCAAAAACTCATGAATAATTTCTGATAGGATGCAACTTTTTTGGACACTGGCACGTTATATTCTTATAGCATTTCTATGATTCTTTGAGTTTTTTGTTGACTGCTACTAGGAAATGAGTAAAATTAAAAGGCAGTACCATAATATGCCTAAACTTAGTAGTATGATGGCTGAATAGGTGCTGGAATGCTAGTTATAATGAAGCATGATCGGACAAGGTCTGTCATGAAATTTTGACAGTCTTTTTCTTTTCGTCTTCTGGATAACCTGTTAAGATGGTAGTAGTGTGACAACAAGTTAGTGTAAATGAGAGTGGTGACAATCAAGATGGATGAACAGAAAAAAGAAAGTACAGAACAGCAGCAGGAGCCGACTCCAGCTGAAATAAAGCCGGCAGGACAATTTATACAACTGAAACCGTTTAAATTTATCATGCTAATGTTCTTTACAATTCTTATTACGGCAGGTTTAACAATATTTGCGTTAACCTTTGGTGATAAGAAAGTAGTAGAAGTGAAAGTTCCGATTGAACGAGAGGAATTTACAAAATTATATGAAGCATTTGATTTACTGAAAAATAACTATTACCAAGATATTGACGATGAAAAAGTGGTCGATGGTGCGATCAATGGTATGTTTGATGCATTAGGCGATCCTTATTCCGATTTCATGGTAAAGGAAGAAGCGGATCAATTTAATTCTGGCTTATCTTCAAGCTTCCAAGGAATTGGTGCAGAAATCCAAGAACGTAATGGTTATATTACAGTTGTGTCACCTATCAAAAATTCTCCTGCTGAAAAGGCAGGCTTATTACCAAAAGATATTATCTTAACAGTTGATGGGAAAAGTATTCAGGGCTTAAGTGCAACAGAGGCAGTTGCACTGATTCGTGGCGAAAAAGGAACACCCGTAAAATTAACGGTAAAACGTGGCGAAAATACGGAACCTATTCAAATGACAATTGTTCGTGATGACATCCCAGTCGAAACCGTTTATGGTGAAATGCTGGATGGCAATATTGCCCATATTCAAGTTACATCATTTAGTGAACAAACTGCCCAAGAGCTTGAAAAAATCCTTACTGAGTATGAAGGCAAAGGAATGAAGGGCATTGTATTAGATTTACGTCAAAATCCTGGTGGCTACCTAAAGGCTGCAGTCGATATCTCTAATTTCTTTGTACCAGAAGGAAAGGCGATTGTGCAGGTACAAGAAAAAGATGCGGAGCCTCAAATTACAAATGCCATAGCAGGTAAAAAATATAACCTACCGATTACGGTACTAGTTGATAGTGGCAGTGCTTCAGCCTCTGAGATTTTGGCAGGAGCATTAAAAGAGTCAGTTGGTGCTAAAGTTGTTGGTGAAACATCATTCGGTAAAGGAACTGTCCAAAATGTTACACCATTAAAAGACGGCTCTAATTTGAAATTTACGACAGGTAAATGGTTAACACCGAAGGGCAACTGGATTAATGAAAAAGGAATTGAGCCTGATGTCAAAGTTGCGTATCCATCCTATGCCTCTTTACCATACTTGAATACCTCTTTAGAAATGAAGACAGGCCTACAATCTGACTCTGTGAAAGCAGCAGAGGAGATGCTTCAGGTGCTAGGGTATGAGCCTGGTGAAGTAGATGGGATCTTTGATGACAATACCGCACAGGCAGTAGAAAAACTACAAGCAGCGAACAACCTTGAAGAAACAGGCATTCTAACAGGTAATACAACGTATGCTTTAATGGATGCGTTACGTGCAAAAATGAAAGCCGATGATCCTCAGTTACTAAAAGCGAAAGAGCTTCTTGTAGGAACAGCCGAAAAAACAGAGGAAACAACAAACTAACAATGTAGCTGTCGCAACAGTTGTCTTTCACGGCATCTGCGACAGCTTTTTTTATGGGAGGAACTAATATGAAAGATGTGTACCTATTTAGTGGCTTTTTAGGGAGTGGCAAAACATCCATGCTGACAGATGTCATTCGCCAGCTAAAAGAAAAGAAATTAAAGCCTGCTGTTATTATGAATGAGCTCGGGAAGCTGCCATTTGACTCGCAGGCAGTGGAAAAGGATATCCCGCTAAAGGAGATGCTAGAGGGCTGTATTTGCTGTTCGGGTGCTGAAAAAACAGAGGCACAAATTCAATCTCTTCTATTAGATAGTGATTTTGATGTGCTCATTATCGAGACAACAGGTGCAGCACATCCTGTAGAAGCTTTGGATGCCGTTTTTTCACCGCTTTTTGCAGATCAGCTCAATGTGAAAGGCATTATCACGGTGGCGGATTCTAAGCTCTGGCTACACCGTGATACATTAACACCACAAGTGCGCTCTTTATTTCTGGAGCAAATTCGCCATGCACATCTATTGTTAGCAAATAAAACAGACTTATTAACAGAGGCAGAGCAAGGTCAGGTCGTCTATGAACTGCAGGGCTTGAACCCTCATGCCTTTATATTGCAAACGACAAATGGACGCGTACCACTCAGCTTATTAGAGGGGCTGAAGGCAACAACACAGGTCGATAAAGCAGATATAGTTAAAGCGCCAATAGCCTCAATGCAGCTGGGCTCTCGCTTAGTAGATTTTACAGATCAGGAATTTACACAGGAGCAGTTTGAAGATTGGGTGCGTGAATTACCTGAAACGATTTATCGTATGAAAGGCTATGTACCAATTAAGGGCATCAAAAACCCAATGTTGTTCCAATATGCTTATGGAATGGTGCAATGGCTCCCAGAATATATAAAAATGCCAGCAAAACTTGTTATTATTGGAGAGAATGTTAGTGCTTTACCTGTTATTGGGGAGAATTGAAGAATAAAGCAACCAGTGAATTTCTGCACGTGAACAACCTGTGTAGCTTTACACAGGTTGTTTTATTTTTATGTAAATGAAATGTAACGATCTTGTAACACAATTGTAATATTAAGCTAACATGAGGCTACGACACTAGCCGTCTCAGGGTGATGCAAAGAAAGTAATGAAGAAAGGCGATTAAAAAATGAGTGTATAAAACATACATTTTTTATTCATATCAGCTGTTTATTTTCTAAAATATTTACGAGTTTAGGAGGGGTGTCAACCCTCTTTCAAACGTAAGTATTTCATAGATTGGTGAAACCTGCTAAAAAATAACGCGAAAAAAACGTGATTTTTCGCGCATTTTCTTCTTCGTTGGCGTAGTTAGCAGATGTTGGTAAGATTTTAATGAAAATCATCCCTTACGATTAGTGGCAGAGAAGGAGGAATTGCAAACATGAAAAAAACACTAACTGCAATTTGTGCAACATTTCTTTTAGCAGCTCCAATTCAAATAGCTTCTGCTGCTGCAAATACAACAGAGGGGAATTCCGTACAGCAATCAACAAACTGTAATGTTTATTATTATAAATGGTCAAACAATAATCATAAGTGGACGATTAAACTTCCACAGGCATCGACACCATCTAATGAGACGCCAACAACAAATAATACAACACCAACAAAGCCAAATAATAATCAATCATCACAAAATGAAAAGCCAGCAACACCACCAACTACTTCAACACCATCAACAACAACTTCAGATGTGGACGCATTTGAACAAGAAGTAGTAAAATTAACAAACGCTGAGCGTACAAAAGCTGGTTTATCACCACTTCAAACAGATGCAAAATTAATGGCTGCAGCTCGTGAAAAATCACAAGATATGCAAACAAATAAATATTTCTCACATACGAGCCCAACATTTGGTTCACCATTTGATCGTATGAAAGCTTTAGGTATCGCTTATAAAGCTGCAGGTGAAAACATTGCTCAAGGTCAACGTTCACCACAAGAAGTAGTACAAGCGTGGATGGACTCACCAGGACACCGTGCGAACATTTTAAACGGTAAATTTACACACATCGGTGTAGGTTATGTGAAATCAGGTAACTACTGGACACAACAATTTATCCAAAAATAATCATTTATTAATAGAAAGATGCTCTATAAGTCTTTAAAGGCTTATAGAGCATCTTTTTTTATTGAATTAATGGTAAAATTTGATGAGAAAGGGAGGATAGAATTGAAACAATATAGCATAGCAATGGCGATTTTCTCATTAGCCGTGTCGTTTTTAATAGGAAGCTGGCTCATCGCCACTAGTTTAAAAGAGCAGCCAAAGGAATCCGTGCAACACCAGCTATTGTCACAGCAAGAGGCAGCTGATTATTTAGGAATCAGTGTAGTGGAAGTGCTAAAATTAACAGAAGTGCCAGACGGATCTAATAGTTACATAAGCGAAATCCCTCATGTGAAGGTAGGGGACAAAGTCTATTATCCAAAGCAAGCCATTGATCGCTGGCTATTGGATATGGAATTAATCGTAGTACCTTAAGAAAAACATATGAACTATTTCTTTGGATAGGGGCATCACCTAATAAAAAAGAGCGCTTCTCCAGCGAAAAACGGTCGATGAAACTTTTCTTTCTCTTTTATAAATAGTAGTTTTTAAACTGTATTTTGGGGGAATTGATAAATAAGTAGTGGGTAAAAAGTAGGGAGAGGTGAGATGGATGAAAAAGCCGAATCTATTAAAGCAGTTTTTTACAAAAGAAGAAAGACCGCATACGTTTGCGCTGGCAACAGCTCAAGATCATCGTTTATTTTCATATGCCATGTCCTTTGCCAAGTATCACCCCGATATGATGATTGTGTTTTCGGCAGATGGCGAAATTATTTACGTCAATCAAGAAGCACTCTATGAACTATTACAATATCGACCTAGTCATGCAGAAGATTTCAAGAAAATTCTGACTGATGCAGATTATAAACGATTAAAAAGAGCGTTCAATCGAACATTACGAGGAAAGTCGGTCAAGATTGATATTGAAAGACTCCAGCATCAAGGACAAAACCTAAGCCTCGTACTGACGTTTATACCAATAAAAAATGACGACAATCAGGCGGAGGGGCTCTATTTAATCATTGAAGATATGTCCACGTATTCAGCCATGAAGCATCAGTTAATGCTACATGAGAAGCATTTAAATTACGCCCAGCATATTGCGGCAGTTGGGAGCTGGGAGTACTTTATTCAGCATGACAAACTGTTTTGCTCAGATAACTTTTATCATATTTTTGGCTTTGCACGTTCAGATAACGATGGTATTGAGCACGTTTTCCAGTTCATTCATCCAGATGATTATGAAAGGACATATGATGCATTTAATCATGCTCGAAAAGGGACTAATTTTGACAGTGACTTCCGAATTTATCACGGTAAAACCAATGAGCTGCGTTTTCTACAGGCAGCCGCCGAAGTCATATGGAAGGATGACAAGCCCTTTAAGATGATTGGGGTTGTCAAAGACGAAACAGCTTTCAAACTACTTGAGAAAACACTAAATGATACATTAGCCAACTATCATTCTATCTTTGACAATTTAGATGCAGGGATTTGGATGCGAGATTCCATTCGGGGCAATATGCTGTTCGCCTCTAAAGGGTTGGAAGGAATTCTTGGTATTCCATTAGCTAAGCTTTATGATGACTCAGAAGTATGGATTAATATGATTCATCCTGCACATCGTGAGGAGGTATTAGCGTATACAGATCATCTCGCTTCAGGCAAAAGCTATCAAGTGATTTATCGTATCCTAACGGGGGAGAATCAGACAAAGTGGTTGCTGGAGCAAATTGTGCCGAGACTCGATCAGCAAGGGGAGGTCAACCATATTTTCGGCTTAGTAACTGATATTACAAAGGAGATTGAACGAGAAAAGAAGCTTAATTATTTAGTGTATTATGATGAATTGACAGGTTTACCAAATCGCTTGAGCTTACATGATAAAGTTGATACCTTATGCTTAGCTGGCGAACCCTTCGCACTATTATATATTTCGATTAACCGCTTTCATATCTTAAATAATGCGCTAGGTACGAAAATCGGTGATGAGCTTCTGCGCACGGTGACCAACTACTTTTCAACACTAACAGATGATCACAGTTACATGGCACGTTTAGACAATCAGCATTTTATCATTGTCATAAAAAAATATGTGAGCAAGCAACATATTTACGCGCTGGCTAGCCGTGTACTGAAAACCTTTGATACACCTTTTTCGATAAAAGACTATCACTTGCACCTATCTGCTAGTATTGGTATTGCTTTTTACCCAGAGGAGGGCTTAACGAGAAACATTTTATTAGAAAATGCATATTCTGCTTTATGCTATGCGCAACAGCAGGGAAGGAATCGTTTTCATATTTATGCCTTTACAGAGGATATTACTTCCTATAAGCAGTATGTGTTAGACCGAGATATGCGACAAGCCATGTTAAATGAGGAATTCGAATTATATTTCCAACCAATGGTAGAGCCGCAAAAGGGGGTTATCAATGGTGCAGAAGCGTTAATTCGTTGGCATCATAAAGAATGGGGCCTTGTGTCACCTGGTGAATTTATTCCATTAGCGGAAGAAAACCATATGATTCACATCATTACAGATTGGGTGATTAAAAAAGCATGTGCGTTGTTACAGCACTGGAAGCAGCAAGGGCATGTGCTGCGAACAATTAGTATTAAGATATCGCCAATCCGTCTGATGAAAAAAGGCTTTATTCAGTTTGTCCAAGAGCAATTACAGGTAAATTCGATTGACGCTCATTATATACAGTTCGAGATTAGCGAAAGTACCATCTTAAAAAATAGTACAAGTGTGATGACCGTTCTTAAAGAATTACAAGACATCGGTGTCAAAATTGCTATTGGTGATTTTGGAACAGGCTACTCTTCCTTAGAATCATTGCGAACATTCCAACCAACGACACTCCATATCTATGAAGCGTTTATCCGTGAAATTCGTCATGATCGTCCGATTGAAAATGGACTCATTTCAGCAACGATTTATTTAGCCAAAATGCTTGGTATTCAGGTTGTGGCAAAAGGAGTTGAAAGTTACGAGCAATTTATCTTTTTAAAGCAGCAAGAATGTGATTATTTGCAAGGTAGTATTTATACGAAGGCTGTTCCCGCGAAAGCCTTTGAAAAAATGCTGGCACAAGGCATTTTAACACCACAAAAAGCGATTATTCATAAAAAACCTGTGGTGGAGCGACGCAAATATTATCGTTTTCAATTCCCGGCCTATGTGAAGGGCTTTATGACGATTATCGAAATGAATGAGCAAAAAATTAATATCGGTCATACCCCGATCATCATTGAAAATATTAGCTTAGGCGGCATGAAGATTCGCTCTTCTTTGAAGCTACCCGTTAATCAAACGATGAAATTTAAATTTAGCTTTATTTTAATGAATCAATCATTTAACCTAGAGGGTACTTTTAGATGGACCTTAGAAGAAAAATACCAAATCTATTCTTATGGCGTCGCCTTTAATTTGACGCAGGAGGATGAAGGAAAATTAGCCCCGATCATCAATCGAATGACAGCCTTGCATAATCACCATGAAAAAATAGAGGGAACGCCCTTTATGTATGAGGATATTGAAGCTTATTTTAAAAAATAGCTGATCATGAAGATGCCCAAATGTTCTAGAGGGCATCTTTTTTTCATGGCGTGGAATCACACGAACTAAGCGTTTGAAATACACGAAAAATGCTTATACTCTCCAGTAGAGGAGGCGTTTTATGGATAAAGTGGAGTATATGATCAAAAGCCTACAAAAAGCATTCTACCATTCCTCGGATTTGACCGTCAGACAAATAGATTGGCATGAAGGGGACACGGCTATTTTATGCTTTTACGCTTCTCTTGTTGATGCGAAGGAAGTCCAAAAAATACTGGATACCATTTATGCACGTTTAGATACAGAAAAACCTTTTTGGAGTGAAACCCTACTTACAACACTCGATAATTTTGCGCTACCGCAAGCGATTGAACGGGTTTGCCAAGGTGAAACGCTCGTGATTTTGCCTGATACGGGAAAAATGCTGACGTTAGCGATTACCAATGAAGTTCGTCGTAATCTTGAGGAGCCAAACAATGAACATATTCTGCGAGGCTCCCATGAGGGTCTTGTGGAGCGGGCGGATACCAATTTAACATTGATACGAAAACGAGTGAATAATCCCGCTCTTGTGGTCAAATCTTTTACAATTGGACAACAAACTAACACTAAAGCTTATTATCTCTATATGGATGGGGTTATACAGCCTGAAACCTTACAAGAGATGGAAAAGCGGATTGCGGACATTAAAATCGACTATTTTTATAGTATTGGCCAGTTAAGTGATGCACTAGAGGATTCCGTGTTATCGCCATTTCCACAATTGTTAAATACAGAGCATCCAGATCGTGTGGTAGCCCACTTAGTGGAGGGTAAAGTTGTGGTCATGACCAATATTTCGCCGTCTGCCTTGATTGGCCCTGTGACATTTTTCTCTTTCTATCAAACACCTGATGACTATAATAGTCGGGTAGTGGTTGGCTCTTTTTATAAAATAGTGCGTTTACTGTCGTTTGTAACGGCGGTTTTTTTACCAGCATTTTATATTGCTGTGATTAGCTTTCACTTTGAGGTATTACCCTTAGAATTAAGTAATCAAGTAAAAAATGATGTTAATGATATACCTTATCGACCGTTAATTGAAGCACTGATACTTGAGATTATTATGGAGCTCATTCGAGAATCAAGTATTCGTTTACCACAATCAGTAGGGCAAACGATTGGGATCGTAGGGGGATTAGTGATAGGAGATGCCATTGTAAGTGCGGGACTCGTGTCGAACTTAATGGTCATTGTTGTCGCCTTAACGGCCATTTCAAGCTATGTTGTCCCGTCCGTTGAATTGAATAGCACGATTCGCATGATCCGTTTTCCGTTTATGCTACTTGCCTCATTATTTGGGTTTTTAGGCATTGTGGTAGGAGTTGTCATCCTATTAATTCATTTAATTAGTTTAACGTCATTGAAACAGCCGTATTTTTCACCTATCGTACCATTTCAACCGAAAGCTGTTTATAAAATTTTTTTACGCTGGCCATTTATTAGACCGACAGTCCAAGTTACTTCCTTTCAACCACCGAAGGATGAAAAGGGAAAAAATGAGGATACACCATGAATTTTTCTCTATCAAAGGCACAATTTTTTTTACTACTCTTTATCATTCAGACAGGTGTTGTCTACATTGCCTTTCAAACACCGTTAATCATATACAGTCAACATAGTGCATGGTATGTCTTCTTCCTTGCTAGCATCTTCCATTACGGCTTGCTGTTATTTTTTGAACGCTATTATCAATTTTTCTTTTTAAATGGGTTCTTTCGCTGGGTCTATCTGATCTATTGGTTATTAATAACAGCTGTATTAATTGCCTATATGGGGTATGTTCTGGCCTCATGGGTCTTGCCCCGAACACCTGAATGGATTGTTGTCATGATGATTGTAGGGCTATCTTTGTATGCCAATTTAGTTAGACCAGAAACCATCATCAATATTGGTGTCATGCTAATTCCTATTATTTTCCTCTTTGTCATTTTTTTAATGCTGGCTATTCCAGATTTAACGTGGAGTAATCTTTTTCCCGTTGAGTGGAATAATACTAGGCAAATCATGGCGGGCATGATTCATAGCATGTATGCCTTTTTTGGGATTGAAATGTACCTCCTTTATCGTCCATTTCTCAAACAGGATTTACAGGTGAAGGGAAAGCCCTTATTGATTTATCAACTCGTCATTTTTATCTTTTATTTTATTTCGGTTGTCTTTACACAAATGTTCTTTGCTTTGGAGGAGGTTCAACTAATACCAGAGCCTATTATGTATATTTTAAAATCACAGGAAGTGAATTTTGTAAAACGGCTGGATATTTTTTTCATCTATATTTGGCTTTCTTGGTCCATTGTTACGGTCATGATCTACGGTTTGTCCTTTCGTGTGCTTTATTTGTCAAAAAAACGGAAGCATCCGAAACGAAGTATTGTTTTTTTTCATCTTCTCTTAGCCATCCTGCCGCTATTTGTCATGCAATTTCAGCGCATTGAGTTTATCAAAAATTCTATACACTACGTACTCATTGTGTTTACGATTCTACTACCAATGATGATAATTTGTTGGAATAAATGGAGGGGAAAACGTGTATCGTAAAGGGATTATGCTCCTCTTGTCTATGTTACTTTTAGCTGGCTGTTGGGATGAACGACTTTATAAAAACGCTTCCGTTGTGACGCTCGTTGGGGTGGACGGATATATAGGGGCATACAAGGGATATTATGCCTATCCGAATACAGCAGCTCAGCAAAATGAAGTGATTGAAGCGGACGGCATTTCACCAAGAGATGTACGGAATCAAGCCAATTTAAAAGTAGAACAAACACTTGATTTATCTGAGTTATCGACCATCCTTGTATCGGACCAAACGGTAAGAGAGCCTCTTTATGATATTTTGGATATTTATTTTCGTGATCCCCAAAACCCGATTTCGATAAAAATTGCTGTAACAGAAGGGGATGTCAAGCCGTTTATAGAGCTAACAAAGGATTTAGCAGGGGGGGCAGGAGGCTATTATGAACGTTTTATGGAAAGCACAGAGGAAAATACAATTTTTCCGAAATTAGATTTACAGACGGTTGGCTCCATGCTATTTGAACAGACAATTGATATAGCACTTCCGTATATTCAGTTAAGTGAGGATAAAAAGCATGCTGTTGCGGCAGGTGTCGCTTTGTTCTCAGGTCAAACGTTTACGGGTACAATATTAACACCAAAACAATCTCTCACGATGCTTCTCTTAATGAATCAACCTAGCAAACAAGCGCGGATGAGCTATATGTGGAAGCATGATGGAAAATCGATGCCAATCACGGCTGATGTTATTCATATCAAGCGTCAATGGACGGTGAATGAGGAATTAAAAAGAATAGACATGGATTATCTCATAGAGGTAGAAATTGAGGAATTTGCACATGACCATTTATATAAAGACCCCGTTTTCAAGGAGGTTCAGCAGTTGATTCAAGATCATGTGCAGGCAGAGTTTGAGGAGGTTTTGCGGATTCTTCAAGGTCAGCAATCGGATACGTTGGGGATTGGTCGATATATTCGTGCTTATCACCCCAAAATGTTTCAGAAGGATTGGCCTGCTATCTATGCATCCTTACAGCTAGTGCCGTCTGTTCAAGTGAAAATCATTCGTACAGGTGTTTTACGCTAAAAAAATCGCCTTTCTCAAGTTAGAGAAAAGCGATTTTTTGTTGTTAAACAGTGACTCTTTTTTGAACAACCAATAGACGGATTAAAAGAGTAATTGCGCCCATTGTTAAACCTGCCACAAGGCCAATCCAATAGCCAAATGGACCGAAATCCGTATGTGTGGCAAGGGTATACCCAACTGGCAAGCCAATCACCCAATAAGATATAATGGCCATGATAAACGTGATCATAACATCTTTATAGCCTCTCAATGCGCCTTGTACTGGTGCTTGTATCGCATCAGATAGCTGGAAAATGGCTGCGTAGACTAAAAATTGTACAGCATACTCAAGTACCATCTGATCTGTCGTATACATATGTGCTACAGGTTCACGTAAAATAAACAAGATGCAAGCTGATATAAAGCTAAATAAAATGGCTGTGCCGACACATAAATAACTATACATACGAGCATCTCGCATGCGACCAGCGCCGATCTCAAAACCTACTAATATGGTGACACCCATAGAAATACTGAGCGGAACCATGTATAACAGAGAAGTGAAATTGATGGCAATCTGATGGGCTGCGATGATTTCTGTGCTAAAATTACTCATCATCATGGTCACAGCAGAAAAAATACTTGTTTCTGCAAATAGGGAAATACCGATCGGTACCCCAATCAATAAAATTTCCTTCCATCGAAGCCATTCAAGCTTTGGCCAATCATGAAACAGACGGAATCGTTCGAACGGTACTCGTTTAGCGATGATCCATACTGTAATCATGAATATTAGCCAGTACGTTATTGCTGTCGCTACACCAGCTCCGATGCCGCCAAGCTCAGGCGCACCAAATTTGCCGAAAATAAAGATATAGTTCAGCACGATATTAATGGGTGTTGTCATTAAGGTAATGATCATCGTGACCCGTGTCTGACCAAGGGCATCAATAAAGCAACGCATTACAAAAAATAAGAAAAGTGGCAAAAGACCCGCACACATCGCATAGATGTAGCCTTTTGCAATGCTATGTACAGCAGACTCTAAGTTCATCTTACTAAGTATCCAATCAATGCCAAAGAAGAGTCCTGTAAAAATAAGGATCGCCAGCAATATGGCGACATAAATGCCTTGCTGGACTGCCTTTTTTGCATCCATCTCTTTTTTCGCTCCCACAAGCTGTGAGACAATTGGCGTAATAGCTAGGAGTATACCTGAAAGTCCAGTATAAATCGGCATCCATATAGAGGAACCAATCGAAACACCTGCTAAATCAACCGTCCCGTAACGACTGGACATTAAAATATCAAAAAATGAAATAAGATAAATAGCTACCTGTGTCACTAAAATAGGGACAATCATTTTTAAGAGTAGCACGTATTTTTCCTTAATTGTGGATGTTTGATACATATTTTCTACTTCCTTCATGAACATAATGAACAAGTATAGCATATGTAAAGAGAGAAAAGCTGAAATTTTCATGCTTCATCTATATCTTTTCGTCAGCATATAGTAAAATAGAACACTGTAAACAAAAAGTAGTGCTAACTACAATGGTTTTTAAGGAATAGGAGAATTTGTGTGAAACAACAAACAATCATTTTAACCGGTGGTGGGACAGCTGGCCATGTATCGTTAAATCAGGCGATACTCCCGTCTTTACTAGAACTTGGTTATGATGTCCACTATATTGGCTCAGAGCAAGGTATTGAAAAAGAATTAATTGGCGAGGCGTTCCCCGATGTTCCGTTTTATGGCATTGCGAGTGGTAAATTGCGTCGTTATTTCTCCATGAAAAATTTTACAGATCCATTTAAAGTGCTTGCTGGAATGATGCAGGCTTTTCGTATTATTAAAAAAGTGAAGCCACAGGTTGTCTTTTCAAAGGGAGGGTTTGTCTCTGTACCCGTTGTGATGGCAGCGAAATTAGCAGGTGTGCCAGTCGTCATCCATGAATCTGATGTAACACCTGGTCTTGCTAATAAAATAGCCTTACCTTTTGCTTCACATGTATTCACAATTTTTGAAGAAACTCTGAAGCATTTACCTCAAGAGAAGGCTACTTGCACAGGCTCCATTATTCGTCCTGAGTTATTTGAGGGAGAAAGAGCAAGGGGGCTAGCTTTCTGCGGCTTTTCTACTTTAAAGCCTGTTTTACTTGTTATGGGAGGGAGTTTAGGCTCTGTTGTCTTAAATGAGGCACTACGTAAAAACTTACCAGAGCTCCTCAAGCAATTTCACATCATTCATTTATGTGGGAAGGGGAATTATGATGAAGCACTGGAGGCAATGCCAGGCTACAAGCAATTTGAGTATGTGACAACAGAGTTACCTGATTTATTGCATGCTGCAGACTTTATTGTGTCACGAGCAGGCTCTAACTCCATTTTTGAATTTTTAGCGCTTCACAAGCCGATGCTATTAGTACCTCTCTCAGCGCAAAAAAGTCGTGGAGATCAAATTTTAAATGCCAACTTGTTTAAAAAACAAGGTTACGCAGAAGTGTTACAGGAAGACGAGTTGACAAAGGAATCTTTTATGAAGTCTGTTCATACACTAACAGAGCGTAAAGTGGAAATGGTGGAGACAATGGCAAAAACGCAAAAACCAAAAACACCAGATGAAATGGCGTCATTAATTTTACGGTACAAGAAATAAGTGCTATTTGAAAAAAGAAAAGAAGCTATGAGGTAGGTCGAAATGACAAAACCTTATAGCTTCTCTTTTATATATACACACTACATTGCTTGCTCTTCGCCTTCTTGCATTTGATGTGCCGTTGTTAGGTAGAATAAATCTTTTGGAATTTTAAATAAATTAAATTGTGCCTCACCGCTATTAACCTGCGCTAATAATGTTGGATGACTTTCATTGGCACTCACCACATAGGGAAGCTTTAAAGCAGCACGCTGTGATTTTAAATTTTCAACACGTATACGGAGAAAGACCGTATGAAAATTATAGTCAAAAAATAACTCGTTCAAAAATAACATTTTTGCTTTTTGATTATAACCTTTACCTTGGTAAGGGAGTCCAATCCACGTTCCTAGAAAGCCTGCACCGTCCTCCACATCGTGAATACTAATGGTGCCGATTGGTTGACCCCAATCATCAGTTATGGTCCTCGAGATAGCGAGTCCTCTCGCTTCCTCTTCAATCAGTTGTTTTGTCATAAACCAATATTCATCAGCGGATGTGGCTTTTTGACGGACAAAAGGGAATACAGAAGGGTGTGATAATAGCTCATAAAGCTCTGTACATTCATGCAGGTCTCGATGTTTAAGCATACGAAACGCCTCCTTTACTAGGGTAGTTAAAACAATTCCGTTGAAGCATAAAGAAGAAAACTAAAATTCGTACTGGAATTAAAACCCAAAGAACTAGACGTTATAACTATGATATTCCATAATCTCCCGCTGTCTTACTGATTTCGACCATACCGAAAAAAGGCTAGTTTTTTAAATATAATATAACATATAAACTGCTTGATGCAATCATTTTGCTCGTAAAAAAACAAAATTTGAGTTTAATAGTCAGTAAATTCTGATAAATGAAATGTGATTATCCATAATATTGTTGTTTTTTAGCATTAAGACTAACCTATCAATTTTAACTAATATTAATCATTTATCTGCATCTTTAGTAGGATTGTTGGCTTGTTATAATAGGTAATATATCAAATATTATCCTTAAAAGGATATAATTTTTACGATTCTAGAAAGGTAATTTTTTATTTTTATGTTATAATAGTAGTATTATTTTTAATCTAACAACACATACATACGAACATTTCTATCATGATGGCAATGGCTTTTCTGGAGGTGACAGCATGGAGTATATTTTAAGCGAAGATTTCTTTAACTCATTATTTATTGGCAAGGATTTTGTTTTTCTCGTGAAAAAAGTAGGGGACGATTATCAATATATTCGCTTAAATCAAGCAGCTCAAGATCTGTTATCGAATGAGGCGATTGGTAAAATGATTTCGACCGTTACCTCAAAGCGTAATTTTTTGATCATTCAGAAAAATTACCATGAGGCCATTAGAGAACATAAACAGGTTGACTATGTAGATTATGCATATGTTCAGTCGGAGGTTCGTAAATATGAAACATCCGTCAGACCGTTGAAATATAAGAACGAAGACTATATTTTAGCCATCACGAAGGAAATACTTTATGACCGCAGTATTGAAGATAAATTTTTATTTATGCGGTCCATGTTTGACCATGCCTTTTTCTCAACAGTCATTTTATCGGCTGAAGGAATGATATACGAAGTGAATTCAAGCTTTATGGAAGATTTTCAATTAGATAATGAAACCGTCAAACAGAAAATGTTTGTGGATTTACCGATTATTCCAAAGGAAGAAGTTGAACAAATAAAAATTTGTTTGCAGAAAGCTGCAAGAGGGGAAAACGTTGGCGAGAAGTTTATTAAATTGCATACATTGGACCAGCAGGAACGCATGTATTTACTGTCACTATCACCAGTGATGCAGGATGATAATTCCTTTGCCATATTTCTTATCATGCAAGATTTTACACAATTTACTTTACAAAAAGCAGAATTACGCTCGAAGTCTCACGGGCTAGAAGTATTTAAATCTGCATTAAATTCAGCTACAGCCATTGCTGTATTAGATCATAAGGGTAACATTACCGAAGTGAGTGAGATGTTTTTACAGGCTTCTGGCTACACGGCGGAGGAGTTAATCGGTCAGCCCTACGCATTGATCGAACCACGATTCCGTGGGCAAGACCTTTTTCAAATAATTGAAGATAAGCTGGACACGATGGGAATGTGGCGTGGAGAACTTTGCTATCGAACGAAATATCATGCAGATTACTGGGTAGAAACTACCATCGTTCCATTAAAAGATGAGTTTGGTCAAATCGAACAAATTTTAACCATTAACTATGATATTACGGATAAGAAAAGAATGTTCACAGAATTAAAAAATATTGAACGTACTTTCAGACTCATCACAGAAAATACAAATGATTTAATTGTGATTACAAATGAGGATGGCATCATTATTTATGCTTCCCCGTCCTATGGTATTTATTTAGGTTATGAAAATGTAGAGCTACAAGGACAGTTTTACAGTGACATTATTGATCGAGAAAGTAAAGGCGAATGGCAAACATTCTTGAATAATTATACAGGGCAAACAGATTCACAGTTTGAGCTTTTACTGAAGGCGAAAGATGGAACACCGATATGGACAGAAGGAAATGTCACGGTTGTGCACGACCCTGAACGTGAAAAAGTTTCTCAAATTATGATGGTGTCTCGTGAAATTACACATCGCAAAGAAAGGGAAAATGATTTGCTGTATTTAGCCTATCACGACGCTTTAACACAGCTACCTAATCGGCGTTTTTTAGAAAAGGAGTTTCCTAAAATCCTAGCAGAAGCAAATGAAAATCAAACCTGTGTGGCGATGCTCTATATAGATGGTGATGATTTTAAAGAAGTAAATGATCGCTTTGGCCATGAGACGGGCGATGCGTTTATTCAGCGATTCGGCAGTTCCTTGAACAAAACAGTTCGAAGCCATGATATGGTTATTCGAATAGGTGGCGATGAATTTATTGTCATCTTAACTGGCTTAACAAGAGATCAGGAAAAAAGACATCATCAAATTATGCATATTATTCGACGGATTCGCGATGAATTAGCAGAAGGCTGGATGATAGAGGACCATCTTTTTACACCAACTGCTTCAATTGGCATTGCCTATTACCCAGACCATGCTCGAACATTGGATGAGCTAATGGATTTAGCTGACCAAGCATTATATAAATCAAAAGAGTCGGGGAAAAACAACCTCTCCATTTCAGATATACACTAAAAAGTCTGTCCACAAGGTTTTCCTTGTGAGACAGACTTTTTATTTGATGTTATGCTATAACAGTATAGGGATAAAAATCCTACATCGTTATTTTGGAATAGAAGGTGATATGATGCCTAAGAAGATATTGTTGGTAGAAGATGAAAAGCATATCGCTCGCTTTGTCGAACTTGAATTACAACACGAAGGCTATGAAGTAAAAACTGCCTTTGATGGTCGAGAAGGATTGGCTTTGGCAACATCGGAAAATTTTGATGTACTTTTACTGGATGTGATGTTACCAAGTATTAATGGGATTGAGATTTGCCGTCGTATCCGAACACAATCACAAGTACCGATCATTTTATTAACGGCACGAGATGCTGTGATGGATCGTGTAGCAGGACTCGATGCAGGGGCTGATGACTATATCGTCAAACCTTTTGCGATTGAAGAGCTGCTGGCTAGGATACGGACGATATTACGTCGTGTCACGCCAGAGCAGACAAGCAGTGAATCTTTATGCCTACGGGATATTGAAATAGATGTAGCTGCCTATGAAGTTTTCGTTCAGGGGAATAAACTTGATCTAACAAAGACAGAATATGACTTATTGAAACTATTAATTGAGCACAAAAATAGAGTATGTACACGAGAGCATATTTTAACATCCGTTTGGGGCTATGATACGGATATCGAGACCAACGTGGTAGATGTTTATATCAGACATTTACGTACAAAACTCCCTGGGGCGATGAATGATTATATTGAAACCGTTCGCGGTGTTGGGTATGTGATGCGAGAATGAATAAGTTAAGAAATTATTTACGTCAGCAGTCCCTGCAAAAAAAATGGATGCTGACCTCAAGCAGTGTCATCTTTATTAGCTTTACGATAATTTGTGTAGTCGTCTATCTTTCTCTGCATACATGGTTATTAAATGATGAGGAGAGTAAGGTCAATCGGACAAGTAAGGATATCATCTCTTTTTTAGAGTCCCAAGGTCCTACAATTACCATTCAGCAAATTCAGCAAAATACAGGCTTGCTCAAATCGATTGCGGATCGTGATGAGACGGTCCGAATATTTAATGCTGATGGGGTGGATATTTTACGAATCAATGATACCTCTGCTGCTGCACCACTTAATTCGTTGCAAGAAATTTTTGAGATGACCATTGATAAGCAGGATGTGCTGGTCATCAATGAACCGATTCGGATGGGCTTTTTCCAAGGCTATATTCAGGTGATTCATCCGTTAACTAGTTTTCAATCTCTCATGCATTATCTTTTGACAGCCATGCTGATTGCAGGGTTAGGAGCCTTAGTGTTATCTGGCTCTATTGGCTATTATCTAGCGAACTATTTAATGAAGCCACTACACGAATTGCGTGCATCCATGAAAACTGTGATGGATCAAGGATTTAAGGAGCCTATACAGCTAACCTATACATCACATGACGAAATTGGTGATTTACTGAAGATGTATAATGCCATGATGAACGAGCTGCAAATCTCATTTACCCAGCAGCAGCAATTTGTCGCCGATGCTTCTCATGAGCTGCGTACACCGATTCAAGCAATTGAAGGGCATCTTTCTCTTTTAAAAAGATGGGGCAAACATGATCCTGCCATATTAGAGGAATCCATTGATACCTCCTTAACAGAAATTGCTCGTATGCGCAAAATGATTGAGGAATTATTAGAACTTGCACGGCGTGAGGAAAAAGATGAAACAAGTGAGGCCAATGCATTAGTGGTCATCGAAGCAGTGATGGATGAGGTAAAGCTTGTTCATCCACAAGCGCGAATATCGCTGTCGAAACATGGTGAAATTGGTCCGTTATTTATCACCGAAAATGCACTAAGTCAAATCGTTCGTAATATAATAGAGAATGCCATTCGTTATTGTGAAAAAATTCCTGAGATACAAATTTCTATTTCTGTTGCTGGAAATTATGCATGTTTAGAAATTACTGATAATGGTATAGGAATAGCACAAGACAATATTCCGTTTATCTTTGATCGTTTTTATCGAGTGGATGAAGCAAGAAATCGCCAAATTGGTGGAACAGGCTTAGGGCTTAGTATTTCGAAGATGTTACTTGAAAAATACAATGCCACAGTAGAAGTCAAGAGTGAGGTTAATATTGGAACCGTTTTCTCGCTGAAAATCCCGCTAAAATATTAAGAAAAATACACGCTTTATTTCATTATTCTATCCTTTGCGAAAAAAATTGCTTAATTTGCTAAAAAGAGTTGTATTTTTTGTGAAGAGTAGTAAGATTGAGATGGAAAAAACGTTCTTTAAAATATGGAAAAGTAGTGAGAAACATTCTTTTAAAGAACGGCTAAATATTATATAATTAATTGCAATTTAATTAATGGAACTGCCGAAAGGCAAAATTTGGAGGTCATTTTTCATGTCGAACAACGTTACAACTGTAAGTTCTCCATGGTCAGCTTTCTCTGGTCCTAACCTAGGATATGTGATGGAGCAATACGACTTATTCTTACAGTCTCCTGAAGAAGTAGAACCGGAGTTAGTTTCTTTATTCCAACAATTTGGTGCACCAGTAGTAGTAGAAGGTGAAGTAGCTGTAGCTAGTCATACAGCAGCGGCTCCTGCTGGCGATTACAAAAAAGTGTTAGCCGCTGTAAAACTAGCAGATGCAATTCGTTCACGCGGTCATTTAGCAGCAGATATCTATCCTCTGAAAAACCGTGAACTACAAACAGCTCAAATTGAAGAAAGCGCGTTCAACTTAAGCGCTGCAGATTTAGCTGAAATTCCTGCAGCAATCTTCTTCAAAGATGTGCCAGCAAACGTGAAAAATGGTAAGGATGCAATCGACTATTTAAAAGCTATTTATACAGATAAAGTAGCATTTGAATATGGTCACGTAGTAGCTACTGAAGAACGTGATTGGATTCAAGCGCAAATCGAATCAGGCTCATTCAAACAAGCATTATCTGCGGATGAGAAGAAAGCCTTATTAGATCGTTTAACTCGCGTTGAAAATTTCGAGAAATTTATTCATAAAACTTTTGTAGGACAAAAGCGTTTCTCTGGTGAGGGCTTAGATACGCAAATCGTTCTATTTGATGAAATTATTAAAACGGCAGAAGCAAAAAATGTGGAAAACGTACGTATTGGTATGGCACACCGTGGTCGCTTAAACGTTTTAACACACATTTTAAATAAACCTTATGACATGATGTTCTCTGATTTTGCACATGTTTCCAATGATTTATTTATGCCAGAGCATGGCCGCCTTGAAATTACAAAAGGTTGGACAGGTGATGTGAAATACCACATGGGTGCTTCTTACAACCGTGAATCCGGTATGAATGTGAAATTGGCTTACAACCCATCTCACTTAGAAGTGGGCAATCCAGTAGTACTTGGTGCTACTCGTGCAACACAAGATGATACATCTAAACCAGGGCAACCTATTTTTGACCGTACAAAGGGCTTAGGCATTCTTGTACACGGTGATGCTGCATTCCCAGGTCAAGGGATTGTAACAGAAGTGTTAAACTTCGCTAAAACAGAAGGCTTTACAACAGGTGGAACAATCCATATTATCGCAAACAATATGATTGGATTCACAACAGAACATTATGATTCTCGTTCTTCTGTGTATTCTTCTGACCCTGCAAAAGGCTATGAAGTACCAGTAATCCATGTCAACGCAGATAGCCCAGAGGCAGTAGTGCAAGTTGGACGTTTTGCGGCAAACTACCGTCAAACATTTGGCAAAGACATTATTGTGGACTTAGTAGGTTACCGTCGCCATGGTCATAATGAAACAGATGACCCAACAGTGACAAACCCAGAAACATACAAATTAGTGTCTAAACATGAAACAGTGCGTGCATTATATGGTGCACAATTAGTGGCAGAAGGTCTTGTAACTGCTGCTGATGTAGCTGCACTAGATACAGCTATCTATGCAGAAATGCAAGCAGCCTATGACCACGTCAAAGAAATGGCAGAAAAAGATGATCATCATCATTTAGAAATGCCAGAAGAATTAAAAGTAGAGTTCCCACAAATTGATACAGCAGTAGGTGCGGAACGTTTAGAAAAAATCAATGAAGAGCTTTTAGTGTTTGAAGAAAACTTTGAACCACAGAAAAAGCTTGGTAAAATCTTAGAAAAACGCCGTGATGCTTATGCGTCTGCAAAAGTTGACTGGGGTCATGCTGAAACTTTAGCGTATGCAACGATTATTCAAGATGGAACACCAGTACGCTTTACAGGTCAAGATGCACAACGTGGTACATTCTCTCAACGTCACTTAGTACTGCATGATAAAAACAATGGCAATGTCTTCACACCACTACACCATATTTCTGGTGCGAACGCATCCTTTACAGTACACAACTCTCCACTGACTGAAGCTGGGGTGGTAGGCTTTGAGTATGGTTACAACCTAGAAAATAGCCATGTACTAACAGTATGGGAAGCACAATTCGGTGACTTTGCGAATATGGCACAAGTGATGTTTGATAACTTTATTTCAGGGGCACGCTCAAAATGGGGTCAAAAATCTGGTCTAGTTATCCTTTTACCTCATGGTTATGAAGGTCAAGGTCCAGAGCACTCTTCAAGCCGTATGGAACGCTATTTACAAATGTCAGCTGAAAATAACTGGTTTGTAGCGAACTGTTCAAATGCAGGAAACTACTACCACTTATTACGCCGTCAAGCAGCATTATTAGGTACAGAAGGGGTACGTCCACTTGTAGTCGTATCACCAAAATCATTATTACGTCACCCATTAGCTGCGGCGAATGCTGAGCAATTAGCAAATGGTTCATTCCAAGAAGTGATTGAACAACCAGGCTTAGGGGCTAAACCAGAAGCTGTAGAGCGTATCGTTTTAGGTACAGGTAAAGTGATGATCGACTTAGCAGAGCGCGTGAAAGACGGCGAAGGCTTCGATCACCTACACATTATTCGTGTAGAACAACTTTACCCATTCCCAAAAGAGCAAGTAGCTGGTATCATTGCTAAGTATCCTAATGCAAAAGAGATTGTTTGGGTACAAGAAGAACCTAAAAACCAAGGCTCATGGAATTATGCATTAGAAACATTATATGAACTTTCAGAAGGTAAAAAACTTCGCTATGTAGGCCGTCCTGCAATGAGCTCAACTTCTGAAGGGGATGCAGATTCTCATAAAGCAGCACAAGCAGCTCTTATTGAAGAAGCGGTTGCTGAGCCAGTAAAGGTTAAATAATATATATCAATTTTTGAAACCGGGCTACTTGCCCTTAAGCAGTAGCCCTTCTATGTGCGTCATGCACGTTAATCAAAGGAGGAAATGAAAGTGGCTGAAATTAAAGTCCCTGAATTAGCAGAATCGATTACAGAAGGTAGTATCGCACAGTGGGTAAAAAAAGTGGGCGATCGCGTTGAAAAAGGTGAATTCATCGTTGAACTTGAAACAGATAAAGTAAACGCTGAGATCATTTCTGAAGAAGCAGGTGTATTAACACAAATTTTAGCTGAAGAAGGCGATACTGTACTAGTTGGTCAAGTTATCGCAGTAGTAGAAGCAGGCGAAGGCGCAGCAGCAGCTCCAGCAGCGGCAGCACCAACTGAGGCAGCACCTGCACCAGCAGCGCCACAAGCAGCACCTGCACCAGTTGCAGCAGCTCCAGCAGTAGAAGAAACTTCTGGTGAGCGTGTAGTTGCATCTCCAGCAGCACGTCGTCTTGCACGTGAAAAAGGTATTGACCTTGCAGCGGTATCTCCAGTAGATCCACAAGGACGTGTACGTGTACAAGATGTAGCAGCTCATGGTACAGCACCAGCTGTAGCACCAGCAGCAGCACCTACATCCGTAGCAACTTCAGGAGGCCCAGTAGTATTCACACCAGCAGCTAATTCTGACCGTGTAACAATTGAAAAAATGAGCCGTCGTCGCCAAACAATTGCAAAACGTTTATTAGAAGTTAAACAATCAACAGCAATGTTAACAACATTCAACGAAATTGACATGACAAACATCATGGCACTTCGTAAACGTAAACAAGAAGAGTTTGTAAAAGCAAACGACATCAAACTTGGTTTCATGTCATTCTTCACTAAAGCTGTTGTTGCAGCACTGAAAAAATACCCATACGTAAACGCTCAAATCTCTGGCGATGAAATTCATTTAAATAACTTCTTTGATATCGGTATTGCTGTATCGACTGAAGAAGGTTTAGTCGTACCAGTTGTACGCGATGCAAATAGCAAAAACTTTGCAGAAATCGAAAAAGATATTGCTAACTTAGCGACAAAAGCTCGTGATAAAAAATTAGGCTTAAATGACATGGCTGGTGGATCATTCACAATCACAAATGGTGGTGTATTCGGTTCATTAATGTCAACACCAATTATGAACGGTACGCAAGCTGGTATTTTAGGTATGCACTCAATTGTAAACCGTCCAGTTGCAGTAAATGGTGAAGTTCAAATCCGTCCAATGATGTATGTAGCACTTTCATACGATCACCGTATCATCGATGGTAAAGATTCTGTAGGATTCTTAAAAACAGTTAAAGAATTAATCGAAAATCCTGAAGATTTATTATTAAATTCATAATTCCATTAAACCCTGCGAACAATGTTCAGCAGGGTTTTTTGTATGACGAAAGGTATTGACCGATTCTATGCTTGAAAGAGTACGAATGTTACATCGTTTAGAGGAGCAAAGAAAGAAAAAAACGCAACTTTTCTTACATATAGAACATACTCTATAATAAATATTTGTTGTAATTTTCAGAAATATCAACAAAAGTTCAACGATTTAAAGTGGAAGCAGAACGCACAATATCCTAATATTGTCATTAGTCAGAAAAATGTTAAAATCGTCTTGACGAACATATTAGTTTTATAGTAGTATCTAAATATCAATTAAATAAACAAACCTCACGAATTGTTACCAGTGAGGTAGAGGCGCGGTATTTATTAGTTCATTGTTGAGTAAAAGCAAGCGAAGACGCAATGAAGAAGGAAATATCGCCGAAGTATAAAAGGAGCTCGTACTTTTATACTGGGTCTGCAGTGAATAAGTGCAGGACTGTCCTAGTAAATGGATTTCCAGATTTACTAGGTTGTGCTATCTCGGAAACATGGAAATTATAGTGAGGATTTGGGCAACTGTCATAAAAGGTAAGACCTAAGTTCAATAAACTTAGGTCTTTTTTAGTACAGTTGTCTTATTTTTTTACAGAAAAGGGGAGTTTTTCATGAAAAGAAAATGGTTGTTAGTAATGATCTCTATCATGACGGCAATTGTGCTAGCTGCATGTGGCGCAAGTGACAAAAAAGAGGGCGGTTCAAGTGATGCTGGAACTGACAAAGAAGAAGGTGGCGGTGAATTCCGAATTGGAATGGAGGCTGGCTACCCACCGTTCAACTGGACACAGCAAGACGATGCAAATGGCGCAGTGAAAATTGCGGATAATGCAGAGTATGCAGGTGGCTATGATGTACAAATGGCAAAGAAAATCGCTGAAGGTCTAGGCAAAGAGTTAGTCATTGTTAAAATGGAGTGGGACGGTTTAGTTCCAGCGCTACAATCAAACAAAATTGATGCAATTATTGCAGGTATGTCACCAACAGAAGAACGCAAGAAAACAATTGATTTTACAGAAAACTATTATACTTCTGATTTTGTTATGGTTATTAAAAAAGGTAGCAAATATGAAGGCGCAAAATCGATTCAAGACTTCTCAGGTGCTAAAATTACATCACAATTAAATACATCAAACTACACAGTTATCGATCAAATTAAAGGCGTAGAAAAGCAAACAGCAATGGAGAGCTTCCCAGCAATGCGTGTGGCGTTGGAAGCAGGTAAAATTGATGGCTATGTAGCTGAACGTCCAGAGGGCATTTCGGCTTCTGCTGCCAACGATAAATTCACATATGTAGCATTTGAAGAAGGCTTTGATACAGACCTATCAAATACTTCAATTGCTGTAGGCTTACGTAAAGATGACGCAAATCGTGAAAAAATCAATGAAATCCTAAAAGGCATTTCAGAAGATGATCGTCAAGCGATTATGGAAGAAGCTATTTCTCAACAACCCGCAGCACAATAATGACATGGCACGGACTAGCAATTAGTCCGTGCATGATCATTTCATCATTATCAAAATGAGAACCTCTCTACATAATGATAATGTCCTAGCGTGACAAATCATAGAATAGTAGAAAGAGCTAGGACACAAAAGAAATAAGCGAGCAAGATGACATTGTTAGGAGGAACATCATGAGTCTTGAATGGATACTTTCAATTATTGAAAACAACTGGCAAATGTTTTTACGAGGTGCGTATTATACGTTACTGATTTCGAGTATTAGTACAATTATTGGTGCATTTATCGGATTTTTCATCGGAATTATGCATACGATTCCAGTTCGTAAAAAAGGTGTGAAATTTTATAGCTTAAAGCTCATTAATTTTATACTAACATGCTATGTTGAATTTTTCCGTGGTACACCAATGATTGTACAAGCTATGGTTGTCTACTACGGATTAGATATCGCATTCGGTATCGATATGCACTTTATTACAGCAGGTATTTTAGTCGTTTCCCTCAATACTGGGGCATATATGGCAGAAATTGTTCGTGGCGGTATTGTATCCATTGATAATGGTCAATACGAGGCAGCATCAGCAATTGGCATGAATCACTTCCAAATTATGCTTCATGTTGTCTTACCACAAGTAGCGCGTAATGTTTTACCAGCGACAGGTAACCAATTAATCATGAATATTAAAGATACAGCCGTATTAAATGTCATTGGAGTAACGGAATTATTCTTCCAAACAAAATCAATTTCGGGTAACAACTTCCGTTATTTCGAATCATTCTTCGTTGCATGTGTTCTTTATTTCATCATGACATTTACCGCATCTCGCATCCTTCTGTATGTTGAAAAACGTCTAGATGGTCCTGATGCCTATCAAAAAGAACAAAAAGAAGCCGTATAGGGGGACGCACAAATGGCAGTCATTAAAATCGAGCATTTAAGTAAATCATTTGGACGTAACCAAGTGTTAAAAGATGTGAATTTCCAAGTGGAAAAAGGGGAGGTAGTTTGTTTAATTGGCTCCTCTGGCTCTGGTAAATCCACATTGCTTCGTTGCATAAATTTATTAGAAACGCCAAGTGGCGGTCAAATTATTTATAAAGGGGAAGACATCCTAGATGAAAAGCACAATATTCAAGAATATCGCACACATTTAGGCATGGTGTTCCAGCAGTTCAATTTATTTAACAACCACAATGTCATAAGTAATTGCACAGTGGGCCAAATCAAAGTGTTAAAACGTTCGAAAAAAGAAGCAGAAGAAACGGCGCTTAAATACTTGAAAATCGTTGGCATGGATCAATATGTGAATGCCAAGCCCCGTCAACTCTCAGGCGGACAAAAGCAGCGTGTGGCCATCGCTCGTGCCTTATCAATGAATCCTGATGTAATGCTATTCGATGAGCCAACATCCGCATTAGACCCAGAAATGGTGGGTGAGGTATTAAAGGTAATGCGTCAGCTAGCAAACGAGGGCAATACGATGCTCATCGTGACACATGAGATGGAATTTGCCAAAGAAGTAGCAGATCGTGTTGTCTTTATGGATAAAGGTGTAATTGTGGAAGAAGGCCCTCCAGCACAAGTATTAGTCAATCCACAACATGAACGTACGAAGGAATTTTTAAAGCGTACATTAAAATAAGCACAAAAAAGTGAGTCCAACCTGTTGGACTCACTTATTTTCTAGAATTCCATTCTGCATAAAGTACAAAGCAGATTGCGAATGCTACAGCAATGATAAAAAACCATTGCGGTACACCACCAAAACTCATCATAACACCTCAAATATTCATTTTTTTTGGATAGAATAGGTATAGTATTTCTTTTTTCTCCACAAAAGACCAAAAATATTATAAAATAAGCAATAGACATTAGCTTTTGCTAGTAAAGAGAGGTAGAGAGAATATGTTACATTTAAAATGGAAAGATGCGCCAACATTACGAACGGTTACTTGCAAACATACAAATGCATCGAAATACTTAGTATCAAACGTATTAACAGTAGGAAAAGAGTATGAAGTGAAAAATGAAACAGAAGAGTTCGTTTTTATCATCGACAACACAGGTAATGTCGGTGGCTACTATAAAGATTATTTTGAATAAAAACAAACAGGGTGGTTCAGAACATTTGCTGAGCCACCCATTTTTTTGTTAATCTCGCTGATAGCTGCTAGCACCCGCCACATCCTGTAGCTGTTGTTTCTCTTGTTCAGTTGCGGTATGCAGGGCAAAGACATCTTTAATTGCTGTTTGCAGCTCTTGCTGTGTTTCTTTAAACTTCGAAACTTGCTGTTCAAACGTGGGACTTGAGAAGCGATCATGAGCCCTTGATAATCGCTCCTCTAAACGTGCATAATGATGATCCATATGCATCGATAGCATCATCGCCAGTTGGTTTTTCCAGAGCGGAATCAAGGTAACGATAGAAAACTCAATTTTTTCAGCTAATGTTTGATTGGCCTGCTGAATCATACGAATTTGAGGAGCTGTTTGCAGAGCGACTTGCTGTGATACTTGTAAATCATAAATACGTTGATCGAGTCTTTCGATTTGAGCAGCAAAGTCATTTAATTGCTGGATCGCAAGTGGCTGTTTGGTAGCTTGGACACTCGTTATTTGTGCAGGTAGCTCTACCTCAATGGCTTGCTGCTTTTTCATTTGTCCTGCGGCAATCGCCGTTGCCAATTCCTCAAAAAATCCTCGATTATGGGCATAAAGCGCCTCTAAGTTTTCAACATCTTTTATCAGCTGAAGCTGTGCACGTTCTAGCTGAACGCCAATGCGCTCCACCTGTATACTAATACGTTCAAATTCTGTGAGTGTTTGCTTCACATTAGGCTCGGTTTTGCCAAAGATTTTTTTGAAAAAGGTTTGCTTTTTTGGTTCCAAAGCAGTCGGATCTACTCGATCTAACGTCTGCATTAAAGAATCCAGCATTTGACCAATTTTAGTGACATCCTTTTGCTTTACTTGAGCAAGCATGCGGTCGGCAAATTGAGACAGAGCTCGCTGTGAATCTTGCCCAAGGGACAGCAATGATTCAAAATCAGTCAAATCGATTTGACTGGCATACAGTAATGCACGACTTTGTGCAAGAGGCGATAGCGTTTCATAAGTCGCCATCGCCTCGTTTTGCGGAGTTGTTTCTAAATAGGATTGGACTAGTGGAGAAAGCCCTGGTATGGTATTTAGTTGAAATGCGTGTTCGTTTGCTGTCATTTATCATCGCCTCGCCAGTCCAATTGTTCTCTACGTCTAAGATTGGAACGATTTGCGAATTCAATCTCCATTTGCAGATGATCGATATCATTTGCAAGCGCATCCTTCAAATCAATTTGAATTGTGTCATTCAAATCAGTTAGGGTTTCACGTGTTTTGGATAAAGTTAATTGAATTTCCTTATCCTTCACTGGCTGCTTGGAAAGCATTGTATATTTATCCGTTAATTCTACAGCAGAAGGTAAGTGTGCATAGAAAAATGGTTCCACATTATAAAATTTACGTGGGTCTGTCTTGACGATTTTGACGATATTTTTGGAGATACGCGTCATTTCAAGTAGTTGTTTAAACGCTGAAACAGAACGTACACGTAAATAGTTTTGACTCAATGTTTGAATATGCTTATTAGCTGTTAATACTTGTGTTTCAATGTGTTTGAATTCTTCTTTTGTGATGCCTGCTATTTGCATGACTTTCTTTTTTTGTCTATGTTTCAGCAACGCTGTACTCGTCGCATAGGAACCCGCAAACAGTAAACCACCAAGGAAGAATCCAGGATTTGCCGCAATTGCTGCGATAGAAACAGTTGTGAGCGAAATAAGAAAGCTGGCACTATGTCTAGAGAAAAACTGTCCGACACTAAGCATTGTTTCATCCTCCTTGCTTTTCAATATGTCTATCTTCTTATACGAAATAATCGACATAAAGTTTCATTGAAAATTAATCCCTTACATAAATTTTACTGCTATTTGTGAACTTTCTCAATGATAATACATAGAATAAGTGAGTTGTTTCGATGAATAAGTCGGTTTTGTTATCCTAAGGAGCCATTCTGACATCGAAATGAGCGATTTTTTGCATCTCGATTACTGAATAGAGGAGCGTAATTTGATTCAAGAGCGGCTTCTGCCTCAAAGCGAGCTGTTAAGTGAGATCCATGAGCGGCTCCAACTCGAAAAGGAGCGGTTTATTCTCTAAGAAGAGCATCTTCATCCAAAATGAATGAGTCTTGTATGAAACTTTTTCCAAATGAATTCGTAACTGATACAAAGGGGGATATAGGATGACGAAAATTTTTCTGGTGTCTATTACAAAAAATATGGATGAACCAGTAAGTGAACAGAAAGTGAAAGAAAAAGTCTTTGAGAAAAAATCAAAATTAAAAGCCTATTTAAACAAAGAAGGCTATATGAAGGAATCTAAAAATCAATATGTGAAAATCACTGATGAATCGATATTAGTTGCTGCCATTCAAAAAATAAAAATCAAAAAATGATGATAGGTCATGTTCTTAAGAGCATGACTTTTTTGATTTCAATAACTAGGAGAGGAGGCATCATTCAAAGAACCCATAGCCCAGTGTCAGCTCTCTAGAAAAACGGCTTCCAATTTGAATCTTTTTCGTCTTTTTCGTTTGGTTTTCTTACAAACGCAATACATCGTTCTTCGCATGCACCAAATATATTAAAATTTTTCTGTGCTTGCCTTAAGGATAGCGTATTAGCTCCACCTCCAAAGTCATAATCATAAAATTGAACGCCGTCATCTTCCCAAAAACAAATTTCACATATCTCGTATGTACCTGGTGGTTTTCCTTTCATTGTCTTATATCCGCAACAAGGACAAGTAAATTTCATTATAATCACTCCCAAATATTTTTCGATAATTTTATCATACTTCCTATATGACAAAACGCCGTGTTAGTTTAAAATTTGTTGAACCCAACAACACTACAAAAAAGCCAGACATTAAACAATGTCTGACTCCATACGTATATAGCCTTTTAAATCATCGTATAATTCTAAAGAAAATGAATTGGAATCGGCTTGGGGACTAACGCCTTTTTGGACAAAAAGGAGAAATTCATTGAGTGCCTTTTCTGAGCCCTCCACTTCCACCTCAATTTGCTCTGCGTCATTCAATCGACAGTATCCTTTTAACCCTAATTCAATAGCTTTTTGCTTGATGAAGAATCGGTAGCCTGTGCCATAGACATCACCAAAAAATTTTATACTTGCTCGTTTGTTCAAGGGAATACCTCCTACTTAATAGAGGAGAGGGGCGAACCTCTCCTTTTATTGCATGACACGTTCTTTTTCTAAATAGGCAATTAAGTTATTAATGTGATAAAGTACATGCTTAGATGCCTCATCGACTTCTTTTAGATGAACATCAGCTTGTTCGATATGACCCGCTTTATGGGCTTCAGCCGCAAGCTTCGCTGATTCATGGACGCGTAAATGATAGCCATCTAATTCATGATAGTCCTGTAAATGACCGAAACGTTCGACTGTACGAGGCGCAGTGTACCATTTGCCAAGTCGACAGTCTCTATGAGAAGAAACATCGCTTGGATCAACGTTTTCTAGGCCAAGGAACATGTTATAAATGCGCCATTTCCATAAAATATGATCCGCCTTCGATAATTGTAGTAGGGCAATAGATGAAAGCTGTACATTATTGTTAGCAATAAGATCATTACGGAAACGGTTAATTTCTTTCCCTAATAAATGAATATCGCTGGATGTATTATGACTATAATCACGAATATCTTCCTGCAAGCTTGAAATTTCGATCATTCTTGCTGAAACTTCATCAATCGCGGCTGCTTGTTCCTGGGAAATGGCAGCCGTATTTGTCACATCTAAATTAATACCCTCAATCGCTTGAACAATGGCATTTAATAATGGTAACGAATCTTTTGCTTCAACGGTTGCTTCTTTAATAATAGCTGTCGTATCTGTAATTGAGTTAGAAACATCATTCGAATAACTCTTTAAATGATGAACATTTGCGGATACTTCACTTAGCGCAGCTACCGTGTTTTCAGCAAGCTTTCGTACTTCCTGTGCAACGACCGCAAAGCCTTTCCCATGTTCACCTGCACGCGCTGCTTCAATGGAGGCATTAAGTGCGAGTAGATTCGTTTGATCGGCGATTTGATTGATTAATGTGACAACCTGCTCAATATCATTTACCCTTTTTTGTAATTCCGAAAATGAGTCAACAATGGATGTAAAGGTCTCCTCTGTTTTAAAAATCTCCGATAGGGCATGCTCAATAGCGTTTTTACCTTTTGTAGCATGGTCAACAGATTCAGTTGTTTTCTCTGATATATGAGAAGACATGCGTGCAACCTCATTGATAGAAGCTGCAATCTGTTCTGTGGCAGCAGTAGAGGATTGAATCTCTTCATTTTGCTTATCTAGGCTAAAAACTAAATCTTTCATGTACATAATTTTGGCATTGACATCCATTAAAGAAGATACTTCTCCTACCACATTTTCAATAATGCGTTCTGTTAACACTTCCACTAATAATTCTTGATCGACATTGACAGCGGATTGGAATGATTTCATATATTGAAATGCTTTATTTGGCTTGATACCAAAATTGTATAAAATATATGTAGTAATATAGAAGGCAAATTGGTTGAAGACAACAATTAATTTACCAGGCTCGTATTGATGCTTGCGGAATAGATTGAAAAATTTGACAGTTTCATCTACATAATGATCATCACGAGTTGCTAAGAAAAACTGTGTTAAGTATTGATTAATATTTTCTTCACTAATGATTAATTGAGAGGTAGGGGATATCTCGCTTAAATAATGATGAAAAATGGCATTCATGGAAGGGGTAATGTCTTTGAGCTTTTGATAGAGTGCCTTTAAGTGCTCCTCATCTTGTGAAGTGAAATGATTGAATGCCAGTGTTTGGTAAAATCGGCCTGTTGCATGTAAATCTGTACCACGTTTGAGTAGTTCTTCTAGCTCTGCTTTAGGTCGAATACTTGAAAACATAAAAATACCTCCAAAAAGTATGTATAATAAGGTAATAATAGCATAATTCAGGTGGTTTTAATAGACATTTCAATTGTGTTTGCTAAAATGAAACTATCTTATGACAGCAAGGAATGGGCAAATATGTATACAATTATTTACATGAAAGCGGACTATGAGCCTTGGTGGAAATTTGAAGGCTGGGAAGCTTATATTCAAACTGAAGATACATTTGACACGAAGGAGCTCTTTGAACGTGCATTACAGCAAAAATTAGCGCATTTTCGTTCCTCTTACGATAATGAGGCAACGAAAGAGGAGAAGTATTGGGCTTTTTGGTCTGAGGATGAAAGCTTTTACTGTGAGGCTTGCGATGATGATGCACAAGTATATCATGGAATAATTGCGTGTAAAATAGAAGAGAAGTAAAAAAATTTTGAAAAAAAGTAAAAAAGATTTTTTCTTTATTTGACAAAATTATGGATGGCAGTTATACTTAACTTAACAATTTAATTGCTTCACCGGAAACATGAATTCACATATTACAAAAAGTGATCGCGTTAGTTCGGTACTCTTTGTAATATGTGAATTTTTTTCAATCGCTGAAGAAATTACATATTGTTCACTTTTATTTTTTGGAGGTTTTCTTAAATGAAACAAGGTACAGTAAAATGGTTTAACTCAGAAAAAGGTTTTGGATTCATCGAAGTTGAAGGTGAAAACGACGTATTCGTACACTTCTCAGCTATCCAAGGCGAAGGTTTCAAAACTCTTGACGAAGGTCAAAAAGTGGAATTCGAAGTTGTAGATGGCAACCGCGGACCACAAGCTGCTAACGTAACTAAACTTTAATTCTCAGTAATTAAAATTACTTTCGTTAAACCCAAGACATCCTATGCAAATAGGATGTCTTTTTTGTATCATTTGCAAGTTTAAGGATTACAAATCCTATTTTAGGTTAAATATATAGTAGTGGCGGATAGCCATGCAAAAGTAAAGGATAGCGCTATAAAAGTAGCGGATAGCTATGTGAAACTGAAGGATAGCTGCACAAAAGTAGCGGATAACCCCATAAAATGGAGGGTAGCCCCGCCAAAATAGCGCATCGCTGTAAAGAAGGAGGCAGATGAATGTGAATAATGAAGAAAAATTGCCTGAAGAACAGGAGCAACAGGATTTTTATCAGAAACTACGTACAAAATTAGTAGCTTTCCTTGGGTCGAAAAAGGGAAAAAGTAACAAGTTTACTCCGTATTTAATGTTTGTGCCTGATTTATTTCATTTGTTAATTAAAACAGTAACCGATGCGGGTGTAGATAAAAAGAGTCGTGCATTAATTGGGGCATCCATTGCGTATTTTGTATTACCGATGGATTTAATGCCAGAAGGACTGCTAGGCTTTGGTGGCTATTTAGATGATGTTGTACTAGCAACTTTTGTGGTAAATACCATTATTAATAAGTTGGGTCCAGATGTAGTGGAAAAGCATTGGACAGGGGATGACAAGCTTTTACATGTGCTACAAAAGGTTGCAGAAGTGAGTGATGAGGTTGTCAGTAAAATTCCTGTAAAATCGCCAATTGCTCAGTTCGTCAAGCAAGAAAGTAAAGATAAATAATAATATTATGTAAACCTAAGACGCCCTATAAAAATGAACCTGCTTATTACAGGTTCATTTTTTATTGCTCTTCTAATAAATTTCGGAGTTGTTGTACAGGTACAATTAGGCCAACATTTCCAATGGGCTCATATTTCATCGTGGCAAAGATAACCCCAATGACCTCACCATGTTGATCGATTACAGGGCTACCACTATTGCCCCGATAAACAGGAGCTTTTAGCATCCTAACTGGCTCCTGCCAATCTTCTAATTGAATGGCTTCTAGCAATGTTCCTTCATTAGCGATGCCGGTGAAAGCAAGTGGATTTCCAATAAAATAGACATGTTCATTAACAGTGTAAGGTGGATCTTCTGCAAGAGGTAGATAGGGAAGTTGCTCAGCTTGCACCTGTACAAAGGCTAAATCTACGGCTGGATAGCTCTCGATTAATGTTGCTTCCATCAGTCCCTCATCAGGAAAGACAACTGATAATGTTGTGGCATGTTCGACAACATGGGCGTTGGTGACAATCAGACCATCTGGTGAGATGGCAAAACCAGTGCCTTTACTGGAGCCTGTTGAAATTTCAACGACTGCCTTTTTATAGGTTTGTATATCTTCTTGTGCAGAGAGCCGCGTTGAAACCTTGATAAATTCAAGCGCAGGTATGGAGTAGATTTGAAAAATGAGGGCAAATGTATTGAAAAACAGCACTAGTGCCATACCCCACACGATCCAGCGTACAAGAGGCTTTTGTTTTTTTGGCTTTTTTCCATAAATGCGTTCTTCTCGCGCCTGTGCTAATGCTTCTTGCTGTTCCTCGAGTACAAGTTCAATAAATTCTTCTTCCGTTAATTCATCTTGCTTTGGTGTTGCATTATGTATATCACTCATTGATTGGCCTCCTTTGCTAAAAAACAGACGCCCAAGCAGGACGCCTGTTTTCTTTCAATTATTCTATTTTTTGCAAGGTTGATGTCACAACAAATGGCTCATCTTGCTCTGTTTCCATCGTATCCTCTTTGCGAATTAGACCAATGTCCTTTGCAAAATATTTGGTTGTGGTCATTTGATCTTCAGAGCGACTTAGCTGGATGACATCTTGATAGACCGTTGTACCAGTATCAACAGTAGCGGTCGTTGATTCAATTGTCCAACCTTGAAAGCTTGTCCCGACTTGTAAAGGCTTTTGAAGTACGGTTTCCAGTACAGGATAAGATGCTGCCTCAGCTGCACTTGGCATGCTTGGATTACTGTCAACAGGTTCTCGATAGACAAGATCAATACTTGTATCCGTTATGCGGTAGATTTTTAATAGTGTCACACCACCATTATCCTCTATTTGTACGATATGCTGTGTATCGAGGTAGGTAGTTTTTAGTGTGAAGCTAGCAAATTCATTTCCTTCCCCTTGAAAAGAAGCAACAGATCCATCAGGTGGAAAATAGGAGAGAAGTGACGTTTGATCTTGTTCCACTGCTTGCTTGTCTTCCACAGATGGTGTTGGAGCTGGCACAGGCTCTTCCTGAACTTCTTCACGACAGCCAGCCAGTAAAAATACTACAGAAAGTACTAGAACAGGGTATCTCATGGGCACACTCCTTCGCTATTTTCTTTCATTATACGTGAACGAGGAGTGTTATACGAATAATATGAGATTATATAAATAATATTATTATGTAAACTATTAAATGAAAACTTGTAACAGCATGGAAAATTATCTATGATAGAAATGAAGTGAAAAAATGGGGGGCAAAGACATGTATAGACATGTAGATGATTTCTTACAAGAATGGTCAAATGCATCAAACGGGACACTACAGGTATTACAGGCTTTAACAGATGACAAGCTTCAGCAAAGCATTGTAGAGGGTCACAGTACACTTGGTTGGTTAGGCTGGCATTTAGTTGGAGCAGCAGGATATTTTAGCTATCTAGCAGGGTTAAAAGTACCAATGATTCGTCAAGAAGATCCTGTGCCAACGACTGCGGCTGAGATCGTGACAGCCTATGAAAGCGTAGCAAATGGTATTAAAGAGGAAGTGGCTAAGCTTTCGAATGAAGAGTTACTAGAGGTAGTAACAGGCTTTAAAGCGCCGATGCCAAAAGGGGCTTTATTACGTGTATTAATTGACCATCAAACACATCATCGTGGACAAATGACGGTCCTACTACGTCAAGCAGGTTTACCAGTACCTGGCGTGATGGGACCAACAAAGGAAATGCAATAATTACGCGAGCAGCAGATAAATCGTTTATCTGCTGCATTTTTTAGATTGACACTTACCTACTAGTAAGTTAGTATAAAGCCATGACAAATAGAAAAATGCAAATTATAGAATTAACATTGAAGAATATTCAGGAAAAAGGATTCACATCATTTAGTTATGAGCATTTAGCAAAGGAGCTTGGCGTCACGAAAGCCAGTATTCACTATCATTTCGAGAAGAAGGGAGACTTAGGGATTGCTGTTTGCGAAAGAATTCAACAAGGATTAGAGAGAACTTTTACATTGATGAAGGAGTCCACTTTGCCAGCTGAGGAAAAGCCATTTGCCTTTATTATGCAGCGAATAAAATTTCTAGAGCAAGACGGCATTTGCCCTATATCAGCTTTACAGGCGGATTATCAAGAATTACCGCAACCAATGCAAGAAAAACTTCAGCAGCTTAGTCAAATGGAAATCGATGTCTTTGTTGAGCTATTGAAAGAAGCTAAACAACAGGGCGCACTCCAAGCTACTAATGATTTGGAGGCTCTAGCTGTATTACTGATTTCAAGTACGAAAGGGGCATTACAATATAAACGTGTTGTAGGAGAAGCGTTCTTTCAAAAGATGCTGGAGCAATTAAAGGAACTGTTAAAGTAAGACATGAACGAGAAGGAGCGATGTGCATGGTACGAAGAGTCGTTGTTACTGGATATGGTGTTGTTTCCCCGTTAGGTAATTCGGTATCAGCCTTATGGGAGAATATTAAGGCAGGAGAATCAGGGATTCAAAAAATTCAAGGGGAGGCATTTAGCGGCATTAATACGCAAATTGCTGGGACGAGTGCGGATTTCGATGCAACGCTGTATATGGATAAAAAAGAAATCAGTAAATATGATCTATTTGTGCAATATGCTGTTGCCGCTGCCCAGCAAGCTCTGACACAAGCCAATTTAAATATGGAACAGGTAGATAAGGAGCGTTTAGGCGTTTACATTGGCTCTGGCATTGGGGGCATTGAAACGATTTTAGAAAATCATCAAGCGATGCTCAATCAAGGGCCTAGGAAGGTGTCACCATTTATGGTGCCGATGATGATTAGCAATATGGCTGCAGGAATACTAGCAATCAAAACGGGCTTTAAAGGACCAAGCTTTTCACCTGTTTCTGCCTGTGCGACAGGAAACCAGGCGATTGGAGAAGCTTTCTTAGCGATTCGACATGGCTATGCGGATGGCATTTTAGCAGGCGGAGCGGAGGCACCGATCAATCCACTTAGCTTTGCAGGATTCTCCCGCATGAAAGCCATGTCCACTAGGAATGAAGAGCCAACAAAGGCCAGTCGACCATTCGATAGCGAGCGGGATGGCTTTGTCATGTCTGAAGGAGCTGGCATCGTATTCCTAGAGGAGTATGAACACGCCAAACAAAGGGGTGCTACGATTCTGGGTGAGATTGTTGGCTATGGTGTGACAACAGATGCTTATCATATTACAGCTCCTGATTTTACGGGTGCTGCCAATGCCATGAAGCTGGCATTAAAAATGGGTGCTATCGATGGGTCAGCTATCGATTATATCAACGCACACGGCACAAGTACTCCAGAGGGAGATAAATCTGAAACAAAGGCTATTAAACACGTTTTTGGTGACCATGCCTATCAACTAAAGGTTAGCTCCACAAAATCGATGACAGGACATCTCTTTGGCGCGGCCGGTGGAATTGAAGCCATTATTACATTGAAAAGTATAATGGATGGCATTATTCCACCAACCATCAATTATGAAACACCAGATCCCGAATGTGATTTAAACTATGTTCCTAATGAGGCACTTCATCAAGACGTTAACTTTGCGCTATCGAATGGGTTTGGCTTTGGTGGTCATAATGCTGTGCTAGCATTTAAAAAATTTGAGGAATAAGGCATTAGCTATTAGCTAAAAAGAATGGTATGAATTTAATCGTTCATACCATTTTTTACGTTTGTTTTATCAACTTGAAAAGAGAAGAAGGAACTTAAGCTATTGCAATTCAATAAGTTTTCCTTATGATAAATAGCTAGAAATTCGTATTATAACTTATAGTTAGAGTATGGTAAATTCAAAGGTAAAGGGGGACAAATGATGCGAATCTTTGATGCACACTTTCATATCATTGACTTTAATTTTCCGATTATCGAAAATCAAGGTTATATGCCACCAAGCTATGTAGTAGAGGATTATCAAAAGGACACAGTGAGTCTCCAGATAGCGGGAGGCGCCATTGTATCAGGATCTTTTCAAGGATTTGACCAAGCCTATCTTTTAAAAGCATTGAAACAACTGGGTCCCACGTTTTGTGGGGTAACGCAATTACCTAATACGGTCACGGATGATGAAATTGTACATTTACATAACAATGGGGTACGGGCATTACGCTTTAATAGTAGACGAGGTGGCTCAGAGGATTTATCACAGCTAGAAACCTTTGCACGACGGGTTTATGATTTGGTGGGCTGGCATAGTGAATTATATATCGATGCGAAGGAAATACCGGAGATAGCCTCGACAATTGAAGCATTACCAGCCATCTCCATCGATCATTTAGGGTTGTCGGAAGAAGGGCTGCCACATTTATTAAAGCTTGTTGATAAGGGAGTACGTGTCAAGGCGACTGGCTTTGGTCGTGTGGAGCTGGATGTGAAGCATGCTTTACAAGCGATTTATAATGCTAATCCAGATGCCCTCATGTTTGGAACAGATTGCCCGTCTACAAGAGCTAAACGACCTTTTAATTATGGGGATGTGGAATTGATTCAACAGCTATTTGATCAACAGGCTGCTGATAAAATCCTCTACAAGAATGCGCTACAATGGTATTTTCAGCGTTGAATATAAAAAAGAATCCATGTTGGCATGAAAATGGATTCTTTTTTAATTATGACGGTACTAAGCATTTCGATAGTTGGCAAACATAATTTCATTATAATACTGATCTAATTGAGGCATACCTAGTTCTTTTGCGATCATTAGCTCAGCCTCTCGGTCATATGCTACTCTAATAAATTGGATGGCATTGTTTGACTGTGTTCCATCTAGAATGGCATAGGAAGCAGAAGTTAGGTCAAGTGAATTACCAACACTCCCTACATTACAAAGAATTCCTTGTTTATATGTATGTAAAAAAGTTGTATGGATATCGCCATAGAACACAATATCAGGATGTTTCTTGTAATGGCTTGAATTGGTTACTGCCGTATTCTCAAACATAGATAAACGCTTTTCAAGTGGATGATTTGGTAGGATACGTTCAAATTCACTTCTTGGAGACGCATGGAAAAATCTTATGAGCTGTTCATTTAATTCAAGATCAATATGGAAGGGTAATGACCCGAGATATTGATAGTCTTTTGCTGTTAATCGATCTTTAAACCATTGGAGAAAATCATTGTCAGTAGGGGATTGAATAAATACGTCCCAATTGCCTCGTACGACTTGTTCACAATTCTGTTGGATAAGTTCTATACAGGCAGAACCTTGAGGGCCCTTGCCGATTAAATCACCTAAACAAAAAATTCTGTCAATCTTTCTTAAGCGAATGTCTTTTAATACGGCCTCTAATGCCGTTTTATTCCCATGAATATCTGATATAATTGCAATTTTCTTCACGAAGATTACCCCCTCATTAATGCTATACTATATCATTCAATAAAAATCCTTTTAATCCTTTAAAAACCATATAAACACAAAATACAAAAAAACCCTCTACCCACTATGGGTAGAGGATTTTTGTAAAGCTTAGCTTAAGCCTTGGCTATCTTTCCACTCTAGGAATTCATCATATGTTAACTGCTTATCTAAAATAGAGCCGTCTTCACGGATTTCGATGACACGGTTAGCAATTGTTTGGATGAACTGATGGTCATGTGATGTGAAAATCATTGCGCCTTTGAAACGAATTAAGCCTTCGTTCAATGCTTGAATAGATTCAAGGTCAAGGTGGTTCGTAGGTTCATCTAATAAAATAACATTTGCTGTCGCAAGCATCATTTTCGATAGCATACAACGTACCTTTTCGCCCCCAGAAAGAACAGCAGGGGATTTCTTCACTTCTTCACCAGAGAACAGCATACGTCCTAGGAAACCACGAAGGAAGCTTTCTGTTTCATCGTCTGGAGAATATTGACGTAACCATTCTACTAATGTTTTTTCAGAACCTTCGAAGTACTTGTCATGATCGTTTTCGAAGTAGCTTTGAGATGTCGTTACCCCCCATTTAAATGTGCCAGCATCCGCTTCTTTTTCTTCCATTAAAATATCAAGAAGTGCTGTTTTCGCCATTGGGCTACCAAGTAAAACAATTTTATCTTCTTTGTTCATCGAGAAGCGCATGTCCTTGAATAGCGTTTCGCCTTCATGACTTGCTGTTAGACCGTCTACTGTTAGGACATCGTTACCAATTTCACGCCCGATTTGGAAGTTGATGAATGGATATTTACGGCTTGATGGCTTAATATCATCAAGCTCAATTTTATCAAGCATTTTTTTACGAGATGTTGCTTGCTTCGATTTAGAAGCATTGGCAGAGAAACGTGCGATAAACGCTTGTAATTCTTTAATTTTCTCTTCTTTTTTCGCATTTTGGTCTTGTGCCATTTTTTGCGCTAATTGAGAAGATTCATACCAGAAATCATAGTTCCCTACATATAATTGGATTTTAGAGAAGTCCAAATCCGCAATATGTGTACATACTTTATTTAAGAAGTGACGGTCATGGGATACAACAATAACTGTATTCTCAAAGTTAATCAGGAACTCTTCCAGCCACTGAATTGCCTTTAAGTCAAGGTGGTTGGTAGGCTCATCGAGTAATAGTACATCAGGCTGACCAAACAGTGCCTGTGCCAGTAATACTTTAACTTTGTCAGAACCTTCAAGATCGCCCATTAGCATGTAATGAAGATCATCGGAGATACCTAAACCGTTTAATAGTGTAGCCGCTTCTGAATCAGCTTCCCAACCGTTTAGCTCTGCAAATTCACCTTCTAACTCTGCAGCACGCATGCCATCCTCATCTGAGAAATCTTCCTTTGCATAGATAGCGTCTTTTTCTGTTTTCACGTCATATAGGCGTTTATTCCCCATAATAACTGTGTCGAGCACTGTATGCTCATCGTATTCGAAGTGGTTTTGTTTCAGGACAGATAAACGTTCGTCCTTACCCATCGATACATTTCCTTCCTGCGCTTCAATTTCACCAGAAAGGATTTTTAAAAATGTTGATTTACCAGCACCATTTGCCCCAATTAAACCGTAGCAATTGCCTGGTGTGAATTTTATATTTACGTCTTCAAATAGTTTACGATCGCCATAGCGAAGACCTACATTACTAACTTGAATCATGCAAGTTCCTCCTTTTTTCACAATGGCTCTAGTATAGCATGAAATATGTTCCATAGTCTATAAACATTATTAAATCAAGGTTTGGCGTTCTTTCCACATTTTTTGTTAAACATAAACTGAATAAAGATACAATAAAAAATTTAAATTTGGTGTAACTTTCTTTGAGAGTGAGGCGTCTATATTGTAGTGTGATTAACTATTTTTGAAAAAGAATAGAAAAATGACATCATTTACCACGGGGATTTTAGTTGCTTATTCACAAAGGTTTCGTCTAAAATGATTCTGACTGTTTATATATCAAGTAAATCATCACTGGTGCCCACAAGCCCATCCCCGTTTTGAATGCCAGCTATTCGTGGCTCTTTCATTTATACTAGATAGATGTTGCTAAAGTTAGACGAAAAACATCACAATCCTCATAAATGATTTCATTCATTTATCTTGATGATAATTTCATATAAGAATGCTGTAAGCTAAAGAATTATTCGTTTGTGGTAATGATATGCTATGCCTGCGTTCAACTAGGACATTCAGCCCTTGTGGCGGGAATGATGATTAAATAAACACATCGATGGAAATTTTAACAATTGGAGGTATATTATGGGTAAGGGCTTATTATGGACAGCCACTTGTGTAATAGTAGTTTTAGTTGGGTTTGGTAGCTACTATTTTATTAAAGAAATAACAAACTCTATGGCATACAATAAATTAGTAGATGAGTATAAAAAGCCAGAACCAATTGAACATATAGAGGAAGAATATGATGTTATTGTCATCGGTGGTGAGCCAGAGGGAGTGGCTGCGGCTGTGGCTGCTGCTCGAAATGGTGCGAAAACATTGCTGGTCGAAAAACGACAAGAGTTAGGTGGTTTATTTACATATGGTATGCTGAATTTCCTCGACATTCCTCGTGATGGCCATAACAACTCGATTAGTGAGGGAATATTTAAGGAATGGCATGAGCTTGTTAGAGGGAATGACGCTTTTGGCATTGTAGGTGCTAAGGCAGCCTTTAAAAAGCTAATCGATGAAGAGCCCAACTTAACGTTATCCGTGCAAACCGAGGTTGTGAAAGCAAATGTCAAACAACAACAATTAACGTCTGTGGAATTAAAAAATGAGTACGGTACATATGTTGTGACGGGGAAATCATTCATAGATGCTACACAGGATGCTGATTTTGCTGCCTTGTCGGGCGTTCCTTTCTTTGTGGGCGGAGAAGATATTGGCATAAAGGATAAGCGTATGGCTGTGACTTTAATGCTACATTTAAAAAATGTCAATTGGGATGAAGTCAAAAAAGCGGCTAATTCCGGTGTATTTGGCGGTGCTAATTTAAATCATACGGTGATGTGGGGCTTTACAAAGCTACATGATGAATACAAGCCATTACAAGAGGGTACAAGATTACGAGGGTTAAACTTAGCTCGTGTAGATGATGAATATTTCATCAATGCCTTACAGATTTTTGGTATTGATGGCTTGAATGAATCCTCAAAACAAGCGGCGATTGTCGCTGGGAAGAAAGAAACGTTACACATTCTAAAATATTTACAAACAAACTTCCCAGGGTTTGAAAAGGCTGAAATTGTCAGCTATCCAGAAGAACTCTACGTCCGAGAAACGAGACATATTTGGGCAGAGTATCAATTACCAATGGCAGACCTGTGGAAAAATAGTGATCAGTGGGATAGCATTGGCATTGCTTCTTATCCAGTCGATGTGCAAGCGCAAACGCCTCATGATTATGGCTATGTGATCGCTGCACCAAAGCAATATGCTATTCCTTTCCGGTCTTTAGTACCGAAGGATATTGATGGCTTACTGGTTGTCGGACGCTCTGCTGGTTATTCTTCACTTGCAGCTGGTAGTGCACGTATTGTTCCAACAGGGATGGTGACAGGTGAAGCGGCTGGGACTGCGGCTGCTCTTGCACAGAAGCACGATGTAACCTTTAGAGACATGAGTAAGGATAAATCATTAATCGCTACATTACGAAAGCAATTAGCTAAACAAGGTGCCTATGTTGATTCATTTTCAATTGAGTATCCATATCAAGGAGAATGGTATGATGAAGCCATTCAAACCCTCATTAATTACGGCCTTGTTGTGGGCGGCTATGATAATGACCTAAAAGTAGACAGTAAGGCGACGAAAATAAAGTTTGCTAAAATGTTAAAAGAGAGCATGCTACGTGCTGGTGGAGAAAGTGCAGCAGGAATGAAGGACCAGCTCGAAATTGTCATCAATAAAGTTTATAATCAAGGCGATGAAGCTATTGAGCGAGATGAGTTAGCTCAATATTTGGCTGACGTCCTCATGGGTGAATCCAATGCGACTAGCTGGGATACATTAGTAGAAAAAGGAATTGTCACGGAGAAAGTAGCGAAGAAAGTCTCTGATAATAAGAAATTAAAATTAAAAGAGATGTATGCGATTATGGCTGATGTGATTCATTATGTAGAAAAAAAACGTTCCTCCTTGTGAGGAGCGTTTTTTGCTGAAACGGCAACGTAAAAAAGGGTTGACGCCAATTAGAAAGTCCTGTAATATATGTCAAAATCATAAAAAATTCGATGAAAAAGAGAGTAATTGATGGAATGACTGGCAAGCGAGTTAGGGATGGTGGGAGCCTAATACAGGAAGCATGAATGAAGCGCACTTTGGAGAAGATTCTCGAACAAATAGTAGAGAATAGCGGGGCGTCACCTCGTTAACAATGGAAAGTGGTCATGTGACATGGCAACTAGAGTGGTACCACGGGATTATCATGCTCTCGTCTCTAATTATAGAGGCGAGGGCTTTTTTATTTGAACAGGAGGAGGAGCAAAATGAATCAACAAATCGCCGACAGTATAGCAGTCACATTAAAGCAGCAAATAATAGGAGAGGACATATTGTCATTATTAGAAAAACCAAAAAGCTTGGAGCTAGGGGACGTAGCCTTTCCATGCTTTACTCTAGCAAAAGTGTGGAAAAAATCACCGCAGAGTATCGCAACACAGATAGCAAGTCAATTAAATCATGACAGTATCGAGCGTGTGCAAGCTGTTGGTGGCTATGTCAATATTTTTCTTGATCAACAAAAGGTGACGCAACAGGTGTTACGCAAGATTCTGCGCGACAAGCAACAATATGGTACTACGCCAACAAAGATGGGAACGGTCGTCTTAGATTTTTCCTCTCCTAATATCGCCAAGCCATTCTCGATGGGACATTTACGTTCAACGGTCATCGGCAATGCCTTAGCAAATATTGCAGAAAAAAATGGCTATCAAGCCATTCGTATCAATCATTTAGGGGACTGGGGTACACAATTTGGCAAGCTTATTGTTGCTTATCAGCTTTGGGGTGATAAACAAGCTATTTCAGCATCACCAATAGAGGAGTTATTAAAGATTTATGTGAAGTTTCATGAAGAGGCTGAGCAAGACCAAACGCTCAATGAACAGGCTCGTGCCGCCTTTAAAGCATTGGAGGGCGGTAATGAAGAGGCACACGCATTATGGCAATGGTTCCGAGATGTGTCATTCGTAGAATTTCAAACAATATATGAGCTATTAGGAATTCATTTTGATGCCTTTATAGGTGAAGCCTTTTACAATGACAAAATGCCGTCCGTTGTAACAGAATTAAAAGAAAAAGGGCTCCTCGTGGAATCAGAAGGTGCGTATGTTGTGGAGATGGAGGAGATGCCTCCATGTTTAATAACGAAAACGGATGGAGCCACGCTTTATGCGACGCGTGATTTAGCAGCAGCCCTGTATCGCCAACAGCACTACCAGCCCCAAAAGATGTTCTACGTTGTTGGCAATGAGCAGTCCCTCCACTTTAAACAACTTTTTCAGGTCATCGAAAAAATGGGCTATCCTTGGGCAAAGAATCTGCAACATGTGTCATTTGGCATGATGCTGAAGGATGGCAAAAAAATGTCGACGCGTAAAGGTAAAGTGGTGTTATTAGCTGATGTACTAGCAGAAGCTATAACGACGGCACAGCGTAATATGGAGCAGAAAAACCCTTCTCTACCTAACAAAGAGCAAGTCGCAAAGCAAGTGGGGGTTGGAGCGGTAATTTTTAATGATTTAAAATCCTATCGTCTCAACGATATAGAATTTTCAATCGAGCAAATGATGAATTTTGAAGGTGAAACAGGGCCATATGTACAGTATACATATGCACGTATTTGCTCTATTTTAGATAAAAAGAAAGCTCCGACTCAAGATATGCTATTCAAATCTTTAGGAGAGCAGGCTTGGCCGATTATTTTATTACTAGAACAATTTCCTAAAACGGTAGCTATGGCTTTTGAGCAGGCTGATCCGTCCCAAATAGCGAAATATGCCTTACAACTGGCACGTTTATTTAATAAATATTATGCACAGTACAAAATATTAGCAGAAGATGAACAGCAAGCATCCCGTCTTGCATTATGTCAGAGTGTTGCTATTGTTTTAAAAGAGTCATTAGCCTTATTAGGTATTGAATCACCTGAAAATATGTAAGAAGCCTTAGCCATGTAAAGGTAAACTGTCCAATCATTGACCAACCATCGAAAACATGATAAAAGGATAGAGGAATCCATGCAAGCTTTTCATAAATGAAGGCTGCGTAATAACAGAGGGGATCAAACAATTGGTTAAAAAACATTGGACATTATCACTCACCTTCGTGGTCATTAGTATATTTTTTGTCGCTCTTAATATGAGGCCAGCTGTCACGGGAATAGGACCGCTTTTTAATGTCCTCATGACATCCTTACATGTCTCGAATACAAGCATGAGCTTTCTAACAGCTATCCCCGTTTTTTGTATGGGATTATTCGCACCTTTGGCTGTCCCGCTTCAGCGAAAAATGGGCACGAAATCAGCTATCACCCTTTTAGTGGCCATCCTTGTCGTTGCGAATGGGCTACGCTTTTTCCAAGCAAGCTATCTCTTGCTTATCGTGACAAGCTTTGCGGCAGGCTTAGCAATTGCAATGATTGGTCCTATTCTAAATGCTTATATTAAGAAAAAGTTTCCAGAACGTTTTACGACAGTAGTCGGTATCTATTCATTCGGTATAGGCGTAGGGGCTACTTTAAGTGCAGCCTTAACCGTGACTTTTTATCAGAGTTTCAGTAATAGCTGGACAATCGCCCTTGGTATGTGGTCAATCCTTGCTATAGTTGCTCTCGTTATCTGGCTAGCGGCAATTCCATCCGAACACAACGAGCAGCTCCAACAAGTAACTACGTCAGAAGAAGTCCGTAATCCGTGGACATCTAGACGTGCCTGGGTAATTTTACTGTACTTTGGTTTACAAACATCACTCTTTTTCTCAATCATGTCATGGCTTACGCCGCTATTGCAGGATAAAGGCCTGTCATTAGAGGCATCCAGTGCTATGCTAACAATTATGTCTATTGTACAAATGATAGGGAATATGGCGGTACCAATTCTCATGGAAAAATGGCCAAGTCGAATGGCCTGGCTACTAGTGTTTAGCTTTGTCGGCGTGATTGGATTTATGCTACTCTGGCTGACAGCGGGTATTTACCTATGGCTGGCTGTTTTATTAATTGGCATTGTGCTAAGCGGGCTATTTCCAATCGGACTATTGCTGCCTCTTGATGAAGCCAAAAATGATCAGGAGGCCACCAGTTGGTCATCTATGGTGCTGGCAGGTGGCTTTATGGTAAGTGCCATTATCCCCATTCTAATAGGCATTTGCTATGACCTAACGGGCAACCATACATGGACGTATCTGATCTTTGTATTATTAATGCTCGGCATTCTAGTAACGACTGGACTATTAAGAAAAAAATGATTGTAAGAGACATGTGTCAGGTTGCACATGTCTTTTTATGTGAAAATTATTTTGAGGGTATAATATCCTTCCATCCTCACAGCAAATTTTGTCTTCCATCAATATTAATGGGTAGAAAGAAATGACTTTAGGGAAGTTGCTGCATTTTTCTAATATTGATTATCCAATAATAATATTATGTAAACTTGAAACATTACTAGTCCTTGATTATGATAGAGAAGAGAGAATGTAGAATAGAAAGTTTTGGTGAAGGTATGTATAAAAAAGTGCTCATTTTAGGAGCGGCAGCTATTCTTGTAGCAGGCTGTGACAGTCAAATAGGGACAGGATGGTTTCAAAATAAAAAGGCAGAGGTGGAAACAGAGGGAGCTGTGACGAAGCAACAGGAAAAAATTGTCCCAGAGGTCAAAGTGATTGGAGAGTATGGTGTTGGAGCAGGCATTATTATCAGGCAGCAGGATGATCAACTGTATATTTTAACGAATGGCGCACTAGTGGCTTCCAAACCAACTGCCCTTGTTCAATTTGGTCAGGACAAGCTGGTAGCAGCGACTATTCATGTCATGTCAACAGCCTATAATATGGCCCTGCTACGAGTAACCTATCAAGCGGATGTGCAAGTGCCTAATTTATATGAAGGTGAGCTAAATCAACTGGCTGTTTATGTGAATGGCTTACCCTATACAATTCAAAAATACCAAGATAAAGTAGCGGCTTATTATATAAAAGCGGAACAATCGATACCACTAGGAAGCCCTGTCATGGAGGCTGAAAACGGAGCCATTGTCGGGTTATATTTTAATCGACAACAGCAAGGAGCGTCGCAGCCATACATATTGCCTATAAAGGAATTCCAAGCATCCATCGATGAATGGATTGAGGAGGGCATGACAGCCAGTGTACGACTTTCCCAATCGAAAAACTTATACCCCTATATTGAACAAGGGGATAAAGAAGCTGTACAGCAAGCAATCGAACAATATGGAGAAAATATATTTGCGTATAATACCGATGAAATTATGCTATTTTTAGATACGTTTCACAAGTATTTAAAGGGGGCTGTGACAACCCAGGATGCAAGTGTTTTGAAACCGATTGTCGGGACAGAGGCTATACAGGAAACCTTGGCTAGTATGGTTGCCTATTATGCTTCCAAGCAAGCCAAAATTCATTTCTCAGACACGGATATTCAGGCAATTCGCGTAGAAGGGCAGCGTCTTATCGTACAGGCTAAAACGGAATATATCCTGACGAATGCTGCTGGACAGGAGGCACTTGCCTACTCCGACATGTTGTATGAGTTAGAAAAAAATGAACAGGGCGAGTACAAGCTACTTGGTCTCACAAACAAGGAGTGAATTTTGCATGGAGCAAGCTAGACAAATGCTACAGCATCATTTTGGCTATGATACCTTTCGGCAAGGACAAGCCCAGATTATTGAACAAACATTACGAGGGCAGTCAAGTCTTTGTGTCATGCCAACAGGTGGAGGGAAATCCATTTGCTATCAAATTCCAGCGCTAATGCTTGAGGGGTTAACCATCGTGATTTCACCACTGATTTCACTGATGCAAGATCAGGTGGAGGCTTTACGTACAGCAAATATTCCAGCAGCCTATATTAATAGTACGCTGACGGCACAGGAAGTGGATGAAACCATGCAGCTTGCTAGTGCGGGTTATTTAAAGCTCCTCTATATTGCACCTGAACGACTGGAAAGTACTACGTTTCTTCAAGCATTGTCGTATTTATCTGTCCCATTACTTGCGATTGACGAGGCTCATTGTATATCGCAATGGGGGCATGATTTTAGACCAAGCTATCGTTCGATCCACAAGCTTTTTACGCTATGGCCCCAAAAGCCCACTGTTTTAGCGCTGACAGCTACTGCAACGCCAACGGTTTGTGATGATATTCGTCAATTGTTAGCGATTGATGAGCAGGCAACGGTCATGACAGGCTTTTCACGTGAGAATTTGGCACTTTCGGTGTTAATTGGTGAAAATAAAGAACGCTATGTAAAAAATTATGTTCAACAAAATAAACAGGAAGTGGGCATCATTTATGCAGCTACTCGAAAAGCTGTGGATGCCATTTATGATGTGCTGAGTCGCTCTGGTGAAGACGTTGCGAAATATCATGCAGGTCTATCAGAGAATTTAAGAATGGCTGAGCAGGAGCGGTTTTTAAAAGATGAGGCACGTATCATGGTGGCAACGAATGCTTTTGGTATGGGTATTGATAAAAGTAATGTGCGCTTTGTGTTGCATTATCAAATGCCTCGTAATATGGAGAGCTATTACCAGGAAGCGGGCCGTGCTGGTCGAGATGGTCTGCCAAGTGCTTGTATTTTATTGTATGCTTCAGGGGACGTTCAAACACAGCGTTTTCTTATCGAACAGTCACAGGATGAGGCTCGTATTACACAGGAGCTAGCTAAACTACAAACAATGGTCGATTATTGCCATACTGAGGGCTGCCTACAGAATGCGATTTTAGCGTATTTTGGAGAAGTTGAGGAGGAGCCATGTGGGCGTTGTAGTAACTGTATTGACGGGCGAGCAGTGACAGATGTGACAGAGGATGCGCAAAAGGTGCTGGCCTGTGTTGTGCGTATGGGACAAAAATTCGGGAAGACCATGGTGGCACAGGTGCTAATTGGCTCTAAAAATCAAAAGATCGCTGAATTTGGCTTTGCCCGTTTATCGACCTATGGCATTTTAAAAGGACAATATACCTCAAAGGATGTCTCCAACTTTATCGAATTTTTAATTGCAGAGGGCTTGCTGGCCGTGAAGCACGGTACATTCCCTACAATTTATGTATCTGCTGAAGGCAAGGAAGTGCTGCTTGGCAATCGACAGGTCATGCGTAAGGAAGCTGTTACAGTGAAGAAGCTGGTGGATAATGATCCATTATTTGAACACTTACGGGTATTACGCAAAGAGATTGCCGACGAGGAAAAGGTCCCACCATTTGTTGTATTTTCTGATAAAACGTTACGTGAATTATGTGATAAGAGACCAACTGTACTGGAGGATTTACGACAGGTGAGTGGTATAGGCGAAGTAAAATTTGAGAAGTATGGTCAACGCTTCTTTGACGCACTACAATCGTTTTTAGAAGCCTCTGTTTAATAAATTTGTTGCTATTGTATAAAAGAGAGGTGTCCCACAAGCTGGAGACACCTCTTTTATATTATTTTTCCCAATGCTTTGCAATGAACGTATCACGCCCAGAAATGGCACGGTCTTGCTGATAGTGTGCTGTCTCTTTTTTATAATAATCCTGGTGATAATCCTCTGCTGGATAAAAGCGTTCAGCATCGCGAATTTTGGTTACAATAGGTTTATCAAAGCGTCCGCTATTGGCAAGCTTTTCTTTCGATGCCTCTGCGATTTGCTTTTGCTCATCTGTATAGGTAAAGATTGCAGTAGTATAGGATTCACCACGGTCATGGAACTGTCCATACGCATCTGTCGGGTCAATTTGCATCCAATAAATATCAAGGAGCTGCTCATAACTAAAAATAGCAGGGTCGAATTCGATTTCGACTACTTCTAAATGACCTGACGTTCCTTTTTTGACATCTTCATAGGTTGGGTTTTCTAAGTGGCCACCCATATAGCCTGAAGTGACTTTATGTATACCGTCCCACTCGACAAATGGCTTGACCATACACCAAAAACAGCCGCCAGCAAATGTCGCTTTTTCTATCATTTGAATCATCCTTTCTTTTGTGAAAATATTATAGCATTGTTTTACGCCAAACTGTGCAAATGGGTGTAAAATAACGTTTAGATAGAAAAACATGGAATAGATCCTTTTTATATTGAAACTTTCTAGCTAATCAATCGTTACATTAACTATATCAAAATAGAGGAGTTAGTTGTTATGGAAGAGCAAGATTATACGAGACGCTCCCAACGTCCTAAAAAGCGTCGATTACGTAAAGGGAGAGCATTTTTTACACTATTACTATTGTGTATCATTGTGATTGTCGGCTATTCGGTCATGCAATATCGCAGCGGGCTTGAGCTAGCCAACGACACCAAAGTTGCACAGGAAGATTTTTCGGGTGATAGCATCAAAGGGGATATCGAAAACTATTTGATTTTAGGGGTCGATACACGTGGAGAGGAAAAATCACGGACTGATACAATGATGGTATTATCCTGGAATAAAGCAAACAACGACATTAAACTCGTATCCTTTATGCGCGATATTTACGCGGATATTCCAGGCTATCAATCCTATAAGCTTAATACAGCTTACTACCTAGACGGTGTTCAGCTATTAAAGGATACATTGACAAATATGTTTGGCCTACCGATTCATCACTATGCACTAATTGATTTTAAAAACTTTGAATCCTTAGTGGATATTTTAGCGCCAAATGGTGTGGAAATGGATGTTGAAAAGGACATGTCTGAAAATATTGGGGTAGAGTTAAAGCAAGGTGTTCATCGTTTAAATGGACAGGAGTTACTAGGTTATGCGCGTTTCCGTCATGATGCAGAAGGAGATTTTGGGCGTGTTGCACGTCAGCAAAAAGTGATTGAGGCATTAAAAACAGAGTTATTAACGCCTACGAATATGTTGCATTTACCAAAATTTGTTGGTGCGGCACAGGGCTATATCACAACAGATTATTCATCTACTGAGGAAATGCAGCAAGTACTTAAATTGCTATCAAAGGGCAAGGTAAACATTGAGAAAGCAACCATCCCTATCGAGGGTAGCTATCAATTCCAAAACTTTAGCCATGCGGGCGATTCTATTGTCATCGATGTGGAGCAAAACAAAGCCTTTTTAAGTGATTTTTTAGGTATTTCACTAGAGTGATGTTTCGCAAAAACCAGCATTATCCTGTAATATAAAGGGAGAGCATTTGGATTGGGGTGGATATATGGAAAAAGAGAGACCAAAAGAGCGTTCAAGCCTGTTAGCAACCAAGTTTATTCGTTTTTTAGGTGGTAGAAACCTATTATTTACACTGGTAATTTTATTACTGGTGGCATGTGTTATTTTTATGTTTAATCAAGTTTCCTTTATCTTTACCCCGCTACAAGTTTTATTTGAAGTAGTCATTTTACCAGGGGTACTAGCCGTCATTGGTTACTATTTATTACGCCCATTGCTGGCGATTCTAGTACGATGGCGCATACCAAGAATATGGGGTATTTTAATCCTCTATATTGCGGTCATTGGTGTCATTACGTTACTTGTGGTGCTAGTCTATCCGTTTTTACGCGATCAGTTCACGAATTTAGCACAGGAATTCCCAGAGTACTTCATGGCATTTACACAAAACATTGTAGAATTCCTAAATCATTCACGTTTTAATGAGTACTTAGATAAAATTAGTTTTAATTTTGATGAAGTTTTGAATAACTTCACAACGGATATGGTAAAAACAGTGAAGGATATGGCGACCAATGTAGCACAGGGTGTGGCATCTGGTATTACCGGCTTCCTTTCAACGTTAACAGGTATTGTGCTATCACTTGTAACGGTGCCATTCATCCTGTTTTATTTACTAAAAGAGGGCGAAAAATTACCGAAATTTATGCTGAAAGTGTGCCCACCACGTATGCGTAAAGAGGTAACTGACATTTTCCATGACATGGACAAGCAAATTAGTTCGTACATACAGGGACAGATTTTAGTATCCATGTGTATTGGGGCAATGGTAACGATTGGCTTCTTAATTATTGGCATGAAGTATGCTTTATTGCTCGGCTTCCTTGCCATGATTACAAGTGTGGTGCCCTATTTAGGACCCGTTATTGCGATCACACCAGCAGTCATTATCGCTCTTGTTACATCCCCATTGATGCTGATTAAGCTGGCAATTGTATGGACAATCGTTCAATTAATCGAAGGAAAGTTCATTTCACCGCAAATTATGGGGAAATCACTCAGTATTCACCCGATTACGATTATCTTTGTACTATTAACGGCAGGCTCGTTATTTGGTGTCCCAGGCGTTATTTTAGGGATTCCGGGCTATGCAATCTTTAAGGTACTTGTCACGCATTTATTCAAGCTCTTTAAGCAGCGCTATAATCGCTACGAAGATGACGTTCATCAAAAATATGATATCTAATAAACGACCAGCTACTGCTAGCAACGCAGTAGCTGGTTTTTGCTGTAGAAAACGGCATTATGCTATTCTAGTAGTAGAGTCAAAGCAAGGGGGAAAAGGAAATGGCATACATACCGATTAATTTTCAAGAGAAACTGGCTAAATTTCAAGAGCATTGGTCTCCAAAGGTTATTGCTGAAATGAATGATTATCAATTCAAACTCGTCAAAGTTCAGGGGGATTTTGTTTGGCATAAGCATGAGGATACGGATGAGGTATTTATCGTCCTTGAGGGGCAATTAATCATCGAATTCCGAGATGGCCAGGTAAGCTTGCGTGCAGGAGAGATGTTTGTTGTCCCACGCAATGTGGAACATAAACCCATTGCAGCTTCGGAGTGTAAAATTCTGATTGTAGAGCCAATGGGTGTCGTGAATACAGGTGAGGAGCAATCAGAGCTTACCGCTGAAAATGATGTGTGGATTTAACCATCATAGAAAAACCCTTCCAACAAAATGTTAGAAGGGTTTTTACATTGACTAATTATTGCTTTGCTAATAATTGTACTTTTGCTAAGCGATCCACGGCTTCTTGTAGAAGTTCCTTTGGTTGAACTAATGCTAAACGTAAATAGCCTTGTCCTGCTGTACCAAATACGGTTCCTGGAACTGTGACAACGCCTACTTGTTCAATCAATTGAAAGGCTAATTCTGTGCAATCGATAGCATAGGGATATTTAGCCCATACGAACATTCCACCATCAGAGGGTGCTGCTTCCCAGCCTAAAGCTTGTAAGCCATTCATCAGCGTTTTATGGCGCTCTGAGAAAGTGGCACGTAAGCTTTCCGTAATTTCCTCTGCGTTATCCAGTGCTACGACAGCCGCATCCTGGATAGGCTCGAAAATACCGAAATCTAAATTTGATTTTAATTGCTTAATAACAGCGATCATTTCTGCATTTCCTGCGATATAGGCAATACGCGTTCCAGCAAGGCTAAAGCTTTTAGAGAGGGAGTTAATCTCCATACCGACCTCTTTTGCTCCTGGTGCAGCTAGGAAGCTAATAGGGCCATCTCCCGTAAAATAGAACTCTGAATAGGCAGCATCATGGAGGACGATGATATTATACTTTTTAGCAAAGGCGATGACTTTTTCAAAGTATGCTAATGACGGCATCGCTGGTACAGGATTTCCTGGTAAGTTTAAAATCAATAACTTTGCTTTCTGTGCAATTTCTTCTGGTACAGCGTCTAAATCAGGTAAATAATCGTTGTCGGCTGTTTGAGGCATGTAATAAGGTGTTGCGCCAGCTAAGTGAATCCCTGCGTCATACGCTACATAAGCTGGGTTTGTGGATAAGACGATGTCTCCTGGATCACAAAAGGCAATTGGTAAATGCACTAAGCCTTCTTGCGAACCAATTGTTTGAATAATTTCTGTCGCGGGATCTAGATCAACATTACTACGACGCTTATAGTAGCGACTCACCGCGTCATAAAAACGCTGTGTGCCAGTCAGTGTATAGCCATAAGACTCGGCTAAACCTGCACGATAGGAAAGATGCTCACGTATTTTGGCATGCGGAGGAAGATCAGGGCTGCCTAAGCTTAAGTCAATTAAGGTCATGCCCTTTGCTTGCTGCTCTCGAGCAAAATTTTTCAAATCTCCGAAAATTGCTGGTGTAAATAATGACATTTTTTTAGATGGTACGATTTTCAAAACTAGTACACTCCTTGTAGTTGTATAACAGAATAGTAGTTCACATTTTATCATACTGAAGCGCAGAAAGGGACAGATATTCTGAAAAAAGAAAATATTTATATAATGGAGAGGATGTGTGCATAGACTAGCGAAAAAAGATTTTCTGCCATTGGGAGATGCTACTATAAATTCCTTCAAAGAGGAAAGTGTATTATACTGAGTATAAAGCTTTTCAGGTGGGGTGAGTCTTATGAGAACAGAGCAAGAAATGTATGATTTAATCCTAGCCACTGCACAACAGGACACTAGAATTCGTGCTGTTTACCTAAATGGCTCAAGAGCAAATCCGAATGTACCAAGGGATATGTTTCAGGATTTTGATGTTGTGTATGTCGTAACAGATATAGCCTCTTTCTTACAAGATGATAAATGGATTCAAGTATTTGGTGAGCAGCTGATGGTGCAGGAGCCTGATCGATTGGATAAGGGGCTTGGCTTGGACAAAGACTTTTCTTATAGCTATACATATTTAATGTTATTAAAGGATGGGCATCGCATTGACCTTCGCTTATTATCGACACAAGCTATGCTGGATGAATATGGACAAGACAAGCTGACAGTCCCTTTACTCGATAAGGATCAGCTTTTGCCATCTATCTCTCCATCTTCAGATTGTGGCTATCATATTAGTCCACCGACTGTGGGGCAATTTGCCAGCTGTACCAATGATTTTTGGTGGTGCTTACAAAATATAGCCAAGGGCATTTGGCGAGACGAACTCCCATATGCCAAGCAAATGTTTGAGGAAACGACAAGGCAGTCCTTACATCAAATGCTTAATTGGTGGATTGGTCAGCATCATCATTTTCAGATATCTACAGGCAAAATGGGAAAGTATTTAAAAAACTATGTGCCAGCTAATTATTGGGCATTGTACGTAAAAACCTATGCCGACGCTGATTATGCTAACATGTGGAATGCCCTGTTTGCGGCATGTACACTCTTTCGAAGCATCGCAAAGGAGGTTGCCCATCACTTCCAGTTCTCGTACCCTCACGAGGATGATGCTCGTATGTCAGCCTATTTGAAGCATGTACGTACATTACCACCAGATGCGAAAACGATTTTGTAAGGGGGAAGAGGGCATTGAAGGTTTATTCATTAAGTGGACCAAGCGGCACAGGCAAAAGTACAAGTGCGCTGGCCTTTGCCCATAAATTAGGGGTGGAGGCCATTGTTGATGATGGATTACTCATTGTGAATGGCGTCAGAGTGGCAGGTCTTTCTGCTAAATTCGAAAAGAATACAATTACTGCTGTACGACGTGCCATTTTTACAGATCCAGCTCATCGTGAGGCTGTCCAAAAGGCGCTAGCTCATCATCAGGTACAATCTATTTTACTGATAGGTACATCGACTAAAATGACGAATAGTATTGCCAAGCAGCTAGAGCTGGGTCCGATTGAACACTATTATAATGTAGAAGATGTCCGTTCATTGAAAGAAATTCAAAAAGCACGCTTTATCCGTCAAACACAGGGCAAGCATGTTATGCCGATTCCATATAGACAAGTGGAGCAAAATTTCTTTAAACGATTGGTGCAAAAGGGCATGGAGATTTTTTCTTCGAAACGAGAAAAAATCGGGGAAACGACGATTGTACGTCCTGATTTTCAGCGGGAATATATAGAAATCAGCAAGCATGTTTATGTACAGCTACTGACATACTGCTGTAGCCAACAGGCATTTGTACAAAAGGTCGAGCAAGCACAATTTGTGCTAGGGGATCAGGTTCAAGCTATCCTCACTATTCAAGTAAAGCTGCCGATCGATTATCCATTAGCAGCGCGTTTAGTAGAATTACAACGAGCTATGCAGCAAGATTTTTATCTACATTTTGGCTATGAATTAGATGCTATTCATGTACATGTAAAAACGGCTTTGCAAAAGAAAAAAGCGTAAAAAACAGGTACTCTGCTCGCACGTTGGCGTTAAGAGTACCTGTTTTTTATTTAGGCTGGCGAGTGAACTGTGGCTGGCGTTTTTCCACAAAGGCACGACAACCCTCCGCGAAATCACTGCCTACAAATGGTGAAGAGCCTTGCCATAAGGTCGGCGCACTATCGAGACATTCTTGAACAGATTGCTTCACGGCAAGTAAGGATTCAGGCGACATTCCTGCAACCAGCTTACCCATTCGAATCATGTATTTATTTAAATCTTTTTCACCTACTAGGTAGTTAAGCATTCCAAGCTTGAAGGCTTCCTCTGCTTTAAACATTCGTCCTGTAAAGACTAAATCCTTGGTTGTGGCAGGGCCAACAAGCTGAACTAAACGCTGTGCAAATTTGTTATTTAAGGTGATTCCTAATTTACCGACAGGAATGCCGAGCTTGGCCTTTTCAGAGCCAATGCGGATATCGCAGGCTAAGGCTAATTCCAAGCCAGCGCCCATCGCAGGCCCATTGATGACGCCAATCGTTGGAATCGGGAGGCGCTCAATGGTAGAAATGGTTTTTTCCATATGTACAAAGGCTTCTTCAGCTTGTTCAAGAGAAATGGCATTGAACTCTTTAATATCGGAGCCCGCTGTAAAGTTTTGGCCAGAGCCTCGTAAAATTAGTACTTTATTTTTCGGATTATCTAATACTTGTAGGGCAATTTTGGCTAATTGATCCCACATGTTTGCGGTTAATGCATTTTTTGCTTGTGGTCGATGAATCGTAATAATCGCTAGTCCAGCTGTTTCTTGATAAATAATTTTCGCATCTTCTGCTTCCAGTCGAGTCGTTTTTACTTGCATATCGGAAAGCCTCCTACATGTTAGTGTCTATCTTTATTATATAACACAATTAACCATAAACACGAAATTATACGAATTTTCACATAAAATTGTATTGTTATACAAGAATGTAGGGCATAGTAAGCATTTATTGTACTACAACAGGGGAGCGGAATTTACTATTGTAAGAAAGCAAAAATTATGAGAAACTACTTTAGGAACGTATGTTTCTTCATTACGTAAAGGGCATTTGAATGGTAGAAGCGGGTTCCTGTTATAGAAATACAGATTATCCGACATTACAATATGATAAAATGAAGTTGAACCTACGCACCCAAAATATAGTAAAATACAAATAACACACGCAAAGTAGACAAGGAGGGGCTGTATGGTTACACTCAAGGACGCATGGAATAGCTATGTATTACTGCTGCAATCATTGAAAAAAAGTCCTGCCACAAAAAAACAATACAATATGGATGGACAGCAATTTTTAACTTTCGCCCATAAGCAAAACTACTTGTATGTAGATCATCAATTGAAAAATTTATTACAGCTCTACTGCGACTATTTAAAGGAAACCTACAGTAATATCAATACTTTTAACCATAAAATAGCGACATTACGAGGCTTTGTAGACTTTATTTTTTTACGAGAATGGGTGGAGCCTTTTGATTATCAGCATCTTTTACAGCCGAAAAAAAGACAAAAAGAAGCACTGCAAGCACTGACAAATAAGCAGATCATGCAAATTGCTAACGTATGGCCGACCTATTTTCAATATGCTAAGACAAAGGAGCATGCATGGCTGGCAAGACGCAATGGCTGTATCGTTCAAGTGTTGATGGAAACAGGTTGTAAGCCTGCCGAGCTCGTTCGCATGAAATGGACACACTTTAATGAAGAGAAAGCGACTCTTTTTATAGCCAACCGAAATGGACGTCGAGAAATAAAGTGTTCAACGATCCTCATGGACATGCTCGCACAGTATAAAAAAGAGACGACCAATTTACATGAGCAAGAGATAGGGGAATGGGTTTGGGTAAGCGAGGCAAGTTTAGCGAAGCCGATTACTACGAAAACAGTTGAACGCATTTTTCAAACGATGTCACAAGATATAGGGAAGAATGTAAGAGCCACTGACTTGCGTTATACTGTGATGCAACGGGCGTTTCAACAGGAAAAAACGCTGGAGCACATTCAACAAGAAATGGGCTATGTACGGAAATGGGTGCTAACAGAAAGACAGCAGCGCCTAGAATAAAAGCGTGCAGTAATCGCGATTTATCACCATTACTGCACGCCTTTTATAAATGATTCAATGCTTTGACATTTACTTTGACTGTTAAATCATGCTTGCCTCCTGTATATACCCCTTCCACAGGGCTAATGTCACTATAATCGCGTCCAATACATAAAATAATATGGTTTTCTAATACTTCCACATTATTTGTGGGATCAAGACCGATCCAGCCAATACCTGGAATCATGACTTCTACCCAGGCATGTGTAGCGATATCTCCGATGAGGGCTGAGTTTTCATCGACATATAGATAGCCACTGACATAGCGAGCTGGTATTCCTTTCGCCCGTAAAACAGCAAGCATGACATGGGTGAAATCCTGACAAACACCACGTTTTAATGCAAATGCCTCACTTGCTATTGTAGTTACATCGGTCGCTGTCGGGTCATACTCAAAGCTAGAATATAAATACTGCATTAAATTAAGCGAAAAGAGCACAGGATTTTCAGCATGACCAATCGCATGATAAACTTCCTCTAGCTGCTGCTCTGTCATAAATGTAAAATGTGTTGCTTTTAAATACGGTAAATAATGCTCATAGAATAGCTGTGAGTGAAAGATGGTCTGCATTTCGGGCGAATATTGAATACGATGAATAAATGGTGCACGCTGAATACTAACAATTGAAGATGTATGAATTTCTAATATTTGATGTTGCTCTGGTATATAAAAGGAACCAACAGTATTGCCCCAAATATCCGTATGCTCACGGGTTAGGGAGGATGGCGTTATGGCAATTCGATAAGATAATAATCGCTGACGCTCATCGCTACGCGGCTTTAAACGAATAGTATTCAAGCTTTGATCGACTTCAGACTCATATTGAAAAATATTTGTATGCTGAATTTCAAATTTCATCGTGTCCGCTTCCTTCTGCTTACTGACTTGCCTGTTGAAAGGGAGCTGTGGTGAATTCCTTTCAAGGTTGTACGCTGGGTTCATATAAATGATAGATTGTCGAAAAGGCATCACTAAAAGCCATACATTGAGACAATCTTTCCTCCATCATTTTTAGGGTTTCCTCAATAGTCATTTGCCAAAAATCGATATGATCGATTGCAAGAACCAGGCTACTAATATCCGACTGAAGCGTTAAAAATCGTGGGGATAAAGAATCATGTTCAATAGCCGTTATGGCTTCTTCTATTTTCTTTACACAGAACATCACAGAACATGGGAAATGCGCATCTTGGACTAAATACCGAATGACCGTTAGTAAATTGGTCTGGCGATGCTTCCGCATGAAAGATTCTCTTGCTGCGGAAAGATCCAATAAAAAGGTACCATCATCCTCTAACAGTGACGTACCTGTTCGCTTCTGTTGTTCTACGATTATCACGATCATCCGAATGGTTTTTTCTGCTCGTTCAAGCCATTTGCCGACCTGCATAAAATAGAAGGGAAGATCGCGATCCATCGAGCCCTCAATTAACCCTGTCTCCATCCATAAAGTCTTTCGTACATCCTGTAAAAAATCTTGAAGGGCAATGAGTGGAATCGGTCGTTCTCTTTTTAGTATGGACTGTTGCTTTGTTAAATAAAAGGAATTTTGAATTTCCCAAAGTTCCGTTGGCATACTATCACGTGTAACTCGTGCATTTTCCCGAATAGCACGTAATGTGGCATGAAGGGCATTGCCATTTTTCTCAGAAAACAGAAGATAATCAATCAAAGGGTTAACACGAATCGTTGTGTAATTTGCTAAATACTCCTCCTTAGAGGCACAAATATTTAAAACAGCCTCCCAATGATCAATATAATCATGTTCTTGCCCAGATTGCTCCAACATATTCAACAGCTGTACCTGTAATATATGTGCATTTGTTTGTGTACGTTCACTATAACGTGCCATCCAGTACAACGCGTCGGCTACTCGACTTAGCATGCTGCAATTCCTCCTTTAAAATCCACGTATCCTTTGCACCGCCCCCTTGAGAGGAATTCACCACAAGAGACCCTTCTTGTAGTGCCACTCTGGATAAACCACCAGGCAACACATAGCATTCCTCACCTTTCATGACATAGACACGTAAATCAACATGGCAAGGATAAAATCGCCCATTCTGGAAGGCAGGTGCTCTGGACAATTTAATCGTTGGTTGTGCAATGTATTGATAGGGCTGTTCAACAATTTTTTGCTTAAATAAAGCAATCTCTTCCTTACTCGCATGTGGACCAATTAACATGTCATAGCCACCAGAGGCTCCTACGTTTTTAATAACGAGCTCGTGTATATGCTCTAGCACCCATTCACGCTGACTGTCATCTCCTAGATGATAGGTTTTCACATTCGGTAGAATAGGTTCTTCCTGTAAATAATAGCGAATCATCTCAGGCACATAGGCATACATTGCTTTATCATCTGCCACTCCATTCCCAACGGCATTCAAGATGGATACATGGCCTGCTTGATAAGCAGCCATTAAATGTGGAACACCTAATAAAGAATCCTCACGAAAGACAGTAGGATCTAGAAAGTCATCATCAATCCGCCGATAAATAATATCGATTTGCTGTAGGCCATAAATGGTTTTCATATAGACCTTCAAATCCTGTACAACTAAATCACGGCCCTCGACGAGCTGGATGTTTAAATGCTGGGCTAAAAAAACATGATCGTAATACGCAGAATTGTACATGCCTGCTGTCAGAAGTACAGCTTTAGGCTCTCTTTCTGCTTGCATGGAAGGTGGACGATGGGCAAGAAGTGCTTTTTTCATATAAGCCATTTGTTTATCAAGAGGTCGAATCGTATGCTTGGAGAAAAATTCAGGGTATACTTCCTTCATCACATCCCGATTTTCAAAGACATAGGAAATGCCGGAAGGGTTGCGTAAATTATCTTCGAGTACATGATAATCACCTTTTTCATCCCGAATTAAATCAATCCCTGCTAAAAATATATGATTCGCAATTGGTACTTGAAGTCCTCTCATGGTTGGTTTGAAATAAGGATTATTTTCAACAAGCTGCCTCGGAATAAGACCGTCCTGAAAGATCTTTTGCCGTCCATAAACATCCTGTAAAAATTTGTTGAGTGCCTCCACGCGCTGCTTGACACCTGCTTCAATCATGGCCCATTTGGTTTGAGGAATAATAATTGGGACACAATCAAAAGGCATGGTACGTTCTGTTCCATCTTGTGCACCATATACCGTAAAAGTAATCCCTTGTCTGAGAAAGCTCGCTTGCGCTTGTCGGTATTTTTCTTCAAGTTGCTCCCGCGAAAAAAAGGTTAGCTTATGATGAAAAGATCGATAATGAGGCTTTGGCTTATTGCCATCAAACATTTCATCGAAAAACAGACTAGAATCATATAAATTCATCATATGGAACGCCTCCGAATTCAAGTAGTAGTGAAAACATGTTACACTGTGAATAAATACATAAAAGGAGCTAACAACCATGACCATCATTAATTTAATGCAAGCATATGAATTAGATAAACTATCCAAATTAAATTTATCAGACGAGGAAATTTTACGAGCTTTGCGTTCGGGGGATGTGTCAGCTTGGCAAGAACAAGTGCCAAACTATGAATTTAGCGAGACAATGGCTCTATATCAGGAAGGGGAACAACAGTTCTTAAATGCATACCATGGCCATTATCGAATCAAGTATGTAACATTACCAGGCATCCAACGTTTATTGCAGCTACGCTTTCAATTAGAAGAAGGGAAGGATTACCAACTATTAGAAACAGGTATCCAGCATTTAACGTGTGATGAGGAAACAGTCACAAGACTTCAGCAAATGTTATCGACAAACTGGTCACTAACAAAACAAGAGGATGGGAATTATTCAGTTTTTGTAAAATAATCCCATGCGCGTTGTGAGACGAATCGACATGGACAGTTACCCATCTATTGTTTTTTCGAAGCGTCTCACACAGCAAATAAAGTCTACTAGATTTTAATATTCATTTACCGAGAATTTTATGCCTAAAATCCTATAACTGTCACAAAATAGTTGTAACAAAAATCCTCTTTTTAAAAAGGGGTTTTTTTATTACCTTCGAACAGAACATTTGTTCTAACGTACGAAAAAGGGCATTTTTTTTAATAAAGTTCCCAAATTTATATTTGGGAACGTTTTTTCATGGTAAAATAGAGCAAATAGAGGTGATGAGCATGCAAAAAACAAAACAACCAAAATTCATGAAGGATTTTCTTGTCTATTTAACAACCATCAAAGGAAAGTCTCAGCGCACAAGAAAAGAATATGAATATGACCTGACCTTATTTTTCCGCTTCCACAAAGCTGTCCAGGAGGATTTGGATATAGAGAATTTATCCGCCATTGATATTGGCACTATTACAATAGAAGAAATACGCGAAATGACATTAGAGGATCTTTATTTATTCATGGAATATTGCGAAGTACAGCGAGGCAATTCAGCTGCTGCACGAGCACGAAAAGTGGCCACATTAAAATCCTTTTTTAAATATTTAAAAGGCAAACGTCGACTTATCGAGGAAAATCCTGCAGATGAATTAGAGACACCAAAGATAGGCAGAAAACGACCCATTTATATGAATCTACAAGAAGCTACACAATTTATAGATGGGATTAAAAGCAATCAGGCCTCCCCGAGAAATTATTGCATGATGATGTTTTTCTTAAATTTAGGAATACGTGTCACCGAGCTATGTCAGCTTAATAAGACATCCATTCAAGGACGTTATTTAACGGTAATTGGGAAGGGCAACAAAGAGCGCACCGTCTATTTAAATGATAGCTGTATGCAGGCACTTGCTGACTATGAAAACAGTGGGAAGACACCCTATAAAGGCGAAGGCGAGGAGCCCCTATTTGTGTCTCAGAAGGGAACACGCTTTACACGTCAAACCGTTGCCAAAATCGTTAAACGCATTAATCAGCAGTCAGGTCTTCAAAAAGAACGACTTACACCACACAAGCTACGCCATACATCCGCAACGATGATGTATAAAGCAGGGGCAGATATCCGTAGTTTGCAGCACATTTTAGGGCATTCTAGCGTCGCAACCACGCAAATTTATACACATATTGAAGATGAGCAGCTACAGCATGTTTTAGAGAATAATCCATTTAATATTGTTCGTGAAAGATGATTTTCCCCTCTCCATATCGAATATATAGTAGAAGACCTAATGAAAGGGGAGCCAAGGATGTCAAACGTCAAAGAACATCTCGATACCACAAGAACACAATTGCTTCAGGAAATTCACTTATTGGACGATACAACCTTTAATAAGAAACCAGATGCACAAAGCTGGAGTGTGGCACAAATCTGTCATCATCTCGTATTAGTAGAGGAAGCAACAAAGAAAGCCATTACATGGGGATTAAAGGCAGAGGAACAGTCAACACCCGCTCGAAAAAATGTTCAGCTCATCTTAGATCGAACAAGAAAGTTCCAAGCACCGCCTATTGTAGAGCCAGCAGAAGAGCCTTTCACTGTTCAAGCGATGCTGGATTTACTAGCTACAACAAGAAAGAACCTCCTCGCCTTTTTGCAAACAATCGAGGAACCTGAAGCATTAACTAAGCGCGCTGTGAAGCACCCAGCCTTAGGAGAATTACCACTCGACCAATGGATTGAAATGGTCTATATGCACGAGCAGCGTCATATCAAGCAATTACAAGAAATCGTTAGAGAATAACATATATGAAAGGAATTTGGCACAGGAGACGAGCTAAATTCCTTTTATTGTTATTCAATTTTTCTGTTATAATCTCTTGACGTGCTACATAATCTGTTATATATTAAATAAAAATAATAACAACTGTTATAAAACAGATTTAGTTAGAGGAGGAAATTTAAATGTCAAAGTATCGTGATGGTTATGAATTTTATTGTGAAATGTGTGAGCGCTATGGATTGGAGCCAATTTCTTTCCGTTACTATGTATTACAATTATCACAGCAACAACTTTCGGCTTACAATATGCAAGCAAAACAATTAGGAATTTAAAAGGAGTGATTATGACGGAAGCCGCCGTGAATATTTTATGAAAAGCCCAGCCATACTAAATAAAATGGTCTGGGCTTTCGTGATTTCAGCAAGAAATTTCAGATAATTCATTGACAAGTACAGTAGTCTGTTATATATTTTTAAACAAATAATATTTCTGTTATATAACAAAAAAATCAGACGTAAAATAGGGAATGTGAAAGGAAGTTATGAGGATGACAGATTATCGTGAAGGTTATGAATTTTATCGTCAAGTATGTGAGGAGCATGGGCTAGAGCCTATTAATTTTCACTATTACATTTCAAGTTTATCCCAAGAGCAATTAGATGCCTACAACATGCAGAAGAAATCAATAGGGGGTTCAATAGAATATGAGGTCTCTTAACATATAAAATGCCTTACTTCCTATGTGGGACAGTAAGGCATTTTACTTTAACAAAAATTTTACAAGACATTCAAACATATTATATAAAACTTTTATATTTTGTATTAAAAAGATAAATAGCCTAAATAAACTATTTAATATAGTTCAAAAGTATTGAATAACAATATATTTAGACAATTACAAGGAGGTTATATCCACTAATTTTTGTCTATTTTATTAAAAACTATCAAATGCAGCTTTGAATGTTTTTGAGATTTGGGTTGAATTAACTGCTTTTCTAAGACTATAATATAATTACATAAAAAAGGGCGATATACCACAACTTTATACCTCGCTGTAAGATAAAGCAAAAGTACCAAACCCTTCATATTTTAATGAATGGAGAATGAAAATGATGAATATCACGCCTAGTAGTGTTAATCAAATGAACTACAGTCTAAAAGAATTACAAGATATCTTTTCCGCCATGAATAGTTCCATCATTGTAGCGATTACAGATCGTACCGGAAAAATTACTTTTGTTAATGATCATTTTTGTAAAATTTCGAAGTATACGCGTGAAGAATTAGTTGGTCAAGATCACCGTTTACTAAATTCAGGCTTTCATCCCAAATCTTTCTTTAGAGAGATGTGGAAAACAATCGGTAATGGCGATATGTGGAATGGCGAGGTGTGCAATCGTGCAAAGGATGGCAGTTTATATTGGGTGAAAACAACGATTTTTCCGTTCCTAGATGAACGAGGAAAGCCTTATCAATATATTGCCATTCGCGTAGATATTACAGCGCAAAAGGACATTAAAAAAATTACTCATATTGCCTATCACGATGAACTAACAGGGCTACCAAATCGTCGCAAATTAGAACAGCGTTTAGAAAATGAATTTCATCAATCTCGACGTACAGGAGAGAAGTTTGCGTTATTTTTCATTGATGTGAATCGTTTCAAACACATTAACGACGGACTTGGTCATATTATTGGCGATATGTTTTTAGTGGAAATGTCCAATCGTCTGCGCAATATTGATCATACTTCGAATTCTTTTTATCGCCACAATAGCGATGAATTTGTCATGATTCTAAATGATGTCAATCGCATTGATGAAATGGCTAAGGAAATTATTGGCGTCTTCAATGAAAGCTTTATTGTCGATACCTATGAATTTTATGCGAGTATTAGTATCGGCATCAGTGTATTCCCAGATCATGCAAACTCTGTGGAAGAATTATTGAAAAATGCGGATATTGCTATGTATGCTGCAAAATCTACACGAGGTAATCAATATCGACTATATCGTGATAATATGGACGAGGCCAATGATAAATGGCTTTTGCTGGAAACGAAATTACATCAAGCATTAAAGCAAGATCGTCTAGAATTACATTATCAGCCTAAGATCGACTTAAAAACGGATTCTGTTATTGGTATGGAGGCATTGCTACGCTGGTATGACCCTGAATTAGGTCATATTCCGCCAGATCGTTTTATTCCATTTGCAGAGGATTGTGGATTGATTAATGATATTGGTGTATGGGTTTTACGTAAAGCCTGTGCTCAAGCTCGTCAGTGGAATGAATCACATGATTTATCATTGCGGGTAGCTGTAAATATTTCACCAATTCATATTAGTACGGGTGGCTTTGTAGATATGGTGCGTAGTGTCATTGCAGAAACAGGCATTGACCCTAATTTATTAGAAATTGAAATTACCGAGATGAGTATGCTTGATTATACGGAAGATTTAATTGATACTATCAAGCAATTACGAGAACTAGGTATAACTATTTCATTAGATGATTTTGGGACAGGCTATTCATCGTTAAATTATTTAAAAAAATTCCCAGTGGATGTACTTAAAATTGATCGTGCCTTTGTCCGTGATATCGTACCTGAGAAGTCTGGAATCGCTATGATTTCAGCCATGATTTCATTAGCACATGCCTTAAATCTCCAAGTAGTAGCTGAAGGTGTAGAGGAGGAAGCTGAATTAAATGTTCTGCGTGAGCATGGATGTGAGTATGTGCAGGGCTATTATTTTAGTAAGCCTTTATCTGTAGAAGATTTTACGAATCTCATTGTTAATACTGTCACAAATAAATCCAGTTATTAATTGCTATTCCTGAATGATTTTGCTAAAGTGGGATAAAGTAAAACTGTTAACATGATAAACCATTTGATGATGTGGCCAAGTAAGTAAGAATTGTGAAACAGAAAATATAGCACCTGCTGAGAGCTATATCACCGCTTCTTGACTGAACACCTACCACGGAGATGTTATGCAAACATAACCGAGTCGTTTTCGTTACCAAACGTGAGAGGGCTTTATAATCTGCGTAAAGCTAAATCAAGGTGGTACCACGTCATTCCAGCACAAAGACGTCCTTATTCAGAGGACAGCTTTGTGCTTTTTTCTTGCTTCAGCTAAATCTTTATACGGGTTGAACAAGTATTCATTTAACAAAATTGGAGGAGAACACATGTCAAAACAACTAGAAGATTTTTCGAAATGGTATATCGAGACCATCCAAAAAGCCGATTTAATGGATTATACACCTGTTCGAGGCTGTATCGCCTTTAAGCCAGACGGCTATGAAATTTGGGAGCATATTCAGGAGGAAATGGATCGTCGCTTTAAAGAGACAGGACATCGTAATGCCTATTTCCCAATGCTTATCCCTGAATCCTTCTTTCAAAAGGAAAAGGATCATATCGAAGGTTTCTCACCTGAGCTTCCTTGGGTAACCGAGGCAGCAGGGGAACAATTAGAAGAACGGCTAGCCCTTCGTCCAACATCTGAGACGATGATTGGTCATCTTTACTCTAATTGGATTAAAAGCTACCGTGACCTACCAGTGCTAATCAACCAATGGGCAAATGTCTTCCGTTGGGAAAAGAAAACACTGCCTTTTATCCGGACATCAGAATTTTTATGGCAAGAAGGGCATACAGCGCACGTGGATGAAGCAGATGCTCGGCAGGAAACAATGCAAATGCTAGACATTTATAAAGAAGTAGTAGAACAGGTGCTAGCAATTCCTGTCTATGATGGACAAAAAACACCTTCTGAACGTTTCGCAGGGGCTGTCGATACGTACTCTATTGAGGCAATGATGAAAAATGGCAAGGCTGTGCAAGCAGGAACATCGCATTATTTAGGAACAAAATTTGCTGAAGCCTTTAATATCAAGTATTTAAATAAAGCGAACCAGCACGAATACGTACACACAACATCTTGGGGTACATCTACACGCTTAATTGGTTCAGTTATTATGGTGCATGGTGATGAGCAGGGACTTGTTTTACCTCCACGCATCGCACCAACGCAAGTCGTTTTAATTCCAGTAGGACCATGGAAAAAGAACCCTCAAATCATGGAGCATTTAGATGAGATTTTTGCAGCCTTAAAAGCGAAGGGTATTCGAGTATGTTTGGATGATTCAGACCAATCGCCAGGCTATAAGTTCAATGAATGGGAGCTAAAGGGCGTGCCTGTGCGTGTTGAATTAGGGCCACGTGACCTAGAAAACAAGCAAGCTTTACTGAAAGCGCGTGATGAAGAAGAAAAACGAACTGTTGATTTAGCTACAATCATCACAGCTATTGAAGAAGAATTAACAACCATGCAAACGCGCTTATTAGAAAAAGCTCGTCAATTCCGTGAAGCAAATGCTCACACAACAATTGACACACTTCCACAATTACAACAGCACATTGACACAGCAAAAGACAATGGCACAATTCCAGGCTGGGTGCTTGCTGGCTGGTGTGGCGAGGATGCATGTGAGGAAAAAGTAAAGGAAGAAACGAAATACACATCTCGCAATATTCCTTTCAATCCACCAACAACGAAAACCACATGTATTGGCTGTGGAAATGAAGCAAAACATACAGTTTGGTTTGCACAAGCTTATTAATTAACAAAGCATGAACAGAACGCCCGAACAATTATGAAGCACACTAGGTTGTTTTATAATTTAGTTCGGGTTTTTCATGTTAAGATGGTGAACAATAATATCCTGTGCTTTCTTAACAAGATTTGAAGGTAAAGCATTTAAAGAAAAATAGTTTAACGCTAAGCTTTCACCATCTACCGCGGATAGTTGACCATCTACCTGTTCTGCTAAAAAGACCGCTGTTACACCAAAGACTTCATCCCCATTTGGATATTTAAAATAGTCCTGATGGCCCGATAAAATGGTTAAAAACTGAAGCTTACTTGCTCGTAATCCTGTCTCTTCGTATAATTCTCGCTTCGCTGTTTCTTCCAGCGTTTCTCCTGGTTCCATGGCTCCTCCAGGTAACCCCCACATGCTAATATCAGAACGAAATTGAAGAAGAACTTCTCTTTTCTCATTTAACACAATTACGGTCGAACCTACTAATATAACAGGCATTGATCCAACGAGCTGTCTTAATTTGGTTACATAATCACTCATAGTGACCCCTCCGTTTCTTGTAATCTATCTAAACCATAACATATATCGCCAAATTCTCAACATGATTGTGATAAAATGAAGTGGCGTTCGCTTCTGAAAAATCCTAAAGAAATGGGGATATGAATGACAGTATTACAAGAAGTATTTGATCACTACCTAAATATCAAGTTTAATCGGGGTTTACCAGCTGTTCAAATGAATGACTTTGAATATGTTTTATTAGAAGATACTAGCGCAGAGCTCTTTTTTATTGATCACGAACAGGGGACATTTTTGGAATGGGCAGAGGCATTTCAACCACAAAATCCACATTATGTTCAAAAGCCAGACTGGCAGCCTATGCTTACATCTTGCTTCAAGCAGCTAGATGTTTATGATGAGCAAGTTTGCTATTATTTGCTCTACACAATAAATGCAACGACTAGAATAATTCCACGGAACCCGTATAACAAAATGAATGATTTTATGAAAAACTATTGCTTCTTTCAACTTGCTCAATTAGAGCATGTTACGATACTCAGCAAAGAGCAGAAACAACAGTTAAAGGACTTTTTATTCTTTTTCTATCTGTATAGCCATCCAGTGAACGAGGAAACACTTTATGCTTTTTCGTTCAAAGAAGGAACACTAATTCATGCTAAAACGAATATCAATATGGAGCAATATTTTTCTCATTATCATGATTATATTTGTCAGCATAAGCATGACAGAGCATTATTAACACCACATGAGATAAATGCTTGCAAGAAGCTGACAATCGAACTTTTGAGAAGCATCGAAGGAAAATCAAATAGACTCGTTATGCCTTTTGAAGATGGCATAGAGTACCTACATCTAATTAATAATGTAGATGATTTTTTACATATGTTTAATCAAAATAATAAGGCATTCTATCAATTGCTTCATAGCTTTCTATTCGATCATCATCAATCGAATCCTTATCGTGAGCATTGCTTTAGTATGCTATTACAGAATTATGTCACTTATATTTTGACTTTTCACTTTGATGACCTTATTCAGTTAATAGCGTATTTCCATGACTTACCATCAATAGGTAGGATGATTATCAATAAAATTTTTGTCGATACCATCTTTATGCAAAAGATATTGAAAGAGGCCAATATTAACCTTAATAATTATCCAACGATTATAGAGTTTTTTGACGAGGATGCTAGAAGCATATATCTTGATGAACAGTAAAAGGAGACAAGGAAATGACCAACACAACAGGCTGGAAACAGAATGCACAAAATCGCACATTTATTGCTTCATTTAGTGGTGGCAAGGATAGTGTTTTAGCTTTATATAAAGCATCACAGGTGGGCCAAGCAATGGGGCTCATAGTGATGCTAGAGGAAGAAGGGAAACGTTCAAGGTCCCACGGGATGCCACCTGCGCTTATCCAGGCACAAGCTGACTCTATTGGGCTGCCAGTCTATACTGCTGCAGCAAGCTGGGCGGATTATGAAGAAGTATTTGTAGATTTATTAGTAAATGCAAAGCAACAGGGAGCTGAAGTATTAGTAACAGGAGACTTAGATATGCCTGCACATGGCTGCTGGCACGATAAAGTCACTAAAAAGGTAGGTTTAAAGCTAGGCATGCCATTGTGGGAGATGAACCATCGTGAGGCTGTCGATGAATTTATTCACTTAGGATTTATTACAATGATTGTCACGGTCAACCTATCCTTGGGCATGACGGAGGACGATTTAGGGCGAGTGCTTACCCCTGAATATGTAAAGGAGCTTGAAGCCCGTAGCATTGACCCATGCGGAGAAGGCGGCGAATTCCATACGACCGTCATTGATGGCCCTCTATTCAAGCAGTCAATTGCGGTGCGTAAAGGTTCCGTTATAAGAGATGGAGACTACGCCTTTTTACTCTTAGAGCTAGCATAAATCCACATCAGAAAACCTTTATTGGGATGCGCAATTCATGACAATAAGGGTTTTTCTTTTGAGGCATATTGTTACATGTCTCCATAACAACTGAAGTTAACAAATGAATAATTACCCGAAAGTACATAGGCTCCTCCTCTGTACTTTTTTGTATTTTAGCTAGTTTTCCTTGTAGGTATAGAACTCCTACCACTTTGACCAAAATATTATTTGACTGGACACTATTTGGTGTCATATAATTAAGACACCAATCAGTGTCCTATTAGAAAGGGTGGTGGTTTTGAATAACAATCATCAAGAGCGTGACGTTTATGTAGCCATTGCTGACCCAACAAGACGAAAGTTGATCCGTTTATTGGCAGAGGTAGATGAGTTACCGCTTCACGAATTAACCGCTCAATTTGATATGGGGCGTACTGCTGTCTCGAAACATTTAGGCATTCTAAAAGATGCAGGCCTTGTTCTTGCACGCAAGGAAGGTAGAGAGACGAGATATCGATTGAATGCAGCTCCATTGAAAGAAATACAAGATTGGGTATCGTTTTATGAAGGTTTTTGGAAAGAAAGAATCGCGAAATTACATCTATTATTGGAGGAAAAAAAATGAAACCAGATGTATCATTAGATTTTAAATTTACAAGTTCCATCGAACAAGTATGGCATGCTTTAACAGACTCAGATACACTAGCAAAATGGATCTGGAACAATGACTTCCAACCAATCGTAGGACATAAATTCCAATTCCGTGCTGAACCAAATGAATGGTGGGACGGTATTGTAGACTGTGAGGTACTTGAAGTGGAAGAGCCTCACAAATTATCTTATACTTGGACAAGTGCTGGCGAAACAACAACAGTTACATGGACATTAACACAGGTAGCAGATGGTATGACTCAGCTTCATCTTGATCAAGGTGGCTTCAGCGAAGAAACAAAGGCACGTCAAGGTGCAATCGAGGGAGCAAAATATGCTTGGACAAATATGAGTGCACAGCTTGAAAAAGTATTAGCGTAGTATAAATTAAATAACAGCAAGAAGAGCGCAATTCCGTAGCAAGAATTGTGTTCTTTCATGTTCAGTCTCATCTTTTAATTTTCTTAAATGGAAGGATAACTAAATGAAAATTAATGAACTAATTGCCAATAATATTAACCGTCTAGATGTCGTTTTATCCGACGATCAATCTTTAGCCATAGCAGGTTTGTCTGGCTCAGGGAAGACGACATTTTGTCAAACGATTGGAGAAGAATCCAAAAAACGTCTTGTTTCTTTATTGCCAAAGGCTGAATATCAATATTTGTTTCCAAACATTATGGAAACGAACTTCAGTGCCATCAAAATGGAGGACATGCCCCTTGTACTTTTTCTAGGAAAATCCTCAATCTCTAGCAATCCACGTTCCACAATTGGTACACATACAGGTGTTTTTAAAGAAATTCGTAATCGACTGGCAGATGAGTTTCAGCTATCGCCAGAGATGTTTTCCTTTAACAATGCGTTAGGCTGGTGTCCTGCATGTAAGGGGCGAGGCACGACAAAAAATGTAGAATGTAAAAAATGTTTGGGTAAGCGCTATAGTCCAGATGTGGAGCAGTATAAAATCCCTTTATGGAATGAACTCTATAGTATTTCTGATATTCATCATTTAAGTATAGAGGCCATCTATTCCTTATCAAAAGAATTAAATATCAGTGAAGAAAAACAGCATATTCTGCATAATATTATGCAAATGAATATTGGCTACTTAACCTTAAATCGTATTATGGGGACTTTATCAGGTGGAGAATTAACAAGGCTGTACTTAGCAGAATTCATGGCAACAAGCGAAAACACCGTGATTATTGTTGATGAAATTTCTGTGGGTCTGGACCATAACACCTTACTAAAAATTTTAGAGCAAATACAACAGCTAGGCGCTAAAAACCAAATTTGGTTGATTGATCATTCTGATACTGTGTTAGACACGGCAGACGAGCATCTATTCTTTGGACCAGGTAGTGGAAAATACGGAGGAAAAATCGTTGAAGAATCTCCACGGCCAAAGCCTATCTATTGGGAACGAAATCCAGCAGCACCAACATCCTATTATCAATTCGGAGATTTATATTGCCGTAATATCCAAATGGATGCAATAGACATTCCACAAAATCGACTTGTTACCTTTACAGGAGAGTCTGGTTGTGGGAAATCAACGCTTGTTAATGAGTGTATTGCTAAAGATTTTATCAAACGCTATCCCAAGGACAAACTCGTGATGGTTGGGCAAGATCGTAACCAATCCATTACGAGTCGTTCCACTGTCGCGACATTCCTTGATATTAAAAAGAAACTAACAAAATATAGTGAGGACATTGATGATATTTTCCAACGCTCGATTGAAGATATAATCGATGAACTACCTAATGAGGATATCGCACATAAACGCTTAAGCTTATTGATTAAGCTTGGACTAGGCTACTTAACGCTTGAGAGAAAAACGCAATCTCTATCGACTGGTGAATTCCAATGTGTGCATCTAGTCTCAGAGTTATTTGCCAACGCTCGTAATCCCCATACATTATTTATTTTTGATGAGCCTTCTAAAGGGCTATCTCAGAACATTTTAAACCAATTCATCGATAGTGTCAGGGACATCCTAGAGGATGAATCTATCTCCATCATCATGATTGAGCATAATGCCTATATGCTGGAAAGCTCTGATTTTGTTGTTGACTTCGGTAAAAGACAGCAGGAGCCTGTAACACATCTAAATGTAGTTAGCCATGAAGATTATTTTAATCAGGATAATCATTCAATGGGTTCAACTCCATTACAAATCACATCTACACTCGCATTAAGGCAGGGCATTCAATACTTAGAAGACAACCATATTAGCTATTTCAAAAATGCGGAAAATATATATAAGGGTGGCATCTTAAAAAGCTTATCTTCCATGGCTCGTCTGATTTACGGTGAATATGAATCGAACAAAATTGCCCCAGTTGTTGCCATTGATTTGGAAAGACATTTATATAGCCAATATAGCTTCCTGTATGAAATAGGTGGTCTAATCAATCATATTGTGGCTGCTCATCCAACAAATAAGGATACGAGAAGCTTCGATTTTTATAGCCAAGAAAATCATTGCCCTAGCTGCTCTGGTCGATTGGAAATTGAAAAATTCGATTTTGATCTTGTGGTACAAGACAAAAACGTGCCATTTTGGGACGGCCTACTACATCCCGATATAATGGAGGTTTTAAAATACTATCAACATTCTAAATTAGAATTTCTCTTTGAGCAGATTAAAATAGAGCTGGGTCAGGACATTAGTAAAAGCTATCATGATATGACTGAGGAAGAAAAGCATACATTTTTATATGGTTATTGGGACAAGTCCTTTTATGATAAGGCAACAAAATCCTCGAAAAAGTGGGAGGGCTTTAATTTTATCATTGGTCGTTATATCGTGATTTCAAAATCCATTATTAAAGAGCAAATGAAGGAAACAAGAGAAATGGTACCATGCCCAATTTGTCATGGGACTGTGCTCAACCACCAAAAGAAATTACGATTTGGGGACACAGATATTCGTGACTTAATTCGCCAGCCGCTTGATGAAGTCATCAACATTGTAGGCAACTTACCACAATTAGAAAAAATCAAAGCCATCGTGGGCGGAGACATGTCACTGCTACAGGATGTTTCCTTATTGCCAAGGGAAACACAGGTATCCCTAAAAATGCTGGAATTAGAGCTAGCAAGCTTTGTCGGCTATGAAATCGTACTACAAAACGCTTTTCCTTTTTGGGCCAAAATCAAAGATAATCTAGAGCGCATCAGCCATAAAAATCAAGTGACCATCTGTGATTTTGCCAATATACAGGAGACAAGAGAAACCATCATCGATCAATATTTTACGAATGGTAAATATAAAAAACTAACATATGTATATGAAGCATTTGGCTACAAGAAAATCGTAACCCAAATCAATAAAGTCAAAGCCAGTCATTCCTGTCCATTCTGTAAAGGGAAAAAGGTGCTCTCTGAAGATGGACTGCATGATGGAGTCCATAAATTAACCGTGCCCTGTGTAAGCTGTGGCGCAAGTGGCATTAATGAGGAGGGACGCCAGCAAATCGTTGATGGCATTGATGTGGAAACATGGCTAACTGGTACTGTAAGCGATGTTGTTACAGAGGGCTCCCATCTTGAAGCCGTTGCCAATATTCCTATTTTTAATCGTATACGCGAATTGAATAAGCAGGAAATGATGGCAGTCTATCAGTTCCTCCAATCAAATCACTAAATCATCAAACCCATGTGCTTCGGCATATGGGTTTCTTTCGTTGGACTAGAATTACTCACTCATTTTTCCACAAAAATTCATAATTCGTGTCATCTTTGATTACTATAAAGATAACAGTAATGGTAGTAAAAGGGAGGACATGGTTTGGTAAAAAAAGTGCTGTTATTCGGGGATATTGGCATTGATGATACGGTGGCATTGATCTATGCACGGCTTAATCAAGAAATAGAAATTGTGGGACTCGTTGCAGATTATGGCAATGTATCGCGAGAGGATGCGGTATCCAATATTTATTATGTCATGAAATTGTTCGACTTCCCTCAAGGAATTCCTGTGATTTTAGGAGCAGAAGTACCCTTAACAGGAGAGCAGCCGACCTATTACCCAGAAATTCATGGTAAACGAGGACTTGGACCCATCATTCCAAATGATAATCACGAATTAAAAATTGAGAACTTTTTTGAAATCGTCAACATTATTGAAAGGTATAAGCATGATGAGCTAATTATTGTCAATATTGGGCGATTAACCTCACTAGCCACGATGCTTATCCTTTATAAAGAGCTTATGAAAAATATCAAGGAATTTTATATTATGGGTGGAGCATTTTGGGTGCCAGGTAATGTAACGACAGTGGCTGAAGCGAATTTCCATGGTGATCCCTTTGCCGTTAATATTGTGCTTACCTATGCAACGAATGTGACAATCATCCCTTTAAATGCGACACAAAAGGCCATTGTCACACCTGGGATGGTGGACTATATTGACTCCTTTGGCAAAACAAAAATTCTAAAGCCCTTAATGGAATACTATACACGTTTTTATAAAGAACGGGACCCCTCACTTCTAGGAAGTCCCGTGCATGATGCGTTAACACTAATGGCAGTTATTTATCCTGACATGTTTATTTATGAGTCCTATCCTGTAACCGTTGTCGACAAGTTAGAAGGACCTGCAAGGGGGCAAAGTATTGCCGAGACAAGACCTTATGAAAATAATAATGGCGAAAAAAAGCATCGTATTGCCTTTGATATTCATTATGAACATTTTTTCCAAAACTTTTTATCGGTTATGACAGGGCAACCATTTCACTAGTTATTCAAAAACACCATCTCTTAAAATTGTAAAATCAACATGGACATTTACCTTCATGTCTTTATATATTTTTTGCCATTTATCCTTTGTTAGCTTAGAATGTCTTACTTCGCTTCGATATTTCTCACCAAAGCCAAAGATATCAGACTCAACTTCCTGACTATGAGCAATCACTCTACGTATTTCCTTTGACAATTTTTTCTCGATTGCTTTTTCCAGTGCCGCCACACTTTTTGGGTCCCCTTGATTGATATCAGGGTACACCTCTAATACTCTCGATTTGATTTTGATGTTCAGGTCAAATGTTGGCGTATCCGCATCAACTAACATCATTTCTCGTTTCGACTGGATTGCATCAAAAGCTACCGTTATTTTATTGGCAGGCTTTTGAAGAATTTCGGAAGGTACATCTTCGTTTTCCAGAACGGTTTCATATAAACCTACTTTAAAGGTATCTCTGACAATCTTTACGTAAAAGCTATCTTTTGCTGGAAGGGTACTGACCATTTTGCTGCCTTTAAAAAGTGCTATCCCACTTAATTCCACCAGCTCGTCATCTCTTTTAATAATAGGCATGGCAAATTCTTTTCCAGATGAATAATAATCATGGGCAATTTGATGAAGTGTAGAGGAAATCATATATTCCTGCTTGACATTTTGTTCAATCAACCTAAAAATATGCTGCCCAATATCCTCAATATTTTGATATTCGTATTTCAGTAATGTTTCTGTTTCACCTTCCACAATAGCCATAAAGATTCCATTGCTGACACTAGCATTTTCTAGGTTTGTATCAATATAATAGCGAAGGTCTTTTTTTGCCAATTCCTCTCCAAATAGGATGACTCTCATTTGACCAACCATGATTTTTTTCGAAAGCTTACGATTGGCTTCCATCCGATTTCCTTTACTCGTATCGTTTTCTGTAGACAGAACTTCCACATTGCTTTGAAATTCGGGGTTTACTTCACGAATAACAGCTGTTGTCTTTATTTTATCCTCTGTTCCTACATCATAGCCGACTAAAGTAGTTAATCCAACTTTATCCAAAATATTGGTTTGTGCACATCCATATAAAAAAACAAAGGATAGAAGAATCATCCATCTTACTCTAAGTTTATTCATTCTTTTTCACCTTCTTTGATGCGAAGTTCTTCTTTAGTCGTGCTATTGGCCAAAGTAAAATAGGGTAGACAAAGATTACGTAAAATGCAATCTGTCCAAACACCGTGTTAATTGTATTAATCTGTGTCCGTGTTTGAACCAATAATGTTCCAATTAAAACGATGAATGAAAAGAGCCAAACAAATGTCTTTTCACTTATCGGGAATAAACGAATTGCTCCGCGGTACGCAGCCCATAAGTATAGACATAGATTCGGTAAAATGATTAGCATCCAAAAACAAACCGCTACAAATTCAAAGCGTTCCATAAAGGGGAAGCTAATAAAACTAAATAATGTCAAGGTTGCCCATATCGTTTTCAATAGCTTGCCCTCACTATAATAAGCAATGGACACCAGCATCACGGCTAAATAGATGATGGTTGTAACTAATAGTCCTAAATGGACAGGTTTTCTGATTTTTTTCTTGTCTTTTACAAAGGGGTAAATCACGTTTAGAATTTCAAAGCCGATAATCGTAAAGGTCATTGATTGTGCCCCTTTTAAAATGGAGCGAATATCATTTTCTAAAATAGGGAGAAGACTATCTACTGTAGCGTATTCCATCGGAAATACTAGCATTGGGAAAATCCATAAGGAGAGAATGATACTAAAAAAAGACACGCCTACAATGACACGAAGCCCTCCCGTAAAGGCATAAATAATAATAATTAATAAAGTTGCGGATAGGAACCAGGTCTCGATGCTAGGAAAAATCCATGCTTGTATAACTTCAATATAATTTCGTAAAACAGAAAAGAACGCTACGGAGCAATAGATGACATAAATTGCATTTAAAAAATTGCCAATCCATTTGCCAAAAATATCAATTTGAATTCCGTAAAGATCATCAGAGCCGTAAATTTCTAACGTTTTAATCATACAAAACGTAACAAGATGTGTGGCAATCCCAGCCAGTAGAACAGAAATCCATGCATCCTGTCTAGCATCCTGATAGATAATGCGTTGAAATCCCTGTATACCAACCCCAATTTGAGCACCGTGTACCACAAAAAAAAGCAAATAAGCATTAATCATATCTTTAGGGCTAAGTTGTATAGGTTTTGCCATTTATTTCACCTTCAGTTCAACTTTTATCAGGTTTCACTGGCTCTGGCACAAATTTATGTTCATCCTTTGGTCTTGTCAAAGCAGGTCTTTTTGATGTTAATGGGACAGGCATTCTAATAATACTATCCCGCATTTCCTTCAACCTCGGTGGATAGAAGGGAGACATATACGGAGCACCCAAGCTTGACTGACGTAACAAATGAATCAGAATAAAACAAAAAGCCAACATGATACCATAAAAACCCCAAAATCCTGCAAGTATAATAATAGGGAAGCGAATAAGACGAATCACATTGCCCATCATATAACTTGGCGACGTAAAAGAGGCTAGAGCACTTAACGCAATGATAATCAGCAATATATTACTGGTAATCCCTGCCTGTACAGCTGCTGTTCCAATAACGATACCACCAACGATACCGATTGTTTGTCCAATTTTAGTTGGTAATCTGGCTCCTGCTTCTCTCAGTAGTTCAATAATAAATTCCAGCAGCAAAGCCTCAAATATGGGCGGGAAAGGAACTAAAGCCCTTGATTCACTTAATGGTACGAGAAAGGCTTGTGGAATCACTTCATAATGAAAGGTAAGAGCTGCCACATAAAATGGTGTTAAATAAACAGATAAAAAGAAGGCAGCCAGTCGTAATAAACGAAGAAAAGTAGCAATTTGCCATCTTAAATTTTGATCTTCTTGACTTTGAAAAAACTCAGTAAATCCTTGAGGGGAAACGATAGCCATTGAACTACCATCTACGAGAACCCCAATTTTCCCATCTAAAATGCCATCACAAAATCTGTCAGGTCTTTCTGTCAATAGCATTTGTGGAAAGACAGATAGTGAATTATCATCAATCATTTCAGCTAATACGGCACTATCGATAAGCTCATCGATATAAAGATCTTTGATTCGTTGACGCATTGTTTGAACCATTTGATCATTGGCAATGCCACGCATATATAAAAGAGAAACAGAGGTACTTGTCCGTGTACCAATTTTTATTTTTTCATTACAAAGATTAGGACTCACTATGTAGCGACGAATCAAGGAAATATTGGTAGATAGACTCTCATTAAATCCAACCTGTGTACCAATTACCTGCGATTCATTCTCAGGCGCTGACAATGCTCTAGACTCTCTGCTAGCGATATTGGCTAAAATAGTCTGCGGGAAGCCACCTATGTGAATCACAACATGACCATTGACCATCAATTCTACGGTTTCCCTTAGTAGACTGGATTGACTGACTTCTGCAATAGAAAGGGCCATCTCAATTGCCTCGGGTGTATCGTGAGGCTTCCTCTGTAAATTAGCAATAATATCATTATTTAAAGTCTGATCATCGATCAAATTATCGATGTAAATAAGAGTGACGTTTGGTGGAAGAGATTTAACGATTAAATCTGCCGGATTATTAGTAGCATTTTTAATCGATTGAATAAAATGATCTGTGGCATGTGCAACTCTCACAAGATTTTCTTTAGGCGCCTCTTGAACTGGTTGTTGTTGTTGTTTGTTGAAAGGTAGTTTAAATTTCATAGTAAATGGTAGGCTCCCTTCATTGCTAACTTCGTTTATAGAATAGGCTTTAAAGGGGCATTCTATACTTATTTCAGTTATTTTCATCATGTAGACATATCTAACAAATAACGGTAATATAATAGTAATCTTAAAAACAGAAGGGAGATTAGCTTTTTTATGCTAAAACTAATTATCGCAAATTAAATTCAATGAATTTAATAAAGGGGTTATTCTATAATTTTTTTTAAAATTATAGGGTCTATTTAGTAATGCCCTTTTGCGATAAAAGAGAAGCATAATGATGTCTAATCCACAGTTATATTTTGTATAACAAAGGACTTTATGAGCTTGTTCTCATAGGGTCTTTTTCTGTTTTTAGGAGGTGATGATTCCCACAAAAATTAGCGATTGAAACATAAAATAGGAGGGAATAGACGTGGCAAAATATGAATTAGTTAGTGATTATCGTCACAATGAAAATTTAAAGGCAAGTTTTAATGATTTAGCAATGAAAACATTTGGTTTGGACTTTCGAGGCTGGTATAACAAAGGCTATTGGAATGACCAATATATTCCTTACTCATTTGTACAAGCAGGAAAAGTAATCGCGAATGCTTCTATTTATAAGATGTCGATTCGCGTAAATGGTGAGCGATTAAAGGGAATTCAGATTGGTACAGTGATGACGGATGAACATTATCGTCATCAAGGCTTGGCAAAGCAGTTGATGCTGCATCTCATGAAAGAGTACGAAGATGCCTGTGATTTCATGTATCTCTTTGCCAATGAAACAGTACTAGATTTTTATCCGAAGTTTGGCTTTACGCGAATCCATGAAAGTGAATACAGCTTAGATCTTACCACAAGACCTATTCAGCCAAAGCAGACCAGCGTCCAACAGCTGACAATTGAGCAGAATCTAGCACTTCTTGAAGAGTATGCAAAAAATCGTTATATCCATTCTAGTATGATTGCTGTTGAGGAAAATGAAAGTTTATTAATGTTTTATTTTACGTTAGTTTTCCCTCATGCTATTTACTATTTAGAAGAATTTGACACAATAGTATTAATGGAGGAGGAGGAAGGGGTATTAAATATTTATGATATCATCTCTTTACAGGCAACCAATGCAGAGACTGTATTAGCAAGCATTATTAAGGATACAACAAAAAAAGTAGTATTCTATTTTACACCTGACTTTTCAATCGAAGGCATGACAGCCACCATCACCACAAATGATGACGATGCCTTATTCATTCTCTCGAAAAAGCCCTTCTTACAAGGGCACTTTATGTTTCCGTTAACATCCCATTGCTAGGTTGGGTTTCAGAAGGCTGTATCGGAGCGTTGTGAATTAAAGAATGAGCGCGTTTTTGAATAAAATATGAGCGACTCCTGTCCCCTTTTCCTTTACCAAAACAGACTTTTTTAATTGACACTATAAATATTGGGCAATTCTCTATAGAATGGTATATATAAAGTAATTTTACTAGGAGGAAAAAATGTATACAGTTGGAGTCATTGGCCCTAATTCATCTGTAGAGCGCATCATTCAATTAGGCAAAGAATACGAAATGACTATGAATTTCGTAGCATTTCCCTATCATGATTTTCATGAAACCGTAAATATCGTAAAGGATAATCATCACGCTGTTGATGCATGGTTTTTTTCTGGCCAAATTTCGTATATGGTTGCGAAAAATACGTTACAATCAGGTGAAAACTTAGTTTATATTCAACATACTGAATCCGGCATTTATAAATGTCTATTGCATATGGGCTTTTATCAGGGAGAATTTTTGAACAAGGTAAGCATTGATGAAATCACGACTTCACACTTGGAGCAAGCCGTCAAACAGCTAGATTTTGCGCCTAAAGAAATCTATGTGAAAACCTTTGATGTAAATACCAGTACAAAAGAATTAATGGATTTTCATATCGACTTATGGAATCAACAAAAAACAGCAGGTGCTTTGACTTGCTTTGAAGCTGTTTATCGCGGGCTGAAAGAGGCAGGTGTCCCTGCTTATCACATTTCCACTACAGATATGGAAATCCGCCAAACATTACGAATACTGGAAGAAAAACTCAGAGCCTTCTATTTTAAGGATACACAGATCGGTGTGCAAATTATCGAAATCGAACATTTTGATAAAATCTCTGAAAAAGCGAAGAGTTCCTATCATTTACAGTATTTAGAATTAAAATTGAAGGAAACGTTATTGCGATTTTGTGAGCAACTAGATGGCTCCTTGTTAGAAAAAGGAAATGGTCGCTATATCATTTTTAGTTCGAGAGGAGCCATTGAACGTAAAATCAAGGATTTACAGGATACCATCTATCAGCTATCACATGAATCCCATACAACAGTCACTGTCGGAATTGGCTATGGGGTAACCGTTCACTCTGCGGAAATCAATGCGCAGCGAGCCATCCAGCTCTCCAAGGAGAAATCGGAGCAACCAATTGTGATTGTCCAAGAAAATGGAACGATTACTGAATCGGCTGGTGAAGAAGATGAAGTGAGCTTTTCATACCGTATTAATGATGACATTTTATTAGAGAAATTAAAAAAAGCAAAAATTAGTTTAAAAAATTACAGTAAATTATACACACTTATTAAAAAAATGAATTGGCAGGAATTCACCATTAAAGATTTAGCAGCACATCTCTATTGGGATGAAAGTAATGCTAGACGCATTTTAGCCAGTTTATGTGAGGTTGATCTCGTCGAATACACAGGGAAAGACGCACAAATATCCAGAGGACGACCAAGTAAAATTTATCGTTTGAAATAACCATCTAAGTGAGATGGTTATTTTTTTTGTAAAAAAAGTGTTGAAAAATTCAAACGATTAAAATAAAATCATTTTAAGGTAAACACCTTTTAATAACCTTTAATTAATGGTGCATGAAAAATGTGTGCAATGTTTCATCATCTAGAAAGGAGCACAATCTATATTAGTCACCTACACTACATTGCACTGCAGAGTAAAATATGTAAATTTTTTCTGTCAAAACGTCATTTTATTGAAGCGTCCAAATTAAAAGGGTCATACCAATATTCTCTTTTCAGAGAGGGGAACATTCATGAGTCAAGAACAATATTTGAAAAAGAAAATGGGGTTTTGGTCACTTACAACATTATCTCTAGGGGGAATAATAGGATCTAGTTGGCTCTTTGGACCATGGGTAGCTGCTAAATTAGCAGGCCCGGCAGCCATACTTTCTTGGATTATTGGTGCGTTTGTTATCACACTCATAGCGCTTGTTTATGCTGAATTAGGTAGAGTAAAACCTGAAACAGGAGGCCTAGCAAGATATCCGCTTTATTCTCACGGAAAAATGCTTGCTACCGTTACTAGTTATTCAATCTGGTTTGGCTATTGTGCTACAGCTCCCGTAGAATCATCAGGTGTTATTCAATATGCCAATCAGTTTTGGCCAGGGTTATATGATGTAGGAAAAGAACAACTGACAACATCAGGTATTCTTGCAGCGATGGTTTTAATGATATTCTTTGTTGTTTTCAATTATTTTGGGGTGAAATTATTCGCAGTCACGAACAATATCATTACAACAATTAAGTTTATAGTCCCTGTACTAACAATCATTGCATTTTTTATGACAGGCTTTCATCCAGAGAATTTTTCAAGCCAAGGATTTGCACCAAATGGCTATAGCGCTGGTTTAAGTGCCATTTTAACAACCGGAATATTTTTTGCTTATACTGGGTTTGGCAACGTCATCATGATGAGTGGGGAAGTCGTCAACCCTAGAAGAAATATTCCACTTGCCCTCATTACATCATTAGGTGTTGCGGCAGTATTATATGTGTTACTTCAAATTACATTTATCGGCGCAGTTCCAACAGAAATGTTAGCGAATGGTTGGAGTGGCATTAAATTTGATTCACCATTTGCTAATTTAGCAATGATGGCTAATATGGTTTGGCTATCTTGGATTATTACAGCTGATGCGATGGTTTCGCCAACAGGTTCAGCTCTTACTTATACAGCTGGTACGTCAAGACATGTATTTGGTATGGCGAAAAGTGGATTCCTACCATCTTATTTTGGAACAATTAATAAAATATTCGGTGTTCCAACACGTGCACTTGCACTCAATTTCCTAGTAGGATTATTATTTTTATTCCCACTGAAAAGCTGGACAGCTATCGTTGCGATTGTAGGAGCTATCGGTATTTTTAAATATGCTTCAGCATGTGTAACGGTTATGGTTTTCCGTAGAGTAGGTCTGACAAAAAATAATGGGCTACCTGGTATGCAATTCATTGCGCCAATGGCATTCGTTTTTGCCACACTGCTTATTTATTGGACAAATTGGAGTAAGGTACAGCTAGCCATTACTGGATTAATAATAGGTATTGTTTGTTATTTAGTAATTTTCTTTATTCAAAAACACCAATCAGTTGAATTTTTTGGTGGTATCTACATTATTATTTATATTTTAATGCTTGTATTGATGTCTTTCTTAGGGAATTTCGGTGGGAAAGGTATCATTCCTGACCCTTATATGTCCGTAATTGTCGCTATATTTGGCTTAGCCTTTTACTATTTTGCTGTTTACAATGGTGTCTGGTATATGCGTAAAAGAGGAAATATTGAGGAATTACAGGAAAGCATTTCTGAAATATCATAACGTTTAATAGATTGATTGAAGGAGAATGAATGATGAAGCTTTGGGGCGGTCGCTTTAGAAAAGAAGAAAACAAATTAATGGAAGATTTCAATAGTTCATTAAAGGTGGATCAAAGACTTTACAAAGAAGATATTAAAGGCAGTATTGCCCATGTCCATATGCTAGTACAATGCAATTTATTGACTGAGAGGGAAGGACAAGGTATTGAGAATGCACTTCTTTCCATTTTAGAGGATATTGATAATGGCACATTACAAGTTGAAGGAAATTATGAAGATATTCATAGTTTCGTAGAGTCGAATTTGACTCAACGGATCGGTGACACAGGGAAAAAACTTCATACAGCGAGAAGTCGTAATGACCAAGTAGCAACAGATATTAGACTTTATGCAAAAAACAAGGCGTTTGAGGTGATTGCCTCAATTGAAGCGTTACAACAGAGCTTAGAACAAAAAGCAAAAGACAATAACGTTATGATGCCAGGATACACACATCTTCAACGTGCGCAGGTTGTAACGTTTCAACATCATTTGATGGCTTATTATCATATGTTAAACCGCGATAAAAAAAGAATTGTGAAAGCGATAGAAATTATGAACGAAAGCCCACTTGGATGTGGAGCATTAGCAGGAACTACTCATGCGATTAACCGTGAGATGACAGCTAATGAGCTAGGCTTCTCTAAGCCTGTAGATAATTTCTTAGATGGAGTAAGTGATCGCGACTATTTATTAGAGTTAATGTCAGATTTTTCAATCATTATGATGCATTTAAGTAGATTAAGTGAAGAGCTCATTTTGTGGAGTAGTCAAGAGTTTAGATTTATTACGATTGATGATGCCTATTCTACTGGCAGCAGTATTATGCCACAGAAGAAAAACCCTGATGCCGCTGAGCTGATACGAGGCAAAACAGGACGTGTATATGGTTCACTGACTTCACTCTTAACAACAATGAAGGGCTTACCACTTGCTTACAATAAAGATATGCAAGAAGATAAGGAGCCATTTTTCGATGCATTGGACACCGTATTATCTTGTCTACAAATTATGTCAAAAATGATTGCTACGATGAAGGTGAACAGTGAAAACATGAAAAAAGCAGTCAAAGGAGGTTTTCTGAATGCAACAGAGGTCGCTGATTATTTAGTGAGCAAAGGCGTTGCGTTCAGAGATGCACACAGCATCGTGGGTTCCATCGTTATTTATTGTGAAGATCATGACAAAGCCATTGAAGATTTAACAATGGATGAATTGAAAGAATTAAGTTCGTTCATCGATGACGATATCTATGACTATATTGACTATCAAAATATTTTAAATAAGGGGATTAAAGTAGGTTTATTATTATAATGAAGCAGGGAAAACGACTTTGTTGAAATGCATGACGGGCTTCTAGGGTGGAAAAAAGGCAAGGCATTCATTGAGGATGTGCCACTTAAGCAATGGAAACGAATCGGTTATGTCCCACAAGATCATAAAAGGTAGCAGAAATTGAAGACAAACACATTGTTCAATTACAAAAATGTGTTTGTCTTTTTATCTATTTTTCTATTTTTAATATTAAAATTCAAAAAATCTACAGTCTGAGGTTGAGAAATTAATTGTTCACACCATATCTTCTACATTTAAATATTTTGTTTCACAGTAATAGCCTTTGCCACCAACATAAACTTTTTCTATTTCATTCTTGCTATTGGTTGCTAATTTCACTAATATTTCGGAAGGAGAGTGTAAAGAATAACCTTGTTCAAATACATAGACTTCTTTTTGCAAGTGGTGCTGTTCATAAAGGTAGCAGGCTAGTGCACCATTTGAAGTTCCAGTTGCCGCTTCTTCATTAATATCGTATAGTGGAGCAAAATTTCTACATATTATTCGATTGTCATTAAACGTATACAGATGCGTCCCGACAACATGATAATACTCGCTGATTTCTTTTATTTTTTCAAAATTAGGTTGCAGTGCATGTAATTGTGTTTCGCTTGTTATCGGAATTAAAATATCTTTTAAGCCAGTGGAAACAATTTGTATTGGGTATTTATTGTCTATATCTTTAATGTCAAAACAATCGATAAAGTCGTTTGGAGCAATAATATCATAGAATATCGGTTTGTTTTGTTCCATGAAAATGATGTCATCTTTTATGGTAATAGTAAGAACACCGCTGTTTGTTTCAATCGTATAGCGATCTTTGAAAAGTTTATTTAAATGCATCAGTATCGTGAAAGCACCAATTGTGGCATGTCCACATAAATCTACTTCTTCCTTAGGTGTAAAATACTCAAATTTATAATCAGCCATTTCCGATGCTGATATAAATGCGGTTTCCGCATAGCCTAGTTGTTTGGCTATGGCCATTTTTTGAGTAGTGGTCAATGTATTTTCATTCAATACCACTCCTGCTTTATTTCCGCCTTGATGATCCTTGCTAAATGCACTTGCAACATAAACGGATATTTTCATAAAACATCTTCCTTCCTCATTTATAGTGAATTGTAGCATAAAAAGAACTACGTAAAAATGTTGTTGGATAAATCTGCTATAAAGCAAGAGACAAACTATTTTAGCAACTTAAATCTCCAAAAGTAGATTGTCTACTGTCTGAAAAACGGTTTAAAGACGCCTTACTTCATCTACTAGGAAGAACGCGAATAGTAGCTGATTCCGTCTTTGTTTTAACCTTTAACGTCAGACCCATGATAATGATGATGATAAATAATAAAGTGAAAAGGGCAACGTCAAATGTATTCGTCATATCCTTGATGACACCAACAAGCATTGGAATGATGCCGCTAATGATATAGCCACCGAATTGAATCATCGCTGTCCATTCACTTGCCTCTTTTGGTGTAGTCGTAGCATCTAAAGGTAAAATCATTGCTAACGGGAATAAACCACCAGCACCGATCCCTGTCAACGTCGCACAGAAAATTGGCGAGATGCCGCCCATAATTAACATCAAAATGCCAATAAAGGAGCTTGAAGCGCAAAGTAGCATCCAAGGCTTTCTCTTGAAACTATTATTTATTAAGATGGGGATGATAAAGCTACAAATCATTTGCATGACAGAAAAAATAGTGACCGTTGTTGCGGCGTAGGCGTCACTATATCCCATATCCTGTACTTTTGGAGCGAGCCATGTCGCGAGGGAATAATAAACGCCAGATTGTAAACCGAACATGACCATAAGGAGCCAAACATATCGGTTTCCCCAAGGTAGTCGACTTTTTTGACCTGTAGATTTCTCTAATGACTCTTGAGAATGCTTGGATTTTTTGATAATTGGAATCCAAACAATAATACCCATAAAAGCAAATACCGACCATATTGCTAAAGCTGCGTTCCATGATTGATGAAAAGCATGCATAGCAGGCACAACTAACCCAGCACTTAATGACGCTCCAATTCCCATACCCGCAGAATATACACCGATCATCGTAGAAGAATATTTAGGAAATTCCTTTTTGATATAGCCTGAAATCAGTGGACCTGTAATAGCAATACCTATCCCACTAAGAATAGCTGTTACTAATAAAAATAAAGGAAAAGTTGCCACTAACCGTAAAGCTGTTGATACACCAATTAATAAAACGGATAGCCCAATCGTCCATTCGATACCCCATCGTTCACTTAGCTTGCCAGCCAATGGTGCAAAAATCCCCATACAAAATACGGGAAGTGCTGTTAATAAACTTACAACAACACTTGTCATCTGCAAATCCATTTGAATATTTTTCAATACCGGCGAGATAGATGTGATCGAAGCTCGTAAATTCATAGATAGTATAAACAAAGAAAAAACGCTCCAAATAATCGGAAAGTTTTTTGATTTCGCCATCACTGAAAACACCTCTTTTAGTTATTATTTGATATACTATAGTTAACTTTTAAATTAAAAAATAAACTATAATTAATCGACTTGTATACTATAATATACTATTTATACAAAGTCAATGGGAGGGTGCGCAGAATGCAGGAGGAAAATATCGACTTATCTGGACAAGTTGGAGGAAATTTACGGGAAATTAGAAAAAGCAAAAGGATGAGTTTAGAGGAGCTGGCGAATGTCAGTAATGTTAGTAAATTGACGTTAGGGAAAATTGAACGAGGGGAAACGAATCCGACTGTCAATATTCTGTGGAAAATTTGTAGAGGGCTTAATATTCCGCTTGTCGCTTTACTATCTTTTGAAGAAAATATAGAGGTTCATCGTTTTGGCTCAGACTACCAATTCGCAGGTCATAATAACGACTGGTTTGTCGATCCATTATTCAAAACAAATGGGACTGAGTGGTTTAGAGGTCGTCTTGAACCGAATAGTGAATACAGCGAGTGTCACCTAGCAGGTTCCGAGGAAATTGTGCTTGTATTAAATGGGCAATTGGAGCTAAAGGTCGGAGAGAAAACCCATCAGCTAAACCAATGGGATGTCATTAAATTCAAGGGTGAAGAACTTCACACGTATATCAATCACTCGGATGAAAAAGTACATTTAATGCTGTCATTAACATATACAACCCCATGATTGTTCTACAATAATCAAGCAGAAGATGATCCTATTTTGGGGAGGAAAAAAATAATTCTGATTATCGATTTCATCATTGTTTATTATTTTCATGAATATCAATAAAAGCTTGTAAAGGATGTGCTATACGCCAATCATTTAAAAGAAGAAATCGATAAAATTGGCATTATAAAAATAAACATTGATAAAGGCAATCCTATATTTATCCCATTCAATCAATCTCAACAATGATTACTTGATATCACAATGAATGAAAGTGTGGACTCTTACTTTGATGGTGAAAATTTCAAAGAATTGTTTACCCTCATTGTCTTTTGACTATATATCATGCGTTTCCATACAAAAATCGTCCTTACTAAGTTAAGTAAGGACGATTTTTTTCTATTTAGATATAACCCCAAATCATACATAATAATGTTCCGAAAATGGTCACGAGCGCAATGATTAAGCCATAATAAATATTGGTATAGATGGCTGGTTTATCATTTGTTTCACCAGCATGCATAAAGACAACTAACTGCAAGCCTGCCTGAATAAATGCTGTGACTAATAAAATAGTCATGGTAATTGGAAAAGATAGATTGAAAAAATATACACATGCCGCAATGATCGTAAGGATTATGGACACACCAAACCCCATGACTTGTTTCATCGGGAATAAATCACTCATGTTACACCATTCCTTTCAAGTAAATGAAGCTGAAAATAAAAATCCAGACCACATCTAAAAAGTGCCAGTATAAAGAGAAGATAAACGATTTATTGGCTGTTTCTGGTGTTAAACCACGTTGGATGAGCTGATAGACGATGAACATTCCCCAAAATACCCCAAAGGTAACGTGTGCACCATGTGTTCCTAATGTTGTTAAAAGGGCAGCCGTAAAGGCACTCGTCTGTAAGCTCGCACCAACATGAATATAGTGCATAAACTCGTAAACTTCAAAACCAATAAATACGACACCGAGTACTAATGTCAAAACATAAAACCATATCATTGCTTTCGTATAGCCCTTACGCATAGCATGTATACCTAAGCCAATGGTAAAGCTACTTGTTAAAAGAATAAACGTTTCAAATAAAACAGGTGTAATTTCAAAAATCTCCGCTCCTGTTGGACCATTCCCAGTACGGTCTACTAAAACAAAATAACCTGCGAATAATGTGCCGAAAAGCATAATTTCAGCACCAATAAACACCCAGAAGCCTAATATATTCAATTGATTTTGCTGAGTACTATATTCTAAAGGAAGTGATTGATCGATTTTCATAATTGACTACCTCGCAATTTCGATTCCGTTGCTTTCACTTTTTCGACAGGTACATAGTGTCCTGGATCTTTTTCCAATGAACGGTGAGCCATGCAGATAAAAATACCAATGGTTGTGAGAATTGTTGGTATCCACATACCAAAAACAAAGGAGAAGCCCCATGCAAAGAAAATACAGCCTAATATGAAAGGTACACCGCTATTATTCGGCATATGAATCTTTTCATATGGCTCTGGGAACAGTTCATGCTGATGATATTTTGCATCCCATAACGCTTCTGTTGAAATCACGTGTGGAACCTTGGCAAAATTATAATAAGGCACAGGGCTTGGTGTAGCCCACTCTAATGTGCGAGCGTCCCATGGATCCGACCCAACATTCCTTGGTGAATAACGAATACTGTAAATAACATTGTAAACAATTAAGATAAAACCAATTGTTAAGCCAATTGCACCGATAAACGAAATCATATTCCACAGCCCGAAACCAGTAGAGGCAGAATAAGTGTACATACGGCGTGCTTGTCCATCTAAGCCAGAGACAAACATTGGCATAAAGGCTAGCAGCGTACTGACGGCAATAATCCAAGCCGTCCACTTGCCGATTTTTTCATTCAACATAAAGCCAAACATTTTTGGCCAATAGTAATGTAAGCCAGCTAGCATAGCAAAGACAACACCAGGAATAATCACCATATGGAAGTGGGCAACCAAGAACATTGTGTTATGGTATTGATAGTCAGCGGCTGACATGCCAAGCATTACACCCGTTACGCCACCTATTGTAAAGGTAGGAATAAATAACATGGAGTAAAGCATTGGCGTTGTAAAAACAATTTTTCCTTTCCAAAGGGTGAATAACCAGTTAAAAATTTTAACCCCAGTTGGGACGGCAATAGCCATCGTTGTAATCGAGAAAATACTATTTGTTAAAGCACCTTGTCCCATCGTAAAGAAATGATGTGTCCATACTAAAAACGAAAGGAAGGAAATGATTACCATGGAGCCGACCATTGATTTATAGCCATAGAGATTGCGTCCTGAAAAAGTAGAAATGATCTCACTGTAGATCCCAAAGGCAGGTAAAATCAGGATATAAACCTCAGGATGCCCCCAGACCCAGAAAAAGTTTGCCCACAGCATATCCATACCACCATCGGATGTTGTGAAAAAATTAGTAGCAAATAGTCGGTCAAAAGTTCCCATCGTTAAGGCAACCGTTAAAACCGGAAAGGCAAAAACGATAATTACGTTTGCTACTAATGAAGACCACGTAAACATCGGCATTTTCATAAGTGTCATGCCTGGTGCTCTCATTTTAAGTATCGTCACAATCATATTAATACCAGTAATTAATGTGCCAAGACCTGAAATCTGTAAGGCAAATAAATAATAGTTTGTTCCTACAGATTGGCTAAATTCATTATTTGCTAGAGGGAAATAATTCGTCCAGCCAGCATCAGGGGAGCCACCTATAACAAAGGATATATTTAGTAGCATGGCCCCCATGAAAAATAGCCAAAAGCTTAGTGCATTCAATCGCGGGAAAGCAACGTCTCTTGCACCGATTTGTAAGGGCACAATATAATTCATAAAGGCCATAATAAAAGGCATGGCCATAAAAATAATCATGACTGTTCCATGTGTTGTGAAGATTTCATTATAATGCTGCGCATCAAGTAATGTATTGTCAGGTACAGCCATTTGGGCGCGCATCATAATCGCATCTGCTCCACCACGGAAAAGCATCAGAAGGGCAGAAATTAGATACATAATACCAATACGTTTATGATCAACGGTTGTTAACCATTCACGCCAAAGGTAGCCCCATTTTTTAAAGTAGGTTAAGCCAACTATAATTGCTATCACCGTCAGTCCAATCGCAACCATCGATGCATAGATAGCTGGGCTTGGATGGGGTATAGCAAATCGTTCGAAGTACTCCATATGACTATGTCTCCTTTTAATTAATGATCGTTTTGTTGAGAAGCATGATCTTTAATGTGTGATGTGCCATGCTGATGTCCACCATTCTCACCCTCAGGGGCTGGCAGGAATGTTAAATGTGTACCAGTGTAGGTTGATTGGCCAACGTGTCCTGGTTCTAGCAACGTATTAAATTTTTCTTCTGTTAATGGTTCAGCTGTTGCTTTTACTTCCTTCACCCAATCATCAAACTCATCCTGAGTCACTGCTGTTACGTTAAACGTATTTTCAGCGAACCCTTTACCATTAAAGTTTGCATTTCTCCCCATATACTCCCCAGGTAGATCCGCAGCCAGATGCAATGTATTCACCATATCGGCCATTGCATATTTTTGACCACCCAGTTGAGGAATCCAGAAACTTGTAATTGGTCCGTAAGAATAAAGTTTAAATTCGATAGGACGCTCTGCAGGAATATACAAATAATTCACCGTTTCAATATCTTCCTCTGGATAGCTAAAATGCCATTTCCAGTTCGATGTTGAAGCATAAATGATTAACGGCTCTTCCTGTTTGTATTTCTCTGGTGTAGATTCCACCTTATAGTTACTTTCAACAGAAATAAAGGATAGGTACGCTACAATTAAAACGGGTATACCTACACAAATGATTTCCACCTTTGTACTCCCTTTAATGTGGGGAGGCTTATAGTCAGGGCTTTGCTTAGATGCACGAAATTTCACTAACATATAAGCTAACAACACAAAAACAATGAGTACGATAAAGGACATAATCCCTATCGAAAGCATAATATCTTTGGCTTGCACTTGAGCTTGAGGTCCTTTTGGATCTAATACTAACAATGGGTCACAGCCTGTTAGCATAGTGACAATAGTGGAAAGACCAATTAATCTGAGCCAACTTTTTTTCATAAACAAACCCCTTTAACTGTTTCATTGAAGTGCTATAGGCTACTACGGGTTTGTATGGAATTCGATTCACAATTGATTTTTATAATAGGGGGACTTCTTTTGAAAGACAAGGCGTTTTCCAAGATAACACAGAATGTTCTCAAACGAGAAAAATAATTTCAGTATAATTTTATAGAGGGAAATGCGCATCAAATAAGGGCTTTTATCAAAAAAAATGGATTGAAATTGAAAGTGGATGGTGAAATTAATAAGGAAATGGATGGTTAGTTTCAAATATTGTTATAGTATGATTGTCTTTTTAGCTTATTTACTAGAGCTAAGAAAGGATAAGGCATAACTGAGGTGAGTAAACATGGATTGGAAACCTGATCGAACAGTAAAAAAAGCGATTTATAAGCAGCTCGCAGAATACATTGAAAAGGGGATTGCAGATGGGACATTCCCGCCCGATAAACCCTTACCATCTGAGCGCTATTTAGCAAACGCTTTGAGTGTAAACAGAAGTACGGTAGTTAATGCATACGATGAATTGGAAGCAATGGGGCTGATTGAACGAAATCGTGGAAGTGGCACAACCATTAGCAAAGACATCTGGGGCATTACGAGGAAACGAATTCCTAGCTGGAATCGCTATATTGAGGCAGGTTCCTTTTTACCGAACCTTCCTGTTACCCAAAAAATTAGAAAAGAGGCTATTGAACATAAATTAATTAATCTAGCTACTGGCGAATTATCCGAGGATCTTTTTCCCAAAAGCGCCTTGAGAGAAATTACCGCAACGCGTTCATTTATCGGTAGCCTTGGGTATGACCATCCTTTAGGGAGTGACATATTACGGACAACTCTTTCACGGCATATTAAAAAAAGCAGAGGAATTGAGACAAAGCCTTCCTCCATACTGATTACTTCAGGAGCACAGCAAGCCCTACATTTGATTGTCCAATGCCTGTTAAAGCCTGGAGATGCAGTCGCCATAGAAGATCCTTCTTACAACTTTAATCTGCCTATATTTAAAACAGCAGGCTTACAAATCCATTATCTTCCTGTCAATAAGGATGGCATTAACCCGGATGATTTGCAAGTATTATATAAAAAACATCGAATTAAAATGATTTTTCTAAATCCTGATTTTCATAATCCTACGGGATCTTCCTTAGATTTAAAGAAAAGAGAAGCTATTCTAGACATATCCTCTAAACTAGGTATACCAGTAGTAGAAGATGACCCCTATAGCCTAACAGCTTTTTCGGGGGATAAAATGCCTACGCTTAAATCGCTCGATAAGAACGGGAATGTTTTATATATTAGCTCTTTGTCCAAAATTGTAGCCTCAGGCTTACGAATAGGATGGATTGTTGGTCCTACATCTGTAATCGAACGACTATCCGATGCCAAGCAACAAATTGACTTTGGGCATTCTAGTTTCACGCAATGGATTGCCAATGATTTTTTAGAATCCCCTAATTTTAATTTGCATATTAAGCATTTAGTGAAGGAATTAGAAACACGACGAGATACCATTGTACAGAGCCTCGATATGTATTTAAAGGACGAAGTGACGTTTTCCATTCCTCGAGGTGGGATACATTTATGGTGTCATGTTCTCAAGGAATATAACGAAACGCAATTACTTGAGGAATCCATTAAGCGAGGCGTCATTTATGTTCCTGGATCTACGATGGGCTCCAAAAAGGGTTTTGTACGCTTCACTTATGCGAGGGAGGATGTTCATTCAATCAATGAGGGGATTAAAAGGTTTGCACAAGCTCTAAATAGCTTCTAGTAATTTTGTAAATTATAGCCAAGTGGATGGCTAAGAAAGTGCTTAAGTGGATGGTTTAAATTCGCTAGAAAGTATTTAAGATAGAGTCATGGATAACAACTATCCATCAAGGCTAACTACTATCATGGCAGTGTGGATGGATTCACAATTATTCACACAAGTAATGAAATTTTTTATGATCTGGAAGGTGATAGGACAAACCTATTAGTAGCAAGAGAAAGATATCAGTGAAGAGGTAGTTCACTTGATTCGCTATAAAAATAGGCAAACACTTTAATCAAGAGATTTAAAAAATTCACAACAAGTATCGTTGGTTTTCTCAGTTTTACCTGTTCAAACAGTCTCAATCGTTAGCTTTAGGCTGCTGATGAGAAAACATCAAGGCAGTCACACCTTATTATATTTTAATTCCCACAAAGGTATAGTGGGGAAATAGGCACCCCTTCTATACGGACACTTAAATCTTAGTTAAAAAAACACCATCCAGCCACTTAGTCTCGATATTCAATCGATACTAGGTGGCTGCTTTTTTTCATTAAAAGTAGTTGAGTAGTGCAAGAAGACAATTTGGTGGAGCTATCATTAGTGTTTTGCATAATCGCCGCTACACTTACAAGAAGCCGCCTACATTATGAATTAACACTAGGGAAGGAATATTTAAAAAATAACGACAACAAAAAAAGTCGCATTCCTGTAGTTCAGGGATCGACTTTTTGGGAAAAAATTTATGAGAAATACATTGAAATATGTATAGTCTTGTGATAAATTTATAGAGATAGACACTGTATAATTATTATACCGCACATTATCCCTATTTTAATTATACAATACAATCTATTGTGTCGTCAACAATTTTAATTTTAATTTTTTTGAGGGGTGGTTGCGATGAAATCAGCAGGGGCAAAACAGCAGATTGGGGGAACAAACACACGAAGAAGCTCCATTGTTTGAGACAATCAAATGGCTTCCTAAACATGTGAATGAAATTGAAAAAGATAAAGAAAGTAGGACTGATACTATATGTCAGAGAAAACCATTTCAGTTGAGACAAAAGCGCCTTATGGCATGATTGCCATTTTATTTATCGGGGCCTTTGTTGCTATTTTAAATGAGACCTTACTCAACATTGCACTACCAGCCATTATGGACGAATTCGATGTGAAAGCCACTGCAGTACAATGGCTTTCAACAGGCTATATGCTAATTAACGGTATTTTAATTCCTGCCAGTGCATTCTTCATTCAACGCTTTACAGATAAAAAATTATTTATTACAGCGATGGCTCTGTTTACATTAGGTACATTTCTAGCTAGTATTGCACCTGCATTTGGTGTGTTATTAGCAGCACGTATGATTCAAGCTGCAGGCTCAGCAATCATGATGCCTTTATTAATGAATGTGATGCTAACTGCATTTCCAGTTGAAAAACGAGGAGCTGCAATGGGAATGTTCGGTCTTGTCATGATTACAGCTCCAGCGATCGGGCCGACGCTTTCTGGTTGGATAATCGAGCATTATAGCTGGAGAATGTTATTTGATCTTGTGCTACCAATTGCCATTTTAACTTTAATTTTTGCAGCCTTTAAATTAAAGGATGTGACACCACAACGTGCCATTAAGCTCGATGTGATTTCTCTTATTCTATCAAGCATTGGATTTGGCGGCTTGCTTTATGGCTTTAGTTCCGCAGGTGAAAAAGGATGGGATCATATCCTTGTATATGGAACAATTATTATTGGGACAATTGCTTTAATTACATTTACCCTTCGTCAGCTACGAATGGATGAGCCCATGCTTGAGTTTCGGATTTTCAAATATCCAATGTTTGCCTTATCCTCAGCCATCTCCATCGTTATTTCGGTGGCGATGTTCTCGGCTATGATTTTAATGCCTATTTACGTACAAACCATTCGTGGTATTTCCCCAATGGATTCAGGTCTACTCATGCTGCCTGGTGCCATAGTGATGGGAATTATGTCTCCGATTACAGGGAAGCTCTTTGATAAATACGGGGCAAGAAGCTTGGCTGTATTTGGCTTGATCATTACCATTGTTACGACATATTACTTCAGTAAAATTAGCATGGATACAGCTTATTCTACATTGGTGCTGCTGTATACATTACGTATGTTTGGGATGTCTATGGTAATGATGCCCGTGATGACAAATGGTTTAAATCAGCTACCAGCACACAATAATCCACACGGTACAGCTATGAACAACACATTACAACAGGTTTCTGGTGCGATTGGTTCTGCGGTGCTGATTACGATTATGAACAATAAAACAACTGCCAAGGCAGAGGAATTGGCTACAGCTGCGATGAACAATATGAGTGCCAATGCAGCACAGGCTACGACACAGTCTGCCAGCGAAGTAAAACAGCAAATCTTAAACGAAGCCATGCTACATGGCATCAATTATACGTTCTTCCTTTCCACATTGATTGCGGCCATCGCACTCATACTTGCCTTCTTTATAAAGCGAGTTAAGCCTAACTATGATAATCACACAGGTGGGGAAGTTGCTGGAAAACAGGTAGAGGAATAATAGTAGACGGGTGTTGCTTCAGTTTAGCAACGCCCGTTTTTTCTTAAGAAATTTTATATAGAGGTGGGGAAACCTAGTAAGACTAAAAAAAGGCATTTCATCTATAGATGAAATACCTATTCTAGTAGTTATTGAGCTAATCGTTGGATAAAGGCTTCTAATTGGACCAATGTGACATTGTCGTTCACACCGAATGTGCCGTCACCTTTACCTACGGTTACTTTATTCGAAGCAAGGATCCCTACATAATTATTTGCCCAATGTGAGCCTGGAACATCAATAAATTGTTCAGCTGTCCCTTGTTGTGTTAAATGAAATGCTTCCACTAAGACTTTAGATAGTTGTCCACGTGTCATTGGAGAACCAGGATTGAACTTTCCATTATCATCACCCGTAAAAACGCCAATTTTTTTAAGTGCCTCTGCAGCACCTGCATATTTAGACGAAGGCTTAATATCTGGGAAACTTGAATTCGTATTACTCGTATCTAAATGTAATTTATTAGCTAATCGAAGAGCTACCTCACCACGCGATGCATATATGCTAAAGTCAATTTCCGCATCTTTTACTTCTCCATAATCTGAGAAGTTGGCAATACGTTTTGCCCCTACATAACGTGAACCCCAATAGTATGGGTCATTCACTGTATCTACCTTAACCCCAGAACTTGTAGTAGCTGAGATAAAATTATTGTCACCTATGTATATACCAACGTGTGAAACACCGCTTCCAGATGTATTAAAAAATACGAGATCACCCGTTTTTAAATTGTCTTTTGCGATCGAAGTACCTTGTTGGTATTGAGCTTTAGATGTACGCTCTAATGAAATGCCTAGCTTAGAAAAAACTAACTGTGTATATGCAGAGCAATCCACACCTGTCTTAATATCCGTTCCTCCATATTTATAAGGAGCTCCTATATATGCTTTGGCTGTATTTGTTATATCTGCTATTGTTGCCGCTTTCGCATCATGAATACCCATACCTGTAAAGAACATAAACGATGCGAAAATGGGTAGTAACCATTTTTTCTTCAAATCAATCTTACTCCTCTCAAAAAGCTTTCGCCTTTGAACTAAAGTAAGAATAGCATGAAATAGGGCAGAGTTATTTTTCAATAATATTACCAATTACCCCTAATCACCAAAATTGAAACCTTAATTTTAATTGTGTAAAACTTTTGCAATAATAATGGGCAATTTTACTAAAAATATATGAAATTAATGGATTTATAGGGACATAAGTGTTAATTTAAACGTTTTATCCAATTGAAAAATCGTTATTGTAATAGTGGCTTTCCAACATAACGGTTATTTAAACATTATTATTTTTAGGTGATACTACGTTATGACACTAAGGATGGTGGTAGAAAATTCTGCTTTTATGTAGCTCCCGTAACTGCAAAGTCGTTTACTGTTAGATAGGAAAAGTTAGCCTTAATTTATGTTTTTGAGCAATGGATACGTTAAACTATATAAAATAAGTAGGTTCAACATGAAGAAATACAGCTGCGAGCTAATGAAATAATAAGGAAACATAAATCGAATGGATACTAAAGGAGAAGGAGGTATTCCATTGCAGCAAATTTTTAATGAATTAATAAAACAGGACATCAAGCCATTTCTAATCAAGCTAGGCTTTAAAAAGAAAGGATTGAATTTCTATCGAACAACTGAAAACCTTATCTATCTGATCAATTTCCAAAAATCCTCTGGTAATACAGCCGACACTATGATGTTTTATGTGAACTGTGGGATATATGCGGCAGAGCTAGCACGGCTACAATCAAGAGAAATGGTGACAGCACCCAAAGAAGCAGAATGTCACTTCCGAGGAAGGATTAACTCCATTGTCGAAGATGCACCTGATCGATTTTCCATCACAGCCACTACAAATTTGGACGAAATAACAAAATTATTGCTGCTGGGGTTAGAGGAGGTTCATAATTTCTATGAAACGATGACTTCTGCAAGATCCATTGTTGATTATTATATAGCAGGGCCATTTTTGCACTTGGGCGAAGAAAGTTTTCATTTGTTATTACAAGCCAATGATGTAACAACAGCAAAGCTCTATTATAATGCATTGCAGAAGAAGCATGGAACCGAACAGAGGTGGTCCATTTTTCAAAATAAATACCAAGCCATTTTCAATCAATACGGTGTGGAATTTGGGGAAAATTAGTCATCAAAACCAGAGCTCATTCTTGAACGAGAATCTGGTTTTATATTTTAGGAGTTGTTCAGTATATTATCTAGTATTCTTCCAGTTATCGGCATAAAAAAATGGAGGATATAACCACCTAAGCAAACTGTTAATAAGGTCCCGACACCGATGGGGCCATTAAAAATGATAGCTAACATTAAAAATAAAATATAAATAAGGGTTCTTGAGAAGAAAACCGTTTTTCTTGTTAATTCTTTGATGATCAAAGTAAGTCGATCTACAGGAATTGGTGCAAAATTTGTATGTAAATAAGTTGCCGTTCCTAACCCAACTACAACTAATCCAGTGGTAAAACAGACAGCTTGGCTAAACCAAAGATCTGGGGACACTATATCATGTAATAAAAATAACCACATATCAATCCCTATGCCAGTGATCAATGCAGTAACCAACCCTAAAATTTCAGGTCTTTGTCTAGCTAATAGGGAATTACTACCTATTAATAGGAGAGCTAAGATGATTTCCCAACTACCTACAGTTAGCCCCACATTTTTAGATAATCCTACTAGAAGCGCATCGAAAGGTGATGTGCCGAGTTTAGATTGAATCGTGAGCGAAATACCTAGCGTTAAAATTAAAATGCCCACTACATAAAAGACATATTTCAACAAAAAGATCTCCTCCTACTATTTTTATTGCAAATACAACAAAATTGCGTTAAATTGACTATATACTCTTTTTATTGCATTTGCAATATAAAATCCAGAAAGAGTTTACAACAAAGGAGTGGAATCAATGTCTGTTAAATTAGAGAAGTGTGAGCACGCAGATTTAAAACAGCTTCAAGCAATAAGTATTGAAACATTTAATGATACATTTAAAGACCAGAACTCCCCTGAAAATATGAAGGCTTATTTAGAGCGTGCCTTTCATAAGCAACAGCTAGAGAAGGAATTGGCCAATTTGGATTCAGCATTCTATTTTATCTATTATGAGGAAGAAATAGCTGGGTATTTAAAAGTAAATGTCAACGAAGCACAATCCGAACTAATGGGGAATGAGTCATTAGAGGTGGAGAGAATTTATGTTCGACATCAATATCAAGGAAAAGGGCTTGGCAAATACCTTATGAATAAAGCAATAGAGGAGGCTGTGGCTCAAAACAAAAAAAGCATTTGGCTAGGGGTTTGGGAGAAAAATGACAGTGCCATCGGTTTTTATCAGAAAATAGGCTTTGTCCAAACAGGCGCCCATTCATTTTATATGGGTGATGAAGAACAAATTGATCTTATCATGACGAAAACACTTGCCTAAATTTTATGGCAGAAACGTTGATTCACAACATTTCTGCCTGCTATTTTAATGGCTTCTATTTTTCTTCATCGCCTCAGCTAACGCATCAGCATGTGGATTTTCCTCTTTATAAAGTTCCTTTATTATGTTGGCGTAATCACTAGCATTTCGATTTTGACTTAATTTATAGGCTGCCTGCACTTCTTCCACCTTTATTTTAAACCCTTTTATTCCTTTCATTTCTTGCTGCAAAAGCTCAGGAGATAGTTTATCCCACAACACAGGATTTTCACGGAATGACTCATATTTTTCAAGTAAGCTAGTCAAATCTTGTTCTAAAGCTATTCCTTCAATCAGACTTGCCTTTCCATATACATGGACAGCTTGATAATTCCAGGTTGGCACATTTTCATGCTCATACCAAGAGGAAGAGATATAGGCATGTGGACCATTAAATATCACGAGAATGTCTTGTACTTCCTCAAAGGTCTTCCATAAAGGGTTACCATAGGCTAAGTGACCTGTCAGATAATAGTCATCCTCGATTTTTTTCAGCAACACGGGTATATGGGCTGCAATAGGCTTACCTTTTCGAATTGAAACGATTGTTGCAAAGGAATTATGTTGAATAAATTCTTTGATTTCTTCTAAATCCGATACTTTGTAATACTTAGGAACATACATGGAAACCTCTCCTTATACATAAAATCATCGTGAGTTTTTTGAATAAACAAATAATTATGTAGGCACATCTTTACATTTTCTACTCAACGATGTAGATTTTATTATAATCAATCACTGGCACCTCATAAAAGTGCCAACAACGCTATTTCTAAAGGAGCCAAAAATCATGCTCGAAATGACACCAAACCTGAATAATGAGGAGCCACTTTACCTTCAATTATATAACTATATAAAAGCAGAAATTCAAAACGGAAAGATAAGGGCTCAAAGCAAATTGCCGTCTCAGCGTAGTCTAGCTAAACATTTACAGATTAGTCGCAACACTGTAGATGCAGCTTATCAGCAGCTCCTTGCAGAGGGCTATGTGATAAGTAAAGAGCGAGATGGACTATATGTGGTTGATCTTGAAAAAGGTTATTTTCAAGGAGGCCCTCATCATTTTGAACCACAATTAGCGACTCAGCAGAAACAAGAACGACCAGCAATTAAGTACGATTTTAATTATGGAGATATTAATTTAAAAGATTTTCCCTTTAAAATATGGCGTAAATTATCAATGCAGAGCCTTGATGAAGAACAGGCTCAACTCCTTTTATATGGAGATCCACAGGGAGAGCTGGAATTAAGAAATTATATGGCAAGCTATCTTTATGAATCAAGAGGGGTGCAATGCAGTGCAGAGCAAATCGTTATAGGAGCAGGCTTGCAGTTTCTTCTTGGTATCGTATGTAACCTAATTGGACGGAATGAGCTTTTTGCTATGGAAGATCCAGGTTATTATCGCGTTCGTTACTTGTTTAAAGATAATGGTATAAAGGTGAAACCAATCCCACTTGACGAGCATGGTATTCATATCGATCCCTTAAGAAACAATAACATCAAGGCTGTTTATGTCACACCCTCCCATCAATTTCCCCTTGGAACGGTTATGCCTATCTCAAGAAGATTAGCATTACTAGAGTGGGCTAAGGAAGAAGATGCTTATATCATCGAGGATGATTATGATGGGGAATTTCGATATGCTGGAAAACCGATTCCTGCACTACAGGGATTAGATTCAAGTGATCGCGTCATCTATATGGGCACCTTTTCAAAATCTTTGATTCCAGCCATTAAGCTAAGCTATATGGTATTACCTAGAAAATTAATGGATTTATTTCATCAAAACAATTACTATGTTCAAACTGTGTCTAGACTCCATCAGCATACGTTACAGCTATTTATAGAGAGTGGGTATTGGGAGAGACACTTGAATAAAACACGAAATAGTTATAAGCGAAGATATGAGGCATTACTAAAGTCCATTCAACAAAAGTTCGGGGAAAATGGGAAAATTTATGGAGCCAGCAGTGGCTTACATATTTTACTTGAACCAAAAAATAAGATGACTGAAGAGGAATTGATTGATACAGCAAAAATGGCTGGTGTTAAGGTCTACCCAACATCTATTTTTTATGAAAATCCATTGGTTGTTCAGCCTGCAAAGGTATTACTTGGATTTGCTAATCTAGCGGAAGATGAGATTGACACAGGCATTAAGCTATTAAACAATGCTTGGTTTAACAGTTCTACTATGACGTGAATCTCTTTCAAAGTTCTATTTCCACATTTCTTGTATATACATAATAGAGATAAGTGGGAGGGGATTTTTATGCAATTTTACTATGGCCATCAAATGCCATTACGTGTATTAGATGAAGCTGAATTTTGGAAACATCAAGAAGAGGAGCATACAGTAGTAATAAGAGAGCTTGTGAAAGATTTGGAGCAGCAATATGTCGATGCGTTAAAGGAATGGGAAAAAGCTTTCGCTCAAACACATCAGCAAGTTGTGAGATATATAGAAACCGTCAATCGTTCCCAGGGACAAGTTTCTCCAGCTCTGTTTCAGGATATTTTACAGCTTACTTCCTTCTGTTTGCAACAGAGTGATCAATTTATCCAGTTTTGCCAAACGCTTATGCAAGAAAGTCAACCGATAAGCGCAAATCCTACAGCTAAAGTTGTATTAAATCATATCATTGTAGAATCCGAATATTTTATCGGAATTGCCCAAACCATTTTATATCAACAGAAATACTAGGTCTAGCGTCTGGAAAATGGAGTTTGGAGAAAAAACACTTGCCACACTCCATTTTTTGGACGTTTTCACCACCACAATATTAACTATTCGGAATTTTCTCTTTATATTTAAAGGAAAGGAGACTTAAAGAATAATTTTTAAGTGTATCTGTGTGAACAAAGTCATTTAGAATACTTTCAATTGAATGACAATGTTGATTGATTAAATTAATTTCTTCTATATAATTTGAATCAATCAATACTTCTTTTAATGTTTTAAACACTACTTTCTGCTCGTTAAATAAATAAACCAGTTCAAACCTAGTGTTCAATATTAAAGTGGTAATCTCAGGGAAAATAATTCGATCCTTTAGTACTTCAAGAATGGAATTCACGGATTTTACTCCATCAATAGTTTGTAAAGATGAAAAAACACCATTTAATAACTCTTCAAAATCAACCTTCATCAAAATCCTCCATCAATCAAAATCCTTTCTGATAATAACATTTTTTTAGAAAAATTTTAATGATTAATATTTTCCTTCAATAATGTGGAAAGTCTATTTAGACAATAGTAATTTATTGAAAACAATTCACTTCACATGTTTCCAGAGGTTAATAAAAATTTTTAATCCGCTCACAATCATTTTTTTAAAATAACAACAAACAAAACATCAAGAAAGGTATTATTATTGTTTGTTTAGATTTTGTTCAAACACAGTATGCTACTATCTCAAAAAGGGTTGATTGTAAAAACAGTGAGCAATATGATGTAAAGATACATCATAAATGATCGATCTTTGGGGGCACGAAAATGAAAAAAAATATCATAATTATTGTAAGTATAATCATGCTTTTTGTGATTGTTTTTTTTATTGGTAATTGGCATTATTTCTCCACTAATCAGCCAAAAATTATACATAAAGGTATAGGAAAGTTAGAGGAAGAGCAATTATTAAAGCCTGTAAAGCTAGAAGGAGAATGGGCCTTTTATCCAAATGTATTAATTTCTTTGGGGGAAAATTTTGATAGCTATCAACATAAAAAACTGGATTTAAATATACCCTTTAATTGGCAAGCATATGTAGAGCCAAATGAAGAGGGGCTTTCGGTGGGAACCTATCACGTCAACATAGAGGTACCATCAGATGGAGTTTACGGCCTATATATTCGAACGATTCGTCAAGCTAGTCGTGTATTCATTAATGGCGTTGAGGTGGGGGCTAAAGGAAATCCAAGTACTGTTTTAAGCGCATATGCATCTGAAAATGATGATAAATATACCGTTTTTTCTCCTAGTGTCAATAAAAGACTAGACATTGTCATCCATGTTGCAAATTACAATTATCCTCAGGCTGGAATTGTTTATCCTATTGAATTTGGTACGATGAAGGCTATTCAAAAGCATTATCACTGGAAAGTGTTTTTAGATATAGTAGTGAGTATAGGTCATATTATAGTTGGTGCGATCTATGTCTTTACATTTTTACAGAATCGCAAGCGTAAGGAAGAGTTATTCTTTGGTCTATTTACTATTTCATTAGGATTTTATATGTCGTTTATCAATCAAAAGGTGTTTTTCCTTTTATTCACTGATCTATCGACGGTCAATCAATTACGTCTGCAATTAGGAATCATTCCACTCGCACTGCTTGCTTTAACATTTTTTATAAATGCGATGTATCCACAATTACTAGAAAGAAAAATTTTATACACGCTTGCCATATTACTTGGTATCGTGTTTGTTATGTACGGTATCTATAATCCCTTTACAAAAAATGAAAGGGCCTCCTCAGAATTTGAAATGATTATGAGAAAAATAATCTATATCAGTGTCACGGCTCCAGTTATTTTCTATAATATATGGTTGCTTATAAAGGTCATGCTAAAACGTTTAGAGGCTGTGCGTTATGTGCTAATAGTTATTACAGCGATTAGTTGTTATTCTATTTTACTCATTTGTAACTTTTTATTTGGGATGCCTTTTGACTATACAGAATTTATGTTATTTTTACTAATATTATTTGGCTTTGCCTCATTATTAAATTATCGTGCCAATAAAGCTGTTTTAAAAATAGCAGCATTGTCAGAAGAATTGCTTGAACATAATCAAATGAAGAATGAATTTCTTCTGAAAACTTCGCATGAACTCCGTGCCCCCCTAAACGGAATATTAAATATATCCAGATCCTTAATGGAAGGTGCTCAAGGACCATTAAAACGATCTCAACAGGAGCAAGTTATTCTAATTCACAGCGTTACACAGCGCATAGGTCATTTAGTAGAAGATTTATTGTTTTCTTCTAATCAAATGACAGGGGAAGTAAGGATTAGTCTACGCAGTGTATCTCTATCTGTTATACATGAGGTAGTAGCCGAAATTCGTAGTCTTATGCCCAAAAATAGTCAAGTAAGGGTAACAGCAGAGATAAACTTAGATTTGCCAAAGATCTACACGGATGAATTACGCTTTAAACAAATTTTATATAACTTGCTGCATAATGCAATTAAATTCACACAAAATGGAACAATCATAGTCACTGCGCATGTTGAACAGGAGCAGATGGTCATCCAAGTAAGTGATACAGGCTGTGGAATTCCGACACAAGAATTAGATCGTATTTTTAACGCCTTTTATCAAGGAAACAATCATCATAATAAAGAAGGGCTAGGTTTGGGACTAAGTATCACTAAAAATATTGTTGAAAAATTAAATGGTAACATTTATGTGACAAGCACTGTAGGGGAAGGGACAACATTTACATTTACAATGCCCCTCTCAACACTAGAAAACGTAAGTAATGAACAAGCTACCATTACATCACATACAGATACAGAAATACAGCTTCGACTGCCCCTTATTTATAAAGGAAGTGATAAAAAAATACTGGTGGTAGATGACAACCATGTCAATATAAAAACTTTAACGGAAGCACTAAGTTTAAAGGGATATACAGTGATCGCCTTAGATAACGGCTTTGATGCGATCGATTATATTAAAACCAATCATGTAGATTGTATGTTAATCGACCTAATGATGAATGGGATGTCAGGTTATGAGTTATGTAAACGTGTACGTAAACAATATGATATGCTGGAACTACCAATAATTATCTTAACTACAGTTATGAAGCAATCTGACTTACTGCAAACGTTAAAAGTAGGGGCGAATGATTATCTACAAAAGCCGATTTCTACCGATGAACTTTTTATTCGTATTGAATCTTTATTGGCTGTTCGACAATCATCAATCGATGCAATCGAAGTAGAAATGAACTATTTATATTCACAGGTCACACCACATTTTGTATATAACACACTTAATACGATTATTGGTTTAAGTTATACAGATATGGAAAACACACGTGAAGCTCTTTATTGTTTAGCCACTTATTTCCGTGCAAAACTGAATGTTCATTATCGAAATAGCATTGTCCCCATTGATGAGGAGATGGAGCTTGTAAAAGCCTATTTATCAATTGAAAAAATGCGCTTTGGAGATCGTTTACGTATTAAATATGATATTGACGAATCGATACAATTAGGAATCCCTGCATTGTCCATTCAACCTTTAATTGAAAACGCAGTGTTCCATGGGATCTCTAAGAAAGTAGAGGGAGGGACCATAGAATTAAGCCTACAGAGAGAGGGACAATTTGTAAGAATTAAAATCTATGATAATGGTGTAGGAATTTCAGAAGAAAAATTGCACCAATTGCTAAATGAAGAAAGTACAAGAATTGGCTTTATGAATCCATTAAAAAAATTTAAATTAATAAAAAATGCTAGTTTACGAATTTACAGCGAAGAAGGAAAGGGAACAACAATTGTCATTTTATTACCAGAGGGTGGTGTCACATGAATATAATGATCGTTGATGATGAAAAATTGGCCATTGATGTTTTATCTATTATGGTTAAACAACTTGCCCAATTTCAGATTAACATTAAGGGAACATTTACAAATCCAACTGAGGCCCTCCAGTTTCTTGAAAAAGAAATAATTGATTTAGTGTTTTTAGATATTGAAATGATTGACACACACGGTATGCAACTTGCAAAGCATCTCCTACACAAGCAACCATCCTTACAAATCATTTTTGTTACAGCTCATACACAATTTGCCGTGGAGGCTTTTGAAGTTGAGGCAACAGATTATTTATTAAAGCCAGTACAGGAAAAACGACTGATTAATGCGTTAACAAAAGCACAGAAAAAAATGGTCGTGACGGTGGCGCCGAGGGATGAGAAGAAAAACTCATTATATGCGCATACATTAGGCAGCTTTTATCTACTGGATGTTCAACATAATGTGATTAAGTGGCGAACAAGAAAAGTACGTGAACTATTTTTATATTTACTATTTCACCAAAAACGGCCTATGTTAAATGCAGTTCTTTTAGAGGAATTGTGGCCAGATTTGAACTTTGAAAAGGCAGCTAGTAATTTACATACAACTATTTATCATTTAAGAAAGATATTAAAGGACAATGGTATTCAAGATCCCATACTCTTGGTCAATAATCACTATAAATTAAATGCGGAAATTCAAACTGATTATGATGAGCTGAATCAACTATTGGAGCAGGATCAACATGATGAGAAATCCATTCAGCAGTTATTGAATTGCTATGAGGGTGATTTTTTAATAGATGAGGAGTATTTATGGGTTAATCAAATCAGGCTCCGCTTAAAGCAATCTGTATTACATGTGCTTGAACAGTATATTGCACGTACAGACGTTGCCCACACTTTATTAAAGTATAATTGCCTACAAAAGCTTTTAGAGCTAGACGAATACAATGAACAGTATATGTTTCAATTGTTAGAATTCTTAATTCAACAAAATAGGAAACAAGAATGTATAAAATTATTTGAATCTATAGAGGCAAAATTAGCTGAAATTGATCTCCCCGTGCCAGAAAAATTTTATAGAAAATACAACGAGTTCTTACTCAACGTTTAGAAACGATTTCGGAAAAGTAATTTCTGTTTTAATAGTAGGTAATAATTTTATAAAAAGGAGATGCTCTTTCGGCATGCAAAAGATTGAAATAATTGAGCTTCACCATATTGAGCAAGATTTGGAGAAGCTTACTGAATTATTGATTATGGTCGTAGATGAAGGAGCATCCATAGGTTTTTTACCTCCACTCACACAAGAACAAGCGATAAAATATTGGCAATCTGTCTTAGCGTCAGATGTCTTACTATTCATTGCGAAAATAAATAATGAAATTGCAGGTAGTATTCAATTGCATTTAACTAGCAAACCAAATGGCATTCATCGTGCTGAAATTTGCAAGTTAATGACACATCCCAACTTTAGACGCAACGGTATTGGACGAGCGCTGATGCAACAAGCAGAGGAACGAGCAAAACAAGAAAACCGCTCCTTGCTAGTTTTAGATACGAGAGAAGGGGATCCTTCCAATAAATTATATAAATCATTAGATTATCAAGAAGTGGGGAAAATTCCTCAATATACTATTTCACCAGATGGAGAATTAGAAGCAACCGTAATTTACTATAAATTAATTTAATCCATGGTATTGAATATAACTGAAAACGTGTAGAAAGGGAGCTAGTATATGAACGAAGCACAATTATTTATGCAAATGAAAATGTGGCGTAATTGGACTGTTGAATTTCTACGTACGATCCCTGAGAATATTGCTGATCAGATACCCGCAGGACATCATAACAATATTCGTTGGAATGCTGGTCATCTATTAGTTGGTTGGGATCATACCATTTTTCCAGCTGTTACACAAGAAAGGCATTTGCCTCTATCCTATCATGTAATGTTTCCTAGTGGCAGTAAACCAGATAACTGGACTGAGCAACCGCCAACAATGGATCAAATTATTATACTCCTAGAGGAACAACCAATTCTGATTGAACAAGCTTGTGCAGGACATCTACATGAACCGCTTAAAGAACCTTTTTTAGGTATGAAAACATTAGGTGATATGGTTGTCTTTCATATGAACCATGAAAATTTTCACATGGGAATTATAAAAAGTATGATGCAAACGCTCTTAAAGAATGAAGCCTAACTGATGGAATCAGTTGGCTTCATTTTTCTATATATACCACGGTAACAGATCCTCCATTTTCTTACCTGGCTTACTTGTTTTATCTGTTACGATCCATGTGCCGTCTTTCTTTTGCAGCTGATAGCTTACATTTGTACCATCCGCTCTTTTAAAGAGCATATAACCTATATTACCCTTGATAAAAGTGACAGGGTCTATGACATTTTTGTAGGGAATCTTTCGCTCAGGAAATAAAATATGGGTCACTATTTCCTCTGCAATCATAGCAAGGGATTTCATATCATTATTAATTTCAGCTTGATATTGCAATTGATCGTATCGGTAGGAAGTATAAGATGCTAAGTCCAGCTTAAAACTCTACTGTATATCTAACAGTGTTGCCCTATAGAATGCGTTTATTGCCTTTTCTACATCATCTGCCTCATGTATATAGCGAAGTGTGATGACACCAGTTGGACTGACTTCAAACGTAATGATTTCCTTACTGTAGGGTGGGGAATGCGCATGCTCAAAGGTCGTAACTTCCACGCTAACTTTAAAGCTAAACTGACTTTCTTTGACAATTTTTAAAATTTTCACATCATACAAGCCATACTGCTTAGGATAGCCATAGTAATGATCAATTTCCTTTTCAATAAATGGATTAAGGATTGTAATGAATGTGTCCCTGATTAGTTGCTCATCAGCTTGTTCACTTTGCGCATAAATCTTACATGGCAGAATGAACATAGTGAAGATAAACATTAAAACATAAGCAAATTTTTTCATGGAATAGTGACCTTTCTGCAGGATGATACTTTATAGAGTGCACCAATCACAGCAAATTATCGAGCATTTTTAAAGAAAGGGAATTGAACAATGGGAAAAATAATACTGCCCTTTTTATGTATGCTTTTGTTATTTCCAACAGCTACTTCGGGGTCAGAACCTGAAGGCTTAAAATGTCCAAATCCAGATGTATTGATGAAAACAACGGTGAAAGACAAAGACGAGCTTAGTCAAGCATTAGCTGACATCATTCCAAAAGTATATGGCTCAAGCCCTGATTATCAGGAGTGGCAAATTGAGGTGATAAAGCCCATGCCCATATTAACTGGCATGGAGGAGAATTACTATAAAATGGCGGTGAACTTCTGTGGAGAAAATGTGGCTAATCACTCCTGGTTTGTTCGATTAAGGTTTCCAAGATTACTGCCAGCGCAAAGTGCATCACTAGGTGAGCTATATATCGTGAAAGAGACAAATTCTAAATGGATCCATTGGTTTCAATATCATTAAAAAGGAAGAATCCATAAATGGATTCTTCTCTTTACGACATAGCTATCGTTTTCGTTGCTACAGTTTGTTGAAATGCCTGATCATGCTCAACAATCACCATTGTGAGATGAGAGCTTTTTATGAGCTCTTCAATCTGCATGCGTGAATAGATATCAATAAAATTGAGTGGTTCATCCCAAATATATAAATGAGCCTTCTCACACAAGCTTTTAGCAATCAGCAGCTTTTTCTTTTGCCCACCAGAATAATGAGAGATATCCTTCTCAAATTGAATACGCTCAAAATCCATCTTGCGCAGGATTGATTTAAATAACGTCTCATCAATACCATGCTCTTCAATAAATTCCGATAGCAATCCCTTTAAATGGGATGTATCCTGCTGAACATAGGAAATGACTAGACCTGAAGCTAACTTTATGGAGCCTGTATGTTGGATGGGCTTACTTAGAATAAGTTTTAACATACTACTTTTTCCGCTTCCATTTTTGCCATCTAAAACAACTCGATCCCCTTGTGCCACTTTGAAGCTAATAGGCTTATTCACGATATGGTCATCGTACCGAATCGATACATCCGTGACAACAACCATTTCTTTTGATGGATATGCCAATGGCTCTACTTTCAATGACTCGGTTTTTTCAACATTTTTTAGCAGTTTTGATTTTTCCTCAATAGCTCTTTGTTGTCTGGATTCCAGGTTCTTCGCTCGTTTCATCATCTTGGCTGCTTTATGTCCAACAAAGCCTTTGTCCAGTTTGGAACCTGAATTGGTTGTGCCGTTTTTGGAGGCTTCCACTTGATTAGACCAACCTGACGAACGCTTTGAGGATTGTTTTAATCGGTCGATATCTTTTTGCAGTCGTTGATTGGTTACTTCTTCGTGTTCCTGCTGACGATCAAAATTTAACTTCCAAGAAGAATAATTTCCACTTTGAACGTCAATATTGGCTCTATTAATCGATAGGATATGGTCAACACAGCCATCTAAAAAGCTTCTGTCATGTGAAATTAAAATAAATCCTTTTTTCCTGCGAAGATAATCGGAAACCGTCTTTCGTGCATTCGTGTCTAGGTGATTGGTTGGTTCATCAATTAATAAAAATTGACCCTCTGTCAAAAACAACGCAGCAAGCAGCACCTTTGTTTGTTCGCCATTGGATAATGTTTTAAAAGGACGATACATGACCTCCGCATCTACATGTAGGTAAGCTATTTCACGTAGACATTCCCAATCTTCTGCCTGAGGACAAATTTCTTCAAATATTTCATGGGTATATTTATTTGGATCAGAAACTGGATAGGGGAAATAAGTGAAGTCTACAGAAGAGATGATTTTTCCGCTATACTCATAATTTCCTAATAACAACTGAAAGAATGTTGTTTTACCTCGTCCGTTTCTACCGATAAATCCAAGTTTCCAATCCGTATCGATTTGAAAGTTGACATTCTCAAAAATATTGTCAAAGCTGCTTGGATAAGAAAAAGTTAGGTTTTGTACTTGTATCATGGACATGATAATTCCTCCTTTGTATTGCAACAGTTTACTTTTCATACAAAGTCGGTCTATCCATCTATGGTTGATTTCTCCGTATAAGCAGATGGATATTAACGACTTATACGGAGTGTTACATGCGTTACAATAGTTTCTGAATCGCTCATATTTTTCCTCTCCTTTATGGGTAAATGAAAGGTACAAAATCAACTATGAAAGCAAGAAAAAAACCCTCCAATTGTACATTGGAAGGATTAGTCTTTCTCTGAATAAATGCGATTTGCAATTTGTGTCATGACAAATAAAATGCAAACTGATAGTTAAAAATGGATAGACTAACCCTATATTTTGTGTTTGAAATCATTCAATTCAAATAAAAATATAGTTTAGTTCTTCATTGTCCATTCATCAGTCCTCTCATAATTGTCTTTTTATAGTAACAAATTTTTTTACAGAATACAATGTAACCTTATTTTCACTTAGTACTATACAATAATTCCTATAATATTTATAGAAATAATTTATATAATAGTTGAAAAATAATTTCTACTATTCTGAAATATGTGCTATAGTAGGAGCATAATTGAATATTGTGTAAGACTTGGTGCCAAATGAAAGTTTGGCTTAAAAGGGAAGTCGGTGCAAATCCGACGCTGTCCCGCAACTGTAATTCGGAGCAAATCACAAATGCCACTGGGGAAACTGGGAAGGCTGTGAGGCGTGTTGATGGAAAGCCAGGAGACCTGCCAATTTCTAGTACACACCAAATACCTACGTGGAAATAGGTGGTGAAAAGTGACCAAATAGGCACTGTGCGATAACGTTTATGCGAAAGTAGATACTTTTTCGTATTGTTTTAGCATTATTAATTTTAACATGCAGCCATTTTCCTAATAGGAGAATGGCTTTTTATTTTTTCTAAAAAAGGAGCTTAAAAACATGAACTATACAAGTACATTGATCGGTTATCCCTATATAGGGGAGGAACGCGAATGGAAAAAAGCACTAGAAGCATTTTGGCGCAATGAACTTTCTGAGGAGGACTTTGAGGAAAAATTAAAGAAAATCCGTTTATCAAGAATAAACAAGCAGCTGCAACTTGGAATCGATATGGTGACAGTTGGCGACTTTACGTTTTACGATAGAATGTTAGATACAGCTTTGATGTTTGGTTTAGTTCCAAAGCGCTTTAACTGGCAAGGTGGTAAAGTCGATTTTCATACCTACTTCAGTGTAGCAAGAGGAGACAAAACAGCCGTAGCTAGTGAAATGACAAAATGGTTTAATACAAATTATCACTACATTGTTCCAGAGTATGAGGGACAAGCCTTACAACTAACAGAAAATAAAGTGTTAGCCGACTTTTTAGAGGCGAAGGAAACTTTCGGTATCATTGCGAAGCCGACACTAATTGGTCCCTATACATTTTATAAGTTAACGAAAGGCTACAACAAATTAACACAGGTTGAGTACTTATTAGCTTTATTACCACTCTATACGCAGGTATTAAAAGAATTAGTGGATGCAGGTGCCACTTGGATTCAGCTAGAAGAGCCATCCCTCGTCTTAACACTTGATCCAGCAGAGATAAAGCTGGTGAAAGAAATGTATGACCAGTTAGCCACTGCCGTTCCTGAGGCTAAAATAATGCTACAGACTTATTTCGAAGCTTTAAGTGCCTATGAAGCATTAAGTACATTGCCTGTTCAAGGATTCGGTTTGGACTTTGTTCATGGCTATAAAGGAAATATGGCGTCACTTCGTCAATTTGGTTTCCCGCAGGATAAAGTATTAGGAATAGGGGTAGTGAATGGCCGTGATATTTGGCGTTCAAACCTGGCGGAGGTCAATGCGACAATTCAAGCCATTGAACAGCTAAGTCATGCTGCTGAACTATGGATTCAACCATCAAGTAACCTACAGCACGTTCCAATCACAACCTCTCTTGAAAATGAACTTGACCCTGTTTTAAAGCAGTCTCTGGCCTTCGCAGATGAGAAAATCGTAGAAATCACGGGGCTGACTAAATATAGACGAGATAAAGATGGTTCCTTACAACATAATTTTTCAGAAAGTATGAAGGCGATTGAGGCTCTAAAAAATCATCCAATCCGCCAAAATAAGTTAATTCATCAAGCCGTTCAAACTGTGACAAAGCAAGATTTTGAACGACACAGTAATTTTACGAAGCGACAAACGATCCAACAACAAGCCTTAGGATTACCGCTGTTTCCAACAACTACAATCGGTAGCTTCCCGCAATCAGATGAAGTGAAAAGAAATCGTAATGCGTGGCGAAAGAAACAATTATCGAATGAAGCCTATGAAACATTTTTAGAAGACGAAACAAAGCGCTGGATCTCCATACAAGAGGAATTAGATATCGATGTACTTGTTCATGGTGAATTTGAGCGTACAGATATGGTCGAATATTTCGGTGAAAAGCTGACTGGCTTTGCCTTTACAGAGAAAGCGTGGGTTGTTTCATATGGATCACGCTGTGTGAAGCCTCCGATCATTTATGGAGATGTTGCATGGGCTTCACCAATTACCGTAAAAGAATCCGCCTATGCCCAAAGCCTAACGAAGCGATTTGTAAAAGGCATGCTGACAGGGCCAGTAACAATATTAAATTGGTCCTTTGTGCGAGATGATTTGTCCCGTAAAGATGTCGCTTATCAAATTGCATTAGCACTCCGTAAAGAGGTGGAAGCACTAGAAAACGCAGGTATATCAATTATTCAAGTGGACGAGCCAGCGTTAAGAGAAGGTTTACCGCTTAGAAAGGAGGAATGGGGGGCTTACTTAGAGTGGGCTGTCAATTCCTTTAAGCTTGCGACATCTAGTGTAAAGATGAAACACAAATCCATACACATATGTGTTACTGTGAGTTTAATGATTTCATCGAACCAATTAGCGCACTAGATGCAGATGTGATTTCCATAGAAACATCACGAAGTCATGGGGAACTTATTACCTCACTACAAGTACAGACCTATAAAAAAGGAATTGGCTTAGGCGTCTATGATATTCATAGCCCTCGTGTACCAAGCGAGGATGAAATGCTCGCTATTATGAAAGATAGTCTACAGGTGCTGGACCGTTATCAATTCTGGGTGAATCCAGATTGTGGCTTAAAAACGAGAAAAGAAGATGAAACCGTTGCAGCTTTAGCGAATATGGTTGCTGCTACTAAAACGTTGCGTCAAGCTGTACAACAATCTACATCAAGCTAACGAAATGATTTTTAATCTACTACATCTACTCTCCAATAACGAAGACTAGGGTAAATCCCTAGTCTTTTTATCTTACGTCGATATATATATTATCTTCAGAAAGTAAAATTGACGTGAACAGGCGAGCATGTTATGTTTATTACTAATTTCATAGCAATCATTACAAGTTTGAGTGAAATCGTCTTTCATTCAATTAAAAGGAAAATGGGTGAAAATCCCATGCTGTCCCGCAGCTGTAAATGAGGAGTTTTGTTTCAAATACCACTGAGTGAGTACTTGGGAAGGTGAAACAAAATGATGATTCATGAGCCAGAATGCCTGCTTGTAAGAAGATTCATTGATGATCTACGAAAGATAGGGAGATGGATGGAGACTTGCTCATCGTGGGTTTTTCTGTCCTTATTCTTTTTTAGAATAAGGTTTTTTTATGCCTTCTCTTCTTCAACAAGTAGATGTATTTGTACTACGAATAGAGATAGGAGACAGAAAATGAGATTGACAAAGTATTTACTTCCTTTCCTGCTTGTCCTGACGTTCAGTTTACTTGCTGGCTGTACAGGCACGGATGAAGAAAAGGAAAAGACCTCAGCAAACCAAACAGATGAAAAAATAATAACGATTGGCTGGCCATTAGATGTCGGTCCATTGAATCCTCATACATATTTACCGAATCAAATGACTGCCCAAGCAATGGTTTATGAATCCTTGGTGGAATACAATGATGATGGTACTGTTACGCCTAAGCTCGCCGAAAGCTGGGACATCTCTGAGGATAAAACTTCGTATACTTTCCATCTAAGAAAAGACGTGAAATATTCAGACGGCACTGCATTTAATGCAGATAATGTCATTCGTAACTTTGACGCCGTTTTAGCGAATCGAGACATGCATTCTTGGATGGGCATGGTTAACCACATGAAAGAGGTTGTAAAAGTAGATGATTTTACAATTCGTCTGCAATTGGATGAGCCTTATTATCCAGTCTTAAACGAACTTGCCTTCGTCAGACCTTTCCGTTTTTTAGGGGATAACGGATTCCCAAAGGATGATATGACGCAAGATTCTATCAAAGCACCGATTGGAACAGGCCCTTGGGTATTAACTGAATACAAAAAGGACGAATATGCATTATTTAGTCGCAATGAAAACTATTGGGGAGAAAAACCACTAGTTGAACAAATAAAAGTAAAAATTATTCCTGACTCAGAATCTATTTCATTAGCATTTGAAAACGAAGAATTAGATTTAATTTATGGGCGTGGCATTATTAGTTTAGATAACTATACGTATTTAAAAGACAGTGGCAAATACAAAACTGCTACCTCTGAGCCTTTATCTACGAAAGCACTGCTATTCAATACACAATCTGGTCCATTATCTGAGCTAAAGGTACGTCAAGCCATTCAATATGCTATTAATAAGGAACAAATGGTCGACAGTATTACACATGGTACGGAAAAAGTAGCGAACACATTGTTCTGGGATGCGATTCCTTATGCCAATATAGATCTAGCACCTATTGTATACAATCCAGAAAAAGCCCAACAATTGCTAGATGAGGCAGGGTGGTTATTACCTAAGGGTGAAAAAATTCGTTCAAAAAACGGACAGCTGTTGTCTTTAGATTTGATTTACATTGCATCCGATGCAATTCAAAAACCAATGGCAGAATTAATGCAAGGTGAACTCGCAAAAATTGGCGTTCAGTTGAATTTAGAAGGGGCAGATGTAATGGTCGGTCTTCAAAAATTGATGGATGACCAGGTGGATATTAATTTCTGGCGTACCAATGGACCACCTACAGATCCACATAGCTTTGCAAATGAATCAGCTACACCAAATGCTAGTGGTGTGTACGAGGCGAAATTAGGCCTAGCAAACGCCAAAGAAATCGATACGAAAATTCACCAATTATTAGTAGGAACAGATGAACAGGAACGCGTGCAGCTTTACACGAATATTTTAACGATGTTTCATGACCAGGCACTCTTTTACCCTATTTCTTACGAAACAAATAATGTGATTTATCAACCATCTCTAAAGGATTTTGCACCACGTGCATCTGAATATGATATACCTTATGCACAAATGGCTAAAGAAAAATAAAAGTGGAGGAGAGAGTGTGTCTAGCAGAGACAGCTCTCTCTTTATCATAGGATTGAGTAGGAAGTGACAGCATGTATGAATCAACATGGATCTTTTGTTTAAAAAGAATTTTAACATTGCCCTTTGTCTTATTAGGCGTTTCCATCCTAACCTTTGTATTTATTCGTTTTGTTCCTGTAGAGCCTGCTGAAGTCATACTACGTTTGGCAAGGGTTGCGCCAACAGAGGAAGCCATTCAGGCATTACGTGAGGAACTGGGAACGGACAAGTCGTTTTTTCTTCAATATTTGCTATGGGGAAAGGGCATAATCCAGCTAGATTTTGGAACATCTTTTGTTAGTAAATTACCTGTGGCACATGAACTATTCGTGAAATTACCCGCAACCATTGAATTAGCTATTGCTGCGTTTATCCTCATTTTAGGGCTAAGTATTCCATTCGGAGTAATAAGCGCATTGTATAAGCACACCATCATCGATAAAATCATACGATTCTTTAGCATATTGAGTGTGTCGATTCCAGCCTTTTGGTTAGGTTTCCTATTACTCTATTTATTTAGCTTAAAATTAGGACTCTTTCCGACAAACGGGAAGGGCACACCTGCTCATTTAGTTTTACCCGCCTTCGCACTGGCGTTACCAACAATTGGATTATTCGTTCAGCTTATCCGTTCAACCATCCTAGAAGAATTACAGCAGCAATATGTTCAATATGCACGGCTAAGAGGATTAAAAAGCTCCGTGATTCTTATCCGTCATGTTTTGCGAAATGCTGCTATTCCCTTGACTTCCTTGCTAGGCATGACCCTTGGCAATCTTTTAGGTGGAGCCGTGATTGTGGAGCAGGTTTTTAGCTGGCCCGGACTCGGCAGGTACTTAATAGAATCCATTATGAACAGGGATTATCCAGTTGTACAATGCTATGTGTTAATTATTGCGGTTATCTATGTGCTTGCCAATTTATGTACAGATATATTGCATCGTTTATTGGACCCTCATCTAATGATGAAGGGTAGGAGAGATTAAAAATGAAATTTGTACGAACAAAAAGTGTCAACTTAACAGGATTAATCAGTCTATTCCTCCTTGTCATTACTGGCTTATTAGGACTGTTGGCGCCAATTTTAATGCCACACGACCCTTTTGCTGTCGATATTGCTAAGAAATTTTCAGTCCCGTCTTGGGACTATCCATTAGGTACAGATCATTTAGGAAGGTGTATCTTGTCACGCCTTCTTTTAGGTATTCGTTATTCTTTAGGTGCAGCGCTCATCATTCAGCTAGTCGCTATTGTTTTAGCTATCCTACTGGGTGCTTTTGTAGCGTTGAAAAGAGGATTAATTGATTTTCTTTTTATTCGATTATGTGATATTTTATTAGCCTTTCCGACACTCGTACTTGCATTTGGGCTGTTAGGTATATTAGGTCCTAGCTTAAAAAATGTTTTAATAGCGCTCATTTTCACACAGCTTATTTATTATGCAAGAATGATCCGAGGTTTGTTTATTGGCATCAATGAGAAAGACTTTGTTCAAGCTGCTAGGATAACGGGCACTACAGGTATCCAATTAATTAGACGCCATTATATACCCAATCTATTGCCATCTATTGTCACGATTGTCGCATTAGATATCGGGAAGGTGATTTTAGAAATTGCAGGCTTTTCCTTTATCGGACTTGGGGTGCAGGCACCGATTCCAGAATGGGGCATGATGATCAATGAAGGAAAGCAATACATGAGACAGCATCCTGAATTAATGCTTTATCCAGGACTTGCCATCATCCTTGTTGTGTTATTGTTTAATCAATTAGCAAATCGTTTAAAAAGGCTTGACTAGGAAAGGGGAAGTTATGGAGAAAGTTTTAGAAGTGATAGACCTCACAGTCAAAATAGGGGAGAAAAATATATTAACCTCTATCAACCTGACAGCTTATAAAGGGCGAGTCCTAGGAATTATCGGGGAAAGTGGCAGTGGCAAGTCTATGCTTTGCCATGCCATCATGCAAACATTACCGTCCTTTGCCCATGTCAGCCAAGGGGAAGTACTCTATCTGCAAGAAAATTTATTAAACGTTTCAGCTACTAAATGGAGAGCTTATCGTGGCAGACATCTTTCGATGATTTTGCAAAACCCACCCGCTGCATTTGATCATATTCAAACGATTGAAAGTCATTTTCGAGAAACATTAAAAGCACACTTTAAGCTTACAAAAAAAGAAATGAGACAGATCGCCCTTGATGCTTTGAAAAAAGTTCATTTACCTCAGCCAGAGCAGCTCTTGTCCTACTATCCTTTCCAGTTAAGTGGAGGCATGCTACAGCGAGTGATGATTGCTCTGTCAATGGCGATACAGGCCTCCCTCTACATCGCAGACGAGCCTACGACTGCTCTGGATACCATCAATCAGAAACAAGTATTAACACTATTTAATCAAATTCGCTCAGAAACAGATGCTACCATACTCCTTGTCACGCATGATTTAGGTGTCATTGCTGAGCTTGCGGACGATGTGGCTGTGATGTATCAAGGAGAAATCGTTGAGCAAGCAAATGTTTTTGATTTTTTTGATGCGCCTCAGCATCCCTATACCAAGAAACTTTTACAAGCGAGAATGCTATGAGGTGATAAAATGACGCTACTAGAAGTAAAAAATATTGAGAAATACTATGCGCAAAGACCATTTCTATTCAAACGAGGACAGGAAGCCCCTGTATTAGAGAATGTGACATTTTCACTTCAGGAAGGAGAATGTCTTGGCATCGTCGGTCAAAGTGGTTCTGGAAAAAGCACATTAGGGCGCATTATTTTAGGGATTGAACGACCAACAAACGGAGAGCTGATCTTTCAAGGTGTCAATTTATACGAAGCACCCAGCAAAGAGAAAAAAATGATACGAAGAAATTTACAGGCTGTTTTTCAAAATAGTTATCATTCATTTAATCCAAAACAGACGATTTTCGAAATACTCGAAGAACCGTTTTTGAATTTCGAGCATTTTAGCAAAGCAGAGCGACAACAGAAAGTAAGGGAATTACTAGACTGTGTAGAGTTAGAGTGGGCAATGGCTCAAAACTATCCCTCACAGCTAAGTGGGGGACAGCAGCAACGAGTCAACATTGCTAGAGCTCTTGCATTAAAGCCGAAACTGATTGTTTTAGATGAGGCCATTAGTAGTCTTGATATGATTTTGCAAAAGACGATTATAGAGCTACTGCAAAGACTTCAAAAAGAGCTACAGCTTGCTTATCTATTCATTTCACATGATTTACAGGCCACACGTTTTATGTCAGATCGCATCCTTGTGATGCAGCATGGTCAGCTAGTGGAGGAGATAGGCAAGGGTGGGAAATATCAGCACCCCGCTTCACAAGCGTTATACAATGCAATTTTGCCATCACACCCGCGGGAAAGAAAAAAGAAGGATAGACCCAATTAAACAGAAACGCCATTTTGAGAAATTAAAAATGGCGTTTTCTTAATTTTTAAAGCAATATAGAAACAAAAATAAATAAAATTAATCAAGATATTAATTTTATTTATTTTTTAATTAAAATTATTAATTTTATTATTTACATCTTTAATTTCTTTATTATATAATCAGCTTAACTTAAAGGAAGGAGTTCACTATGGCTTATCAAGTAATCACAAATTGTCCTGTCTGCAGTAAAACATTAAAAATTACGAAGTTACAGTGTTCTCATTGTCACACGACCATTGAAAATGAGTTTGAATTGTCGAAGCTAGCATCCTTATCACAGGATCAGCTTCATTTTGTGGAAGTATTTTTAACCTGCCGAGGAAATATTAAAGAGGTTGAAAAGGAACTGGGGGTTTCGTATCCAACAGTTCGAGGCAAGCTAAATGATATTATTTCATCCCTTGGCTATGCTCAAAAGAAGAAAAATGAAGTAGATGAGAAAAAAATTGTAAGCATGCTTGAAAATGGCGAAATCACAACAGATGAAGCCATAAAGCTCTTAAAAGATGAATAGGGAGGAACGACCATGAAAGAGGAAATTACAAAAGTTTTAACGATGATTCAAGAGGGCAAAATTGATGCGGATAAAGGATCAGAGCTGATTCAAGTGCTACAACAGAAAGAAGAATCAGAGAATAAATTTGTGGAAAAAACAAAGTATTTAGATAAAACGTTAAAGGTCCGTGTTGTATCCACCGAAAATGATAATGTCACGGTAAATTTACCAATTAAACTTGTCAAAGCCGTATTGATGGCAGGACACAGCATCGCTGCAAGTATTCCGCAATCGGAAAAATACGTAAAAGATATCGACATCAATCTTCTTCTTGAAGCAATTGAAAATGAACTAGATGGACAAATTGTAGATATAAAATCAGCAAACGGGGATTCCGTTGCAGTCTTCATTGAGTAGAGGCGACGAATGATGCATGTAAAAGTGAAAGCAAAAGACGTTCGCTTTACCGTCCCTGTTCCCTATACTGTGCTAACCATTGTCCTCTCCATTTTAACTTCTAAATGGATACAGCAACAAGCCAATAAGTGGACAAAGGCATACTTCGATAAAAAGAAAATAGACTTTACCTTTCCCCTCATCGACAAAGAAATGCTAAAGCCGATTATCAAGGAACTACAAAATTATAAAGGACTTGTGCTAGTCGATGTCAAAGCTCAGGACGGGACTGAGGTTAAGGTTAGACTATAATCCCAATGATAGAATGGTAAGAGCATGTTATGATAAAAGCATGCTCTTTATTAATGTAATGAGCATCATTTGAAATGGGTAAGAGATGATCATTATTTCAGGACTTACGATAGAGACAACTATTTTTCAATGGTACATAAAATAGAAGATTTCTTTAAACTCAAATTAGAATTCTAGATCCATTTTAATAGAAAATCACGTACATCGTTAAAAATAGATTTTTGATTTGGGTATAAGTGATTAGTGGTAATCTATTTGGAACTACATAATTAAAAATACTGAATAATCCAAAAATAAAGAAGTTTAGAATCTTGATTTACTTTTCATTTGAAGGATGGTACACTTAAAACTATTGAACAACAACTATATATTGTGTTCGTTTTACAAAGGTACTACTACATGTAGTTTAAAAGGGAAGTTCGGTACAATTCCGACGCTGTCCCCGCAACTGTGAAGCTGACGATGATTGCAACCACTGTGCATTTGCATGGGAAGGGAATCAGAGAATGAAGCAAAGCCAGGAGACCTGCCTTTATAAAACAAATTTATCATTTCTTCGGGGATTAAGAGATGGGAACGTCAGTATTTTTGGTATGTTAACGTTTCCATTTAGCCTATCTCTCTAGAGGAGATAGGCTTTTTTATTTTATGAAAAGAGGGATTTCTATGAAACTTTATACGAAAACAATTTGTCCAAAATGCCTTTGGGTAAAATCTGAACTACAACGTGCAGGACTTGAAGCTGAAATTGTTAACATCGATCACGATGAACAAGCAAAGCAAACGATTATTGACGCAGGTTTTTTAAGTGTGCCTGTTTTAGAGATGAATGAAACTTTTATAGGAGATGTTCAGGAAATTGTTTCTCAAATTGAGTTGATTGCCCTATGATTGTTTACGCGAGTCGTACAGGTAATGTCCGAAATGTTGTATCCAAATTAAAGGCAGAATGTATCGAGCTCTCGGAAGAATTGCGATTGAACAAGCCATATCTCTTAATTACCTACACAGATGGTTTAGGTGACATTCCAGCAAAGGTACAACGTTTCTTAGAAAAAAACAGGGATTTTTGTAAAGGAGTAGTTGCCAGTGGTAATAGTAACTTCGGTCATCATGTATTTGGCGCTGCTGGTGAGAAAATCGCTGCTACCTATCATGTACCCTTAGTAAGGAAATTAGATTTACGAGGTAATCAAACGGATTACGAAGCAATACAAACGTTTTATGAAACGAGGGTAATGAGATGAAAACCTATTTAAAGCTTAATAATGACGTACTGAATCGTTATAGTACAACTGGATTACTTGAGTTAGAAAAGGACCGCGAAGCTACGCGCCGCTACTTTTTAGAGTATGTTAACGTACGTTTGCGTTATTTTATAGATATTGAGGAAAAAATACGCTATTTAGTTGATGAGGGCTACTATGAGAAAGCATTTATCGACATGTACGAAATGGAATTTATTAAGAAGCTGTACAAGAAAGCCTATGATTATAATTTCCGCTTTCCATCCTTTATGAGCGCAAGCAAATTTTACGATAGCTATGCTATGAAAAGTCGTGATGGGGAAGAAATCTTAGAAAAGTATGAGGATCGTATTGTCATTATTGCTTTGTATTTAGCTCAAGGCAACACGGCTCTAGCAGAACGCTCTGTCGAAGCAATGATGGAAGCCTATCAGCCTGCAACACCAACTGCTTTAAATAGTGGTAAGAAAGCACGTGGTGAATTAGTCAGCTGCTTTAAATTATCAATGGATGACTCCATGAATAGTATTGCTGAAAATATTGGCTATTGTTTAGAGCTATCACGCCTTGGTGGTGGAGTTGGGGTCAACTTAACAGATTTACGTCCATTAGGTGATCCAATTAAAGAGATATTAAATCGTGCAAGTGGTGTCATCCCAGTAGCGAAACTGTTAGAAAATTCTTTCAGTTATTCTAATCAGTTAGGGCAACGAAATGGCTCAGGTGTTGTCTATCTAAATATTTTCCATGCAGACATAGAAAATTTCATTTCATCAAAAAAACCAAATGCTGATGATAAAATTCGCCTCGCTACCCTTTCAACAGGGATTATTATACCTAGTATTTTCTTCGAACTGATGAAACGTGATAAGGATATTGTTTTGTTTAGCCCATACGATATTTTTAAAGAATATGGCAAACGTATGTCTGAAATTTCTATTTCAGACATGTACTACGAGCTACTTGATAACCCTAAAATTCGTAAAATTAAACGTTTAAATGCACGAAAGCTTTACACAGAGGTGAAAAAAGCACAATTTGAATCAGGTTATCCGTTTGAAATCTTTGATGATAATGTCAATAAGGTACATCCTTTAAAAAATATTGGACGTGTCAAAATGTCCAATTTATGTACAGAAATCTTACAAGTACAAGAGACAAGTATCATTACGGACCAGGATCAACCAAATGACTATGGATTAGATGTATCGTGTAACTTAGGTTCCATCGATATCCATGCAGCAAGTAAAGTCAATGATTTCGGCGCATTAGTCGATACAGCCATGCACCTATTAACGAATGTATCGCAAATGACACACATTAAGAATGTTCCGTCTGTTGCAAAAGCCAATCAATTAATGCATTCTGTAGGGCTTGGCTGTATGAACCTCCATGGGCATCTCGTGACAGAAGGCATCCTGTACGGCTCAAAAGATTCCATTGATTTCATGGATCACTTTATGGAAGCGATGAACTATTATTCTCTGAAATCTTCGATGGAAATGGCGAAAGAAAAAGCTGCAACCTTCTACCGATTTGAGGACAGTGATTATGCATCAGGTAGCTATTTTGACCAATATATCAATAAAACTGAAGAAGAACTATCGCCTGCTGTGTTGAAGGCGCTTGGCAATATTCCAATCATCACAAACAAGATGTGGGAAACGTTAAAGCAGGATGTAATGCAGTACGGTCTATTCCATTCCTATCGTTTGGCTATTGCCCCAACTGGTAGTATTTCATATATTCGTAGCTGTACGGCTTCAATCGCACCATGTACAGAGCGCGTAGAGGTTCGTGATTACGCCGATAGTAGAACCATTTATCCAATGCCTCATTTAACAAATGACAATAGTCATTTATATGTGGAGGCGTATGATGTAAATCCGTATGATTTAATTGATTTATATGCAGCTTCTCAAAAGCACGTTGACCAAGGTATTTCCATGACGCTTTATGTAACGGACAATTGGACAACCGAACAATTGGCTAAAGTATACATTTATGCGTGGATAAAGGGCATTAAGTCTGTTTACTATGTTCGTCAACGATTACAAAGCTTAGAGGAGTGTGTAGCATGTCAAATATAATATATGAGGCAGTCAATTGGAATAAGGCAACAAGTGAGCTTGCCCAAATATTTTGGGACCAGCAATGGAAGCAAATTTGGTTTCCAGAAGAAATTGCGGTCAGTAAAGATATTAAACAATGGAAAAGCTTTGAGCATCAGGACACATATAAAAAAGTATTTGCAGGATTAACCTTACTGGATACTGTACAAACAAATATCGGGATGAATCGTGTTGCTGCTTATACAGACGATTTACAGGAAAAGGCTGTCCTAACCGTTTTTGATGCATTCGAGGCGATACATGCCAAGTCCTATTCTTATATTTTCACAACGCTTTGTACAAACGAAGAAATCGACGAGCTATTTGAATGGGTCAAGAAAAATGAATTTCTACAGTATAAAGCCAATAAAATAGCAGACATTTATAATAGTATTGAAGAAGGCAATCCAGAGAGCTTATGGAAAGCGATGTTTTCATCCGTTATGCTTGAATCTTTCCTGTTTTATTCTGGCTTTTTCTATCCACTATACTTAGGAGGACAAGGCTTCCTACGAAACAGTGCCGAGATTATTTCACTCATCTTGCGCGATGAATCTATCCATGGGGTAGCAGTTGGATTTTTTGCTCAAAATTTATTCAAGCAATTTTCAAAGGAAAAGCAAGAAGAGCTACATTTATGGGGCTATGAGCTATTATTAGATTTATATCAAAATGAAATGAAGTATACAGATGATATTTATGCGGAAACAGGATTATCACCTGAAGTTCGAGCATATGTACGTTATAATGCTAATAAAGCTTTAATGAATGTCGGCTTTGAAGCCATGTTCCCAGAAGAGGAAGTCAATCCAATTGTGATGAATGGTATTCGTAATGAAGGTTCCACATATGATTTCTTTTCACAAAAGGGTGCTACCTATGCCAAGGCAAAAGTTGCGCCGATCACAGATGACACATTCAATTTTAATCGTTAAGGATGAAGAACAATGAATCTAGAAGTAAAAATTAAAAAAGTTCACGCTGATGCCATGCTACCGATACAAGCCAACCCTGGTGATGCAGGCATGGACCTCTATTCCATAGAAGCAGTAGAAATCCCAGCAGGCGTAGCCAAACTCATTAAGACAGGTATTCAGATTGAGTTACCTAAGGGAACGGAAGCCCAAATTCGACCAAGAAGTGGACTAGCATTAAAGCATAGTGTAACCGTACTGAATAGCCCAGGCACTATAGATGAAGGCTATAGAGGCGAAATCGGTGTTATTTTAATCAACCATGGTCAAGAACCATTTATCGTAGAAAAATCAATGCGCATTGCTCAAATGGTTATACAATTTGTTCCTTCTATTCAATTAGTGGAAGTAGATGAATTATCTCAAACGGTCCGTGGAGAATCTGGATTTGGTGCAAGTGGTACGAAATAGCGTACCTATATATAAACCGCATAAAGTTTACTTAAAAATCCTGCGAAAATGCAGGATTTTTTTGTTACCGTTGCTAATAGCAGAAGGAAATAATAGGGTACATATGGAATGAAGTAATGATAGCGAATTAAAGGAGCTAATAATCATGAAAAAAATATGTTCAGGTATTTTCCTTATGTTGATTGTCATTCTTACATCTATCACAACTGCTACAGCAGCTAGTAGTCAACTAAAAGTGGACGGTATGACAGTACAAACGGATGTGAAGCCCGAAATAAAAAACAATCGAACAATGGTACCTTTACGCGTGATTAGTGAAAATTTAGGGGCTAAGGTGCATTGGTCGGAAGGGCAAGTGATACTGACCCAAAGTGAGATGAAAGTCAGTTTAAAGTTAAACAGTAGTAAAGCCACCGTAAATGGAAAAACGGTATTATTGGATGCAAAGCCATACTTAAAGAATGGACGCACCATTGTACCATTACGTTTTCTAGCAGAAACCTTTGGCTGTAAAGTTCATTACGATCATTTAACGATCTCAATCGATACAGAGCCATTGATGATTAAGGGTGTGGAAGTGAAAGCATTACTTCATGAATACCACATGACAATGGGGGGAGTAGTCGAGCAAATCAATGGCAATGCCTATATGGAAGAAATGCACCGTATATTTACTAAAAATATGGGCAAGAAGATAAAACAGCCTAACGACTACACCTGGTCTGTCCATAGCACCGTAATTGGGGGCTATTATAAAATGGGCCAATATGATTTCTTGAACAAGGAAGGTAGTAGCATAGCACGTTATGATCTCTATTCGTTGGTGCAATCTTCAGATAAACCTTTGACTGGACAGCCAGACGTGTTGATTTATGATGCCACTGTTGACAAATGGTATGAGTTTAACAAAACAGCCAGTGACTCTATTTATTCGTTAATGGAAACTGCCACGAGAAATGGCTTTGTGACAGTTATTAGTAATACAGTTCCTTGATTATATAATCCATTAAAAACGCAGTAGAAGAGCACATCTATAAATAAGATGTGCTCTTCTTATTTTTAGTGAGGATAAAAAATGCTAATCATTTTTATTTAGAAAAGTACTAGGCATGACTACAAGAACTACTGTTCCACGAGCACAAAGCGTATCCTGCGCGTAAACTTCAGTTTCTACTTTCCATTTTTTCGGGTGAATTTCCTCAACAGTGCCAATTGCCTTTAATGGAACATGTTGGGGTGTTGGCTTTAGGAAATCTACATTAAGGTTAGCCGTTACAAATCGAGGTGGCTCCGCTCCATCACCAATTTCATGTCCATTTTTACGATGCAAGGCAAGCGCTGCTGACCCTGTTCCATGGCAATCAATTAATGAAGCAATTAAACCACCATAGATAAATCCTGGAATACCCATATATTTTGATTCAGGTGTATAGATTGTAATCGTCTTATCACCATGCCACCCCGTGCGAAGATGATGACCATCATCATTCAAACGGCCACACCCATAACACCAAGCGATATCATCTGGATAAATATCTTGAATTGCTTTTTCTACTTTTAATTCTTCCATTCTTCTCTCCCCAATACTCTAGTATTATTTGTTTCTAATCGAACGTTAATCATTTAAGTATAATTAATCATTTCCATTCCATCAATAAAAATCTAAATATTCCATCTATTTAAACTATGTAAAAAAGCACTACCATAAAGTTGGACAAGTTTTATTAATGACAGATGGGGAGGGCTGGTATCAGGAAGAAGGAAAAGCTGCATAGCTTGTAAAACGCTGGCATGGTCAACAAAAGAAAGATGGTATACTAAGATCGTTACATTTTTCTTTTACCGTGCTGAAGAAGGAATTAAAGGAGTCAAAAGGTATGTCATTAGAAAATATAATCGATTGTATTTGCAAGGAAGCAACTAATAAAGACAGTAAAAAATTAGAAGAATTACTAGAGCAATTGTATGATTATGAAAGTGCTAAAATACTTGATATTTACCCTTATCAGATAAAAAGTAATGAAAAATATAGTCAAGTAGAAGTATTCTTCGATAAATTAGAGATGGTCGATTTCCAACAAAAAACGCAGGATTATCATTCGTACCAGAAAAGCCTTGAAAAATTCGAGAGATTTTTTGAATTGATGTGGTTAAAATCATCTGAATTTTATGCATTTTATTATTTACCAGATCCTTTATATAAGGATCAATTGTATTATAAAGTCTACGAGAATGAGTGGGGTAAAATTATACCTAAAGATCTTACAGAAGGAACTTTTGTAAACATTGATGAATACACAATGTTAAATTCACTAATAAAATTAGCTGTTTCGGACCATCTCCATTTACATTTTATTTTACCTGAGGAGAATATTGTATTTAGTGGGAATGGCTTAGCCTTTTTAATTTTCAGCCAACATAATCTTGAGTTATTAGAAAAGATCGCTAATACGGAGGGGCTCTATATCCGTTGAAAAAGTGAGAGAACATTCCCAGCAACATGAAGCTAGATAATATGAAACATACCCTAAAAAAATAGCAACAATCTATGTTTCTTACAGATCGTTGCTACAATTATTTAAAAATCATTTATTCTGCTCTCGATAATTAATGGCCTCTTTAAATTCATCGGTAGCTAGGATATTGTAGAACATATTTTTACTGTTTACGTTTGCTATTGTCCCAGTGATTGTATTATCAATCCATAGATAGTATTCATCATCGTTTAGTTTGATCTTATACTGCGGAGCAATTTCGTTATCGACCTCACCGAATTCTCTAGCTTTTTTAAATGTTTTTTCTATAATTTTAATATCTTTCGCATCGGAGATTTGTTGTAAAGTATCGGGTTGCACTTCATCGAAATTAATTAATTCTTGAATTTCTATCACCTCCGATGCTTCTTTCTGATCGTTACAAGCAACTAACGCTAAGGAACAAATCATTAACAACAAAAATGTTCTTATTTTCACCTTGTCTTCACCCCTTTTTGTTCAATCTAGTATATTCCCTTATGAACATTTCTTCAAACTGCAAAACCCTCGAAGTATTTACATATTCTAACAGTCTAAAAAAGGTTTAACCATAGCATAAAAACTTATTTGAGAGCTTTCCCCTTGAATGGAATTTATAGTATGCTGATTAAAAGGGAGGAGAGGGATTTTATGGTTAAACAATTGATTGTTGGGGATACAACACAGGAATTGGCTTCTACTCGTCGCATGCTGGAACGCTTGCCCGACGAGCATATGACATGGAGGCCACATGAGAAATCAATGACACTAGGAGGTCTGGCCACGCACCTAATCAATCTGCTAAACTGGCAAATGGCTATTTTACAGTACTTAGACTTTGATCTTTCCACCGTTCCGTTACGACGAGAGGCATTAGAAAAGCGAGCTGACATTCTGGATGAGTTCGATACAAACGTAAGAAAACTGGAAATGATGCTTACTGAATGTGATGAGAAAACGCTCGGAGAGGAATGGACACTACGTCATGGTGACCATATTATTCGCCAAGAGCCTCGAGCAATTGCGTTCCGCACCTTCGGATTAAGCCACATGGTCCATCATCGGGCGCAACTTGGGGTATACTTGCGACTTCTCGATATTCCAGTACCAGGCATCTACGGCCCCTCTGCAGACGAAGAAGCCTAGTAAACTACTTCCATGAATCGCTATTTAGAAAGGTATGAGGTGTTCGATTGACTAAGATAATGACGAAAACAGAACGATTAATTATTCGATTAATGGAAGAGGGAGATTACTCTTCTTGGCTTACGCAATATGAAAATCGTTTACCTTCCCAGCATAAATACGATGAAGGTAAATTAGATATGAGCATCTGTACGAAAGAATGGTTTCGTGATTTAGTTACTAAGCATCATCAGATGGCTGAGGATGATAAGGTGTATGTATTTGGAGTATTTAGAAAAACAGATAATACGCATATTGGGTTTGTAGACTTTTCCACAATTATGAGGGAAGAATTTCAATGGGCTAGGTTCGGGTATACCATTCATAACCATTTTTGGAGAAAAGGTTATGGTAAAGAGGCTGTAAAGGCAGCGATTGATCTAGCATTTGAAAAATTAAATTATCATCGAATAGAAGCTCATATAAACCTCGACAATACAGCATCTATAAAATTAGCAGAAAATGTTGGGATGCTTTATGAATGCACGAGGAAAGGATTCATATACGAGGACAACAAGTGGACTGATCAGCTGGTTTATTTTATAAATGCAGAAGACATTTAAAAGGGAGGAGCTGTATGTACGACATGGAGAACTCTTTAGAAGTGCAAAAGAAAGAGGATATAAAAATTTCAATAGTCATACCAGCCCATAATGAAGAAAAATACATTGGAAAATGCTTAGAATCTATTTTAAAGGCTTCCAAATCCTTTGAAAATCAAGTAGAGATTATTGTTGTTTTAAATCGCTGTACAGATAGAACAGAGGAAATTGCAAAATCGTATAATTGTATCCTACTAAAAAATAGCGATAAGAACCTTTCGAAGATTAGGAACGCTGGCGTTGATATAGCAAGAGGGGAAATCATCGTCACAATTGATGCCGATACACAGATGAACGAACATGTGTTATCGAAGGCAGTAGAGAACTTAATCACAGGTAAGTACATTGGCGGGGGCGTTACAGGAAAGTTTGAAAGAATGTCCTTAGGAATTTTTGTTTCAGCTTTGTTATTAATCGGACCAATATTTTTAAAATATGGTGCAATTTCTGTAGGCATCTTTTGGTGCTACAAAAAGGATTTTCAAGCAATTAATGGATTTAATGAAAATATGCTCATGGCAGAAGATGCCGATTTTGCTAAACGATTAAAAGATTGGGGAAAAAAGAACGGAAAAAAATACGGAACAATTCAAAATGGAATGATCACTTCAAGCAGAAAATTTGATAAGCATGGAGACTGGGTTTTACTTAAACGTCCTAAAATGATCCTAGCATACCTTAAAGGTACAGATCAGAAACATGCGAATGAAGCATATTATGAAAATGAAGATAGATAAAAAGAAACCGTAACGTTGATCGAACAAGGATTAACGTTTTTTTGTTATCACACTAGCTGGAAAAAAGAAAAGAATTGAATAATTTTTTATAATAAATTATTCTTTATTACATCAATATTGATGATTCATTTTAGCGAAAGGATGGGGATTGATATAGCTGACGTCAATGTGTCAAACCCTAACAATCAGAATGATGAATAACTTTGAAGATTTAATAGAAAAAGAGTATTCCAATATAGCAGGCATCGCTATTAGAAAAGATAATCATTTAATTTACGAAAAATATTTTGATGGGTACACCCCAGATGATGCTTTGCATATAGCATCTGTCACTAAAAGTATCATCTCCATTCTTATTGGAATGGCAATTGATAAAGGATATATAAAAAATATAGAACAGCATGTGGTAGATTTTTTTCCAAATTATATAGTGAAACGTGGCGAAAAAACCATTCAAAACATCACCATAGCAAATTTGTTGTCAATGACTGCACCCTATAAATACAAGTCAGAGCCTTATACGAAAGTATATTCAAGTGATGACTGGGTAAAAGCTGCATTGGATTTGCTAGGGGGCAAAGGTAGTATTGGGGTGTTTAACTATTCTACCGTTGGCACACATATTTTATCAGGTGTTCTTACAACTGCCACTGGTCAATCTGTTCTTGATTTCGCTACAGAAAACTTGTTTAAACCTCTTTCAATCAAAGCTCCCACAAATACAACTATACAAAATAAAGAAGACTATTTCGCTTTTCTGAAGGATAAATATGTCACTGGCTGGATAGTAGATCCTAAGGAAGTAAATACCGCTGGTTGGGGACTTACGTTAACAACCCGAGATATGGCCAAAATAGGTCAGCTCTATTTAAATGGGGGTGTATGGAACGGTCGCCAAATTCTTTCTTCTCAATGGATAGAGGACAGCACTAAATTACAAATTCGATCAGGAAAGCTGACCTATGGTTATTTGTGGTGGATACTTGATGATTGCTATGCAGCTTTGGGGGATGGTGGAAATGTAATATTCATAAATCCTCAAAAGAAGATGGTCATTTCGATTGCTTCGCGCTTTATGCCACGTGCCAAAGATCGTGTTGAATTGATTAGAAAACATATGATGCCATTGTTTGAATAACAGCTAGGGATAATAAAAAATTATGGTAAATACACTCCATTTTGATCATCATCAATCAAAATGGAGTTTTTATATTGAATAAAGGATATTAATGAATCAATTTTGTCAATCATCCTTAATGAGCATAAAAGCATCTACTTTATTGACTACAAAATAACATTACAAGCCATCCAAAACAGTTTTGGGGATCCGTTCAACTTTGTTCAAAATGACATTTTTAAAATCAATTAAAGTTTCGCATTTTTAATCAAAATTTTTTTAAACTAACAAAAATACTTGCAACACCCATTATAGTACTGTATAGTACTAATTATGACAAAGGTAAAATTAATGAATCAAAAACGTGTAATTGAAGTAGCTGCAACATTATTTTTAGAAAAAGGGTTTGCTTATACAAGCATGGATGAATTAGTTCGTGTAAGCAAAGTTTCAAAGTCTAATGTGTATTATCACTTCTCTAATAAGGAAGAATTGTTGGAAGGGGTCGTTGATTATTGGATTGAAATGTATCAATCTGCAATAGATGACTTACTATCTCAAAACCATTTATTAGTTGAAGATCGTATCAAACTATTTTTAAAGCAAATAACACAAGGAGTTCAGACGAGAGAATATAAGGGGAGCTGTCCATTTATTACCCTTTATATTCAAAGTCCTACAAATGCCACAAAAGTAAAAGAAAAAATAGGTCTTTTTTTTAAAGGCTTACAAACGAAAGTTTCTCTATTCCTTAAACAAGGGGTAGAGAATGGTGAATTTAGAAAGACAATAAATATTGACGAGGTTGCATCTCTTTTTATTACAAATCTTGAAGGAGCGCTATTTATTTCAGAAACACTGGAGGATGCAACTGTAATCATGAAAACAGCAGATCATTTGTTTAACTTGCTTCGGTAAAAGAAGCATTTTTTTTACATCAAATTAGTACTGCTCAGTACTACTAGGAGGATTTTTATGAGAACAGTATTTTTAACGGGTGGAACAGGTTTTATTGGAAAGCAATTAGTGAAGGAATTAGCCAAAGAGGATGTGAACATTCTTCTTTTAGTGAGGTCGAAAAGTAAAGCAACACACATTTTTCAGGAAAGAGGCATCTTAAAAGAGGAAAATATGCACTTTATTGAAGGTGATTTAACGAAAATAGACTTAGGTCTAAGTGCTGAAGATAAGGAGTTGGTATTGAAAACGGATGTGATTATTCACGCAGGAGGCTCCATGGATATTCAAGCGACAAACAAAGAGGCAACTTCTGTATTTTTGAATGGCGCCAAACATATTAGTGAATTCGCTAAAAGTATTCATCAATTGAAGGGCTTGCAGCAATTTATTCATGTTGTAGGTTACATGAGTCCCTTTGATGATAATAATAGCAAGGTTACGATAGATGTATTTAAAGAAGGAAACAAATTTTTAAAAATAAAAAATCCATATGAGAAAACAAAATTTTTAGCTGATCTTTATATCCGTCAACAGGCATCAGCAGTAGGTTATCCGCTGTCTGTCATTAATCCGCCAACTGTGGTTGGTAGTAGTAAAACAGGGAGTACAGAGCAGATAGCAGGATTAGGTTTGCTTGTGACAAGTATGCGAAGAGGGCTCATGCCAGTGATTCCGGGAGGTAAGGGATATAGGTTGCCACTGATTTCAAACGATGAGTTTGCGAAGTTTATTGTGCAGGTTTTCAAATTGGAGCAGCCGGCTATTCAAACATATACACTTGTTGATGACAAAGAGAACGATCCGAACATTGCTGAATTATTAAGTGTTATGTCGGAAAGTATGAATATGAGGGCACCAAAAATCTCTGTTCCAATGCCGCTTATGAAAACAATAATGAAAAGTGGAGTAAGTAAAATAACAAACATTCCTTCTGATGGACTGAATTTTATCACAAAACGAACATTTTCAAATGGTTCGGTGAAAACCATGAGGGGTGGAGATTGGTTTAAGAAGATGAGTGTCATGAACTTTTTCCCTGCCGTAGTAGCTGATCTGGATTATCGATTGATGTATCAAAATGGGGAGCATCATCATTTATTTGAGCGAACATTATGCGATAACAATACCCTTTACCAATTACACGGAGAGGGAAAACCGTTTATTTTATTACATGGTTTATTGAGTGATGGGGAGGATTTATTTCCTTTAGCGCATGAGCTTCATGAAAAAACGGGTCAACCTGTATGGATCTTGGATCTTCCAGGTTTGGGACGTTCTCCTTTTAAACGCGAGAAAAATCTTTTAAATATCTATTTGAATGTAGTAAAAAAGTTATTGGAGAAAGCTACTAACGGCGCCCATCTAATTGGCCATTCATTTGGTGCGTATATTCTTTTGGAAGCATTAGTACAAAAGTACATAGATAAGAAGTATACAATTACTTTACTTCAGCCACCTATTACTAAAAAAAATGCTAAATCGATAAATGTTCCTCAATTTATGAACAAATGGACATTGAAATTGGCAACTACTAATTTGATAGAGCGATATTTATTAAGTAATGGTTTATTTGAAAGTACAGAGAGCATCCCTGAACATTATATTGAAAAACTAAGTAAAAGTTTTACTTCTCCTAGAATTTTAAATACTACGGTTCAGCTTAACAGTTTACTAACGAAAAACGTTCAAGGTGATTTCAATGAAGTAACAAAGTATAATCTTCACATTATTTGGGGGGATTCTGACAGAGGCTATTCTGCTCCTTCACATCTGGGTAAGGTTGATTTTGTTCCATATGGTCATCATTTTCCTCTTAGCCATCCGAGTGAAACGGCTAATTTGGTCATAAAAAACAGTAATGCATTTGCAAAAGAAGCTGAGATCTTGCTTCGGTAAAACTACTATTTAGTGTCCTTTCTACAGGTAGCAGTGAAAATTACTGATATATTACAGCCGAAAAAGTATACACCTAACCAGTTGTCAAAATTTATTTGACGACTGGTTATTTAGTATTATTCTTCAGAATTGAGGAATCAAGAAGAACGAATTTAATAAAAGGAAACTCGATGCAGTATATTGTTTTATTTAAAGAAAATTCTTTTTTAGAGTATGGGGAAGACGAAAGGGACTACGAAATTATTCATATTCCAACAGAGACATTAAAAGAATTATTTGAAGATAATTCAAGATCTAATTGCATTTTTATAAAACGATTTAATAGATATCGAGGTGATTGAGGATTAATATCTTTTTCAATGAGCATTCGTAAATAATCGCCTATGTTCATTTGTCCTCTTATTGGATATGGCAGCTGAAAACAACTTTTTTATTATATGAAATGGGGAAACTATTTTTTAAAGTAATACTATCTTAGGCACCAATGTATTAAGTTTTTTTAACATATATTAAACTTTCATTCAACAATTGGGCCAGATTGTAGAGTAACTTCAGGGCATAACTTCTAACTAATAAATATACTATGCACGTTATTCGTTAGAAGTTATAATACTCAATTTAATTGTAGGTTGTTCCATAACCTCATCGAATCGGTATGAGTCATGCAATAAGATTAATTGGACTGGTTTGATATTGCCTCAAAATAGTCTAGAACTACCTTGCGGAATTCCAATGAAGCTTGCGTCATGTATCGACTTTTATGCCATAATAAAGCGATATCACGTACAAGTTCATGATCCTCAACTTGCAAATATTTAATCTTTTCCCATGATATTTTTGCTGTGCTTGGTATGAAGGCAAGTCCAATTTCAGCTTCTACAAGAGTGATCAAACGTGTAGGTTCATCGCCCTCATACACATATTTAAGGTCAATTCCAGCCGATTTGCATACAGCGTCTACTAAATCACGAGTGCCGTATCCTCTTTTCACACCGACAAAGCTTTCATCCTTAAGTTCTGTTAAACATACGCTACTTCGGTCTGCCAGCCGATGCCCATTAGGAACTGCAACAAGAATGGGATCAACAAAGACAACTTGACATTCGATGTCTTGCCCTTGAAAAGGAGAGGACGACAAGCAAAAATCGACTTCGCCTCGATGTAAAAGCGTGACCATTTCCAGTGTGGTCAGCATTTGCACATGAAATTGGATATTAGGACGTTTTTTACGAAACTCTCGCATAATCTGGGGCAAAGTGCTTGCTGTGGTTACCGCAAGCTTAAGTGTACCAGATTCTGCTCTGGACAAATCGCTTATCTCCTGCTTCCCCTGTTCCAACTCAAACAATGCCCTTTCCGCGCGACGAATGAATTTGTTGCCAAATTCATTTAATCGCAATTTCCTGCCTGTGCGATCAAATAAAGGTACCCCTAAATCTTCTTCCAGACGCTGAATCGTTTTGCTTAGCGACGATTGCGTAACGTGGAGACTTCGGGCAGCTTCGGTTACATGCTCTAATCGAGCTACCTCAAGAAAATATTGTAGTTGAAGAAGTTCCATTTCTTTTTCTCTCCAATCATTCCTTTTGGTCAATGATATCATAACTTTAAATGCGTTGGAATGAATGTAAAATTTCAAGTAAGATATCAATGTAACAAATATAAAGGGGGGGTAAAATATGAATTCTCGTAGCAGGTGGTTAATGATATCCGTTGGACTAGGAATATTATTAAACCCTTTAAATTCATCAATGATTTCTGTTGCTATTGCTAGGTTGCAACATGTGTATAGCATTGATTTTACTACTGTTTCCTGGATTGTTTTTTCATTTTATATCGCTAGTGCTATCGCCCAACCTGTAATGGGGAAAGCTAGTGATTTATTCGGTCGGAGAAAGATATTTCTGGCTGGTCTTGTTGTATCCTTAATTTCTTCTATTCTGGCTCCATTTTCTCCAAATTTCGGATGGCTTATAGTGTCCAGAATTGTACAATCAATCGGAACTAGTATGCTGATTGCAGTTGGAACAGCTATCGTACGCATTCATATTACAGAAAAGCAAGCAGATGCTTTAGCAGGTTTATCGATTTTCCTATCCGGTGCGGCAGCTATAGGACCTTTTGCAGGAGGAGTACTTATTCAATGGTGGGACTGGCCAGCGATCTTCATCGTCAATATCCCGTTTGTTGTGGCGAGCTTTATATTAGCTTGGAAAATGATTCCTAATGATGGATCGGCAGCAATTGTTTCACGTGACATGTCGTTTCAAAAATTACTGGGTGTGATTGATGTGCCAGGAATTCTGCTCTTTGCGGTGGGTCTGATTGCACTTCTAGTTGGCTTGCTGTCAGCGAAATCATCTGGGCATTTCTCTCTATGGAATGTCATTGTTGTGCTAATCGGGCTCGTTGCGTTGGGAATATTCGTACAACATGAGCTAAAAACAATGTCGCCATTTATTCCTTTACGCACCTTCGCCAAATATCCAGGGATGACTTGGGTCAATATACAATACTTGCTAGTTAACTTACTTTATTATTCACTCTTTTTTGGGATTCCATCATACCTGCAAATGGTGCGTCATGTCAGTGAATTTCAAACAGGGATTCTTATGTTAACCTTGGGCTTGAGCTCGATTGTAGCTTCGCCAATAGCAGGGAAATGGGTCGGTAAATCGGGACCAAGACCTGCATTGATTGTATCCTCATTACTGATGGTAGTGGGGGCAGTGTGGATTGTGACATGGACGCAAAGTTCACCAGTCATCAGTGTGTGCCTGGCGTTAGCCGCATTCGGTTTTAGCAACGGGCTAAACGCTGTTAGTATGCAGGCAGCTTTGTTTAAAAGCTCTCCAAAAGAAATTGCTGGTGTAGCATCTGGCCTATTTAATACATCGAGATACTTGGGAACAATTTTATCTTCACTGTTGACAGGTATCATTATGGGAGGTGCGTTCAACTTGACAGGATTCCGATTGCTGGGAGTTTTCCTAACGGTCATTGCATTGGTCTTAGTATTTATAAGTCTGCGATTCAGATATTCTGAGCAATTGGATGAACCGCGTACAAGCAATTAAAACAAAAAATAAAAATAGGAGTTGAATGTGACAACTGTTAGTATTAAGGAATGGTCCTCATGAGATCAAGCTTGGAAGGAAATGCAAAAGGATAAACAACCCCAAGATGAGAAAGTCATCCAGAAGTTGAATGCGAGAGCGCAAACTTTCGCCGCGAATACCCTTGGAAATGCAGGTCAAAAACGGTTATTCAATGGTTCAATAGAATGAGGATTACGACAAAAGAATTGGTTAATACTACATTTTAAATTCATTTCGTCTCACTATTATTAGTATACTTTTCAATGAAATATAACTTCCTATAATTTATATTATGTAAACTAAAATTATTTGGCGTGAAGAGGGCTTGGATAAGTCAACTACCCATTCTGAAGTTCCTTATAATAATCATGTGAACGATAACTCTCCTTTTTTACGATAATGGGATGATTTTGTACGGATAATAATTATTGTTTAATACGATATCTGGAGGTTTTATACTTGCAACTACATGCTGCCATTGATGAATTTATTTTGTATATCTAGATTGAAAAAAATTACTCAGTTAATATGGTTACGAGTTATGAATACGATTTACAACCCTTCTTAAGTTTTTTAAAGGATCATGGCTGTTCAACCTGTTTAAATGAGATTACCAAGTCCCAAGTACGTCGCTTTATCCAGTATTTATTAGGATCATTAAAACAAAAACCTCATTCGGTGAACCGAAAAATTTCTTCTTTAAAATCATTCACCAAATATTGTTTATAAGAACAATATTTGGTGAATGATTTTACGCGCGGGATTGAATCGCCAAAGACCGATGATAAGCTTCCTGTCTATATGACATTAACGGGATCTAAAGCAGCTATTTGACTATTTAGAACGCGCCCAATCACGTTTTTCAAAGCGAAATGAGCTAATGTTTAAATTATTAGCAACAACAGGTTTAAGACGTTCTGAACTTGTTTCATTAACATGAGAACAAGTTGCTCTGGTAAATGAAACGATTCGAATTGATGGAAAAGGAAAAAAAGAACGGATATTGCCCCTTCATCCACACTTAATACCGCTTCTGGAATCCTATAAAACTTCTTTAAGATCATATCAAATTTATCCAACAGAACCTGTTTTTCTAAATAAAAATCGTAAAGCATTAGATCCGCGGGGGTTACATGTCATCTTCAAAGATGTGCTGAAAAAGGCAGGCTTCCCACCTACCCGCTTTACACTGCATAATTGATGTTACAACAAAATAAGGAAAACGTGTTAGAGTGCCTTTTAAGCCCAATGAAGATGGGAAGATTAAAAAAAACACCATCCTTTCGTATAGTTCTACAAAAAGAATAGCGTTTTTTCTTGTTTAGTGGATATATTTTCCTCAGCTGCTGGCTTAAGTTAAAATATGACCACCTTCTACATGAAGAACGGTTCCAGTCACGAAACTATTTTGTAGCAAGTATAGTACGCTTTGTGCAACATCTTCAGCTCTTCCTATTCGTTTCACAGGGAGTTTGTTTTCAACTGCATAATAGAAGTTATTACGTGCTTCTTCTGGCATTTTGCTACGGGAAGGTGTATCAATTATTCCAGGTGAAACGATGTTTACTCGGATCGGAGCAAGTTCTAAAGCCAAAGTCTGTCCTAGATTCGAAATAGCCGCATTGACTGCACCTAGAATTGCTGAGCCAACCATAGACTTGTAGGCTACAACCCCCGAGAACAAAGTGATTGAACCGTTTGGTAAAATTTTTGAAGCACCGTATTTCGCTGCATAATATTGTCCCCAGAATTTATTTTCAAACAGTTCTCGGGCTTGGGCTGTATCCGTTTGGAGGAATGATCCGCCGGAGGTTTCTGCCGCGCTTACCACAAGATGATCGAACTGGCCGATCTTTTCAAAGAAAGACTGGACTTGCTGTTCTTGCGTTGAATCTAAAGTATAAGCCGTTGCTCTATCTCCTAGTTGCTCTTTTGCATTCCGTAATTTATCTTCGGAACGGCTGGCAATGATTACTTCTGCCCCATGAGCTATTAGCTGTTTAGCTGATTCCAAACCAATCCCAGAGCTTCCACCGATAATTACAACTTTTTTATCTTTTAACATGTTTTTCTCCCCTTATACGTTTTCTTAATAGATTAAAAATTCAAAACCTCTTGCAGATGTAAATCAAGTTCGGATACAAACTTTTCAACTTTCGGATTTTTGACTACATCATAACAAGAGAAACTCTTTAAAGGTTTCATTCCGAGAAATTTCTGTATACGATGTAAATGACTTAATGCTTCTTCTAGGCTGCTCCCTTCAAAAAATTGACTTGGATCGTTAAATGCTTTTTCAGGAGCATTCCAGGTAGTCGAAAACATATATTTCTTTTCAGTCAACAACCCGCCTTTTCCATACTGATCAGCACCCCTAAAAAATAAACCATAAGCATATACTTCATCCATATACGACTTCAATAAGCCCGGGACACTGAACCAATAGATAGGTGTTTGGTAAATGACAATATCAGCCCATATAAATTTTTGTTGTTCTTCTTCGATTTTATATCCTTTTTGAATAATTGTTGTTTTTACATTGTTTTTTTCACTTAAAAAACTGACCATTTTGTTCATCAATGTTTGGTTTAAATTCCCCTCTGCTGAACTATACTTCTGATGACCGTTAATTATAAGTATATTTTTCATCTTTATCTAGCTCCTTCAATTTATATGATTTCTAAAAAACTGCCTAGCGTGTAGTTAATAACCCTACTGTACTTAAGGTAAAATTCAAATCGTTTGCTTCATCCGGAAGAATACTCATGATTATGTATCAATAGCAAAAGCATTGATTTATATAGCAATGAGAGCAAACGGTAGTTTGTTTCGTTGATTTCTTGCAATAATTTTAGTCACCTCCTCAATAAGGGTTGAAATTATAAGTACTACGATATTATAAATATAGTAACTTTATTTAAGGAAGTAGTGATATTTATTTCATAAAGTTTCTGAAAGTATACTATTGTGATATGATAAGGTGAATTAAACAAAAAAATTTTTCGGGAGGATGTTTCATATGAGTGTTATTGAGCCAGTAATATTAACCAAAGGAGCACAAGGTGAGACTTGCCCCATTGCTAAAACGCTCGACGTGATTGGGACTAAATGGACTTTTTTAATTATTCGCGATCTGCTTATAGAAGGAACAATGCGATTCAGTGACCTATTGAAATCAATGAATGGAATTAGCCCGAAAACACTTTCACTCCGTCTTAAGACACTAGAAGATTATGGGATATTGAATAAAAAGGTATTCCCGGAGGTTCCCCCTCGTGTGGAATATACGTTAACAGACAAAGGAAAACAATTGGAAGGTATTTTCATTGAATTAAAGAGATTTGGATTAAATTTATAAGAAATTAAAGTCATTCTTTAAATTTTGGTAAGTTAATTATGAATCATATCAGAGCATTTTTATTTTTAAATCTATTTCTCAGGCTATGAACTATACAAACTACGCTATCACCGCATATTGATAGTAAAGTAAAGCTATTTTAGCCTTAAACCTCCGAATTTTGTTACTTAGGGTCACTCCTATCCCAAGTGACCCTTTTTATTGTTTAAATTTATTTAAATGAACCTAGGCTGCTTCACTTTGTCTTTTATTAGATTTTGCAAGATCATAATCAACACCTTTTTTAAATACTTTTTAAAAATTCAGCGTATCAAATTTATTACTTGTCGCTACTTCAATCCTTTAGTAATCTTTTCTCAGTCAATTCAACAATAAAAAAGTTATCCATTGGTTCTATATAATGTGTAAAAAAGAGTCGAACATACAAATTTGTATGTTCGACTCTTTAAGTATTCCCGTTTTAAAATCTCAATATATATTTTCTTATGAACTTGAATCGTGATTCTTTAACAACAAGCTAAGTTCATCTCTCTTAGAATAATTTTTATGAATATTAGACAAATCTACATTAAACGATAATTAACATTATTTAAACGAATAATCCCCTTTTGAACGATAATCTATAAGAACCATTGGATAACTAGAAGGTTGTGTCAGAGGTATTTATATTATGTAAACTAAAATCATTTGGCGAGGAGGAGGGCTTGAATACGTCAACTTCCCATTATATCTGTACATTTCGACTTGTAATTCTGAAGTTCTTGGCTGTTCGAAGTATTCTAACAGTCTAATTTTTTGAATATTACTAAATAAACAGAGTCAAAGAGTCCAAAATAAAAATGGACAACCTTACATTGAATATTGTAAAGTCATCCATATCTCTAGTTAATCAAATAAATAATCCTTTTCATGCATCTCCTAAAGTAGAAATATCTATTACAAAATACAAGAAGGTGATTCGTATACTAATTTAAATACATATGAAGTTGTTAATAGGTAATCAAAAATTTTATTAATTCATCATACATTCTATCGGAATCATGCCCGAGCCAAATTAAATGACCCCAATTTTGAAGAATACAAAGTTTCGAATTTGTGATGTTATGTTGTGCATGATAAGCATGTTCAACAGGTGCAGCACTATCATTTATACTATGTAAAATTAATGTAGGACACTTAATTGAGCATAAATCAGCTGCAGAAATTGTTCCAGTTTGTGATAAGTCGATCATAAAACCATATCCAGAGCGTTGTCTATTGTTCATTTTACGAAACATCTCAATATCAACATCAGTAATTTGAGCGGCTACTTCAATATAAGGAAGTTTACTAAAAGAAGAGGCCATTTGTTTAAACATAAATTCGGAAAATCGGTTACTTAAGTGACTAATTATTCTCCAAGTATATTTTTCTATAGTAGGACGAAATAAAATTTTGGCTGCTTTATATTCCATATCTTTAGATGTAAGCCATTGTTTCGTTACGGCCGATTGTAGAGTAAGACTTCTTACACGTTCTGGATAATTAGAAGCAAAAAAGATTCCACTTGGTCCTCCAGCAGAAATGGCAATTACATGTACCTTTTCGATATTCAAATGATTGAGTATATTTAAATAAGCATGGCAGGCTGTTTGAAGATCTTTCCCGAGAAGTGGATCTGTATTACCATATCCAGCTCTAGAAGGAGTTATTATTGAATAACCTTGTTCCAATAATTCAGCGTAGCCAAACTCTTCTTTACAATTAGAATGTCCACCATGAAACACAAGTATTGGTGTACCTTTTCCTATAATTGAATATTCCATTTTTCTTCCAATGTCGTCAATAAAATGATCGATAACTCTTTCCTGATAAAGCTCCGTTTCCCCCATTGAAGTTTGCACAACTTACACCCCTTTTTTTAAAAAAACTTAGAATATTGATACATATATAGGATCTAATATCGTTTTATTCTTTTATTAACTTCTTGTACATTTAGTTCTACAAAAAAAATGCGTAACCCTGCCTTTTTAGATGAGAAAAGAATTGCACGATCATTATCTTGAATCTGGATCTTTAATGAGAACGAGCGCTGTTTCTTATTACAGTATCACACTCAATGTTGAATATCACATGGGAGTTTTTTCAACATTATAAACGGTTCAGTCCTTAAAACTTCTTTTTCATTTTCTGAGACAATAATACGGACTTCTTTTGCGTTTGAAATGATTCTTAAATATAAGAATAAGAAATGTCCAGACTTGTATATGGACAAGAATCTACAGACCCTTCGTTCATGATATTGGTTCAAACTCTACAACAGTTGTTGGGCTCTCCATAAATTTTTATCAGCTATGATTTTGTCAATTAGTTCGATATCATCTTGGTTCTTCATTTCCATGTTTACATCCCTACAAACTCTTATATGCTCTTTTGCTTCCAGCTTATCCCTCTATAAGTAGCCATCTATTCGGTCTATATCCCGATGTTTTCTGTGCTTCGGCGGGATGTCTCCACCTCCTCCTTGTTTTTTTCAAGATTTGAGTTTGTTCTGTCATTCACCATAGTTGACTTGGCTCATCTGACTATCACTAGTCAAATTGTTAATTAAAATAACCCTCAAGAGACCTCCCCGGGTAAGCACAACCACTTTCCTCTCATATAACCGCCAGATTTACTGTATGGGATTCGAACAGTATTAGACTTCGCTTTGTTATGCAAGTTTATCCATCCCAAGCCAGCCTTCTATCTGATTTCTGTTCAACAGTTTGAGAGTTTGCGTCCTATTACCTCCAGATTCCACGTCGCCATGGACACCCCTGTCTTTTGCTAACAGATCCTACTGCCAAGCCTGTATGGACTTTTACCATCGAGTTGTTGTACATGCCGGGCACACATAAAAAGCGTTAATCCATTTGGATCAACGCTTCATTTATTCATCTTGTTTAAAAATTAATCTCTTTGCTTAACTAATGCGAAACAATAAGCTATAAAAACAGTGGTAAATAGTAACGCAAGTAATGTCCATCCATTAAAGAAGATATTATTTGAATGTGTGTTAAGTAATGGAATTTGAGTTATTTTAGTAACTGAATCATTATTTTCAAAGACTAATAATCTAAATTCTCTTGCTTCTTTAAAAGTAAAGAAATATATAATACTCGAAAGAAGGAATGAAAATATAATTATTATTTTATATTGCATTGTCTTGAAAGTTCTTTTAGCAAAAGAATATGCAATTTTAAATGTACCAATAATCGAAACTATCAAGAACGGGATTAAAAATACTAAAGGAAAGAGTCCTGGATTACCATTACTAATATTATTCTTTGAACTACCTATCAAAACTGGTTCAGTTAAAAAATTAATCAAGTAAAAGGCGATAGAAGTTACAATAATGTTTAAAGAATAAAAAAACAATGATAATTTATTCACTTTTCCCCCTCACAATCTTTAAATTATCTACTCATGTAAACTGTATTGATTTTATCAGATATACTTGTCCAACTTCATAATTAGTAGATGTATTATATTGTCCACCGTCTGGATCTTTATAACCTACATAATTTCCACCTTCAGTGTCATAACCATGTATTAGTCTCCAATGGTAGTTTTCTCCACTAAGTAATAACCATACTGCTCCAACAGGATTATTACCGTTTATCGCTGTTTGGATACCTCCAAATGTTGGTGCACCACTAGAATTATAGTTCCATCCTGTCATGTTATGATTTAAGTGAAGTTTTAGACCATTTGCAAAAGAATATGCATTAGTACCCCATAAAGATGAATTCATATCAAAATATAAATGATTTATAAGATTTGCATTTGAATATGAATAGTAGTTATAGTCTCTAACAGAATAACCTTGAGTTTTATAGTAGTTGGTGATCATTGCACCAGTAGCAGGTCCACACGATGAATCGGGATTGGCAACGTTCGTCAATCTCTCACACACTCTTGTGATAGGTAATTCTTTTGGACCTATAACGCCCAACGGAGTAATATCTAAAGTATTTTCTGAAAATGTGGAAACCTCATTCGTTTGAATTTGATCTTGCTTTTGCTTGTATTGAAGTCCAAATTTATATCTTTGAAGTTCTCTAGCACCCTCGAAATCCTTAGCTTCTTGAGCTTTCTTTACCATTCCATTTAGTCTATCGTTCAATTTTGCTTTAAGTGACTCTCCTGAATCACTAAACTCTATTTCATCAAGTCCTAAATAGAATGCCTTTTGATTAGTGTTTTTCTCTAAGATTTCTCCATACTTTGTATCAATATTTTCATCGAAATTGCCAAATTCCAAAATGGCATCTAATCTTTCGTCATTGGCAGCTAAAACAAAGCCTGTTAATTTTTTATTAACATATATATTGTAGTAATGTGCAATTACAGTATCATCCAAACCATACAATTCACGGATGTGAACCAAGTTATATGAGTCATCGTTAGTAATATTGAATTTCTATTTCTTTAATTCGACCAAAATCTCTGCGTTGGAATCAATCGAATCCTTACCACTTGCTTCTGTGTTAAAATTAAACAAGAAAAATGTCACAAGGACAAGAAAAAGTGATGCCTAAAATTTCCCACTTACTTTTTCAAAAATATACATTTTAATTCCTCTATTTCTAAATTTATACATTTTTATTTTCTATTATATAACATCAGATAGATATTTCAAACAATTTTAACTATTTTCACCTTACCATTACCTCTGTTCACTTGGCACAATTGTTTCAAAGGTTGCCATCCCTGTTTCGATTCCCTCTTTATAAATATTTAATACCTTTTTTAAATCCTTCTTTTCCATTTTACGAATAATTAGTGTGTCCATCCCATTTCCCCCTTAGTATTTTAAAAGGACTGCTAGCTTGCGCTAACAGTCAAATTTTTAACAACATGAATTTAATGGATCAGTAAGATTTATACCGCATACACCTGTTTCAGGTAACTCCAATTCCACACGTTTTGAAGCTTCTTCATCTCCTGATAAATAAGCTGTTATGGAACGAACCTGTTCATAGCCTGTGGCCATTAAGAATGTAGGTGCGCGTCCATAACTTTTTGCACCGACAATGTAGAAGTTCTTTTCTGGTTGTCGTAGTGTTTCTTCTCCATGCGCCCTTACTGTGCCACAACTATGCTCATTAGGATCAATTAAGGGCGCTAATGCTTGCACACTTTCTGTTGCTGAGTCAATCGAAAGGCGTAATTCGCTGTTAATCGATAGGTCTGGTCTATTTCCCGCATTGACAACAAGCTCTTCAAATCCTGATAATACTTTTTGTTCTCCGTTTATAGTACCAACAATATGGATGTTCTCTTCTTTCTTCACCTGGGAGATATAAAAAGGTGTTATTACTTCAACCTTACCTGTGTCTACTAATTCGTGAATGCGAACACCGAGTGCGCCACGTGCTGCCAATGCATCCTTTTCTTCACCACCATAGGCTTCTTCTACAGTTCCTTTACGCATAATCCATACTAGCTTTGTTGAAGGGTTTTCACTCTGTAATTCAGCCAAAGCTAATAAGGTATTGATCGCTGAATGACCACCACCAATGACAGCAACCTTCTTATTTGCATATCTCTTAGGGTTCGTATTTATATCTGGAATACCATACTCAATGTGATCTGCTAATGCTTTTTCATTTTTCAGCCAAACACCTGTAGAATTTGCTGGGTTTGGATTCCCCCATGTTCCTGTTGCATCAATAACTGCTCTCGCCTCAATCACACGAATGTCATTCTCTTGTTCTATATAAATAATAAAGGACTGATCTGCTCGATTTTTTGTCTTCATCTTATCATTCAATTGTCGTGAAATCCCGACTACTTTTGCGTTCAATTGAATGTTAGGCTTTATTTGTACTAGCTCAGACAAAGGTTTTAAATATAGATCTATTAATTCATGCCCTGTCGGTAACGTATCTAAATTAGGTTCTACCCAACCAGAAATATCTAATAAAGCTTTAGCAGCCTTATTAATGTTATATCGCCATGGTGAAAATAATGTAACATGCCCCCATGTACGAATATTGTGTGCTATTTCATGCCCAGCCTCAAGTAAAATAAATGCTTGCTTTTGCTCCACTAAATGAGCAGCTGCAGCTAATCCAATGGGGCCTGCACCAATTATGGCAATCGGTAAATTCTTATTGGAATTATTAACAGTCTCTTGGACTTCAATAGCGTTAGTAGTAGTACAACAAGATCCATTTTGGTTGATTATTTTAAGTGTTTTCATCATTAATTTCTCCTCTATTTTCTCTATATAAGCATTCCCTTATATAAAATATATTTTTTACGCCTAGCAGTTAGCTAGACGTTGTAAACTTTGTAATTAAAAAATTTCAATTTCACACATTGTTTTATCAATTTCTTTTATGGCTTTTTCAAATTGCAAACATGTCGAAGTGCCGTAACGATCCATATCTCCTTTAAAGAAGAAATCAAAAGCGAACTCTTTAGCCTGTTTCAAAGTGTAGTCTCTACTATTCATAATTAACTTTAAATAGGCGATAAAATAATCTTTTGTTAATACGCTAGCATGATTTACTACCATTTTTAATCCTCCATTCAACAGATTGAATAATTGCTAACAGAAGTATTACAGCTGCTCAGCTACAAATTGATCAATCCGTTTTCCAATTGCATCACGTACAGTTTGGAATACAATCCATTTTTCTTCATCTGTACCTGTCGCTTTCGCAGGATCTTCAAATCCCCAATGCTCACGACGAACGTGAGGAGGTGTCATCGGGCATTTATCTGCTGCATCCCCACATAACGTGACAACTAACCTGGCGTTGTTTAATGTCTCCCTATCAATTAAATCGGATGTATGATTTGAAATATCAACCCCTACCTCAGCCATCGCTTTAATGGCCTTCGGATTTACGCCATGTGCTTCAATACCAGCACTTTTTACAGTCCAATTGATTGGTAGTAGCTTTTTTGCCCATCCTTCAGCCATTTGACTTCGACATGAGTTTCCTGTACATAAGAAATAAAGTATATTTGTCATAGTAATTGCTCCCTATAATTTAATGGTTTTAAAGTATTTTTTCTGCCAACGTAGGGCAACCCATACAAGTCCTATGAGAACAGGTACTTCTACAAGTGGACCAATAACAGCAGCAAATGCCACGCCACTATGCAGGCCAAACACACCCACTGCAACCGCAATCGCTAGCTCAAAATTGTTACTTGCAGCTGTAAAAGAAAGAGCTGCTGTGACAGGATAAGATGCCCCAACTTTACGGGAAGAGAAGAATGACACAGCAAACATGATCACAAAGTAAATAAATAATGGAATAGCAATTCGCACTACATCAAGTGGCAGTTCTACTAATTGCTCACCCTTTAAAGCAAACATCATCACAATCGTGAACAACAGTGCAATTAGAGTCAGTGGTGAAATCTTCGGTAAGAACTTTTCCTCATACCAATGTTTCCCTTTTGTTTTAATCCCTATCCAACGTGTGAGGAACCCTGCAGCAAACGGGATACCTAAGTATATAAGTACGCTCTTAGTAATCTCCCACATAGAAATGGATACATGGAAATTCTCTAAACCAAACCAACCAGGTAATACATTTAAGAAAAAGTAAGCAAAAATTGAATAAGTCACGATTTGAAAGATGGAGTTAAACGCAACTAAACCAGCTACATATTCACGGTCTCCACGTGCTAAATCGTTCCATACAATGACCATTGCAATACAACGAGCTAAACCAATCATAATCAGTCCAGCCATATACTCTGGATAATCGTGCAGGAAAATGATGGCTAAAAAGAACATTAAGAACGGTCCGAGTAACCAGTTTTGAAAAAGAGAAAGTAAAAGCACTTTCCAATCCTTAAACACACGCCACATTTCTTCATACTTTACTTTCGCTAATGGTGGGTACATCATGACAATTAACCCGATAGCAATCGGTATGGATGTTGTGCCAATAGACATGGCCTCTAATGCTTCTCCAATATTAGGCATTGTCAAACTTAATAAAACACCTATTCCCATAGCAACAAATATCCATAAGGTAAGGTAACGATCTAGAAAAGATAGCTGCTTGGTTAAAGAATCATTACTCATTTATATTTCCTCCTACATGGCAACAATCTGTGCCACAGTTACACCCGTTTAAAGGTTGAATTTGTTCTAAAATGCCCTTCATCAGTGGAGTTTGATCCTCTACTAAACGGTAATGTTTCCAAGTCCCTACTTTTCGTTCTGTAATAATGCCTGCCTCCTTTAATTTTCGAAGATGTTGACTAACAGCTGGTTGCGATATTCCGAGAACATCTACAAAATCACATACACATACCTCCCCATTCTTCATGCATGCAAGTAATTTAATGCGGTTTAAATCTGCAGCTGCTTTTAGTTGTTTTTCAATTAGTGTATTTTCCATTTATCTGCACTCCTTATATAATTATTTGCTTATATATTATTTTAAATAAAATCACCTCGTTAAAGAAAGGTGAATTAATTCGTATATAACTATATTCTTATATTATGATTTAATGTTTTGAATTGCAACAGATTTTTATCCAATTTGACGTTGCTTTGAAATAAAGTTTGAGCAAAAATGCCTCGCAAACCTTTATTTCAAGTTAAATAAGAAGAATCCCTTTTTGAAAAAGATTGATCAAAAGGGATACCTCTTGAGCAGTTTTAAGTTAGGTTTTTATAAAAAAGTTTGATTGTTTTCTACATGTGTTACTCCACTATCGCGCCCTATTATGGAAAATGTATAACTAATATTTCACCTGCATATTATCTTGTAGTATTTTCTCTGCAAGTTTAATGTTTTCTTTTAGAAATAAAGGTAGTTCCGTATGTGCAAGAACCTCTGATGTAGTCATCCAAATAACATCATCCACTTCTTCAGTACTTTTAGCGTAAGGTTCTCCGGATTTATGATGACATAGGAAAACTATATCGATTACATTTATCCCTGATTCTGTCACGAAGGAAGAGCTATTTACATATTTAATGCCTGTAATTTCGCTACCTACTTCTTCAAAAACTTCTCGTTTTAATGTTCTTTCCAGAATATCAGACGAATCACCTTCAATTTCACACTTTCCTCCTACTAATGAGAGACCTCCACCAGCATGCTCCTCCTTTTCACTTCTGCGGATTAAAAGCCATTTCTCATTGCGACGAATAGCCCCTTCTACATTTACTACAAACATAAAATACCCCCTAAAATCTAAAATTTATACTTTATCCATAAACACATGGCCCATTTTATTTCGTAGACGCATTTTTTTCTGCAGAAATGCGCCCAGTTATAGAACATTCACAATATTCTGTTAATCATATCACACACCAATTATTACCACCACGACTCCAGCACTTTAATTTGAACTAATAAAATAGATTTTTAAAATGAAAATCCACCATCAACATTCCACAAGAAAAGGAAAGAACAAATTGCTATGCATTTCATTGTCATTAGCTACTTCATTTGTATTAGTAAATAAATGATAAACAAACCCTCTTGTATTTTGTTTGCTCTAAAAGGCGTTTGACGCAATTAAATTATTAAAGCACATTTGCTCAACATTTTGATTAACGATATCTTCGGTGCATGGATTGGTGGAATGCTTGTTGTATGGTGAAGTCCTAAATTTTCTGATTTCTGATTCGTGCAATCATTGCGGAAAGCTCCGTAAGCTAAATAGATCTTTTATTTTACATCTATATGGTTAAGTGAACCAAGATGTAAACAATTATAAATGGTGACTGTTTTTAATAAAGGCGGCCTTCCACAAACTAATCTGTGGAGGACCGCTTTTAATTTGTTCTTATTTACTTAACAATTCTCGTCTCGTGAATTCAGAAGAACAGAACGCTATTCAACAATAGCGTCCAATTGTTGAATATTGTTATCTAACTAAAGCACTCTAAAGTTTAAGTGAAACTGTTCACAACTTACAATCAGTGTTTAAGGATCTCGGATAATGCCTGTTCCTCACCATCTAACATCGAAGTAACGATTGTCATAAAATCTTCAGCTCCAATTTCAAAATGACCTCGACGGAATGGTAACCCCCAATTGCGATTTCCACGCGTAAAAGTGAGCTGGTTTAACAACAGTGCAATCTTAACTTCTCGACAAGGAATATAACGCATATCTCTGCGAAATGGCACAAACGACTCCGACACTTGATGTTTGTAAGCACCGTTATCCGTAACCTGACCAATAGCAGTAAATGCTTGAACTGGCTTCCCTTTGGACATGTCTGTGCGAGGGGAATAGTATATCAGCCAATCACCTGGAGACATTTTACGCAAAGGTGCTGCCTTACCGTGACATAACTGTGCAAAACCACCTTCTATGGCTAAATTCACATGAGAAGCGGATACAACGCCAATCCAATATCTGCTTTTCTGACTTGTTATATTCGACATGATGCATCCCCCTACTCTTCAAATGCTGAACTTTTCAAACGATCCAGTTGTAAAAAATGATGTCTGTAATGCATTTCAATCAACATAAACCATTCCTGCGCGTTTAAAGCACCGAACGCCGGATGAAGTATCTTGTTACTTACAGGCACTTGAAGTAGAACTGATTCCGTATTCCTCATCCGTTCCACTACACTGTGAAGTCCTTCTACCAAATGCTCCATGCTCTCTGGTGGTTGCGGAGTATAGTTTGGCGAAGCAGGGACCTTAATACGAACAGCAGGAAATTGTTCTAGTTTAAAAACAATCTTACCCTGCTCAGTTTTTTCCTTCGCTGGGTTCAATGTCGATTCGCTACCAGCTAAACATTGCTCGACATTATGTAGATGCATGAAAGCTGATTGAATTAAATGTACATACATCTGTCCAATGGACCAATCTTCTTCGTTCAGCTTTCTATGCATTTTATCCATATTGAGTTTTGTCAGTTCTGCCAAATATCTTTCTACTGTAAGTTCAAATGACTTCAATACTTCCTTTGTACTTTTCATCCTTCAAGCAGCTCCTCTTCATCTTGGTATAGTCACAGTATAAAAGAACACTACTGACAGGTGTATGTCAGTAGTGTTCTAGAATTTTTTTCGCTACTTCCCGAATCTTGAAGCGTAAAGACTTCGGCTCAATCACCTCGATATCTCCGCCCCAGCCAAGTAAATGCTGTAATAGTTCCTCTGGATACCGAACACGAAATTGAAAGATTACATCCTCCTTCCGCTCCTCAATAGATTCAATATAAAAATTAACTGCCTCAATGATTTTGTCGGCAATTTCGGGGTTTGCCCTCATTATTATTCTTTCATCTCGATTGTCAGGTGGCCGATAGCTACTTAGGTCAAAATCATTTGGTAGAAGAAATTGATCTTCCAACACAGAAAGCTCGGACATCCGGGACAAGCGGAAATGGCGCATTTCTTGCCTCATATCACAGTATGCTAGTAAAACCCAATTTTCATGGACAAGTGTTAATCCATATGGAGAGACCACACGTTTATTTTTCCGATTTCCATCTGTTCCTGGCATTTTTTTAATATACATAAAACTGATTTTGCACTGTTTCAAAATTGCATCGCGAACTTGATTAAGATACGTTTTTACCCGCTCTTCAGTTGACTGCTCACCTATATGAAGCAGTCGCATTGTTTCCCGAACAAGCCTTGACTCGTTACGAACTGACTCCGACAAAGTAGCCTCGATTTTGCGTTTAGCGGACCTTGCATTAATACCATAATCTGTATCCAACCTTTGCTCGATAAAATCAGCTCCCATGAGCAGGGAGACGGCCTCTTCTGCTGTGAACCTAACCGGGGGTAGAAAATATCCTTCCATTAAGGAATAACCCTGACCAGGGGCGCCTAAAATGGGAACCCCAGCCTCACTTAGTGCTTGAATATCCCTATATATCGTACGTACACTTGTCTCAAATTGAGAAGCTAAATCTTCTGCTCTCAATGTTTTGCTTCGCTGTAATTCAAGCGTGATCGCAAGCTGCCTCTCCGTTTTATTCATTTTTTTCCTCCACAATTTCAGCATTCTATTACAGTACTTGCCCAATAATTGAATAACAGCAAGCAATATTGAAGCTGTATTCCTAAAAATGAGCTGCCTATGCAACTCCGTGTTCTTCAAGCAAAGCACCCGTTTTAGCTTAAATATTTTCTTTCATATGTTTGGGGTTAATCAGATTTAATAACCTCCCATAACGCCGTTTTATTGCTATCCTATTTCAAAAGTGTTACTGCCTCTTCAAAACATGCTCTTTGGATAATGATATATCTTTTGTAGGGAACTTTAACACCAAATAAAAATTCTTTTAATACATAAACGTCTTGTCTCCAAAGGAAATTCCCAACTCCACCTTCTACTGGTAGTGAAGAAATAGAAGCTAATTCAATATATGGATAATCTCTTGTAAAGCCAACCTCTTCAAATGCTTCTCGTTTAGTAGGAGTCTCACCCTCTTCTCCAGCACCAGCTAATCCCTGCCAATATCCATAATCACTTCTATTAAAAATTGCATATTCAACCCGTGAAAGTAAACACCGAGTGCGCCATGTGCTGGCCAAAGCATCTTTTTCTTCGACCTATAGGCTTTTTCTACAGACTTCTTACGCATTCCACACTAGCTTTGTTGCAGAATTCTCTACCTGTAATTCCGCAAGTGCTAGCAATAACAGAATGGCCACCACCCAAAACTGTAATTTTCTTTCGTATGCGTATTTATAGTTGGGATACCATACTTTATGATCTGCTAATACTTATTCATTTTGTAATTATATCCCTGTAGAAATTACTGGATTTGGATTCCCCCCATGTATCGTAGCATCCATAACTGCTCTCTCTTCAATAATTAGGAAAGCTTTGTAAAAGATGTTTACAAACAACTTAAATTTAGATATACTTACAAAGTAAACAAAAAATTCTTAAGGAGGTCGAATAAAATGATCGTTATCGTTAAATTGATGTCATTGGTAGCTACAACTTCATTAAAAATGAAAATCACACATTCGACCGCATCGGAATGGATCGCTTAAGGTTTTTTTGTAAATAAGCATACCCATACCGCAGGGAGAAGTGTGCCCCTGCGGTATTTTTGTGCCTTTTTTCGCCGTAGAGGAGTCTCTCTACGGTTTTTTTCATTTTTCATGACATTTTAAGGAGGTGATAATAAATGATATTAAACTTTTTTGCGCTCACGATAACTATTACAAAACGTAAGGTCTCTCTTGAGAAAGCACTTCATGATGAATATGTGAAAAAAATCTTTGAAGAGAACCGAAAAAAAATTGACGATTATATTCGTATTCGTCAATTTTAATCTTGTTAATTAAAAAACATGAAAGGTGGTAATTGAAATGTATTATATGATCAAAAGACGTCATGCAGTTTTATGGCTGGAGAAAGACACAACCACCAGATGAAGTAATATAAAGTGATAATATAGCTAATTTTATAATCTCAGATGAGCTAACCCGTTCTAATCTAGGACGGGTTGCTTCAGGAGATATTTCGCACTTTTATTAAGCGATATGTTACACATGCAACTTGATGTAGTTTAAGAAAATGCACAATTTACATACGGGAAAGTAACTTTTTGTTTAGTCTTTTTCAATTAAATTTCCCGATTGTGGGACTACTTTAACTGCTCAAAAACTCCAATCGCAATGTTAATTAAGTTAAAAAAAACTTATAAACTAACTATTCCAGACTACACAGTGATAATCCTGCTTGCTTAGAAAATCATTAAATCCTTATTACATTAACCTTCCCAGTTAGTTAAATACATTACTTTTCCAACTAACCTAATTTTCACATAATTCCTTTAAAAACGATATTCAATTAAATAGCCCTTAAACTGAAAAATGAGCTTTCCTTTTTCCAGGAAAGAGTCCGATTGTTGAAGATCGTTGTTATTAAATTAAAGCACACGTTAGTTTAAGAAGAACAAAAGGTTAACGCATCGTCTAAGATTAATTTTGAAAGTTTATGGTCATTAATTACAAATGGTATTTCAGAGGGTTCTACCCAAATTCGAGCAGATGATTCATGTTCTCGGAGAAAAGGTAAGCATTCGGTAACATCCATTCTAAAAAATGCCTGATAAGCAATCAATGGATATTTTCCACTTGAATCAAAGGACAGATTTTCTTTATGGCTTACTTCAATAGAACCTATGTATTTAATTGTTCCCTTTACATACCCCTCTTCATATGTTTCGCGTAGTATAGCTTCTTCTACGTTCTCCCCAATCTCTACGTGTCCACCTGGATAATTAAACCCTCGATTTTTTATTTGTGATAATAACACTTTCCCATCTCTAAAGCACACTGCATGAACACTCGTCACTATTAAAGATTCTGTTAATTTCATTCGAGGCATCCAAGTTAGCTTCACATTATTTCCACCCCAGTCTACAAAAATCGTCTGCATATATCTATCCCATCTCCTGTTAAATGCAATTTATCACCTAATATTAACTTTCTACACTGTTTCAAAAATCCCTCTTATACAACAAACCGGAAATAGATTTTAAAACGTGGTAAATATACGTTTCTTATGTTGCATCAATTGTAGAATATATTACGAGTAACCATTCTTATGCCAATAGAATATATTTGGAATTTGCATATTGGTCCGTTTAAAAGAATGAGGCTTCTGACTCTTATTCGAGTTCTCGTCATCTAGTAGATTTAAAAGTCTTATCAGCAAAGCCTCCCTCATGGTAATAGATTTCTTGTTTGTTTTACAACTTTTATTCCACAATCTGGCCCTTTAATGCAAACAAGCGCTGATCCTTATTACAGAATGCACCCTTTTGTTGAAGATCGTTTTACTTATTGAACTAACGTATCTGTTCGTTAAAGGTAACTCTTCACATTTTACTTAATATTATAAAGGTGAATAGAAAGATAAGTTATAATTTAGTTTAATAGTTGTAAAAGTAGGTTATTTATATTATTCTCTTATAATTTTTCAAAAAGGAGTGTTTATGAAAAAGATTATTGTTGTTGTATTAATGATATTTATATTATTCTTAGGATCCACAACACAAAGTTATGCACTGTCAGATTCGAAATCTGCGGCAATACAAGCGTTGCTAGATGATGCCTCTCGAATATCAGGTGTTCCAGGAATTTCAATCTCAATAATTGTCGATGATGAAGTGTTCTACTTTTCTTCAGGGTATGCTGACCGTGAAAAGGGGTTGACTGCAAGTGAAAATACACTCTATGAGTTAGCTTCTGTCAGTAAAGCTTTTACTGGTATGGGTATTATGCTGTTGGAAGAGCAAGGGCTGCTCTCAATGACGGACCCTGTGCAAAAATATTTACCTTGGTTTACGTTAAAGTATCAAGGAAAACCTGTTGATACGCAAAGCCTTACACTAAATAACTTTCTTCACCATACCAGTGGTCTAACAAATATTAGGCATACTCAAAATATTCCACAAGGCAATACACCGGATATGTTGCAAAAGACTGTGGAAATGCTCGTAGATGCTGAATTGGCGTTCAATCCTGGTGAACAGTATAACTATGGAACCGTTAATTATGACGTATTGGGTTTGGTTATTGAGATTGTGTCGCAACAAAGCTATGAAGACTTTATGAAGGAACAAGTATTTCAGCCGTTAGGTCTTCACCAGACGTATGTTTATAAAGAAGATGCTCAAGCCACTGGACAGTTGGCACAAGGCTACCGTTCTTCCTTTTTTATGACAACTCCATTTAAAGCTCCGGATTATGCTGGGAACAAACCCGCAGGCTACATCATTTCTAATACAAAAGATATGGCACGTTGGATGGGCATACAGATGGGTATTGTGCAGGACATACCCGAAATATTTCACACGGTTATCGAAAAATCACATAGGGGTGATATGTCTGTCTCGGCTGTCAACGATATGTATTATGCGGCAGGCTGGTCGGTAAACGCCGACCAAACAATTATCGAACATACTGGGGGCAATCCAAATTTCCGAACCGAAGTAGCCATACTGCTAAATGACAGAACAGCCATCTGCTTGCTGAGCAACGGCGCAAATACCAATATAAACTTGGTACTAAAAGTTAAAGATATATTAGACGGCAATCTAACTCAGTCATATGAAATAAGTGGCACACAGCTTTTGGATATCATTTTGTCGTCTATCACTATTATTCTTTGCCTATTGGCTGTTCTGCTATTTCTCTTAGGATTACGAAAAAAGAAAATGAATAAGAGACAGCCAATGACAAAAAAGAGGATAATCATAACAGTTATTTTCCTGATGGCTACGATTGCCCTTGGTATACTGTGCTGTGCTCTCGATTGGTCAACGATACTTATTTGGCAAACATATAGTGTTCTAACAGCGTTGATTTCGTCAGCATTATTAACAGCCAGCATTACATGGTTTGTATACACTCACCGATAAAATACCTCGCTTCCAAGATAATAAAAATTTAAATTTATCGGTATGCTTAATTTGAAAAACATAAGACACTTAGGTGTCTTTTTTAATATCATCGGCAATTTTCCCAGTCAAACCTAATTACTATTGCTTCCACTAACCTGCTCTGTTCGTGGAATAAAAACAACTATATTATTTTTACAAAAGCGTCGTTAGGTAACATTTCTTAAAAGACTGTTATTCAACAAGCTGGCCCGTTTGTTGAACAAAAATTAGTTTTCAGACTAATGGTAGCTTATTTAATTGTTAAGTTACAAAAAGGTCGTATCCTAGAAGTCTTTAAAGCAACAGAAAGCATTTAAATGGCTCGAAATGGCTTTATCTGGTGTTTTAAGTAGTTTAAAATCTGCCCTTGAATGACATCTAAAAAACCTCCAAATATTTGGAGGTTTTTAAAATTGTATCTATTTTTATTTTACTTCAACTTGACCCATCATCCCATTTTCTTCATGTTCAAGGACATGGCAATGGAACATGTAAATGCCCTTATTATTGAACTTCACTGCTAATTTAACTGTTTGACCAGCTTCAACTGAAACAGTATCCTTCCACCCTTTTAAATTTAAAGGAGGTTCTTTCCCATCAATCGACACGATTTTAAATTGAGTGCCATGTATGTGGAAAGGATGTGTCATGCCACCCATCATATCAGGTTTATTATAAATTTCCCAAATTTCAGTATCTCCCTGTTTTTGAGTGAAATCAATGCGATTCATATCAAACTGTGAACCATTGATTGAAACCATTGTGCCCATACCAAAAAGTTCAAGTTTCTTTGTAACTGGTAAGGTTTTTTCCTCTTCCGTAACACCAAAATCATTTAATTTTTGTGCAATGTTACTTGTACTTGCAGCTTTTTGTTCAATTTTAAATGGTAAAAGGGTAATTCCTTCTTCATTTATTAATGCTATATCAGTTTTGTCATCCATCTTTGAAAAATCCACTATTACCTCTGCTCGCTCACCTGGTGTTAAGGTAATTTCTTTCATATCAGTTGGTTGATTTAAGAAACCTCCATCAGTAGCAATTTGTTGGAATGTAGCTCCATTATTCAATTTAAACGTATAATTACGAGCATTAGAACCGTTTAATAATCGTAGTCTTATTTTTTCTTTACCGACAGTAAGTTTAGGATTCAAAGTACCATTAATTAACAAAGTATCTCCTATTGTACCATCCTCATTAAGGACTGCTTGATAATTTAATTGCTTTTCTTCAGTAAATTGTCTATCTTGGAATACTAACGGAAAATCATTCACACCATACTCATTCGGTAAATTGATTTTTTGCGAATTTTCATCATCAATATAAATTAAGCCAGCTAAACCTTTATATACTTGCTCTGCTGTAGCACCTTCTGGATGTGGATGGAACCACAGCGTAGATGCTCCTTGATTAACTGTAAAATTTACATCTTCTGTTACACCTGGCTCTAAGACTTGATGTGGACCGCCATCACCATTTCCGGGGATTTCTAATCCATGCCAGTGAAATGTTGTTGGTTCAGATAAATCATTTTTAGTTCTAAACGTTACCGTTTGATCTTTATAAATACGAATGATTGGCCCTAAAAAGGAACCATTATATCCATATGTCTCTGTTTTAGTTCCCTTAAAGATTTCTGTCGTTCCTTTTTGAGCAGTAATATTAACAATTCCATTTTTAGGTTCAATAATAGGTGGAAGCGCAAGCTCATTTTCCCCAGTTGAATTATTTAATGCTAATGGATTGTTGTGACTCGCATGACCATTTTCCATGCTACTATCTTTATTATCCATACCCTCCATGTTTTTCATTTCTTCATCACTCATATTGGAATGGTCCATACCAGACATAGTAGAATGGTCCATATTTGAATTATTATTAGATTCCGAATTACCCGCACTACATCCCCCCATTATAATAGCGCCTACCAATAATGAAGCAATCAAAAGTTTAGATTTCATTATGTTTCCTCCTTTTATTCTTTACATAGGCACTATAACAAAGAAGTATGGAGAAATTATGGATTTGTAATTAAATAAGACAAGTATTAACCACGCTATCTAAGAAAACTTTGATATGACTTTTTTACTTCTTAACTTTCCAAATCAAAATGATAATTGACATTAATAAGATACTTATTACAATTTTCCCTATTAAATTTACTTGCATAAAACCATATACGGCTCCTGCTTCAAAGATTAAGGCTGGTATTTTTCCAATCGTACTAGCAAGCGCAAATGTGCCTAAAGACACCTTAGAAAATGCACTAGTAAAAGTCACAAGACCTGATGACATAAAAGGTAAAATCCTTAAACTGACAATTATCCAAAATGCATCAGACCCTTCCAACTCCTTTAATTTTAAAAGTTTAGGGTGTAATACGAACGGTCTTTTCCATTTATTGATTCCTTTTCTATATAAAATAAAGCTAATAACTGCACCAAGTGATTCACCGATAATAGAAATCAACAAACCGTTGAATACGCCAAAAAACACAAGGTTAGTAGCTGTAACAAAAACACTTGGTAGTACACCTATAATACTAACCAAAGTATTTATCATTAAACTAACCAAAATTGCAAATAATCCAGATTGTTCAAGTAATTGAAGTAATTTTTCTTCCATGATTAAACGCTATCTTTTTTAACCTATTACTTGCATATAATGAACTATTGTTAATAAACAACAACTGCCTGTTCGCCTAATGCTTCATAGCTATTAAAAAATGCTCCCTTATCCAATGTTATCAATCCCTTACGTGGATCCATTACTTCCACAGTCGTATTTCCCACAGATAATAGTACCATTGTATGTAAATTTTGATACATTTGATGGTACTCACCTGTTTCTTCCATAATCCATCCCCCTTTAACCTTTGGTGGTGAGAGGTCCAATGTTTCCCATATAATAACTGGTATTCCCTGTCTAATATAATTTGTTATTTCTTTTATTGTACTTCCACTACTATTTTTTGCATGTAAATCTAACTTTCTCTCGGTGATAAAATTAAAATTGACGTTAGAGATATTAAAAATCATTATTTAGTCTGGTAGAATTAGTTCCATATAATTCTTTATATCTTGTTCTTTCATTTCTCCAGTGATTATTTTTTCTATTTTCCCCTCAGAATTAATAAGAATAGTCGTTGGTAATGGATTGATATTATATGCTTCCATTACACTTTTATTTTTATCTATTAAAACCGGGAAAGTTAGACCTTTTCGGTCAATATAATTTTGAACCACGAAGTCGGATTCTGCTATATTTATAGCTAATACCTGTATCCCCTTTTCTTTATAATCATTATAATATCTATCTATAATTGGAAATTCTCTTTCGCAAGGTTTGCACCAAGTACCCCAAAAGTTTAAAAAGACGCCTTGTCCTTTGTATTCCTCCAAATTATGTTTCTCACCATGCATATCAACTAGAGTAAAATTTGGAGCATCATCCCCTATTTTTAATACTTCATTTTTATCTTGCGTTAAAGTTGTATAGACTGTGAAGAATATTGCCCCAAATAATATAATTAATATAATTGAACGCATAAGAAATCTTCTCTTTTTTTTATCCATAATGAAGTTAGGTCCCTTCCTCTCTTATATATGTAAAACTAGAAACCAGTAAATCCTCCAAAAATCGGTGTTAAAAACGCAATAATTTTAGTCATCATATCAAAGTATAATAAAACCCCCATCACAATCATTATTGCACCACCTATTTTCATAAATAGTCCATTTTTTCTTTGAAGAAACTTCATTTTTCCGATAAATAAAGACATTATTAGGAAAGGTATAGAGAAACCTAGCACATAAAATAGCATGTACAACATACCCTTCCCAGGATCAGACACGCCTAAAGCTATTACTCCTGCAAGAATTGGTCCAGTACAAGGTGTCCATCCAGCTGCAAAACCCATACCAATAAGTACGGAACCAAAATATCCTTTGGGCCTTTTTTTAAAATGAATCTTTTTTTCAGATTGTAAAATATCGATTTTAAAAAAACCTAGAATAACTAATCCAAAAAAGACCATGATAATTGCTCCAATTTGTCTTAGGAACTCTTTATACTGAATAAAAATCTGTCCGATAAAAGAAGTTGAAAAACCTAATGCCATAAAAATAATAGAAAAACCAAGTAAAAAAAGCAGGGTATGTATCAGAGATTTTCGTCTCAAAATCCCTTTTTCTTCTTTTAGTTCATTAAAGGATATTCCTGTTACATAAGATAGAAAAGCTGGATACAATGGTAATGAACAAGGTGATACAAATGATAATAATCCAGCACCAAATGCAAGAAGTAAATTTAATTGCTCTAACAAATACGCTCACTCAACCTTTCTATAGTCCATTTGAAAATAAAGTATAGACTATAAATATGGAGAATATATGCATATGCAGCGTGATATAAGAATTAGAATTTTTTTGATAGCTTTCGAATTGAGCATTTATCTAAATAGGGATTAAAAATAAAAATGAGCCGTGTTTCAACTATAGAAACACAGCTCATTTATTATGATAATTCTAAACATTGGAAAAAATCTTTAATTATATTCCTAGTCTAAGGATTAAAGCATAATCTAACAAGAATATTAGATACGAATCATACATATATTGATTTTAGTATTTCATTAAAACAAAAATCTATTATTCTATTCATGATGGAATTATATTAAATTTTCTATAAAGATAGGATGATGACAATTATTGAAAAGTCGGTTCTTGCTATGGTTATTTTACGTGTATTGTCTGGGAGTATTGAAGTAAGTGCTGGATTGTTGATGCTAAAGTTAAATAATCTAGAAAAAGCATTTTATATTAATACAATGCTTGCTTTGGTTGGTCCAACAGTATTAATCGTAACGACAGCAATTGCATTATTTGGACTAGCAGATAAAATACCTGTGACAAGAATCGTTTGCTTATTTACGGGTATAACACTTATTATTATTAGCTCACATATTAAGTAAAAATAAAAGATTACTAAAATTCAGCAAAAGCATACAAGTGTCAGAATATGAGTTTGACGAAAAAATAATCTTCACAACCTTTTGGATCCAAGTTATCTTCTGTATCTTTATAGCATGGTTCCATTCATAATCTTTGTTAAACTCTTTTATGAATCACCTAACATGTTCATTAAATTACTGTAGCGTGTGACGACGCTGCTTTTTTTTATGTATAATTAGCCTTTATTTGCACAAATTTATATTGAGTGTATCGCACGCACTTATACGGTGGTGGCGTTGGTTGACCGTCACGACCTCCCTCAATAAGGGTTACATTATCTCAGTAACCCTTTTATAATTTCTATTCAGATCAGGTAGTTTTCTACTTTGGACTAACCTTAATTAAACCTTTACGACCACTAACCCTATTGGTAAAGATGTTCCTCTATCTTTGATTTTTTCTGTACTAGCTCATTCATATAGTTAAGGAACACCTATTTCCTCATAATTTTAAATCTCCTGCATCCTTCCCTATATATTATGGAATCTGCTTTTATTTATATATATCTTTAATCTACGTGGTTTGCACAGCACGCAACATCAGAATGAACATCTTCTAAAACCGTATCAAACATTTCAAGAAGTTCGCGAATACGCTCATTTCTCAAACTATAGTAGCAATATTTTCCTTCATTACGACCAACAATAATGCCACACCCTTTTAAACAGGCTAAGTGTTGAGAGATATTAGACTGATTCCCCTTTAATTCCTCGACGATTTGAGATACTGTCTTCTCTTTCTCTTTGATACACTCTAAAATTTGAAGTCTTACCTTGTTTGAAAATCCATGAATTAGTTTAATTTTTAAGTCAATATTTTTTTCTGTCACAAAATCTCCTCCAATTCATATTAGACTTAGCTAATATGTTTTGATATGATCATATTCGATATCACTAATATGTGTGTCAAACATACTAGCACTACCTAATATGTGTGTCAAAAATTTTAAAAAAATATGGGTCTCTCTTCAGCTAATAAACGTAGGCATCCTCAAGTTAGATTTTTTACTGGCTGAAAAGGAATATTAGTTTAAATTTGGGACAGGTTTCGCAACTGGCTGGACACTTGTAATAATGGCTTTAGGGCTAACAAACCCTGATAAAGGCTTATTATACATACTTATTAATGTACTGGTTTTTCAATTTATTTTCTTAAGCTGTCTCAAATTACGTTTCTTCCAAAAAAATCCATTCATGATTATTGATTTTAATGGGATTTTATTATTTTTGACATGATGACAAAGATTATTGCGTGGGTCACTCCTATTTTCGGAGGGGACACAGGATTTTAGAAGTTCATACGCTCTGTAGAAAGGTTGGATGTAGTATTGAATAATACGTGGAACAAAATTATCTATAAAATTGGCTCTTCCTTTTACGATAAACTTTTTAATACAGGTACTTTTTTAAAGACTAGAAAGAGGATTTTTCAAGAAGTACCTTTTCAGCGTAAACAAAAAATCCTCTATGTAGGTATTGGTACTGGGGCTGATTTAGAATTAATCAACTATGTTGATTATGATATAACTGCCATTGATTATTCTCCTGATATGCTAGCGAAAGCTCAACATAAATTCGAGCACTCTTCTATCAATTTTTTAGAAATGGATGCTCAAAAAATGTCTTTTGCAGATGAATCATTTGACTATATTGTAGCTAGTTTAATACTTTCTGTGGTTCCTAGTGAAAATAAATGCTTTGAAGAGATGATAAGAGTTTTAAAGAAGGATGGTAGAATTCTTATCTTTGATAAATTTGCTCCTAAAAATCAAAAACTAACGCTAACAAAAAAATTGGTAAGGCCATTTATAAGTATGTTAGGAACAGATATTGGTAGAAGTTTTGAGGAGTTGTTTAAACAAAATGATCAAAGGCTCAGAATTATAAGAGATGAATCTGTTATGTTAAAGGGTATGTATAGATATATTGAAGTTCTTAAACTCTCTTAGCTAAGGGCATAGCTGAACTAGCAGTTAACGTTTTGGAGAAACTCATCAAGAAGCTCAAGCATCTTATCAAGAGTTTAAAAAACAACAATTAGCCAACTTCAATTGGCTGATTGTTGTCTTAGTAATTGAACAACCCTATAAATGTTAAATACCATGTACTATCGATTTAAGTCTCCCGTGATAAATTGTTACTCTATTTGTTTTTTCATGAGTTGTTTTGAAAAGTTAAAAAATCGAATTTCGCTAACAAATGTAGAACCTAATAAAAATACCCCTCCGATAATTTGCACTAGGGTCATTTGCTCTTGCAATATCATTGCAGAAATCAATATTGCTACAAAAGGATCGACATAACTTAGCATCGCAATACTCTGCCCTTTCAATTTTTCCATTCCCGAGAAAAACAACCAAAATCCAATCCCTGTATTAACGATACCTAAAATTAAAATAAAAGGAATAGATGCGCTTGATAATCCAAAAATCCCAAAGCCTTCTGTCAAAAAAACATACGGCAGCAGTAATAATGCAGTCGTTCCAAGTTGAATAATGGTCATCTCTAGCTTGTCCATCTCTTTAATAAATTTGTTTAAAAGTAACAATGCCGCATAAAACGCAGCTGCCATCAATCCAAAGGTAAGTCCAAGGAAATCATCTGATTCCGTTGCACTCACCCCTTCTCCTACAATCATTATCATACCGATAATTGCTATGACAATGCATATTATTTTCTTTATGGATAATTGTTCCCTAAGTACAACAGGTGAAAGAATCATTACAAATACTGGTGCAAAGTAATATCCTAGTGTGGCATTGGCAAGTGATGTGTGGTCGTAGGATTGATAGAGAAAAATCCAGTTTCCTCCCAATGCAACGCCTGAGAGAAACAAAAATAAAGCATTCGATTTCACTAAATTCCAGGATATTTTTTTCTTCATTATGGAGAAGATGAAGAATAAAAATAAGCATCCTAGTAAACTACTTAGTAAAGCTCTTTCACTCGCCGCTAAATCAATGTAACGCACAACTAAACCGATTGTGCCAAAAATAATCATTGATACGATAAATTGAAATTTAGATTTCATGGTCTACTCCCCTAACCTACCGCAATTTAATAGGAACTATTAGGTGTTTTTTCCGTCCTTTCCTTCCACTCCCTTTCAACTTGCTTTTGTAATGGGAATAGCATAGCATACTTATATGTATTACAAAATTGAATGTTTGTCATGCTACACATAACAAAATAGCATGCAAGGGGGATAGCGCAATGAATATCCAAAAATATATGGCCTTTGTCAAAGCAGTAGAATATGGGAGCTTTACAAGTGCTGCCGATGCATTAAACTATACACAGTCTGGTATCAGCCGTATGATCAACGATTTAGAATCAGAATGGGGAATTTCCCTTTTTGAACGAGGTCATGCCGGAATCAGTTTAACATCCGATGGCTTAAAGTTACTGCCCCAATTACAACGTATATGTAATGAGCATGAAATGTTAATGATGCAGATCGAAGACTTACATGATATCCAATCAGGAATCATCCGAATTGGTACATTCTCTAGTGTAGCAACACATTGGCTACCTTATATGATCAAATTCTTTAAGCAGGATTATCCAGGGATTGATTTCGAGTTACTCTTAGGAGATTACACCGAAATCGAAAGCTGGATTATCGAAGGTAGGGTCGACTTTGGATTTTTGCGACTACCAACAAAAGCTAAAATGGAAACAATCTTTGTAGAGCAAGACCGTTTGTTGGTAGTCATTCATCAGGATCATCCTCTTGCTGATTGCGATAAATTTCCTATAAGTGAACTATTGACCAGTCCATTCATGCTTTTAGAAAAAGGCGCAAAAGCTGAAATCTCCGAAATTTTTGAGAAACATAATATCTCGCCGCACATTTCTTTTACAACATGGGACGACTATGCCATTATGTCAATGGTGGAAAACGGGTTGGGAATCAGTATATTACCTGAACTGATTTTAGAACGCATTCCGTACCAAATTATCGCGAAAGAGCTTGAGATCCCTGCTTTTCGAACTATTGGGATTGCGATGAGAGAGCAAAAATCGCTGTCACTTGCAGCAAAGAGATTTATAGAATATTTATCCTATAGAAAGAGAAAAAAAGAAGTTTAGCTATTATTTTGCACACTATAAAAAGCGTATTCGAAAAAATCTCGAATACGCTGCATTAATCTTCCACCGCTTCTAAATAGCCTTGCTGTAAACATGTATCCGTCATAAACTGCTTTATCCCTGCATCAAATGACAATTTGATCGTGCTACTTGTGACCTCCAAAATTTTTCCCTCTCCAAACATCACATGCTTCACCTTTGAGCCAACGATTAACTCTGACTCCGTTGTAATTGTCTGATCATTACGGTATTGCTTCAATGCTTTCCTCGGACTTTTCGACGCTTTCTTTGGTAATTCCTGAGGTGAAACGATTTGCTTTAACGCCTTCATAAATATTGATGGCACCACACTTGCTTTAAAGCGCTTGCTGTACGAAATTAATTCCAAATGGCGAATTGCACGTGTGATACCGACATAAAAGAGTCTTGTTTCTTCCTCTATTGCTTCTTCCGTCTCAGTAGGTAAAATCCCATCAATTAAGTCAATCAAATACACACGATCAAATTCCAAGCCCTTTGAACTGTGTAAGGTTGTTAATGTAATGGCATTCATTTCATTTTTCAGATGAGATGTACGTGCTAAATTTTCAAGGTTCTTCAAACGACCCGCAAATTCAGTCATCGTCGACGTATGGCGAGCAATTAGTCCAAGTACATCCACAATATCTAGTAAATTTTCATAATTAAAACCGAGGTCCTCGCTCATTTTCTTTAAGGCACGCTCATAACCAAAGTCATAACGGATATGCTCTAGCATGGCTGTTGGTGTTGTTTGATCAAATTGAATGCTATCATACGTTTTGCGAATTCGCTTAATATATTCAGGCTGATAATCCTTTAATTCCACATGCTCTAGTAATAGTGAGAATACACAGCCATCCTCCGGTACTTTCTGCAGTGCCTTTAATTGCGTTGGTGTAATATAAGCATTCATTTTTCTGTAAACTTTTTCAAATATCGAGATATTTTTTGTATTGTACGCTAGACGCATGAAGTTCATTATATCCTCCACAACCCAATGCGTAAAAAAGCGAATGGTGGAATCTTTCATATAGAAAGGCAAGCCCGCTCTGTCTAATGCGTCCATAAGAGGAATGGCTGACGTATTATTTCGATATAAAACAGCCGTTGAGCCACGCTTAGACAAGCTTTTTAACTGATTCACTACATATTTGGCCTGTAAGCTGTAATTCTCTAGGATTTTAAACGAGATTGGCTCTGCTGCAGGATTTTGCGTAAACATTTGTTTGTTATATCGTTTTTTATTTCGCTGAATGAAAAGATTGGCTGGCTCTACAATCGAGGCAGATGAACGATAATTTTGTGTCATTAGTAAAACACGTGCCTCTGGATAAATCTTTTGGAAATTCAACAAATAATATGGCTCTGCACCGCGCCAGCTATAAATGGCCTGATCCTCATCGGCAACGACGCATAAATTTTGATGGACAGCGACAAGCTTCTCGATGATCGCATGTTGAACAGGCGATGTATCCTGACTTTCATCCGTTAAATAAAAATCGTATCGACGTTGAAATTGCGCCAACACCTCTCGATTTTTCGTAAAAATATCATTCGCCATTAACAGCATATCGTCAAAATCAATGAGCAATCGGTCACTAGCTGTGCGCTTATATTCCTCATAATGCTGTAAAATCTCGACTTTTCTTGGCACCTTTACTTCTGCAATTGCCCATTCCTGTTCTGGCAGCATTTTATTTTTGATGAACGTTATGTACGTCAGTAGCTCGTCTAACTGATCTTCCGTAATTTTGGAGCCATTTAATTGTTCAAAAATCTCACGAAGCACTCGTTTTTTTGACATTACACCAGGCCCGTCCGCTTCTTCGATAATCCCGTACGAAATGCCCTGACGTTCAAGTGTCTGCCGCACAACTTGAAATGCTAAACTATGAATCGTCGAAAAATCAACTGGTGGCAAATGCGGAAAAAACTTTGCAAAACGTGCCTTCATATCATTTGCTGATGCCTTACTAAACGTAACAGCCTTTATGCGAGCAGGCTTGACACCAAGCGCCTCGATCATATAGCCAATACGCATAATAATCGTCGTCGTTTTTCCTGAACCAGGAGATGCCAATAGTAGCAGCGGTCCATTCGTTTGCAATACGGCCTGCTTTTGCACATCATTTAGATAAACGCCAAGTGAACGCTCCTTTTCTTCAAAAAATGCTTTTTGCGCTCCATTCATATCAATTACTCCGTTCTAAAAAAATCTATTTTCTATTATACCAGATGATACTGATTAACTTCTTAAGAGCATTAAAAGCAACTAAGCTCGACTACTACTCATTCGAGTGATCTTAGCTGTTAAGGAAATTGTTTGCCTCTTCATCATTTTTAGATCTTATCAAAAACAAAAAAGCGTATATACAAAATGTACAACGCTTTTTAGTAGCTCGTTAGTGAAATTTTTTATTTGGCTATCCATTCATATTGAATATCAGCTAAATTTTCTTCATTTTCATGTCCTTTCCCTATGATTTTAAATCCATGTTTTTCATAAAATCGTTGGGCATTTTCATTAACCTCAAATGTGTATAAAGTTAATCGCCCTTTTGATTGTGCTTTTACTTTATCTAGTAATGTATGACCTATGCCCATCCCTTGATAGTCAATATGAATATATAGTTGGCTTATTTCTTCTTCGTTATAGGCAATCATGCCAACTACTTTTTCATCCATTAACGCTAAATCGATGTGAAACTGCTCAGCTAATAGATAATTTAAGAAATATACATGACTTTCAAAGGTATGAATTTCTTTTTGACCAATCGCCTGTTCCTTACTATCTCGCCACATAGCAACTGTTTGTTCAGCGTATTGGTGGGTATATTGCGTAATAATTATTTTGTGTTGGTTCACTACGATGCCTCCTTAAGCATAATGTAAAAAATAGATCTTATGAAAAATACTTGGTTGGATTCCTAAATCCTGATTGCATACGACTTTAGCAATGCAATATACTTTAAATCAAATATTTTACATTCAAGACTAAACCTATGTAGTTTGTATTTCCTCACATCTTCTGGAAAAATATAAGACATTCCTGTATGCTTCAATTTTTAATCGACTACAATAATTATTTTCTCGTCTTGTCAATGTCGTAATTCAAACAGCGTGATAGCCCTTTTATAAACCACCTGCTATCATTATCAATTACTTCCTACCCTAGTTTGAACCGTAGAATTAAATTTGGATAATTTTCATTCATACTGTACTCCTTAATAAAGTAAAGCACATTACTTGAAGAATTAAATGTAAGTTCTACGGATAAAAAAACATCTTCCACTCACACTAATGGTGGAGGTGAGATGAAAATGGGAAATAATAAACATAAAAATAATAAAACGCAAGACAACAAAAAACAGCAGAATCAAAATCAAAATGCTAACAATGAGCGTAAAAACAGAGAAGAGTTTGCTGAAGAAGTAGATTTCAGTCAAATTCAAAATGAAAACAAACGTTAAACATACTATCATGTGAAGAAACCCTAATACTCACTTCAGTAAAGATGGGTATTGGGGCTATTTTTATAATCCATCTATTACAGCATTTTACGGCTCAAACCCAGCCTGACTTATATAAACATGATTTTCTGGAAAGATTTCAATAAATCGGTTGTATATTTTTTTTATTACATCTGGTCCATACCATTCTTCTAAACCAAGTTGGTCATATTTATTCTCAATCTCAAGTTTTTTTGTGCGTTTTCCACCACTGCCATCTCCCATGAAGTAGTCATCTATACATATCCGATCGACGAGTTGCTTCAATTTCAAAGGAAAATATTCACCACTTGGTAAAATGGGAGCGATAGCAACTTGGGTCGGTATGTCCGCAGCTGCTAATTTTTCCAATGTCTTAAAACGCGCTTGGATTGGAGGTGCCATTGGCGTAAAATGTTTACGTATCGTTTCCGAATCTGTCTCAAGTGTCATACTTACCCGCACTTTTTCTTTAAATTGTCGCAGCAAATCAATATCTCGACTGACAAGTGGACTTCTCGTCTGTACAAATAAGAAATCAGGGGGATCCTCTAGCATAACCTCTAGTAAAGATCGCGTCACTTTTTCCTTATGCTCTATTGGCTGATACGGGTCTGTACTTGAGGACATAAAAATGGTTACAGGCCCTTTGGCTTTGGCACGATGAAGCTCCTTTTTTAATACTTTCGCCGCACCGTTTTTAACATCGACCCAACTACCCCATTCCCCTTCTCGAAAAAGAGATACAGGCATTTGACGTACATAGCAATAAGAACATCCAAATGAACAGCCTGTATAAGGATTGAGTGAATGCGTATAGCCAGAAAGAAAGCCAGTTCCTTTATTCAAAATGGTTTTTGGATGCTTATAGAATAATTCGCTTTTCATACGAAACCTCCATTCCATGTAAAGCAAGTATTACGCATTGCTAGATGAACCTCGCTTTTCAAGTTCCAAGAGCAATTTCTTCATTGCTAATCCGCCCCGATAGCCTGTTAAAGAGCCATTCTTTCCTGTTACACGATGGCACGGTACAGTAAGTAACACTGGATTAGCCCCAATAGCCGCTCCAACAGCACGAACAGCTGCTGGTTTATTGATAGCATGGGCAATGTCTGAATAGGATTTCGTCTGCCCATAAGGAATTTCACAAAGTGCTTGCCAGACTGCTAGCTGAAATGGCGTACCTACGTACTCAAATGGGATAGTAAAGGTTTTCCTCTTTCCTGCTAAATACTGAATGATTTCATTGACATAGGGTTCAAGCTTTTCCTCATCTTCAACAAAAGGACTTCCTGGAAAGCGTTTCTTCGCCCATTCAAACATTTCCTCGATTGGTTTGTTCTGTGAACCAACAAACACAAGGCCCTTGGAGGTAGCAGCAATATAAAAATGCCAATCCTCAAACTTGAGTAAAGACCAAAAAAGGGTTGGTTTATTTTTTATTTCCATCATTCATTTCCTCCATTTTTCTCATTTGACGAAATTGCGCTGGGGTCTCACCTGTTTTCTTTTTAAATAAAGTAATAAAATAGGGTGCATTCGCCATACCCACACATAGGGCAATATCGCCTATTGCTTTATTGGTCTCAATCAAATACTTTTTAGCCGCGTGTACGCGAACTTGTTGTATATACTCAATGGGCGTCAAGCCTTTAATCTTTTTAAATGTTCGATGCATATGATAGGGGCTCCCATGACAAATCATTGCTAATGATTCGAGCGTTAATTTTTCAGCGAAATTTTGATCAATGTATGCTGTGATAATATCAACCCACTCGCTATCAGGCAAATTTTCATTAGTAGGCTTGCAACGTTTACAAGGGCGAAAATTTGCTTGGAGTGCTTGTTCTGCGGTTGCAAAAATACATACATTCTCTTTTTTCGGAACGCGAGACTTACAGGATGGTTTACAGAATATCCCTGTTGACTTGACAGCATAAAAAAATTGATTGTTGTACGCTGTATCATTCGTGATAATGGCTTGCCATTTTTCATCTGTCATCATTTCTACATTATTCAAAATATCATTTTCATCATTCATAGGATCCAGCATTTATCTCACCTCTCCTTAAAATATACTCCCTAAAAATTCACAATGTACAATTCTAGATATGGAATAGCAAGATATTGAAGTTTTTTTATTTAGAATCGTGAAAAATGATGCCAAGACCGTATCGTTCTCCAGCAGTAATCGTACTTACTCCATGACGAACCGTATGTTTATAATATCCCCTTTTCCCTAGAACAGGTCTATGGTTTGTAGGAAAGATGAGCGCACTGCCTTGATCTAACGTAATGACATGTCCCCTACTCTGAGCACGTGGAATTTGTTCCACTAGGAGGGATTCTCCACCAAAAAAGTCTTGTTCGCGTTGATTTAATACAAATACTACTTGAAACGGGAAGAACACATCGCCATATAAATCTTGATGCAAACAATTAAAGCCACCTGTTTCATACTTTAAGAGTAAAGGTGTCGGTCTAGTTTGTTCAAATTCTTCACAAGTGTTCAAAAAATCTTGAAGCTGAGCTGGAAACTGCGCTGTTTTCTTTAAATAACCTAACCATCGATTAGCTGTTTTGGCCAATTCTTGATAAAAGGACTCTCTTAGACTTTCGATAATTTCAGGCAATGGATAGGAAAAATATTTGTATTCCCCCTCCCCAAAGCGATACCTGGTCATATTAATGGTCGTTCTATATGGCTCTTCTGTACCATACAACCCTATTAAGAATTCACATTCCTCTTTTGTTAAAATTACTGGAAGCTTTGCAAATCCTTGCTTATCTAGTTCATGTTGAATAGAATCCCACTCCAAGCCGCCAACACGTGTTTGAATATCTTGGACCATTTTTATTCCCTCCTTAGCCTTCTTAATAACTAACACTATAACCTCATCAATAGAAAAAAATAAGGCGTTTAGAATGGAATAGCAAGATAACAAAATGAGTAAAGCTACTTTTATGATAAAGTAAACTAACAAACTGTGTATGTTGAAAAGGGGAATGAAAAAGTGATATGGCATGACGTTGACGATGTGATGATCATTACCTTACCAGCAAATTTTGATATGAATGCAAATCTAGGCTATTTAACAAGAGAAAAAAATGAATGCCTGTATGAAATAGAGAACAATATCATCACAAAAGTGATAGCCATTGGAGAAATGCAATCTTTAGTACAGATAAGCGTAATCGATAATCAACAAATGGTTGTTCAATTCCTAAATGGTTCTAGGCCTATTGAAAAGAGGGAGCGGGAAAAAATTGCAACATATATAATTGAATGGTTTGATCTTGATAACGATTTAACGCCATTTTATGAAATGGCAAATACAGATCCATTACTTCAAATACCTGCCCAAAAATTCTATGGATTACGAGTTATCGGCATTCCCGATTTATTTGAAGCGTTATGCTGGGGCGTTTTAGGGCAACAAATCAACCTTGCCTTTGCCTACTCTTTAAAGAGACAATTTGTAGAAAGCTTTGGCGATTCTATCGAATGGAATGGTAAAAAGTATTGGGTATTCCCTCCATACGAACGAATTGCACAGTTAGAACCTACTGACCTAGCAGCTATTAAAATGACGGTTAAAAAAAGTGAATATATCATTGGCATTGCAAGATTAATGGCATGCGGAGAATTATCGAAGGAACAATTAATGAAAATGAATTTTAAAGAGGCAGAAAAAAGCTTAATCAAAATACGAGGAATCGGACCTTGGACAGCCAATTACGTGCTAATGCGCTGCCTACGGTTTCAGACAGCTTTTCCAATCGATGATGTAGGTCTGATTAATTCAATAAAAACATTACGTAATATGAACCAAAAGCCTACGAAAGAGGAAATTTTAGCGCTCTCGATACCATGGAAAAACTGGGAATCCTACGCTACCTTCTATTTATGGCGTGTTCTTTACTAAATATCATCACCTTGATTTGAGCATGTTTTGAAAAAACGAACCAAAACATGCTCTTACGTAGGTATGTTTTATGCTTCTACAAAAGCACAATGATGATGAACAATCGCAATGGACACAGAATTCTTATAGCTGTAATTCTTTAATACAATCCATGGTTGTTTTTATAAACTCTTTGACAGCGGGAAGGGGTTGCTTCTTTGAGCGAGTAATGATGCTTATTTCTCGGAAAGGTTCTGGTAAGAGAGGTTTTACAATGGTACCTGCTAAATTATAGGGTAAAGCTAGTTCTGGTATGATTGTAATGCCTAATCCTTCACGTACCATTGCAATGATTGTTTGATTTTCTTCCACATTAAACTCTATGTTTGGGGATACCTCTTGTTCCTGTAAAAACTTCTTAACACTCACTTCACATCCTAGCTGAGGCATAATAAAAGCCTCCCCTTGAAGTTCTTCCGCCTTTACTTGTTCATTGATGGCAAGATGATGATGAATCGGTACGATTGCTACTAATCGATCTCTTACTATGGTAGTAGCCTCCAAATGATCCATAGGGTTACTTAAAGATGTAAACCCGATATCCACTTTCCCCTCTTCTACCCAACGTGTAATTTGGTCATAGCTCCCCTCATAAAAATTGATTTCAATTCCCTTAAACTCCCCTTTAAACCTTGATATGATCGTTGGCAACACTTTTGAGGCAAAACTTGAAAAGCTGCCAATATTTATTTTTCCGTTTTGTATTCCTAAAATAGAAGCGGCTTCTAGTTTAATGCTTTCTGCTTCGGATAAGATATTTCTCATATTGTTGATGATACGTTCTCCACTATCTGTTAACGAGATGCCATTTCTTCCTCTATTCAAAAGTTTAATACCGAGTTCTGACTCTAATGAAGCGATATTATGGCTAATGCCCGATTGTGTCATCGCCAATATTTCACCTGCTTTTGTGAAATTTCCAATATCGACTACTTTGACGAATATTTCTATTTGCAAAAGGTTCACAAGCTAACCTCCGTATAAGATTTAACTTTCCATTCGACTTCCTCATGTTTAAGATTAAAAACATGAATTTTACTTATCAATTCTATCATACTACAATAATCTTAGAATGAAGGAGGAGATAGCAATGAAAAAAGTGGTAGAGTTTTTTTATGTTGATGCATTCACAACAGAAACGTTTGGAGGAAATCCAGCTGGCGTCATACCTCATGCAGAAAATTTAACAGATGAGGAAATGCTAAACATAGCCAATGAATTAAACCTTTCGGAAACGGCCTTTCTTTTACCATCAACAAATGTAAATGCAGATTATCAAATAAAATATTTTACTCCTACAAAAGAAGTTGACTTTTGCGGTCACGCTACGTTAGGTACAGCATGGTTAATGGCTAATAAGTACAATTGGATTGATAAGGACGAGAAAATAATCTTTGAATCAAACATTGGACTAATTCCTGTAAAATGGATTACGGAAAACAATCACTTAAAGAGCGTGTCCATGACTCAAGTACGTCCCCATGTAAAAAGTATAGACATTAGCCATGAAGTCGTTGCGGACCTTGTGGGTTTAGATGAAACGGACATTGATGATCGATACCCGATAAAAATAGCGAACACAGGGGTCCCACATCTTATGGTTCCCGTTAAAACACGTCAAGCAATTGATCAAGCAGAACCTAAATTAAATGAGCTTAAAAAGATGAACAATCATTTTAACATATCCACCACTCACCTCTTTACCTTTGACACAAATGGAGAATTTGATATTTATACAAGAGATTTTTGCCCAAATATAGGGATCGATGAAGATCCAGTTACAGGGGCAGCAAACGGTGCATTAGGTGGTTATTTATATCTAGAAAATATACTAGCTCCACAAGAAAAACATCAATTAGTAATTGGGCAAGGCCATACGATTAATAGACCTGGAACTCTTTATGTCACGATTACACCTGATGGGGAGAATGCTGTTATTGAAGTAGCAGGAGCAGCAGTTGTTTCAATAGAGGGAAAAATACTTTTATAATACTATTTTTCTGAATTTTCTGTGTTAATTATCATCATAAATAAACTTCTCTAAATTCTTCACTTAAATTTAGAGAAGTCTTATTTATGCCAAATAAAGTGGTTAGTTTAATGCATTTAAATGCGTTTTTAAGTATTGCAAAAATGGTTGCTCCATGAGATCGGTTTTTCGAGAGCAAATAAATAAACTTTGCTGAATAGCTGCCTGCTCAACATACACTTGAGCAAGTTTCCCGTTTGCTATACTTTCATCTACACTATAGGACGGAGCTAAAGTCATGCCGTACCCCGCTTCCACTACTTTTATGGATTCGTGTAAGCCCTGCATTTGAAGCCCTAACTTAGGTAATGGCGCATTAAATGTGTAAAAAATGGACTCCAATAAATCGAGTGTCGAGCTACCACGTTCCCGATAAATAAAGTCCTCGTTCGATAATTCATAGATGGAGACCGTTTGATTTGCTAGAGGATGTGAAGGATGGACTGTAAACCAAAACGGGATATCCAATACCTTTTCAAATTGTAAATCTTCATGACCAATTTTACTTTGAACGACAAAGCCAAAATCTACTTCATAATTCAGAACTTGCTCCTCCACAGATTGAACATTGCCTAACGATACAAAAAATTCAATTTGAGGATTTGCAAGCTTGTATTTAGCTATGATAGGCGGAAGTATATAATTAATAGGGATGTAAGAAGACGCAATATGTATTTTGTCTTCCTTTGCTAAAAACTTACCAAGCTTCTCATCGATTTGTGCTTCTAAGTAAAATAAACGCATGCCTTGCTCGTATAAAAACTTCCCCTCTGACGTTAATTGAATTCCACGCCCTTTACCTTCAATCAATTTTGCCCCTATTTCATTCTCTAATTTTCGAATTTGTATGGTAACAGCAGGTTGACTTAGTAGCATACTATTCGCCGCTGCAGTAATTCCCCCAAGCTTGGCTACATTCGTAAAGATCCTCAATGCATGTAAATTCATTCCATTCCAACCTTTCTATCCATAAATAATATTTATGAATAAGCAATAATTATATATTTGTTTTATGTATAGTTTACCAGTAATTTAAGTATTGAGGTGATTGAATGGAAATTTTACTACATGAATGGTTAACAGTAAAAGGAGTTATTTTATTTACAATTGGTTTACTCGCAGCCATAATAGGCGTTCTTTTTGGTGCAGCAGGCTTTATTTTGATGCCTTCATTGTTGCTCGTCGGCATTCCAATTCATACAACCGTTGCTGTTAATAAATTTGCGACAGGCTTATCAGCCCTATCAAATGTTGTTTCATTTGTCATAAAAGGACATTTATCTGTAAAAAAGTATTTTTCTTTCATGTTTGTTGCTAGTATAGGTGGAGTATTTGGGGCATTATTCGCAATCCTCTTATCGGAACAAATCATGAATGTCGTCGCTTGTATAAGCTTAATTTTTGCATTTCTGATTGTCCTTTGCAGTAATAAATGGATTGTCAAAGATGTAAAAGAAACAGAGGAACAACCCTTGAACAAGCTTATTCCATTTGCAATTTCCATATATGACGGTGGTTTTGGACCAGGCTCAGCTCTAATGAATATAACCTATTTCTTGAAAAAACAATACCATTATTTAAAAGCAGTCGAGTTAACAAGAATGCTCTCGTTATCAAGCTGTACAGGTGCTTTTCTCTTTTATTACTTTACTGGCATTGTTAATTGGGGAATTGCTATCCCTGTTTCACTTGGCTCTATTGCTGGCTCTTTCTTTGGTTTAAAGATCGTTCCGTATATCCAAACAAAATGGATTCAAATTATTTTACCAATCATTTTTTTGTTCTTAATTGTTCAAGTAGTGTCGGATTTAATAAAATAAACGAAACAAGTCCTACCTTTTTTGCCCCCAAATTTAAGGACATCTAAGGTGGAGCTTGTTTAGAATCCGAAATTTACGACTGTTAGTATAATAGAGGAACACAATAATAATTTGCCTATTTTTTATTTATCTACCGCCACTCACATGTATAATTTCTCCAAGGATGTAATTTGAGGCATCAGAAGAAAGGAAGGCAATTACTTCTGCTATCTCTTTAGGCGCTGCAGCTCGTTTAATTGGTACAGCGGAAGCCATCCGTTCTAGCCGATTGTCGCCAGGAGCAAATTTATCGTGAAAGGGTGTCTCTACCATTCCAGGCGCTACCCCGTTCACGATAATTCCATATTCAATTAATTCTCTGGACATACCAATCGTCATTGTATTGATAGCTCCCTTAGCAGATGCATAATGAATACTTTCCCCTGCCCCACCAATACGTGCAGCTGCAGAAGAGACATTAATAATTTTTCCGCATTTCTTCGGAATCATATGTATTAATACAGCTTGAGAGCATAAGAGCACACTATTGACATTTAGCTTGAATGTTTCTTCCCATAGCTCTTCACTCATCTCCATAAAAGTACTTTGACGGATGCCGCCTCCAGCGTTATTCACTAAAACATCAATCGTGCCGAATGTAGAAATAGCCTGCTCAATCATTGCGTTCACTTCTTCTTTATTCACAATATTAGCTTGAATAGCAATGGCGTCTCCACCTTGTTCTTGAATTCGTTGGACAGCTTCGTTGGCACCTTCCACATTTGTATGATAATTGATAATTACTTTAGCCCCGTGTTTTGCCACTAGCTCAGCCGTGGCAAATCCAATCCCAGAGCTTGCACCTGTGATAAGAATAACCTTTCCTGACAAGTTATGCATAGCGTCCCCCCTAACGTTTTTAATAGTAATTCGTTCATAAACAACTAATGCTCACGCACCACGATAGTTAATTATATGGTTCTACTACTAGTATATTTTTTAATGATCGTAACTAAAATCGCCAGAATAAATACAATCAAGCTATTAATGAGTAAATAATAGGCAATGTTCAATCCATAGAATAATGCAAAGGGATCACGAATAATAATTAGTGCTAATACACTTCCTAGTCCACCAAATACACCTGCCAGTAGTAAAATGATAAAAGCAGCATTATATAGATTTTTCTTTTTTTTGTAGAATACAAACCCAATCACATTTGCAACAACAATTAAAAAGCCTATCAGTATGAAGAAAAAACCTTCCATTCAACTCCCTCTTTTCAAAACGATTTTGTCATGGGATAACTATTTCTTCCCCCTTGAATTAAAGTGGTCCACCCTCAAAACCAATAGGCCAACCATTTTCTTTAAATTTCACTTTATACTGAAACTCAAAGTGACCCTCATAAATAAAATCTAAACTAAAGCCTGAAAAGATATAACTATCAAAGTTAGCCATATTTCCAAAGCTTATTGTGGATAAATAATAACTGTTTATTTCTTGATTAGGAAAAAACTTATGTAAATACGCCAATGCGCGGCTTATATGTAAATGGAGTTCATCGAAAATTCTTTCTGCTAGTTCGATTATTCTCACCTCAGGATTTTCATTATTTCCTTGGATAATAATCTCTACATCCTCCCATTCCCCAATATTCATGCTGTATAACCACTGTTCCTGAATAAGATACTTTTCTTTATTGTATACAGGGGGATTGACTAGGTTTAATTCTTTGATGTCATCTTTAGTCAACGGTTTTGCAAGAATAAGCTTATTCTGCAAAATGTCTTTGATATTAGAGACCGTATATTTTGATTTGTTTAATTCTAAAGAGTCCATTTTCCACCTCCGTTTAAAGTAAGTTTACTTAAATTATACCATCATCACTCTACAACCATTGTAAGTTCAAAAAGAAAAAAGAGCTAGCTATGTAAATTCTAGAAAAGATAACCGCTTCGAATCTAAACATATCGTTACCCCTGTTTTGACTAAATCAAGTGCCTCTTTAATCTATCATCTATCAAGTTGTTCAAAAAAGAAGCCCCCAACCCTTGCAGTCAAAATAGCAAAACAGCTATTCAAAAAGGTACGTCTTTTTGAACAGCTGCTGCATTTTATTGCAATGGAATGTTTACTTCAATATTTTCCCCAATCGGATTAGGGTAATAGTTTAAATATAGCTTAGCTTTTCCATTATATTTTTCAAATTGTGATGTCTCCACTACATACTGCTCGTCTCGTGAAATGGTCAAACTTTTGAATTCTAATGGCGTGCCATCTTCTTTTATGGCGTCAGAGAGCATTAATAATTTGCCTTCATTATTTTTATTCATCTTAACTGCTACACTTTGCTGCACTATTGAAATGTCCCCCTTAAAATAAGTAGGCTTTGTGAGTATCTCTTTTGTGCCAAAATCAACTTCGATAAAATCCTCACCCTTTGGCACAGCTTGAACGGCGCCAATCATAACCGTCAATGACGCTGGATCATCGAAATAATTACTTTGCAAATAGAGCGTAAATTTGCCATCGCGAATATTCCCGTCTGTTGAACTGTCATTTCTAATACTTTCTCTACGTTCACCGTTTTCTGTCATGATGGCAACATCATCTAGCGCTAATAGTTGCATTGTATTATCTTTGGCTACCTCAATATCGAGTGCCACTTTTAATGGCGAACGGCGAATTTGTGTAATCGTAAATTTCTGCCCATTGACATCGATCGTACGATTTGCAGTAAAAATTTTCTCCTTTGCGATCTCGTTTTTCAGTGAAAACGGTAAAGATATTACAATGTTACCTTTCTCTTCATCCTGAAAGTGAAAAACTGCTTTAAAATCCTTGGAAGTATAGGCGATAGGCTTTAAAAAACTATATTTCACGGATGAAGAGATGTATGTTTGATTGCTAGCATTCATGGTAAACGTACAGCCGCATTCAATCTCCTCAGCTCCTTGAAACAATTGAACTTTCTCTAAGTTTAATTTTGAAATATCAAATGAGGCATCAGCGTCATAGAACAGGACAAATCCTAAATTGTCGGCAATCACGCCCTGCAATGTAAGTGCTAGACCTTTTCTAGATTGCGTCACATTGATTTCTTCATAGTATTCATGGTCTACAATATCTTTTATTCCTTTATCTATTGCAATCGCTGTTACAATTGCTTGAAAGCCGGGTATTTTGGCAACTTGGCTAGCAATCGTTGGCGAGACGCGAATTGAAAAGAGAAGGCTTAGGCAAAGCATGGAGATGCATGCAACCGAAACAATGCGCTTCTTTCTTCTTTTTTCTCGTTGAACCTTTCGAAACATGTCCATGCGAACTTGTTGCAGTTTCTCCTTTGGAACGTCAATTAATAGTTTACTCATAGCCAGTCCTCCTTCTCTCTAGCAAAGCTTCTAAGCTTCTTTAAAATGTGATGAAGCTTCGATTTCACAGTACCCTCAGGAATTTGATTGAGCTCAGCAATTTCTTTATTTTTTAGTTGCTGGAAATATTTCATATAGACCATTTGCTGCTCTGACAAAGATAAATGTTCCAATAATCTCTCCATATCTGAGTAGATGACCCATTCAGATAAGTGGTGTTCCTCAATCTGAACAGTCGGCGGACGTTTTCGTAAATGGTCTTTACAGCAATTGATTAAGACGCGCACAAGCCATGTTCTGGCATATTCGTGCTGTTGAACGGTATGCATTTTTTTGAGTGCCTTGTAAACAAGCTCCTGCATCACGTCCATAGCATCTTGCTCATTTTTCATATATGTAAAGGCCATGCGATATAAAATTTCCTCATCCATTTCAATCAGTGAAAGTATCGCTTCTTGATCTCCACGTATAGCACGCTGCTCTAATTCAAATTTCATCCTTTTTCGCCTCCTTCTCTCATTAGACTCAACATTGTTGCATTTCGTTCAAAATTTTTTAAACTTTTTAGGGAACTGTCATTCATCTCCCCATTAATAGTAAGAAGCGATTGCTCTAATTGAACAATCGCCTCTTCCCTTTTGCTGTATGTATTGGTAAACATTAAACACCATAATGAATCATCCATTTATCTTGTTTTATTGCTTCAGCTATTTTTTGATTAATTCTTCAAGTTCTGCAGATTGGTACTCGACATTGGCTTCACTCACCATATTTAAAAATTGTTTATGGGAGCTCGGTGGTGGTATCAAGGTTATCCCCCAATAGACGAGACTTTTAAATGGCCTATTTGTGTTGTGTGCAAAAGTTTCGAGGTGATGTATTTTTTTGCCAAAATCCTTAGAAAGCAGTTCATCAAAGAGGTCACCATCTACACCGATGCAATTGTATTTTTCAGGTTCATAAGCAGCATACTCCTTGTCTTTTTCTATACAAGCAATGATTCCAAACTCATGAATGTATGGCATAGTATCGCAACCCCCAATTCCCTTTATGCCCAGCTAATGATTACGTTTCTTGCAAGAGGATCTTTGCAAGACGAAAAATGCCTTCCTCAATGGCTTGCTCATCAATTTTAGCAAAGCCTAGTACCCATCCTTTTCGATTATTTTCTAAGCAATACTTGCTCAGTGGATAAACACGTATCCCATTTTCGAGTGCGAGGTTCGTCATTGCTTCTTCATCAAACGATTCTTCCGCCTCAAGAAGCATATGCAAACCCGTTTCAATGCCACTTAGCTTGAAACGTTCGGCTAGTCCTGTCGCCATAATTGCCTTTGTCATCGCTTCATGTCTACGTCGATAGACATTTCTGGCTCTCCTCATATGACGCATAAAATGACCGTGCTCAATAAAATGAGCAAGCGTTAATTGCTCCATAATGGGAAGATGCCGATAGGTTAATTGTTGTACTTGCGCAAGCTGACGAATAGCATCTTTGGGGCCGATAACAGCCGATATTCGTATGCCAGGAGCAACCATTTTAGAAAAACTCATCATATATAATGTGTTGTGAGGTTGTTGGCTAAACAAGGTAGGAAGCGGGCCACCTCGATACCTAAACTCACCATCATAATCATCTTCTACAATCCAGAATTGATTTTTCGCGGATTTTTGCAGCAATTGTTGTTTGCGTGGCTCAGACATTATGACACCAACCGCACATTGGTGAGAAGGTGTAACAAAAATAAGCTTGGTTTGTGGATCAATCTGCTCTACTTGTACGCCATACTCATCCACGGGTACAGCAACAACATTCATACGCCGATATTTCATGGTCATCCAGGCTGCAGGAAAGCCTGGATCTTCAACAGAAACCGTTTCTCCTTCCTTAAGAAGGGCTTGGGCAATCAGATCGATGCTATGCTGTGCGCCAGAGGTTAAGATGATTTGGTCAATCTCTACATGTACACCTCTTTCAAATGTCAGGTAACGTTGAATCTGTTCACGGAGCGGTGTGAAACCGTAGGCATCGCCATAGCCCCAATTGGTCAGATCTGTTTCTGCTGAAGCCTGTAAAAACGATTGTCGCCAAGTTTTTCGGAAATGCTCGTCCAAATACGGCTCATGGGGACAAAAATCGATTGCGACGTTTCCATTTTCTTTGCCTCTAAACCAACTGTTTAATTCATCAACTGCCACGTTTAATAAAGGTAATGTTGGCGTAGATGGACCTTGAGGAATCACCTCTTCTGCCAAGTTGGTTTTAAACCCCCATTCACTTACTCTTGTTCCTCCACGCCAATTTGTCACAGTATACCCTCGACTAAATAATTCCTCATAAACAATTTGTATGGTTGAGCGTGAAACACCTACTAATAAGGCGAGTTCTCGGGATGGAGGAAGTAACTCCCCTGGTGGCCATTTGCCTGTTGTAATATGATGAATAGCTTGGTCAAGTAACTGTTGCCATATAGGATTTTTATCGTCTCGGTTAACTTGTAACATTCAATTCACTTCCAGTTAGAATAGGGATTGTTAAAATATGCGAAAATTAATCGTTTTGTACCGTCAATAAGTATTATACTATCAAATCGATCATTTTATAGATATAGGATGTTTGTAGTCCACTTTGCATCATCTAATTACACGACATCCTTTTAAAGGCTACATCTGCAGCATGAATCGTTCTATCAATATCATGTATGGAATGAGCAGTCGAGATAAATATGCTTTCATATTGAGAAGGAGGTAGAAGTATACCCTCTTTAAGCATTTCTTTATAAAAACGGCGAAACATCTCAGCATCTATTTTTTGAGCATCATTAAAATTTTGTAAGGGATGATCGATGAATGCGTAGCCAATCATTGTCCCAGCTTTCGTTGTTTTAAGTGGAATATGATTGTTATGAGCTACTTTTGATAAGCCTTGAATAAGCCGCTCTGCTAACGCTTCGATATACGTATAACTGTTATGATTTAATTTATTGATTGTGGTATACCCTGCTACCATAGCGATTGGATTACCCGATAAGGTTCCAGCCTGATAAATACTACCTTCAGGTGCAATGTGATTCATGATTTCTTTTTTTCCACCATATGCCCCAACAGGCATCCCTCCACCAATGATCTTTCCTAAACATGTTAAGTCTGGTTTTATGTTATATAGCCCTTGAGCAGAGTGGTAATCTATACGAAAACCAGTCATGACCTCATCGAGTATAAATAGTCCACCATACTTTGTAGTGAAAGAACGTATTGCTTGAAGAAATTCAGGGTTAGCTGGTATTCCCGCCATATTGCCTGCAAACGGTTCTACGATGACTGCTGCTATTTGTGAGCCATATTTATCAAAGATCTTTTTCAGGACTTCGATATTATTATAAGGTATGGAGATTGTATGCTTAGTGATCTCTATAGGTACACCCAGACTATCAGGAAGGCTGAAGGTAGCAATTCCTGAGCCTGCCTTTACTAATAGATGATCACTATGCCCATGATAGTTTCCATCAAATTTCACAATCATGTCTTTGCCAGTAAAGCCTCTAGCTAGTCTAATGGCGCTCATTGTCGCTTCTGTACCCGAATTAACCATTCGAATCTTCTCTATGGAAGGTATGCGAGTAGCTATTAATGTTGCTAGCTTATTTTCTTGTAAAGTTGGCAATCCAAAACTTGTCCCCCTCATGATGGCTTCAAGAAGTGCATCTGAAACTTCCTTATCTGCATGTCCATGAATTAATGGCCCCCAAGATAGAACATAATCTATATAGCGATTGCCATCAATATCATATATGTTTGAGCCTTTCCCGTGACTCATAAAAATTGGCTCCATCCCAACTGATTGAAATGCTCTCACTGGGCTATTTACCCCACCAGGCATAAGTTTTTTTGCTATTTCGAAGGCTTCTATTGATTTTTTCGTATCGATGTTAAAAACCACCTTTCGTAGTGATATTATCTTTGTCTAATTTGTTGTCCCTCATTTATACTTTGCTGTTTTCTAAGCAATGGAACATTCATTAATAAATGTGCGCCCAAACCAGCTACAAGCCCCCAAAATGCCCCGCCAACTCCAAGTAAAGTAACATTTGCGGCTGTTGCCAAAAAAGTAATGAGTGCTGTTTCGCGTCCAATAGGATTTGTTAAAGCATTGGCAAGGCTACTACCAATTGTGCCTAGCAACGCTAATCCCGCTAATGTTGCAATGAACGTAGCTGGGAGAATTAAAAACAATGCAGCCAATGTTACCCCAAAAATTCCGACAATTATATATAAAATGCCACAGACAATACCTGCAATATAACGTTTTCTTGAATCCTCATGAGCGTCCTTCCCCGTACAGATGGCTGCTGTAATTGCTGCTATGTTAAAAGCATGCGATCCAAAGGGTGCTGTCAGGAGTGATCCCAATCCTGTTACAATCAATATCGGATTGGCACTCGTTTTAAATCCATCATTTCGCAACACTAACATGCCTGGCATGTACTGTCCTGTTAAGGTAATAATAAAAAGCGGCAAAGCGACACCCAATAATGCATGTAGAGAAAACGTTGGCGCAACAAATACAGGAGACGCGAAGGCCAACTCGATATGGCTGAAATCTACCTGCCCCATACTTATTAAATAAATCAAGCCAATGACTAGAATACCTACAATTGCATAGCGAGATGTAAACCTTCTTAGAACGATATACGTAGTAAACAGGACGATGACAAGTAAAGGTTCCACTTTCGCACCACCAAAGGCTGAAATACCAAATTGTAATAAAATACCTGCCAGTAGACCTGAAGCAATACCTGGAGGAATAAGTTGGACAAAACGTTCGAACATGCCTGATAAACCTAACAAAACAAATGCTATTGCAGAAATAATATAAGCTCCAATGGCTTCAGCATATGGGGTAACAGCTAAAGCCGAAACAAGAAACGCCACGCCTGGTGTTGACCAGGCTGTAATAATGGGTTCACGATATCGGTAACTTAGCCAGATACCCGTTACCCCCACACCAATGGAAATCGACCATATCCATGATGCAGTCATTTCTGGACTTAGACCGGCAACCTTGGCAGCCTGAAACACCAAGATAAAAGTGCCCCCATAGTTAACTAAGACAGATATAAAAGCAGCGATGGTGGGCGACAGGAAATCCCGTACATTCAGTGAAACGTATGTTGAGTTCATACACTTTCCTACCTTTCTACAAATTATTTTAATCTCTTCTTCATACTAGAAATTCATCACGTATTCTCGTCCTTTAAGGACTGTTCCCTTGTGGAATGTCGTTTTCCTATTGTCATTAGCCCTCTGTATGTAACGTGTCATTCCATTAAAATGTCAATTTGCTTGATTCCAAGTAACGCTTTACTTGCCGCTTTTTGATAAAATGTCAATCTACCTGAACTAAACAGTAGCACTTCCCCTCCTTGCTAATAAATGAACGGTCTTAGCATAACGTAATACGGATTGATAAAAAACATCCAAAACTACGAATTTTAGCAGTCCATAAAATTAGGTACAATAAAAAAACACTATCCTTATATTGTAGTTTTAAAAAAGAATTGAACGTTTAAAACAAAGATTGATTAAAAAAACTGTGTTGCTATGTAGGTTTTTTTGTCAACAAACGGGCCAGATTGTGAAATAAAATCATTTTGTGCAATGTTACCAAACAAGAATTTAGTAGCTTATTTAACATAAATGATAGACTGTTTAAAAATTTCCATTAATATGTTATTTTTAATGAAATTAAATCTAATTTGAGGTGAATTTATATGTTATTAAAGCCAAATAAACTCCAGCAAGGAGATTATATCGCCACTATAAGTCCTTCTTGGGGAGGTGCTGGAGATCCAGAATTAAAATGGCGTTATGAACAGGGCGTAAAAAGACTTGAAGAGGTTTTTGGACTGAAAGTTATAGCAATGCCAAATAGCTTGAAAGGTGCAGATTATCTAGACAAAAATCCAAAAGCACGTGCAGAGGACTTAATGATGGCTTTTAAGGACCCCAAGATTAAAGCTATTATTGCAAATATTGGTGGAGATGATAGTGTTCGTTTACTCCCTTACATTGATTTTGAGGTTATAACTAAAAATCCTAAAATTTTAATGGGTTATTCAGATGTAACGATTGCTCATTTATTTTGTTTGAAGGCGGGTATATCTTCATTTTATGGACCAGCAATTTTAACCGATTTTGCAGAAAACGTTGAAATGAACTCATATACCGTTCAATCTATTCAGAAAACGCTATTTTCTAATGAAGTAATAGGTGAAATTGTTCCTTCTGTAGAATGGACAAGTGAGCATTTAGAATGGATAGAATCAAATAAAAATCAAAAACGCACAATGCAACCTAATAAAGGATACGAATTGCTGCAAGGTAAAGGTATAGTGCAGGGACGTTTAATAGGAGGGTGCATTGAAGTACTAGAGTTTGCTAAAGGTACCGTGCTATGGCCTGAAGAAAAATACTGGGAAAATTGCATCCTTTTCTTTGAAACATCTGAAGATCAACCGGAGCCTAACCTACTTAGATATTGGCTGAGAAACTACGGTGTACAAGGTATTTTACAAAAAGCAAACGGAATTATATTTGGTAAACCACAAGATGAAAAGTATTTCGAAGAATACAAAGAAGAGATTTTAAAAGTGATGGGAGAATTTAACTTGGAGGATACACCAATTCTATACAATATGAACTTTGGACATACTGAACCAAAATTCATTTTACCTCTTGGTGCATTAGCAGAAATTAATTGTAATACAAGCTCTTTTACTATTTTAGAAAACGCTGTACTGTAAGATGTTAGCGGCTTTTTGGGATGAATAAGGATATTCAATAATCGGGCGCAATTTTGGAACAACATAGCTAAAAAATGTTCAAACTTTTTTATAAAAATCTCATACTTATCTATAGAGAGTAACTCCATTTTGAGCAATCTTTTTTCAAAATGGAGTTTTTGATGTTGCTATTAGATAAGGATTAAGGGATGGGATATTTTTTAATCCATCTTTATTCTAGTTTACAGTGATTTGATTTACCAATTTCTAAAACCAATACTATGTATGTGGGATTTTCTCAATATTGAACATCTCCCCTAAGGCAATTGGATTTTCTTTCGCGGTAATATGTTGAGGATCAATACGGTAAACTTGAACAGGCCCTCCGAAAACGGCTGATCGATATTTATCCACGTGTTGCTGGGATAAGGGGCGATTATAGTAACCAGGTACATATTTATTTATCATTTCTTGCAACATGTGTGTCGCTTCATTCAAATCCAAAATAGGCTGAGCCTTGCCAAAAACCATGACACTCATATAAGCCGTGTCCGTTTTTGCAGGTACTGGATTTGTAATGGTTCCATATTCATCGCAAACCGTAAAGCAAACCTCTGGGTTCTCTTCCATCACTTGATTTCGTCTCCCGCCAGTGGCTCCATGGAAATAAAGCACTCCATTTGTCCACACAAAATTAAGGGGGACAACATATGGCAAATGACCATCAACCATACCCAAATGCCCAATGCGAGCTTGCTGCAAAAATGCATCAATTTTGTTCTTGTCCAACACTTCTCTGACTTTATAACGTACCTTATCCATTGTTATCACTCCTACTTGTAGTATGATGTGATTTTATCAACCTTTGGATTGAATAAAAACGTCCATAACTACAGCAATTAAGCAATCCATTTTCCAACTTGAAACAAAGACAAAACCACCGTTCAACAAAGAATGCTCAAACGATGGTTCTACTTTTTAGAAGATAGGTAATTATAAGCTTATTGGCTGACTAACTTTGCTATATTTGCCTTCAAAGAACGCAAGTGGTGAACCATCGCTCATCTCAATATCGGTTACCTCTCCAATAAAGAGTGTATGGTCTCCTGCAATTTGTTTGCTATGAACATTACATACAATATTTGCTAATGCATTTTTTAATACCGGTAGTCCATTTACCCAGTCAAATTCAACTTCACGTTCTTCTTTAATTTGTCCTGCAAAATGCATGGATAGCTCTTTTTGTTCCTCTGATAATATATTCACAGCAAATTTACCTGAAGTATTAATTTTATCTAGCATTCTAGCTTTTTCGCCAATGGATATTAAGACTAATTTCGGGTCAAGCGAAACGGACATAAATGCGTTTGCTGTCATACCGTGTGCTTCCCCTTCAATCACAGTCGTAATTACTGTTACCCCTGTAGCAAATTTACCCATTGCATTTCTAAAAGTTCTATCATCCATCATGTTATTTCCTCCTTAAAATTCCTAAATTTATTATTTGAATATTCTGATATAAAAAGCTATTTAATAACCAATTCCTTTTGAGGCAATGATTGCTCTACTAAGCTCTCTTCTATTACTGGCGCTTTGCGTAAAAATGTAACAGAGATAAAGGAAGCCACTGACAGAATCACAATGAAAATAGCGAGTGGAATCCAGGAGTTATTGTAAGTGCTAAGTAAAACTGTCGCAATCATAGGAGCAGTTCCTCCAAACAACGCCGACCCTGCTTGATAACCAAGTGTTATTCCTGTATAGCCGACATTCGTACTAAACATTTCTGTAAACATGGTGCCAATTATACTGGCAATAGCTGACCATAGAATGCCTAAACCGATAATAGAAGCGGCATAAGCCCAAAACGTTGATGCTGTTGATAATAAATAATAGTAAGGGAAAGAGAATAACGCAATTCCTGCCGCTCCCATCATGAATAGGCGTTTACGTCCCAGTACGTCAGATAATTTCCCCATGACTGGAATACACAATGTCGTCACAATAGTTGCAGCAGTAATAATGTTCAGTGCTGTAGTCCTTGAGAAACCAATGTTATCTGTTGCATAGGAGATAAAGAATGTTGTGAAAACATAGAATGGACCCACTTCCACACATTTTGCCCCTAAGGAAATTAATACAGCTTTCCAGTGATAACGTAATGTCTCAAAAAGGGGTACTTTTACAACATTGCCTTTTTGCTTTTCTTCACTAAATGCCGATGTCTCCTCGATGCCACGGCGTATCCAGAATCCCGTAATCACTAGAACGGCACTTAATAGAAAAGGAAGTCTCCAGCCCCATGAAAGAAATTGCTCCTCTGGAAGCAAACTGACGATTGAAATAGCCGTTGTGCCAAGTAGCATACCTAGAGGTATTCCCATTGCAGGAAAACTTCCAAAGAATCCTCGTTTTTCTTTTGGTGCATTTTCAACTGCTAGGAGAACAGCGCCTCCCCATTCCCCACCAACAGCTATACCTTGGAGGAGTCTCAAGAATACTAGTAGAATAGGCGCGAAAATGCCGATTGAACTATATGTTGGTAGCAAGCCTATACATACGGTTGAAATCCCCATTAATAAAAGTGAAACAACAAGGGTGTTTTTCCTTCCAAATTTATCGCCCATATGACTAAAAATGAGCCCACCAAGAGGTCGAATGAAAAACGTTACACCAAACGAAGCATAAGCGAGTAACAGACTTACATATGGATCATGGCTTGGGAAAAATAATTTATTGAAGACAAGCGCTGCCACGGTACCATAAAGAAAGAAATCGTAAAATTCAATTGTACTGCCAACTAAACTAGCGAATAATACTTTTCGGGAACTTGCAGTTGATTTTTCTTTTCCCATTCATCACATTCCCCCAACTATTTGTTTTTTTATATACAGATTTGTGGATAAACTTTAATTCCAAATAGGGATTGTATCCATATAAGCGACTCTGTTAAAAAATTTCACCGTTATTTCCTTTTGGTGTACCTCTTTCAATCTTTCTAATTTATTACTAAGCAGTTCAAATCTGATTTCGTGAGAGCTATTATGGTTTAAAAAACCTTGAATGGTTTTACAGCCATTAGTAATCTCTACTTTGTATAAACCTTGTTTTGGCAAAACATATTTACCCTGAATTTGAAAAGCCATACTATTCAATTGCGGTTGTCTATACAAATCTTTCGGATAATTTATAAATCCTTTTACTTCATAATGTTTGCCCAAGTAGTATGGAACTAGGTGAACATCCCCTTCACTTATTAACTCTCTAATGAATGTTGAACTTATTTTGTTATCATTCGTGACCCTTTTGGAGATCACTGTCACTTTAAAGGGATTGTATCTACTAGCCTTGCGCAAATAATTTATATTGCCTTGTGCTTTATAGCCAAAGTTAAAGTCAAAGCCCACAACAATGTGTGTAGCATGGAGCTTGATGATATATTGGTTAATAAATTCACTTGCAGGAAGTGAAGCGAAAAGCGATGTGAATTTCATGACAAAAACTTTATCAACACCGATTTGAGACATTTCTTCAAGCTTAGAAGACAAAGGGGTTAAATATTTTCTATCTGTTTCACCTTTGATAATCTCACTAGGGTGAGGATCAAAAGTCATGACTGATAATTTACAATTATTTTTATGAGCAATTTTCTTTGCTTGCTGCAGTAAAAATTGATGGCCTATATGAACACCGTCGAAAAAGCCTAACGCCATTACATGGGGTTCTTGCATGTCAAAATGCTCCTTCATTGGATGTGTTAAATGGATAATTTCCACTACGCTTCACCTTCCTTACAAGTTAGCTAATCTTTAATGTATACTGTACTGTGTATACATTGATGAACAATAAAAATGTAGAAGTTTATATGCATCAGAGGCAATTTTAGATGAGATTCTTGACCCCATCTAAAAAATTAGCTTCTCTAAAATTGAATCGCTTATTTATTGGCGTAATAGCGAACTTCGAAAATTTTACAGCCATTTGGGGACTGCCATGGTCCATGCTCCATTCCAGGAGGACGACACGCAACCATTCCTGCTGTAAATTCCTCGTTTAAACGTAAATCAATTAACGATCCTTCGATAATGTATAATTCTTCCCAGAAATCATGAATTTGCACACCGTCTGGAGATGTATCTGTCCCTGCTCCTAGTTCTAGAATACGTGTTGCTACTTCAGTACCTGGAATCTGTGCAATAATTCGTTGGGAGGAGCCTTCTACAGTTTTTGATGGGACAGCCTCAAACGTCTTGAAGTCAACAAACTCATGCTCTTGCTTTTCCTGATCAGCATAATAACGAACTTCAAAAATTGTGCAGCCATTTGGGGACTGCCATGGCCCATGCTCCATTCCAGGAGGACGACATGCAACCATTCCTGCTGTAAATTCCTCATTTAAACGTAAATCAATTAACGATCCTTCGATAATGTATAATTCTTCCCAGAAATCATGAATTTGTACACCGTCTGGAGATGTATCTGTCCCTGCTCCTAGTTCTAGAATACGTGTTGCTACTTCAGTACCTGGAATCTGTGCAATAATTCGTTGGGAGGAACCCTCTACAGTTTTTGATGGGACAGCCTCAAATGTTTTGTAATCAACAAATTCATGTTCTGGTTTAATAACCACTTCTATTTCTGAATTCCCCATTTCATACTACCTCCGCATCTGTTAAAATATGAACCTTATAATCTAGTTGAATTTTTCGGTCTGTTAAAGCATCATACAATTCTGCTGAAAAACCATCACCGTAAATAAATTCTCCAGTTACGATTGGTAGAGTCCCACAAAAAACCATCAAATCCTCACTGTAATATCCACGCTCTGTAATAATTTTTATTAGCTCTTTTGGATGCAAAAACTCTCCAAGTGTTCCAGTTTGGTATTCTTTTTTTTCACCATTCACAATCATCCAACTTCGCATTTCAATGTCATCCCAGCGACTCTCTATGTCATCTAGCAACCAAAATTGAGTGGAAATCGGCTTACTGCAAACCTGTTTGGATTTTTGAATGGACAATTTTTCAAGCTCCCGATCTGTGTGATCACTACCCAGTCCTACGTACCATTTCCCTTTCACGTTCATAATAACGACTTCTGCTTCTCCACTACTACTTTCCTGAACTACTGAAATGGATGGACTTGTTGTAAGAAGATTAGTTGAAACATCGTAAATCATTGGCACTTGAGGTGGGGCTGGAACACCAATCTCTCTTAATTCATCAATATGTTTTTTTACAGATGCTTGATCTTTACCTGTATAGCCAGCAATAAGTAAGCGTTTAGGTGTAGCCTCCATTTGCTTTCCAGAAACGATAATATTCATTAAATCAATTCCTCCTGTCTATCTAAAACTCGATGCTTTAAATTAGGGAAGGCATCACGAATAGTAGCAATTTGGGAAGGATCAATTTCTGTTTTTACAATGGTTTCCTCATCGCCTCCACTTGCCATAACTATTCCCCAAGGATCAACCACTTGACTGTGACCACCTAACTGGATGCCATGTGTATTACCTACACAATTACTTGAAATTAAGAAACATTGGTTTTCTAATGCGCGTGCTGTATTAAATATTTTCCAATGCTCTAATCTAGCATGTGGCCAAGCAGATGTCACAAGAAGTAATTCTGCTCCTAAATCAACTTCTGCGCGGTACAATTCAGGGAAACGTAAATCATAGCAAGTTGATAATCCTACCTTCCCAAAGTCCGTATCTACTACAGTCGTTTCGATTCCTCTTGTTAAAATTTTCCCCTCTTGCGAACCATAACGGAATAAATGTATTTTTCTATAGGTTCCAATGAGTGTACCCTCGGGAGAAAATAGAACACTTGTGTTATAGTACTTTCCATTGTTTCTTTCTATGAAACTGCCTGCAAATAGATAGGATTGGATTTCTTTTGCCTTTGAAGAAAATCGCTGTACAAAATCACCGTTTATTTCTTCTGATTCATCAACATAACGATCAAATGCAAAGTACCCTGTCGCCCATGTTTCGGGTAGTACAATTAAATCTTGTCCCTTTAATTGATCAATCATTGCTTCGACACGATCGATACGAGCATTTTTCGATTCCTGATCTTTAATCTCTAACTGTATTGATGCAATTTTCATTTTTTCAACATCCTTTTATCTTTTTTTCCTAAACCAGCTCCTCCACTTGCGTAGGAAGGGAATAACTTTCTAAAAATGTTTCAACCATTTTTACTGGCTCTTCATATCCATAATTTCTAAATGAATAGCCTTTCGTAACGAATGGTGCACCATTATAGAACAATTCATATTGTTGATGTCTACCACCAAACTCTGAGCCAATGATATCCCACACTAACTTAAATAATTTGATTCTCTCTTCAGCTCCAACTCCAGTTGAACGAATATATTGATAGATATCATCTTTCGTCTCAGGATTAATCATTTCTTTATAGGAAGAAGGTAATTGTAAAACACCTCCACCACAAAGCTCCCTTAAAATCCGAATCGTAGACGCATAAATAATATCCTGTTGACCAACTACACCATACAGGAAACGTGGATCTGGTCGAGCGACCCCATTTTTATCAATCGTGCAGTTATATTCGGATGCTAATAGGTTACCTTCAACAGAAGCTGCAATGGATGCCAACTCACCTAGCTTTTCTTGAACAGAAGGAATTTTATCAATGCCATTCATAGCTGTTACTTTACGTGCTGCACCAATTAAGAATTTCAATTTATTACTAAATCTTATTTGAGCTTGATTATTGCCTAATACGTGAGCTGGTGTTTCATGGAACTGAGCTCTTACAATATCAATGTTTTTATACACAAAAATATCTGTCCATGGAATAAATACATCATCAAAAACCACTAACGAATCACTTTCATCAAAACGAGAAGACAACGGATAATCAAATGTACTCGGTGATTTTTCCGCATAGCTAGGTCTTGCATAGAATTTTAATCCTTTCGCGTGAATCGGTAAGACAAAGGATAATGCATAGTCTTCATCCCCAGGACGGAGTGGCGTAAGACAGCTTACAAATAAGTAGTCGGATACTGCTGAAGCTGTACCAAGCATTTGAGAACCTCTCACAATAATACCGTCCTCTACCTCTTCATAAACGCCTACAGGAAGGTATTTATCTTCTAGTTCATGAGCTGCTTTACTTCGATCAATTTGAGGAGGAATAATTACGTACGTTACATATAAATCATTATCTCGTACATGCTTATAGAAATTTAAAACATTTTCTCCATAGGCTTTTCCTCCACGTTCGAATACTTCAGGTGCACTAGCAAATGAAGCTAAAAAACTAGCAACATGATCAGGGCTTCTTCCAACAAAACCACAAGTGGCCTCAGACCATTTTGAAATGGCCAATCTTCGTTCTTTCAGTTCTTCACGACTCTTGGGAATCATATAAATTTTGTTTGCTAGCGTTCCATCTTCTGTTTGATAAATCATATTGTTTGATTCATCTAACGCTAAATCATATAAACCTGCAATTGTATTTGTAATACCTTTAAAGGCAGGATGTGTTGCTACATCTTTGACTCTTTCCCCATTTATGTAGATCACACGATCGTCTTTCAATGCTTGTAAGTACTCTTGACTTGTTCTCACCATATTTAATTCCTCCCCATGTGTTGTTTAAATAGAAGCTATAAGAGACAATCTTTCAGAAATTAATGAACCCAATCAAGTATTCTGTATACTGTATTGTGTATACATAAATCTCTGAAATAATTCAAAAAATTACAATAATTCAGCATGGACGAAGACGCAAGCGCTTACACCGAACAAATAAGTAAACCTCTCACGCTTTAAAATTTATCTTCATTGAAGTACACCCTACACGATAGTAGTAACTTCCTTAACACCTCCCTTCAAAGCATTCATGACTATTAGCTATTATCAATAACCATTAATGTTTCTTTTGTTTTTTCTAAATGATTTAAAATCATTTTTGAAGCTAAATCAGGATTTTTTTCCTCAATAGCTTGAATAATTTGTTGATGCTCAACTAAAACACTTTTCATTCTTCCAGGCTGCCTAATTGCTCTTAAGCCCATTAGCTGTGTTAGATTGTGCAAATTGGTCAAAATTTGTTCCATTATCGTGAATTTAGCCAACTTTGTAAGCGACAAATGAAATTCATGGTCTAACCCAATAAATCGGATAGCATCATCATTTTGGAGCGCTTCATCTTGTTGCTTCAAAATTAGCTTGAGTGACTTTAGCTGCTCAGGAGATGTTATGATTTCAATTAGCTTCTTTACTGCCTCCACTTCAATAGCACTTCTTAATAAGAACACTTCTTTTTGCTCATCTTCCGTCAGTTTTTTTACAGTCATTCCTTTTCTGGGAATAGAGACAAGTAAACCTTCCTTTATCAAGTCTTGAAGAGCTGCTCTTACTGGCGTTCTTGAAGTATTTAATTTCTCTGCTAATTGAACCTCTGTAAAGATCTCATCACTCGTTATACCACCGTATAAAATCGCTTTTTTAATTTCTTTATACACTTTGTCTTGCGTTGTTTTTTCCTTCTCAATCGGCTTTAATTTTGCCCCTTCCATAATAATCCATCCTTTTTATTAAGTCTTTACCATACGAAATTAAAAATTTGAATTTATATGAATGGTTTAAACTCTTTATGTTTTATGTATACATAATACAAAACACTTTTATTATAAGTCAACATTATTTTTTGTTTTTTCTGAAATTTTAACTCTGCTATAAACAGTCAGCCCTTTTCCAATCTCATCTATCCTGCAAAACAAGAACTGTGAAAACTGAAAAGGGCTGTTTGAATTAAAGAATTTCAGGGAACATAAAGACTATTTCATTTTTACGATAATCTTCCCCTTTGCTCTACCTGACTCCGCATATTCCATCGCCTTTTGAGCATCTTCAAATGAAAAAGTTCTATCAATGACTGGTTTGATTTTACCAGATTCAATTAAATCGGCGATTATGCGTAATTGATCGCCACTTGGTTTCATAAATAAGAAGGAATATTGAGCATGATATTTCTTTTCAAGTGAGGTCAGTTTATGACTTGCTGCTGAAAATAATAATGTTTTGAAAAATCCTGAACCATATTCTTTGGCGAAACGTGCATTCGGCGTGCCTGATACGGAGACAATTTTTCCACCATCCTTGATAATCTCGAAAGATTTTTCTAAGGTCTTTCCTCCAAGCGTATCAAAGACTGCATCATAATTTTTCAGTATAGCTTCAAAGTTTTCTTTCTTATAATTAATCACTTTATCTGCACCCAAAGATGTAACTAGGTTTGCACCAGCTTCGCTAGCCGTTGTTGCCACTGAGGCACCCATTACTTTTGCTAGTTGTATAGCAAAGGTACCTACACCACCAGAGCCAGCATGAATTAAAATCTTTTGACCTTTTTGTAATTGCATGATGTCATGTAAAGCTTGGTATGACGTTAAGCCAACCAGTGGGATTGATGCAGCTTCCTCAAAGCTCAAATTTTTAGGCTTTAGGGCTATGTCATCTTCATGAATCGAGATATATTCCGCAAAAGTACCAATTTTACTCTTCCTTGGACGTGCATAAATTTCATCTCCTACTTTAAAGCGAGTCACTTTTACGCCAACCTTTACGACGACTCCTGAAAAATCATTTCCAAGGATCAGTGGCATTTTATAGTGGATTAACAGCTTTACTTTCCCATCACGGATTTTAAAATCAATCGGATTAATACTTGCTGCATGGATTTCAGCAAGTACCTCATATTCATTTATTTCAGGTGTAGGCACTTCTGCCATGTGCATTGGGGCTTTGCCATATTGATCTATCACCATTGCTTTCATCGTTCATTCCTCCAGATAACCTACTATATTGTCAATAAAATTCCGTTAACAACGTCTCAATATCCAACACCAGATTTTTTAACGAACCTAGTTTTGTCCGTATATCTATATAGTAAAAGTTTTTTGTACCTTCTTTGCGCATTAAAATAACACCAGCATCTCGCAAAATCTTAAGATGATGTGACACAGCTGGTCGAGATAGATGTGTTTGTTCTGTGATTTCACCTACACGCAATCCCGTTTGACAATCTGTGCTCATTAATACCATTAAAATAGCTTGTCTGGTTTCATCACCAATTGCTAATAGTACCTTTTGAGAATTTATAAAGTCGTCCTTAATCAAGTTAAGCTGGTCCTGTTTATTCATTAAAATCCCTCCTCTTACTAATCAGTTGAATAGTTTAAGTTAATGAACCATTGCTGCATATAACGATATAATATTGCCGTATTCGCTGCAATATTGGGAAAGTAAATCGAGACGAATGATTTTTAAAGGCGTACATCTTACTTTCCCCTCTTTCCATAAAAAAACACAGAAGTCACATGGACTTCTGTGTTATTTGCTCTCCTTAATAAGAGCCTTCATATCTCCAACGATTGTTTCAACTGGTACGTTTGTCGCGCCATCATAGTCTTTTACAACTGTGCCGTCTGCGTTTACTAAATAATAGCTCGACATATGTATGACTTGGTCTGAGTTAGGATCGTTTTTAACTAATGAATTAAATGATTTACGTGCAAATTGTTCAATGAATTTTTGTTGATAGCCAGTTAGTAGCTGCCATTTGCTTTCATCTACAACATTATACGTATTTAAGTAATTTGTTAAAACATCAGGCTTATCCACTTCTGGATCGACGCTAAATGCCACAATTTGATAATCTTCAAGGCCTTCATCCTGTAATGCTTGTTGAACTTCTGTCATATTAAATGTCATGGGTGGACAGATTGTCGTACAGTTTGTAAAAATAAACATGGCTAGCCAAGGCTTACCTTTAAGATCATCTAGGGTCACTTGTTCATTTTTTTGATTTGTTACTGTGAAATCTTGAACCTCGAGATTTAATGTTGGTTCAAACTTGTAACTACCGCAAGCAGCTAGAATGCTACTAAATGCTAGAACTAAAACTAGCAATATACTTTTCTTTGTCATTAGTGGTGCCCACTTCCCTTCATTTCATCACCTTATTTTATTCATTATAGAAGCTAAACACAAGATAATGGACTTACACCCAGATGGCTATTTGTATAACATGTGAACATTAACTGATTCTGGAATTCCACCTCACTAATTCTTCCAAATGACACATCCTTTTTAAAAATTTTTTCATAGCTTTTTTTTATCATTTTCGTTATTTCCCAAAATCTCAGATAATTGTTATATAACAAATTATTTCTACTTAACAAGCTCCCCTGGAATTTAATAGCAGAATAATAAAATACAGAAAATTCTCTTTTATGTTTGTATTTTCTCCTACATTCATTTTTATCAACAACAAACTATTTTAACAATATTATTTCATCAGAAAACCGCACGCTCTTTTAAACAGAATTTTTCTAATAAATCCTTATTATTTCTATGTTATTTCCACAAAACAGAAGTGACTAAAAATTATAAAAACTCAAAATTTAGTATTGCATTATAGGATTCTCCCCCATAAAATAAGTGAATATAACGACGAACGAAAAAGAAATATGTCGTTTAAAACAGAAATATATAACTTTAGGGGGAAAAATAATGGCGAATGTTTCAAGCAAAAAACAGGCCCAATCAATTGATTATCATGCAATTGAAGCAATGGAATCGTTTAATAGCTTTGTAAAAAAGAAAAATACCTTTCTTTTCTCGATTACAGCAGTGTTTTTAATTCTTTATATCCTGCTTCCGATTCTTGCTTTCCAGCCTGTACTACAACAAAAATTCTTCGGAAATATTACGGGTGTATGGGTTTATTCTGCAGGATTATTTATCATGACCATTGTGCTTTGTACAGTATATGTAAAAAAAGCTGCTTCATTCGATAAAGCTGCAGCCGCTGTTCTTGCAGAGTATCAGGCGAAAGGTGGAAAATAAATGAATATCGTATCTATAGGTTTCTTTTTAGCTATTGTTGGCTTAACACTTGTTGTTACTTATATTGCAGCAAAGCGTACATCTTCTGCGGCTGATTTTTACACTGCTGGTGGTGGTTTAAAGGGGTGGCAAAACGGCTTTGCGATTGCTGGTGACTATTTATCTGCGGCAGCCTTTCTTGGGGTGTCTGGTGCAATTGCCTTAACTGGCTTTGATGGTTTCTTCTTTTCTGTAGGCTATGTAGTAGCGAATTTAGTGCTGCTTTATGTCATTGCTGAGCCAATGCGAAACTTAGGCCGCTACACGTTAGCAGATATGTTAACGGCTCGTTTCAATGAAAAGCGAATTCGTGGTGTGGCAGCGTCTGGTACCATTATTATCGTAATTCTTTATATGATTGCACAGCTAGTTGGTGCTGGTGCATTGATTAAGCTATTATTCGGTATTGAGTATTGGATTGCCGTTTTAATTGTCGGTGTTATGATGACAACTTATGTATTGTTTGGTGGTATGACAGCGACTTCTTGGGTGCAAATCATTAAAGCAAGTCTATTATTATTCGGAACAGGTTTATTAGCGGTTTTAGTGTTAATGAAATTTGACTTCTCTCTTATGAAGATGTTCGACACAATTGCAGTAGATCATGGCGAAAAGTTCCTTGTACCTGGAATTAAGTATACAAGCACAATCGACTCCGTTTCGATGATGATGGCTTTAGTTTTAGGAACATCTGGTTTACCACATATTTTAATGCGTTTCTTTACAGTAAAGGATGCAAAGACAGCACGTGCCTCTATTTCTTGGACAACTTGGATTACAGCTATTTTCTTTTCATTAACAATTTTCTTAGGGTTCGGTGCATTAAACTTTGTAGGTTTAGATCAAATTCTTGCTGAAAGTAAGGCTGGTAATACAGCTGCTCCGCTTCTTGCGCATTACTTAGGTGGAGATGTATTGATGGCATTTATCGGCGCAGTGGCATTTGCGACTATTTTAGCCGTTGTTTCTGGTTTAGTACTAACAGGGGCTTCAGCCATTTCTCATGATATTTATGGAGAAATCATTAAGGGCGGTAAATTAACAGAGAAGCAACAGGTAGTAGCAGCTCGTACAGGCTCTATCTCGATTGCGATCGTGTCTATAATTCTCGCTCTGTTTGCACAAAGCTTAAACGTTTCATTCCTAGTATCATTCGCCTTTTGTATCGGTGCGTCAGCAAACCTACCTGTAATCCTTTATACAATCTATTGGAAGAAATTTAATTCTACAGGTGCTGTAACTGCGATGGTAACGGGGTTAGTATCATGTTTAATTTTAGGAGCAATGGGACCAAATGTGTGGAGCCCTGTTGAAGGTGCGGCTATCTTTGTTGGACAACCACTTGTGCCACTTGCTGTTCCAGCGATTATTACGATTCCATTAGGCTTTATTGCTGGATACTTAGGTACTGTTCTTTCATCTAACAAAGTGCCACAGGAAGAAGCAGAACGTATTTATAAAGAAATTCGTGTGAAAGCAAATACAGGCGTGTCTGTCTCTGATATTTCACATTAATATTTATACACCTCCTGCATAATGAATCTCAATTCAAAAAATGCAAAAAAATAGGCAAAAAATTCGATTTTTGGTCGAGTTTTTCGCCTTTTTTGTTATTCAATATCTACCAATTTATTTATCGAACAATATTATTTCACTTCCAAAAAACAGAAAAAATCCAATTTTCACTAGGTAAATAGTGTTTATTTTTAATTGAAAAAACAAGATTTTTTTGTAAATTTACCCTTCATTTTTTGTTAAGAATCTAGATTTCTCTTCACTTCATTTATTTATCTGAATTTTCTAAAACCCTTTATATTCTTGGCTTTGCGCCATTTTTTCTCTCTTAAGAGTATTTTCTGAAAAATTTTTTTTACATAATTTTTCTGAAATGTATTGCAATTTTGTGAACTGTTACATAAAATGAAAATGTGAATTCACTAAACTAGCAAAATCAAGTCTTGAGGTAGAAAAAATATACACAAAATGGGGAATGTTAATGGCGAACAATCAAGCAAAAAAAGGTATCGTGATTGACTATGATTCAATTGCAAATCAAGAATCATTTAAGTCTCTTGTACGAAGAAAGAACTCTTTTCTTTGGTCAATGACTGCCATATTTTTATCGGCATACATGTTGTTACCAATTCTGACATCGTACACGACAATTCTACACCAAAAGGCATTTGGGGAAATTACTTGGGTGTGGATCTATGCAGCAGGTCTTTTCATCATGACATGGGGGTTATGTCATTTATATGTAGCAAAGGCAAACAGCTTCGATAGAGAAGCAAAAGCGATTATCGCTGAATACGAGAACGGAGGTGGCCGCCGATGAGTAACGGAATGAGTCTTACAGCCATATTCTTCTTCGTAGCCATTGTTGGTTTAACATTAGTTATTACATGGTGGGCATCTAAACGTACATCTTCAGCAAGTGATTTCTATACTGCTGGTGGTGGCTTAACAGGCTGGCAAAATGGACTAGCTATCGCTGGTGACTACTTATCAGCAGCATCCTTCTTGGGTATCGCTGGTGCTGTAGCATTATTTGGATTTGATGGATTCTTCTTCTCTATTGGTTATTTAGTAGCTTACTTAGTGGTATTATATATCGTTGCTGAGCCATTACGTAACCTTGGGAAATTTACATTAGCTGACATGATTACAGCGCGTTTTGATAACGCCAAAGTCCGTGGAACAGCTGCTTTAAGCACTATTACAATTGTTTTATTCTACATGATTGCACAACTAGTTGGTGCAGGAGCACTTATTCAATTACTTTTAGGAATCGACTATTGGATCGCCGTATTAATCGTAGGATTCATGATGACAACTTACGTACTATTCGGTGGTATGACAGCAACATCTTGGGTACAAATTATTAAAGCTTGTCTTTTAATGTTGGGTACAGTTATTATTTCGTTCTTAGTATTAAAAGAGTTCGGCTTCAGTATCTCTACAATGTTTAAAGAAATGACAACGGTTACTGACAGTGGAGCTGCTTATTTAAACCCAGGTCTTAAATATACAAATGGACTTGATACAATCTCTATGTTAATTGCGTTAGTATTAGGTACTGCGGGTCTTCCACATATCTTAATGCGTTTCTTCACAGTAAAAGACGCGAAAACAGCTCGTTCATCTGTTATTTGGGCTACTTGGATCGTAGGTATCTTCTACGTTCTAACAATTTTCTTAGGCTTCGGTGCAGCAGCATTCGTTGGGAAAGAAGATATTATCGCAGCAAACGCTGCTGGTAACATGGCTGCCCCACTTCTTGCAGAAGCACTTGGTGGCGACATTCTATTCTCATTCGTTTGTGCAGTAGCATTCGCAACAATTTTAGCGGTAGTAGCAGGTCTTGTACTTTCTGGTGCATCTGCCCTATCTCATGATATTTATGGACAAATTATCAAAAAGGGTAAAATTACAGAAAAAGAGCAAGTTCTTGCAGCTCGTATCGGTTCGATTACAATCGCTGTTATTTCTATCCTATTAGCACTTGGTGCACAAACATTAAACGTTGCATTCTTAGTATCTTTAGCATTCTGTATCGCAGGATCTGCTAACCTTCCAGTTATCATCTACACAATTTATTGGAAACGCTTTAATACAGCGGGTGCTGTTACTGCGATGTTAACAGGTTTAATCTCTGCGTTAGTATTAGTTGCTATGTCTCCAAACGTTTGGAATCCAGTTGAAGGTAAGGCAATTTTCGTTGGTGATCCTTTAATTATGTTAACGAACCCAGCCTTAATCTCTGTACCACTTGGTTTCCTTGGTGGTTTCATCGGCACATTACTTTCTAAAGAAACAGATGATGCGAAGTATCGTGAAGTTGACGTTAAAGCAAACACAGGTATTTCTGTACAGGACGTATCTCACTAATACACTCGACAGCCTCGTAAGTATCTTGCTTACGAGGTTTTACTTTTTCTTCCCTATTCGCTACTATAGAATTAAAAATGAATTGGAGGCGATGCTCATGTCACAATCTAAAGCTAAAAAGAAGCGGATGCACATTAAACGCACAGTTGGTAAAGATGTTGAAAAAAATCGACAATCTATCTCTTTTAGTACACATGAACGTCTAACGAAAACAAAAAACGAAAAATTAGAGCATGATTATACGAAATATAAAAAGCAGTATAAGGACGAATAACTCGTACCCTATACTGCTTTTTCTTATTAAAGCCGATAAAATGTTTTCGTGTTTCGTGTAATAATTTTGGCCACTTCCTGTGTTGATAGCCCTTTGATGGAGGCAATCACCTCAATCGTTGAGTGCATCATCCAGGGAGATGTACGCTTCTTCGTAAACGGTCCCTCAAACGGCCAAGGTCCATCCGTTTCTACCATCATTAGTTCAATGGGATAAGCATGAATTAGCTGTTGAATTTCCTCTTCGTACAAGCAATCTGGCGTAATGGAAATAAAATAACCTCGCTCTATCATGCGCTTCACAATAGCTTCATCCCCTTTAAACCAATGAAAATGGGCTTCGTGAAGGTGATGCTTTTCCAGCAAATCACACACAATATGGGCGTCCTCATATACTGCGTGTAACACAATTGGCTTGTCCAGCTCCTTCGCCAATACAACAAAACGCTCTAATAGCGCCACATAGGGACGTTCATCAATCGCTTGCTCTTGTTTTAAATAATAAGGTAGACCCACCTCACCAATAGCAACCATATCATCCTGATGCGAATGAATCCAATCAAATAAAGCTGTCTCATCATTTGGACTTAGTAAAGGCTGTTCAGGATGAAAGCCAAAAGCAGCCTTTACTTGCTGATAGCTATTCGATAAACGCAACGTTCTTTCACAAGAGGAAAGTTGCATACTAACCGCGATTACAGCTTTCACTTCTTCTAATAAGGAAGGAATTTCCTCATCGGTGTACTGATCCAAATGAATATGCGCATCAATCAACATACATATCACCCTTTTCCTCCTGTAAATACATAAATAATTGTTGCTTTAACGCTGTGAATGCTGCAGAATGTCGAATTTCCTCTTTCCGAGGTCTTTCAAACGGCACGATGATTTCCTTTTTAACGGTAGCTGGACGTTTGGTTAAAACAAGTATGCGATCTGCTAAAAAGAGAGCTTCCTCAATACTATGTGTAACAAATAGAATGGATTTGCGGTACTCCTCCCAGATAGATAAAAGCCATGCTTGCATTTCCAGTCGAGTAAATTCATCCAACGCAGAAAATGGTTCGTCTAAGCATAAAATCGGCTTATCACTGACCATTGCTCGAATAAAGGACACACGCTGCTGCATGCCTCCAGACAGTTCGTTCGGGTAGGCATGGATAAAAGAGGCAAGACCAACCTTTTCTAACCATTCCTTGGCACGTTCAACATTTGGTTTATGTTGTAATTCCTCTACAAGCGTGACATTTTCTACTATTGTACGCCAGGGTAATAGACATGGCTGCTGTGGCATATAGCCAATCGTTCCTTTTTTTTGTTGGATATCCTCTCCATTTAATAAAATGGCTCCTTGATCAATTGGCGAAACACCACCAATTAATTGAAAAAGTGTACTTTTACCACTGCCTGAAGGACCAACGATGGCCACAAACTCTCCATCCTTGACGTCAAAAGAAAGTTGATCAAGGACTTTGAGCGCGTCGAAGGATTTAGCGATGTTTTGAATGCTGAGCATGATAGCCTCTTCCCTTCACCATGAATTTTTCAATTAAACGAATACCACTAAACAATAGTAAGCTCAAGAGAACAATCGCAAAAATTGCCACAAATACGCGATCCGTACGGAAGGAGGATTGGGCTAGGGTCATGTAAACACCAATACCCTTTTTTGCACCAAGCCATTCCGCAATCACAGCCCCCATCACACTATATGTAGCCGCAATTTTAATGCCTGAAAAAATAGCAGGATAGGCATAAGGCCATTCCAGCTTCCAAAAGGTTTGTGCCCTTGTAGCACCAATCATGGCAAAATAATGCTTTAATTCTGGAACTGTTTGTCTAAATCCATCCATCGCTGCAATGACTATCGGGAAAAAGCACACAAGACAAATAATGATAAGCTTCGGTAATAAGCCAAAGCCAAACCAAATAATAAGGAGCGGTGCCAAGACAAGAATAGGAACATTCTGCGACATGATAAGAATTGGATAAAACAGTTCTCGAATAAATGTAAATCGATGCAACACTATTGCCACCGTTAGCCCACAAGCGATGCCAATGGCCAAACCTAGTAGAGCTAATTGTACTGTAGCGAATGCATGTGGTAGAAAGGTTTGATACGACTGGATGGCTTCTGACAAAATACTACTTGGTGTGGGTACTAACCAATGAGGAACTTCAGCAAACCGCACGATTAGTTCCCATATGAACAAGAGGAAGGCGATAAAAATTATCGTCCTTCCCTTCTGTAATGCACGTTTCATTACTGATATTTCTCCGTTAATGTATCCATCGTAATACCCGTTGGCTGATATAAAATTTTCACTTGTGTAATGACATTAATGGCACCAAGTTCAATCATCTTCTCATTCATTTTTTCAATGATTTGGAGCAATGTTGAAAGCTCACCCTCCATCGTTGTTTCCAATGGATGTACCTCATATTTCACCCCAGAAGCATCGATCACCGCAATTGCTGCATCGACATATGGTATAACATCTTCATATTTCTCTGTCTTCGGAATGATTTGTACACTGATTAATGAATTTGCCATCTTATTTGGCCTCCTTTTTAGGTAAGAAATCATTAGTAAAGGCTTTTTTCGCATCAAATTCGCCCTCTAGTACTTGATTGCTTGACATCCATTTCGCGTAATTTTCCCACACAGAAAGCTTTTGCTCTCCCCATTGCTTGGCATCATCCTGATATTTATCAGCCAGCCATTCCTGACTTTTATGCACTAACGCTTTATCTAAATCAGGAGCTGCTTCGATTAAAATATCAGCCGCTTCACTTGGGTTTTCAATTGCGTATTCATAGCCCTTCGATGCAGCTGCCACAAAGGCTTTGACTACATCCGGGTTGTCCTGTATCATTTTTTCATTTGTAGCTAAAACTGGCGTATAATAATCCAATTGATCACTATAATCTGTAAGATATAGCATATTAATCTTTTCCCCACGCAGCTCAGCCTCAATCCCAGTCCATGCATAATAAATCCAAGCAAAATCTATATCTTTTTCCATCATTGTGAAGAAATCTAAATCCCCTGCATTGACGATATCTAGCTTATTAATATCTGCCTTTTCTTTTTGCATGAGTGATTGTAAAACGGCTTGCTCTAATGGCGCGCCCCAACCACCATAGGTTTTACCTTCAAAATCCTTTGGCGATGTAATGCCCTTTGAAGCAATAGAAGCAAAGCCAGATGTATTATGCTGTATAATTGCTGCGATGGAGACCAGCGGCACATCCTGGACTCGTGCCTGTGTTATGCCTTCCTGATAGCTCACGCCAAAATCCGCCTTTCCAGAAGCAACAAGCTGATCTGCGCCCGCCTCACCAGGCATAATAATATCAACATCTAAACCCTGTTCCTCAAAATAACCGAGTTTTTTGGCAACATATAGTCCTGTATGATTTGTATTCGGCGTCCAATCCAGTACCACAGACACCTTTTTCAGCTTGTCTGCAGCCTGCTTGTCATCCTTGTCACTACAGCCTACTAATGTCAATAGTGCTGCCAATAAAATAAAAAACCATTTTTTCATGCGAAAGCCTCCCAGTTTGTAATATGAAAGTGTTCATGAATGAATGTTGTTACCAGAAGAAAGCGTATACAATGTTGGCAAGCTGTTGCTTGAAAACATAAAAAAACGCCTAGGATTCCTCCCAGACGTATTGCAATCAATCTTCAAAACTTTGCTTTTTGAATAGATGTTCCCTACGCTGGTACGAGCCAAATCAGGTTCAAAGGGTCAGCGTCTACCGGACACAATCTCAGCTAGCAATTACTAGCCCCCCTACATTCTTTCGCTATGAACTTTTCGATGATTATTATACCCATAGTTTCACTTAAATGACAAGGTGCTATTTTTGAATAGAGCTTAAAGCCCTGCGCTCCTAAGAGGCTGGGCATGCTTTTAGCTTGGTTTCTGTTCTTTTTTGGCTGTTACAACATGAGAAATTGCTCCATCTGTTGCAATATCCACTTTAAATGAACCATTGGAATGGCGATCCGCACGAGACAATGCTTGTACGTCAATCATCTCTTGAACACCTTTTTCAGTTTCAATCACAACCTGCTCCTCGTCTGTTGCTTGAACAACTGCCACAATTCGGTGAGGGTTTGCTTTTAACTCTGTTAATACTTTTAGTCCACGTTTTGCACGACTCGCTACTTCAACTTCAGCGACATTCATTTTCTTTACGGCCCCACGCTGTGTCACAATTACTACATAGTGGGTAACATCAGGCTGTAACACATTGACTCCAACTAAGGCTTCTCCATCTTTTAGTGTGATCCCTTTCACACCGCCTGTTTTCACACCTGTAACTGGTAACTCCTCCATAGGGAAACGAATCGCATAGGCTGTATCCGTTGTGAGCATCAGCTCCACGTCATCTGTTACAAATGATGCATAGATCATCGCATCACCAGCCTTGACGTTCATCGTTTTAATTGGCTTTGAATAACGTGTTACCGCATAGTCTGCGAGTGGTGAGCGCTTAATTTGGCCATCTTTTGTGGCTGTGAAGACATACGTATTTGGCTGTTCAAATGTTTCGAAGCCATAAACCGCAATAATGGATTCATCTTCCCCTGTTGGCACAATACTTGAAATATGCTGGCCGAGATCCTTCCAGCGTATATCAGGCAGCTCATGAACAGGCTGATAAATATAATTGCCTCGATTTGTGAAAAGCAGTAGATGGTGCTGAGTATTTAAATTTGCTTCATACAATAAATAATCTGAATCCTTCATGGCAAAATCTTGCCCGTTTGAAGCGGCATGAGAACGTGTGGATGTACGTTTAATATAACCATCCTTCGTTACTGTTACGACAACCTCTTCACTTGGCACAAGGACATCCAATGTAATTTTGATTTCTTCAATTTCTTGCTCAATCTTCGAGCGACGAGGCTCTGTAAAGCGTTTCTTAATATCTAGTAACTCTTGTTTAATAACACGCACTAGCTTTGCTTCACTTTGTAGAATCCCCTCTAGCTTCGCAATTAGCTTATTTAACTCGTCCTGTTCCTGACGAAGCTCTGTAATATCCGTATTCGTTAAACGATATAATTGCAGGCTTACAATGGCCTCTGCCTGTACCTCTGTAAAATCAAACTTTGCTTGTAAATTAAGCTTCGCATCCTTCTTATCATTTGAAGAACGGATCGTCGCAATGACTTCATCTAAAATGGAAAGAGCTTTAATTAATCCATCTACAATATGAGAACGATCCTTTGCCTTTTGTAAATCATAAATGGAACGGTTTGTTACCACTTCTTTTTGATGGGCAATATACGCATCTAGCAATAATGGCAATGTCATCATCGTTGGACGACGATTATGAATGGCAATCATATTAAAATTATAAGCTACCTGTAAATCAGTTGTTTTAAACAAGTACTGTAAAATTCCTTGTCCTGGTACATCCTTTTTCAGCTCAATTACGACACGTAAGCCTGTACGGTCTGATTCATCACGAATTTCCGCAATGCCTTCTAGTCGTTTATCTACACGTTGCTCATCAATTTTTTTCACAAGATTCGCTTTATTTACATCATATGGTAACTCAGTGATAACAATTTGCTCTTTACCACCCTTGGTTGGTTCAACAACTGCTTGTGCACGGACGATGATTTTACCACGACCTGTTTCATACGCCTTTTTAATGCCATCAACACCTTGAATGATTCCACCCGTTGGGAAATCAGGTCCTTTAATCACCGTCATCAATTCATCTACAGTAACATTAGGCTTGTCTAAGCGCATCAACACAGCATCCAGTACTTCATCTAAGGCATGTGGCGGAATATCTGTCGCATAACCAGCGGAAATTCCTGTAGAGCCATTGACTAAAAGGTTAGGAAAACGTGCTGGTAATACAGTTGGCTCCATATCCTGATCATCAAAGTTTGGCACAAATTCGACCGTTTTCTTGCCAATATCTCGAAGCATTTCAGCGGCAATAGCTGATAGTCTCGCCTCTGTATAACGCATTGCAGCTGGAGGATCGCCATCTACCGAGCCATTGTTCCCGTGCATCTCAATGAGCATATGACGTGCCTTCCAGTCCTGACTCATCCGTACCATCGCTTCATACACAGAGCTATCGCCGTGCGGATGATAATTACCAATTACATTACCCACTGTTTTTGCGGATTTACGGAACGGCTTATCATGTGTGTTGCCTTCCGTAAACATCGCATATAAAATACGGCGCTGTACTGGTTTAAGACCGTCACGTGCATCAGGCAACGCGCGGTCTTGAATAATATATTTACTATAGCGACCAAAACGGTCACCCATTACTTCTTCTAACGGTAAATCTTGAAACTTTTCTGTACTACTCATGCTTGGTCCTCCTCTTGTTGGATGAATTCATTCTCTAAAATGTTAGAATCATCCTCCATACCGAAGTCTACATTGGCTTCGATCCATTTACGACGTGGTTCCACCTTATCACCCATTAACGTCGTGACACGTCTCTCCGCTCGTGCACCATCCTCGATTGTGACACGAATCAATGTCCGTGTTTCAGGGTTCATTGTTGTGTCCCATAGTTGGTCTGCATTCATCTCACCAAGACCTTTATAGCGCTGTAATATGTAACCCTTTCCAACCTTCTTGATGGCCTTTTGTAAGTCACTTTCTGTCCAAGCATATTCAATGACTTCTTTTTTCCCTGTACCTCTTGAGACTTTATAAAGCGGCGGTAGTGCGATATAGACCTTTCCAGACTCAATGAGCGGACGCATATAACGATAGAAGAATGTTAATAGCAAGACTTGAATATGTGCCCCATCCGTATCCGCATCGGTCATGATGACTACTTTATTGTAGGCAGAATCCTCCACCGCAAAATCCGTACCAACACCTGCCCCAATGGCATGGATAATCGTTGAAATTTCTTCGTTTTTCATAATATCCTGTAGCTTGGCTTTCTCTGTATTGATTACCTTCCCGCGCAATGGCAGAATCGCTTGGAATGTACGGTCACGACCTTGTTTAGCAGAGCCACCCGCAGAATCACCCTCGACTAAATACAGCTCATTTTTTGCCGCATTACGTGACTGAGCTGGTGTTAATTTTCCAGATAAAATCGTACTACCCTTTTTGTTTTTCTTGCCATTTCGTGCATCCTCACGCGCTTTACGAGCTGCTTCACGCACTTGCTGCGCTCGAATCGCTTTACGAACAAGAGAAGCTGATAACTCTGCATTTTCCTCTAGCACATACAAAATTTGCTCAGACACTACACTATCTACTGCAGAACGAGCCTCACTTGTCCCAAGCTTGCCCTTTGTTTGTCCTTCAAATTGCAGTAAATGCTCTGGGATACGAACAGACACGATCGCTGCTAAGCCCTCACGAATATCTGTCCCCTCAAGGTTTTTATCCTTGTCCTTTAACAGGCCAATTTTTCTTGCATATTCATTAAAGACACGTGTCAATGCTGCCTTTGCACCCGTTTCATGTGTACCACCATCACGTGTACGGACATTATTAACGAATGATAAAATCGTTTCTGAATAACCATCGTTATACTGGAAAGCGAACTCTACTTCGATTTCATCCTGTACGCCTTCTACATATTTTACTGGATGAAGGACATCTTTTTCCTCATTCAAATACGCAACGAAAGCCTCGATGCCATTCTCATAAAAGAACACATCGCTCTTGCCTTCCTCGCGCTCATCAATTAATTCAATTTTTAAGCCCTTTAATAAAAAGGCTGATTCACGTAATCGTTCTGCTAACGTATCATAATTGAATTTTGTGACAGAGAAGATCGTTTCATCTGGTAGGAAATGAACAAGCGTTCCTGTCTGCTTGGTCTGCCCAATATTTTCAAGTGTTGTGACAGGCTGTCCACCATGTTCAAAGCGTTGACGATACTTTTTACCATCGCGATGGATTGTCACCTCTAAAAATGTTGAGAGCGCATTCACAACGGAAGAACCAACACCATGTAAACCTCCACTTGTTTTATAGCCACCTTGACCAAATTTACCACCAGCGTGTAGCACTGTAAAAATAATTTCTGGTGTCGGTTTGCCCATTTTATGCATACCGGTTGGCATCCCACGGCCAAAGTCGCGCACACTCATACTTTGATCTTTATGAATTGTGACAATAATATGAGATCCAAAGCCAGCCAGTGCTTCATCCACCGCATTATCTACGATTTCATACACAAGGTGATGAAGTCCACGGCCATCCGTAGAACCGATATACATGCCAGGTCGTTTGCGTACCGCTTCTAATCCTTCTAATACTTGTATAGCGTCATCATTATAGACGCTAGGTGACTGTTTATTCGTCAAAAAAATTCCCCTCCAAAAAACAAACACATGTTCTATTTATGTTCTCATCCTAATAATAATAGCATTTCCTGTCAATAGCTAGCGACAGGTCCAATAAAATTTTAAAATTTGCTCACAGTTTTGATCTTTTTTATTAATAGTAAACATCTTCAACAGTTGCTTAAAATTGGTATTTGAGCAAGACAGACTGCTTCTAGCTTCCATCATCATTTGACGCATTGAAGCCTACTTAGTTGCAAAATAAAGTTGTGATGCTTGCAAATAAAAGCACACTAACTCGTGCCTTGCGATTAAACAGGATAAAGTTAGACTTCTATTCTACCAAAGGAATGAGCGATTGACAAAATTGCCATTTTGCCTATATTTTTATAAAGGTTTTAGTGCTTCCTACAAATTTATGTCTAAAAGCCTAGTCCTCACTAATAGATTCTCTTTTGTATTGATTCAAGACTTCGGATGAAATCTCCTTCATAACATTGTAGATTAGCAAGAAAAAGTGTAAAATACTTGTTACAAACTATTAGTACCAAGTGATGGACTATGAATGAAAGGAGTCCAACTATGATCAATGGACTTATTATTTTATGTGCTTATCTAATCGGCTCTATACCTTCTGGATTATGGATAGGCAAAATTTTTTATAATACCGATATTCGTGAACACGGGAGCGGTAATCTTGGTGCGACCAATACTTTTAGAACATTAGGGAAAAAGGCTGGTATTATTGTTACGGTGATGGATGTCTTAAAAGGAACTGCCGCTGTCTTACTCGTGACACTTCCTGTTTTCTCTGATACTACACTCCACTCTTTATTACTGGGTCTTGTCGCTGTTATCGGTCATATGTTCCCGATCTTTGCCAACTTCCGTGGTGGGAAAGCTGTGGCAACGTCAGCTGGTGTATTATTAGGCTATTCTTGGCCACTCTTTGTCCTACTATTTATTACCTTTATTGTGACATTAAAAATCACAAAAATCGTCAGCTTAACATCAATGATAGCCGCTTTAGTAGCGCTTATCTATGCAATCGTTTATTATTTTATTACAGGTGACTTTGCATTAGGCATCTTGGTAGCCTTTTTATTTACCTTTATTATTTATCGTCACCGTGCCAATATTGCTCGTATTAAAAACGGCACCGAACCAAAGGTAAAATGGCTGTAGGAAGAGAGGAGCATTTGAAATGAATATTGCATTGACAGATGAAGCCCTACAATGGTTCAAACATGAAATGGAAGTTGAACCTGGTGATACAATTCGTTTTTATGCACGTTATGGTGGCTCAAGTCCGTTTCACGAAGGCTTTTCACTAGGAATGACACGTGAGGAACCTATTGCCATAGGTGTGCAAACAGAAATTGATGGTGTTATCTATTACATTGATGAGAAAGATCTTTGGTTCTTTAACGATCACAATTTACATGTTGATGTTGATACAAGTAATGATGAATTACAATACGACTATCGTACATAAAGCAGTCTGTCCTTTCCATACATGAAAGGACAGACTGTTTTTTTATTTATTACAAAACAAGACACACGAAAGTTGCAAGGAATGTGATATTGCCACAAATAGCTAGATTTTTCATATCACTTTCGTTTATCTCTCAAAAAAATTGTCCATTCTAAAGGTAATGAACGACCATTTGAGGAGGAAAACACATGTCCATGTCTAACAATAACGAGACCTCCCCATCCCATACAACGAACGATTTATTGTATACTTCCCTATCTAAAAATATAAAAATCATTCAACAATCACTAGGGCATAGTAATGATATTATCATACGTGAAATTGCGATTGGAGAAACTGATCCCCATAGCCTCGCCATTATTTCCATTGATGGCTTATCGGATAAAACGACTATTTCTGATTCTGTTATCGATAAACTGATGGCAAATATTGAAGAAGAACAAGATATTGAAATAACAACCATTAATCAATATGTTCGGAATTCCTATTTAACGGTAGGCGATGTGACGAATATTGAGCATTTCACAACACTTTACAATGCCATTCTCAATGGTGAAACGGTTATTTTATTAGATGGCTTTGCCGAAGGGATTGTGACAAGTACTAGAAGTGCCAAGGATCGAGCTGTCACAGAGCCATCGACGGAATCCGTAATTCGCGGACCGAGGGAATCCTTTACGGAAACCTTGCGTACGAATACAGCGCTCATTCGTCGCAAAATAAAAAGTCCGAATCTCTGGATAAAATCACGCGTTATCGGAGATGTGACACAAACAGATGTAGCAGTGATGTATATAAATGGCATCGCCAGTGACAAAATCGTCGCAGAGGTATTGGCTCGATTAGATCGTATTAATATTGATGGCATTCTGGAAAGTGGCTATATTGAGGATTTTATTCAAGACTCAAAAAACTCTATGTTTCCTACCGTCTACAACTCTGAACGACCTGATGTCATCGCAGGTGAATTATTAGATGGCAAAGTGGCGATTCTAGTTGATGGCACACCTTTTGTCTTAGTCGTTCCAGCGCTATTTACATCCTTTTTACAATCAGCAGAAGATTATTATCAGCATTGGATGATTAGCTCACTTGTACGTATCTTGCGTTTCTTTGGTATCAGTCTAGCATTAGTAGCACCATCCTTGTATGTGGCGATTACTACCTTTCATCAGGAAATGCTACCGACACCCATGTTAATTAGCATTGCTTCACAAAGGGAAGGCGTACCCTTTCCTGCAGTAGTAGAAGCGCTTATTATGGAGGTTGCCTTTGAGGTCTTAAGGGAAGCTGGACTTCGTATGCCTCGAACAATCGGTCCTGCGGTATCCATCGTAGGTACTTTAGTTATTGGTCAGGCAGCAGTTGATGCAGGCGTCGTTTCCGCTGTAATGGTAATTATTGTAGCCTTAACAGCGATTTGTAGCTTTCTATTCCCTGCCTATGGCTTATCGAATACGATTCGTGTACTACGTTTCCCATTAATGATTTTAGCTGCTATGTTTGGTTTATTCGGTGTAATGTTTGGCATTATGCTAATTATTCTTCATCTATGTAGCATTCGTTCATTTGGTGTACCTTATTTAAGCCCATTCGCACCGTTGGTATTACAGGATCAGAAGGATGCGTTTCTGCTGTTCCCGCGTAGAAAGTTACTTACACGACCTCGTTTGGTCAATCAAAAAAATATTGTTAGAGGACATAAATATATCAATGTAAAAAGCAGGAAATAACAACTGGATAAATGAGGAATGGAATATGGCAAAAATAAACTGGATTTGCTTACTATGTATCCTCACAATACTGTTAAGTGGCTGCTGGAGTAAGCGTGAATTAAATGAATTGGCCATAGTCGTAGCATTTGGCATTGACAAAATAGATGAGGAATATGAAATTACAGTTCAAATTGTTGATCCTAGTGAAGTCTCAGTGCGCCAAGCTTCCACTCAACGCTCTCCTGTCGTTAGCTATCATTCGAGAGGCGAGACCATCTTTGAAGCCATTCGGAAAATGACGACTATTGCAGCTCGAAAACCTTATTTTGCCCACCTTCAAGTGGTTGTATTAGGGGAAGATCTCGCGAAAGAAGGCATTAGTGATGCACTTGATTTAATTGTAAGGGACCATGAATTTCGTAAGGATTTCGACGTCATTATGTCTCACGATGCAACAGCAAAGGAAGTATTAAATGTACTAACACCCATCGAAAAAGTTCCTGCTAATAAAATGTTAAATTCTCTTGATGTCTCTGAGAAGGCTTGGGGCTCCACGATAGCTGTTAATATTGATGAATTAGTCAATACATTAAGCAATAAGCATAAAGGGGCGTTAATTTCTGCTATTGAAGTTCATGGGGATAAGAAATTAGGGGTAGATCAAACAAATGTGCAACGTGTTAAAACACCTGTGCTATTACGTTATACAGGTTTAGCAGTCTTTAAAGGGGATAAATATATAGGGCTACTGACTGAGAGCGAAAGCAAAAGTATTAGTTTTCTTAATGACAAAATTCAAAGTACGATAGAAATCATCGCCTGTCCTAATAAAGGGACTTTGTCTACTGAAATCACCCAATCCACTACAAAGGTGAAAGGGTCATTTAAAAACGGGAAACCGAAAATCGATGTCCATATTAATGTAGAGCAGAATGTTGGAGAGGTCGAATGTGTTATCGATCTTACCAAAAATAAATCGATTGATTACGTTAATAAAAAAACAGCCCAGGGTATTGATGAACGCATTGAAAAAACTGTAGAGAAAATTCAACAGCAATATGAAGTCGATGTTTTTGGATTTGGGGATGCCCTACATCGGGCAGATCCAAAGCAGTGGAAAAAAATCAAGGATGACTGGACTTCCATTTTTCCAGATTTAGCAGTGGCTGTTCATGTAAAGGTAACAACCCAAGGTTCAGGTACGATGCAAAATTCATTATTAAACAAGCCAAAGGAGGAGTAATGAGATGGTACTAGCCGTAGCTATCTTGATTATTGCAATCATTGTTGCTCTTGTTTTTATTCCAAAGCTAAAAAAGCAACAGGATAGAAAAGCCATTATTGTATTCTCCTTTTTGCTACTTATTGGAACGGCTTTAAATATGGGGATTGCCCTTAAAATCCATATTCCTAGCCCATTAGATTTGATTACCTTTATCTTCACACCAATTAGGGATTACATTGTGTCATTCACAAAATAGAAAGATGGACTGAGAAACGGAGGGTAGCTTGATGGAAAAAGAGATAATTAGTTCAAGACAGTTTACAATCGTTACCTTTCTCTATTCTATCGGTACAGCGATTTTAATTATCCCTTCGAGTATTACTGGTGCCGCTAAGCAAGATGCTTGGATAGCGGCAAGCATTGGTGTTCTGCTCAGTTTACTGGTTCTAAAATTATTTTTAACACTGGCCAATCAAACACCGTCCCTAAACTTTATCGAGGCCAATGAAAAAATTCTTGGGCGTTTTTTCGGGAAAATCACAGCGATTTGTTTCCTGATTATGACCTTTCTTTCGGCTGGAGAATTACTTTATTTTATCGGTATTTTCATGAAAACGGAAGTTATGCCAGAGACACCGACATTAGCATTTGCCCTACTGTTCAGTATCCTTATTATGTATGCCGCTTATTTAGGGATTGAGACCTTTGCCCGTTCGGCAGAAATCCTCTTCCCATTGTTTATCTTTATTTTTATTTTTTTCGTCATTAGTATTACCCCTCAAATTACATTTGAGAATATTCAGCCTCTACTAGAAGCGACCAAAGCATCTATGTTTTATAGTATTGCACGCTTTATGAGTATCTTTTCCTTTCCATTAATTGTATTATTGATGCTCTATCCTACTGGCGTCAATGTACAGCCGTCTGCACAGAAAGGGCTATATATTGGGGCAATCCTTGGCGGAATCGTCTTAGTTACGTTGATTGTCCTATCGATTCTTGTATTAGGTCCTGAAAACACTGCATCAAGGACATTTCCTAGCTATGCCTTAGCGCAAAGAATATCTATAGGGAATTTTTTACAGCGCATTGAAATCATTATGGCATTTATGTGGATTACGTCTATATATATTCGTACATTTATGTATTTCTATACGACCGTTGTTGGCCTTGCACAAATTTTGAAGATTAAGGATCATCGTCCGCTTATTATACCGATGGGTATAATTGTCATTGGACTTTCTCAAATTGTTCATCCAGATATTGTGCATTCTACTAATTATAATAATGAAATTTGGCCAATTTTTTCCTTTATTTTCACCATTTTATTACCCATACTTTTGCTGATTGTAGTAGTTATTCGCAATCGTAAATCCAAGGCTCAAAATAACGAAACACCTCAGCAGGAAACAGAAAATGACAATCAAAAAGTCTAATTTCTTCTAAGCTAGAAAAGAAATTAGACTTTTTATTAATTAAATATGATATTCGATTTCATCTACAAAATCCCATTCATATGGTGTTTCTTGGTAAACATAGTAGTTCAACCAGTTAGAGAATAATAGATGCGTATGGGCACGCCATGTATTCATCGGCACTTGTGTCGGATCGTCATTCGGGAAGTAGTTTACAGGAACGGCGATATCTATGCCCTTCGCCACATCGCGACTGTATTCATCGGCTAGCGTTGTCGCATCATACTCTAGATGCCCCGTAATCATAATATTTTTATTATCTTTTGATTGTACAATAAATACCCCAGCATCCTCTGAATAGGATAATAATCGTAGATCTGGATGATTGCGAACCTCGTCAATCGAAACAGATGTATAGCGTGAATGGGGCGCAGTAAATAAATCACTAAAGCCACGTACCAAATCTACAGTTAAATCTGTAATCACATGGGAATAGACGCCTGAGCATTTAGCAGAAAGCTCAACCTTCCCAATGCCATAATGATGATACAATGCAGCCTGTGCCCCCCAACATATATGTAGCACGGATGTCACATTCTTTTTAGACCAATCCATAATTTCTGAAATTTCCTGCCAATAGTTGACCTCTTCAAAAGCCATTTTTTCTACTGGCGCACCAGTTATAATCATACCATCATAGCGTCGGTGTCGAATCTGATTGAACGTTGTGTAGAAAAGCTGCAAATGGGATTTACTCACATTTTTAGACTCGTGTGTGGCTGTATTCAAAAAGGTAATATTCACTTGTAATGGTGTATTCCCCAATAAACGTAATAATTGGAGCTCTGTTTTTTCTTTTTCAGGCATTAAATTTAATATTAATATATTTAATGGACGGATTTGCTGTGTTTTCGCACGATCTTCTTCCATGACGAAGATTTTTTCCTCACGTAAATGTTCTCCAGCTGGTAAATTTTTCGGAATATTAATTGGCATCTTGCTTTCCCCTCTCTATAATCACTCTCTTTTAGCAAATCTTGCTTGCGTAGGATGCAACGAAATTAAAAAATCCTCCTCATTCCATACGAGATAGAATGAGAAGGATTTTTTTCACGTCCACTCTTATCTCTCAAAGGAAAAAATCCTTTGCTGGAATTAGCACCTTTCTAACAATTGTTAGAGGTTGCTGAAGCGTCATCGGGCCAAATCCCTCAGCTTCTCTTGATAAGATTATTTAATTATCTTGAATTGTAACACGAACTAGTTAGAATATCAATAATTCATAGAATATTTTGTGATTCACGCGCATGTTTCTTGGTCATTTGATGTACACTAAGCTTGCTATCTGTGGGGTTTCTACATTTAAAATTTATGGTAAACATGCCGTAATTATGTTACCATATACTTTTAGTAAGAGAGAGGAACGTGAATAGTTTGATTAAAATTGAATTTCCAAAACCAGATCTAGTAATCCGTCAACGTGAACAAGATTTAAAACCAGGTGATGTGCCAATCACACCTTACTTCGGTTTTATTGACTTCCATAAAATCACACGTGATAAAGGCGGCATTTTCTTATTCTATAATGACAAGAATGAGCTATTGTTTGTTGGGAAAGCACGTAAAATTCGTCAACGTATTAAAAAACATTTCGAGGATAATGTATCTCCGATGAAAAACCATCGTGATGAAGTGTTCAAAATTGAAGTCTATGAAGTAGAAGATCCAATGGAACGTGAAATTTACGAAACATATGCGATTAATACTTTCCGCTCTAAATATAACGTAGACAAAGTCTTTTATTAGATATCACGTAAAGAAACCGAAATCTCATCTAAAGGGATTTCGGTTTCTTTTATCACATAATGGTCATACGATCAATTGGCGTACTCTGACCGTTTATTCGCAAATCAATGGTATCCAGCTCAGGATTCTTGACGGTGACTTTAAAAACATAGGGTTGAGCCTCTTTCCTTTGCTCGCTGCCTTCTTCTAACTGGATAATAAGCCTATTTCCCTCAGCTGTAATACTTGCCAATACATTCCCTTTTGAATAATAAACAAGGTAATATGGAGCATCCTTTTCATGTAATAGTTGTATTCTGTCATTAGAAACGATATTTTTTTGGACCTTATCTGGGACAACCGTTAGCTCATGAATCGTTGGTGGTTCGGTAGGTGGTGTAGCATTACAGGCTCCTAGCATTAGTAGGCTTATTAAACCTAGCAACACGAATTTTTTCAAGTTCCTCCCCTTCCTTATACGACTATTCTAAGAAAAAAGCTTTACGTTCCTTAGCAATCCAGTCTTCTAACTCCTGGTCATCACGTTTTACTAACCGATTGATGAGCACATCATGCCATATATAATCCTCTAACAAATAAATATGAACCGGATCATTGGTGATAAAGGCCGTCTCTTGGGTAGATGGAGAATGACCATAAATCATTTCCTGACCATCTATCGATAAGATAAACCAATGCGGTGTAGACGCTTTTTTTGTATAATGTGTGGCTCTATGCTGGTCAATTGAGGCGAGATGCTCTCCTACATACAACGTAATGCCATGAACAGGAACATGCAGCGCCACCTCTTGCAAATCTTCACGTAAGGCATCATACATATCTTCCCACATCGACAGCATCACTTTTTTCTTCGCCTTCTTTAGAAGTGACTGACAATAGTTGATAATGGATTCCTTGCCCTTCAGCATGACCACTTTAGGCTCAGCTTCCTGTACTTTTTCCTCTAATTTCTCTAATTTCCCGCTTATAGACGTAAAATTCGACTCCCAGCGCTGTTGCATTTGCTGTAAGAACACAGACACAGGCATTGCCGAATAGGTCGTTTGTTCTGCGGTCTCTTCTTTTAACACGATGCCCTTTTCTACAAGGATATTTAAAATATCATACACTCTTGCACGTGGTATGCCAGAATTTTTACTAACCTGATAAGCACTGACATGACTTTGCTGAACAAGTGCCGTATAGGCCTTCGCTTCATATTCTGTAAAACCCATTTCTTTCAGCTGGGTGATTAATTCCTCCATGTAATCCCTCCGTTATCTTTATTATAGGCTACCAATGTGAAGTTTTGCCAATGAAAAAATGGGGTTTACAGCGCAAATAAAATTAGTTACTATTTCAGTAGTAACTAAATTTAAAGAGGTGTCATATGTTGTTTGAAATCGATGTACATATTCTAATATTATTAATTTCTTTTGGATTTCTGGCGGCTTTTGTTGACTCAGTAGTGGGAGGGGGCGGTTTAATTTCACTACCAGCCTTACTATTTGTTGGGCTCAATCCAGCTGCTGCGGTTGCCACGAACAAACTAGCAGGAGCTATGGGCTCGCTCACTTCCTCTATTTCTTTCTATCGTTCTGGCCAGCTGGACATTCGCTCTGTCCTCAAATATTTTCCACTAGCATTTATCGGATCATTATGTGGTGCTTGGACTGTGCATCTGATTAATCCAGCATTACTAAAGCCATTAATGCTTGTTATGCTGGCGGCTGTTGGGGTATATACGATCTTTAAAAAAGATTGGGGTGCTGTCTCTACCGTAAAAAATCTATCTAAAAAACATTTGTTTTTATTTATGCTGCTATTATTTGCTATTGGTTTTTATGATGGATTTCTTGGTCCTGGCACAGGGTCGTTTTTAATCTTTAGCTTCTTATTGGTAGGCTTCGATTTTTTAAAGGCGGCTGGTAATGCGAAGTTTTTAAATTTGGCGAGTAATGTGGCTGGTGTTTGTATGTTTGCTTACTTAGGTCAAATTCATTATGTTTATGGTCTAGTCATGGGCATTGCGCAAATTGGTGGGGCTATGCTTGGCTCACGGATGGCAATCAAGAAAGGAAGTGGCTTTGTCCGCACACTATTTATTGTCGTTACAATGACATTACTTGCGAAAAATGCCTATGATTTTATGATGCATTAAAATAAACGCCACAGAATTTGAAATCTGTGGCGTTTTGGCGTTAAATCATAAGCTTTTCGTTTTTAAATTTATGACTAGTGGACAAACTGACAATCACAAAAATAAAGAAGGATGCGACAATTGGTATCGTGACTGTATGCATACCAAAGACAGAAGGATAAAACCGATCAATCATAATATACAACAACATGCCTGAAATCATTGACGCAATCGCTCCGTATTTATTCGCTTTTTTCCAATACAATCCTAAAACGACTGTCCAAATAAAGACAGCCTCTAGTCCACCGAAGGCAAATAAGTTCAACCACACTAATAAATCAGGTGGATTGAGTGCAAAGATGACAACGGCTAGGCCAATGACTGTTGTTACAATAAAGCTTGCACGCTTTATCTCTGCATCACTAGCTTTCGGCTTCATATAATTTAAATAGATATCTTTGACAACTGTAGAGCTGACAAGCATTAGTAAAGCATTAACCGTAGACATTGTCGCAGCCATTGGTGCAGCTAAAACGATTCCTGCTAAAAATGGCGGTAATACCTTCAATGTCAGGAGCGGCATGACTTTATCACCAATCTCAATGCCCGGTAAGACAGGTCGGGCTAACACCCCAATTAAATGCATGCCAAACATGATTGTCCCTATGGCAATCGTGCCAATAAGAATCGCTTGATGCATACTTTTGGAATCCTTATAGCTCATCGCACGAACCGCAATTTGCGGAAGTCCTACAACCCCTACACCAATGAGAATCCAAAATGTTGAGACATACAGAGGCGTTAAATCTCCTTGTGCGCCAAATGGTGACACAAAGTCAGGATTTTCAGCGACCAGTGAGGCCATTATATTGTCGATGCCTCCACCTGCCACAATCGTGCCGATTAATAAAATAATTGTACCAATCACCATAATTGAACCTTGGACCGTATCTGTAAGTGCAACCGCACGAAAGCCTCCGATAATCACATATACTAACACGGAAATCGCAAAAATAAACAGTGCTGCTGTGTAGCTTAAGCCAGTTAATGACTCAATTAAGCGTGCACCCCCAACCCATTGAGCCATCATAGCCGAAAATAAGAAAACAATGATGCTAATGGCTGATAAAATAACAATGACATGGCTTTTGTAGCGTTCACGTAAAAAGTCGATTAACGTAATGGCCTGGTAACGACGAGCAATAATGGCGAATTTTTTCCCTAAAATCATGAGTACAAAATAACCTGCTGGTAGCTGAGCCATTGCCAGTAATACCCACCCAAGTCCTTTTGTATAGGCTACACCCGGTCCTCCGATAAAACTACTCGCACTGCCATATGTAGCAATCATCGTCATTGCAAGGATAAAACCACCCATTTCACGACCACCTAGGAAATACTCCTGCAGGAATGAATTAGAGGAGCGGACATGCTTATTGGCCCAAATACCGATTCCAAAAATAATAATTAAAAATAATAGCAATGGAAATACAACTTGCCAATGCATTAGCGATCCACCTCCTCATCATCGAATGGTACCTCTTTGAAAAAGAGTTTCATCACAATCCAGATAAGAAGGATCATAAAGCCTGTCCCAGCGATACAGCTATAGAAAAACCAGGCAGGAAAACCAAATACATACGTATAATTTCTTGGATCTCCTGAACCTAATCCATAGGCAAAGCCAAACCAAATCGCAAAGTTGACAAGGACGAGTCCAATTCCGATAAGCGCCTCTCGATGCGCTATTTTAAAGCGTTGATCTTTCACATGTAATCCCCCTAACCTACTCTATTTTACTGATATGTCGCTCTGATGGGAAGAGATGTGAGTAAATAAGGATAAGTTATATGGAAATGATTTTGTTATACTAAGTAAAAGGTAAGGAGAAGAAAGTTGCTTGATCCTGACGTTTTTCACACAAACCTAACTATCCCTCACAATTATGTAGACATCTACAACAAACTGATAATGGAGATAAGTAAAAACCTTCGTCCATCTAGTTAGACGAAGGTTAGTTAGTTTATAATGGTCGCTTTTCCCAAGGTTGTAGCGTCCCGACAATATGGATAGGTTGATCCTGTTGAATAGCAGCAACGACACCTTGCGATATTTGCTCATGCGTAAGCCATCTCGCATGACCTTCTTCCATCATAAAACCTAGCTGGATTTGCCTGTATTGCGAACGAGCAGGGAGCTTCAATTTCTCTTGGACTTCACTTAAATTCGCCTTACTCCCCAACACATGAAACAGTTTCCATTCCCCGTTATTCTCTATTGAAATTACATTGGAGATGTTCTCTAATGTAGTGTCCGCATAGGAATGAATCCAAGCAACGACCAATTCAATGGGCCCATTATGCTTAAGCGTTTCTTCTAGCTTCTCTTTTAATAAGGCTATATTACAATAATCTACTAAAATCGGCGTTAGAAGGGCGGGTTTGGTTGTTCTACTTCGCAAATCTTCCATTCGATGGGCACTACGTCCAATTAGTGAGACATGGTAGCCATCATTCACTAACCTACAGGATGTGTCAGCCAACATCCCTGTTCCACCAATAACTAATGCGTGGGCCATTTATGTGTCCCTCTCTTATTTCGGATTTAGAAAGACGAGCGTTTCTTCCTTCTCATCATACTTAACAGATAGATGAGTCGACAAGCCTATACAATGCCTTTTTATCGATTTTACCAACGCTTGTTTTTGGTAGTTCGTCTAAGAAAATCATTTGTTTTGGAATCTTATAACGTCCTAATTGTTGATGACATAGCTCATTAAGATCATCTAATAGAGAGGCTACTTGGTGGGGACAAACAATAAAAGCTGTCACGATCTCACCCCAATAGTCATCACCTACACCAATCACGGCCACCTCCCGCACATCTGGATGCCGTAGTAGACATTGTTCTACTTCCTGAGGATAGATATTTTCACCACCTGAAATTATCATTTCTTTTCTACGCCCAACAATATAAAAATCGCCTTCCGCATCCATCATCGCTAAATCCCCTGTTTTCAACCAGCCATCTTGCAGGATATTGGCAGTTTCTTGCTTGTTATTCCAGTAAAAGCGAAACATATGCTTCCCTCTTACCAATAGCTCTCCTACTTCTCCAGGTGCACAACTTTTTCCTGTATGATTGATGATTTTAGCTTCATTGAATTGCATGCTTTTCCCGACAGCCCCCTTTTTTGCATAGGCACGCTCTCGGTCAATATAAAAATTATTGGGTCCTGCTTCTGTTAAACCATATCCCTCTTTAAAAAATAATCCCTTATTATAAAAAGCATCGTAAATAGGATGAGGGCACGGGGCACCTCCAGATAAAAATACCTTCATGGAAGGAAATTGATTTTCCTGAAAATACTTCGTAGCAATCATTGCTTGATACATTGTTGGCACAAAAAGAGAAATTGTCGTTTGATATTGGTTCGTTGCTTGTAGTGCCTCTTCTGCATCAAATTTATCGCCAATAATGACGGTTCCTCCCGCCATCAGTAAGGGAATGCATAAAGCATTTAAGCCACCAGTATGAAACATCGGCATATAATTTAATGTCCGATCTTGAGCATGTAAACCCCAGCTAATAATAGTATTCATGGCATTCCAATTGACCGACTGAAAGGATAACACTACTCCCTTTGGCTGACCCGTCGTGCCTCCTGTATAAATCATTAACCATGGATCATCCACATCCACGTCTTGCCTACTTGGTTGTATCTCCTTCTCATGCTGGCTAACATGAAGTGAAAACATTTTTTCTAAAACTAAGGGACAATGACTATCCTCTTCGTATAATAGGATAGCAGGAGTTGCATCCTCCAAAATTTGTGTTAGCTCCTCCTTGCTTAAGCGCCAATTTAAAGGTACATAAATGAGCCCACGTAGCCCACAGGCAAATAAAACAGCAAACAATTGGATATGATTTTTCGCAAAAACAGCGACTCTACTTCCCTTTTGTAGCTGCTGCCGTTCGAAAAATTGACTCCATTTGCCGATTTCCTCAGATAATTGCTGGTAGGTCAATTGTTCCTTTGATGTTAAATTAATCAAGGCGAGGTGGTGAGGTGTTAAAGCTGCACGTTTTAAAATCCATTCTTGCTCAACAAACATCTTGACTACCCCCTATCACATCATAATTGCGCCATCCACATGCAGAGTATGCCCATGAACATAGGAGGCCTCATCAGATGCTAAAAATAAATAGGCATTGGCAATATCACGTGGTGTCCCTAGGCGTTGTAGGGGGACGATTGATCGCATTTGAGCCAAAATATTTTCAGGCATTTTTTTGACCATATCTGTTTCTGTAAAGCCAGGTGCCACTGCATTAACGTTAATCCCCTTACGCCCTAATTCCTTCGCCCATGTTTTTGTCATACCTACAATCGCTGCTTTTGTCGCTGCATAATTGGTTTGACCAACATTGCCATATACTCCACTAACTGAGGATGTATTTATAATTTTGCCTCCACCTGCTGCCACCATATAGGGAATGACCTCCTGTGTACAATGGAAAACACCTGTCAAATTGACATCTAGCACCTGCTGAAATTGATCCTCCGTCATTTTTGTCAGCATCGCGTCTCTTGTAATCCCCGCATTATTCACTAAAATATCAATCCGTCCTGCCTGTTCGATCACTGCCGTCACCAGCTGATTAACGCTCTCTCTACTTGCAACATCTACTTGTATAAATACAGCATTTTCGCCTAGTTGTTGTGCTGCTAGAATGCCTGCTTTATCGTCATAATCGGCGATAAACACCCATGCCCCCTCCTCGATAAAACGCTCAGCAGCCGCATAGCCAATACCATTTGCAGCGCCTGTAATGATAGCCACTTTATTGTTCAAACGCATACTGTCTTCCTCCAATTTCTAAAAAAGCTTCAATTTCAGCTGTCAATTGTGCTAAATCATCGACCAAAGGCGAATGCCCACAATTTTTTAGGCTTACAAACTGTGCTGTTTTGCCTAAATCATGTAATATCTCTGCATTCATTTCCTCTGTAATCACCAAATCACGATCCCCTCGGAGCACTAAAATTGGGATATGAAGCAGCATGGCCTCCCGAGAGCCTTTTGCCACCTCATTGTCAACAGCGCTTATATTAAATGTATTGAGTGCATGATATACTTCTGCTAAATTGCGCTGTGTAAGCATATCTTCTACATATTCTTGATATTTTCCCTCGTTTGGTCGATGATGCGTATAAATTAATACATTCCATATAGACTGTAAGCCTTCCGCATTTTTTTCATCGTAGAAGCCTTGAATAAGCTTTGTTTTGGATGTATCCACCAATACCTCCTCATAATGATAGGCTCGCTTAAAGGAGGCTGGATTGCCTGTTCCTAAATCCGTGTAAAATGGATAACCACGTGTAGAAGCAGACGCAAGTAAAATTAGTCGTTGACAGTGTCCTGGATAATTTGCTACAAACTGCATACAGACAGCTCCACCTGTTGACCAGCCAATCATATCAAAGCTGTGCAGTTGCAGTGCATCCACAAATAGTTTGACATCATCACTAAAATCTTTAATAGCAGTGATTGGCTTAAGATAGGATGATTCACCAAAACCACGTAAATCTATCGCGTAAATGGTGTATTTCTCATCTAAAGCATCCATCAGAATATCCCAATGCTTAGAAGATGTCATATTGCCATGTACCAACACTAAAGGATGACCTCCACCTGATCGCTTGCGATAGGCCATTGTTTCTCCATTTGCTAGTTGAATCGTTTTTACCATGCCATTTCCCCCTTATCCCCAACGTATTGTGATAGCTCCCCATACATAGCCAATGCCAGCACTAACAAGCGTCACAATATTGCCTGCTTGAATTTGGTTTTGCTCCTGTGCTAGCTGTAGGGACAATATTTGATCGATCTGACCAATATGTCCATAGTCTTGCAAATAAATAGACTGCTCCTGCTGTAAGCCAAGCTCCGTTAAAATATAATCATGTGCAGATCTTTTCATGTGCAACATCGCTAAATAATCTAGCTGATCGTCACTGTATCCACTTTTCGCTAAAGAACTGCGAATGACCTTCAAAAAATTGCTTAAAGATTTTTGTTCTAGCCGCTCCTTCATCCCAATGGGGTCCAAAACGTCAAGCTTATATAAATTTTCGGTTAAATGGGTTGGGGTTAATGGATTTTTCGTTCCCCCGACTGGCACGACTACATCCTCTGAGAAAGAACCATCCGTTATAATATCTGCCTCTAGTAGCAAATTTTTTTCATAGTTTTTTTGTAATAACATGGCCCCTCCACCAGCCGCTAAATTGTACATAAAGCGCGTTCGTGGATTGCTGTAATCGATAAAATCAACATTGCGATAACCACCTGCTAACAGAATGGTTCGTATCGTGTCATCTGAGGCCATTAGGCTTTTCGCCACTTTCAACGCCATGATTGTAGTGCCGCAGCGTAATTGCACATCAAATGCCCATGCATTCACAGCACCAAGCTCCTCCTGCATTTTAATGGAGGCTGTCCAAAGTGGATATTCCTTATGCTCCTCCCCCATATAGATGACAACATCAATATCCTTAGGGTCTATATTCGCTTTTTGAATCGCCTCCTGTGCTGCCCATATACCCATTTGCACGGTATGATCAGACTTATCAGGAATTGGCTTTTCATGAATGCCCATTTTTTGACGGATAATGGCCTCAGGAATATTGGAAAGAGCCGCAATTTCCTGCGACGCCATCTTCTGTTGAGGTAGATAAATACCTGTACTAACAATACCAACTGTCATTCAAATCGCTCCTTTTCCTGAGGCAAGGGACCTGTCGTTTTTCTTTGCTTTAGCCTTCCTCGCCACTTCCAAAAGAGCAATCTTAATGAGCCAATAATACCTTTTGGGAAGAAGATAACGGCTAAAATATAGAGAATCCCGAAGAAGATAATCCAACGTTCGAAAATAGGATAATCTCGTGCAAGCCCCGACAGTGCATGTTGCGCATATTCAATGACCGCCGAGCCTAATAACGGCCCCACTAAAGTACCAACCCCACCGATAATCGTCATTAACAATGCATCCAGCGTAATATCCATGGCCATCACACTCGTATTAACGAAGCGCAATGACACTGCATATAAGGAGCCAGCAAAACTTGCTACAATGCCTGCCACAACTGAGGCAATGACTTTATAATGCAACGTATTAAAACCTAATGATTTGGTCCGCTGTTCATTTTCACGAACGGCAATTAAAATACGGCCTGTTGGTGAATTAACAAAGCGGTAGAGCGCCAAAAAGATGACAACCAAGCTTGCTAGCACAAAGAAATAGAAGGTCATTCGATCTCTAAATAGATCAGGTGCTCTGAATGTAAAGCCATCATTGCCATACGTAACAGAGCGCCACTTTTCAGCTAAGACTAAAAATAACCCCGAAAAGGCTAGCGTCAGCATCGCAAAAAAATGACTTTTTAAGCGTAAGGTTAATAAACCTACTAAAAAGCTAATGAAGCCTGCTAGTACCATACCAATCACGATGGACAGTACAAAGATCAAGAGTGTGTGATCCATCTGCTTAAGCATGACTGCTGTTGTGTAGGCACCAATGCCGAAGAACATGGCGTGCCCAAAGGAGACGATGCCTGTATAGCCTAGTAAAATATCATAGCTCATTGCCAATATCCCAAAAATAAAGATTTGTGTGAGTAAAATAAGTAGTGTCCTTGAATCATTGACAAAAGGAAGGATAATAAAAATGACAAGTAACAGGAAAAAAGCGAAAGCGCGTAAAGATATTTTGTTGTTCATGATGTCAGCTCCTTTCGCATCGCAAACAGCCCCTGAGGACGGAAAATTAAAACGATGGCCATTAAAATCATATTGACCGCCAGTGACAGCACAGGGACATAATAAGCCATAAAGCTACCTGCTAGCCCTACTAAAATCGCTGCAAGCAAGGAGCCGGAAAAACTACCCATACCGCCAATTACCACAACAATAAAGCCTAAAATGGCATACTCCATGCCCATTTCCGCATAAATCACACCTGAATAGGGAGCCATCAACATCCCACTAAGTGCCGCCAGAGCAGCGCCCACCATAAAGACGTATAAAAATACACGCTTAATATGAATACCGAGAGCCTGCGCCATTTCCTTATCCTGCACCCCAGCCCGAACGATCAAGCCAATCTTCGTACGCTTCAGCATGTATTGGAAAATACCAAAAATCACAAACCCTATGACAATAATAAATAAACGATATTTAATGATGATCACATCACCAATTTCCCAGCTACCTGCTAAATAACTTGGTGTTTTTACTGCCACCCCATTTGGTCCAAAGACCACCTTAATAAGCTCCTGCAACACGAGCATCAGCCCTAAGGTAATTAAAATTTGCTGAATATGATTGCCGTAAACAGGCGTAATAATGAATTTCTCTGTCAGCAGTCCAAGCAACGCTCCGGTCACAATCGCGCCTATAATCCCAACGATAAAACTTTCTGTCAACATATAGGTAAAGATGCCCGCATAGGCCCCCCAAACAAAGAGCCCACCATGCGCAAAATTCAATACATCCATTAAACCGAAAATTAATGTCAAACCAGCTGCTAGCAGAAAAATTAACATCCCAGTGGCCAAGCCATTAATGATTAAATTGACCAATAGCTCCAATGATAGTCACCCCCCTCTATCCAATGCCAAGATACTTGCGTTTTAGCTCTTCATCATCAATCAAATCCTGCATATTGCCCGAATTTACTGTTCTACCATCATCGATTAATGTATAGGTATCACCAATTCGACTAGCCATTATAAAGTTTTGCTCCACTAGAACAATGGACGTTTTCTTTTTCATTTCCACAATCGCTTCCATCACTTTTTCCACAACTATCGGAGCAAGTCCCTTGGAAGGCTCATCTATCAATATTAATTGGCTATCATTGATAAAGGCTCTTGCCATGGACAGCATTTGCTTTTGACCACCCGATAAATGCCCACCAGCCTTTTTCCAAAACTTCTTTAAGTCAGGAAACAGCTCTAGCACATATTGCTGTCTCTCTAATGTGGCTGTATCCTCCTTGCGCATCGCTACCTTCATGTTTTCCTCTACCGTTAAATCTGCAAAAATCCCTTGATTTTCAGGTACATAGCCGATTCCTAATTTCGCCACCTTATAGGTAGGACTTTTTTTAATCGATTGGGAGCGAAAGGCAATGTCACCCTTTGTTGCAGGCGTTAAACCCATTATTGTTTTCAGGGTGGTCGTTTTCCCTGCGCCATTGCGTCCGAGCAGTACTGTAACCTGCCCCTCCTTCGCTTCAAAATTAACGCCCTGCAAAATATGATATTGACCAATATGCGTGTGAACCTCATTTAATGTCAGTAAGGTGGTCATCGTACAGCCCTCCTAAATATGCATGTTGCACAGTATCATTATTCATAATTTCTTCTGGTGAGCCATCTGCTAATAGCTGACCATTGAACAACACCATAATAGAATCCGATAAATCCAAAATCATATCCATTTTGTGTTCAATGAGCAAAATGGTTTTATCCCCCTGCTGTTTTATGCTTCGAATAATTTCTAAAATCGTAGGTACTTCCTCTAATGACATACCTGCAGTTGGTTCATCGAGCAGTAGAATTTCTGTATCTAACGCGAGTAGCATGGCAATCTCAAGCTTTCTTTTCTCTCCATGGGATAGCATTGTTGTCAGGGCATCTCGTTTATTGTCGAGTAACACAAGTGCCAATAACTCCTCCGCTTTGTCCGTAATCGCCTGATAGCTTTTGTAATGGCGGAATAGCTGATAACGAATTCTCTCCTTGGATTGAACGGCTAAACGAACATTTTCGAGAACCGTTAAGTTTGGAAAAACATTGGTAATCTGAAAAGATCGTCCCAATCCCATTCGAGTTCTTTCAATGGCCGACTTTTGTGCAAGTGATTGCCCTTTAAAATAAACATCACCCGCAGTTGGCATTAGCTCACCACTAATCAAATTAAAGAAGGTTGTTTTCCCAGCACCATTCGGCCCAATAATGGACTTTAAATGCTTCTCAGGCATTTGAAAATTAACGCCATCTACAGCCGTATGTCCCCCAAAACGAATTGTTAAATTATCTGTATATAATATAGGCTCCATTCTCTACTCCCTTCCTTCTCACATTTATGTAGAGAGACAGCTATGCTGCCTCTCAATTCTTTAATTCATAACGGGAGGTGCTGTCTCTTCAGGACTAAGCTCCCGAATAAGTACTGGTACTGGATAATCCACACCATCTTGTTGCTCTAAGCGAATCGAATACATGGATTGTAGAGCCTGGTGATCCTCTTCACGGAATGTCATTGTCCCTTTTGGTGTTTCAAAGGACATACCTTCCATAACGTCGATTAACTTGTTGGCGTCTGCATCCCCATCCGATTGTTTCAATGCCTCCACAATAGCAATCGCCGCAGACATGCCGCCAGGAGTAAATAAGTCGGGCACTTCATTGAAACGTTTTTGATGTTCATCTACTAACCATTGATTGACATCATTTTGAGGAAGTGTATGATAATACACCGAGAAGCCTTCCATCCCAACCAATGGATTCATAAATTGAAGCGCAATAATATCCGGCGCACCCGTCGAAATTTTAATGCCCTTTTCTTGAATTTTAAGATCTGCAATTTGATTCCATGGTGAATTTGCTCCTGCCCAAACCACAAACAAATAGTCTGGCTTCGCATCAATCACTTTTTGCAAATTGGAAGTAAAATCTGTTGCGGCAGGATCTGCATACTCCTCTAGTACAATTTCAGCCCCTAATTTCTCCGCTGCCGTTTTAAAGGCATTCACACCATCCCAGCCAAACGAATAATCTGGCGCAAATGTAGCAATCTTCACACCTTTGCCTGCAATAGCCGCTGCTGCCGCATAGGCATCCTGGGATGAATTACGACCTGTTCGGAAAATATACTCATTGAACTCTGAACCTGTAATACTGTCAGCCACTGCAGGCTCTACCACCATAATTTTTTCATACTCCTCGGCAAGTGGTAGAACAGCGAGCGTATCACCCGAGCTTGAAGAGCCGACTAAAAAATCAACCTGATCATCTTCTAAAAGCTTTGTCGCTTTTTGCACAGCCACCTCTGGCTTTGTTTCGGTATCCTCATATACAATTTCTATTTTCTTACCATTGACCTCCATCGTGCCGCCTGTTGCATACTCAATTCCTAAATCAAATCCTCGCTGCGTCTGCTTCCCATATGACTCAAGCGCCCCAGTTAACGATGCAAGCACACCAATCTTAATTGTGCCGCCTTCCGCAGTAACCGCCTTCGTCTCCCCATCAGAAGAATCCGCTTCCGTTGCACCCTCTTTCGTATCCCCATTACAAGCCACCAACACCACAGCCAACATCACTAAAAGAAACCAATACCACTGCTTCCTCATCCCATATCCCCCTTCAAAATAAGCTCCCTAGAAAGCGCTTTCTTGCTATGACAACACTATATAAGAGTTCAGTTACAAATTAGTTACAAGCTAGATAGCTCAAATATGAGCCACCTAGCTCTGTCCCGAAAATGGAGCGAAGCAGAATGGCAACTAAACAACATTTCTTAAAACAAAAAGCAAGAATGTTTAGAAATCAACATTCTTGCTTTTTAGAGTCCACATCTATTTTTCTTATAATTTTTTTCTCATTCACTACTGCATTTAATTGCAGTGATACATCGGATTCTTATTGCTCTTTTCCTTCTGCATAACTTTATACCCCTAAATAAAGATGACTTTTAATCGTACGCTTCATGATAACCATTCCTGTTTCAACATACTATACAATAATGAATCTCGCCAAACGCCATCTTTCATTAACATGTTTTCACGTAATATTCCTTCCTTTGACATTCCTATTTTCTCTAATACTTTGGATGATCCAATATTTCGAGGGTCGCATGTTGCATAAATACGATGGAGCTTTAATGTTTCAAAGCCGAAAGTCATCATCAATTTAGCACTCTGCGTTGCTATTCCCTTACCCCAATAATCAGGGTTCACGATATAGCCAATTTCCCCGACTTCATTTACAAAATCCCTAATCATGATTTCTACCGCACCTATTAATGTTTCTTGATGAATAATAGCAAAAACATATCGTTCCCTTGGTATTTGTGTTGCTTCATCGAGAGCATCCTGAATGAATTCTTTTGTATCCTCTTCTGAATTCGGTCCCCATGTTTGATACCTACAAACAACCTCCTGAGAGGCATATTTATGCACATCAACCCAGTCTTGCTGCCTGAATTCTCTTAAAAATAATTTATCATTTGCAAGTATCACTTTAATCCATCGCTCCCTCTACACGATTCAACCATTCACTCATCAGCTCGGTAAACAATTCAGGTTGCTCGATCTGCAAATTGTGGCCTGCTCTATCTAAAATGGCAAAGCTTGCTCTGGGAAACTTCTCTAGAAGTGAAAACGCGTCCTTATAGCCAACCACAGAATCTTGTTTACCAAGCAAAAAGAGACTTGGCTTATCAAAGGACTTTTCGTCAATGGCAAAGGAAAATCCGTAGCTTTGCTGAATTTTTTCTAAAAATGCCTGATCTGCTAGATTACACCCTGCCAACACCTCTGTTGAATAACGCTCCCAATTATAGGCATCTAAGACAACTTGATTAGCCATAAAATCATCTTGCTCCTGCTGACTTAATGTTGATAAAAAAGCAGTGTCTGCTTGTACAATACAATGCGGTGGCACCGTACGTTGTTCTTTTTCAGGAATGATGAGAGGGCAAATAAAGGCAGTACCTAAAAGTTGATCCACTGATTTCCTCATAATACCGCGCGCTAAATAGCCACCATAAGATTCACCAACCAACAGGTACGATTCTTGCGGAATGATTGTGTGTATCAATTCGATAATCGCTTCTAGCATTTCATCCGAGTTTTGAATTGATGAATAGTCTGTTGTCTTCCCCATTCCTGGAAGATCCAGATAAATACGTTTCCACCCTTCACGTTCTTTAAAAACAGGCTCCATACAGCCCTTCATCAAACGATGATCAGGAGAAAAACCATGTAGCATGATGATAGGTACCCCTGTTCCAATCATTTCATAGTAAATATTCGCTTTTTTCGTCTGACAAAATGGCATTGTTGTTCCTCCATATAGGTTACATTTTTATAGTATTGTCTACCCCACTGTTGGAGCGGATTGACATAGTTTATGAGTGAGTTCCTCATAGAATGAGCGCTTTGACTAGGAGGGGCACCCCCTCTGTTGGAGCGTTTTCACATTACTTAGGAGCGGCTCTACTCTCAGTTGGAGCGGGTTTCCTCATATGAATGAGCATTCCCATAATCAATGGAGCACTTCCCCACACTTGAGCAAGCCCATCCAATACAAAATCACTTCACCTAGCCTTAATAACAACACCAATTACCCCATTATCAAGTCATAGACCGTCATGGTGGATTCCATCGGGGTTGTGTTTAGCTCCTGTTGTAATTGCTGGACACATTTTTCATACCATTTTAAGGCTAGGGAGCGGTTTTGGAGTTGGTAGTGGCTGTACATGAGCAGGCGATACGCTTCCTCCCAGAGTGCATCCTCGCGTAGCATCTTTTCTGCGAAAAAAATGGCTTTTTTATATTGCTGTTGCCTTGTTGCATTTTGTGCTAGTCGTTCCAAGACTTCGATATATAAAAATTGTAGCTTTTCACGGTCCTGCGTTAGCCAGTCGATTTGCTTTTTTTCCGCATAGAGCGCATCCGTATAGCTCGCTTCTGCTAATAAGAGCCACTCATTGGACAGCTGTGGATCAAATTCGTCGATTCCTAAGCTGTAATAATAGTGAAAACGTTCAACATCAATTTGGAGAAAAGCAATATTTTGTAGCTGATACATATTATTTTTCCGCTGAATGAAAAAGCTCTCTTGTCTTGCATGTCGTTGCGGCTCCAACACTTTGAGTAACGTATTTAAGACCACCTTAAAATCACGATCCAAGGACTCGACACTACGATCTGGCCATAATGCCTGTGCTATTTCTTCCTTTGGTGTAAAGCGATGGCGATGGCAATAGAGATATACGAATAATTCCTTTGATTTATCACGTTGCCATTCTTTGTCTTCTAGCTTTCGTTGTGTACGAATTAAATTTAAACTCCCGAAAAGATTCATCTGTATTTCATCATGCGGATAACTAATACTATCCTCGACCTGAAAATGATTTTGCAATGCTAATATAGCTGGATGCTCCATCTGGCATTTTTGACTAAATTGCAATAGCTCGTAAAAAACCATTCGATTGCTCGGACCAAGTATCGTTGGCCTTTGTAAGAAGTATTCATAGCCATTTGAGACACATAGTTGTGCAAACTGTTGAAAATACTGTTGAAACGGCTTCTTATTACACTCTTTCAGGGCAATCATTGATTGATAAAATAAGACATGCATCAAGCCATTGCGATCACCGCACTCCTGAAATAGTTGCTGTGTCTTCTTTAATAATTGCTTCGCTCGCCCTATTTCTTGCTCAGAAAGTATTATTTTTACTTCTGCTAAAAGAATAAGCGCTGTCATCCAAGCATCTTGAACTTGCTCCGTTTCCTGTAAGCCCAGTGCTAAGTATTTCTTAGCCGCTACCATATCTCCTAACAAATGTTTGACAATGGCTAACCCCATATATGGCTCCGCCTTCACACGAGAAATATTAATGGCATTCATGAGGGTCAACGCTTTTTCATAGGCTTGACATGCCCCATAATGATCTGGGAAATCCATTAACAGCAGAGCATGAGCCTTTCTGATATAGCCAACCGCCTCTATGAAAATAGACTTCTCTTTTAATCCTCTTCGAATACCATGCTGGGCAGCATACCAGGCTTCTTTGCCTTGACCTAACAGTGCATAAACGAAAGCTGCCAGCAGTTCACTTTCTCGATGGGTTGCAACAAGCTGAGGCGGTAATTCAAGTCGCTGCGCTAATAACTCCTTGGCCTCCCGTAGTTGTCCTGTTCGTAGTAAAACACGTACATCAACATTTGCTCGCTGTATGACATCCTCTGGCAATGCGACGTCCTCCATAAAGAGCTGTGCACCCTTGGCCTTCCCTAGATTCACTAAATTTTCAGCGTATTGCCGTTGAAGTTCTAGTAATTCCTCTTTGCGCAATGGTGTATGTTTCGCTAGCTCTAATGCTTTCTCGAGATATGGCTCTGCTAAAGCAGGTTGAATGGTGTCTAAGTAAATATGGGCTATCCCAGCTTGTGACTTTGTCATAAATAGGTGATCCCGCTGCTGCTGTGCGAGGATTGCACATTTTTCATAGGATTGTTTCGCTTTTTCATAATAAGCTCGGTAGCGATGACATTCACCCTCAAAATAATTTAATTTATAAAATTTATCTTTTTCCTGTACAGTGAATCGATTGATTTTTTCGAGCAACCATTCAAATTGACCAGCCCGTACGATTGATTCTGCATGAAGCTGTAGGAGCTCTCCGCAGAAATGATGATCATTCGTTTTAAAGGCATGATACAGGACAGCTTGAATATTTTGATGTTCTACATAATACAATGCTGCTTGTTTATGAAGGTCCGCATGTTGTGTTGGATACTGTCGCCATTTCATTTCTAAAAATCGACTAAACAATGCATGAAAACGATAGAAGCCATCTGTTGTCACAGGTTGGATAAATAAATGACGCTGAGTTAATGCATTCAGCATTTGCGCAATCTCAGCGCCATAAAACGCTTTCAATAGCTCCGCAGAAAAGGTAGGAAAAATCGCTAATTTTAAGATCGTCTCCTGCTCAGTAGCAGTCATCCTACTATAAACTTCCTCTGATAAATATGTGAATAGCTCATTTGTGGGAATCGTCAGCCAATGATCTAGCGAAGCATGATGCCATTGCTCTGCCAATAAGGAAATGCTAATGGCCCAGCCTTCAGTGATCTCTAATACTTTTTTCATTTCAGCCTCGGATAAATGTACATCTACATATTCTTCAAAAAACACTGCAATCTCCTCAGTTGAAAATGCCAGTTCGTCCTCTTTTATAACGAGCCATCTTTTTTGTAGCTTTAATTTCCTCATAATATCCCAATTGGGTAGTGTTCTAGAAGCCAAAATAAAATGAATGCTGGGTGGAGCAAATTCAATGATTTTTTCCATGAAATAATTAATAGGAAAAACATGATCTACTAGGTGAAAGTCGTCAATCACGATGAGAAGAGGCTCGTCTAGATCGCAGAGGCAATTGACAAAAAGCTTATACCATCGATTGAGCTCATCCATTTTTGGAAAGCGCGATAATTGGTTCCACCCATCAAATGTATGACCAAAATTCGGTACGACGCGCTGTATACTAAAAAAGAAGTGCCTCAAAAAGGGTAATAAATTATCATCTTCATCAGAAATACTATACCAAGAAAACGTACTTGATTCGGTTGCAAGAAATTGAGTTAGAATGGTTGTTTTACCGTACCCTGCACCACTATGCAAGAAAGTACAAGTATGATGATGACTTTTCTTTAGCGTTCGCATTAGTGTTGCTCTATTAATACAATGCGTGGATGGATTGGGGGCCATACATTTTGATTGAATAATAATATCTGCTGTCATATAAACATAACCTCCATATTTTGTAAGGTTACAAAAATTTCTCCAAAAATTCAGATTATTAAATTATTGACAGTTTACCATATTTTTTATGTATTTTTATAGATTTTATCCCCATTTTTTGTTTGAGGGATGGAAGTTAAATTTAGTTGGTATTTTCTTCCCAATTTTAGTATCCTGTTATATTACTAAAATTTAGAAGGAAAGTGGCTAAATGAACCGCCTTTAAATATAGAGATTATACGAGTTCCGATTATAATGGAACTGCTTTACCGAGCAAAGGAATTTGAGTGAAGTATGGATATGTGGTTATTGCAATTCCAAAAGACTTAGTACCATTTATGAAAGAAAATTTAACAGTGGCAACTAGAAAGGCTATTCTTGCTATAAAGGAAGCATTACTTCATTTTCCCACACAATACGCCTCCATTTTTATTGATCAAGCAGTCTTAGAATTTGGCATTAGACATGTAGATGAATCGTTTCATTGGCAACCTACTTTAGCAAAAAATTAGGCTTAAAAAAATTCCCGATTATCAACTCAATGATAATCGGGATTATTAGCTACGTTTATAGTAATTCTTTACGTAATTCAGCAGCTGATTTTGGCGAAAGTAGGCTGAATGGGATATCAAATACTGTTTTCGCCCCTTTATCACCCGCTTGACTTAAACGGTGTGCTGCACGTGCATAAGCCACTAATACGCTAGATGTAAAGTTTGGATTACTGTCCAGTTTTAATGAGAATTCGAGAATTTGTTTATCGTTTGCACCACTGTCACCACTGCGAATGACAAAACCACCATGTGGCATACCAGTATGATTTGCTTTAAATTCATCTTCAGAAATGAAGTTCACTGTTGTGTCATATTCATCGAAATAGTTAGGCATTGTGACAATTTCTTGTTCAACCTTTGTTGCATCTGCACCTTCTTCTAATACAACCCAACATTCACGTGCATGTTTTTCACGTGTTGTTAGTTCAGGGTTTTCACCGTTACGAACTCGTTCTACCGCTTCTTTAATCGGTAATGTGTATTGAACAGCATTTTTTACGCCTTCAATACGACGAACAGCATCTGAATGTCCTTGACTTAGGCCATCGCCCCAGAATGTATATGTTGTACCAACTGGTAATACTGATTCTCCAAGTAGACGATTTAAAGAGAATAGACCTGGATCCCAACCAACTGAGATAACAGATACTTTACCAGATTTTTGTGCCGCTGCATCTACAGCATCGAAAAATTCAGGAATTTTCGCATGTGTATCGAAGCTATCAATTGTATTAAACCATTGTGCAAAATGTGGACCTTGCTCTGGTAAATCTGTTGCAGAACCACCACATAAAATCATAACATCAATGTCGTTTTGGAATTTTTCAGCGTCATCTACTAAATATACGCTTGCATTGCTTGCTACGTTTACTGTTGAAGGATCACGTCGTGTGAACACTGCTACTAATTCCATATCTGGATTTTGTGAAATGGCATACTCCACACCACGTCCTAAATTTCCATATCCTACAATACCTACTCGAATTGCACTCATTAAAAATTCCTCCTAACGATTTCGCGACTTTGTGAAAACTTTCACGTTAAATCTAATTACAATAATACTTCGTGTTAGAAAAATTCACAATAGTTTGAGTATGAGTTTTTTAAAAAGAATTTATATCAGTTTTCTATGGTTTTTATCCCATAATGGTATGAATACGGTTACAAATCACTAAATTTTCCATGAACCTTAAAGTTATTGTAAAAGCCTTGTAAATAACGGCTATTTTCCCACTTAGTCTTGTACAATAACTGTAACGACAAAAGGGGGCATGTTGAATGAAAAGTACTGGTTACTCATCAAGGACAGCATTGGCACAAGGAGAACTACTTGCATTCCATATGACACAAAACTCAATGAACAAGCATAGTGAATCGATACAAAGTGGCAGTAAGCAACAAGGAGATTTTCCAACAAATAATCATTTATGTATCGGTGTTTTACCTTTTGACGTTTTAGAAAACATCCCTGACCTCTCCATCCAAAAAAACAAGGTAAATGAAGTGGACTTTTACCATAGTGGTAAGGATATCGCTCGCTGGTTAATTAAAAAAAGTGAATACAACAAAAATGGATTTGACTTCATTTAAAGAAGTCAAATCCTTTTTAATTTATAACTTATAAAATTGAATTAATTCCCTCAGCTGATCTGCACTAATAGACAACCTTTATGGAATGGTTGTTTTCATAGTACTTCCTGTGCCAGTTGTGCGAGACGATTTTTATCAATAATTTGGTAGCCTGTCTTACGCTTTTCCAATATCCTCTCTTCACAAAACTGTGCCAAGACATATAGTAAATGGCGATAAGAGACCCCTAAATATTCGCAGATTTCCGTATGTTTTTCCTTGTAGACACCTTGGTCGGCTGATAATTGGATAAAGGCTGCTAAGCGATTTTCCAGCGGATAGGCCTGATTTTGTGTATATTTAGATGTCATTTTTGTCGCTTTTTCCCCTAAAAATACACAAAGTCTACGTAAAAACAAAGCATCCGCAAGTAACTTCTCCTTACATGACTGTGTAATCGAATAGCAAATTGTTTTGGTGACGGTTTGTATCCCCTTTGTATACCTAGCCTCATTTAACAATTCAATTTCCCCCATAAAAAGAGGAGCCTCTAGGTATTCAATAAGAGATACCTTCCCATTTTTATGTGTCATATAGAGCTTCGCCTTTCCTTCTATCATGTAATACACGGTGTCTGGAAAGGAGCCTTCCTGGAAGATCCACTCCCCCTTGTCAAACTGGCGGACTTCTAAATAGGGATTGATATCAAATGAGAAAAAATCATCGATCGGATATTTTTCAAGATAATGGGTACGGGCTTCAGCTGTTAAAATATGCATTTTTTACTCTCTCCTATAAAAAATATGAGATATCTCACATTATTGTAGCGATGAACATGCTATTATTCAACATAGTTAATGGAGGTACGGAAATTATATGAACAATCAACGATGGCTTTCTCAGAATTTCTTTACATTTTTTATCACTTGGGGCATTTTCTTACCCTACTGGACAGGTTGGCTGGTGGATGCGAAACATCTAACCGTCTCGCAGGCAAGTGTAGTGATGGGCTGTGGGCTCCTAGCTCGTGCCACATCCAATCTCTTCTTCTTCCCAACACTTGCAAAATACGTACACAATAAACGACTCATTACAATTTTAGCAATAGGCTCGTTGCTAACTGCCTTGCTCTATATTCCAAGCACAGGCTTTACAGCATTATTAATCGTGACCATTTTATTTAGTGTTTTTTACCCAGCACTATTACCTGCTGTGGAAAGCAGTGCCGCTACGCTTGTGCAGTATGGCAATATTCATTATGGTAAAAGCCGTTCCTATGGTTCATTTGGCTTTGTCATCGCTGTTTTAATTATTAGTATGCTGACCGGCGTTTTTGGAAAGAACATCATCTTCTGGAGCATGATTATAGGGTTGGTGGGCATGTTACTTATGCAACAATTAGCAACACCAAAGGAATTACTCGTAGTACCAACAAAAGAACAGCGTGCAAAATCATTGTCGATGAAAACACTATGGACTATCAAAGGCTTCCCGATTGTTTTATTCATCGTGATCTTGCTACAGGGTGCACATGCCTCCTATTATAGCTACGGTTATATTTATTTAGAAGATTTACAGGTTGATCCATTCTATATGGGTATGATTATTAATATCGCTGTTATTTGCGAAATTCTTTACTTTATGAAGGCTGATACGTTATTGACGAAATGGCGCTCATCATCCTTATTACTCTTAGCAGCGAGCGGCTCTTCCCTACGTTGGTTACTTATCTTTTTGTTCCCAAATGTCTGGGTATTTATCGCTTCTCAAACCTTGCACGCATTATCCTTTGCATTAGCCCATTTTGCCTTTATTCGCTACTTAACAAAAGCGCTACCAAAGGAACAAATCCCCAATGCACAAGGTTTATACTCTGCATTAGCTATGGGCTTAAGTACTGCCATCCTTACATTTTTAGGTGGCTATTTATACGAAATATCACCAGGTCTGTCCTTCGCAGCCATGCTCATTTGTACAATACCAGCCATCGCTATTTTGCTAATGACACGCAAAAAATATCAATATTAAACAAAAAGCAGGTGGAGAACTTCCCACCTGCTTTAATTATTTCGGATAATAGGAAAAACCAGGATATTTTACAACCGGCCATTTTTCTTTTCTGAGAGCCTCAAGCAGCTCAGGACCGACCTGTAAATTACTTCGCACCAATTCTGTCGGCGTTAACGCCATCCATTGATTTAAGGACACATCCTGGAATCGATCACTTTTAAACATTTCTAAAAACCATAATGGCTCTGTTCCAGTATTTTCAATATAATGCCCCGTCGCAAATGGGACATAGCCAACATCTCCCGCCCGATAATCAAATGTTCGAGCCGTTCCATTCCCTGTGAAAACTGTCATACGGCCTTTTCCTTGCAGATAATATTGCCATTCATCGTTGTTAGGATGCCAATGCAACTCCCGCATCGCCCCTGGCTCAATTTCCACCAGTGCAGCCGCGATATTTTTAGAAATTGGAAAATTAGTCGAATCGACAATGCGCACACTGCCTCCAGGTGTTTTTAATGGAGGCTGTGCCAACAAACGATGTTTAAAGGTTTGCGGAACCTCACCATATGGAGATTGCACTTTCTGAGAATCAATTGGCCCCGGAACCCGATCCTGATAAATATATACCTGTTCACTCGGGATGTGATCGAAAGCATGAATAGGAACCCCAAAATTCGCTGATAACACTTCTTTTGGCGTATGAGCAAACCAATCTGAAATTGACAGTGTGTTCAGATCTGAGAAATGCCCATCATCAAATACTAATAAGAATTCACAGCCATCCTCAAGTCCTTGAATGGAATGAGGAATGCCAGGTGGAAAATACCATAAATCACCAGGTCCCACATCCGCTATAAAGTTACAACCATTCTGATCGACGGCTGTAATGCGAGCATGGCCAAGCAGCATATAAGACCACTCTGCCTGTTGATGCCAGTGCAGCTCACGTACGCCTCCTGGTGTCAAACTCATGTTCACACCCGCCAAAGTCGTAGCAATCGGTAATTCACGAACCGTAATTTCCCGTGACCACCCACCTTGATTTAAGGTCATATGCGTGTCTGAAAACGAGAATCGTAAATTAGGAATCAAACCCGCATCAGTCGTTGGTGGCACTAGCATATCAGGATTTTCTAAATCCCTCATAATATCCCGTGGCCCCTTATCCACCCCTCCAGCCCCATCACCTCGAATAGGCTGAGGCACCTGAAAATAACCCGGTGGCAAATTTTCCAATCGTTCACCTCTTTATGTTTGTAATCAAAATAAAATACTTCTATTCTTCTAAAATGTATGGATACACAGCTTGGATTATTCTCTTTCTTTTCTGGCAGTGGGTTGGCTACTAAGCATAGATACTTTATTGAGAGAGGAGCTTGCTATATTGATCACTTTTCGCTAATTTTCGAGCGGGTTCTTCAGTTGTTTGATCACTTCTCATCTACTTTGGAGAGGGTTCCTTACTTGTTTGATCGTTTCTCAACCACTTTAGAGCGGGTTTCTCACTTCTTTGATCACTTTTAGAGCAACCTTCTCTCGTTTCCCTAACTTCAGGACAAGCCCTTATTTACTCTTTCGTCCAATAGCCTCCACCGCACATTCATGTAGGATTTGTAAGCCTTCCTGTAATTCTTCATAGGTTGCATAGGCGTAGGATAGACGAATATGATGATGATCTTGTGGATCATAGATATAGCCGGGATTGATTAATACTTGCCGCTGCAACAGCTTCATAAAGAAGTCTTTATCTACAAGCGGCTCATGAAACTTGAGCCAAATATAAAAGCCTCCCCTTGGTTTGCTCCAATTCGCCACATCTGTAAACTTCTCCTTTAAAAGCTGTTCCGTAAAATCGGCTCGCTCCTGTAATTGTTGACGTAATCCTGCGAGATGCTTTTCATATTTTCCTGATTGCAGCCAATGTAGGACAATTTCCTGAGAAATGGCACTTGAGCCATAGTCTGTTTGCATTTTTATATCGGCTAATCGCTCAATGACAGTGGTTGGACCGATGAGCCAGCCAATGCGTAGCCCTGGGCTTAAGGTTTTAGAGACGCTGCCAATATAAAGAACTTGTCCGCTATTATCCATGGCCTTAAGCGGCGGTGATGCCTCTTCAAAAAGCAATTCATGATAAACATCATCTTCTACAATCGGAATCCGTGATGCCTGACAAGCTTCATATAGCTGTTCTTTTTCTCTTGTTGTCCATACATGACCTGTTGGATTATGTAAAGTAGGAATGGCATAAAACACGGCTTGTTTCTTTCGTTTCCTTTGCGCTAATGTTTGAGCAAGCTGTACATCACGTTCAATGCTAATCATTTGCATGCCAACTGACTGAAAAGGGTGAACAGAATTTAAATAGGAGGTTGGCTCCTGAAACACAATAGACCCTTGCTCTAATAAGCCAACAGCAATTAATTGTAGTGCCTGAAGTGCACCTGAAACAATACAGACGTTTTGAGGCTCAGCGGGAATGCCTCTTTTTTGAACATATTTACAAATAGCTTTACGAAGCTGATCATTACCTTGTGGCGAAGAGTAGCCTAATGCTTTGGGTTGAAAGGATAGCTCTCGCAGTGAAGCTTCTATTTCCTCGGTAGGCAACAAACTGGGTGCTAGCTCTCCCGTTCCTAAACGAATTACATCCTCGCGCTGTTCGTATTCGTTAATTAATTGGATGGTGTGGTAGTTTGGCTTGTGGATGCTTGTTTCGATATAAGTTTGCCAATTCGGCTGTGTTTGTTGGATTAATGCATGCCAGGAATTGTGCGTAACATAAACACCAGAGCCTACCTTTGCTTCAAGAATGCCCATTGCTTTTAATTCCTCCAAAGCCTGCTGAACTGTGCTACGATTCACATCGAACTGCATGGCTAGCTGTCTTTGGGTAGGTAGTTTTGTCCCTGCTGCCCAGTCTCCTCGCTCCACATTGGCTGTTATCCACTGTACAATCTGCTGCTGTAATGTATTTTCACTTCGTCTATTCGGCTGCCAGCTCATGTTCCTTCTCCTTCCATGCAATGAAATTGGGTGGATAAAAAACCATCCAATTGGTCGTTTTCTTTTAGTTATACCATATCTAAAATAAGTAAAGAAAGGAGGAATGGTCATTGGAAGCTTTTCTTCATGGGATCATTTTAGCATTTGGACTCATTTTGCCATTAGGTGTACAAAATGTTTTTGTTTTTTCACAAGGTGCTACACAACCAAGTTTATTACGCGCTTTGCCAGCAGGTGTGACTGCTGCGATCTGTGATACACTGCTTATTCTACTTGCGGTATTCGGTCTGTCATTAATTGTTCTACAGTTTGAATGGTTGCGTATCACTTTAATGACTATTGGTATTATTTTTTTACTTTACATGGGCTATAGCATTTGGCGTTCAAATCCAGCAAACACTGAAAATAGCGAAGCATTGCCTATAAAAAAACAAATTCTCTTCGCACTCTCTGTATCACTTCTAAATCCACATGCTATTTTAGATACAATCGGTGTTATTGGTACAAGCGCATTAAAATATAGTGGAACCGAGCAAATAATGTTCACTGTTGCTTGTGTGTTCATTTCCTGGCTATGGTTTTTCGGTCTCACATTGACTGGCGCCTCGTTCAAAAAACTAGACGGCTCTGGAAAATTGATGCGACTATTTAATAAATGCTCCGCCGTCTTTATTTGGGCAACAGCATGTTATCTCGCAAGTGGCTTATTTTAACGTACATAGAAAAAGCTCAGGAGGTAACCCTGAGCTTTTCTTTTATAGAGTAACAAATAAAGTGAGCTTTTCATTAAACAATGCCGTCTCAATGGATTTTGCATGAGGCCATTGCTCACCATAATGAATTGCTTTAACTAATACATTTTCTTGTAATAAAGCTTCGTGCTGCTGAATCATGAAAAGTACCCCTGCACTACCATTAAAGGCAATCGATACATATTGCGCCACTGGTAGCTGCCATTTTTTTCGTGCATCTTGTATAGTACGAATCAATTCTCGTATTTGCCCTTCTTGTAGTAAGCTCTCTGTAAGTTGAACATTCATCAAGACACGGCAAGTGCTATCCTCCGCTAAAATATAATGGTCCTTGACGATTGATTCAGCTATTACATGTTCTCTTAATAATGTTAGCTGTTGACCGTCCATCATGAGATCCACAGTTTCATGATGTTGTAACCTTTGTTTCTCTTCCTCTGTTAATGATAACACATACTCTTTTACTTGATGAACCTTTGGACCAAATGCCGCTCCCGCTGTTTTAAAATTCAATTTATAATGCACGCTTTCATAGGCTGAAAAATCATGTGTCCATCTACAAGCTTTGATGTTTAACTCATCCTGAATGAGTTCGCTATAGGCTTGGTAATCCGACAGTTCACCTTTTAGGGCAACAATGAGTTCACTTAAAGGCTGCTTGACCTTTATTCCCTGACTATTGCGAATGCTACGTCCAAGTTCGACAACTGTTAAGACCGTTGCCATTTCTTGTTCAAGTTTCACATCCACTAGTTGATCGTCGAATATTGGATATTCCTCAAGATGAACACTTTTTCCACATAGTTGATGGTAGATATCCTCTGCTATAAAAGGTGTAAACGGTGCTATTAATTGACAAATGGATGTCAGTGCCTCGTAAAGTGTGCTAAATGCACCTCGTTTATCTGCTGTCATTCCATTTGCCCAAAATCTAGCACGTGAACGACGTATATACCAATTGCTTAACTCTTCCACCAATTGACCAATTTCCCTTGTAGCCTGTGTAAATTGATAATCATCCATAGAGGTTGTGACAAGCTGGATAGTGTGATGTAAGCGGGACAATATCCAATGATCTAGCTGTGAACGTGTACCTGTATTTGTAGCATCATACGTAAAGTTATCGATTTGGGCATACATGTCATAAAATTTAAACGTATTGTCGAGTGTATCCACTAGCTTAGATTTCGCATCTAAGACAATTTTCTTCGAAAAACGCTTTGGATTCCATGGTGAGCTATCAACTAAAAATGCCCAACGTAGAGCATCTGCTCCATACTCCTGGATTAACTCAACAGGCTCTAATGCATTGCCTTTACTTTTGGACATCTTCTGTCCATGCTCATCGAGTACATGCCCTAACGATAGCACATTTTTATAAGGTGGTTTTCCTGTAAACAAGGTCGATACTGCTAATAAGCTATAGAAAAATCCTCGCGTTTGGTCGATGCCCTCAATGACCACATCTGCTGGAAACAGATGATGAAAGTTCGCTACGTCTTCAAAAGGATAATGCTGTTGGGCAAATGGCATCGAGCCACTGTCAAACCAAACATCGATAACTTCAGGCGTACGTTTCATGTTGCCCTGGCAGACAGGACAGGTACAGTCAATGTCATCTATAAATGGCTTATGCAGCTCTAATTGTTCATTGACAGCTCCTTTGGCTAATTGTTGTAGCGCTGCAACACTGTTAGGTGCCTCCTCATGATTGCAATCCTGACAAATCCACACATTGAGTGGTGTTCCCCAATAACGATTACGACTAATATTCCAATCCACTAAGTTTTCTAGGAAGTTGCCAAATCGTCCATCCTTAATATGGCTAGGGTACCATGTCACCTGCTGATTATTTTGTAAAAGCTGCTCTTTTAATGCCGACATTTTGATAAACCAGCTATCTGTTGCATAGTACAATAATGGTGAATCACAGCGCCAGCAATGCGGATAGCTATGCTCATATTTTTCTTTAGCAAATAAAAGCTCTTTTGCTGCAAGCAGTTTAATGATATCGACATCACAGTCCTTCACAAATCGTCCAACAAGCTCAGGTACCGCTTCTGTATAACAGCCTTTTAGATCAACTACATTGACAAAGGACAAGCCATGTTGCTGCACCGTTTTATAATCGTCCTCTCCATAAGCAGGCGCTATGTGTACAATTCCTGTTCCACTATGCTCTGTCACATAATCTGCCATGACAATGATATGCCCTTTATCGACGGTTACATAGGAAAATGGTGATAGATAGGAAACACCTGCAAACTCCTGTCCGTCATGCTCACTTAATATTTCTACAGGCTCTGAAAAAACCTTTGATACCAACGATTTAGCTAGTATATAGATGCTGTTTGCATGCCTTACACGGACATATCGAAGAGCAGGATTCATAGCCAAGGCTACATTGGCTGGTAGTGTCCAAGGCGTCGTTGTCCAGCCTAAGATATATTCGTCTCGATCCTCTAGCTTAAACATTGCAGTAACGGATAAATCCTTAACATCCTTATAGCCCTGTGCCACCTCATGAGAGCTTAAGGAAGTTTGACAGCTAGGGCAATAAGGTGAAACGCGATGTCCTTTGTATAACAGTTTTTCCTTGTGAACATGGCTTAAAATATGCCACACAGATTCAATATAGTCATTACTTAATGTTAGGTAAGGATCATCCATGTCAAGCCAGTAGCCAAGCTGCTCTGTAAAAGTACGCCATTTTTGCTCATAGGTAAAAACGCTCTTCTTACATGCTTGAATAAATTGCTCCACTCCATAGTTCTCAATCTCCTGCTTTCCTGAGATTCCTAATGCCTTTTCTACCCCTAATTCCACAGGCAACCCATGTGTATCCCAACCTGCTTTGCGTTCAACTAAATAGCCTTGCATTGTTTTATAACGTGCCACCACATCTTTTATGGTTCTACCAAATGCATGGCCAACATGTGGTAAACCATTCGCTGTTGGGGGTCCCTCATAAAATACAAAGGGCTGCTGTTCAGCACGATTACTTACAGATTTTGCAAAGGTCCCTTCTTGCGCCCATAATGTACGAATCCTTGTTTCTCGTTCAACCGTTGTTTCTTTCTTTTGTTCTTTCTGCATATTAGTTCCTCCTATACAAGCAAATTTGTATAAAAGGCATACAAAAAACCCCGTCCCAAGGAAAAGGGACGGGGTTAACCGCGAATACCACCCTAATTCTATTGACACGATGGCCAATAGCACTCAGCAACGTACAATCATACGTGTTCTTTTTAACGGTAGACACCCGGATTAGCTTACTCCATTCAGCTAATCTTCTCAGAGAGGATTTTCATGTAACACCTGCACACCGACTTCCACCAAATGTCGGCTCTCTGTAGAACAAAGTGAAACACTACTCTTTCTCATCAACGAATTTGTATGCTTTTATTGTCCTTCATCTTAGCAAATTACCAATTGTCTGTCAACGGTGGACAATCTTAAAAAATTTCGTTGAGACAAGTGGCAATACTTTGATGGAGATCAGCATATTGTGGCTGTTGAATGGTTTGAATCAAAAAGCTCTTCAGCAATGTTTTACTATTGAATAGCACGAGAATGTCTAGCTTCTTGTTAGGGAGATTCCTTTACTATTTTCATTTCTACGATATCCTTATAATCAATGAATGGCTGAGCGTCATCGTTCCCAATCGACTGTCTATATTGAACTTCTACTCGATCACCAACTGATAGTGTTTGCGGGACATCCACTAGAGGAAACCATGTACCATTACTATGTTTTTGCACTAATTCATCGACAGATTTTTGCCCAACCTCGCTAGCCAATACGCCTGAGACAACTAAAAATTCATGTTCCTTGATCGCTAAGACGGTTCCACTTCTGATGAGCTTCATTTGGCTGTCCTTTTCAGGGATTTTATATTTTTCTCGTAAGGAAGCAAGGTCTTTATGATAATGTTGTTCTAAATAATTCATGGCTTCTTGCTCGACAAGCCATGTACGAATGGGATTACTTACATCCTTATAATCGGCTTGGCTTGCCTCCCATAACAAGTCAAATGTAGCCATTTTATAGGCAATTGGCTTGCCATAGTTCTCTATAAACCCTTCGTTTGTGACTTGCAACATTTGCAGAAGCTTATCATAAGTTGGCCGAGTATCATCCTCATAGCTCCACTCTTCCATGAACTGTTCGAGTGCCTTATCTACTTGCTCTTGTGTAGGTACTAGTTTTTTCGATTGTGCATAAGCAAAGGTCGATTCAAAATATAAAAAGTTATCAAAGCTTGCCTTATATAAACGATTCTTTCCGTTCATAAAAGAATCAAGTTGTAAATATAGCTCTAAAATCCGCTCATCTAATACGGGTGGAATAGTAGAAGCTTGCTGTTGTTGTTCATTATATTGCTGATATATAAACAGCCCTATGCAGACACTTAAAATCATAGCCAAAACACCATATGGCCAGCGTTTTGCAGATTTTTTTTCATGGCGTTGCTGTAAATGCTGAACCACATTTGTCATCACACGCTTTTTACTTTCTGATAAATCCCTTACTACGCGTGCATCCATTTTACTCATGCAGGAGCACCTCCCATTCAACATGCTGTAATTGTAGCTTCAATAAATCTCGCCCACGACGTAGCCTTGTTTTGACGGTGCTTTCAGGAATCGTTAACAGCTCTGCAATGTCTAATACAGGCATTTCTTCAAAATAAAAATGTATAATGACCTCTCGCTGTTTGAATGGGAGAGCTAGAATCGCATTTTCAATCAAAGTACGTTCATCTTGCTGTACAAGCATATCTCTTCTCATAACGGTTTGCTGCGGAAAAATCTTCTGTTGCACTTGAATTTTCCGATAGGTCCAGCTGCGTAAATAATCTTTACTTCGATTACTAACTAATTTCGATAAATACGCCTTTAGCTCCCCGCGTTCCTCATAGTTTTGCTGATTATCATAGAACTTAATAAAGACATCCTGTACGATATCTTCAGCACTTTGTAAATCTCTCACATAGTAAAAGGCAAGACGAATAAGCCTCTCTGTATGCTGTTCCATTATTCTTTCCAGTTCATGAATTAGCAACATTCTTCCTCCTCTCTACCCTATAAACGGTGCTCACGGCTTCGAGGTTTGCTTTTTTTGTCATTTACTCCAAATCATTGTCAGCAAATGGTGTAATCACTTGTTTTTCCGTTGAAGATAACACGATATTAGTAGAAGGTGTGCCATAGGGCATAGCCGCATCAATAAATTGTTCTAATGTTTCTACTGAATAGGTCGCTAATTTAACAATATAGCTAATTTCCCCAGCCACTCGATAACATGCCAAAACATCAGGATGAGCATTACAAAATGAAGAAAGACTTTTACAATCAATGGACTTAAATAAAATAATGGCTTCAATCGTACGCTCCATCTTTTTCAGATTTACCTTTGCATGATAGCCCTCAATCACACCCTGCTCCTCTAGCTTTCTGATTCTTTCAATAACGGCAGGAGAGGATAAATGAACGGTAGTGGCTAATTCCTTCATAGAGATTTTGGCATTTTGCTGTAACTGCTGTAATATTTGTGTATCAATATGATCCATGGTCCTTCACCTTTCTAAATAAATTATTTATGACATAATACCTTTTCAAATAAAGTTTTTTACCTAAAATCCATTATACAACGTATGTAATCTTTTCTCCCTTTTGTTTACAATAATATCAATAAAGGAGGCAAATCAAACATGAAAAAAATATTGTTACTATTAGCAAATGGCTTTGAAGCGGTAGAGGCAAGCGTCTTTACTGATGTGCTCGGCTGGAATAAGTGGGAAGGTGATGGTACAACAGATGTGGTTACGGTCGGCCTGCATGAACAGCTGCAATGCACCTGGAATTTTAAAGTCACTCCTGAAAAATTGCTCCATGAAATTGTATTAGAGGATTTTGATGCATTAGCGATTCCTGGAGGCTTTGAGGAAGCCGGTTTTTATGAGGATGCGTTTAGCGAGGAATTTCAGGCAGTCGTTCGTCACTTTGATGAACACAAAAAACCGATTGCAACAATCTGTGTAGCTTCTCTTATTTTAGGCCACAGTGGAATTCTTCAGCATCGTCAAGCAACAACCTATAATCATCCAACAAGTAAACGTTTAGCACAGCTAAAGGGCTATGGTGCAGCAATTGTCAACGAGCGCATTGTGCAAACTGATCATATCATCACCTCCTCCAATCCAGGAACAGCCTTTGATGTTGCCTTTCGCTTACTAGAAACTCTAACATCTGCTCCAAACACAGCGAAAGTAAAAGAATTAATGGGCTTCCACTAAAGCATAAAAAAAGTAGGCTTACACCAATATACTTGGCATAAACCTACTTTTTGTATTATTTACTTACTGGTGCTGTTTCTGATGCACTCAAATCCATTTCCTTTGCATTGTCTAGCACATCTTTTGGAATCGTAATTGTCGTTACCGCATTGAAATCATGATATTTGATCGTTGTTTGCTGTCTTGTTTTGATCGAATTGCCTTCTACTTGCATCTTTAATGTCATGTCCATAGCAATTTCTTCTACATCGAATGTTTCTTTATTAATCAATAATTTATATGTGAGACCATCAAAGGAAATATTGCCTAATTGTGCCTCTAGATCCGCTTCCATTCCTAAATCCATTGCGCCAAGCTGCTGCTTCACTAGCTCTGTGAATTTATCGCCAGAGCCTTTTAATGTTAATTCATAACGGTTTGCTGATTCTACTAATGTAAAATCTTCGGCAAATGCTTGTAGCATCTCCAATTGTTCAGTTGCATCTGGCTGCATCCCTGTTTGGCTCAGTACATCTTCAAATAATTGTTTCGGGAACTTTACCCAGGCCTTTTGTTCTGCCTCATACATATACATACCATCTTTAGCCGTCATATACATTTTAATCGGCAAATTAATCGCTTCACCACTTGTTGGATCTGTTAAAGCCATTGAACCATCAGCAAAGAATTGCATTGGCTCTGTAACAATTTCCATCTTCATGTTGCCTTTAGAATCCATTTTCATGGTTTCCTTACCATCGTTTGCCTCCACTGTCTGAGAGATCGTCATGGTAGCCTTCATGCTTTTTAGCTCTTTTTGCTTGGCTAATGTTTTCGTAAATACTTCCTCTAACAAAGCACTATCCTTTGTTGTAGTAGGTTGTTCTTCTGTTACTTGCTCCTCTTTAGGCTCTTCCTCTTTTACTTCTGTTGTAGGCTGTGTATCCTCAGCTATGCCTAATGCGTTCACAATAAATGTTGCTAACTGACCACGAGTAACATTTTTATCTACACCAAATTCTGTGGCAGTAACACCCTTCGCAATGCCTGCCTCATACAGAGCTGTTACTGCATCTGCAAATGGACTATCTTGCTGTACATCTGTGAATGGACTTTTACCTTCTGCTGTTAAACCTGCAGCCTCTGCTACCATTACTGCCATTTGACCACGAGTAATAGTGTCATCTGGACGGAATGTATCATCCTCATAGCCTTGTACGACGCCAAGATTAACTAATGTAACAATCGCTTTATAGTATGGGCTAGATGAGTCGACATCCTTGAAATTCGGATTCTCGACAGCCGTATCCGTTGTAGTTAGATGAAAAGCACTTGCTATCATCTTTGCTGCCTGTCCACGTGTCACATCCTTTGAAGGCTTAAATGTACCATCTGGAAAACCATTAATGATGTCTGCTGCATGCAATGTAGAAATACTATTAAAATGCGCATAATCCTCACTCACATCTGAAAATGGACTAGCCGCCGATACAGGTACTACCGCAACAGCAGTAACCGCCATTGCCGCTGTTGCCGCTGTATAAAACTTATGTTTTTTCTTTGTCATAATCAATCGTCCCCCGTTTATGTAAATTTAATGCTTACCTATTAATTTTAGCGAAAGAATTGGAAAAATGCTAGGTTCATTGGAAATTAAATTATAATTATCCATTAAATCCGTCATTTGGTGCTATTTATACATATTTTGGTCACTTCTATCCAACACTCTCTTAATAAATAAAAAACCGACCTCCTAAGAGATCGGTTTTTATGGTGATGATTACTCAGCAGCTTTTGCGCGTAGAACCATTTGTAGGATACCACCATGGCGGTAGTAGTCTACCTCTACTTCTGAGTCGAAACGAGCTAAAGCTTGGAAAGTTTTAACTGTGCCGTCTTCAGATTTAGCAGTTACTGTTAAGATTTCACGTGGTTTTACGTTGTCAGTAATGTTAACAGAGATTTCTTCTTTACCAGTTAAGCCTAATGTATCAGCAGATTCACCTGGCATAAATTGAAGTGGAAGAACACCCATCATTACTAGGTTAGAACGGTGGATACGCTCGTAAGATTGTGCGATAACAGTTTTCACGCCAAGTAGGAATGTACCTTTCGCAGCCCAGTCACGAGAAGAACCCATACCGTAGTCGTTACCAGCAAGTACGACTAAGCCAGTACCTTGCTCTTGGTATTTCATACATGCGTCATAGATGTACTCTACTTCGCCTGTTGGCCAGTAAGTAGTGAATCCACCCTCTGTACCAGGAGCAACTTGGTTACGGATACGGATGTTTGCAAATGTACCACGCATCATTACTTCGTGGTTACCACGACGAGAACCGTAAGAGTTGAAGTCACGGATTGCAACACCGTTTTCAATTAAATATTTACCTGCAGGTGTATCTTTACCGATTGCACCAGCTGGAGAAATATGGTCAGTTGTGATTGAGTCACCGAACTTCGCCATAATGCGTAAGCCGTCTAAGCCTTTAATAGCTTCTGGCTCTTTTGCAAGACCTTGGAAGAATGGTGGGTTTTGGATGTAAGTTGATTTGTCATCAAATGTGTATAGAGACTCAGTTGATGTTTCAATTGCATTCCATTTTTCGTTCGCTGTGAATACAGTTTCGTATTCTTTTTGGAATAACTCACGGTTAACAACAGTACCTAATACTGCATTAACTTCTTCAGTTGATGGCCAGATATCAGCGAAGAATACTTCGTTACCATCTTTGTCTTTACCGAATGAATCTTTTTGTAGATCGATATCCACTGTACCAGCAAGTGCATAAGCAACAACAAGTGGTGGTGAAGCTAAGTAGTTAGCTTTTACAAGTGGGTGTACACGACCTTCAAAGTTACGGTTACCAGAAAGAACTGAAGTTACGAATAAGTCATTTGCTTTAATTGCTTCTTCGATTTCAGGTAATAATGGACCTGAGTTACCGATACATGTTGTACAACCGTAACCTACAGTGTTGAAACCGATTTGGTCAAGGTATGTTTGTAAACCTGAATCTTCAAGGTAACCAGTTACAACTTTAGAACCTGGTGCTAAAGAAGTTTTTACCCATTTCGGCACTGTTAGACCTTTTTCTACAGCTTTTTTCGCCACTAAGCCCGCAGCAATTAATACGTATGGGTTAGAAGTATTTGTACAAGAAGTGATCGCAGCAATCGCAACAGCACCTGTTGGAATTTCTACATCGCCTTCAGCGAATTTCGCTACAGAAGTTTTTTCGAATTCATCTTCTGTTAAACCGAAACCTTGTGTACCTTGTGGTGCCACTACTGCTTCTTTGTAACGAGAACGCATTTGAGATAGTGGAATTAAGTCTTGTGGACGTTTAGGACCAGAAAGGTTTGGTTCGATTTCAGCTAAGTTTACTTCTAAAACGTCTGTGTAAACTGGCTCTAATGTTGGATCAAAGAACATGTGGTTCGCTTTTAGGTAAGCTTCTACAACCGCAATGTGCTCTTCGTCACGACCAGTTAAACGCATGTAGTTTAATGATTCTTCGTCGATTGCGAAGTAACCACATGTAGCACCATATTCAGGAGCCATGTTAGAGATTGTCGCACGGTCAGCTAGTGGTAATTTAGATACGCCAGGTCCGAAGAACTCAACGAATTTACCAACTACGCCACGTTGACGTAATACTTGTGTTACTTTTAATGCTAAGTCAGTAGCAGTTGTTCCGTTTGGAAGATCGCCAACTAATTTAACACCGATAACTTCTGGAATTGGGAAGTATGAAGGCTGACCAAGCATACCTGCTTCAGCTTCGATACCACCTACGCCCCATCCAAGAACGCCGATACCGTTGATCATTGTTGTATGAGAGTCAGTACCTACTACTGAATCTGGGAATGTTTCGAATGTGCCGTCAGCATTTTCGTTTACGTGTACAACTGGAGCTAAGTACTCTAAGTTTACTTGGTGAACGATACCTGTTGCTGGTGGTACAGCACGGAAGTTATTGTAAGCAGTTTGAGCCCATTTTAAGAAGTTATAACGCTCAGCGTTACGTTCAAATTCTAGGTCCATGTTTGCTTGTAATGCAGATGCATTACCATATTTGTCAACTTGTACTGAGTGGTCAATTACAAGGTCAACTGGAATAGCAGGGTTGATTTTGCTTGGGTCGCCGCCCATTTCTTTCATTGCAGAACGAAGAGATGCAAGGTCAACAACTACTGGTACACCAGTAAAGTCTTGTAATACAACACGAGAAGGTTTGAATGGTACTTCTGCCTCTGGGTCAGCACCGTTACCCCATTTTGCTAATTCGTTTACGTGTTCTTCTTTAATTACATACGCATCATATTGACGTAAAACAGATTCTAATAATACTTTAATTGAGTAAGGAAGGTTTGAAACTTTTGCAACGCCAGCTTTTTCAATCGCAGCTAAGTCATAGTAATTGTAAGTTTTACCATTCACTTCGAATGATGCACGGCTGTTGTGTAAATTACCTTGTGCCATTTGCGGATCCCCCTAATATATCTTTTTGAAAAGGCTTTAAAAATGTGTAGCATCTTTTCTCCAATACCCATGATAGCGCATTTATATTCATAAGTAAATTACATTAATATTATCTTTTTTGATAAGCATAACTTATGACCTTGGTTTCTATCCTGATGTTTTTAATTTTTTGATGTGCATAATATCAAGGTTTTGTATTAATGAAGGTTTCTATACCTGTCTAACGAAGTGTATCTAAGTGTATTTAACTGGGGTACGATGTGGGGTACAAACTGGGATACGCGGACTTTTTGTAAAATGTGTACCCCAATTTGTAAAATGTAAAACATGAAGGTTTTGGCAGGTATTATTATAAGGAAAGAACAATATGAATTCCTTTAAAGTTAATAGTATTTCTTTGTCACAATCTGTGGCATTTTTATTTTTTAATATACAAACAACATTCTACTATATTAATACTTTTTTATGATTACAAATAACTACCAAGAGAGTAATTCATTATGAAGATATTCTTTTTTTTTATTCGACACTTTTAAAATTAGGAATAGTATACTTTTTCTACTTTATATAATGTCTGCTCGATAGTGGAGCAGAGAACGGCATCCGCTTTGTAAAATTTAACTCGAAAGTATAAACTTTTCAAAAAGTTCTTTATATTATTTTTTTGCTTAAAGGCAGGGAGAAATTCTGAATTTTTCTCCACATCACCAAAACTTTGAATCCACTGCTCTACACAAGTCTGACTAAGTATTTTTCTATTTAAAACACTAATTATGGATTTGACCATTCTCTCATCTTCCCCATCGGAGTAAATTCGCTCTGTTATAGTCATCTTTTCGTAAACCAAATCGAGGATAGTTAAGAGGTCGCTTTTATCCAGTTCGGAACATTGAGCCAAATCATCTAACGCATCTGCTGCATGGGCTATGGCATGAGCCCAGCCTTTTTCTTCATCATACCCACGGTAATCTCGCTCTTCTTGTACATTGTAAAATATTTTCTCTTTTATGTGATGAATTTGCTCTCTTGAGAGAAATGGTGATTCTCTATGCCTCGTTAAGAGAAGCGGTATGACTAGCATGGAGAAAGACCGAGTGAAGACAGAGTCTGTATTTGTTTCACCAAGCTTAAAAAGCAAATGGTTTTTATCCAAAACAACCGGTAAAAGTTGTTCTAGTTCGTTTGCGGTGAGAGATTTATCAGGAATCCAGTGTGATAAGGTTGTATAAATTAGCTCATCACGTAGTTGGGCATCCAAAGAGCCAATGTTATTTATCATTTCTAGTATCAACTGAAATCTATCGGGAGGTACTTGGTACCCTTTTTCTTTTATTACTATCAACTTTTCTTTTAAATTCATTTTACACGCTCCTATTAGAAAAATTTGTTTGAAATCAACCCTTTATTGATTAGTAAAGTATTCAACTTACGCCTTTTCTTAATTCGCTCAGTTTTACTACAACAAAATCATTCAAATCTTTTAGTAATTTATTTGAATCATTTATGTAATACTTATTATGCCATCGGAACGTTTCTTCTAGTTCATTTAAATTACCTATCGAATCTAATCTATTAATTATTATTTCGATATTCCGATTAACTGTATGTTCGTAACCATTAATTTGGTCTGATAAAATTCCGATGTAAATATTTTTTATAATTAAAGTATTTAAACAAACTGTTAATTCGTTTCGCAGTTTTTCGAGTTTCAGATTGTTTTCGACCAAATCCCTTTTAGCCATATCATAAATTTCGTCATCTTTACGTTTTAAAGAAAATCTATCCTCATATGTGTTCATTAAGATTTGGTGTGTTTTAGTAATTCTGAAATTATCCATTATTTTTTTGTAGATTTGAGTAGATTTTATAATTTCATGGTTCAACTCTTCTGCTTTGGTAAGAATTAATGCAATGTAATCTCTATCCCTTGCCTGCTTATCTTGTTTTTTAACGAATCCTCCACTGATTTTTGGTTTGCTTCGATAATGAAATAAGTAGTTACAATTACGCCTACCATTCCTATTATCCCACCCACTATACTACCTATAAGTCCATTATCAACATTTAATCCATCGATCATTATTGTATCAATTACGAATGATGTCCCTAAAATTAGGACAACAAAAAAATATGATTCCAATAAAAATGTTTTAAATTTTATCTGACATTATTTAACCTCCCACTAAATCATAATCTGAGAGATAATAAATTGGAACAATTTTCTACAAATTCCACTTTCAAAACATCACCAAACTCTGCCCTCTCAACTCAAAGCGTTTTGGCTGTTTGATGCAGTTTTCAAAGCAAAAGAAAAAGCCACAACCCATATAAAGTGTACCCTTTGTAAAGGGTACACTTTAATTTTAGACGTGACCTTTAATATTGTTTTACATTAGATTTGTTTTATGGAATTTTCTTCTAATTACTTTTTCAATGGATTCATATTTGGTAATTCCATTTTCTATTAGTGTTAATTTCGGAAGTGTAAAGTAAATTATTATTGCAGAAGTAATTCCAATAAGAGCACCTACCATTACATCTAATGGATAATGAACTCCTACCCAAATTCGTGAAATTCCGACTAATATAGCAAGCAAAATCCATAGAATCCATTTTCCTTTTTTAAATAACCAAAAGGACATACAGAATGAAAAAAATAATATGGTATGATCGCTTGGAAATGAATTATTTATTGCTTTTTCTATCAACTGATTTGTATTCAAAAGGACAGCAAATGGTTGGTGATTAAAATGTAATAACCCTGCAAATTTCCCTATAATTTCAGCCAAAACGAAAGCTATGCTTGCGCACATGAGCATTATTTTATTTTCTCTATCTTTGGTAAACCAGAACAGAATAACAAAAATAGCTAAAAAAATAACTGTGTATTCAGCAATAATAATCATTGGTAAATTGAAGAATTGAAATTCTTTTCCTAAACTATTAAGCATTCTAAATAAATCATTATTTATTTCTAATATATTCAAGACATTTTCTCCTTTATAGCTTAATAAAGCTATGTTAAGAAAAAATGTATCTTTAAACCATCGTAAAAGGTGACAATTAATTGCTTAAGCTAACATTATTGTCACTTTGATTTGAAAGCCTTTATGATTAGTTGTATCAATTGCTCGTTTCTGACATACACGTACAAGTGAACGTGTTTATTTTACATATTCATAATGTATATTGACTCAATCTGAATAGTGAAATATTTACCAGTTTATGTTATCCTTATATAAATTATTAGGAAGCCTCGGGGGTTGTTTTGTGTTGAAAATACATTCTACAAATAGATATATCATATTTATTTTTGGCATTACTTTGATGATAACTGGATTAGGAAGATTATCTGGTTTCTTTGAATATGATTCAGTTATTCCAAACCAATCTGTTGCACTACTATACATATCTATGGGCATTTCTGTTATGTTCATTTCATTCTTTGTAAAACCTCTAAAAGTTAAATAACTTTACAGAACAATATCTTTTAAATATCTAACTCCAATTGACCTGTTATTTCTTGTACATGATCATTCCAAGCAAGTTGATAATTACTTGCTATCAGAGTTAGCTGGAACAAATTTAAAAGCCTCTAACAGTCGAAGGGATAGTTGCAAACTACGTTTTAAAAAGACCATTAACGATATAACCAGTACTCATATTATTTTATAAGTGACCTGACTTTACTGAGAAAGTGAATTAATATCTTTATTACGAATATGAACAACTCCTGTATTACTAACTTTTATATTCACTTCTGTAATGCCTCTTTTTAAAATATGTTCTATTGCATATCTAATCTCCCATTCTTTAACCTGACCAAGATCATTTGAAATACTAGCATGGCTGGATTTCTTATTTTCACTATGAATAATGACTGTCCCTTCACATTCATATACCTTTACAACACCACCCATAAAACCAGAAGCAATAGTTACAACATCGACTCTTTCTTTTGTTATATCTCGAAATGCTTTAGTTGGAAAATTATATATTTTCGCCATTTTGACCTCTCCTTCTACGGAACGTTTGTTTGTATTTATATTAGAACAAACATTCGCTCTTTAGCAAGGAGAAATTTATGAAAATATAAAAAGTATGTTATGTAGATTTTTTTGAGATTAACGCTTATTCTATGTACAAATTAATCTGCTAATTATTGATAGTTCTTTAACCACTCATAATGCATGTGTAACACCTACTTTTTAATCAATTTCATAACCAATAGCCACCATTCGTTGCTATAAATACCAATATATGTTTAAATGTAAATTACTAGGGGATTATACTAGAATGGAGGAATAATAATGGTAAAAACAATTAAAGGTCGCATTTTTGGTTTTGCTCTACTCTCAGCTTTACTTGTTTCATTTTTCATCTATCCATCAGGTAATGTTTCAGCAGCCGAAATCAACGTTGTTCAAAACTCTACTAGTATAGACAATGTTAGTCCAGCTGCTGTGTATACTAAATATGTCACAGTTAATACAAGAACTTCAACGTTTCCACCTGGACAAATTTATCATGTTGAATGGGATGGAGATTTTAAATACGCAGGATACCTAACAAGATTTGATTATGCATACGATCCTGATGCAGGTATTTACTTTGCAACATATAAAGGAAATATTACAATTCAATAAAATTGAATAAACACCTAATCCCCTAGAGTTTTAATAAAGCATAACTAAGCATCCTGGTCACTTTTAATAGAAGTGACCTTTTTCTTTCGATTAATCCTCGGTAAACTTAATTAATTGTCTACCTTCTCCTCGCTAGTACGCTTTTGATGTCATGTAAAACTTGATTAATTTATCATCAATCTTGAATTGTTTGTCGTATATCACTTTGTACAATACTTTTCAGTTGCTATTGACTCCCCACTTTCTTTCCAGTAGTCCAAAGAACAATTTTCGCATTTTTTTAAGAAGTTTCTTTACAAATCATTAGTAAATTGCCATCTAAATCTTTGAACACAAAATAAAAATTATCCTGAATCTCTGTAACCAGTTCAACATTATTCTCTTTCATAAATTGATATGAAGCTTCAATATCATCGGTCAAAAGCTGAATTGACGGAACTTGGTAAGTGGTAATATCACCATCTTCTTTTCTCCACTTTGGCATGGAATCTAAAATTAATCCAGCTGTACCTTTCATGGGTACCACGAATAAATGTCCAAAATATTCTTCTCCCCCTTCCAAACCAAGTATTTTTCTGTACCATTCTTTTGCTTTCTCTAGGTTACGAACTGGAACAAATACACCGCCGATTCTGTTTTTTATTGGTGATTTATAGTCATGGCTAGTCACAAATACATCCTCCTTACTAATTTATTTCTACTTCTATTTCAACGTGATATTCTACTATTCCTTCTTGCACACCTTCTCGATAAGTTGAAGAAACAACACTTTTAGAAATAACTAAATAGAAGCAGCTTAAAATATTGTTTCTCACCTTCAGACGTTCGTTTCAAACGTTCAATTAGAACGTCAAACAGCTTTAATTATTGGTACATTCTTTTTCTTTATTTTCTAAACACATCGTTAAAACCAGCAATTTTCTTCTTTATTTTTCTCTAAAAGGTGCTTTATTTTATTATCTATATTTAATAAAACCTGTTTAATTTGTTTAAGCTGATGTTCTCTTTGTAACATCTGCTCATACTTTTCTTGGAATATAACTTTTATTTCAAGTAGATTTTGTATTTCTTCTTTTGTCAGTTTTTTATTTTGATCAATATTTCCCGACCAATCAAAAAGCATTTTGATTTCTTGGAGAGAAAATCCCGTTTGTTTAAGTTTAAGAATTGCTTCTACTGTATCAATGTCTTTCTTGTTATAATAGCGGTGCTTATTTTTAATTTCCGGTTGCAATAAATTCATTTTTTCATAATAACGAATAGTATCTTTACTAAGACCAGTACATATTGCAAATTCACCAATTTTCATTAAAATCTCCTTCTATAATATAGATTTATAAACCATTAGGGCAATTATACAATGGAAAATGAAACGAATGATATGATGGCTGAAAGTAATTCGTCCATTTGTTAACCTCCCTTCTATAACTGCTAGTATATGTAACAAGATAAACGCAATTATCAGTAATATAAATAACCAACCTTTGCTTGGTATCCATAATATTAAGAGAATACTAATTGATATGATAACAAATATAAATGTTCGTACTTCAAATCCAACTTCTTTCCATTTTTTTATCCCTGCCACTCCTATTAAAACCGCATATAACACAATTAGTATAGTTGTCAAAATTACCATCCCATCACTCCATTCTTTGATTTCATTCATCTTAAAAGATGGAGCCGACTCCATGTCAACAGATAAGAAATAGTTCCATTAAGCTCAAGTATCTTAATCTTCCTCACGAAACGCCCTAGTCTAGCCCTTGACATTTCAAAGTAAAAGAAAAGCCTCCATTTAGGAACCTTCCTAAATGTTTTTTTAATCGCTTAATTAGTACAACCGTGCTAAAATAAATACATGAGTAAAAAAAATAAAACAACTAATCAAAAAGAAATGTCATTTATTGAAAAAGCTCGTAGAACTCAAATTGTGGAATGTGCTATTGAAACCATTGCAGAGGTGGGTTACGCTCAAGCTTCTTTAGGTCAAATTGCAAAACGGGCACAAATCAGCAAGGGGGTTATCTCCTATCACTTTGCAAGTAAGGGGGAATTGTTAGAGCAAGTAATTTATGATTACTATATGGCATGTCAAGCTTATACTGCTCCTCTAATCGAAAATCAAAAATCTCCTATAGATATGCTTAGCATTTATATTGAATCAAACCTTAGATTCATAGATGAAAATCGGCAACATGTATTTGCTGTCATTGAAATTGTTTCTAATGAAAGAACTGCTGATGGCAAACTTCGATTTGCGGCGGATCATGATGATACTATTTTTCTACCCATTGAAAACATACTTACACTAGGAATGCACGCGGGTGTCTTCCGAGAATTCACCAAATTGGCTTCAAGAGTAATGGCGTTAACGATACGAAATTCTATTGACGGATTCACTATTGAATTAATGAGAAATCCCCAGTTAAATGTTGAGGAATATACGAGAGAACTGATTACAATATTCGATAAATCAACTAAAAAGTAATATGTCAGAAAACTTGAGGAGGATAGCTATGCATTACTATGAGGTAATTTGTTCTAGTTGTAGGAATAAATTCAGAGTATACGAGGGATCACTGAGATTTAGACAGTTAAAGGAAAGAACCGATAAGATTTTTCGTTGCGAAGAATGTTATAGCAAAATTCGTATGGATGCTATTAAAAATTTCTTTAGATAGCTCCTTCAGCCGATCTTGAGAATAATAAAAGGGATTACAAGTTAAATAAGTATAAAGCCCAGGCTCAAAATTAATGAGTATCTGGGCTTTGTGGGATCATTTAGTTCTATCTCTACTTACAACTATGCTATCGTCAGTCGTTTCTCAAAACAAATTCTATCATTTTCTTATGCCTATCCATGTTTGCATTAAGAATTTGCTGCTGACATTCTACTTTGAACACAAAACCTTTGCAAAAATAAAAAGCCATCAAGAATCAGGAACAACTACTACTGCCCAACTCGATTGCACTCAAAGCATTTAAAAAGAACACCTATGTTAGGTGCTCTTCCGATCATTTTTTCTTGTTTAAATCATCTGGATAAACTATCGTGTTAATTACATCTCCATTTGATTCATCTTTAAAAATTACTTTGACTTTATAATCCTTTTCATCCACACCATTAAATAATTGATAGTACATACCTGTTAAAGCTAGCCCGAATGAGGCCATGGTGTCAAGACTATTATCAAATTCTTCTTTGTTTACAGATAAAGTGAATTCTGAAAAAGACTTGTCATAGGTTACATCTTTAATAGATTTGAACTCTTCACTTGCTTTAAGCTCATCTACACTTGCTAGAATGCCTTCTTTTAAACCTTTCATCATTTCTTTATGTTCTGTTTCAGACATTTTATAAGTTAAAGAACCATCCTCATTCTTACTGACTTCCTTCATCCCACTGCTTTTTGCCTTTGAAATAACAGAATCAATGTCCTGACCCTCAAAAAATAGAGCTGGAATAGTTACTTCCACATCTCCACCATCTTTGCTACCTTTTTCCTGGCCCTCACTACAACCAGAGATCAAAACACCTAGTAATATAAATAATGGTAGTATCCATTTTCTTGCCATGAAATCTCCTCCTCATACACCAATATACAGAATATGAAGAGATTACACTATACTTTATTAACATAAAGCTCTATTTCTTAATCGCTTCTATACATGAAAAATCATTTCTTTTTTGAGAAACTGATTTTTTATCATTATCTTAATGTGTTTGGTGACGTTCCACATCATAAATAAAATCTATTTCTTACTTAGTGTTCAGTGCTTAATTTTATAAAATTCAACACGTACTTTGATATAATCAATCATGCGTTGTTTTACATTTCTTTTTCTTTACATTTTCTTCAACAAAGGTTGTGATGAATTTTTATGTTTGCAGTACTTTTGGCTATAAGTATTGGAGCTATTCTTGCTGTGCAAACAGCCATTAATGCTCAATTAAGAAAGTTTGTGATTTCTCCTTTTTTAGCTTCAATGATTTCCTTCGCTGTTGGTGTCATCTTCTTAACTATTACATTAGTAAGTAGTGGTTCATCACTGGGGATTCCATTAGATTTATTGTTGAACCAACCTATCTATATATGGTTGGGGGGAATTGGTGGCGCTATTGCGATAACTACTAACATTCTCTTGTTTCCTAAATTGGGAAGTGTGCAAACAACTATCCTACCGATCTTTGGAATGACTCTCATGAGTATGTTCATCGATCATAATGGCTGGTTTAATGCAACACAATATTCCTTTGGATGGAATCGAATCTTTGGCATATTACTAGTCTTACTAGGCGTCCTTTTAGCTACAGCTATACGAAGCAAGAAAAATGAACAGTATTCTCCCCGAACAAATAAGGAGAATGTGCGGAATCTATGGATTTGGCGCATAGTAGGGATTCTAGCAGGGATGTTACTAGCTATCCAAATCGCTGTTAATGGACAATTAGGAAAAGTTCTTCATTCTTCTTCTCATGCTGCCCTTGTTTCATTCTTTGTTGGTACTATTACCTTGATTATAATTGTTGGGTTAAAGGATCGATCTTACACAAGTATTAAAGAGCCTTTTAAACAAGCTGCTCCTTGGTGGATATGGATTGGCGGGATCTTAGGAGGATCTTATGTTCTCATCAATGTATTTCTTGTCAATCAAATTGGAAATGGCCAAACTGTAGTTCTTGCTTTATTCGGTCAAATCACTGGTAGCTTGCTGGTACAGCAATTCGGATTGTTTAACTCGCTAAAGAATCGAATTCAACCATTACAAATAATTGGTTTAATGGTGATGATAGCCGGTGTATTTTTAATCAGGATATTTTAAATAATTTTCTTTGCTAATTTTGATCGATGAAACTCTTTTTCAAGAATGGATGCGACATTTCCCCAAAACATAAAACCAGAGTTCATCTACAAAATGTAGCATAAACTCTGGTGACAATGGTGGTCTAACTTTATTTTATGAATTGCCTCATGATTATTTCTTCGCCGATACGTCCTATTAGCCTTTCATTCGTATCTTCAAAACCTACTTTTACATATAGTTTCTGTGCTGGAATATTATCTTTGTCTACAACTAAAACAATTTCATCGCAATTTGGAAATTCTGCTTTAACAAACTCAACTAGTAATGTCATTCCTTGTTTTGCATAGCCCTTCCCTTGTTCTGTATGATTAATTGATAATGCAGATAATAGCATCGCATTTCTATTCGTAGAATATTTCTTAACTCGTTCATTTGCATTTAGGAGAAAGAAACCAACAGGTGTATTTTCACTTAGAATTACAATGCGATGCTGTCCTTCATTAATTTCCTCAAAATTACTCGGCAGTGCAGAAAATTGTTTTTGCTCTTCAGTAAGTACAAAAGCGTTCAGTCCTTGCATATATTCACTTGAAAAATGTTTTAATTCAACCTTCTTCAGTTTTTCCATTACATAATTCTCCATTCACTTTTTCTATACTTTACCACTTTATTAGGTTGTGGTCATTCATTTATTTGAAATTTCGAAAACAACACGTTCGTTAGATAAATAAATCACGTAAAAAATGCCCAGGCTCAACATTAATTTGAGTACCTAGGCTTTGTTGTTACTTAGTATATTCATCCTAATACCGTTTTTGGATTTGCCGCTAACACTCTACTGGCTTCATGTTGTACTTTTGTTAGCAATGTATGTAATCTTTACTTGATTTCGTTCACTAACACTGCAGTATTTGGAGCAACAATCGCTTCAATGCCCGAAGCTTTGTAGCTAACTCGAATTGAGTCGTTGCTTTTATATAAATGGAAAGTATCCGAACTAAAAACAAATTCCCCGTTCTCATCTAAAACCGGTGAATAGGTGATATCATAATGGAACTTTATGTCCTTTGCATCGGCTGGCATATCTGGTTCAGGTTGATAATCCTCAGAAACTTCCGTTGTAACGTATCTAAAAAATAGTTGTATGTCGTTATCATCTATTTTTTCCCAAAGGTCATATGTATTTCCTTGTGTCTTCATACCATCAAAATAAGTTGTTTCCTTTTCTTTATCAGTAAGGGGCAGATAAGGAACGGCTGCTTTTGCTAATTCCGTTATTTTTATTCTTTTCGTTTCTTTCCCTACGGCATTATAAACCAATAGTGTTTTGTCTATACTTCCAAACAAATCATCTCTTTTTCCAACGAGAAGATGATTTTGAAAGGTTAAAAACACCTCATCAGTTTGCAAATTTACATTATATTGATTTACAACTTTATTCATCTCTTTATTCATTAAATGTTCTTCAAGGATATATTTTAAATTTCCAAATCCCAATAAAGGAATTATTGCTGCGATAATCATGCTTAAAAACAACAAACCAAATTTTTTGGATAAACTAATCTTATTTTTAATAAAGATAATTGGAATACCCACCGCAAAAGTAAAACCTAATAAGCCAGCATATGCAAAAAATTGCATCAACCCTAATTCATCTATTTCGTACATATTAATATATACACACACACCAAGTAGAGCGATAGCGATTATTCGTATCAATTGATTTTTCATAAAATACTTCCCTTCCTTTTACAAACCCTCTAAAAGCTATGGTCGCACTAAGAAAAGTTCGGATAATTTCTCTACAATAGTTTCTCTATTCTCAATTATCAGCTCTGTTTTTCCTTTCTTTATTACGTAAGGACTGCCATTTCTGCTCCTATATTTTATTTTGACTACTTTTTTAATTGTCCCTAAGTTTAGACCTATGTACCATTTTTTAAAGTTTGTAATGACTAACTAGCTTTCTATTCCAATTCCATCGAATACTTTACCTATCAAATCTTAACAATGTCTCACCTAATTTTATATATGTAATATTTTCCTTTTTCGTAATGGAAGGAGCATTACTTTTAGAAATGTGCAACTAACTAATATCATTATTGTTGGAGGAGACTGGAATAGTTCATAAGACATTTTTCTTACTTTATCGTATATTGTTTATTTTGTAATCGTACTTTTCTTAACTTATTGTATCCAATCGGTGACTGTGCTTTTTATGGGAGGTATTCGATTTACAGCTGCAGAAAGTTATCCAGGCGATTTGAGTAGTATTTCTTTAGTTATATGGAGCTTCTTATTTTCTTGCATTCATTTTGTTATTTTAACAATGTATTTATTTCTTCATCATTTAGTGTTGTCTCTCTTTAAAATTAGGTTTCAAAGCAAGATAGCATTTTTGTTTAATACTTTTGTGACTGTTTAATTTTCTATTACTTAAAATCATTTTTATAGTACGTATCAGCAAGATAACTCGTTACTTATGAATAATACTACTCTTTAGGATCAATATCACAAGTGTGTCTCTACAATCTCTAGACACCAAGTATTTAAATCTCAATGGATTACTTTCTTTTGGATATTGTTACAGGGATAGTGGCAACCATTAATATTAACCCTAGATAGAGAGGATATTTTAAACATTCATTCGTTGAATACCCCAATAAATAAGGCATACCTATTACAGCCATTACTACTCCAATTACAAACAAACCCATTTCAATTTTTCTAATCATATTTTTCTCCTATCCCTTAACATTTCTTATTCATTTCTCCCTACAACCAGAGAAGCTTAATCTAAGGAGCTTCTTTAAAATAAAAGACACCCCTCAGAAATAAGGAATGTCTAACTTTTTATCTATACACATCTAACAGATTTAACAAATATCTTTCTAATTCATTAATCGCAAACAAAACTTCCTTATGAAGTCTATCCTCGACAACGCTATCATCATTAAAGACCTCTAAGTATTTATTCACTTCTACAAAGAATTTTTCATACTCCTGTAAAAACTTATCAATCGTTTGATCACCAGGTGTTACAGATAAATAAATTGTTTTAAATAAATTAAAATCACTATACGCATTACTTAAAAAATAGATAGCCAGTATTCTATCGCTATTAATATACAATTTCACAAAAGATAGATTTTGCTTCAATTTTTTCAATGCATTGATAAGATTGTTCGTTTGCTTCAACATATTTGCCGTATTACTATACATCTGATAATCACCTCCATCTTTATAATAAGCAGAAAACCAACAAATTGGAATAATTTTCTGCAAATTACTAGCTGAAATCTTCCTTTATAATACAATTAAGTCGAAATATTAATTAATAATACTAAATGTATGACAGAAAGGACCCCCATTGGATAAATAATGGATCTTGAAAACCTATTTTTAAATTCATTTCGAGGATGCCTTTCAAAAAATAAATGCAGGATTGCATGAATGATAAAGAATAGATCAAGGACCCAAAAAATGATGGTTTGATACTGACTGAAAAGTAAGGAAAGGATTAATACGTATAGAAACAGGTGAATAAAAGTGAATACTTTATAAGCCTTTGAATCTTCCATATCTTTAAGTATTATAAACAATCGCCACTCAGAGCATCTTATTGCATCCATTTCGTGCAAAAGAAATAAAGAAAAGTTAAATAAAAAAAGAACGAGTAATAAATCAGGCATATAAAACCTCCTACAGACTATATACCAAATATTACTATAAAACAACTTTCGAAATACTAAGTAAACATGCCTAAATATGTCGATTTGTAGGCATATGGAGGCTTTCATTCTTTCCCTTATATTAAGCAACATAACCTTTTTACTTCATTCATTTTTGCATAAAGACATTTAAATCCATCTTACATTTAGTTCCAAATGATATTTTATCAAGTGGGCACCATTCTAAAATTGACCACTTTCCTTGCTAGAAGTAAACAAAAGCACACAATCAGAAGGCTTTTCGTTGATAAATAATATGTGTAATCCCCCAAGAAATAATATAGATTAGCATAATAAAAAACGTCGCCCCTGTATATAAAACCGTAACGGATGTATTATCAACAAAATCAATAATTGTTGTTAAGTGTTCATTCATATACAATGCAATCGGTCTTGAAATCCAAGTTAAGAGGATAAAGCTAATAAGTATAACCGTTGTAATATAACCCTGTTTAAATATCTGAAATAATGGGAAGGTCAACGCAGCAAATAGTAAGAATAAGCCACTACCAATGGCAATGTCAGATACCGTAAAATGTTTATTGAAAGCTAGCAGCGCTAGACTTGTAACACCTATGGATAAAATCATATAGACAATCGCTCCAAGATAGCGGGATGCGATAATTTCTGTACGTGTGTATGGCAAGGAGTTTAATAATATATTCGTCTCAACTTTTTCATCGTATGCATATGTGTTAAAGGGAATAAAAATACTGGCGACCAGAAAAATTAAAATGGGTGGTGCCCCCAACAAAATAAAAACTAAGATAAAAGGAATAAAAAGTAATAGCTGCCTTTTCTGTAGTATGACATCGCGTTTAATTAAATTAAGCATGATGGATGCCTCCTTTAAAGTAATACATGATATCTTCCAGAGAGGCACGTTCAATAATAACTGTGTCTCCAAAAATATTTTTCGCTGCTTTAATATTATCCGTTAATGCTTCAAATCCTGTGGATGCACGATGAACATGGACAAATGCTTTTTCAGTGTCTCTATCAAGTAGATTCAACTCACCTTTAACGAGCGCATAGTTTTCAGCTACATCGTGTATAGATTGATTAAATACTAATTCCCCTTTCTGTATAAAAGCTATGTAATCTGCGATACGATCTAAATCAGTTGTAATGTGCGTAGAAAAGAAAATAGTGCGATTGCCATCAACCATTAATTCCTGTAATAGATCTAACAGCTCCCGTCTAAAAATGGGATCTAATCCTGCTGTCGGCTCATCCATAATGATTAGCTCTGCATGATGTGAGAGGGCTATTGCTAATGAAGCCTTCATTTGCATCCCTTTAGAAAATGTTTTTATTGCTTTGTTAAGTGGTAATTCGAATTGTTCTACATATTGATAAAATATTGTATCGTCCCAGCGTTTGTAAGCAGGTGCAACTATACGTTTTATATCTTTTAAGTTCAACCCTTCAAAAAATATATTGCCATCGTATACAAACCCAATGCGCTGCTTAATCTCCTTCTCATGCGTCTTGTAGTCTAATCCGAAAAGCTTTACTTCTCCAGCATCTGGCCTTAATAGATTCATCATCGTTTTTATCGTTGTAGACTTACCAGCTCCATTTGCTCCAATGAAACCCGTTACAAAGCCTCGCTTTACCTGTAAATTTATATGATTTACGGAAAAGCCCTTGAACCTCTTTGTGACATTCTTTAATTCGACTACATTTTCCATCCCTTTCACTCCTCGTATAAAATCTTCAATAATTCCTTTAGCTCATCAAGTGACAGGCCTATTTCTCTGCTATTCGCAATGACCGCACTCAGTTGTTCCTCAATAACCTTCAGCTTCTTTTCCCGTATAACCTCCAAATTTTGCTCCGCTACAAAAGATCCTTTGCCAACAATGGAATAGATAAAGCCCGCCTTCTCCAATTCTTCATAAGCCCGTTTTGTCGTTATTACACTAATTTGTAAATCCTTTGCGAGGTTACGCATGGAAGGTATTGCAGTGCCCTCCTGTAGTTCACCTGCTAAAATAAGTGATTTAATTTGATTCGTAATTTGTTCATAAATTGGCTCCTTTGAACTGTTCGAAATAATTATTTGCATGCCAATCCCTCTTCTTTATTTTTTTGAGAATATCGTTGAAATAATATTCCCTAGTGCTGCAATCAGTATAGCAATAACATGGATTGTGATGAACATATTAAAAAAAGGAAAGGAATAAGGCGTTATCCATTCGGTGAAAAGCCTCGAATCCAAAATCCATCTTCCCATTCTGGCAACTAAATTATTACTATCGTTCATGTTCGGCTCAAGAGCAGTGCCATCGACCGCGATAAAGATCAATTGAACAATTAAAAATATACCAATAGTGATGATCCATCGTTTTAACAGATTACTTTCATCCGCTTTTTCAGTGCCTATCACTTAAACAATTCCCCCCACAAATTTATTATATTGTATATATACTATATAAACATTATATACACAAATAAAAAATTTGTTCAACCACTTTTTTAAAAAGGAAATTTTATACCATGAAATGATCTATGACATTCAAATACAAAGAAGGAGCCTGTTTTGATAGCTATTATCAAAACAGGCTCCTATTAACAATCTGGTCACTCATTGTGTCTTGTCATTCAAATATGTTCATTCTGCAGTTGCAATCTGATAATTTATGATATAATGAATCATCTGACTAAATTGGCAAGACAATGGCTGTAGCGTGTGACGACGCTGCGGCTTTTTCTTTGTTTTTTCCTTACGTGGTTAATTTAAATATTTACCCTGCTTGGGTAGTGCGATTTGTTCAAAATCATCGACAAGTTTTTTTAGGTTGCTTGTCAGTTCTTCGCCCTTCATTGGTAATCCGTGCCCTGTGATGGCAACTAAAGGTTTTAGTATTGCTAATTTTTCAATAGATGCTCGAGCAGCCAGCCAATCTGTTGTAAAATATTGAGGGGGACCACTGATTTCTTTTGTCTGCGTAATCACCTTATAAAGAGATTCTTGCTTGACCGTAACAAATGCATCTCCAGCAATAAGCACCTTATCCTTCTCACGGAATAAAGATATATGCCCTGGTGAATGGCCAGGCGTATGAATCCATCTGAAACCTGCCATAAATGGAACACTACCATCAGAAGGTAAAACTTTGAGGTTACCACCTAAATTTATAGCTTCATTTGGAAAAATAGGTGACATTTTAGCAACCAAGCCGTTATTTACCGTTGGATCAGGCTCGGGATAATTTTGTTTTCCAGATAAAAAGGGTATTTCCAATGTATGCGCATAGACAGGAACATCCCACCGCTCTATTAATTCTATGATTCCTCCGACATGATCAAAATGACCGTGAGTCAGTATGATTGCCTTCGGTCGAGACTTAGAACCATAACGTTCTTCAACAACTGAAATGATCTCATCCGCACTTTTGGGCATCCCCGCATCTATTAGCACAAAATCTTTCATCTGCGGTTCACCATAAAGTACAATATTTACAATTTGAATCGTATATTGATATAAATCAGGTAATATGTCTATACCTACACCGCTTCCAACAGAAGTTGCTGGGATAAATTTATAATCTTCCCCGTAATTCAAATTCTTGTCCATTTTAAATCATCTTCTTTCAATTAAGTCATTGGAGGTTCAAGCATAACCTTTATGGAAATGCCATAACCATTGATGATGGCATACTTACCTTCTTACTTCTTTTCTTTTTTATTGAAGGACTGTTCTTTCTTTTGCTCTTGTTCCTCTTTTACTGCTTCTAATTCTTCAGGATTAAATTCCATTGCTATTTCTTCTTGCTCTACTTCATTCTTTTGCTTTTCTTTTGTCAAAACACTCACCTCCAATATGCTTTAAAGTGGCCTTTCTTAAGAAAATCTATACTTTTCACTTTTTCAAAGCTACATTAAACGTATAACTAAACAAAAAACATCCATTCTATAAGTGCGTAGTGTCTCACTACTTAAAGAGCTGCAGAGATTTCTTTCTCTGTGGCTTCTTTTGATTTTTAGCAATAAAAATTTTATTAAAAGTGAATTTTACTTATTTTTTCAGCCATACTAACATGGCTTTAATGGCGAAAAATAAGAAAAGGATGTGTACAGATGGGTATTCTTGGTGGAAATCCAAAAGATGAACCGTTGCATTATGGTGAGGTATTTAGTGTTTGGTCGGGTTTAATTGCAGACTATGGCATGATTTCTGGCTATCAAACGTTTTATAATCATGCTGGTGATGAAGATCTTAAAAAAATTATTGAAGATATCATCGAAACATGCAGGGAAGAAGTAAAGCAATTAGAAAAAATTCTAAAAACAAACGGGATTGCACTACCTCCTGCATCACCCGAGAGACCTGTAGCAAGACTGGAAGATATTCCTCCAGGTGCAAAGTTTAATGATCCAGAAATAAGCGCTGCTCTAAGTGCTGACCTAGCAGCTGGATTAGTTGCATGTAGTCAGGCAATGGGTACTTCTACTCGTGAAGACATCGCATTAATGTTTGGGCAATTCCATATGGCTAAAGCTCAACTTGGTGCAAAACTTTTACGTTTAAACAAAAATAAAGGCTGGCTTGTACCACCGCCATTACATGTTAATTATCCTGAAAAATAAAGACTATTCCCCCGAATTGAGGAAAGTAAATGTATTATTATAAAGAAGAATTGATAAACATTATTAAACCTGACAAACCAGATCCTCAAGCAGCACGAGTAATGCAAGAAATACTTGGTGGTCATTATGGTGAAATGAGAACCATGATGCAGTACTTTTTTCAAAGCTCTAATTTTAGAGGCAAAGAAACCCAATATCGTGATTTATTACGGGGTGTTTTCTTAGAAGAAATTGCACACGTTGAACTTGTACAAAATACAATCAACCAATTACTAAATGATTCTGGGGAATCCTCTGCTCCTGGAAATAACGGCATGGACCAAGCACCTTTAGATGAGGCAGTTAAACATGCCAATCCACACCATTATATTGTGGGTGCACAATCATCTTTGCCTGTAGATGCAGCAGGTAATCCCTGGAATGGTTCGTGGGTTTATGCACATGGAAACCTTATTGCAGATTTATTGGATAATTTAGTATTGGAGTCAACGGGTGTACTTCAAAAGACACGTATATATGAGATGAGCTCTAATCAGACATTTAGAGAAACACTTGCTTTTCTAATTGTTCGTGACAATGCTCATCAAAATGCATTTGCCAAAGCATTAGAAACTTTAGGGGTAGATTGGGGAAAATTATTCCCTGTACCGAACTACGATATCAACAAATACCCAGAGTGTAGAAAGTTTGTTGAAATGGGTTATCACAATGCTCAATTTAACTTTAGATTAGATCCAACTCGTATCGGGGAAATCTTTCAAGGACAAACTCCAAGTAGAAATGGTGGAGAATTAAATGTGACCCCTCCACCAGAAGGATTCCCAGTACCTGTTATGCCAGAGATGCCAAATGAACACAGTCCTGGCCTGATGGATATGAATAACTAAAATACTTTTAGCTGTAGCGTTTGTCGACGCTGCGGCTTTTTGAATGTAAAAATAGACTGTATTTACACAAACTATTAATAAGTGTATCGCATAGGCTGTGACGTTGGTTGACCGTCATAGTCTTATTTTTATTTTAAAGGCAATAAACTATGCACAATGAGTTAACTTTTCATATAAATAGTAGTGTTAAGCTAATCTAGTTTAACATGTACCTCCCGAATTGTTACTTAGGGTCACTTTCAGCCGAGTGACCCTTAAATATTTATTCATTTATATAAACCTCGTTTTAAAGGAGATTATTTTGCCTGAAGCTTTCTATACTTTACATATTCTAGATTTTCGAAAGGAGGGACTTTCATATGGGATATGAAGTTTACGGTTCAAACTATGGCAAGCATGATAATTTATCATTCGCTCTAATTGTTGTCCTCTTTATTCTTTTAATTATTGCTGGTGCTACTTTCTTATATCATTAATAATTACCTTCTATTATCCTCAAATATTCATGCTATGATCAAAGGGTCGTCTTCCACCCTGGTGACCCTTTTTTACTACTTACTTTGTTGCATAGAAGAATGTATGTAGGAAGTTTGTTGCTTAGTGTACTAATCTAACAAACAGTTCATAGAATATATCAAGCATAATTTGGGCTAAAAATAACAAAGGAGAATGCCTATGAGCATTGATTTTATTACACTTGCCCCAACTGTCATGCAGGTGTTTAAAGCAGGAGATGCAAATCCAAAAAAAGTAAAGCGCATCGTTTATGGACAAGCTACCTCTGATGCAAATGGAATAGCCACATTATATTTTACAGACAATGCATTAGCGAATGGCAATGCTCTTTTATCTACTATTGACTATGCAGTTGCAAGTGTATACTCGACAAATCCAACGATAAACTTAAGACCGAGAGTTCAAATGAGAGAGAAGAATATTAGTGGGAAATATGTCTCTGCTAATATTACAAATATTAGTGGTGTGACAGTATTAGGAATTAATGTATTAGGATCGGAAAATCCAGTAAGTGGCGTGATTGTAGATTTTATGATTTTAGGTAGTTTTGATTTGTAAACAGATCATACTAAACAAACTCCCTCGTGTTGCTTTTACATTCTTCTTGGTAAAACCTCATATCCTCACTTCTTTCATCGAGAATAGGCAAGTAACAAATGTATTTTGATTTGAAATGTAATGAGAAAAAAAATAAAGACAAAGTCGAAAAAATCGACTTTGTCTACTGAAACCACTCTATTTAAGAATGTTTTTCTTCATTTAAAAATTAAAGTTTAACGATGTTAGCAGCTTGTGGTCCACGTTGACCTTCTTCAACTGTGAATTCAACTTTTTGACCTTCTTCAAGTGATTTGAAACCTTCACCTTGGATAGCTGAGAAGTGAGCGAATACGTCTTGTCCGCCTTCTACTTCGATGAAACCAAAACCTTTTTCTGCGTTAAACCATTTTACTGTACCTTGTGTCATTTAAATGACCTCCAATAATGTTATTAAATAAAATCATACTACTTCCAAAGAAAAAAATTCACATATTACAAAAAGTAACTAACAAAACACGATTACTCTTTGTAATATGTGAATTTATTATTTCTTTAAGAAAGATTCTATTACATACAGTATATGATAAAAAATCGTATTAGTCCAGTGAAAAGTGAATTTTTTTATCAATGAAGGCTAAAACCTGCACGTACCACCAATTTTAAAGGTTAAAATTAGTCATTTCAACGCCATTAAGTAGCTAGAGGCAATTGTTTTTGTATTTCAATAGCGACATTCCTTACCTCGTATATTTTTTGAAGCTGAATATTACATTTTAGGACTTAATTGCCCTATGCATCCTTAGGCTCTACATGGACATGCACTTCATAAACCCCTTGCTCTTCCACCATATTTTTTTCAACAACCGAAGCAACATCATGCGCTTTCGTGATATCTAACTTTGCATCTACAAGTATAACGACATCAATTACCTCATTATTCCCATAATTTCTTCCTCTGATTTCTTTCAATCCTTTAACGCCATCTATTTTTAAAATAATCTCTTTGTATGTTTGAAGAATTTTCTCATCAAATCCATCCGATAGTTCATGAGAGGCTTCCTTGAAAATCTCCCAAGCTGTTTTACAAATGATGAAACCTACGACAATCGCAGTACCCGTATCTAACCAAGGCATATGTAGTTGTGACCCTAAAATTCCTACAGCGGTTCCAATACTTACCCAAGCGTCTGACAAATTATCTTTAGCTGCAGCCATAACGGCTTTACTATTGATTTTTTTAGCCAATTGTTTGTTGTAACGATAGACTAAATACATCACCAATGCTGATCCTATCCCTACATAGGCTGCGACCATATCCGGCGATTCTTTTCCACCTTGAAAAATGGAAGAAAACCCACCGACCAATACTTGAATACCAACGGCCATCATAATAAATGAAGCGACCATTGATGCAATGGTTTCACTTTTCCAATGACCATAGCGATGATCATGATCTGCTGGTTTTTGTGAAAGCTTTAGTCCAATAAGTACTGCAATAGAGGCAATAATATCTGTCGTATTATTCAAACCATCCGCTTTTAAAGCTTCTGAACCACTCAAGTAACCAATGCCAACTTTTATGATGGATAAAATTATATAAGCAATAATACTGATAATGGCACCACGTTCACCTAATTTAAGATTATTATATCTTTCTGCTTCCAATTCACTTACCTCCCACTTACGTACATCATCATCATAACAACCCAACATCGAGTGGGTCTACAGCAACCTTTTTGCCTTGCTATACATAAGTAGGAGGACTATAAAAGTGTTGATGTGGGGAAAAAATAAAGCCCTTAGGAAGATACGCTGTCACTGGTTTAAAGCCTATAAATTATTATACTAACCGAATAAAATAGTAGTGTATCTGTTCTTTAAGATTTTTTCCTCCAACGAACACACCTAACAAACCTTGGTCATTTCCAATTTCGGGAGTGACCCTTTTTACGTACATATAAGCACGTAGAAAAGCCTCGCCACAACTGTAGCAAGGCTTTTAATCAATTATCCTCGTAAAAATCCGCCCTCTGAGTGGATTATTTGACCAGTTATCCATGTAGCCTCCTCGCTAGCAAGAAAGCTAATCACCTTGGCCACATCCACTGGTGTCCCAATCCGCCCCATTGGAAATTTGGGTAACAGATAACTTCTAATCTCATCATTCATCCATGTAGAATCTGTTGGCCCTGGATTGACAGCATTGACGGTAATGCCCAGCGGTGCTAGCTCCTGTGCTAATGATCTAGTAAAGGCTGAAATTGCCCCTTTCGTTGCCACATAGGCTAGCTCTCCCATCATAGGACCTAAATCTTGACCAGAAGTCATATTAATAATTCTCCCTGAGTTTAAATTAGCTTTTTCAAAAAGACGTGCAAATTCCACACAAAGTAGTAGGGTTGACCTTATATTCACCGCGTAATGCTCGTCTAATGTTTGAGCATCTAATGCTAGATAACCATCTTGTGCTGAATGGGCAGCATTATTCACTAAAATGGAAGGTACACCTAGTTTTTCGAAAACCGTTTGGAGTATCGTTTTTGGAGCTTGGGAATCTGATAAATCAATCGACAATTCTTCACATGAAACACCCTTACTCAAAATTTCCTGTTTGAATTCTCCTATCCACTTACGATCAGCATGCCAGTGTGTGAAAAAAACATTAACACCATCCATAGCCAGTCTTCTACAAATAGCTGTTCCAATATCTTGAGGGTGGCTTGCACCCGTAATGATTGCTATTTTATGTTGTGTTTTATTCATTTCTTTTTACCCCCATGGTTATTGAGATTATTAATAAAAAAAGAGCATCACCATAATGGTCCGCTCCGTTTTTAGAAATCAAAACCCTTACACTGCACTTCTTTGAAAATGACCATCATACCTTGACACACACCTATAAAGGAAAAAGATACAGAGTTTGTCACATGTAGAGTATGTATTCCCCTCTTCATCTAATCTGAATTATTTTTTAATCTAAAGTTTTCATCGTATTTTGAACATCAATAGAAAAGGTTTCTACATCAAATTGATGCTGCTTTATCGTATCTTCTGCTAACTGTTGAGCCTTCTTTTTAGCCTTGTGATTTTTCTCTTGAGTTAAATTAATTCTTACTTGAATTTCCTCAGACGTCATACTATGGTCAATGCTGAAAGTGCCAAAATTTTCTGCAAACATCACCTCAAATAGATTGGCCATGACATCATTATAACTTAGCCGAGTTGAGATCGCTTCTACTGGCTCATAGAGTTGCTTTAACGTTATTTGAAAAGAGATGGGGTTTAATTCATTAGCTTTGATAACGTCCAGCATTGTTTCTTCTATATGTTGCTTTGTCTTGTGATCGACCTTGTCGGGTAATGACACAAGGAGCTCTATTTTTCCATTAGGTAAAATTCCATAATCTAATAGAAAGCTATAGGATTCTTTACGCAATGTATAGGAAATCTCACTAATTAAAAATTGATATTGCTGAATATAACGCAATAATTCATCATTACTAGGCTGTGACATAGAAACATTGGTTTTTTCAGCATATTGAATAGGTGCATTTGCCAAAAAGAAAAATGCACCACAAACAATGCTTAAAAGTAGAAACCATAACGTAAATAACCTTTTAATAAACATGTATAGCCCCCTTATTCGGGACTATATGCCAACTATCGAAAGTAAATTACGGTAGAATTTTATAAAACAACACACGATCTTGATTTTCACCACCATAATTACTATGAATGGACATATTTTCTATCACTTTGTCACCTTTTTCCATTCTAAAACCCAGATTCGTATGGAAGGCGATGGATACTTCATTAATAGGCGACGTGACACATTTCACAATATTTCGATGGTATTGCTTCACCACATGAAAGAATACATCATATAATCTTTTTGCAATATTCTGTTTTCTGTAATCAGGATGGACCCCAACAAAATGGATGAACGCTTCATTTGTTTTGGACTGCGATAAAAAGCCAATGAGGAAGCCAATAATTTCGCCATCCTTCTCCATAATAAGGCTTGTATTTGTAAAGTGATCAAAAAATAATTTAGGCAGCTTGTCTGACATATTCCTACCACCCCACCACTCATTAATCAATGGAGATAAAGTATAGTAATCTGAACTCTGTACACTACGAATGTTCATGGAATCCCTCCTCCTTTTCAAGTCATACAACAGATTTATGGTCTGAATGTATCTACAGCTATTATTTAAATGGTGACAATCACCATGACAAACACACTACAAATGCATATTTAAGTTATTGTGCTGAGGCTCATACAAACTCAAAAACAATCACCACAACCAGATATGGATAAAACAATGTAGATGAATACTATCTCTATACCCTCCATCTAGGAAGGTTAATCCTACTCTTATTTTACCCTACCATTTATTTCAATATCAATGGTTCTATTATACCTTTGCCATCACTAATGCCTTTAACGTGTTGCTTAAAGCCTGAATGTGGTTCGTTGTATCCGTCATGCTTACTAGAAGCTGATTTTCGTCCTCCACTGAATGTAGAATAGCACCAGTAGAAGCCGCATTTTGCTCGGTCATGTGATTCAGTTTTTCAATTTGCTTTTGAATTACCTCGAATTGGGAGATGGCACTGCTTAATTCATGCATCCCTCTTGTTAAATCTGTATTCGTTTCCGTAAAAGAATCCTTTAAACTATTAAAGAAATGACTGACATCCTGTAAAAGCTGTTCTCCATGCTGGAGTGCCTTTTCACCGTCATCAGAGCGTTGATGAGCCTCTGTTGATTTTTCAAACAAGGTTTTTGTCACATTGGTAATGCTGACAGTAATTGCAGCGCTTTCCTCTGCTAGCTTACGCACTTCATCTGCTACAATAGCAAATCCTTTTCCATGTTCTCCCGCTCTAGCTGCTTCTATCGCCGCATTTAAGGCCAATAAATTAGTCTGTTCTGCAATATGGGTAATCCCCTTTAATAGACTATCCACTGTTTGCAGGCTGTGTTGCAGCTCGTTGACAGTTTCTGCAGTTGAGCCCATGGCATGACTCATGACGCTCATTTGAGTCATTGCATCCTGCATTTTATCCCACCCTGCTAATACTTCTTGTTGTAGATCAGTAGATTTAGCGACCGTATCCTTCGAAATCGTCAATGTTTTATTGACAAAATGAACCGAGTCACCCATTGTGCCATGAATCATTTGTAAACTAGATGCCTCCTGCTGAATACTTGCAGAAATATCCTCTGTCGCTACTAAAATTTGCTTACTAGAGCCAGAAATCCTTTGCATTGTTTGTTGGAATTGCGTGACATGTTTGTCCAATGCCTGACTACTCTTTTCGATTTCCTGAAATGTATTTTGTAGTTGATTGAAGGATGCTTGCACTTCATTTTGCTGGATTTCTGCATGTTGAATCAATTCATTTCCCCATTTTGCCAGCAAATAAAAAGCAATAATGACCCCATTCATAATTGCCAGAAGTGTCACAAAGACAATGGTGTCATCAAATGGTCCTAACAATGATGATGAGTTGACCATATATAAAATGAAAAAACTAAGATTGGTTAGAATTCCAAAAAAAACAATCAATTCTTTTTTAAAATACAGGGCAATAATGGCCACTGTGCACAGTAAAATATAATGTTTATTTAATGAGAAGCTATCAAGCAAAAATAAGGTAAACACAACACTTGATGGAATGAGACCAAAAATAAAGCCTTTGACATACGTCTTTATAGGTAAAAAATAATTGCATACCGCCAAAGCAATGACAGCTAACCCAATAAATAAAAAATGGATGCCCTTTGATAGAATCATAGGTCCACATATTAGAATGGCCAAAATTGAGATAATAGCCAAATTTACACGATGAACTTTTCGTGTATCATAACGAATTTTATGCTCCATTACTATCCCCCTAAAAAAATGAATAGACATTCAGTTTAATTTTCTATTATTATATAGTATAACAACTACTTTTTGTAGCTAAATATTGCATTTATAAGCAGAATTAGCTTATTTTTGAAAAAAAAGGGGGAAATTGAATTGACTAGCGTCCAACAAATCGCACCAAATTTCTACTGTATCGATACACATGATTTAGGTCGAGAGCAGCGAACAAGCTCCTATCTATTAATCGATGAAAAGATTGCTCTCATCGAAACTTCGGCCAGTCCATCCGTACCTTATATTATGGAAGGGTTACAGAAATTAAATATTGCAGTAGAGGATATAGACTATGTCATCGTGACACATATTCATTTAGACCATGCAGGCGGAGCAGGGTTATTTTTGCAAAGCTGTCCCAATGCTAAATTAGTGGTTCATCCACGAGGCGCAGCCCACATGATTGATCCAAGTCGTCTTATCCGCAGTGCTAAAGGGGTTTATGGCGCTGAATTTGACCGCCTTTTTGATCCAATTGTGCCCATTGACGCTACAAGAATTATTGAAGTCCAACACGAACAGCTATTACAATTAGGTCAACATCATTTAACGTTTTATCATACTGAGGGGCATGCTAAGCATCATGTTTCAATGCTTTATTCCGCAACAAATGGCTTGTTTGTAGGAGATACAACAGGTGTTCGCTATCCCGAAATGGATGAGGAAGCAATTGATTTAATCATTCCGTCCACCTCTCCAAATCAATACAACCCTGAAACAATGGAACAATCCTTAAAATTGTACGAAAAGCTACAAGCAAGTGAATTGTACTTCGGTCACTATGGGGCTTATAAAAATCCAGCTGAAGCCTATCGTCAGGTGCGCTATTGGACACCACTCTTTTTAGAAGAAGGTAGAAAAGCGCAAGCAGCATCCAGCCAGTTCCAAGAACAAGTTCACTACTTAGATGCTCGCTTAAAGGAACTTTTATTTAACTATCTACAGGAAAACGGCATTCCGTCCGATCATCCTGTTTATCAAACCATCCCATTCGATACCATTGTGTCCGCAATGGGCATACTGGATTATCTCGAAAAAGCAAATGCGCAGATTCCACTTTAACGGCAATAAGAGGTGTTCCCAATGACATTGGGGACACCTCTTTTTTAGAAGCGCTTATAGTACTGGTCAATGCAAGCTTTTTGTAAAACCTGTCCTTTTACATCGGAAGGCGCTCTTTTTTCAGGTGAACCGCTCGCTTTACATCGCACTGCGCTTATGCCCTGTCCAAGCTTTCCCTATCTCCATAAGTGTCCTCATGCCTTTAATTGATCTAGAACTGCTTGAAAATTTTGTTGCTCCCCTACTTCACGAAATAATTGAAAGGGATTACTCATTTTTTTCATGCGCTCCATGACAAAGGGAATCGTAAAAAGTGTTGGCGTTAGGTTTTCATTGACCTCCTCCCATAGAAGCGGTGTTGCTACTAAACCCATTTCATTGCCCCGAGTGGAATACGGGGCAATGATAGTCTTGCCCTCTGCATGCTGTACATAATCTAAATATAATTTTTCATGACGATTCTTTTTTAAACGCTCAATTGTATATAAATTTGGCTTTTGCTCACATAAAAAGCGACAAACAAACTCTGTAAATATACGTACCTCTTCATAAGTAAATGTATTTGCGGGTAAAGGAATATACAGCTGTAAACCTTTTCCACCTGATGTTTTGACAAAGGATTGGAGCTGAAAATAATCAATAATGTTCTTTAAATCAAGTGCTCCTGAAACGGCTAATGAAAAATCTTGTATTGAGGGAGGATCTAAGTCGAAAACGATTTCTGTCGGGTACGAAGAATGATGTGTTTGAAATGGAATGTGGAACTCTAATGCAAGCTGATTTCCAAGCCACAATAACGTTTCCAAGTTATTACACACGATATAATCAATATCATCCATCACAGCTGTTGCCACAAAATTAGGCATTTTTTCTGGTTTACTTTTTTGATAAAAACTTTCGCCTGGAACACCATGTGGATAGCGTATTAGCGTTAGAGGACGATCCTTTAGAAAAGGCATTACATAGGGCGAAATATTTTGCAAATAGAACAAGTATTGATCCTTTGTAATACCCATATTCGACCATACAGGCTTGTCTGGATGTGTGATAGCAACTGAATCAGGGATAGGATACAGTTGACGTTGCATGTGCAGCCAATGACATTCCTCAGGTGATATCTCTAATCGAAAGGCATGAAATCTAGGTTCCCTAAGCTTACTACCATCAAAATCAATACAGGCAATATCAACACAAATCGAAGGCTCAAGTTCCCATAGCTCCTTTTTACGCAGTCCATTAGTCTGAAAGAATTTGACAAGTGTTTGATGCTCTTCCTCTGTCATCCCATGCTTAAACGTAACAACTTCTCGTAATTGATTGTCCTCAAAAACTGCACCATGAAAATAACTATTGCTATGGTCATATTGTGTGACAATGACAGTGACATAACGCCAATTTTTTATCTTTAACCAGTGATTTGATCGTATGTTTTCAAGCCATTTACTTGTTTTCTTCTTAGCAACAATGCCTTCCCCATTGTAAAGTTTGATGGACTGCCATAAGCTCTCATGCTCCTCACTACCATGTATGACTTGGATAGGCGTTGGATTCTCATAGTTTACGCTTGGCCATTTGAACTTCGTCGCAAGCTTGCCCAATTGCTCCTTACGCGTTTTTAAATAGTGGTTTTGGAGAGATTCTCCTTTAAGGGTTAAAACATCAAATGCTAGATAGTGAAAAGGACATGAATGAGCATGTTCCTGAATCACGTCTTGATTTTGCATTCTCCCCCTCTTCTGAACAACGGCAAAATCACTTTTAAAATGATTGCGTAAATAAACTAACTCCCCATCCAAGGTTAGGGGTAAAAAGGTTTGGATGGATGTATATATTTGCTGACAAAAAGCTAAAATTTCGGGAAACAAGTGATTTAACTGTCGTCCATTTCTGCTAATGAGCTTCGGCTCCTCATCCCAAACTAATAAGCAGCGAAAACCATCATATTTCGTTTCAAATAGCCATTCATCTCCACTAGGAATATCGTTTGTTTCGGATAAAAGCATTGGTTTCATTCCGCTATACCTACTTTGCTTTTTATATTCAGTGTTTGAAGATTTCATTTTAAGATACATAAAAAACCTCAAAATACATCATAGTAAGAAAAACGAGGTGACAACAATGCATACAGTGTGGAAAGGCAGTATTTCCTTTGGACTTGTTAATATTCCTGTGAAACTACATGCTGCAACTGAAAATAAAGATGTCAAATTGCGTCAGCTTCACAAAGACTGCCATACGCCGATTAGCTATAAAAAGGTTTGTGAGGGCTGTAACCAAGAGGTAACAGATGAGGATATCGTGAAGGCTTATGAATATGCCAAAAATAAATTTGTTGTGTTGGATCAAGAGGATTTAGAAAACTTGCGTAAGGAAAATGAAGATAAGGCTGTGGAAATTATTGATTTTGTGCAATTAACTGAAATCGATCCAATCTATTTTGAACGCACCTATTTTTTATCACCCGATTCGACGGGAGCCAAAGCCTATTCATTGTTACGAAAAACATTAGAACAATCAGGGAAAATTGGCATTGCCAAAATCGTTATCCGCTCTAAAGAGCAGCTTGCCATTGTGCGTGTTTATCAAAATGCCCTTGTGATGGAAACAATTCACTATCCAGATGAGGTAAGAAGCATTGGCGATGTCCCTAATATTCCAAGTGAACAGGATGTAGTACAAAAGGAGCTTGATACAGCCCTCATGTTAGTGGAACAACTAACAACTACATTCAACCCTGAAAAATATACAGATGATTACCGCAATGCTTTATTAGAACTAATTGAAGAAAAGAAAGCTACAAATACGATATCTACAAGCGATAAACAACGTCCAATTCCTGAAAATGTCACGGATTTAATGACAGCTCTACAGGCCTCTTTAGAAAAAACAAAAAAGCCCGCTACAAGAAAACGGACTACACGTACAAAGAAAAATGCCTAAGAACAAGCGTATCCTGACATCGGGATACGCTTTAGAATTGTCGAAAATAGGAATCTAAATCCTTTTTGCGCTGAATCATTAAAAGTTTAGCCAATACAGCATGTTGCTGTTTAAAGAATTTAGGCTTTCCTACCCTTTCAAAGCGTTTATTCCAACGAAACATTTTAAAAAAGATCGAAAAAGTAGGTTGATAGTGAGCTTTTTCGAAGCCCATTTTTTGTTTTATAAATCTTTTTATTATACGAAAGACTCGAATTTTATAAGGCGTATCGAGAAAGATAATGCAATCAGCTTGCTGGAAGCTATCAACAACCCACTCCTCCTGATGGATCCCCTCTATAATCCAACTGTTGTTTGGAGAATGGTTTGTAAGTGCTCCTTTTTTTCTTCATCTGTTCTTAGAATATCCCCTGATTCCTTTCGCATCCATGCCACATTATCAAGCTCATAATAAGGAATCTGCAAGGTTTTAGATAACTTCCTCGCCAATGTTGTTTTCCCACTGCCAACGGACCCAATGATATGTATTTTTTGTGGAAACGCTTTTGTCACAAAACCCCTCCATTATATGTACCTTTGTAGAAATAATTCCTTTATTATACAATAGATTTCAGCTGACATAACGATAGTTTTCCAAGAACATTCGTTCCTAATTATGGTATAATAAAGGAAAAACTAGGAGATCTTTATTCATGACAATACATGAGCAAATGTCGCAACAACAAATAGCTGGCCTCAGCATTGCCTATATAAAGGATGGTGAGCTTCAGAAGGCAGAATGCTTTGGTCTATTAGAGGTCGGGAAAACTAACAGAATCAATACCGAAACCATCTTCAATGCCTGTTCAATTAGTAAATTAGTTACAAGCATTTTAGTGATGAAGCTGGTCGAGCAAGGTATCGTAGATTTAGATGAGGATATTAATCAAAAGCTCACATCTTGGAAGATGCCAGATCATAGCTACACTCAGGGAGAAAAAGTAACATTACGACATTTGTTAAGTCATCAGGCCGGAATTATTGACCCTAAAGGCAGCTTCTCTCCCTTACATTCACGATGGCAGAGGCCTTCGATGGTTGACTTATTAAAAGGTACAACTCCTTATTGTTCCATACCAATCGATAGTACTTTTGAGGCCGGGCAAGAATTTCACTATTCAGATGCTGGCTTTTGCATTGTTCAATTGCTGATTGAGGATACAATAGGCTCAAGTTTTTCAACACTTATGACAGACGTGATTTTCCGACCACTAGCCATGACAAATAGCTTTTTTTCTTCCGCGGTCCCAACTGCCAATACAGCAAGTGGTCATCAGAAAGATGGCACCCTAACAGCACAAAGATACCCTATTTACCCGTATGATGCAGCTTGTGGATTATGGACAACACCGTCAGATCTAGCAAAATTATTACAAGAGGTAATGCAGGCCTTAAAGGGAAAGGGTACACTTGGTTTAGCTTCAATCCATGAGCTAATTCGTCCTCAGGGCTGTAAAGAATGGATGGGCCTTGGTGTATTTCTTGATGGTGCTGGTGAGCAGCTTGAAATATCCTCGCTTGGCTGGGGCGTTGGCTATCAATGTATGCTAGTGGCCTACCCCCACCTAGACAAAGGCTTTGTTGCCATGACTAACACCGATACAGGCGTCCATCAAATGCAAGGTCTCTTAGGAGAAATCTATCGTTCCTTTATCCAATAAAGAAGAGGCTTGATTTAAGCCTCTTTCCTTACCTCATAATGCAGTTGTACCATTTGACCATATCGTTTTGTTTCCAATAGCCTTAAGTTTTCGAATGGACGGGGAGATTTAAACAAGGGTATCCCTGAGCCCAGTAAATGGGGTGTAATCGTAATAATCCATTCGTCAATTAGCCGCTCCTGTAAAAAAGCATCTAGAAGGTTACCTCCCCCTACCATCCAAATCTTTGTGCCTTCTTGCTCTTTTAAACGTTGAGTAAATGTGATGACATCCTCCTGGATAAACGTCACATGCTCATTTTCCCCAGTTTGAGTTGTTGAGAACACATAGCATTTTTTATCAGGATAAGGGAACGGTTTAAGATGTTCTAGGATATAATCATATGTTCGTTTTCCCATAATGACGGTATCAATAGTCTGATACATATCAGTATAGCCATTATCACCCTCTCCCTCTGTTTCCTCTAGCCACTGTAGATCATCATTTTCCTTAGCAATAAATCCATCTAAACTCCCTGCAATAAATACCAGTATTTCTCGTGACATTACGTCAGCTCCTCTTCTTTTGAAAATCTCTTGTACAATCTCTATACTAAATATAAAACATGACAACTATTGGCATGATTAAATAAAAAGGTGAAAAAATATGACCAAAGCTAAACGATTAATTGATATTTTGCTATTCGTCAGTGTGAAAAAGAAATTTACAGCGCAGGAAATTGCCGACACCTTCCATATTTCCGTGCGAACGGTGCATCGTTACCTTTTGGATTTAAGTGATATGGGGCTACCCATTTATGCGGAACAAGGAAGACATGGGGGCTATACGGTGCTATCAAATGCCATTCTCCCCCCGATATTATTTACCGAGGAAGAGGCGGTCGCCATTTTCTTTGCATTCCAGTCTTTGCACTATTATCGTGATTTACCCTTTAATACTGAAATGAAGTCTGTCTCTCAAAAACTGTATGAATCCTTACAGAAGGAAGCCAAGAAAAAGGTGGATACGCTGCAATCCTATATTGCCTTTTGGAACCCTAAAAGAGCCATTACAACACCACTCTTAACAGACGTTTTAGAGGCTATCATTAACCAATCACAATTGCATATCCAGTATGAATCGAAATCTGGTATCACCTCTAAGCATATCCAGCCTATTGGCGTGTACGCTCATGATGGCTTATGGTATATGCCTGCGCTACTGCTATCAAATGAAAGAATATTACTCTTCCGTGTAGATCGAATTAAAGGGATAAAAATTAGTGAAGCAAACCATAAAACGACGATGAATTTGCAGCAATGGCTTGAAACTGACTATGAGCCTCCGCAGCCTATTCGGTTATATGTAGAATTATCAAGCGAGGGCGTTCGTCAATGTTTAAGTGAGCCCCATCTTGAAAAAGCGGTTGTTCGACATAGTGATGGAACAGGCTATATCGATACGATTATCGATCAACATGAGCTCCACTTTAATAGCTCCCTTTTCTTTCGCCTTGGTCAACATGCGATTGTCAAAGAACCGTACACACTAATTCAGCTTATACGTCAGCATGCATATGAGCTATTAGCGATTTACCCTGAGCCAATAGAGCCTCTATAAGATGACAATTTTGTTAGATTCACGTAACATTCATCGTTACTACTTTTAAAAGATCTTCCTTATAATTGGTCTTGAAGGAGGAGATATACGTTGCAACCGACCAACAGTAATAAACGAATTGACACATTAGATTATTTAAGAGGGTTCGCCTTACTGGGCATTATTTTAGTCAATATCCCCTCATTAATGTGGATTGAACCACCTGAATTGGCAAACGATATTGCCTATAACCGCTTTCTGACACTTTTTGTAGAGGGTAAATTTTTTATCATTTTTTCATTTTTATTTGGAATAGGATTCTATCTCTTTATTTCACGCGCACAGGCAAGGGACGAAAAAGCCTATGCCTTATTTAGTCGTAGGCTTTTGATTTTACTGTTTATGGGGCTAGTGCATTTTTATTTCCAACCAGGTGAAGCCTTAACTGTCTATGCTATCTTTGGCTTTGTAGCCTTACCTTTTTATAAAATGCGCAAAGACATCAATCTCATCCTTGGATTCATCCTATTAGTCATCACTGCCTATTTTGGTCTAAAAATTTTAATGCCATTTCCACTGATTTTGCTTGGTCTAGCTGCTGGTCAATATCATTTATTTGAAAATATCTCGTTACATCGAAATAAAATCATGTTCGTGACGATTGTAATGGGCTTTATAAGCATGGCTAGCTGGTTTTATCAATGGCAGTATGTCCCTGAGCCTCTTGTTAATATCCAGCATTTGCCCAAGGATCAGCTAGCGGCTCATATTACAAATATTGAGCAATTTTCATTAATCGGACTACAGTTTAGCCCATTCGCTTCTGCCTTTTACATGGGAACAATCATCCTATTATTACAAAGCACTTTGTTCCAGCGACTATTGGCACCGTTAAAAGCATATGGGCGCATGGCCTTGACTAATTACCTGGGGCAAACAGCGCTTATTCTCTTAATTGGCCATACTTTCGGTTTAATTGGACAACTTCGCTATCTTGAATCTTTGTGGATTTGTCTAGGCATTTATGGTTGCCAATTGCTCTTTAGTAAGCTATGGCTATACTTTTTCCGCTTTGGCCCTATGGAATGGCTATGGCGAATCGGGACATATTGGACAATTCCTCCCCTACGACAAAGTACGAAAGATTATTTATCGTAAAGGATAAACACCTATCAGCTTGGTGGTAAACATCATATATTGGTAATGTACCCTACTCGCTTTCCATCTTTGCTCATATCTTCAGCAAGAAACACATCCCCATTTTATTTAGTCACCAAAGTGACTAATTTAAAAACAGCGTTAAGCCATTATTAACGCTGTTTTTTTACTTTTATTACATCTAATAAGTGAATCATTGGGGTTACTTTGTGGGGAATAGGTATTAAAAGCTAATAAAGTTACTGGGACATAAACATACAAGTCACTGGATTTTAAAATCCAGTGACTTGTATTCATTACCATTATTTTTCTCTTGCAAGCAAGTATAGCTCTTCATCTTGATAATTGGTTCACTGTACTAAATACGGGTTAATGCGCCATCAGGTTTGGGAATTTCTTGAACTGTTAGCTGATTCATTTTACAAAAATGTTTAAAGAATTGTTGTGCCAACTCCAGTTCTTTTGGGTCACTTTTCAACGAAATGATATCAAGTAAAATTTGAGCCATCCATAAATTTTCGAAATAACGATATTTCCCTGTTTTCCATGTCATTTTTTCGGGGAATTTTTCATTGATATAATATTGCCAGAAAAGTAACTGATCCGATTCCTGTTCTGTCAGTTGAATTCTGTATTTTGAATGAGCAGGAATATGTCCATCTTCACACAGCTTGCCGACGAATTTTTCATTCACCATATAGACACCTAAGATGCGTCTATCACTTTCAGGCTGGCTGGAATCTCTTGCTGTTAAAAGGACAGCGCTATTTTGGTGCAAGCGGCTCGGCTTGTTTGGCTTCCCTTTATTATTACCACTCTTTAATATACCTGAAAAAACATTCCACTCTGAAACAGAACTATTCTGTTCCTCTGAATCACACCAAAAAACCATCTGTGATGCGGGATGAAGTTTATGATTACTCATAAGTTTTTCGTGTTCCAAGCGAAGCAAGAGTTCTTTCCGTTGAAGCTCTTTGGCCTCTTCCATCCGCGATTCTTCTTCTTTTCGTTCAATTTCTTTTTTTTGTATAATTTCCTCAAGTAACTTAGCATCACTTTTATCATGTATTGTTAGGTGCTTTCCAAATACATCTGGAAAAACAAACCTTTTATTTTCTGATGCAAAATGTATTTCAATACTTGAATCATTTTGATTAACTATACTACCTATGCCAAAACGCTTGTGTGTAACTTTCTTATTAATTAGATTCATTCATCTAGTCCTCCTTATGGAATAAAAATTAAGTTACTATTAGATAGTAAAATTTCAAATAACTTCTTTAAAACAATTTCGAATTTTTCTTCTGTTTAAAAATAAAAAAACGTATCCAAATTCTTTCTGCAAAATAGGACATCGGAATTCGAAATACGTTTATAAAAAAATGATCGTAAGACTATTATAACATTTTTTAATAAAATTACAAATTTATTATTGACAACACATTTTTACATGAGTTAAAATATTTATTTATTCTCTGAATGTCATTAGAATCATGTTAGAAAAGACCATAAACTTCTAAAAAACGCCTTATAAAATCCAACTTTTCCTTGTTACCTATTTGATGCCCATAAATTCTTCACCTGTTTCTTATTCTTAGCATACAATGCAAATAATACCCTTTTTTGTAGGGAGGATTATATGAAGCAAAATAAAGGTAATCGGAATAATGAGGGATTGGAATCCGTGAGTCAAGCAGCTAAGTTGGCTGTCATTGCGGGGGCGATTACAACACTTGGAGACGCTCTAGCGACCATTGCGGCTGGTCTTGCTCTAGAGGATGAGTTGAAGGAAATTGAAAGTAATAGCAATGATATTGACAAACTACAAAAGCAAATTGACGATTTAAATTATGAAATGAAACAATTAAAAAGGATGTTACGTTAATTCAGTCTGTATACAAAAACGACAATACCACATGGATATTGTCGTTTTTTAAGCTATTTAGCAGCCCAAAGTTCAATCTCTATTTTTATATCTGGTAGCCCTAATGCAGATACATAAGCAATAGTCATAGAGGGATAGGAATGACCAAACATTACTTCCCATTGCTGATAGAAATGATGCCAATCAATCTCCTCTGTCGCCCATATATTCACCTTTACCACATGAGATGCATCCAATCCCTCAGTTGCTAAAAGCGCTTCAATATTTCTAAATGTATTGGTGGTTTGTTCAATTAAATCTGCAGGCAGTTGATCATCTTGATCAACCCCAATTTGTCCAGAGAATGCATACATTGTTGCATCTTTCGGAATGATTGTGATGTGGCTATACTTCCCAACAGGGCTAGGTACCTGCATTGGATTTTTACGTACTATGTTTGTTTTCATATTCTTTTCTCCTTTAGGATTGTTTTTTTTCTAAAAAAGGGCAGACTTATCCCTTGTTCGTTGATTTTAGAAAAAAACAGCTGTGGAGAACCCTATACCCATGCTTAAAAAACGAATAGCTCTTTTTTTCATGTGAATTCTCCTCCTTGTCCCTAAAGTTATGTTCACTTTACCATTTCTATCCTAGACAATCAATGAAATACCCAAACTCTTTTGCATTTCATCGATTATTTCTCAGGCAATTAACTATTCAACCATAGCAATCACAACATATATATAGTAGTGTAAAGCTAAATTAGCCTTACACCTCCGAAATTGTTACTAGGGTCACTCCATCCCAAGTGTCCCTTTGCATAAAAGAACTAGGTACCCCTCTTTGGCGGTACCTGTTTTTTTTGTTATTTGGGGTCGAGTCGCACTTATGTTGGCTAAGTTTTGTCCACCTGCATTACAGCTAGTTTTAATTCATCTGCAAGTAATGCTGAGATGTAGAATTCTTATACGGAAATATACCATAGCCAATACAAGAACTATAAACTTAAATATAATTACACAGCACACTTCCCTAATGCGATCCTTTTGCTTTAAGCTCAAATACTAGAGATTCTTTGTCTAAGCATTGTTTATACAACAAATATAGAAAATGAATGCAGTATGCAACAAAAATGTTAAGCTTAGTAATTATGAGCCGAGTCATGTTTACATAATTAAGAGATAAAAATATGAATCCCTCCTGTAATAACACTTAATGCCGCTATTGAGATATGGATTGTTCGCAAGCTTCGATTTTTTCTATAGTTGAATAAATTCATTCCTATAATAGCAGTAATTGATAAAAGAATAATTGCAATTAAGCCAATAATTCCTTCATTCTCCAATTCACCCTCATTAAAGTACATGATTATCCCATGACCAATACCTAACAACAATGCCATTGTGCCAAAAAGAGTATGATATCTACCTATTAACTTTGCTACGTATAAATATAGCCCTTTAGATTGTGGGAAAGTACGAATTACAGACTTCAAGAAGGTTCTAATAGGAAAAATCATACCCGCTGCACCAATTCCTATGAATGCACACCAACCAATTAATTCACCAAGGTCCTCATAACGCCCTTCTTCGTGTTGTTGTCTACCGTTACCCTCATCATACTCATCTTTTCCTTCAAAAATATCATCAGCATAAATGGGATTTACATCATACAAAAAAAACATAACTACCAATACTATCCCAAACATTTTTAAATATCGCATAGGAGATCTCCTTCCATATTGAGGTTCAACATTAGTCTAAGCAACCAATATGAAAAAAATCTGAAAAACGGTACTAGAAAAAATTACGATATTTAATTTAAATTTCTTTTTTGGCTTAGAATAAGTAGAAGATTGGTCGCACAAAAAATTCAGGTGGATTTCATAATGTTGTTATAAATTAGTTATATTGAATATAAAAAAGGTAGGAGGAGCTTCGTTGAAAATACTGATAGCAGAAGATGATAATCGATTAAGAAAAAACATTGTTCACATCATTCAAAAAGAATTTCATCAGGTGGATGCTGTAGATAATGGTCAGCATGCATTAGAATACATACTGTTTCATACATACGATCTAGTCATTTTAGATTGGATGATGCCAGAAATAAGCGGTATTGATGTGTGCAAAGAAGCTAGAAGAAATGGTTATGAAGGTGGCATTTTAATACTAACAGCAAAGGATGATTGCAATGACATCATCTGCGGATTAGATGCAGGTGCTGACGATTATGTTGTTAAACCATTTAAAATGGAAGAACTCTTAGCGAGAATACGTGCCATTTTAAGAAGAAAAAATAAATCCATTCATCAAATCATTCAAATTGATGATTTAAAGTTATATTTGGATTCCAGAACACTTTTTAAAGATAATCAAGAAATACTATTAACTAAAAACGAATTTTTATTGTTAGAGTACCTTTTTATCAACAAAGGCATCATTCTTACTAGAGAACAAATTTACACACAAGTATGGGGCTTTGATCATGAAATGACAAACAACAACCTTGATGCGTTAGTAAAATTAGTTCGTAAAAAAATCGATCATAATCGTCCAAAATCCATTATTGAAAACATTAGAGGAATAGGATACAGAGTGAGGTAGCATGTTTAAGAAAACTCGTAAAAAACTAACTTTATTTAACTCCATTTATTTTATAGGCTTTTTCTTTGCTTTTCTTATTATTCTATATTTTTCATTAGTTCAACTAATGGATTATCAACAAATAGAAGAACTAGAAACTTATTATAAAGAACAATATCATGACTTTTTTGAGCACAAAAATGATAATGAAGGGAAATTAGAATTTAACCCAAATGGTATGTATTTTTACTATATTTATACAAAAGAGCAGATACTAGTCCACGGTGACGAAAACTATCAAGGTTTATTTAAAGATCTAGAAAAAATCATTCAAACGGAAGATCCTTCTAAACGTTTTGTAAAAAATATAAAGTGGAACGATAAACATCTTTTAATTTTATCGAAACCCATTCAGCCGAACGATGAATTTCTTGGATATATTGTTATAGGCAAATCGACCACATCACAATATCATTTTTTTCAAAAAATGATCTTACTGTTTATTGTTTTAATTATAATTTTTACAATAATAATTGGATTCTTAAGTTACTACATGGCAGGAAAAGCCATGATTCCCATTCAACATGCACTTGAAAAACAGAAAAGCTTTGTTTCAGATGCTTCTCATGAGTTAAGAACACCGCTAAGCGTATTTTATAGTTCACTCGATATTTTAGAATCTGATGAAGCTAGTAATATGAGTGATTTCGGTAAAGAATTGATTGAAGATTTAAAGCATGAAGCAGAGTTAATGAAAGAGCTATTAGATAAACTATTATTTTTAGCCCGACATGACAAAAATCGTATTCATTCAACTAAAGAAAAAATCTCCTTAACAGAGTTGCTACTAACGATTAGTAGGAAGTTTAAAAGAGCGTTACCGAAATCAATCGTTTTCGAAACAGAAATCCAACCTAATGTTGAATTTATTGGAAATTCAAATAATATAACTGAATTAATTTATATATTATTAGATAATGCCGCTCAGTACACACAAAGAGGATCAATCTATCTAAAGCTTTTACAAACTGATAAAATGATATATATCTACATTGAAGATACAGGCATTGGGATTTCTAAGGAAGACCTCCCTTTTATTTTTGATAGATTTTTCCGGAGTGATGCTGTGAGAAACAGAAACGGAACAGGACTAGGACTTGCTATAGCTGATTCTATTGTTCAAGATCACGGAGGAACACTCACAGTTCAAAGCGAATTGGAAAAAGGTACAACATTTTGTATTCAATTTCCTCTTTATACTAAAAAATAGGCTCTTCATCGTTACATGATGGATAAACCATAGAATGGCATTACATGTATCAGTAGTGCCATTCAACTAGTTTATTTTTTTTGAGCTACTTTGGCAGTCTAGCTAACATGGAGAAACTGCCTTTCATCCATTCATGCACCGCTTACTTGCTAACCCCTTGCTTTTGATCTTTCTTCTTAAATCCATCACTCATCAATCTTACAAGTAGTGCGGTAATTATAACCATTACCGTACTGCTATAAAATAAAATTACCAACATTTGATTAGAGTCAGTACCAATGAATAGCCCATGAATAAGTGATAATATCCAAGCAGGTAAAACAAGAAAATGCATCTTCTTCCAAAGTGAAAAGTTCATTTTATTTATCCATATATCTGATGTTAAAAGAACTATTAAAAATAAATAAAAAGCTATGGTTCCTAGCCCAGACAACAATGCCTGATAGTTAGCGCTAAAAGGTAATAGGATTTCAGAAATAGTATAGGGTTCGTATTGATCAATCATTAGTAAAAGTAAATGTGCAATAACAGTTATAAATCCCATCCATCCACTCATTTGATGTAATTGAAAGTATAAGTTTTTATTGGACTTGAGAGTAGGAGATTTCCTTAGTAAACCAAAAAAAATTGACATACTGAAGTAAAAATAACTTAAAAGCCCTAATAATCGAATCCATTCCCAAGTACTAAATAACATCTAATTTTTCTCCTCCTTTCAGCCAATATATACTTCCATCATCTTTTGCTATTAAGCAAGCACAAGGCATCTGTAGTTTGTCAAACCATACTTGTAATTCTTGTTCATTAAATAAAAAAGCCAGTTTTGTTGCCACTTCTGCTTGACATAATGAGTTTGTTATTATCGTTGTTTGAAGGATTGGGCTAATGATTACCTCTCCGGTTCTTCCATCTAATAAGTGATGCTTTTCTTTCCCCTGCTGTTTCCAACTTCTGAATATACGATTCGATGTGGCAATTGCTCCATTTTGAATTCTAATTGAACTGATCTCTTCGTGTATATGAAATGGATGAGCAATCCCAATGGTCCATGTCTTTTTGCCTGACGACCACATTTTCATATCTCCACCACCATCTACAATTCCAAACTCTGGAGAAACCTGTCTAAGCCAATCAGCTATTTTTTCAACTACGTATCCTTTGGCAAATCCACCTAAATCAATTAATTGATTATCCGTTTTTAAAACTTCATTGTGATCCAAAAAAAGAAATGGCTTATTTGTCTTTTTTTCTATTTGTATTGCCTTATACGTTGATTCTTGAAAAGGAAAGGATCGATCATACCCATGTTGTTCTAAATGTAATTTTAAATACGGAGAAAATATATTATTAGTTAATGTATAATAGTTGTCTGCTGCTTTTAAACAATCATATAATGCAGGAGAAATTCTACCTATTTCTCCTACCTTTAGTTGATTAATTTGATTTAACTCATTATTTGGCTCAAATCTCGACCACTCTCTTGCAACGTGTTGCAACCATTTCACCACTTTGTCTTTCCAATCCATTTTTTGCGTTCCTGCAATTTCAATATAAAAGTTTGTATTCATCGTGTTTAATGAAAGGGTATCCAAGCAACTTCAACTCCACTTCAAACTAAGTTTAGGATCGTTTGGTAGTTCGATCGGTACGAATTTTATTTTGTTGTAGTTGATTCACTCCAACAATTTCAAAATTTGTCCAATCTAATTGAACAAGTTCCTTTTCTCGGTCTGACATTTTTTTTGATTGTTCATTTGTCAAATTTAGATCAGCTATGTTTATATCTGATGGAACATTATTAAATTGCGTTAATAGTAAAGAAGATAATATTACTCCAGAAGTGCCTAATATCCATTTAGCTTTCTTTTGATCTTTCATTCAATCATCTCCCTTTTTTATTTTAATAACTTCAATACAACAGCGTTATTCATTTCTTGCCATTCAGCCACATAGCCCAAACCATTTGAAATTACACTAATTGGAACATATATATTATCATTCAAGTAAAATGTAACAGCTGGTATCGGTGTTTTTATCTCGTTATAGTACACTACATTTGTCCCCGCACGAAAAATTAGTTCTGTACCAGCTTTATTAATTTCCAATATTTTACTATTATCATAATTAACTACTTTTGCACCTAAAAGTTCAGCAACAATTTTACCTGGCACATATATTTCACCATCTAAAGGAATCAAGTAAAGTGACACTGTATTATTATTATTTTCTAGTTTTAATTGAATTTCTTTCGCTTCTTTTAGGGGTAACCCTCCTTTATTTACATAAGTCGATCTTGTCCAAATATTCCATGTATTACTATTTGTTTCAGGGTATCTTTGGTCATAATATTCATATTCATCCTCTTCTTTATAATAATCATAATCATCATCTTCCTCGTCATCATCATAATCATCATTGTGCTTTTTATGAACATCACCCTCGTATTTTTTATAATCTTCTTCATCATCCGCATTTGCTATGTTGGCATCAACAAATGGCCAAATTAAACTAATAATTAGCAGTATTTTGATAATCCTCATTTTTTCAGCTCCTTTATGATATTTCCATCTTAATTAAGCTAAATGAAAAAATACTGAAAAAACAAAATCATTCATTACAAATTTAACAAATGTATAGACTGCCATTTTTGTTTCGATAGAGAAAGTTAATTTTCTATGAGAACTTAAATAGCATTCTTGATTGAAATCAAAAAAAATTGCCTTCTGCAAATATAGAAGGCAACTTCAGTATTTTACTAGGCTTTTAGGATTCTCCCCCATAATACCTAATACATTTAATTAAAATAAATAGATCGAATTGCAATTTGTACCCATGAAATGTTGTCACTAAAGAAATTACTAATATTATCTAAAGATTTTATGCTCATAAAGATAGTCATAGGAAAGGTCAACAAACAAATATTCATGCTCGTTGATGGCAATGGAGAATGTTCTTGTAATTTCTCCTGTTTCAATATCCCGATACAATTCAGAGATTTCCCCACTTTGATCGTTGCGCATTTTGATAATCGTTTGAAGGAAATAAGGGCGCCAGCTCCAATTTTTATTGATGGCACGTGGCTGTAGCTCCCAGTTCCCATCAATTCGCATAACGTTAGGCGTTAACTGGAACCCATCCTCATTACAAATATAGAGACGGAAGGAGTAGTTATCCAATAATTCAGCTAAATACTCTAAATGGGAGACATTGTCGCTTGTTGGTTTCACACGGTGAACAATCGCCTCTAATTCCTCCCTTAATTTTTTCAACTGCAAATATTGCGCCTCCAGCATTTTCTTTTCGGAAGTAATAAATTGCTGGCATTCTTTTTTAAAACGTTCCTTTAATATATCCTTATCGACAAAAGTCATAGCTGGATTTGCTAGGTATGGCCCTTGATAAAATCTACCGCCATTTTTCCAAGCAAATTGTAGCTGATAAACCGTTTCAATATCTTCAAATAATAGATTCGCTCCAATTTTATAAGCTAGGCTACCAATGGCAGAAATCATGTCCGATTGAGCGGACCAAGAATCGTAATTTAAATCACGTGTATTGACCTTTAAGATATGTGGTGCCAATAGCGCAATATGCTCTAAATGACTTTCGGCTCCTACTTCCTGAACGGCAATTTTTACCCCAAACGTCGTAAAATAGCGTAGGGCGTGATGTAATTTGTTAATATCCCCTATAAAACGATGCTCTGATACCACAAGTACGATACGCTGTAAATCTTTTTCCTCTATATATTGTTGGATAATATTAAAATGACTTTCACCAAAATCTTGCATCAATAAATTTGGATTGCTTGGGATATAAATATCAATTTCTGGTGCAATTTCATCAATTTTGGCTAATGCCGCATGTAAAATTTTATGTTCCATATCAATTCGATATTCTTCTGGAATATCTTCATTGTTGACAAAATCCTTTAAATTAATTTGCTGACCTTGAATTTGTAGATATCCGGAAATTTCGTAGGCAATCACCGTATGCGCATCTGCGCTAAATATCGGTTGATAATACCCATGTATTTGATCTAAATTTGTTAACACTTCAATTGCGTCCATCATCGAAACCTCCAATATGAATAACGTTTTCATTGTTATTCAAAAATAACATTACATTTATCATGACTAGCCTAAAAAATGCTCTCTGACTGTATAATAAGTTGTTTAAAGTAAAATCGCAACTTCACTTCTCATCATTAAAGGAAATCCGTCCTAATTTTTAACCACCATAATTGCATTATTTCTAACGACTTTCCTACATAGTAGGTTGCTTGTTACACCATCTTGCAACGTTATGCTTTTGTCCAACCAAGGCTGTTCTGATATTTTACTCTCCCTTTAATCTATGCAACTTGACGCAATGACAGCCGTGATAATGGATGATGATTATCCTATACCAGTCAATTAATTCAGTCATTTACCCAGTATTTAAGGACAATTTTATGAAAAAAACAGTATCCCAAAAGGACAATAAGAGGCTCCTACTGGCATACTGTTTATTATTATTCAGACATAAAGAAATACCAAATCAGAGCGATTACTGCTAATGATAAAATAACTGCAATTGTCACCCGAAGCGGTGAAATAGGGGCATTACCACCAACTCGACCCGTTTGTCCATTCACCATAAAGCGGTAAATCTTCTCCTTATAGCGGAAAGAAGATAACCAAATCGGTAACATTAAATATTTGTATGTAATATCATCATGGTTTGTGGAAAAGCGTAGATTGGATACTACATCCGCCCTATTTTCCCAACGGATTTTGGATGTAATCTGCGCATGGAGGTGATCATGGATTTCACTTTTTGCTTGGCTCCAGCCATCCTGCAAACCAACACTGTAACGCTCTGATAAAAATCCAGCTACATATTGAGGTTTATAGGCCTTATTATTAAGAAGATTAAATGGTTCAATTTTTCGCATCATATCTCGATCATAGCGTGTTGTGGCACTCACTAAATGATCGTCTATAAATTCCTGATAAAACCCACTTGTTGAATACCAATCCGTTTCAGTATGCGTTTTACCATCTTTATCCGTAACCGTTCGATGTCGTCCATATCTTGCGGAGTATCTGGAGCTTGTTTTTGAATCAAACGTCCAATACGGGAGGTATACCCCTTTAAAGGCATCAGGCTTTGCACTTATTTTGGCAGCCTTTGGTGTAAACCATCGACCTTTGATCCATTTCTGAAAATGTTCTCCTGCCTGCTTATCCGTTACTTCAAAAGCACATACGCCATTGGGAGCAAGCGTATTTTCAGCGCTCGCTTCCATGACCTGATTTGAGCCGCAGTAAGGACAACTGTCAGCGACCTGCAGAGCATCATAAATTGTCTCGGCCGCGCAAGCTTTACAAATAACTGTTTTCTTCTCCACGCCCCAATTGAAATTCCCACGTTCCTCTGCTTTTAAGAAGTCCATTTCCTGTGCAACCTTTTCCTCTTCTTGCTCAGGGGTTGCAATTTCAGATTCAAATCCACAATACGGACAGGTCAGCTTACCTGTAGCAGGATTAAACTCAATTGATGCACTACAGGATGGACATTCCGCATCAAAGTCAAGGTTTACTTGTTTGACATGTTCAACTTCTTGCGTTGACATAGGTCATCATCTCCTTACTTGACATCCTTTTCATCAAAAACATCGCCGCATTCTGGACAGAATTTAGGCGGATTGGCAGGGTCCTCTGGTGCCCACCCACATTTATCGCATGCATAGAGTAAAGCACCAGCTGGTTTTTTAGAGCCACACTCGCTACAAAACTTTCCTTTATTCACCGCTCCACATGTACATGTCCAGCCCTCTTCCGCTGGTTTTGCTGCGCCACAATTTGAACAGAATTTCCCTGTGTTGTCATGACCACATGCACATGTCCATGTACCAGATGCTTTGGCTGATTGATTTTGCATCGCAGCCTGAGCCATTTGCGCTTGCTTATTTTGCTCATTCATTTGATAAAGCTGACCAGCATTGACTCCACCTGCTTGTGCAGCCATATTCATCCCCATAAAGCCTGCCATAGCGCCACCATCATTGTTAGCAGCTGCAATCATCGCTTCTGCCTGAGCGCCTGTTAAATGGGCAGCAGCCATACCTGGATCACGCATAACCGCATTGCGTTGTAGTTGTTTTATCATGGCTTCGTCTTCCTCAGAAGCCTTTAGGGTACTAATCCCAAATGACACAACAGCTAAACCACGTGTAGCAAGCCACTTTTCTGATAATACCTTATTGAGTGCGTCTGCTAACGCAACCGTATGCGCAGGTATTTCACTATAACGAACGCCACTTGCTGAAATTTGTGCAAAGGCTGGCTGTAACGCTGTCATTAATTCTGATTTTAACTGGCTATCAATGGCCTCTCGCGTATATTCACGCTCTACATTTCCACATACATTTGTATAGAATAATAACGGATCAATGATTCTATAAGAATACTCACCATGACAACGAATGGCAATGTCGATATCTAATCCGATATTACGATCAATAACACGGAATGGAATTGGTGCGGGAGTACCATATTTATTGCCAACAATCTCCTTTTTATTAAAATAATAAACTCGCTGATCTTTAGCAGGTTCTCCACCAAATGTAAAACGCTTGCCTATCTGTTTAAATGTTTCCATAATGCCATGAGATAAATCTGAGCCATACATAATCGAAGGCTCTGTAGATGTATCATAGACATATTCCCCAGCTTCTGAAGAAAACTCTACAACCTTCCCCTGTTCAACAATCATCATACATTGCCCTTCATTGATGGCAATAATCGAGCCATTGCTAATAATGTTGTCATTTCCTTTATTTGAACCTCGTTTAGAAGTGCGTTTAATACCTTTAGTTACTAGAACATCTGAGGATAATGCCTCACAATAAAAATATTCACGCCATTGATCCTCTAAAACACCTGTTAATGCCCCTACGCCTGCTTTCAATAAACCCATAAATATTCCCACCTTCACATTGATGTTTAGCTTATTTTAACATCTCTTCATACTATGTAATACGCAAAATCAGACAAATTGTTTCATTTTCTTCTTATCAACAAAAAAACGAGAAGCGCCAATGATATAAATCATCAGAACGTTCTCGTTACTTTTTCTGTATTAGGATAAGGCAGCAATTATAACAAGCACCCACGCAACAATAAATAACATGCCACCAATTGGCGTAATCGCACCTAGCTTTTTCACACCTGTCACGGCTAGCACATATAGACTACCAGAGAAGAATACAATCCCTGTAAACATCAAGTAGCCTGCCCAAGAAAGTAGACTTGAGCTTCCTAAAAATGCATCATTGGATAGAATGCCAAGGGCTAGAATCCCTAAAGCATGATACATCTGATATTGCACAGCCGTTTCCCAAATGGCTGCATAATGCGGTGAGGCAAACTTATCCTTGAGTGCATGTGCACCAAAAGCACCTAAAACAACACCAAGAGCTGCCAAAATAGCGCCTAAAGCTATAAACATTTCCATCTATTGTTCTCCTATTTTGCCTCGACGGCAATTTCTTTATATTTGGCATCCCAAGCTGGGTCAATCTTACTTAATGATACCGGTCGCAATGTATCCTTATGCGCAAGAATATGTACGGATTGAGCTGTGGCTGCTACCGTGCCATCCTCATGTAAAATTTCATAGCCATACGTCGTTCGTAAACGATCATGCTTTTCTACCCAAGTGCGCACCGTCGCCACTTGTCCATAATGCATGGCTGCTTTATACGAAATCGATAAATCCATCACTGGCGATACATAGCCATCTTTTTCTAAGGCAGCATACTCAAAGCCCGCATCACTTACAAGCTGGGTACGCCCAATTTCCATCCAAATAATATAGTTTGCATGGTACACCACGCCCATTTGGTCTGTCTCTGCGTACCGTATTTCAATCTGTTTCTCACTCACAAACATTTTCTTCACCTCGTCCTACATTATAGCGCAAAAGTGTTGATTTGGTGGGGTTTTTGCTCTGAGGAAATTAGAACGGTGAAAAATAGAGCGTTGCTTTTCTCGGTATTTAAAATAAATATCGATTTTTCTAATATAAATTTTTATTCCATATAAACTCATATAAACACTTTTAAATGGGGTACTATCTGGGGTACCGTGGGGTACCACTTTTTGAATAATTAAATAAACGTGCACGAGCAGTTACAATACAGCACCTACAAAAATAACCAGGTACTCATTCGAGCGCCTGGTTATCAGTTTATTGCTCTGGCTTGAATCCAAATTCTACATTTGCCAATGGTTTACACTTACCGTTACTTAATTGTTTACCTACAAGCATTGTAAAAGGATTTTCTTTATAACCTAAGATAACAGTATCGATTACTTTGAAATGCTTATATTTGAGCCAATCATGGGATCTATGATTAGTTTTGTATGTTGAATTACTTCGCTTTCCTACAATACCTTCCATGCCTTTGTCTTTTGTTAGCTGAAAGATATTGTTACCATTACCCGTTACAGAAGGTGTGATAAGCAGACTATTAGAAGGTTCTATAATTGATAAAAGGATTTCTTTCCGTTCCACTAATGGCTTGTTGGTATGCGGTTTATTGGTCCCTAATACATCAAACGCAATAAAGGTTGCTGGATGGGTTAAAGTAGCCTGCTGAATCTTACTCGTATTAGAAAGTCTGCCCCTGAATGCAAAATCATCAAATACAGATACACCATTTCGAAGAACTACACCTTCACAGTCAATAATTGCTGTATGTGACTGAATTGAACGGCCAACCTCTTGAAGTTCAGGAAACTTAGCTGTCACATTGTTACCATGTCGAGTAAAAGCCTCTATCCGTTCTCCTTGCTTGTGTAAAAGAATCCGCCAACCATCCCATTTTATATCGTAAATCCATTCAGGATTATCATTTATTTCTTCATTATTTCCCATGTGTAAAAGCATAGGTTTTATTGGAGTAAATAACATTGTATATCCCTCCTTACTCTACATTATCTCATGTTAGATAAGACAAGAATACATGTAAATCAAGGGATTGATGGCAATTACAATTTCATTTTCTCATTAATATGATTGATCAATAATTTTTCTACTTGAGTCTTTAGTGCTTGGTTGGCATATCGAAGCACAACATCATTACCAGCAGTTGCTATTTGTACATCACTGAAATATTCATCTACATTAGTCCATCCTATAACTCGTATCTTTTGTTGCGCAAGTTTTCTTTTAAGTTCAAAATATTCTTGGCGTAAATCTTTTAAAAGGGCATCCATCAGCGGAAGAAATACAACTTTCATTTTAAATTGTTCTGTTTTTTGATAATCAATCTGTAAGGACTTCACTGCTAGTTCAATTAGTAAGTATTTGTGTAACAACTGTCGTTGATCAGGTTTAATCATAAAAATCAGCTTCTAATTGAGCTGACTGTATGTTTTGAATTGGAATTCGTTTTGTTTTAAGTAGTGTATCAAGTATGAGTTCATTAGTATTAAAATTAATTGTTTTGATAGTTCCAGTCCATTGTATGATTTTGTTGTCCTGCCACATTTCTAATTTAATGTCCAGTTGCCGACTATACGCTTGATCAATTGTTTGTTGTATTTCTTCAAGTTCCCATTCAGCTAGTTCTCTCGGCTGCTCTGTGAAGCCTTTTTTGTATTCCCTAAGTCCATCCAAATGTTCAGGCATCATCATGGATGCCCATTTAATGTTTCCACGATCTTTTATCATCCAATCACTCCTATGCTAAATGCCCACCAACTAGGCGATCACGTCCAATAGCTGTCCCTGCTCCAGTAAATGATACAGCACGTAATATTGCAGTTGATCCAAATTTATTTCTAATGGCGTCCATGGTAGGGCCAATTAATTGTCTCTGAGGTTTTCTCTCATCGAATAAATCTAACTGAATACTGTGCTCACGATCTAAGTTGGATATCCGGACAGAAAGCTGTCGAGCTGGCTCCCCTGCAAAATGCTCATCGAGTAATTCAAGACAGACTTTATACATTTCAAGTGTCTCGTTTGTAGGTGCAGAAATTGTTTTAGAACGATGAAATCCTTTCGTCATAGCATTTCGGCTATATGATAGACCTAAACTAATGGTGCGGCCAACAAATCCAGCATCCCTCGCTCGTTTCATCACATCCTCGCACATCTCTAAAAGTACTACTGATATTTCCTTTCGAGTGTGATAGTCCCTCATCAACATTTGCCCTTTTCCAAAACTTAGTGATGGATTCTTGACTAAAGGTTCACCTAGTTTAGATAGGTCAATACCCCAAGCATGGTGATACAATTGATTGCCCATAACACCAAACTGCTTTTCTAATTCATCTAAATCAGCATTTGCTAATCCACCGACCGTTTGAATGCCCATCTTATTAAGATTAGCCTCCATCTGCTTACCTATGCCCCACATTTCCGACAGAGGTCTCACAGGCCACAATTTTGTTGGTACATCCTCAAAAGTCCATTTAGCGAATCCTGTTTTTTTAGCGTCCAAGTCCAACGCTAATTTAGCCATTAACATGTTAGGACCCATGCCAACTGCTGAAGGTACGTTAAATTGATCAAGTATAGCTCTTTGTATTTCCTTGGCGGTTTCTTCAGCAGACCCCCACAATTTTTCAGTGCCAGTTAGATCAACGAAGCTTTCGTCCACACTATAAACATGGATTGCCTCTGGAGGAACATAGTTCGAGATCAACTTTGTAATTGACATGGACATCTGAATAAAGAAAGCCATTTTGGGTTCAAACAGTTTAATATCTGGATGCTTAGGAATTTCATAACGACGATTCCCTGTCTTAATGTTGAATCGTTCTTTCATGACTGGAGACGCAGCCAGCACCACACTACCTGGTTGACTAAAATTGCCGACAACTGCGATTGGGTACTTCAGTATATCCAACCCTTCTAACATGGCGATACAGCTGGCATAGAAGCTTTTCATGTCTACACAAATGATGGGTCGATTCGGCATATTCTCATAGTTCATACAACGCCACGCTCCTTATAAACAACTGGAACAACAGCAAGAACATTACTGATTAAAAATGTACGCTTTGTTTGTCTCATGAAACAGAATGCTTGAAATGAATCACCGACGATTTTAATAACTTTTACTCGCCTTTTTGTTACAGACCCATTTTTAGATACATACATCATGTTTACTAATTGATTACGCTGCATAGCTTTAACCAGTTGCTCTCTCATCACAGTTCCTCCTAATACGTGAAATGTTCCTCATTATAATTTATACAAGAACACTTGTTTGTTATACATGATAGAACAAACGTTTGTATTTTGACAAGATAAAATTTTTGGAAATAAAAAAAGCCCAGACTCTATAGTTTGTTATATACAGTCATTTAACTCACCTTTACTTACTATGTTATAATATTCCAATGTCTATAGATTACATTAAATTTCAAATCCAAATTGATAAAAAGTATATTTTCAACTGTTTGTACTAAAATTGGATACTGTTCAAAATGCAAATAAGTAAGGTTGATATTCCGGGGGTAGTTAATTTGATTTTTAAAAATATTTTTGGTTTTTCCATTATCAAATTTGATTCAAAGGATTTTCATGATGTTGTTCAGAAATTACATGATACAGGACTTTTTATTACCTATACACCTCATGAAGATCCAGAAAATATTTATGTAAACAGAGAATTTGAAGAATACTTAAAATATAAAAACGCTTTATACATGTCTGAAGGAATCAAGACTGAAGATGAATCATTAATAATATTTAAAACTAATCCTGAAGAAATAAGCGAAACAATCTTCAATAAACTAAAAAATAATTTTATTAGAGAAGATGACTTTACTTTTAGCACAACTGAGGAAATATCTCATATATATGGAGGTAAATTTGTAACAAAATTTCATAAAATCCACCTTTATGAAGAAGACTTATTTAACTGTGCTGTCCAAGCAGATAAGACCTTCTACGAAGCTGAAAAAATGTGTTTAACACCTAAAGCAAGGTTTAGTTCTCAAGAAAGAATAATGTTACTTCCGCTAAGAATTAAGCATAACGGAAAATACCTATTAAACTATGTTATGATTACAATTTTTAAAGAGGGAATAATATCATTGCAAATTTGTGTACAAGATTTCATCGAAAAGCAATTACTATTATCTGAATCACCTCCTAGATATAATTGTTTTGATGAAGTCTCTTTTTACAAAAGTAAAGAATATTATAGTTTTGATGACTATTGGGAAGAAGAAACCTTCGAAAATATAAATATTGATTATATTCTGACTGAATACAAAAAAAGAATTATCAATTTAATTAACTTGGATTTATATTCAAATGATGATTTTGATTCAGTTAGCTGGGGTATAGGAGATTTTAGTTCTTTTAAAAATCCTTATAAAGATTATTCTGCATTTTATACTAGGTATAAATCTAATATAGGGCAGTATTTATTCAATTTTGATAAACAGCTAGCTGAAAATAATGAAAGCGAAGAAGAAATACAAAGTTCTAGAATTCGGAATGATAAAGACCTTTCCTTTTACTGTAGTTCATATACTTCTGTTTTCACACTCCGAAGTGAAAGAATGAAAAATATAATCGAAAAGAATATTGAGGAATTAAAAACTTCTCCTTACTATAAAGATGCATACAAAAGAATTACCGCAATACATTTTCTTAATGCAAATTTAAATTTTGTGAAATTTTATGAAATGTCATTTGTAAAAAAGTACTTTCTTAAAGACTTACTTAATCAAATTAGTGAATCGAAAAATAGAAGTATTGATGAATATAACCGAATGATAAAGCAATTAAATACAATAAAGTTTAATTATGATAAGGATGTAATTTTCTTTACCGACGGGAGTCCTAAAACCCTTTACGAACGAATATTAGAAAAAAGTAATATAAATGATTTAGAAGATAAGGTAGAAAACTTTTTAAAATTATCTAAGGATGACATTCAGATTATTAAAGATAAAAAAAAGAATGCTAATGAATTATTGCTATTAAGCATAAGTTCGATCTTAACAATTGTATTAGGTTTTACAGGTTTATTAACTATCTTTAAAACAATTTTAGGAGAAGATAATCCTAATCATATATTTTATTCTATAGTTGTATGGGGAGTATTAATAACTATAATTATCATTTTAAATATTAGAAGATGGGTTTTAAAATAAACACTTGTATTTGAAGACCAAGACGGCATTTAAGCTGTCTTGGTCATTACATTTAATTCCTACGCTGTGCAATGATGATTTTTAGTCCTTCAATATCGCCATTTGTCATTGTGCCTTGGTCGAATTTATCTAGCCACGACTTATCAATCAGATTTTTATCTATTGCTTGCTTAAGGAAGTCACGTACTGCTGTTTTTGTTGTTTCATTAGTAAATTTCATTGTGTCATCATCCTTTTCATTTAGAATTTGCTTATTATCATCTTTGATCAATTGCACTTTAGCAAAACTGCTTGTAGGCACCATTACTTGTCCTTCGATTTTATAACCTTTAGGCATTGTCCAATTTGTAGGTATTTCAAAATGAGGTGCATCATACTGTCCAACAGGCCAATATCCTCCCCAAGTGATACCTAGTTTCTTAGCAATGTACCCTACCTTAGACAGAGTAGAAATATCATAAAGGTTTCGTGGTGGTGCTACAGCAATGTCCCAAGCTCTACGCGATGTATGATTGCTGTTACGCGTCCAGGTAACTACTTGCCCTGGTCTTGTTCGACCTTGTTCATATAAATAGTTTTGGCGTGCTTGGCTACGGTATGTTTCTGTGATGAATACGAAGTCTATTCCTGCCTTGTAACATTCTTGAAAGAGCAATTGACAGGCTGTTTGTGCGGCTGCTGTTAATTCGCTTAGATCGCGGCATGTTGTTGAAACACTTGTGCTCATTTAGCATTTTCCTCCTTCGAATTGAAGATTTCTAAAGCCTTTTTCACTGGTGCTGGCATGTCTACCCCTAGCTTTGCTGAATTTTCTCCTAAACTCACTAACTCGTTCAAAATGAACATTAATACTACAGCATCTGGAATGATTTGTCCGATTGAAAAGCCTTGATCTTGTAGTACTAAATAGATTAGATTAGCTACTACAATCCAGACCCACATCATGCCTTTTTTAATGATTCCTTGATAGCCTCGCTTGCTATTAATCGTCCCCCAGTTAGCTGCCATACCGGATAAGAAATCGATCGCATTCAAAATTAAAAGTACTGTCATTAATAAGCCCCAACCACCTACGAGCCACGATACTACTCCACCAACTGTGCTAAGTAAATACTTAAATGTTTGTTCCATTTATCCACGACCTTTGCCCTTTTTTGTGTAAATAAAAAGCCATGAGAAGTATCGAGATTCAGTACAGCATACCGTTGCACATCTCGATTGTTCTCATAGCAAAAATAAAAGCACTCTCATTAGGGAGTGCTAAGAAACTTACCTTTTTAATATTTGTATTTCTACTATTTTTTCTAACACCCATATACATCGAAGAAGCCTAATTCCTACAATTATTGTCAAACTAAGCGCAATAATTGTTAATGCTATAATAGGGCTATTATCTTTATCAAGGACTAAACTAATTAATGATGTAATTAACAATAGCCCTAAATATTTACTAGTGCTGAAAAATATAATAAAAATAGTTTTATAATGTTTACTCTTCCTTAACTGTTCCATTTGTTTATCATTATTTGTAGTTAGTAAAACTGAGAGACCAGTTATAACAAATCCTAACATTGCACCAGCTACAGCAGCAAGGGTCCCATAGAGAGTTGTTCTTGTACCATTTAAACTAAGTTCTATCACATTAAACCCAATATATTTATTCGTCAATATAACCACAATCGTTAAAAATATCAAAGTTAATACTAACTCAATCCCTAAAAAATGCAGTTTATAGTATTTTTTCAATAAATACCACAGCCTTCTCATTAGAAATTCCCATTTAGTTCACTAAAAGCTTCCTCAATTTTTTCAAACATACTCTCCGAATCAACTGATCTACTTCTATTATCAATTGTTACAACCTGTTTAGATTTTATCATTTTGTCCTCTAACAGATCGAACATACGGCTTTTTTCTTCCGATTTAGATTCAGCATCGACCTTTAGTTTATTAATTTTCTGTCTATTGTCTTCTGTAGATAAAATAGATTTTAACTTTTGGATAGAAAATGGCCAAGCGAAACCCTCTCTTGCATATTTCTTTTTTCTCATTATTATTTCAACAGATTCTGCATCGGAAACTTTTGCTGCTGAATTAAAAGCACTGAATAAATCTTCATCTAATTCTTTAATTATTGACAACTCATTTCTTGCTACTTCCATTTGCAACAAATTAATTTCCCCAATTTCCTTTAAACGATTGTCTAAATCTTTATTTAAAATTGGATTTAGATAAATATATTCAAATGGATTTTTGAAATTCTTACTTTTCTGCAGTAAATAGCTTACCAAGCTAGTTGTTCGAGGACCGTGAAAATTGAATTCAACTCCTAAAACTTTTTCGTCATGATAATAAATGAAATGAGTAATTTCGGCAAGCCCACTATTCGCAGGAATATTTAATGGCTCTAAAACGCCGTCCTTTTCTAATTCGGGTAGTGAACTTCTTCTAGAAATTGCAAATTTACCTCTAATCTTGTTTTGACTAATTTGCACATTATTTAGAAAACTAACATCATTATTGGAATAATACATAAACCTTGACTTTTGATGGTTTCCCACAAAACTAAGTTTTGATATTTTTTCGAAAATGTCAAATGGATTCGAATGATCGTGAAAATCATTAGAACCACTTCGCAATTCTTTGATATCAAATTTAAAGAAATGTATTTTCCTTTCAATAGTCTTCGGTTTTTTAATTTTAAGTTTTGTTTTTTCTTTAATTTTTATTACCAAGTCAATTCCTCCCTTTCATCTACCAATATTCGACAATAAAAAGGAATTTCCTCCTATTAATAGGCAATTAATTAAGCTCTCTCCAATGAGAGAACTCATTTATTTTTTTGCTGGTTCTTTTCCAACAAATAGAAACTTTTGGACGGTTCTTCCTGTTGCATTTAAAATTTCATTTGCAAGCCTACTCGCGATAACATTTGGATTCGTAAAATTCTGACTGACCTTAGGTGAAATGTAAGTAGCTGATTTTTCTACACCTTTTCTTAAGTATGTGTAACCACACTTTAAATGCACTTTTTCATCCATATACATCCCTCCTTTATTTATCTTTCCACATAAAGGTTGGTTTTCCTTTACTTAAGATTCGAATACTTTCCAAACCATATCATCATCCTCAATTGATCTATATGATAAAAGTTCAACAATCTTACCCTTTGGTACATCTTCATATTCCGACAAAAAATTAGTAACTTCATCACTAAAAAAGTACTTTTCTCTTATGAATGCTAGAAAGAACTTAGTTTCTTTAAATGTAAATTTATTTGTATAAGCCATTATTTTCTCTACATCATTAATAAAAACCTTCTCAGGGACATATTGTCCTTTATATTTCATTTCTACAATTGCAATTATTTCTTCAACACAATTCCCCAGATAATCATTTTTTGCTTTTTCTACATCTAATTTAACAACAACTAAATCTATCTTTTGGCTAGTATCTATAGCATATTCCGTAAAAATGGCTAAATGATTATCTTTTATAAATGTATCACCCAACCGGTTTCTAATATGATAATACATTGCATTTTTTAACGTATCTTCCCTCAATAAAAAATGAAGATTGTAATCACTTTTTATATCATAACGCCATACTTCTATTATTGTCTCATGTATTTTTTTATAAATTGACTCCACTGACAAAACCCCCATTTACTTTTCTATTACTTATTATTGAGTTTAATGTAGGTAAAGTCAGTAATATATTTTTGACAATAAAAATAACGCTAAGCCTATGCTTGCGTTTCTGTTTGTGTAGCTTCTGCTGGCAACACACTAACTATAATGTGTTTATTAATGATAGCTCCACCGATATTCACAAAATTAATTTTTTGATCATTGAGTGTAGCCGTAAATGCCGTTGCATCAAACTCGGCATTTGTTAAGTTGATCGCTTGACCGTTGTTTAGTTGTACTTGATAGTTCATAATATCAATCTCCTTTTTTATGTTAATGCCACTGAGCCTTTTGTTGAACCGTCAACTTGCACATATAATCTTCCGTTTGAATAAGAAATACCTATACCTGACGAATTCGCTCTAGCTACTCCTCGAACAGTTGCGTATGAAAAATCTACCGTCCCATTAAAATCAGTAATGCCACTACCTGTTCCGATTGTTATATCTGCAGAGTTCAAATTAATTTCTTGAGCATTTAATTCCATACCGTAACCTGAACTGTTGATACGATTTGAGTTATTAAATACTAATGACTTAAAACCACCACTTTTACCTAAATACAAATTGTTCCCTACTGTAGCATCAGTGCTAATATCAATTGTTGCACCTTCTATCCTTCCAGCATAAATCGTCCCTAAGTTCCCACTTATATCAGAAAGAACACTTACAGCACCAACTAAATTGATTTTTGAAGCCTGAATAGTGACTGACGTTGATGTTTGGTTAATCAACGATGCTATTGTATTACCGTTGTAATCTGTTTGAGAAACCTTACTACTGATTTGACCAGCTTGTTGAACAATAGAACTCTCAGCTGTCCCTAACCTCGAATCGACATTAGACACCCTTGTTGATATCTGACCAACTTCAATAGATAAAGACGACACTTGTGTTTGAGTGCTATCAGCTTTACGTTCTACCCTTGTAACCTCTGCTGTTATGCTATCAGCTCGGATGTTGAGTTGAGCCACCTCGTTAGTAATACGGTTGTTCACGCTTAAATTAATGTTATCAGCTTTAATATCAATAGCTGCAATACTATGATTGATACGTTCAACTTCTAAACGAATATTCGAGTCTGTTTGCGTAAAGGATGAGCGATATTCCTTAATGGACTCTTTCAAGATCTCTTGTGTTTCAGTTAATTCATCTGATAATGTTTGAGGTAGTGCATTCCCGATAACTACGGCCACTGTCTTGAATTCATCTGTTTCTTCATCAATAACTTGAGTGACCTCTAAAATACGAGTCTGCATTTCATAATCCCAAGGCTCATAGATTAGCCAGATACGTTCCCCGAGCTGTTTATCTAACAACTCGATTGAATCCAACTCAATAGATATTTCTGGCTGATCTTTTAGTGATTTTCTTGCTTTATCCATCAAATTCTCTAAATCTGAAAATCGTTCATCGCTCATGTCATCGGCATCACGAATACCCCATTTAGCAGCCTGTGGTGATGTGTATCGGACAACAAGGTTATCTTTTCCCTTAGCACTAATACGAGTCCTTAGATTATCTGTATTAACCGATTTAGATAGTTCAACTATATTGTCTCCATATTGATAGACAAAATCGTTACCTGGGCCAAGCATTTTGCTGAAATGGATGTTGTTGTTTGATGTGATCTCATATTCACATTCAAATGCTTCGCATATTTGATTCACTAATTTAACGATATTGTCATTACCAAAAGCCTCGATATAGCCATCTTCGTCAAAATCACTTGTGAAGGTCCAATTTGTATTCCGCAATGCAAAAGTAGCAAATTCATTTAAGGTTTTATGTCCTCCGTTGGTGCCCTCTTGTCTGCGCCAGATGTTATCAAAGAAGATATGCTGTCCAAGGATTGATTTCACATTCCCTCTCGATTTTCGTTGTAGCTGCTTTATCCTGAATTGAAATCCACCTGCCTCGATAACACTTTCCTCTGCAATCAAATGAAATGAATGTGGGTTATCACGTTCACTTGCATCCAAGGTCAGTTCAAACAATCCATCTATATTTTTTCGCACCACTGGCTTGCCACTACAAACTAAAGCTTCTGTTAAGGTACCATCATAGTTAGTGATTGATAGCATCGCTTCACCTTCTTTCACAATAAAAATACGCTACTCGGTGTGAGTAGCGCTGGTTAATCTAAGGTATATACTTTCCTGTTGAAGCATCAAAGGGAGCTGATTTCATTTCTGTTTGATCTCTATTCCAACCTATCACTTGTAACAAGTTAATATTTCTCTCAGTGTCTTTTCTAAGAATAAAGTTATAACCTTTCGCCCATTCTTTACCAGGGTAGATGCCACCTATTTTTAATGCTCTTTTTAGCAACTCCGGTGAATCATATTTGACATCCTTCATTAGTACAAACTCCTTTTTAGGGAAGGGAGATGTACCTTCTCCTGTTAGATCATTGACCATATCAATTTTTCCATCGTGAATGGTAACTAAGAAATACTTATTCGTATCTGGTACTCCAAATGAAATATTCCAATGTTTTCTTTTACCATCACTTCCGATTGACTTCCCTGGTTTATCCAAATCTATATTTATTGCTTGTAATAATTGAGCATCTTTATTCCATTTCAATGCTGAAGGAAAGGCTAATTCAATTGCTTGTATTATCGATAATTCTTGGTGGTCATCAACTTTTAGTATATGAATTGATGGCGAAGAAAGAGCAGAAACTTTTACAAAAGCACCTACTGTAAATAATAAAAGTACGCCAATAAAAACAATTCGCTTCATTTTCTCATCCCTTTTAGCGATATTGTTTCCGAACTGGATTTAAATATTCTATGGTTAGCTATAGTAAAATTTTCAATAAAAATACGCCACTCAATTGAGTAGCGCTTACTGAACAATATGGATCTATTTTGATGGATGAACAAATAACGCTACCCTTTTTAGGGCACTATCATTGTTTTGGCTTAATGGTTTGGGAAAACCATTAAGATACAAATTAACATTTTCTATATCATTGTTATTGACCTCGTAATTTAAATATCCTAGCTGCCTTCCAAAAGAAACTTCATAAGAATAGAAATTCCCTTCACTGCGTTCATCATTAAACTTATATTTAAATAAATCCCAATTATCCAAGATTTTTTCCCCAGTACCAGCAGAACCATTTAAACTCTTCATAAAAAGTCATCTCCTTTTTTACCATTTTACTAGAAAATCAGAAGATGATAAAATAAATAATCCTTATTCAGTTAGTTCATAATTTCCAACTATTGTTTATATAAATATGCCGAATAAATATAAATAGATTCTGGCACTTTCATATTATTCGATAAATCCGACTCTTTTAATTCAAACCTTTCACGATACGCCTTTAAATACATCTTTAAATCTGATTTCAATAACTTATTTGCTACTTCATGAAAGTTAAAATCATTTTCGTTTTCGAGCTCTCGTATCATTTTATCCAATTCTTCATAAGTCATATTTTCTTTGAACAATTTACTTACCTCCATATTAAAATTATCATCAGATAAACTTTCCCTATTAAACGTTATGGCTTAAGAGTTTTATGTCGATAGAATTGTGTATAATCTTTCGTTATCACTAAAATATCTATCGGCCCTCCACAGGTTGGGATTTTATCAGCAAATCTTTCATATTTTATAGTTAATTCAACAATAAATTCTGCTAGATCAACAGCATCCTTTAATGGCATAAAGTCAAAATTAATTACGGTATCTTCGAGAATTTTTTGTACAGGTAATAACTCTCCATTCCAAAACGCACCAGAATATAATTCTCCTGTATCTACTACATTACATCTATTACAAGTCATTTTATCTACAGTAAAAACATAAGGCTCATCATTATCAAAACCTGCAACGATAAAAGCTACCTCAGATTCGGGGTAATAATTATATAAAAAATCCTTCAATTTTGATGAAATTTGTTTTACAGTATCTGCCCGATTGACTAAATTTATATCAAACACCCTTATTAAATCCGCCACTGTTTTCCCATCAATAATTGCATCTCCACAGAACGAAACTCCAACAGTTGACTCTCTAACTAACATTAGTTTCTGTGAGTTATCAGAAAGTGTAAATCTATCAGTACCTGATTCGTTTTGTATCCAACCTGTTAACCTACTATCTGCAGCCATAACTATACCTTCAGGTACATATACTGATGTAATAATCGTCATTTATATTCCTCCTTTTACATAATTTAGTATACAAGGAGTAAATATTAATTCAATCTTTTTTTACCCCACTCCCTATAGATTGTCCTTTTGTATTCCCTGTTTGTGGTACTAGTTGTTGTGTTTTACACTGATCTATTAACTGTTTTTTATTAATAAACTCTGCTATTTCAACGGGTGTACCTTCAAATACATACTTATCAAATTTTAATTGCATAACTCTTTATACCTCCATTGGTTTTTTATTTTATAAACACACGAACAATATTAGGAGCTACACGTTCAATTACACGCATGTCTGTACGTTCATTAGATGCTGTTAAAGTACCCTCGTCAGCACTAACCTTCGCATAGCTATTAACTTCGCAAGTACCATCCTCACGAACCAAAAGTTTACCTATCAGACCTACAGCGTCCCACTCTTTACGATTTTCCCGTGGAATGTAATCCTCATGCTCTATGAAATCAGGGTTTTCCATAGCAACGTAAGACTTTCGTAGTTCCATCTTTTCGTTACCTTCCTCGTCTAGCACACCACTAGGGTAGTAGTTCTCTACCCAATGGTAGCGAATACGTTCCCATTCATCTGTTAAGTACCTTCCTTTCCAATCATCTTGATACGAGTCACCAATAACTGAAGGGTTGGCTGATATGATGCCTAAGATGTAAGTATCGTCTGCCGTAGCCTTTCGAATCTTATCACCATCTAAAGCTACAACAAAGCCTACTCTATCCTCGTCATTTACATTTCCATCTAGCCATTCGAAGTATTCTGCATAGTCAGCTCCTGTAGAGTTGTAAGCAGCTTTACCATAGGCTTTACCGTCAAAAGTTACACGAAAAGCATTGGCGGCTGTTGTAGCGTAGTAGTCAGCACCGCCAATAACAAAAGCATCTGCTGTAGCTAAGAAATTATTCGGTTGACCTGTTAGCGGCTTGTTATTAACCCCAATAGCTGTTGACGCAAAGATATTGGCTGTAGTTTTAATGTTCTGTGCATGAGAGTTGTTTCCTGATGCTAAAACTTCATTACCTATAGCGTATCCTCTCGTTCCTGATGCTATACTATTCCCACCGATAGCAAAAGAACCTATACCTGATGCCTCTGTTGAACCTGTACCTAAAGCAAATGCGCTACCACCTCTAGCTACAGCGTTCATTAATGCTATAGAACCATTTCCTAACGCTGCTGCTGCCGAACCAATAGCTACAGCAGTATCAGCGTATGACTTAGTATCACTACCTATAGCTATAGAACCTCTATTTTTAGCCACAGCTCCTTTACCTACTGCGAAAGCCGAGTCTCCTACTGCCGCAGCAGCGTACCCTAGAGCGACCTGGTTAACTCCTGTACCTCCTGATTTGAAAGCGTAGACTATACCTTTACTTAAAGGCTCAGCAGGATTAACTGTTATTTGAGCGTTTCCTGATGCGTTAGGAGTACCTATTGTTAGAACTTCTGCATCTATAATCGAGGCAGCATCACCCTCATACAGTTTTATAGTATCGCCTACATTAAGCCCGACAGAACTAGAAACAAGTAGTAAGTTAGTAGCTGTGTCTACATATCCGACTCGGGCGAAGTAGTCTGCACTTTCTGCCCACGTTGCTTTACCTAAGGCGTTACCTGTAGCATTAACTACTATATTTTCTTGGTATACTTCACCTGAGCCACCCAATTCCACGACATTCCATTGTTCTTGGTCATTTTTAACAGCTAACTGGTCATTAAAGTACCTTATACCATGTGCGCCATCTTCGGAAAATACATCTTGTCCCAAATGTTCAGCAACAACTTGCTGATTGTTTGTTACAGTTTGCTGTAAACTTGCTATTTCTTGATTAACTTCCGTAAGATCAGCATCCTGTCCTGGAGGACCTTGTTCACCTTGTGGGCCTTGAGGTCCTGTATCACCTTTTGGACCTTTAATGGTACCAACATTGGTCCAGTCATTTGTAGTATCTGACCATACATATAAGTCACCGTTAATTAAATAAGCATCACCTGGTTCGCCAAGGGGTGGTAAAGCACTTTCATCTGGAAGTGTTCCTAAAATCCTTACCCCTGTACCTTGTTCACCTTTCTCCCCCTTTTGAACAAACATTGCCCAATCAGCATTTGACAGGACTGGAAAAGAGGGTGGCTTAACACCTTTATTGTCACGTAAGGCCATATAACCGTTACCTTCTAAAGTGACGAAGTTGTTCTTTTTGTACTGTGTTTCTATGGACCATTCCTTTAGATTCACTAACCCTGTTACATTTGGTAAAACTACATTTATTGCATCAGTAGCTGTCTGTGCTGCTAGTGTTGCTTGATTCGCGTTTCCGGTAGCTACGTTTGCATCTTGTGTAGCTTGTACAACATCAATCTTTAACTGCGATAAGTTAGAGGCCTCTTGATTGGCGTTATCTGCTGCCTCTTGAGCGAGTACTGCTTTTTCGTTGGCATAATTTGCTTTCTCTTCTGCAAGCAAAGCACTAGCATTCGCTAATTCTGTGGCTGCTGTAGCTAATGCTGTCGCTTCTTCCGTTGCTGTTTTAGCAGTCCTTGCATCCTGTGCTGCAGTTAAGGCTTGTTGTATAGAATCGTTCAGTCTCTCTAATAATTCCCCGATATTTTCACCAGTCAGCATATCAATTTGTTGCTGAAGGTTATTTACCTTTTCAAGCATTTCCTCTCTCAAGTTATCGGTCAGTCCATTGGCTTCACCGATTAAGGCTTCTAACAGCCCGAAATTATAATTTAAATCGTCTCGGTATCCCTTATCTAAAGATGAACCGACAACACGCATACGTGCCATTGTAGCCCTCCTCACTTGTAATAAAATTTGAATTTAAACGATATTAGAAATTGAGTTGCACCAGTAATTTGAATAGTGTTCCATCCAGGATTCAATACCAACACTTTACGATTTGTATCTTTGAAAATACTGCTACCGTTTTTAGTAAATCTAGTTGGTGTTTCAAGCTTAATAACATCATTTGCGCCACTAGATCCATTGTATTGCCACTGCGTATTGTTCGTGACATTCATGATACTTAGATTAGTGCTTGCACCCCGGAACTCTATTTCAAAAAGCATATCTCGCAAATTAGTTTTTAGTGGCACATCACCAGCATTGTAAACCTGAAAAGAGGTTTGGTTTTGGAATACATATTTTAAGGTTGATGGATCCACAGCAATTAAACCCTGCCCTGTTTGCCATATCTCTTTATCGAAGGTACGTTCATCTAGCGTGGTACCCGATGACTCAGCGTAGGGTAATTGATAGGTCTCAAATTCAATATCAACCTTTCCTATCAACCCATTCTGTTCAACCTCATTCATATTGGTACGAATCACTTTGTATCGTTTACCTTTAAGTATTTCGATATTGGTTGGTAGTTGAGGATTCTCGCCCCATGTTTGCCCTGGCAATTCAAACTCGTAAGTACTAGTCTTATAGGTTGGTCGTCCTTCGTAGATATAAAAAGGCTCCAAGTCGCTAAAAATTGAAAACAATTTATCGCGTCTTAGAGCAAAATCTAATTCATCTGAAGCTATATACATAATAGATAAAATGATTACCCTTGTTCCGTGATTCACTGATTCTCGTACTACTCCTGGTCGCCCATCTAAATCAACACTTGATGCTTTTTGTTCGATAGGTCTGATTAATAAATCCTGTGTGATGTATCCCTCTTTGACAAGGGAGAGTGTAGCCCCTGTACCGTATTCGATTAATGTATCCATTGACTACACCCCTTTACCTATAGTTGTTCTTCTTGATGACACCCTATTGCTTTGGTTTCTATCTACGTATTCACTAATCACATCACCATCTAATTCCACAACAAAATCCAGTTTGCTAATCAATGCAGCAATCTGTTTTAATACTCCAATTTGATCTTGGCTTGATGTTAATTCGTAGCTGTTTAATAAATGTGAATCCATACCACCATTAAGAGCTGTTGACAGTCCAATTGAAGCTGCTGAAATATCGGTCTGCATTATATCCGTTAGGCTTCTTACAGTGTTTTCTAACATGCCTTTTGTGCTTGCTAGTCCTTGAATAATGCCCTGTCCAGAAAACGCCCCTGATTTTTCAAGAACCCTTGATGGTGATTTGATTTGTAACGCTTTACGAATCGTTTTATCGATTGTATTTGCTATCTCATTAGCTTGAGCTTGTAAAGCTGGCACTTGACTAGCTAGTCCATTACGTAAGCCTTCAATAGCATTGATACCAATCTCTTTCATGCTACTAATCATTGGGTTAAATTCATTTTTTGTACCTTCGCGAATTTGCTTGATTTGTTCAACCCATTCGGTTTGGTATTGCTCTAGCTTAGATTTTGTTTCTGTTTGGAGCTTTTCAATTTGATCTGCCATGTCTTTGCGTTGACCTGTTAACTCAAATTGAGCACGCTCTCTAGCAATCTGCGTTTTTTCTTTCCAAAGATTTTCGTACTCATTCAATTCACCAAGACTTAGCTTGTTTAATGCCGCAATTTCAGCTTGAGCACTCGGTCCAATTGCTTGTAGCTCTGCAATCAAGCCTTGGTCTACACCCTTCGCTGCGAGCATTTGAAGATCATTTGCCCAGTCACGCATTGCGTCTACTTGGCCGCGTAGGTTTTCTATTAGCTTAGAACCAAATACATCTGTTTTACGCTCAAATTCATCAAAGATACTGATCGCATTAGCAATCTCTTTAGCGCGGGCATCCTCCACATCTTGATAAGCTTTTTGGAGCTCCTTGATACCATCAATTTCAGCCTGTTGCACATCTTTAATTTTGCTAATGTATTCCTCGTTTAAGGCCATTAGTCGGTCATGGATTGCTTGCTTTGTCTCAACGATCTTATCCTCGTAGTAGATACGTTCTTCACTACCAACCTTGTAAGCTTTAACATACTTTTCGTATGCTGCGAGCTCTTGAGTCAACGACATCAAGTTGTACTTTTTGCGACGGTCAACGTAGTCCTTTTCTTTGTTGAATTGTTCTGTAGTTAACTCAGCCATCGATTTGTTGTATTCAATTTGAGCTTTGATGCGTTCTTCTGTACCTTCTTTAAACAAGCTAGTCGCATACTGCCAGTAAGCAGCTTGTTTCTTAGTAGACCACTTTTCCAACCCTACTTGATGTTCTGCATATTCTTTCAACTTGTCGTACTGCTCTTTTGCTGACTTAGCACGAATAGCATCAATCTTTTTGGCCTTTTCTTTTTCGATTTTTTCTAGTGCTGATTTTTCATCATCATGCAATTTCAAGATTTGTCGTTGTTGAGCAGCTGTAAGCTTTTTCTTTTTGTCATTAGCTTTAGCATTGATCTCTGCTATCTTGTTGTTTGACTTCTTAGTAGCCTCTGCTTTTTTCTTCGCATACTCTTCTTCGACTGTTCTAATTTCCTTTTCAATTTCTTTGGTTTTCGAAGCAAGTATTTTCTTAGCGCTATCCATCATGTTTGTTGTAGCTTGTACTGTTTGTTGGAAGTTCGGTATAGCAGCTTTTGACATAGCTTCAGCAGATTGTTTTACGTAATCAAGGTTTGAATATACTCCTTTTGCTACACCCGCAGGAATCCATTTAGCCACACTTGCCATAACCCTTGAAGGGGAATGGATACCCAACTTTTTCTTTAACCAATCAGGAATTAAATCAGCAATACCTGCAGCAGTTTTCTTTACATTTTCCCACATTGAGTTGATACCTTTAATCAACCCTTGGATAATGTTCTTACCAATTTCAAATAAGTTTATATTTCGGAAGAACGATTCAATGGATTTCCAGACGCTCGATGCTGTCTGTTTTAGCGTTTCCCAAGCACCTTTCCAATCACCATTTATTAACTGCATTACGGTTTGGATAATACCCATCACTAAATTAATGCCGATTTCAACAGCAGATTTAATGACGTTCCACGCAATTTTTACTACCCCTGAAATAATCGGCCACGCTACTTGGAAGATAGCAATGATATTCCCCATTGCCCAATTGATTACTACTCCAATCGCTTTCCAAACTGTATCAACGATTTGTTTAATGCTTTCTTGATTGTCCTGCCAGAACTTCGTGATTTTGCTCCAAACAGATACTATCGTTGTTTGAATTTCTTTTAGAACTGATGAAATAACACTCTTAATCGCTTTCCAAACTTCATCTACCTTAGCTCTAAATTCTTCATTAGTTTTATAGGTTTTAACTAAGATTGCAATAAATGCTGCAATAGCCAAAATGACAAGACTAATAGGGCTAGTGATAAAACCCCATGCACTTCCTATCAATTTAGCAGAACTCATTATTTTCGAACCTACTGTAGCCATAGTTCCACTGAAATTAGTGAATAATCCAGTTACCAAAGGTAAAGCTTTTCCAATAGTACTTGTAATAGCAGGGCCTAAGCCTTTGAAAAGCTCTCTAAAAGCAATAATGTTAGGGACAACTGCTAACAAAACGCCACCAATTGAAATAAAACTAGCTAAGAGCACACCGATAACCCGGTTGCTTTCCATTCCTCCATTAATGAACTCTAAAATGTTATTTACAATATTCATTAAACCCGCACCAACAGGAGCCATACCAATACCTAGATTCACTAATAGGTTTATTAGGTTGCCAATTAGTTGAAGGACGCTTGGAGCAGTTTGTTGCACATAGGATAAGAATGTTTGGAATCCTTGGTTTTGAGATAGACTCGCCGACCACTCTTTAAAACGAGCCATCATATTAGCAAGGCCTTTCATCATGTCGCTTGATGAACCGCCAAATGCTGCAAAGAAGTAAATAAGCCCAGCTGTAGCATCTCGGAAGATTACTCGAATCTTCGGCATGTTGGTATTCACATAATCCATGAAAGATTGGAACTTAGAACTGCCTGAAAGACCATTTGACCATTCAGCAAAACGTGCTGTCATTTCTTCGAAGCCTTTGGCTGTTGAGGCTGTTAACGGTGCAAATGCAGTCAGCATGGAGAATACGCCTTGAAGTAAATTCCCCATTGAACGAGTCACTGTTTTTAACATCGGTGCGCCTGTAGTGTTTAAATAATCCAAGAATTTTTGAATTGGTGGCGTACCAATGGCTGTGTTAAGTTGTGTCATCAAGCTAGATACTGCTTGAGCATTGGATATAAACAATGGTCTTAACTTTGTAAGTAATGTATTTGTAGCCTGCATTGCACTTGTAAAAGCATTTAACACTGGCTTTTCAGTTTCTTTCACAAGTGACTGATAGGTTGATTTCATGTTGTCAAAAGAGGCTTTAGCATTCTTTTGAGCTGAATTTAATTGTGCGTTTTCATCAAATAATTTTTTGATAGTCGGAATCGCAACTGCCGCAAAGGCTCCAGCGGCTACACCAGCACTTGTGAACGCCCCTGCTAGAGCAAAAGTGGAACCAGCTAATGTACCGATCATTGGACCAAGATTTGCGATAGCTACACCTACGTTAGCTAGTAGTGGTGCAATCATCGGTAGAACGGCAATTATTGAACCTTGTAATGTGTGTTGCATGAGCTCGCCAAAGGCACGAATATCTGTCGCAATCCGTTGTATTTTTCTTTGGAAGTTTTCTATTCGTGCCTCAATTTTGACGACTACTTTATCTCGTACAAGCGCTGCTATACGAGCTCGAATCTCAGCCATTCGTCTGTTGAATTCACTAATATCAGCTCCGATGTCTACACGTACATCATTTGCCGAAGTGCGAATGGCCTCACGAACTTGTCTCATACGAGCCATAAACTGCGTTATACGAGCCCCTATTTGAGCACTGAAGTTTCCGTTCATAGCATTCTCCCTTCTATGGCTTCCAGTTTTTCAATGCTGCCATTGCTTTTGCATGTTTCCGTTTCTTAACTTCTGGATCTACTTCTTTTTGATTCATGGATTTTCTTACTTTATCCGCATCAAACAAGTCGCTCTTAGGATTGATACGTTGCTTATTAGTCGCCACTCGATTGAACATTGCTGCGTCTGCTAATGTTTGATAATGGTCGATACGTGCATCTTGAGCCCCTTCCAAGAAAGCTCTAAACTCACTGGGACGCCAAGATAGAATTAACTCTGGATCATAGACCTTTAAATATCTTGCTGCATCTCGATAGATTTGTCGGATTTCACTAACTCGATCTGTTTGTTCCCTAATAATTCGGCTCTCGCTGCTTTCAGCATTTCGATTCCAGCTGCTGCTTGTTCTTTTTCTTCCTCGGATGCTACTGATTCGAATAGCTCTAAGTTCTCCCAATATGTCTTGACAGCTTTTTTGAAAAAACCCGATTCATCTATTTCGCGAAAGGCTTCTTTAAATAATGGTTCTACATCGCCATCTTCTTCAATTCGCTTTTCTAACGCTGCTTCAATTTCTGCTTTGCTAGGCTGTTTCGGTAAATGAGCAAGTCCACACATCCAAAATGCGCGTAAAGCATTTAAATCAAATTGCAATAAGCCTTGGTAGATCTGATTAAATCCACCTGGTCGGTTTCCGTGTGCATCTAAATCATTAAATTCTTTATCCGCCTTATTTTTAAAAGCAAAAGTAAACTTCGCTGTAAGAGTGTTTTCACCAATTAGTAATTGAGCCATTTATAATCATCCTTTTCTGTTTGTTTTCAATAAAAAAAGAGAGCTAATTAGCCCTCTCTCGTTCGTTTATACAGTTACTGTCACTGCTGTTGTCGCTGTAAATCCACCATCTACTGTTGTTTCTGTAATTGTAGCTGAACCATCTGCTACACCTGTTACAACCCCTTGCGCATTCACAGTAGCAATTGCTTCATCGCTCGATGAAAATGTCACTAATCTATTTGTCGCGTTCACTGGTACTACATTAGCGACGATACTACCTGTATCACCTATAGCGACAGTCATTGTCGTTGGATTCACTGATAGACCAGTAACTGCAACAGGATTTGTTGTTTCTTCACCATTGAACTCTCCAGTCTTTTCACCAGGAGCCTCGAAATCATAATCACCAAAGTTTAGTACATCATCTGGTAAAGGATTTAATTCACCTTTCTTAGTTGTATTCAGAACCTGTAAAGTTGCTGAAATTTCTAAGAAATTATCTGTTGGTGCTGATTTTTCTAATGATTCTACGTATGTGTACGCAAATAAAGAATTGTGCTTGCCATTCTTATTGAGATGCTTTTGAACTTCCCAAATTTTTAGTTGTGTGCCCTTTTGAATTGATTCCAATACTGCTGTTTGTCCAGGGTCATCAGGATTTCCGTAAAAGGTAACATCAAGCGATTCAGATAACTGACCCGGACCTAAGATACGTCCGAATTTCGTTTGTTCATCCGTTAATTCACGTTCATAAGAATGTGTATGTTCGGTTTGATCCCCAATTAAAAAACCCTCTGCGCCTAATGCGTTATCAGAAGGTTGCACTAACAATAGACTGTCTTTACCGTTTAAACGTGCCATTGTATCACTCCTAATTAATTTGTACTTTGTAGCGCACTGTAAGCACGCCGTGTTTAAGCCCTACTTCTACATCATCAAACACTTGCGCACCTTGCCTTGTAACATCTAATACTGTTAGACCGTTATTAGAGTATCTACGAGTAATTAAAGCCTGTTGGCAAGCACTTAGGATTTCATAAAGCATTCGTTTTCCTGTTGATTCATCATTGTCTCTACGCCATGCATGAATCGTAAAGGTAACTTGCTCACAATTATTTGTCTTTGTATCTAATGGATTGCTGTATGGCTCTCCAATCGTTACGTAAGGATAAGGTGTGTTTTCATCAGGTGTATCATAGACCTCTACTCCAAGCGCCTGTAAATGTGGGCTCGCTTTTAACTTTTGATAAATTGCTGTCTGTATTTCATAAAACGGAAGTATAAAATAACTCATAGTCCCAACCTCCGCATTTCTGTTTTAAAGTATTCACCACCAGCATCAACAGCAGGGCCCCAAAAAGGTTGAGCTCTGTTACCACTACTAGTAACCCAATGTCCTAACTTTTCGCTGTAATATACCCAAGGGATTTTCTTAGCACGACTACCTCCTGGACCCTGAGCATAGATACCAGTACCGAATTCAACCCAAATTGCATAGTTTGCGCCAATAGTAACCTCAGCGTTGTACTTTCCTAGCATTTTCATTTCAATAGAATCTTTAAGGCCACTATCATCCACTGGAGCAAGCGCCTGAGCCTGAGATTTTATTAATCTAGCTGTCTCATATACGATGTCAGATACTTTATCCAACAGTCCTTCTTCAAACCTTTGTGCAGCCCTCATTAATTGGCGACCTGAGTAAGTAATCCTAGCCATTATTCAGTCACCAACTTTAATGCCACCCGCATTTTTTCGTGTTGACCACCTTGATCTTCAGGACGTCCTGCAAACGCATAGATTTCACATTCATAGCGAAGTCGCATATCTGACTTTAAATCTGTTCGATATGGGTAGTACATGTAGCGTTCTAAAGGGTTACCCAGTTGTTGAGCGTAATACTGCTCTTTACTTGTTGGTGTATCCACAAATGCCTCCATAGTATCTACTGGAAACCATTCTGTTTTAAAGCCACCAGCACCATCGGATACCTTACGTTTCTGAACTACTTCAACCTCATGAGGAAATTCATCGTAATGCATGGAATCTCACCCTCTTATAAGGCCTTAGATATGTCCAAATGGCTTTAGGAAACTCGGTATCGTAACTATACGAGATAGTCCCCATTACACGCCCTTTTAGACCGGTTGTTTGGGTATTAAACTGTATGGCTTTAGCAATGAACAATCTAACTCCCTGTGGCATCTCTGATGGTTCCCACTTTCCATTACAATGGTCTTTCGCTACATCAAATAAAATAGGAGCCATTGCACGATAAAATCCATCATGCTTAGCTCCTGTAACATTATTCAATTGCTTTAGCTGATCTATTTCTTCTTGTGTTGGTTCCCACATAAGACCACCTACTTTTCTACTTCATCGTCTGTTTCTGATTTCTTAGCAGGAGCACGTTTAGGTTTTGGTGCTTCAGTTACTTCAAATTCATCCGTACGTAAAAGGCGGGCACCGTGTTCATCAGTGACCGCCCAAGTAATATCTGTTTTTTTGTTTTTAACTAACACGAATTACCCCTCCTTATTCTGGACGTTTAGCTGATAACACTGCTAGAGCTTCTGGACGTGTCACTTTGGCACCATATAGGTGAAGTCCTTTTACTGCATCTGCAAAACGTTTTTCTGGGCGGTAACCTTCAACTTGGGCTGCTTGTTCAGCGTAAGTCCATGCCATGTTATGACCAGCAATGATTTTTGAGTTTGCTACAACTCCAGAACCTGTGGCTACAGAAGGTGCATTGTTAGATTTCATTAATAAGAAGCCTGCTGCACGACCTACAACGCCATTTAATAAACGCTCATCAGCTGGTAAAGAACCTGAACCAACGAAACGATCATCCTTTAACAATAAACCTTCAAACCAAGGTGGTAGAACAGCAAAACGACCTTGTGTCGGCACGTTAGATTCATCAAGCTTAGTTGAAAGGTCTACTAGGTATTCATAAGCATTATCCTTTGTAACTTCAATTGGTGCTGCATCTGTACCAATCGTATTTGTAGCATGTACATAATGTGAAGCAATAAATTGATCAGCAACATTCGAAAGTGCATAAGCAGCCTCAGCCATTGCAGCGTCCATTAATTTTGGATTTTGTTGAATTTTATCAAGATCATCAATCTGGAAATTAAAGAATTTTGATTCAGTAATTTGTAGTGAACGCGTATGATCTGTTAACTCTTCTGGATCTCCCATATTGGAATTTTTCGTATAGTCACCAATTGTTACAGCCCCAATACCATTGATTTTTACAGTATCCCCGTAAGCTTTGATTTCACCTTCGTAATCACGATTGATTACACCTGTTTGTCCAAATACTAAAGATTTTTGTAAGTTGTGTAATAGCCGAGCTGACCAGATTGTTGGAATAAAGTTTGTAATTGCCATATTGTTATTTCCTCCTTACCGATAATCGGTTTATAGTAATTTATTTTTAACGATTTCATCCCAGTTTGCATTGATTTCTTCAGTAGTCATTTTCATAACAGCTTCTTTTGTCAATGCTGTTGGATTACCGCCTTTGGGTGGTGGTGGCGTTCCTCCATCTTTGAAGCGTTTATCAACTTCTGCTTGTACAGCAGCATTAAATTCAGCTTCTAAGATGCCTAAATTAGCAGTTGTCTTTTCTGCATCCTCACCTACAAAGAACTCTACTAATTTTGCTGGTAAACTCTTTTCTGTTGCAGTAGACAACGCTTGATTAACTAACTTTTCGCGCGCAGCTTCTTTTTGAGACTGCTCAAATTGTGCTTTTAAGTCGCGTAACTGTTTTGCTTCCTCCGATTCTGGTGGGTAACGCTTGGAAATCTCATCTTCTAATTTCTTTGGAAGAGTTTTAGTTTCATACGTTTTTATGGCATCAGTTACTCTAGTATCAGCGAATGACTGTAGCCATTTCTTCCCCTCATCATTGTCGTTTAGAAATGATTGAACCGATTCAAGTGTCAACGCAGCCCCTTGACCGTTTCCTCCTGATGCTGGCTCCGGTGTAGGTTCAGGCGTTTGCTCTGGATTAAGATCTCCTTCTCCCGCAAGCATTTGAATATCTAAAGGTAATAGAGTTCTTAAATTGAATGGATTTTGATAATATTTCATGTTTTCCTCCTTGCCCAATTTAGTTATCCGTAAGAATCCCTAAACTGTTCAATAGTGTATTTGTTCTCGTTCTTTATAGCGTCTGCGAGAAAAAAGACAAAAATAAAAAGCCATTCAAAGTGAATGACTAGTATAGGTTTATAACAATTTTTGATTAATATCATGAGAAAAAACAAAGTTTTGAACAAGCAGAATAAGCAGTTTAATTACCATTTCTCGTTATTTTTATAATTTTTCATATGAATGTACTCATCATTTTTCATTTTCTTCCAACTACTAATACCATTCAAAATAAGCATAAAAATCACAAATAAGGCTGAACCCACCATGTAATGACCTGAGTAAAAAATAACAAAAGCCGCAACCAATAATGATATCATCAGCAATATCGCTAAAATTTGGAATTTATTATTCTTTTTATGATTCATAAAATGCACCTCCTAATTAAATGTTTTTTTGTTATTTCAATACGTTATTATGGTTTATTTTACCACACGATTAAAATTCTTATATAACTTTCCTTACTTAATTACAAAATAATTTTGATTACCCTTGAGAAACTTTCAAACTTCAATTTGCGCTAAATTTTTTCTTCCACTCTTCATAACTCATAAATGGCACCGTTACACTCGGCGGTTTAACCTGTTGATACGCTTTGTTAAAAGCTTGTCTGTAAGCTAGCCCTTGATCAGACATATAAGCATCAATACGTGCGGCCAATTGCTTTTGGTAAGTATCATCCATGTAGTCTCTGCCTCGCCTGTATTCCGGTAACTTGCCATTCACCATGTAAATCGTGTGGCAACGACACTGGATATCCATTGAAGAAATGCCCCATAACCTCGGTGCTTTTGATTTCCACTTGCCGTAATGGTAGTAGCCCTCTTTATCAGCTTTCTGACCATCTAGCTTTCTATGAGACTTACGAACCCTCGTATCAAGTGATGACATCCATACCTTAGTTAGCCTTGCTGTTTTACTTGCTTGTTCCTCAATGGCTAAATCAACCTGAGATCTCACACGGCCACCTTCAGTTCTGGCAACAAGAATAGCCTTTTTTCGTGTCCACCCCATAGCTTGTTCAATCCTAATAGCCATGTCTGTGTAGCTTTCACCAGCTTGTAGACTCTGTGCTATCTCAATATTCAAGCGCCTGATAATTTCATCTCTATGAGCCTCAAATATCTTAGGCAATGTTAAAAACTCAACTGGATTAGTTAATGCTGCTTGTATCACCTCAGCAGATGGTATTTTAAAGCCCATTTCCTCGCCTGTAGACTGTTGTAAGAGATAAGCCATCAATAAGTATCTCTCAATGTAAAGTCGTTCCTCTGAGACTTGTATGAGCTTAATTATCTCTTTGTAATCAGCATTCAACTGTTGGGCTATCAACTTCATCTCTTGGTTGAATCGATTGTACTTGTTAACGTCAGTCCATGTAGCTTCACCGTTTTTACCAAACTTCCGATGCATCTCCAACATTTGAGCGAGAATAGACTTTAAGCGTCGTGCAAAAACAACTTCAATGTCCCTTTCAGCTTTAGCTTCTAAGTCATCTAAGATTCGATTGATTTCTTGTTGATTCATCGGCTAACCTCTCCCGATCCACCGCATTTCTTACATACAATTTGCTTCCCTGTTTTCGTACTTGTTACTTCACCAGTACCTCCACATTCTTCGCAAATCTTTTTGCTACTTAATGATGTACTCTTCTCCTCTTTTTTCTTTGGGAAAATGTCGTCCATTTCTTGCGCTCCGATTTCGTCTAAAGGTTCAAGCTCATTACCATACAATTGAGCATCCTTCTGCATCTCATCAAGTTCATACTCTACATCATCAACAATTGACAACTTAGAAAGGCGAGTACGTTCTGACACTAAACCTTTTAAGGCTTGAGACGCTTGGGCTTCAGATAATAAATCTATAGGAATGTTTCGTTTGTACTCATACCAAACTTTTAAATAATCGTCCTTAGAGCAAATACCTTTTTTGGCCCATGCACTACATAACACTTTGAATTGGTAGCGAAGAGCAGTCGTGAACTTTCGCTCCATCGTCTTACATTTGTTCTCAAGTGCCATTAATTTGTATTTCATAGCTACGCCACTTGCATTACCTGCAAACGATTCATCGCTGAAATTTACACTCTTAGCTAGACGCATGATGTTCTCTTCTAAGCGATCCAGATGGTTCTCGATCATTTGGTCGTTAACATCTTTGGTTAGATATTTAATGTCGTCATTCTCACCCATCAGCTCAAAGATACCTGTTCGAGCCAGTTTATTTGCCTCTTCTTCATCCATCCCCATACCTTTAAGTACCAGGTATGCCAATCGAAACTGTTCAATCTCGTTTGAAGCATCAGACAGTGTTCTGTCATAAGCATCGATGAGGTTGTACACCTTATCCGCATCCCCTTGCAGCTCCTCGTTATTGGGAACACCGAATAAAGGGCAATAGTCGAATAAGTGCTTCCGTTCATCTTTCAAAACGAATGGTGAATCAGTATCAGCGCGAGTGTAGAGTTTTTCAGTTGTTGCGTCATAAAACACCAGCTGCTCAATCTCTACTTTCTCACCCTCAGCATCTAGTGCTGCGCTTTTGAAATATCGCATAGCGTATTTTGGTTCACTAACGTCTGCTGTTTCTGAAAGAATGATAGTTTCCCAAGGATCAATTGTTGTAACACGTTCATTTCCATCGGTATCAATGTAAAGTAGTCTTGCTGAATAGCCACAAATAGCTGTTTTCTTGCCTGACTCACTATCAAGATCATCAACAGAATTACGCAAATTAAAAAGCTCAATCGCCTCAGATAATTTATCGAGACCTTGAGCTTGTTTGTCTACTACGTATGAAATTGGATTACCGAACATGTAACCAACCTTGGTATCAACTATTTCAGCGTCTAAAGGGTTATTAAGTGTATTATTTACCTTGTCATCAACACGGACCACATGATCATTGCCTTGAGCGTAATCAGTTGGTTTACGAGTTAAAATCGGCACTGCTGACAGTTCAGCTTTGTATCGATTGTAGTTGAGTAATCGCTTGTTTCGTTCAGCCTTGGTTTCTTCTACTAGCTTATCAAGTAATAGAGGTGTAACACCCTTCGCATCGATATAAGCAATGTATTCGTTCACTGTACCACCCCCTTATTTTGAATTGACCCCTTTCACGCTGGCAACATCGTAATCATCCAGCCCATACCACATTGCCGAAAATGTATGTGGATCAATATTAAATTCGTCTTCATAGATTTCATCTGTTTTAGGATCTTTCTTGAAGGTTAGCTCCTTCAACTCTCGAATTGTATTTACACAAGCCTCTGAACAAATGATACGCTTGAAACGTTTCATCTTCTTTGTGTTCTCAATACGCGTTAGCTTCTTACAAGCAAACATACGAAAGCCTCGCTGCTTGTAGTAAGCAATTGTTTTTGGCTCCGCATTATCAGCTTTAATTATTGATTTCTTTAACCCTTCTTCCTCAAGTTCATCGGCAGTTTTATCATCGGTCATTCCTCGTTTGTAATACTCCCAGTAGATGTATAGCCACTTATTCTCATGATCTACAACCATGCGTAATAAAGCATTGTAGGAATCAACAAATCCAAAGTCCATGCCGTTCTTTCGTATTGGTTTTCTAATATTGGCTATTTCAGCCATTACCTCGTCATGAGGCTTTGTCTCAAACTGTGGCAACACTAATACCCCGTTGACTCCGAAACGCCCTTTACGCGCAATTCTATAAAGATCAGGATCATATAACTCCATCTCATCAAGTTGTTCGATATAGCTTGATGGCAAAAATAAATTATCATCTGCTGTTGAGTGGTGATAATATGTGTTGTTCACTATGATGGTTCTTAGCTTGTAAAGTTCCTCATCGTCTAAGACAAAATAGTCTTCCAACTCGTTCTTAAAGAAATGCTTATATACCCAATTCCCTTTTGATACTGGATTGGTAGAGAGGATAATAAACAGGTCCAGTGTCGGATGTCGTAAACGGCCTAGTAATTCCTTAAAACCTGCATATTTAATTTCACTACATTCCTCCAACCAAATGATAGAAATGTTGTTGATAGATTTTAGCTTTTCAGGTTTATCCATTCCTCGAAAGATTATCTTAGAGCCATTCGGGAACTTCACAGTCATAGGTGATGAACTCGTCTTTATCTTGCCAGATAAACCTAAATCCTCAATGATTTCAGTAAACAAAGAAAACGTACTATCTCTGTGTGTATCGTAAACTTCACGAACGACAAGAGCTGTACGTTTTTCTTCAAGTAATTTTAAAAGTATTTTAAGTGCTACATGATAGGACTTAGAAGAACCATACCCTCCGACTAAAAGTTGAGTTTTGCAACTCCAGTCGAAAAGGAAATCGTCAAATCGAGGATTAATTTCTTTCTCCATCAATCCTCACCCTTTCGTTTGATGACAATCTCAATAGGTCCATCATCTTTATTATCAAGTTTTTCAATTTCTGCTTTCGTCTTATCAATATTCAACTGCATCTGTTGAAGCTTCAACCTACGCTCATCATCTTGATCCGCCATCTCAACAAACTGACGAATAGAAGAACGCAACTCCCCAATTGCTCTTGATTGAGCAGTGAGTAGTTGCGCCTGTCGTTCCCATGCGAATTGGAATTCATATTCTTCTTCAGTTACCGCCTTTTCTACACCTCCACCATCCTCTTTAGACCGTGGGTAGTATTCGTATTTTGCCTTTTTGAGCTCCTTAATTATTTCGTCTTTAGATTCGACGTGCATAATACGTTGAGCCCGAATAATAGCAGCATACTGAATCTGTATTTGGTCCCAGATTAAATCGGCTGGAGAACGCTCGTTCATCGCCTCCATGATTTCGAGTGTTTCTTCGGGCAGGAACTTTGAGAAAAAGCCGTGCTTCTCTGCTATTGAGTTGCGTTTTGCAAACTTAGATATCGGATTAGGATTACCTCTATTACCCTTAGCATTCACATTGCCTTTTGGGGCTCCAACTTTATTTGGAACGTTCCGTTCATTTGATTGGAGCGTTCCATTCAATGTTTCATCCCACTTATCTTTATTTTTCCACCCTCGGACGGTACCTTCACCTTTACCAAGTTGTACAGCAATATCTTTAAGTGGGATATCACCGTTATGTTCTTTATAAATTTCAAATGCTTTATCTCGATTCGGATCTCTCGCTCTAGCCATATCTCATAATCACCACCACCTATACCTGAAGCCTTGGAAGCCTCTTACTTGTTCTAATTGTTCTTGCCTTAAATCATCCATAAAAATAAGACAACCATTCCATGTTCGATTTGTTACCACACATGACGCAGTTGCCTTTGTTTCGATTCTTATAACCCTCATTGATGATTCAATAAATCCATTTTTGACGAAATACACTCTGTCACCAATGTTTAGTTTTTTAGGCTGCCTGGATAGTTGCCAGAATTGTTCGTATCCATCCTGTTCTAAAACAACAGTTTCTATATCATCATTTACATATTCACTCTTAGGAATCGTAACTACGATATCCAATGACATCACCCCATTATGCTAGTTGCTTTGTAAAATAAAAAAAGACGCCTAAATGACGTCGATTAAATCAATCAAATAATACTTTAATTGCTTCCAAAGAATGTGTTTTTAATTGCATTTTAACACCATTCTCAACTGCCTCTTCTATAGTCTCTCCACTCCCAAAACAACTTCGGTCTGGATATCCTAAATAATATACCTGTACAGTTACTTCATTCGATAACGGGTTTTTTTCCACTTCGAAATACTCAATATCATATCCATATAAATGGATTTTACCTTTAATTTTTTCAGTCATAATTCAACCTCCTTTAACCCTTATTATAAGTTAATTGGAAATGAATTGTAATGTGTATTTCACTCTCAAAAGTAAGTACCGTTGCCCAGCAGTCAAAGGGGAGGAAACTGCTCGATACTCACTTTTCAGGGCAAAAGAAAAACATCCCGAAGGATGTTCTACATGTTCATACCTACATCTATCAAATTTAATTTATATTCCTCTAATAATTCCATTAATAGTTCAATTCTTATTAACGAATCCCTATAAAATGTTATTTTTAATACTTCTCCATCAAATTCATGTGAAGCATTCTCAATATTATACAAACTCATAAATTTAACTATAAAATTTGATAAAAATTGTTCAGATTCGGGTGGAACTTTAAAAAGAAGTTTATAATTGTGCATTTTTTGCCTTTTAACTTCTGCATCCTTATCGTAATAAAGTTTAAGTTTATTATTAATATCGTTAAAATTCCTCTTTATAGTATGGTTTATTTCGCTAATCATTTGTTCATCTTCTTTTTTATTTTTAATAATTTCACTGATATCGTTCAATAACTGGGTTTCAGCAGGTGCAGTTACAGCATTTGGATCTAATTTGTCGAGTTTACTATCCATATTATCAATCTTTGAAGTAATTTTAGTCAGCAAATTTGACGTTTCACGAGTTACAATTTGATTGTCACTATCTTGTTTCCACGCAATAAATATTGCTAACAATGCTAACGCTATTGAAACTGCACTAGATATAATCCCGAAATTCACTTCTATATTTTTACTTCTAGCAAATATTGTTGCTATTAAGAGCACTATTATACCGATTAATACTCCTAATAACCAAAACCAATCTCGATTCGTCCAATTTTTAAACATTTAAAAAACCTCCCAATCAATCATACTTTGCGAGGATGTAAATTGGAACAATTTTCTACATATTTTACTCTCAAAACCACACCAAACTCCGCCCTATCGGTTACTAGTACATGCCAGTGCTCTTTGGTATCTAATGCCCCTGAGATACTTGGTCACCCGTAAACCAATCCTTTTTATTTGTATGGCTGTTTGATGCAGTTTTCAAAGCAAAAGAAAAAGCCTCCATCCGAAGATGAAAGCTTAAATATTGTGGTAATCCTATTGTTCGAGTGCTCACTTTTGACATCGTGGCAGAGCGTACCACGTTATTTCGTAATTGTGTTTTAGATTTATAGTGCATTTCCGTGCACTATGTTGATGTAGTAAGTTTGACTGAAATTATGGAAAGTGGACGAAGTTCACATAGTAACCACTCCTTCAGTTTTATTTGCCTTTTATATTAATTAAGTTACCTAATCTCTTAAAAAATATGGGCCGGCCGTGTATGTCATGCTCCGAACAAGTTTGCTCAGCGCGGGTCGGTCGTCGGTCTGTCTTTCCCTAATATTTAGGATTTTATAAATACCAAGAGAGGAAAACATTGCCGCACCGTCCTGCCTCCCAGTTTACATTATTATTTTCAGCTCACCTAATGTTGAAAGTATGGCAACTTTGGCAAGTTTGGAAAATGTGCCATATTTTTTGTGTACATCTAAGAGTAAACTTTCTGCCCCTTGCTTTATTTAGGCAAAGGGGGTGTTAGGGATGAGTAGAAAACCCAATAAGGATACTAAAAATGAGCATCAAAATAAAGATTCGAAAATCGATGCTAAATTAGTATTTCTGTTATTACGTATTTTAGTTATGTTGAGTGAACTCTTCTAGTTAAGTTTAGTTTAATACGTACACCATTAATAAAATGTGGTGTACGTATTATCTCTATCCAATCATTTGCTCTACAATACCGTCTTTGATGTTCTGAATATGTGTGTGGCTTAATCCCATATTTGTCGCTATCCATCTTTTTGATTTTCCATCTAACATCCAGTTTAGTACTTGAACCTCTCTGTCGCCAGTAACTCGTTCAACAAGCATTTGAACTTCTAATAGCTTTCTCTCATACTCTGCAACACGTTTAATATTTTTGGAGCGTCTAATAGCCTCCTGCATAATTGGATCACCTACGCCGCCTGCTGCCTTTGGAAGTGTAGCTTCAATCCCATACTGTGCCGTTTTTGCCCCTATAACCATTTCTGTACGCATTTCTTTGATGGCGTTAACCATCCAGTGGTAGTCTGTAATCATTGAATCTAAAGCATCTGGTGTAATCGTTAGTGTTCTTTCTTTTAACATAGGTTTGCCCTCCTACGGTGTGATATACTAGAGTTGTGAACACCATCAAAGGGCATAAACCAATTCGAGCTGTAGCGTCTGCAAACGCTGCAGCTTTTTTAAAAAAGATAGGGCAAATAATGGCATTTTCAATTCAATGTTATTTATAATGAATTTAGATATATTTTAGGTGGCCAGCAGGCTTGGTGACGGCCATAGCAGCCTTATACACTTTATTAATTATTTTAAAGTACCTTTTAAAATTCAAAGCGATTTTAAAGGAGGCTGATATGAAAATAAATTCTTTTGATTTTTCAACTGATTTTATAGGCCATATTGTTGATTTGTGTGGCTCGTTATTAATAGCGGCTGCTCTGGCGGCCTAAGATATATCGCTTTTTGCTCAAAATGTTCAGTAATCAATATTCGATAGCGATCCCGTAGTTAGTTGAAAAAAGTGTCAATATAATCTGCTAAGAAATCACCTAATTGATTGTAAAACACCTCATCATCTTCAATCCCATTAGCAAATTTCTCTATTTCCTCGGCTGTTAGATCGATCTTTCCTTCATCTTTCATAGCACTCAATTGATATCTAATAAACACTTTAAACGCTTCTCTCGGACTCATTTTGCCTTTCTCTTGCTTAATATCTTTCGTTACTCACACAATCCGTACTGACTTGAGATACTGGTACTTCTTCCATCAGTTTCAAAAGATCATATTGTTCAGTAGTTAATCTTCCATTTCTTCTAATTTTTCTTCATATTCATGTTGTAAATCTTCCACAAGTTGACCGATAAACTCCAACTCGTTTTCATTCTTAGCCAATGAAAATAACTCTTTTTTAAATTCATCCCAGTACGCTAAGTTTTGTTGTAATACCCCATTTTCATTTCTTGTAATAAATTTAATTGTCATTTTTATCTCCCTTTCGTTACTGCACATTTTCTTTCAACTAACCACTTTCATCTTCCCTAACACCCCAGATTCTTTTTTCTCTTTAAAATCTTCAAACCAATCATCATAATCCCCATCTAACCTCTTGCCGATTAATCCATGCTTTCTTGGTTTGATTACTCCTAGTAGCTCTAAATCTATAGCTATAAGAGCAGCGCTAACCTTATGAATATTCAACTTGCGATAAATCAGATTAAGAGAGAAATCAGCTTCCCACATACCGATGAATTTTTCGATCTGTGCATGAGTGAAATCCAGTTGCACCATTTCATGTTCTTCCTGTGAAAATAAGATGTATCGATTCTCTACTTTTCTTGCCATTCAATTGTCACCTCTGCCCTCGGCTGCTCTGAATAAAACTTCCGTACATTCATCTCAACTATCTGGGAATCATCGTGCCAAATAACTTTGTTACACCCATCCTTAATACCTTTTATCAAATTATCTAGATCTGGCTTTGTTGTAGGTAGTAATTCACCACTAGCAATAAGCTTTCTCTTTGGCCCTGTGCGATATTTTTGTGGTGGCATGAGATAAATATCAGCTTGTAGTTTAATTGGCTCTGTAATCAATTCAGACGGCTTATTTTGCCATGCTACGAGCTTTACAAAGTCTTTGAAATTCTTGCTTTTAGGTGCATCATGTGTGATTACTTTCTTGCCATGTCTACTAAAGCGAGGTCGCTCTTGTGGTTGAATAACTCCTGGTATTTCAAATGTGAGTACGTTCATGTTTGCCCTCCTGTCAGCACTCTTAGAAGTCTGCTGATAAAACAATCTAATGCTGTTCTATCAGCAGCGTGTATTTTAGTTACAATTCAAAAATCCATTTAATTCAGCTTGTGATTTACCCGTTGGTACTGCTACTTCGGCAGCTACTTTTACGAGTGATGTAATTGTCTCTAAACGTTCTTTTTCGAAACCAACTAAATGTACTTGTCCATCGATTTCAAGCAGGATTGATACTTGAGCATTTGTAAGGTCTTTTTTCATCAATATCACCTCAATCACTTTTTAGAATGGAAGATCTGATTCATCCACCTCAATCGGTGCTTTCGAACCCGCAAAAGGATCTTCATCGACCCTTGTATAACTCGGCTGATTATTACCGCCATATTGCCCCTGTGAACTGCCTTGATACTGTCCACCTGTATTTGTACTAGATTCGTGGTTTGATGCGCCCTGTGAGCCTCCTGTGCTGTTTCTTGGCTCTAAGAATTGGATACTGTCTGCAACAACGTCAGTTGTAAAAACACGCTTTCCATCCTGCCCTTCATAGCTGCCCGTTTGGATTCGCCCTTCCAAACCTATTAAGCTACCTTTTTTCATGAAGTTTGCTAGGTTCTCAGCTTGCTTTCTCCAAGCAACGCACGAGATAAAGTCTGCCTGTTGTTCTCCTTCATTTTTGAATGGTCGATTGACTGCCACTCGGAATTTACATGAGGCGATGCCTGACGGTGTATACCGTAACTCTGGATTGGCAACCAACCTTCCAACGATAACAGTACGGTTGATCATGCTGTTCCCTCCAGCAATTCAGGGTTTTCGTAAATGTTTCCGATGACTTCAGAAACAGAGTTAAATTTCCCAAGAGACTTATATGCTACGAAATCTGTGCAATCAATATCCCAAGAACCGAACATATCATTCCAAACCACAGGACCAATTTTATAAATCCCTCTTTTATACTGGAATTTAACAATATCTCCCTCATAAATCTCCTTGCCATTCTTGTCCTTTAAGCCTGCGTATTGCATAAGATTACATTCATAATCTTCAAATCCTTGATAGTTACAGCCGTTTTCAATCTGCTCAATCTTCACTAACCTACCGTCACCATCAATGAAATAGTCATCATCAGGTGTAATGTAAACCATACGTCCTTTTAACCATGCACGAAACTTAATCTCTCTACTCATGCCGAAACCTCCCTCTTATCCCAAACCTCAATTATTTGGAACCCTTCTTTTTTCAGTGATTTAAAATCCGGATGTGCGACTGGTACTGTAGCCCATATTCGCTGCTCATTTTCTTTTTTAAACATCGTTGCAAACGTCTTATATTTGTTGTATTCAGCTGGCTTTTGCATTTTAACTTTCGGTACTGACTTACGGGCACTAGGAATGTCAATTGGAATGCCGTTACGTCGTCTCATGCAGCCATCGCCCCTTCCATTCGTGATATAAGATAATCCGTAGCCTCTTCAGCATCTTTCAGCCCCACCAAGGCTCTCAATTGATCCAAGCGCTTATAAGCCATGGTTTCGTTTTGTTTGCCTCCGAAGCGTTGATGTTGCCCTAAATACAAAATGATTTGGTCGATTAGGAATTGTTCATTCATGAGCTTTACCACCTAGTGCTTGACGTGCCTTTTCGCCCAAATCAACTGCTAAATCAGTTTCTTTATTCATGTGAGCTATAATTACGTATTTACTTAAATCACCATAAAAACAAAGCGTTTCGCTAAGTCGTTTATTTTCAGCAACCAATGCTTCTTGCTTTGCCTTGTGATTCTTACAAGCATTCTGCAATGTTTTAATTTCATTTACTTTTTGACGTACAATTTTCCTTGTATCTCTCAGCATCCCACGTAGGTATTCAACCTCGGCAACAAGTGCTGGCACATCTTCTAGAGAATGAGTTACAAATTCAGCATCTTCAATACCCATCAAGCAAGCTGGAAGATCATAATTTTCATCTGCACTTGCTGCATTAAATCTCCCTTCATATCGAGATTCTTCAACTAGCCATGGTCCTGGAGTAGCATTCCCCACACGTTCTTTAATGGCATTCAACTGCTCTTGTTTCATCATCCCTTCACCCTCCATCAAGGGGCTGTTGCCCCTCACTTTAATCTGTAATTCAGCGATAAATCCTTATCGATGATTAAAAAATATCGTTTACACATTTGATAAAGCCTTGTACCAAGTGCTTCATCTAGTAAAATCATTTGGTCAAAATCTAGCTCGCTACTAAGGAAAATAGGTTTCTTATTCATGTACCGATAATTAACCACCGAATAAATCTGCTTAATCTCCCATGAACTAGCTTGCGGTATCTTGATTGGCATATTGTCTTTATCTAATGCAACCTCACCGTTACGATCACGTTTGTTTACTGGTTTGAAAAGATCATCTATGAATAAAATATCTACTTCTTTCATGCGGATAAGCTTTGCTTGTAATTTCTCAAAGTCGTCTCGTAAGTCATCAAATCCTTCAACGTAAGGGAAATATAAGACTGACTTTAATTTCTTTAGCATCATGTTGTTACTTAAAGCTGATAACAAATGTGTTTTACCAAAACCAGGTTGTCCAAGTACTGCAATTCCGACAGCCATTTCCTCGGCCTCCGTGAGCCCTGTAACTGGCTTTTCAAAATCCTTAAAGTACTTCATCGCTAAATCCTTTGCTTCAACCACTAGACTGGATTGCCCCTCCGTGTAGTAGTTTGCAAAAGTCATAGCTTTAAAGTTGTCTGTGATCTCGCTGGCCTTGATTAACTTGTTAGCAATCTTTTGCTTTTCACATGAACAGTCAACCCATATCTGAAATGATTTGCCACAGGTAATGCTTTTTTCATCCTCATCCACTTTCATTTCAAAGAAGCCACCAACATCTTTGCATTTAGGACAGGTAAATTCTTTTTGTTCATTCGTTGCTACTTCTTCGGGTGATAATCTTAGGTACTTCTCTTGTATTTTTTGAAGTACTTGCTGCATTGGATCCACATATCTTCACCTGCCAATCTGCGTATGTTTTTACACCATCATCTTTTCGCCAGTTATCTAAAATACCAACTACATAAGCGAATGATCTACCTCGCATTTCTTTAGCTGTTTTAATAGCCTCTAAGATTAGAGCAGGCTCATAAAAATCAAGAGCTTCATTCAGCTTTGCAAGATCAGTATTTTTTGGTTCTCGTATACTTTGGCTAAAGAAATCTTTTAGTTTTAAAAACTGAATATCAGTGACAGGACTGACAGACTGACCGACAACTTCTTCTATGTTGTTTATAGTCTCTGTTCTCTTAACTCTAGTCTCTAAACTCTGTTCTCTGTTCTCTGGTGGAAGTTTGTCGGACATTTGTCCGTTTTCATTTGGACATTTGTCCGACGTTTGTCCGATTAATAGCTTTTTCTCAGCTTCAATTGTCATTCGAGCACGCTTTTTACGTTCAGCTTCTGTGGATGCTTTACCAATAAATAATTCAATATCGTTCATGTAAATAGTGCCGTTATCCAGTACTTCTATAAGCTCTAAATCTCTGAATATATTAAGTGCTTTCTCCACTGTCCCAATCTGGTGACGTGTGATTGTAGCTATCATTTGAGCGTTGTAAGGGATTGTGTCTTTGAACATCAAACGACCTTCATTTTTTAAGCTTTTTAGATATAGTTTGATAAGAATATTTGAGTACAACATGCCCTCTGGCATTGATTCCAGCATGACTAACTCTTCACTTTCGAAGAAGTTTTCTTTCAGTCGCATATAGTAGTACTTCTTGTTGTCTGCCATTTGCCCTCGCCCCTCCTAAAAAATTAAATCTATGCCATAACGCCTTTTGTCTCTATCAAGAGTCGCAATCCTACGTAACATGCGTTCTGGAATATCTTCCTTAGCTTTAATAAAACCTTTGAAGTCATACACTAAGTAATCTTCAGCACCACATTTAATACATTCATCGTGACTGGGTTCGCTTAGATGTTCTTCACCTGGTATCGGTGCCCAGCGTTCTTTCCAATCATGATGACAATTAATCAATATTTCATAGCCTTTATCGATTAATAGAGCAGAACTATTGCAATACTCTTCCTCATGGATTTTGGCACCGTGTTTAGTGAGTAATCGTTTGCCACAATGATCACATTGGAATAATGTTTGGTTTTCCAAAACCTTCATGATTCACCCTCCATATTTTCAATATTCAAATTTTTAATCACAGAATTATTCACAGCATCCACAGAACCTTTAACGTTCAAGAAGCTTTAGATCATAGTTGGACTCAATAAATCTAATTGTTAAAGGTCGGTTTACATCGTTTCCTAATCGGTCGTAGATCCTATACATTTCATCTTTTGTGAAATTTGTACCCAATACCTCGTTGAAACTACTTAAAACTTTTGGTGACCAGTATTTGTTTAAACCTTTTGCTATTGGTCGAGATAGCCAAGCTAACATCTTACATTTAAAGTCCAAAGCAGTTGTCACACCTTCTAAACGAAAGTACACGTTGTTTCTTGGTTCTAAAATAAGCTCGTTACTACGATTAATAAAAGATTTTGGGAATGCCTGTAATGCATGATTTATGATGCTTTTCAGAGCAATTTCTTCATTCAAAGCATGCAATTTTTCAGTTTCGCTCATCATTAACCTCCTATGGTATAAAAATCATCTTGCCTGTTGCTCTTGCTACTGCTTTAAAGATGCGCTCCATGTTGCTGTTACCATCAGATAAATGCAGTAAATGTATTTCTTCGACCTTTGATAAGTCGTTAGCTTTAAAGAACTCTAGTAGGTTTTCTAAGCTGAAATGCGACTTCATAACACGCTTTTTCATTGCTGGATGTACTCGGCCACTATCTACGTTTTCATCTAAAGTTTGTTGGTCATAGTTACACTCGATCATGATGTGAGTTAAACCTTTGAATCGGTATTTGACGTAATAAGTATCCGTTGCAAATAACAACTTGCTACCGTTGTCTGACTGTAGTAAAAACCCTAACGGCTCGTTCACATCGTGCTGTACATCAAACGGCAATATGGTCCATGTGCCAACTTTAAATTGCTTCTTACTTTCAACCATTTTAATTCGATGATGTTCAAGCGATAATGCCTCTCTAGTACCTTGTGACATGTAAACATCAAGCCCTCGATTTAACACCGATTCCACGCCTTTACAGTGGTCTTTATGTTCATGGGTAACAAGTACGCCACCAAGGTTAGAAGTCTCGAAATTGACGCCTTTCTGAATGTCCTTGAAGCCGATACCGCACTCTAGGAGTAGAGGGGTGCTACCATCTGTAATGTGATAGCAATTCCCCTTACTGCCAGTAGCTAGAGTTTTGATTTGAATCATTAGAATCCTGGTCCATCAGCGAAGGATGCTTGCTGCTGTTCTTGTTGTGGCACTTCTACATAATCAGCATCTTGGACTGGTGTTGGTGGTTCTTGAATATCAATTTCTTCGGTATTGGCGTTTTGTTCAATTTCTTGTTGTACTTCTTGAATTTCTCCCATGTCCTTAATTTGAGGCTCGTATTCGTTTTCTGTTGATCGATTAACTGCTTCAATCAGTAAATCACTATCATCAGAAGTGTTAACGAATGCCTTTGCAGCACGGTTGATAACTGTACGCTTTGCCATTTCTTGTGGGAATTTTTTGTGTACTGATTGAGAAGTTTTACTTTGCCCCCAAGAAGTTTCGATTTCTTTTCTAGTCATAACAGTCAGTATTTCTTCACCCTCTGTTGTTTGAACAACTGCATAAGCACCTAAAATATCTTTATCTCGATTTTCAAATGCAGTCTTATGACTAATTAGTCGTTCACGACCATGATAATTTTCGTAATCAAATACATCATCTTTATAGATAACGTTTGCCCAAATATCCTTAACTCCACTCAATCTCTTTAATACTGTTTGGGTGCCAAAATACGAACGTAACAACTGTAATTGACTACCATAAACTACAAAGTAACATTGTGTTTTAGCTGGACTTAAACCTTGTACTGTCATATCTAAAAGTGCATTAGCGATAGATTCCTTGGTACACACTTCTAATGCTGGGCGACCTGCTTTATCCTTCACTTCTTGCAATTTGAAAAATGCTGATTTTAAAGCATTGCTAGCATTATAATTTTGCGGAATTACTAACCCTTCTTTTTGCAATTCTCCTAATTTACTGTTGACGCTATCTGTTATGTCCTTTTGAATAATTGCTAATTGATTAGTCATGGTTAAATTGCCTCCAATACTTTAAGTTTTAATGCTTCTTCATCAGAAGAATCGAAGCTTTCCATGTGCACTTGTATTTCTCTAACTTGGCAATTAACTAAAGTAAGATTTTCACCGTCCACTGACTTTACAAGAAAAACTCGGTCAAATTTTTCCCCATCTATGTCATGGCCTTGAATGTGTACTGCCTTACCTGCTAGATTTGAGTTAAAAACAGTTGTTTGTTCAAATAAATCCATATTAAATTGCCTCCTTAAGCATTGGTTGTTGTCCTTCTACCTCTATACGTAGCTGCTTGTCCTTTTCGGATACAACCAAGCTAATAAGTTGAGTATCTACATCGATAAACTTGGTTACAGCCTCGGCATTGTCCACAAAAATAGGCGCCTGGATACCGAAATGAGAAGATAGAGTATTGATGATGTCTAAGCCAACATTAATTTTTGCTGCATTGTTAAGGCCTGTGCCGTATGGTACACCTTTATAAGTCGTTTCACATACTTCATTAAGTCCACCATTTACTTGAGTATCAAATAGCTTGAATCGAGCATATTTGAACTTACTATTAATGCGATCTGTAAGCAGGTTTACCTTTGTACGAATAAATTCTTCTATTAAGAAGGTTGTTTGCTCTAACTTTTCGTACTCTTGAGCAAGTTTTACTTGCTGATCTTCCAGCTCGATAATGCGTTCCTTACTCGCTTCAATATTTGCGTGTTGAGCAAGAGCGCTATTGCATTCTTTACGCTCAAGATTGAGCTTATCGATTTCTTCATCAATACCAGAAACAGCCTCGTAAGCATGCTCATTTAACTGTTTAATTTCAGCCTGTAATGTTTCTAATTGTAGATTGATAGATTTATACTCCTCAGTCGTTGTAACGTCCTTCACTGATGATTGTGCGGTTTCAAGTGCCTTTTGAGCTTTCTTCAACTCTTTGTCTTGTACCACTAAATCATCTTGATACTTGTTCATTTCTGCTAAAATGACATCATGTTCATTACGTAATAGAGTTAAGCTATTGTTTAATTCCGCAACTTGCTCTTTATGAGATATACCTTTACGATTTATTTCAGCAAGTATATTTGTTCTACTTTCATTAAATTGGGCTAATGCTTCATTTCTAGCATTTTCAACTTGTTCAACAGGTAACGATTGTTTACAAGCTGGGCATTCATGATTATCTCCATGTTTGAATTCTTCTGCCTCAATTACGCGGTATTCTTTTCGTAATTCATCCATTTCTTTTTCAATACGAGAAATGTCATCTTGTATGCGATTAGCCTGATCTACTTTGAATTTCCGATTGTTATCAGCCTGTTGCAGTTTGCTATTAATAATTTGGATGTTTCCTTGAACTTCTTGCAACTTGGCTTGAGCCTTATACACTTCTTGCATGCTGTCAGCTTCAAACGTTCGTTTAAGGTCACTGCGCTTCATTTCTAATTGTTGTAATTGGCGCTGTTTATCAAGTACAGATGCACCATTCTTAACACGGATTTTTTGTTCCTGTAGTTCTTCAATATTCTTTTCGATTTGGAGAACTTGAACACGCATTTTTTCAACATCTACTGTAGTTTCGGGCATCATTTTATTAATTTCATCAATACGTACCGGGATCTTTTCTAATTCTTCATTAATGTGCTTTTTCTTACTGACAATGATTTTCTTCATATCCTCTAGCGACTTGCCATATAATAATTCGTTCAACTTTGCTAGCGAAGTGTTAGAAGTGATTACTTCCTCGTCTGAAATATCACCACAGATTTCTAATAACAACTTGCGTTTTTCTTGCCATTTCAGTTGTTCGTTAAAGTAAGTTGGTGATGTTAAAAGCTTGAAAACTTCTTCATCTACAATGCTTTCAACTTTAGCTGTATAATCCTTTTTAGACATCGGCACCTCGTCTACAAAATGCTCTACAACATGCCCAGTGAACTCTGCTACAGCTTGTCCACGCTTTTTAGTCCACTTTTCTTTATAAATTTTCTTTAGTGTAACTGTGGCACCATCCACTAAGAACGTTCCCTCAACCGTGTGTTCAAGGTTATGTCGCTCAGAACCATCACCGTTTAATGTCTTGATTGCAAAATCCTTTTTGTTATTGCTGTCCTTATCGAATAACAGCCATAAGAATGCATCAAATGTTGTTGTTTTCCCTACCTCGTTATCACCAAAAATCTGTGCGTTACCACCATCTAATTGAATGTCTAGCGATTTAATACCTTTGAAATCACGTAGTTTTAATACAACTAACTCGATTTTCTTCATATCCTTTGCCCTCCTGTGGTAGAATGATATAAATATTGTTTTTACAGACCACTGTTCGCGCAGTGGTTTTTTATTTTGATGGATAACCACCAATCTACTTACAAAACTGTCGTCGCAACTGGGGCCTATTGGCTGTCGCTCGCAAATGGTCATGGCGTACTGTGCTCGGTTTTATAAATAGATTGCTAGTCCCATCAAGCAACTCACAGTGGCAAAGCTAAACCGTAGGGAGACGGTGCTGTAAGCTGCTTGACGAGAGCGAGATAACTCTCGCAAACGTCGTAACTTGTGGTATAATAGATTTGTATATAAGTTGTCATGGCTGTTTAATCTTTCGCTCAGATTAAGCAGCTTTTTTATTGCCATTTAACTTCTCCAAAACCCTCTTATCACAGAAGAAATGTACATATATTAATCTCTGCTTTAACGTCATGTGCCGCCACGCTCTAGGCTTGATACGCAAGTTTCTTCACCACCTGAACTAGTATTCCTCGTTGGTTTAAATCAGCAACCGTTGCCCATAACTCTTTTCGCTTATGAAGTTTCTCTAGTTGATCCAATGAATTATGTAGGTCTCGTTCTAGTTGTTTTGCTATGTTGATACGACCTGCTTTTACATGTAGGTTGATTACAGCCGTTAGATCATGGATACATCTGATTTCACGCTCAATTTGTTCATCTATATTCATTTAATAAATCCTACCTTTTGAAGATATTTGTAATGATCCATCCAAACCCCTGTGTAACTAATACCAAGGTGCTCTGTGGTTACTGCGATAAAGTTCGCTAGTGCTGTAGCCGCCTCAACTGCCTCTTCGATCATGTCCATAATGTTTTTTCGCTCATAATGCTCAATGGCATCGCTTGGTTTTGCTAGGCTTGTACTAGTTATGGCGTCCAAGGCTTCTTGGAGTTCTTCTATTGTTTTTTCACGTACGCTACATCTATGAAGGTCTACGTTTGGGCCGTTCAAGTAAATAGGTCCTGTTCCTGTGTACTCATGCTGCACTGCTAAAGCAAGCTTCGGATTATCAAACCGATTAACCAGTGTTCTACTAATATCCGATGGCACTTTAGCACGGCCATTTTCATATCGAGAAAGCCGTTCCCTTCCAACACCAATGTCTAAGCCAAGACTTAGCTGCGTCTCACCACCCCTTAATTCTTTAATTACTCCCCCAACTGTATTTTCAGTGACATTCACATTTACCACCCTTTCTATTTAATTAAGGTCACATTTCAGGTTAAAGTTAACTTGGTTGCAACCATCAAGTTTCAGCAATTTGTGTATAATAATGGTTAAGAGGTAGATTTGCCCCTACCTCTTAGTTTCTACTAGATTGGTAGTTTGATTTATCTTGAGGCCATTTGCCCTGGCCTCTCCTATTTAATTGCACCTGCTCGTGCTTTTTTATTTTTAATTCCATTCATTCATAATGATATTTTGAATAGTTTCTTTTGTTGGTTCTGCTAACCAAACTCTTTTACTGCGTGGTTTAGGCTTTCTTTCGTAACGTTTAACTCTTGGATCACAGAGTAGATTAGCTTCTAGAAAAGTTTTTTTGTATCGTGTTTCTCGAACGATATCATCTATATCCCAAAAAAGTGTTACTTCATCTTTGGTTTGATCTTGTATCATATAGCAACCACCTTTTTGAGAAACTTTTTAATAAAGTAGGCTTGTCCTTTACCTGTGATTTTTGATGTCCTACTAATGCTGATTTCCCCACTAGTGTGATGGATAGGTGTTTCTTTAATTTCGAACAAACCTAGTTCCATTGACTTTTGAGTTGGTGAATTGAAATCTGAACCTTTACGCTTGATTAAATAGCCATTTTCTCTAAGCCATTCGAATAGACGTTTTTGCCCTACATCTACACCGTTTTGTTTTAGAATTTTGGCGAAATCACCAATTAAAATTGATGTATGACTTGCTTGTATCGCTTCAGCAAATAGCACTTTTGGTTTTTGCGCTTCGATAATAAGTTGCTGCTCAACTATTTTTTTCTTGTTACTTTCGATAGTTTTTTGAGCGATAAGAAAACCTTTCGCTAAAATTGTCATTTCATCGTCATCTTCATTGGTAGCGATAAAACCACCGTTTAGACGAATTTCTTTTAAAATGTTTTTGACCTGTTTTTTAAATTGTTTAGCGATAGGTTTTCGTGATTGCATTAAAACTTCATATAAACCATCTTCTGTTAAGAACCAGGATTCTTGGGTTCCGCCAAGGGTGTAAACATTGTTTACTACCTTTTCTTCATCATCCACTGATTTAAGCATCATTCGTGTGTTGCTATGTTCAATCCAATCAGCAACGTCTTTTGCAAGAAACAATGGACTTTCTGGAGAACCATAGACCATAAATTTTTTTGTTAAGACTTCTTGTTCATGAATTACTTGTAATTGATTCATGTTTTTTACCCTCCTTTTATGACTGATAGATAAGAACTTACGCTAGTTGCCTTTCTACTTGAAAAGAGACATTTTCAATTTCATTTATAACGGAATCCGTTAGTTTATCTTCAAAAAAAACTGCTACATGCACACCTAATAATGTAGCTATTACTTTTAAGTGTTCCGCACTCAACTTACTTGTTCCGTTTTCAATACGGCCATAAGTCATTTCTGTAACGTTAATACCTTTTGCTAAGTGTCTTTTAGTAATCCCTCGTGCTACACGAATTTTCTTTACATTCTCGTAAACCATTTTATCACCTCTTTCAAACTAACGTAATCCGTTGATAACAATATACTAACGAAATCCGTTAATGTCAACTATTTTTATATTATTTTTCTCAAATTCCGTTAATAACATATCAAATTCCGTTAGTTTTGGGTATTCTTCAATTATAGAAAAGAGGTGTTTAGATGAGTGATATAATAGGTTCTCGCATAAAAGAACTCCGGAAAAATGCACATTATACACAGCAACAACTCGCTGATAAAATCTCTGTATCCCCTCAAGTTATTTCAAATTGGGAACGTGGTTATACAGAACCAAGTGCGGATGATATTGCGAGATTATCAGAAGTATTGTCTTGTTCTAGTGATTACATATTAGGGAAAACATCTGAAATTTTTATTAAAGATGAAATGCCCTTGCAGAAAGATGAAAACGACATCGCTAAACGTTTAGAAAAATTTCGCCAAGAAATTGAAAACAGTGATGGTCTTGCTTTTGATGGCGAACCAATGTCCGAGGAGGCTAAAGAATCACTAATTGAATCAATGGAACATATTTTTAGACAAACGCAGCGCATAAATAAAAAGTACACACCTGGCAAGTATAAAAAATAAAAGGCGATAATGGCCTTTTTTTAACAATTATCATTGTAATATTTATACTTTTATGGAGGGGTTGGGCATATGAGTTTCTTAAAAAAACTATTAGGAACACAAGATAAAACACCCGAGGAACTTGAGGCTGATCGTATTAAAAAGATGGAAAAACAAGAAGAAAAGAAGAGACAAGAGGAATTACGTAAACAAGAGTTTGAAGAAAAACAGCGTGAACGTGATGCAAAAAAATCTCAAGAAAAAGCATTACAAGAAAAATACATTGGACTTGGCTTTGGAACAGGCTTAGATTTCTCTTTACTTAAAGGAACCATTCACTATTTTGAAAGTTTTGTCTTGCAGCCAAATGAAGAGGTTTTACATTCTATAAAAGCTGAATATGACAAAACAAAAAAACGAGAAATAAAAGGGTTGTTAATTGCTACTGATCAACGACTAGTATTTGTTTCTTCTGGTGCTGGGTATGGACAATTCATTGAAGAATTCGATTACAGAAAAATGAATGGTATAGGGCAAGCAACAGAACGTTTTAATGAAAAAGTTATTTATATTGATATGGGAAGAAGTCGTAAAAGGTTTGATGATATTATTTCGAATGATCGTTTTAATCAATTTGTTGATGTTGTCACAAAACAAATTAATCTATTAAGAAATGCATCTATTAGTAGGAATCCTTCTACAAAATCTAAAAATGTTGATAAATATGCTACTCTAGAAAAAATAGCTAAATTAAAAGAACAAGGTATTCTAACAGAAGAAGAATTTTTAATTGAAAAAGAAAAAATACTGAAGTCTTGAGGTGCATAATGAAAGCAATAAAATGGATCCTATTACTGTTCTTCTCTTTAGTAACACTTAGTTTAGTAGGAGTATCGCCTATTGTTTGGATTGGAATTATATTAATAGTATTTGGAACATATCAAAAAATTCAACAAAATAAAGGAAAAGTTACATTCTCGAGACCAGGACTTATAATAGCAGCTGGCTTTGCTTTTTGTTGGATTACTGCAATTATTCTCACAGAACCTACAACAGAAGTAGTAGAAAAAGAGAAAGATACAGTCTCAATTGAAAAAGTAGCTAAAGATGACAATACAAAAGAAAGTTTACCTGTTATCGCCGCTGATAATAAACCATCATCAGAAGAAATCAAAAAACAGGAGCAAGAAAAGAAAAAAGCCGAAGAAGAACAACAATTAATAGAAAAATTATCTAACCTAGGGTTAGTAACTGCTACAGTTTCAAGAGTAGTTGATGGTGACACCGTTGAACTATCAGATGGAAATAAAGTTCGATTAATTGGAGTTAATACACCAGAGTCTACTACTAGAACTGAAACCTATGGAACAGAAGCGAGTGATTTTACTAAATCTCATTTAGAAGGTAAGCAAGTTTACTTACAAAAGGATGTATCTGAAACAGATCAATACGGCAGACTTTTAAGGTTAGTTTGGACTGATATACCAAGTGATATAAATAACGAAATTGAAATTCGATCAAAAATGTTCAATGCAAAGCTAGTACTTGATGGTTATGCAGAACCTTCTACTTACAATCCAGACGTGACTTACAGTGAATATTTTGTTACTTTTGCGAGTGAAGCACGTAATCAAAATAAAGGTTTATGGGCTTATGGTGCCGAAGGTACAACTAAAGGGGACTTAGATTCACCCCCAACGGTAACTACAACTAACAACTCTAGCGATACTACCAATACAACATCCACAACTTCTTCTGGTGGTGGATATGAATATTATAAAAATTGCACAGAGTTAAGAAAAGTATATCCTTCAGGTGTAGGCCAAGACCACCCTGCTTACGCTTCTAAACACGATCGTGACAAAGACGGCTGGGCATGCGAAAGATAGAAAAAGAGAAGTGATTACATGTGGATTAGAGAAAAAGTGATATTCCTTAAACAAAAATTTAAAACAGATTGTCCATATGATTTGGCTGAATATTTAAATATACATGTCCTGTTTCATAATTTACATGAAGAAATCCGGGGTTATTACAAATATGATCGACGTAACCAATATATAGTTATTAATTGTAACCTTGATGACCAACTTAAATTATTAGTTTGTGCGCATGAACTAGGCCATGCATCTTTACACCCTAGATTAAACACCCCTTTCATGCGCCAAAATACTTTGTTTTCTGTGGATAAAATAGAACGAGAAGCTAACCGTTTTGCAGCTGAATTATTAATTCCAGATGAAGATCTATTTAAATCATACGATCAGATGACTATATATGATATAGCTTCTATACATCAAGTACCAGTAGAGCTGGTAAAGTTGAAGTATAAGGAGCTATTTTAATACCCAAAAAAAGAACATATATTCCTATTTTGAAAGGAGTGATGCCAAAGATTTTCCTCATTTTTGTACCTGCTCGTGCTAATCGGAGGAAATCAACTATGGTTAGAAAAAAATTTTATAATACAAAAAAAGACTGTATTTACTGGTACAAGGATTCAGAAAATGAAAAGAAGTTCGCCTTTCGTTACAAATACTACGATAGATTTGGAAAGCGAAAAGAAAAATCTCAACAAGGTTTTGATACTGAACAAGCAGCTGAGCGTGCTTTGATTGAAGTTAAAGCAAATGTATTAGACGGAAATGATAGATATGTAGAAAATGCAAATTTAACGGTTGCTCAATGGATGGACATTTGGTTTGATATGAAGAAAAGTGTATGGCGTCCTGGTACGTATATACATTATCAAGAGTCATATAAAAATCATATAAAACCACTTATCGGCCATCACAAATTACAAAAACTCACAAAAATGACTCTTCAAAGGGAATTAATTGATAAGTTAGTCTCTTTTAAGTTAAAACGTGCAACCATTCAAGGGATATTTAGAGTTTTCAAGTCTGCTGTATCTTACGCTGTAGAGGAAGAAATCCTACCGAAAGATCGTTTTAAGAAGATGGATTTTAGCGCTGCACCCACTGGAGATAAAGAAAATTTTTATACTGAGGAAGAATTAAAAACTTTTCTATCATGCGTGAAAGATAACGATCCTACTACTAGATATACTGCTATTCTTACTTTAGCAATGACCGGAATGCGTAAAGGCGAAATGATGGGGTTAACATGGAATGACCTTGATTTTAAAACAAAGTCTATTACGATTAACAAAGCTCGAACAAGAACAGGGCTTGGACCGCCAAAAAGCGATAACGGTTACCGTAAAGTTAGTATGAATAATGAATTATATTCGCAGTTAAAAATTTATAAAGCCTGGTGTATAAAGAAGAAATGGGAAAACAGTATGCAGCATAAAGACGAGGATTTTGTTTTTATTTCAAGACAAGGTTGCAACCCAATCGGATTAACTTATGTTGAAGATGCGTTAGACATGATTTGTACTAAATATAACTTAAGAAGAATATCTCCACATGGATTAAGACATACAGTTGCTTCTATTTTACTGGCGCGCGGTGAAACACTTGTTACAGTGGCAAAAATACTTGGAGATAACCCAAATACTATATTAAAAGTATATGTACATTCATTTGAGAAAGATGAAATTAAATCCATTGATTTAATGAATCAGTTTGCAAATGGATGAAATATAAGTTAATAGCAATATTTCATCAAATTGGGGTACTTTTTGGGGTTCGCTTTTACTGTGACCCCTCCCCTCCCTTATATATCAACGTTTTATTCTTTTTTCCATCCAAATAATATAGTTTGCATGGTACACCACGCCCATTTGGTCGGTCTCTGCATACCGTATTTCAATCTGTTTTTCACTCACAAACATTTTCTTCACCTCGTCCTACATTATAGCGCAAAAGTGTTGATTTGGTGGGGTTTTTGCTCTACTGATTAGAAAAAGTTAATAAATTGTAATTTAAAAAAATTTGAAATTAGATTCAGAAAAATATTTAGTAAAAAATGTTGGTTTCCGTTTTTACCCGTTGTGCCCCATTTATTTGGGGTACACTGGGATACAAAAATTTAAAAATAAAAGATACTGGGCAGGTGCTGGAAATCAAAAATGTAATTTTTTTTAACAATGGAATTCGAAGCAAAAAAAGTTTTAGTTTATAAGTTTTCGATAAATATGATTGAGAAAAACCACTCATCACTTTATTAGAACTGCCCCGTAAAAGTTAAACATCAATCTAACTTTACGGGGCAGTTCACACACAGAGTTGTCTTTTATTCATTTATTATTTTATTGACTATCCAAAAATTATAAAAAAGGCAATAAAAAACATCATTGCGAATGAACCTATAGCAATTAATACATTTACATATGACAGCAATTCACTCGCTCTTTTCCATCCTTCTAAATAGACCCATGACAAAAGTAAACATACCTATATTAGCAAACACACTTGTTAACAGCTTTCCTACCCAATCTTCCTTCTTTGCAAAGGTTGAATGTGCAATGCGAGATGATATAAATTACAATAGCTAATAGACTAATACAGGAAAAAATCCATAAATCTCCAATATATCATTTGGGTGCAAAATCCATTAGATACATCCTTCACTTTGCATGAAATCTTCAATCTTTTTCCGTACTACTGCTGGGGAAATTAGTTGAATATGTTCCCCTTTATCGTCACATGTAAAAATTCCTTTGAAAACTTCAGGCATAGCGTCGTACTGTTTTTTTAACTGTTCATTAAATTTTTTGAAACAGTCATATTGATATTTTTCCAATAAATAAGGTATTAGAAAAGATGAACGCAAGATTTCGTATTCCTGATAATTATATGGTGTACTTTCTGGTCGCCTTTTTAAGATTTCCAACATCTTTTTCATTAAAATCGCAACTTCTTCTTCGCTTGCATAGGCAGCATATCCTCTAATCGCAGTTAGCCGCATATCCAAATATCTCTCTTTTTTATATACTTTGAGAAAAAAGTCCTTTCCGTTCTCAGGCAAGTCAAATACTAATTGTTTTAATAATACATTACGTTTAGCAATATCCTTTGTATTAAAATATGTTTCCATTATTGAATTTCTTTTGTCCATATATCACACATCCTTTCCTAAGCTAAGAAGTTACATTTTGTTTTTTAACAATACAGTACGAAATAGTTACTATATTTCTGTTATGTCAAGCTTACCATTTCCAACATGTCTTTACGATTTTAAGTGTTAATTTTCAATATCGTTTTTAACATAAATATCTAAAAACTTATTCCTAGGAATGACTACTTCCTATCCTAAATTGTTGACTCCATTCCTCGTAACTTACGAATGGTACTACAACACTTGGAGGCTTCACCTCTTTGTACGCCTTATTAAAGGCTTGTTTGTAATTTAACCCTAAATCAGACATATAAGCATCAATACGAACAGCCGATTGCTTTTGGTAGGTATCGTCCATGTAGTCTCTGCCTCATCGATACTCTGGTAACTTGCCATTCCATATATATTTTGTGCCAGCGACACTGACTATCCATCGATGCAATGCCCCATACCATAATGTTAGTAGCCTTCATTATCAGCTTTCTGACCATCTAGCTTTCTATGTGACTTACTAACCCTTGTATCAAGTGATGACATCCAGACTTTAGTGAGCCGTTTTAATTGTACTAATACTACTATTTATTGTATTTTTCGGCGAAGAAATATTAGAATTTTTCAAAGATGCCCTTCCTGAAGACGATTTCTCATATTGTGCAGTAGTTTTTTGATTAGCAGTTTAAGCTCGCTATGCTAATCTAAATTAATAATCGAAACCGTAATAATATGTTAAGATTAACTTATATAAAATTAAAGGAATGATCTTATGAAAAAAGCAGTCAAATTAGCTTCCTAAAATTATCTAGATTTTAAATTTTAGGAGGCTTTATAAGATGAAATTCAATAAAATTGATATTAATAATTGGGAACGAAAAGAAATTTTTAATCATTTCTTAAATCAACAAACGAGCTTTAGCATCACCAGAAATATTGATATTACTGAACTTTATAAAATTACAAAAGATAAGGGATATAAATTCTATCCTGTATTCATCTTTTTAATTACTCACGTGGCAAATTCAAATAAACATTTTAGAATGAACTTTAATTCTGCTGGAGAGTTTGGCTACTGGGATAAGGTAGTCCCAATGTATACTATCTTTGATAAGACATCAGAGTTATTTTCAGCCATTTATACAAATACAGATGAAGGTTTTAAAAAGTTTTATGAGAACTATATTTCCGATACAGAGAAGTACAATGGTACAGGAAAACTGTTTCCTAAAACACCGATACCTGAAAATGTCGTCAATATTTCTATGATTCCATGGACTTCTTTTACTGGTTTTAACTTAAACGTGAATAATAGCCCAAATTATTGTTTGCCGATAATCACTGCAGGTAGGTTTATCAATAAAACTAGTAATATTTATTTACCTTTATCCTTGCAGGTTCATCATTCTGTCTGCGATGGTTACCATGCAGCTCTATTTATGGATAGATTTCAGACTCTTGTAGAAAATAAACTAGAGTTTCTTATATAAATAAAACACGAAACACTGACTAATCTCTTTTAGTTGGTGTTTTTTACTAACCTGTAGGAAAATAGGGTAGTATATGTGCCTTATTTCTGTTCCTTGTATCTGATTATTGTCTTTCTGCTTTCCTTCTATATCCACTCAAGTTACTGAACAATATCTTTCTAATAATCGATTAACCAATTGAGTTCAATGCTCCTTGCATCTGCGTTTTCGCATAGCCAATCATTGTTTTAAGGTTTTCCAATTCCCTTTCAACTTTTAGGCGGTTACCCTTTTCATTTTCATACATTTCAAGTATTTATTCTTTTGTATTTTCCTGCTTGCCCAATTTAGTGATCTGTAAGAATCCCTAAACTGTTCAAACGTGTATTTCCTATCGTTCTTTATAGCGTCTGCCAGTAAAAAAACAGAATAAAAAGCCACTCAAAATGAATGGCTCAATCACAAACTTAGTATTAAATTCTCGGACTAAAAATTATTACTTATCTTGCCAACAATTTTGTTAGTGGCACTACATTTATTGTAATCGCTCTAAATCCTGATATTCTTTCATATAAGGACCATCTTCTGCAACAAATGAATGATACAATGCCTTTACTGCGAAATTTTTCTCTAAACCCATTTCAGATTTTAGCTTTTTTAATTCATCATGCAATGTTCGATGTTCATTTATAAGCTTTAGCATAACTGTCTTATTATATTTCATTACATCCGTCCTTTTTATTTACAACATGAAAGCTATAATACACTATTTTCACTTATAACTGCAAGAACAGCCTTGAACACCCCACCTCCATCGTCATTTGTTTGTTTTGGAATGTTTACATCAAGTTTCTTTATATAATAAAAACACCTCATATGAGATGTTTAGTTGCTTCAGTCTAGTAAATTGTATAAATTCTTCATAAATCTATATTACTGTCCTAAAATCTCCTGGATAGATTGTTCTAAAATATCCATAGCCAGTTCTAATTCATGTTCCTTAATGATAAGTGGTGGAGTGAGAGTAAGCACATTTCCTTGGGATACTTTAAAGCTTAATCCCTTTTCCATACATTTATACATTACTTGCTCTGCTTCAGATATAGCTTTTTCTTTCGAATTTCGGTTTAATACTAATTCTACTCCGTATAAAAGACCGATTCCTCGAACATCACCTATAATTTCATACTGTTCTTGCATCTTTTCAAGACGTATCCTCATATAATTTCCTAATTGATTAGCCTTATCAATTAATTTAAACTCCTCGATATAATTAAGAGTAGCCAATGCTGCTGCACAACCTAATGAACTTTTTTCATGAGTGTAATGACCAAGTGCAATATCTTGGGCAACATCAAGTTCTCCTTTTACCAGCATCGCTGCCATTGGAAAAACGCCTCCACCCAATCCTTTTCCCAATAATACAATATCTGGAATAACTCCAAAGTTTTCAAAAGTGAACATTTTACCTGTTCGCCCTAAAGCTGTTGGAATTTCATCAAAAATCAATAATATATTGTTCCTATCACAAATATTACGTAAACGTTGATAGTACTCTTTTGGTGGGATATGCACGTCTGTACAACGAACAGGCTCTAAAATAATTGCACCGATTTCATTTTCTCTTTCAAGTATATACTCAAGATAGTCAAGAGATTTAAATCTACCATTGTCATCATCAAACAAACCACGATATGAATTGTAAGGAGCTATATGCAGACTCCCTGGCATTAAAGGACCCATACCGTTACGGAAAAGTGCTTCTCCTCCAACTGAAATAGCGTCTAAAGAAGCACCGTGAAATGAATCCCACATAGAAATAGTTTTAAATTTGCCTGTTACCTTTCTAACAAGTTTTAAAGCCATTCCAACAGCTGAAGTTCCCCCAGGAGTCAACAGTACTTTATTTAAACTTTCTGGTGCAATATCAACTAATTTTTTTGCCAGCTGGATCGCAACTTTATTTGTATAACGTCTTGGTGAGAATGGAAGGATATCTAACTGCTCTTTTACTGCTTGAATAACATATTCATTACCATAACCTATTTGATGAACATTATTTCCATGAAAATCCATATACTTTCTTCCATCTATATCCTCTATGTAAATTCCATAGCTTTTTTCAATAATATTTAAACAAGGAGTAGAAAGAGATTGATGTAAATAATACTTGGAATCATCGTTTAAAAGCTCAAATGATTCTTTGCTCAAGTGTTTTCCTTGCCATAAAGTACGAGTTTTTGTTAAATTAATGTCCCCTTCTGTTCTTAAAACTTCAATGTTTTTTTCCATTATTTCTTCTCCTCTCATTATAGGTAATTAATTTTTTTACTTAAACAAAATAACATTTGTTTTTTAATTAGATATTAATATCTTGTAAATCTTTTCACCTAATAACATTTAGACGTAGTTGTTGTGAATCAATAATAATAATCTATGCTCATAGAACACCGACGAATCAAAGGAGAGAAAAATTTGGTCGAATTTCCAAATAAGAAAGTAAAGTTCCCTGAGCACTAGCTTCAACTTTAAGCATTGGTAATTATTTGCTCTCAAAACCACACCAAACTCTGACCTCTCGACTCGAAGTGTTTTGGCTGTATGACGCAGTTTTCAAAGCAAAAGAAAAAGCCTCCATCCTAAGATGAAAGCTTAAATATTATAGTAATCCTCTTGGCAAGAGCTCACTTGTAACTCGTGATAGAGCGACACCACGTTATATGTCATGCTCCAAACAGAATTATGGAGTGCAGGTCGATCGTTGGTCTGTCTTTCCCTAATATTGAGGTTATTGAAAATACCACATGACCTACCTCCGAGTTTACATCCTATTTTTCTTATTACAAAACATGCTGCAAGTTTTGCATTTGTTCAAAACATTTTATTAAAGCATTCATTTATAACAATTGCGCCTATCTTTTTGAATCCCACATTTAATCCTCTAAATAATCAAACTTTCTCGCGTGTTCTACTTCCTGAATGGAAACTTGACGTGTTAATTCATCTGTTTCAGAGATATGGTATGAATCCCATTCGTCATTAACAGCAATTTCTTCAGGATCTTCATATAATTCATCATAATCTTCAAAATCTCCTTCAAAATCGGAAGGTGTTTCAGAAGTTCCATATTTTGCTACAACTTGAAACATATCTTCATAATCATGAATATCATCCTTGTCATCACGGCCAGCAAAAGAATTGTCAACTGGAGGAAGCATCACTTGCTCTTCAACCGGTCGATCTGTTGGAACGTCTTTTGCAGTATGTTCAATACAAAAAGAGGTATAAGGCAGTGCCACCAATCGATCATATGGGATATCTTGTTGACAAACTTCACATACACCATAGGTACCATCCTCAATCTTTTGTAAGGCCGTATTTACTTTTGCTAACTCATCATTGTCATGGACTTTTAACGCCATATCTTTTTCACGCTCGTATAATTCGGTACCCAGATCTGCTGGATGATTATCGATTGTGGACAACTCATCAACAGAATCCCGTAAACTACCTCGTTCTAAATATTCATCATCTGTATCCATTCTTCGTTGGAGCGAGTGTTTTTGCTCAATTAACATATTTTTTAGCTTTGATATCTTCTTCTCGTTTAGAATTGTCATCACGTCCTTTTCATTATTATGAACGAATTTGATTGAATTATTTGTTTTAAAGGATAAATTTAAAGACAAAAACGAAACTATATTCTTTGATAAATATGCTATATTTAATTAGTTTAGCGTGCGATAAGGACATATTAAATCCGCATGTTTTAGATTGTCCTAAAAGTTATTGCCTTCGAATAAAATGCAATTACATTTGATTATTGGAGGCTATTTTATGGATTCTATATTTACCTTTATCTTTTTAGGCATATCAATGGCTGCAACAATTGGACCTGTTAAGACTGTCCTATTGAATACAGGTTTAAAAAATGGCTTTTTTCATGCATGGTTTTTTAGTCTTGGTGCCATAGCGACTGACATTATCTATATGTTTATCGTATATTTTGGAATTGGCCAATTTATCAATTCCATCTGGTTAAAAACAATCCTTTGGTCCTTCGGCTGTTTTGTTCTTTTATACACCGGTATCGAAAATTTACTGTCGCTACATAAAATTGAGATGGATTCGAAAACAGGGAAAAGGACACGACTGAGACAATCCCTCATGACTGGATTTTTCATGTCTTTTTTGAATCCGCTAACCATCCTTTTCTGGCTGGGAATATACGGCTCCATACTCGCAAAAACGGCTGGTATCTCAACAGGGTATGAAATTATTTTGGTGAGTATCGCCATTTTGATGGGCATTATTTTTGTAGATTTTATTTATGCCTTTTTATCCAGTGTCGCTCGAAAATTATTATCTATACAGCTTTTGAAAACGGTCTCTTTTATCTCAGCCTTATTAATGATTGGTTTCGGGATCTACTTTGGGATGCAGGCTTACCAAGTGTTATTCCAATAAACTCACCGACAGCGCATAAAATGAACATGAAAGGAAACCATACCTTTTAAAAGAATATTAGTCGAGGTGTGGTAATGGACCAAGAGAAGGTTAATGTAAGTGTCTGGTGTATTGTAAGTTTGACTTCTATTCCGCTCATCATGACACTTGGAAATTCAATGCTTATTCCCGTGCTCCCTATACTGGAGGATAAGGTCGGGATCACATCATTTCAGTCGAGCATGATCATAACAAGCTATTCAGTCGCAGCTATTTTTCTGATCCCCGTAGCTGGCTATTTATCGGACCGCTTCGGCAGAAGAATGGTCATATTACCAAGCTTAATTTTAGCTTTAATCGGTGGTCTGATTGCTGGATTTGCTTCATGGAAAATGGATGACCCCTACGCAATGATTATCGCTGGAAGAATTATTCAGGGAATTGGGGCCGCTGGTGCAATGCCGATCGTATTGCCTCTTGTAGGTGATCTTTACCAGGATGATGACGAAAAAATAAGTTCTACATTAGGGATAATTGAAACGTCTAACACGTTTGGGAAAGTGTTAAGTCCCATTTTAGGATCAATATTTGCTGCATTTTTATGGTTCCTTCCCTTCTTCTCCATTTCAGCGCTTAGTTTGATTTCGATTGTACTAATTTTTTTCTTCGTTAAAGCTCCTAAAGATGATGATGAACCATTGAAGCTCAAAGAGTTTTTACGGAATACAAAAAAAGTTTTCAAGGAGGAAGGAAAATGGTTATATACCGTATTCCTTAACGGGGTCCTTGTGATGCTCATATTATTTAGTATGCTATTTTTCTTATCAGAAAATCTCGAAAAAGTTCATGATATAAAAGGGATTAAAAAAGGGTTTGTCCTGGCCATCCCACTTTTATTACTTTGTATAGCTTCATTTATATCTGGTCGAAAAATTAAAGGAAACCTAGGAAGGATTAAAAAAATAATCATTGCCTCCTTGATTGCAATGTCTGTCAGTATTGTCTTTGTTGGGTTTACAAGTAAAAAACTGATTCTTTTATTAGTCGTTACGAGTATAGTGGGGATTGCTATTGGTGCACTATTGCCCGCACTTGACACAATTATTACTGACAATATTAGAAAAGAGTTAAGAGGAACCGTATCCTCTTTTTACAGCTCGGCACGATTTATAGGGGTTGCAGCAGGTCCTCCTATTATGTCACTTGTCATGAAAAATTATCTCCATGCCAGCTATATTACGGCAGGTGTATTAGGATTTATTCTCCTGTTTGTTGTCTTAAAGTTTATCAAAGTAGAGGATATTGAAAAAACCAATGAAATGGCATAAAAATAAAGAGCTCTAGACTGAATGACCTTATTTGAAAGCACATAGTTTATCCAGATCTCATACTAAAATAATTCCGCTTAAAAATACTTTTAGAAATAACTTATAAGAAGTAGTCTCTCGGCTACTTCATCATTTGTTGTCGTACTGGATAATTTCATGAGCTTCCAATAGCGCGTATGCTATCCCATCAAGCAATCTCTGAAGTACTTCAACCTCTCATTCCCCATGCACTATCGAAATGCGCTTTTGCACCATTTCCTTAATTCGATAATTTAATGAATATATACGCCGTTGTAATTCCTGTATACAAAGGTTGTGCCACCACATGCCTTTGGTAATGTTGATTCAATTACTCCAATTTAGCTATTGTTATCAGCTTTCGTTATTGGCTACCTTGCTTCCTCGATTGTTTCAGCCATCTTTAGTAACTGTAACTGTTGTTTGCCCTGTTACATAGTTTCGTCCTCCTAAGTTACGATATACTACGTTTACTAGATTGACTTTAAAGGCATCAACCAATTCGAGCTGTAGCGTCTGCAAACACTACGGCTTTTTTATGTATCTTTAATTGCAAATTAATAATTGAGTGTATCTCACACCCTTATTCGTTTGTGGTGCTAGTTGACCGTCACGGCCTCTCTCATGTTAGAGTCACTACCAATCCAGTGACACTAGTTCACTAGTTTCTTTCCTCAGATTGTTCAATAGCTCCACTATTCAATGTTCTACTAAGGTGCTATGTCATGAGATATAGGTTAACCTTCACTTACATACTTCGCATTACTTACTAAACCAATCCACACTTTTCTTTAATTTATAGATATGATTAATAAGACTAGAGAGTATACAGAATACTTCATACTATGAAAATATAATCTGCAGATTATACAAATTTTGTTTATTTGGAGGTGAAATAAATGAGTTTAACTACTGGCCCAATTGAAAATACAGGAAATCAACCAGCTAATGCAGCTAGTGTTCGTGTCAAAATTCTTAACCTTACGGGAGGTTTATTAACTGGCGTAGTAAGAGTTTTTCGACTAGATGGGTCAAGACAATTATTATCAACAACTCCTTTTGCCGCTATTGCGAATGGTTCTACCTTTGTAACGCCTGGTGTAGTTGGAGCTCAATATGAAGTTGAAATTATTCCAAATCAAAATGGTGGAATATATAGCGTTTATGGACGAACAGCTTCAGGTGTAATTATTGCTGCCCAACGGTTTGTGAACTCAGAATTAACACAGATTCTTTAGAATTTAATGTTAAGATTATAAAAGCCCTATACCAGTGTATAGGGCTTTCCATATTCATTCATTTACCTCTCCAGCACATTTTCTTTCTGACATGAACTTCAAATTGTCCAGTTAATCCCCATTTATATCCGAAATTGTAAATCTATCTTACCCTATAATTAGCTTCTAATGACTTCAGACCAGAAACTATTTTTCACTCCCCCCTCCTTAATGTCCAAACAACTGGATTTGATATGAATAAGATATTTAGAGAATTGGAGGTGAATATAAAATGGCATCATTTGAAATTGGGGCAAGAGGTCTTTTCAATTTTCGAAACGAACGCTTTTTCGTATTAGTTGAAGATGAAATTACAATTCCAGAAAAAGGTGTGGAGATTGATCCAGTTAATATCTATGAGATTGACCAACAAACTTTTGATTTTATCAGAGATGAAGGAGATACACCTTTAGTTGTACCACGTTTCAATCTTCCTCCTGTACCACCTGGATTTGAATTAGAACGAAAATGTATTTTTACAGTCGATAATTCATACTTTGTGATCTATGAATTAGAAAATGGCACTGATAACTTTGTTATTTTAAGAATCAGTGCAGCTTTATTTAACTCATTGAGAAATTCTGGTGTTCGTGAATGTATTCCTCAAAATTTTATTAATTAATAAAAAAATTATTATATTTATAGTAATGTTCAGCAAGAATCCTCTTCCTTGCTGAACATTTTATTCAAAGTGTACAGTAAAGTTTCTTTGTTTTTATGACACTCACCAATAAACATAGAATAGGTTAACTAAAAATACATTTTGTGTTAACCTATATACATACCATTATTTGGAGGTGTGTGTGTTGACTGACAAAAATAAAATATTACTTAGTTCGGTTGGCAGTTTGGCTTTATTTACTTTAGGAGGATACAGGATATTCACTAACAACTTAGAAGTTATGTCCATACTAGTAGCCTATATTTTCTTTATTTGTGGAGTTATAGGCTTTGTTTTTAATGTAGTAAGGTTGTCAAAAACTCCACGTACTTAGCATTGCTTCGTTGCAATGCTTTTTTCGTTTCCCATAGTCATTCATTCTTTCATCTGCACAAAATATTGATTTGGTCGAGTTTTGATCTAAGGAAATTGGAACGTTGAAAAAAAGAGGGATCCTTTTCTTGATGGTTAAGATAAATAGTGATTTTTCTAATATATTCACTACCATCTAAACTTCTATAAATCCTTTTAAGTGGGGTATACTTATAAATAGTTTTATGCATTAAGCATGAGTAGTTACTCTTATAGATACAATGCGTCCCTCATTTACCTCCAACTGAAATAATTGTATTGAAAGAAAGGTTGGATGCTAATCTTTGATAAAAAGAAACTGCTTTGGGAGTGGAGTAAAAATTAGTGCTTATTTAAATAAGGGGATGATAGATTGAAATATATTTCTGCTTTGATTGGATTTATTTTTATTTCCTTTGGCAGTTTACTAATGAATATCACTGAAAATGGAGAGACATTTACAAATGTAACATTAAGGATTTCAGGGTTCTTTGCTTTAATTATCGGTTTAAAATTTATTTTTCCTAATATGGGCTTTATAAAAAGTAAAAAATAACCAAGTAATCATATGGACACTTGGTTATTTTTTGATTAATGAACAACTTTTCAGTGTTATAGGTTAATTAGCAAACAACCCAGCACCAAATCAATATAGACTAGTGCTGGATTGTTTTTTAGATACTACTTAAATTCAATTTCCTCTGCCGAAGCCCCTTTAGTATACGTAATGGTCGCTCCATCAGGTAAATTTCGTATTTCTTTTACATTTTTTCCTTCGATAATAATTTCACCAATTTTCGTACCTTTAAAGTCAATAATCGCATTTCCTTTTTTTGGACTAATCGTTACTGTTTTATCCGCAAATCCTTCCCCATGGAATTCAGCATATTCACTAAATACCGCAATTCCATTTTTAATATTCGTATTTTTCCCTAACGATAGCGAAATGCTTGGGCGATTCATGATCAGTTTACCTGTTTTGTAGTTATCAAAATTGTATACATTTTCAGGTGTTATTGGTGTTGGTATTTCCTCATTGTCTGCTTTCAAATCAATTTGAACTAATACTGGGTCATGATCTGATGCACGGCCTTGTGCTTCTGTAAAGTTCGCATTTATATGAATCAAGTCAATTTCTGTAACGTCAGCAAGCTTATTCGAAACTAAAATATGATCCAACACTTGATTGTTTCCTTGGAAGAAGTACGTAAAACGATCTTGCTCTGGGGCCTTATCTATCATATTCGTTAAAACATCACCCTTTAACGTTTGAAGAGCTGGTGTGAATTCAAAGTCATTCATGTCCCCTGCTACAATGATATTTAAATCTGGATTAATGGCAAGTCCTTCATCGATAAAATCATTGATGGCTTGAGCAAGCTGAATACGTTTCTTTACTGATTCTAGCACTGGTGGCTGAGTTGGTCCCCAAAGTGAGCCATCTCCACCTTTAGAATTTAGGTGAGCTCCGATAATCACTACACGTTCTTTCTGGAATTCAAATTCGGCTGCAATTGGTTTTCGTGTATCTACAAATTTTGATGGATCAACAAAGCCAGGATTTAAAGTAAGGCTTCCATCTGCTGTCCACGTATTGGTTTGGTCACCCATTCCTTTTATACCTGACACTAATGAAACACGTTCTGGATTATATAGGTAGCCTACACGAATATTACCGCCAGGTGCACCACCTACTGTATTGTTAATTGGCATGACATCAATCCAATCATACGCAGGACCACCCGCAGCTTTAATTGCATGAATTAATCGCATATAGCTTTCCGATGCATCCGCATTTCCTGAATCAGTTTGTCCATCATTATCTTGAACTTCGACTAATGTAATAATATCTGGTGATTTCATATTATTCACAAATGTCCCTGCAATTCTGGCTACTTTTTCGTTTGATGTATTGGCAGGATTATTTGAAAAGTTTTCGATATTATAGGAAGCGACATTTAACTTGTCCGCTACTGGTTCAAGATGCGTCACTTCTTGCTGAAGATTCGCTTTTGTCACTTCTGGGAAGACTTTATTTGTGTTCAGTCGATAGCCATCTGTAAAATTCTCTACAAATCCGATAAGGGCATCATTAAAACGATCACCTGAATCATAGTTTTTCCCTGCTACCCCTTCAAGCATAATTTTTTCTGGGTTATAATCATCGGCCGCTATATTTAAACCACCATTCACATTGAATGTATTATTAGTTGTGCTCGGTACAACAATTGGAGAATCGTTATTATAAATCGGTCCTATTACTCTCGCATCCGGGAATGATACCAGCATATACTCGATAGATTCCCAAAAATCGATGCCATCTTCTTGTGGGTCAAAAATTGCAAAACTATCATTATCGATAATTTTATTTGGTGGCAACAGATCCTCCCCTATCACAAGGGCTTCTGGAATTCCTGCTGTACCTGTTTTTGTAATATTTGTTGCTGCAATTTGTGTATCTGTCAATCGAGAGTTGCCACCTGCCTCTACTACATTTCCTGAAACGTTAATAACGTCCCCTACTGCTACATTATGTCCTGTCTTATTTACTTTGATAGCAGTTGATTTTACGCCATCAAATGACGACTCGTTTTCTTGCATAATAAAGCTAGTTGAATTTAAAACGAATGTTACAATTCCTGCCACATCATTTACTGTTAAATCGACATATGGTGATTTATGGCTTGCCCCTTGAATATCGCTAATCTTGGCATTTTTAGTATCAATAATTTCATAAACAAATGTAGCAATTGCACTGTTCGTTAAACCTTCTTTCACTGCAATCGCTTTAAGCGTCATTGGTTTATTAACAAGGATTTCCTCTGTATACTTTGCACTAGCTGTTGTTGGCGTTGAGCCATCCACTGTGTAATAAATCGTTGCTCCTTCAGTCATTGTAGAAAGGGAGACTTTCGTGCCAGCTGTTACGCCCCCGACGTGAGAAGCTTTGATATCCTGCACCTTTGTTACATCTTCAATAACGCGAAGAGGGAGCAATTGATGGTTTGTATATTGACCAACAATCCCTGTAATTTCCCCATAAGTTTTTCCACTCACTAAACCAGAATCTCTTGTTTTATCGTAAATAGCAAATGGGCCTACTTCGTCAGTACCTGTAAAGTTTTGACCCGAACCAGTAACGGTAACATTTTTAATTGTAACTAGTTTCGATTCATTGTCTTCCGCTACCTCATTACTTTTAATAAGATGTGGCTCTGGTATTGTCGAAGGAACAGGCATACCAACAAGTGAAATATTCGTTAATTGCTTTAGACCGCTATATTCATCTACTCGTCCTTGCACCGTCACTCGATCACCGACATTTGCGGCAAGACTATCCACAGGATAGATGGCTATCGCCGCCCCATCTTCATCTTGAATGTGTGCTGTAGCCGTTTCTAATTTTGCTGTCACGATCCCTGATACGATAACAGTTTGCCCGATTTCTTTATTACGAGCTTCCGTAATGGATATAACAGTTGGCTCTTCTTTAACTGTATAATTAAAGGAAGCAATGTCACTATCGTCTAGGCCTGTTGCAGTAGCAAATGCTTTTATAGTCATGGCTTCATTTACAACAATCCCCGCTGCTGCATCATAAACCTCACTAGCTACTGACGGTTCAGAACCATCGATTGTGTAATAGATGGTTGCATTTGGGGTATTTGTAGATAATGTTACTTTCGTTCCTGCATAAACTTCGCCTGTTGCTGGTAAAGCCTTAATATTCTCTACTTGTGTTGGCTCATAGTTTGATACTAATTGGAAGCTTTCCGCGCTTAACGTTTTTAATTGATAGGTCCCGTTAAAAATTGACGCAATCCCTGTCACTGTGATGACATCATTGTTATTGAAGCCATCTGCTTCAAACTGAGAGAACTGATAGCCTGTACGGTTATCATGGCGAATTAACAGCTCGTTATTGGCTGCATCGACTGCTTTAAATTCAAATGTACCATACGTACCAGATGGCACTAAATCTTTAATCTTCACATTTTCAAGTGTGATTAATCTTCCTTGTGTGCTATCATCCGCAATCGGTAAATTTACTGTCTGCGGTGTAGGTGCCGTCCCTGTAGAAATCCGTTCAATTGTCGGTGAATTAAATTGAACTTCTCCACTATATAAACTAGTTTTCCCTGTGATGCTGACAATATCTCCAACAGCTAAGCTCCCTGCTTCTGCAGAACTAGAGAAGACATATACCCCTGCTGTCTCATCCTGTACATAGAAGGCCTTGCCTCCCCAGCTACCAGGTAATGTCGTAACCGTCCCTTGAATTTGAACTGTGCGGTCTGTTCCAACAGCTGCACGAGCTTCGGCAATTGTTGCTGTCTCGGGAGGATTTGGTTCAGTAGTATCGTCCCCAACAAACTCCATTGAAGTTGGTGATTTTAGCCCTGCATGGTTGCCAAAATATATTTCCAGTGAACCTGTTATTCTAACTTTTTTCCCAAGATTACTTGGGTTAGTAAATAATCCAAAATTGGCTCTATAGGAGCTTGGTAATTGAATATACAGCATTTTCGTGACATCTGTTTCATCTGGTGTATCAGCAATCGCAATATTTGTGTCACTATCTGCTATCACAGAATAAGAAGTTTCACTTTTGGCGAACCCTACTATATATCCCTCTACAGTAACATTACTCTTTACTGCGGTTGGATCAAATTGATTGACCGCTTCCCCCACTCCAATTGCTTCTGTCGTTTCGGCCTTTACAACTGTGAAGTAAGGTGAAATCATAGAGATTACAAGTAAAAATGATAACGCTATTTTGGTAACGACATTACATTCATATTTCTTCATTCGTTTAGCTCCTTATGATTTTAGTCTGAATAATCTTTTCCTTAGGTTTTACATGGAAGTTATTATTCAATTACTGTGTTCCCTACAATGGTTAACCCATCTAAAGAGAGGGTTACATTCGGCGCATAAATGATTAAATCCCCCGAAATAGTACCTGTACTACCAGATGGCATTAAAGAAATTCGTATTAAAGCTTCTCCAAAATACAGATGATTAGTTTTTTTCGGGTTTAAATATACCCATCATGGCACGATCATTAAATTATTAATCTTTTTATAAAATTGTGGCGAGCGCTGTACATCCTTGTAATCGGTGTTACTACAACCGCTGAAGCTGTTAATGCGTTCAAATACTTGGATTTCCCCACCTACTCATACTTTGCGTAATCCCTCCCTATTCCTGTTTAGTAAAGATAAGTTTTAAATCCTCTTAACAAAATTATCGGTAATTATCAAACAATACCAAAATATTGTTTAACATAATAATTTTAACAGAAAAATAATAAATACTTTGTTATTTAATATGAATATTCTAAATTCTATGTAAAATAGTACATATTTATCTTTTACAATAGTCATTCGAATAGTAGTTTTATATTATGTAATTACATTTTCGTATGAGCTAATGTACCAGCTCAGTTCCGGCGGCATAAAAAAACTTCACTACTTTTGTAGAGAAGGACTGACATGACACCATAATAGCAGCTCGCTGAAAGATTGTTGCTTGATTGATTCCCTTCCACCTCCTTCATATGAAGCATCGAGATACAGTAAAACGTACCATAACCCATCGCACTTGTTGTCATAGTGGATAATAAAAAGCCCTCCATTTGTGGAAGGCTAAAGTCAATTCGTTTGGTTTGTTATAGTAAGGAACATCTAATCTTTTAAAGGTTCATCTTCTTCCATTTTCGAATTTTGGTTCTGAAATTTGTAAATGGAGCAACTGAGTTAATATGAACCCACTTCCAAACGGGCCAATTAGCTTGTGTTTTTGCCCATCGTCTTTGATCAACTTCAAATAATTCCTTTTCTGAAAGGGTATTTAACCACTCACATAAATGATTGACAGCTTCATTAAGCATTGCTTGTTGTTCCTTCAAAGAGTACTCTCCGTATTGTTTATAAAAAGAGTTATACAATCCACTTAGATTATTCCATTTATAGCCTTCTGCAGGTGTATGTACTTCTTCGCACTTTTGTTCTTTTTGCTCCCAGTGAAGCAAAAGATTTATCCAACCAAGTTGATAAGAAAGATTTTCAGATGGCGTTTTATCAACTTCTTTAATCCGTTTGTTTTTCAAGATTTCTGGTATATCATGAAATTCGGCAATATATTTTTTATACTTTTCGTTAATCGTACTAATCAATTCTTCTTTGTTGGCATACTGTCTCACTCTATTTCCGTCCCTTCCACCTATTTCTTAAGTTCAGTCTAACATAACGCGAATACGCTAATTTTGAAATTTTTTTTAAAAAAGTTGTTATATGGTAAGTGTTACCTTCTATTTTTTCGGTGGATGTATAAGTAACCAAAATTTACACACACTAACCTTGAGTGTATTACCCATAACGAGTGAAACAGAGGGTTTTATTACGTTCTTCTTTTCTTATGTGTGATGATTAATAATAGAGGTGCTTGAAGTGACTACATTCGGAAAATGCTTATATATCGCATTCTTCATCATTATTTTTTTATTTACAACCATTTGGAATTATATTAAAAATGGTCATTGGGCTTTGCTAGAAAATTTATTCTTTGCCTTTTGGGTGGCCAGTTTCTTATTCATGGCATTACTACTTAGAAGTAAAAAAGAAGAATCGGAAAAAGCTGAAAATAGAAGCTGATTTGCCTGATTTAACTAGTGTTAAAATCCGCATCTATATTTGCTGTAGCTCTAATAAGCTGCAGCTTTTTTATTGTTGCATTCATAAAAGCTAGTCAGAACTACTATTTTATCGGTATATTAAAACTTAAAATGTTATACTATTCAATAAATTACTTTGAAGAAAGGAACGTGAATGATGGAGGCTAAGACCATTTTGTTAGATCAACTTTTAGCTAATGCAAATGACCCAAGTTGGTATATCTCATTTTCTGAAGTCGTAGAAGGGTTATCTGAAGCAGAAGCCTTTTGGAAACCCGATTCTTCTAGCCATAGTATGGCTGAAATTGTCCAGCATCTAATCTACTGGAATGAAATTTGGCAAATACGGTATCGAGAAAATCAAGTGAAGGCTCCTTCGCAAACAAATAATGCGAATACGTTTCTAGTTAAAGAGGAGGTAACTTTCTATGAATTAAAAGAAAAGTTATTACATATCCTACTTACGTGGCAAGAATTAATTGAGGAAGAGCAACTTTTATCTATCGTAAATGGGTTCCCTGTGAAAGCGCAATGGTGGGCCATCATATCTAATGCCGCTACCCATAATGCCTATCATATTGGACAGCTCGCCTATTTACGTAAAATGGAAAAATAGACATTTATATGCTATACTCTTAAAATAGGACTACTGTTAATAGTCCTATTTTTATTTGTTGCCGCTTATTTAACTCAAATAACACCAAAGGGAGATGCATGTGAGCCTAGAAGAAATTACACAGATCTATTCATTTTTCTTAACAACGCCACTTATAGTAAGGCTAGTTGTATTTAATTTTATTTTTAAAGCCTACAAACATACTATGGTTATTTTATTGGATGCGATTGTTTTAGTATCAACCACTATTTGGTTAATATTGATTAGAGAGGTCATTTTCCCTCTGCCTTCGTTAATTTTAAATGTATTTAGTGTACTCTACATCCTATTGATTATTGACATTTCTCTCAATTATTATCGCTTAAAAAGGCAGAGTTCCTTGCAGTGAAAAGCCCAATTTATACATATAAACAAGCTCCAAATAAAAGAAAAAAGCATCTTTTTTCAAGATGCTTTGCTCTTACTATTGGGGCAATTCTTCTGGTGTTTTCTCAAATTCAAGTATATGTCCATCAATTTTTGCTCTTTCTAGTTCCTCAATAAATTCTTCCTTACGTTCATCAAGTCTGGAGTCAAGTGTGTTTTGATAACCCGGAAATAGATTGTAATCTACTGGTTTCCCCATAAGTTCACCTCTTATTCTCAGCTTTTTTATTTATTATAGGGTATATTGATATTTTCTGACAATTGTTTATGTCAATTTTGATTACAAGGACTGACAAGACAATACAACGGAAGTCTTATAAAAAATGCCTACCTATACTTTATTGCCCATAAAATTATGCTGATAAATCGAAACAGCAAGGTTTATCTTTGCCTCTAAACGTGCAATTTTCACAAACTTTGTTGATAATCCCTAGACTGTTCCTCCCCTTTTTCACGGAAAATAAAAGCATTTTCCCTCAATTAGGTATGCTACAAAATCTTAAGAAATCTTCATAATTTTTCTCAATAATTATTAATAATTACCATTTACAATAAGAAAAGTCGACAATAGATTAACATAGTTAGGAGCATCTTGTCTTGGGCGTTACAGATATTATGAATAACATTCGAATTTTAATGTTGCCAGTCATCCTTATAGTTGGTGCTGAGTTCTTACTTATTGGACTTTATTATTTCCTCTATCATAAAAAACATCAGTCAAATCGAAAAAAAATAAACTTTAAGCAACTGATACTTGTAGCACTCTTTATCGGCTATATTGTATTTGTGTGTGAACTAACGATTTTTGGGCGTGGTTCTTCCCATTTCATGCAAATGAATCTACAACCATTTAGTGGCTATATAGATGCATGGAAGAAATACTCGTTACGTGATCTTCAAAATTGTATTTTTAACATTTTAATGTTTGTGCCACTAGGCATTTTCTTACCTTTACTTTTCTCTAAATTTAAATTGTTTAAATGGCTTCTTCCTGTAGTGGTGATGGCAACCTTATCCATTGAAACGTATCAAACACTTACAGGAGCAGGGATTTTCGAGCTTGATGACTTAATCAACAACTCGCTTGGTGGGATTATTGGATACCAGTTATATAGACTAGGATCTTCCATTGTTCAGCATAAAAAAATAAAAATGAAAAGTTTGATCGGTAACCTAGCCATTCCTCTCATGATGGGTTTGATTTTTATTGGCATGATGATTGTCTACGCTCAACAGGAATTTGGTCATTTAGCAATTAATGCCTACACAAAATCAAATATGTCGGATGTTGATGTAACAACCTCATTAGATTTACATACAGCATCTACCGTTGCCCCCGTGTATAAAAAAATAATTCATACAGATGAAGTTGAGACTTTGTTGCAAAAGAAATTGGATTTATCAGAGTTAAGTCGGCAGGATATTAGTGGTGATCGTGAGCTCTTATTGAAAGATAAAGAAGAGAACTCGTATACGCTATTTATTAATTCAGAGGGAAATTGGTCGCTAACAGACGATCTTTATACGCCCGTGCAACCTTCCTTAGCTGTGCAAGAGACACTTGTGAAGAAGGCAAAGAGTATGATGGTTGAGCTTTCTCTCCTTCCTAAAGATGGGGAGTTTACAGCTTTGGATAATGGCGTATTTGAATGGACGCTTCCTGACCAAGCTGAATTGAACCAAGATTATTGGCTTGGTGAGGTAGAGCTCGGTTTGAAGCCAGATGGTAGTTTGTATTCATTATCGTATAATATTCATGAGCATCAATTGATCCGTGAAGTAAATATTTTGTCACCTGCAGAGGTGTATGAGCGAATTAAAAAGGGCGAATTTCCACAGATAAAATATAATGCACTCGTAACAGAAGAAGAACTGTTGATAAAAAAAGGCGATCAGCTTACTGTCGATTTAATAGAGCTCTCGTATATGTATGATACAAAAGATTTCTATCAACCCATATACAGAGTTTCTGGTACATTAAATGGAAAAAGTTGGTTCACCTTGATTCAGGCGAGAAAGTAGCTTTTTTGATACCGCTAACTAAGGAAAGCCCAGACTTGATACTGGGCTTTCTTTTTATATGAGTTGAAATAACATCTCAAACTTTGGAATACTTCTAACAAAATGGAGACCATCAACAAATAACTACTTAAAAATACTAGTGTTTTTAGATTTTATCTAATCTGTAGCCTAGGTGTCCGTTCAATTAAAGATAAGAGAGTTGAATATAATATTTATATTGAGAGCATAAAGGAGGGTTAGAGAATGTTCGGTAAACATACATGTCAGAACTGTTGTCCAAATGAAATGAAATATTTTCCAAAAATTGTTGCACTTCCTGGTCCTGTTGTTCCTGTCCCTTCACCAGATCGAAGTGTTTTAGCGTACGGATCCCTTAGAGGAGATACATTGGGCCCTTTATCACCTGATCCAACACCCGTCACTTTCCAAGTGGTTGGTGCGCTATCAAATGTTACGGTTAGCCCATCTGGGAATGAATTGGTCGTTCAAAATGACGGTGTCTATCAAATCACCATTTCGATTAATGCGCAAGCAACAGCAGCCCCTGATCCTGATCAACCATTTTTCACAGTTAGCATTACCGTCAATGGTCAACCGATTTTTCTAAACGGCATTGCAGTCTTTAATGTTGTCAATAGAAGTAGCTCGGCCTATGTGGTTCAAGCTACATTAGCCGCAGGTGATTTGGTGGGAGCCAGTGCAGCTTCAGATTCCTTCGTCGCTAGTTATGCTAACCGCTCCTTAACGATTGTTCAATTGAGTGGTTAGATTAAAAGTATATAAAGGACAGTAGCTCTCATCTCTAAATTTTAGAGATGGGATCTTTTTGATTTGACGAGGAGTGTATTCGGCTTCCTCTAATACTTATTATTTATTTCTTACTCATAATCAAGTGACGCCAAGTCTGTTCTTCTCCTATTTTTTAGGTATGTCTGAATGATCATGTGTTATAGTAAAAAAAATAGTTACATGAGGTGGAACAATGGTTAGAAGAAGATAGCTAGCCTCCTAGGTTGTCAGTAGATTTAGGGGGCGAACTTAATTGATAGGAGTGTTCTATACATGAAACAAAATAAATATGATGAAATCAATTTCTTTTCCGAATATGAAAAAATGCCACGTTCTGTTCAAGGACTAGACGCGGCAGGTGAATGGCACGTATTAAAAGCACTTCTTCCAGATTTCCAGGATAAGACCGTACTTGATCTAGGCTGTGGCTTCGGCTGGCATTGTCGCTATGCCCGTGAACAACAGGCAAAATCAGTAATTGGTGTGGATTTATCAGAAAAAATGCTGCAAAAAGCGCAGGAAAAAACGAATGATCCTTTTATTACCTATTTAAAGATGCCGATCGAAGATATCCATTTCTCCGCTTCTCAATTTGATGTAGTAATTAGTTCATTAGCGATTCACTATGTACAATCCTTCGAAGCACTTTGTAAGAAGGTTTATGCTTATCTAAAACCTAATGGTTCATTTGTCTTTTCTGTAGAGCATCCTATATACACATCACGCAATGAACAAGATTGGGTCTACGATGAGAATGGCAACCGCCTGCATTGGGCAGTTGATCATTATCAGACAGAAGGCATTCGAGAAACGACCTTCCTTACCGAAAATGTTATTAAATACCATCGCACACTGTCTACTTATATGAATGTCTTAATACAAGCTGGATTTACGATAAGTGCGGTGAAGGAACCTATGCCTTCAGAGGAAATGCTAAAAAATATTCCGGACATGCAAAATGAACTACGGAGACCTATGTTTTTAATCATTGCAGCTGAGAAAAAATAATCACTGTGTGCTTAGGCAATATGGATCGGGTATCGCTAAGTATACAGCTATATCGTATATAAACAAAAAACCAGATGCTCTCTTTTGGGGAGCACCTGGTTTTATTGTGAAAGTGAATCTTACTAACTTACTTAGTTTTGATTCGTTATAATACTACGACAACTTGAGGCGCTGAACAAGTTAAAATATTTTCCAATAGGATTTTAGGGGGAATTAATGCTTTTTCGAGAAAATAAATCATTCTATCAAATTTTAAGTCTTTCTTAGTTTCATTAAAATAAGAAATAACGAAATCTCATAAATGACTAACCGTAGCTCATGACACAGGGTCATTTACCAATGACAGCCCCACTGTATAGGTGGGTGACTGTTTGCTATTTTCACACAATTTAAAGTATGTTTCTACAAACTGAAATTGATAACAATGCTCCCCCTGCTCTAACTGAAAAATTTCTGCTAAAAGCATGAAATCCACTTCATCATTCTCGCATGGTGATGGGAAAGCAATACAAGCAAGACATGCGCTGTTACAACCATACAGGTCTCTATGGTTTTAACTATGATAGGTGAAGCTACTAATTTTTCGGGCTATTCATAAAATATGTTGAAGAAACACGTCTGTAAAGGAACATTAAACAAAAAGACCAGTCACTCTTTTAAAGAGAACTGGCCATTTTGCGTTTAGGTTGAAGACTATGAAATATCTTCATTCATAGATTAACATATTATACTGAACAATATCTGAACAACCATACAAAAAAGACTAGACTCTCACATGATGATGTAAGCTCTAGTCTTTTAAGTGAAAGTGAATCTTACTAAATCTTGTCTAGCTTTAGATTCAAATTACAATACGAATGAACAGGCTAAAGGTTTCATAAATTCTTTATTTTTTCGTTAAATTATAGGACCACCACCACAAAAAGACCAGGAAACACGAAAAAATGTGAATCCTGGCCCTTTTGTGAAAAGTGAATGTTACTAGTTTGCTTTAGTTCTTTGTATTCTACTGATGAGTTAGACGGCTGATGTTTTAAAAAGTTACACATTCTTAAAAATTTTTTACTCTACTAATTAAATGGCAAATCAAACACGCCGTCAGCTCCATCTATAGCACACGCTCCTCTGACTTATATAGGCTTCTTTTTCCAGTAAAGATATTTATCCTTCAGCAGCTACTCTACCTTTAGCCCATATTTTCCCTTCCGAAGCCGTGACACTCCAGTTCAATTGTTGTGTGCCTTTATTTTTACCTCATATCAGATACCGAGTTCTTCATCAGAATGGTCACTATAAAAGGAGGTGTGAAATTCACCATTCCCAGTTGGTTCATCTACATAATTCACAGGGAAGATCTATGCTGTATCCCTACTTATTTAGCTTGTGTTGGATACTAACTAATTCTGTGAATCTTCCATTGCTTTTTCTAAAAGACTAAAAAAAGCGTGATCTTTTATCAGTTCAAAGCTTTCATTTGTGTTAAGGAGAACCAATATTTTATTTTTAGAATCAATGAACATCGGGTAGCTTGTACTGAGTGAAATTGTCATTCGGTAATCGTAATCAATAGTTTTTATGGCTGTTTTTTTGAATGTTGCCTGTTGAAAAGACTGTATCAATTCTTGCTGTGTTTCTTTTGATATTTTCATTTCAGAAAAGATATCTTCTGTATCTGTATCTATACGATGTAGCGTAACAGTGGAATTTTCCACATGAAAATTAGCATTTTCTAATAGATCAATAGCAGAATAGCTTTGATCTTTCCATGTAATGAGCATAACACTAACAATTACTGCTAAGAGTAAAGATAAGCCTATTTTAAATTTTTTCATATTACTCCTCTTTCTCAGTACCTAAAACTTGACAAAAAAATGTTTTTATGCTAAAATTTACATTTAAATAAATATTATATATAATAGGATTCTCCTGGCCAGGGGAATCCTATTTTTTGTTAAGGAGTGTTGGTATGAATCAACAGGAATCTAGTATCACTTCATTAGTTGCTGCCTTTAGTAGAGCCTACCATAGCCAATTTGATACGCCGAAAATTTTTGATGATTATATAGCCAAAGAATTGATTTCACAAGAAGAATATCAAAATATCCAAGCTAATTTGATACAAGGCATTGAATTTTTTAATAAAGATATCGCTACAAAATTTAAAGACGATTCAAAGGAATTAATAAAATGGATAACACAAGTTCAACTCTCACCGACTCCTTTGGCACGTGCTGCTTATTGTGAAAGGGTCTTGCATAGCGAAATACAGCTTGGTGTCGAGCAATATGTCATCTTAGGTGCTGGCTTTGATACTTTTCCCTATCGTCAGGAGCAAGGACAAACCATGCTGGAAATTTTTGAGGTGGATTATCCCACAACACAGGAATCAAAAATGAAAAGATTACAGGAAGCTTCTCTCCCCCTCTTGAATTATCTGCATTTTGTACCGATGGATTTTACAAAGCAATTTCAATCTCAATTATTTTCAGAGCAAGGCTTTCAATCTAAAAAAACATTTTTTAGTCTGTTAGGTGTGTCCTATTATTTAACAAAAGATGAATTAGCAAGTTTACTCAATCATCTATTTGCCTTAGTTCCATCAGGTAGTTCCATTGTTTTGGATTATGCTGATGAAACACTCTTCACGGAAAAAGGACTCTCCAATAGAGTAGAAAACATGGTCAAAATGGCCGCAGTTGGTGGTGAGCCAATGAAATCATGCTATGCTTATGAGGACATGGAGAGGATGCTAGATCGATTAGGTTTGCTTATATATGAACATCTATCTCCTACAGCGATTCAAGAGCTGTATTTTCAAAATCGAACAGATTACTTATGTGCTTTTGAAACTATCCATTATATGCATATTGTTAAAAAATAGGTCCATCCCATTTAATTTTATAAAATTCTAAATTTTCTTTTTATTACCCAGGCAATTAACTATTTCAATATAGAGAATTAGTATACTATAGTAGTGTAAAGCTAATTAGCCTTACACCTCCTAGATTTGTTACTAGGGTCACTGTTAACGCAGTGACCCGCTTATAATGATTGACAAACACCTAAAGGATTCCCATCAGGGTCATAGAAGGTAAAAAATTTGGTGTCCCCTTCTCCTTCTAAAGCCTCGACTTGAACATGATGATCTACTAGAAATAAATAGGTCTCTTCAATATTTTGAGAGAGGAAGTTTACATATTTCCCCACACCAAAGTGATTGTCTGGAAAATGACATGGCTGATGCTCCTTAGCTTTTACTAAGCAAATGACCGTGGGGGATTGTTCAGTGATTTTCATAACTGCTGCGCCCTCTTCTATATATTGAAGCTTAAATCCGAGTATTTCCTCATACCATTTAGCCGATAATTTAGGATCTTTTATTGGAATAAAAATGGCCTCTACACCTTTAAATAAGGATTGTTTCATTTTCCTTACCTCCATTTCACAGTTTGTTTTCTTCATTTTATTCTCCTTCAAAAAGATTCATTGAGATTTTCATTATTGATTATTTTGCCTGTCTTTTGCTTATCCTTAATAGTATCCGAAATGTCTTCTTTTCCTAGAGGAGGTGTCCACCATTAAACACAAGGTATCATTCATCCTATTGCTGTCAGTACTTCTTTTACTAGGTGGATGCTGGAATAAGCGGGAGTTAAACGAACTAGCTATTGTTACGGCTGTTGGAGTGGATAAATCGGACGAGCTATTCGAAATTTCTGTTCAGATTGTTAGTCCAAGTCAAGTGGCTTCGAACAAAGCATCTGGCATTCAGGTCCCTGTTTTTACCTACCATGCAAAAGGAAAATCATTATTTGATGCCATTCGAAAATTAACAGCGCTCACACCTAGAAAGCCTTATTATGCGCATGCCCAAATTATTATTATTGGTGAAGAAATGGCTGAGGAAGGTATGAATAGCATTTTAGATTTATTTCAAAGAGACCCAGAAGGACGAAGTGATTTTAACTTTATTGTTTCACATGATTCGACTGCACAAGAAATATTAAGTGTTTTAACCCCTTTAGAGGATGTGCCTGCTAGCAAAATGTTTAAATCATTAAAGGTTTCTGAAGCAGTATTGGGCACAACAGAATCTGTTATTCTTGATGATTTAATTCAATCGTTAGGCAGTATTGATCATAGTGCCGTCTTACCCTCTATTCATATATACGGTGATGCAGATGCTGGAGATTTTAACTCGAATATAGAAAAAATTGATAGCCCTGCACAATTAAAATATGGTGGACTGGCTATTTTTAAAAATTATAAGCTCATCGGCTATTTATCAGAACAAGAAAGCAGAGACTATAATTTTTTAAATAATAATATAAAAAGTACATTTGAAATTATTGCTTGTCCTGAAGAAGGGAAAATCTCAACAGAAATTATTAATTCTTCTACTAAAATGACGGGTCATTTTCAAAATGATGTACCCTCGATTTCCATTAAACTTGATATTGAGCAAAACGTTGCAGAGGTAAGTTGCTCTTTGGATTTAACGAAATCAAAAACCATCGATGCTTTAAATAAAGAAACGAGCAAACAAATCAAGGAACGATTAGAACGTACGCTTCAAACAATTCAACAAACCTATCAAGCCGATTTATTAAAATTTAGTAATGTATTACACCGAGAGGACTATCGAGCATGGAATCGAATTAAAAAGAACTGGCAAACCCTCTACCCTAATCTTGAAGTTCAAATTGAAGTCGATGTGCATACAAAAGGAGTAGGAACTGCAACAAAATTAAAGCTTGACTAATTCGTAAAAATGACCAGTACTCTTTTAAGGAGTACTGGTCATTTTAATTAACGTACCGCTTCAAACGTTATGAGTGACGTTTCTTCAGTTGGTTGTTGAAGGAACTTATAATTCGCAGAACAAGTTATTGCAGAAAAGCCAACACTTTGTAATAGAAGCTTAAATTCTTCAATCCCATACCAGCGTAATAAAAACTTTTGTAGTTCCGTATCACTTAATGTGCCTTGTTGCCACTTCTCATATTTTAAAACCATCAGCGTATATTGCTCCACCCAATTCATGGCAATCGATTTTCTTTCAAGGGCAATTCCTTCATCTTGTGAAATTTGATGGTAAGATGTCGTAATTTCTCCTGTTTTCCAGTCTGTAGGAAGTAATAAATCTACTAGGAGTCTCCCACCAGGGACAAGGTGCTGATACATAGAGGTTAAAGCTGATAGTGCTTCTTGATGGTTTTCAATTAAACAAAATGAGCCTGTAGGCATAACAATGGCTTCGTATTGTTGACCTAAGGTGAATTGGCAAACATTTCCTTCATACAGCACTGGCGTCAATCCTCGTTCTTGGCATCTTTTTCGACAGGATGCTAGCATTTCTGGGGAATGATCAATTCCCTCTATTTCAAAGCCTTTTTCCATAAAAGGAATATAGAAACGTCCAGAACCAACCCCTGCTTCTAGAATCTTCCCCTTTACACCTTGCAGTCGTTCTAGATAATATTCAATATCTCCATCAAGCGAGTATCCAACTGGTTTCGTAAAATCATAAAGTGCTGTGCTTAACGGTCCGTAATTTTTGTACATATATTCTCCTCCGATTGTTTGCGGAAGAAATCAACTAATCTATTTATTCTCCCGCACCTTAATTATATTCAATGGGAAAACAGAGCTGACTATCATCATCTATCACTCACTTTCTTGTAAATTTAGTTAAATTATACATTTAATTGTTGTTTTAATCAATGTTTCTATTGATTTCCTATACATTACAATTTAATGTACAAATTAGCACAAATTATCAAAAAACCCTTCCCATTAAACGGTACCATTGAGTTAAGAAAGGATGATGGTATGGATTATTTTGAAAGAATTCAAAACGCCATAGAGTTTATTGAGAAAAACCTACGTGAAAAGTTAACGATTACAGATATTTCTTCTCAGTCTTACTTTTCAGCATTTCATTTCCAACGACTTTTCCAAGCCATTACAGGTTTTTCTGTGCAGCAGTATATTCGCAACAGGAGGCTTTCTGAAGCAGCTTCCTTATTAGCAACAACAACGCAGAATATACTTGAGATTGCAATCAACTTTCAATATGGTTCTCAGGAGGCATTTACACGGGCATTTGTTCAGTATTTTGGTGTCACACCTGCTAAATACCGAAAAGGAGCCAACTCCATACCATTTCAAACCAAAATAAACTTTTTGGATTATAAACTGGAAGGAGAACTCCCTATGCAGCGACCGGAAATACTTCACTTATCTAAAAAACGTATTACAGGCTATGAATACAAAACGTCCTTACAAGACGAACAATACTATGCAGAAATCCCTGGCTTTTATTTGGATTTTGGTCAGCAGCAATATTATGAACGAATCTCCCATAAGGTAGCCCCTAATATGGCGTATGGCATTTCTACAAACTTTCAGGAGGATGGCCGGTTTTCTTTTATTGTAGGAGAGGAAGTCGAAATCTTTGAGGAGCAATTAGAGAAAGGCTTCACCCACCTTGAAATTCCTGCTGGTAAATATGCAGAATTTACATTGAATGGTACTGCGGAAGGAATTCAAAATACAAGACGTTTCATTTACGGAGTATGGTTGCCGAATTCTAATTATGAGCGCGATACAGGTCCTGATTTTGAAATAACCGATGTCATGCAATCGATCTACCCACAGGAGATGAAAATGAAAATCTACATTCCCATTAAAGAATAATAAAGGAGCAAGGTCGATGATTATTGAGAAAGTATTTAAGCAGTTCCCTACCCTACATTCAGCTACTTTACAATTTAAAAAAATTGAAGACTCACATATACAAGAGCTATTTGCTATTTATGATAATGACAAGGTATTTGAGTATTGTGGCATCATCCCAAAACATAACCTTCAAACTGTTCAAAAAATGATTGGCCATTTTGAACGTGATTATACGAAGAAAAGCAGGATTAAATGGGGGATCTTCGAAATATCACAGCGTGAAAAACTAGTAGGGATTATCGAAGCGATGGACTTTAATCAAAAAGTAGATATGGTAACAATCGGTTACTATTTAGCTGAAGCATCCTGGGGAAAAGGCATTGCATCAGAGGCAGTTGCAACAATCGTAAAATTTTTATTGGAAGAGGTAAATGTTAATCGAATACAGGCAGAAGTCATGCCTTTAAATGAACCCTCGAAAAAGGTTCTGTTAAAAAATGGATTTTTAAAAGAAGGTCTTCTGAGACAAGCTTCATTATGGTCTGGTAAGGGTGTTGTTGATTTAGAGATATATGGCTTATTGAAAGGCGATTACAACTTGAAAGACTAAACTCTACTAATGAGTTTAGTCTTTTCTTATATTGTACAGATAAATGGACATTTTACCATCTCCTAAAGGGCTCTTTAACATAGACTAGAAATAGATGACTCATGCTAGCATGACATTGTAATCATAAAGGAGCGTTTTAGAAATGGATGGAAACAGATATTTAACACGAATGAATTGGGAATTTAACAATTATCATAAATTTTCTAAATGCTATTGTGACTCAAAGAATGTTTACTTTGGTCACTCTCCCAGCGTAGATCATCCTATTATTGAGGAAGATTCTTATAAAATAAAATATTATAATAGTCCCCAATTTGAAAAAAAATATCAGAAACAAAATCAAATTGAAAAGCATTGTCAAAGCTGTATTTGTAGTCACTTAGAATGTTTTGAACCAGGGACTTTAGTAGATGTATACCTCTCAGATGGCAGCCAATTTCTAGGAATATACTTTATTTATCTTATTCCGCAAAGCTGTTGCGGGTACTTCCTTCAAATCGATGATATGGCACGGCCTGTCATTATGGACTGTCAAAACATTGATGCGATACGTAAAACTTGTTGAGGTAGTTGATACTTTGGCTTTTCTCTTTTTATTATTAAAATAGGCTGGTTAATTGCTATACAAGCATAACCAGCCATTCGACTACCCCTCGTTTATCCATTGAATTAGTTGTTCATTAAAAAATACAGGCTCTTCAAACATAGGATTATGACCACTTTTTTCAAAAATGACTTTCTTTACATAGGGAATATGATCAACTGCATCCCATAATGAAATAGGGGCTACTAAATAATCATACCTGCCTAGACCTAAAAAAATTGGCTTGTTAACTTGTAGCATTTGTTGTAAAAGATTCTGCTCCGCAAAAGCTACTCCCCATAGATAATCAATAATTTCCATATTCGGATGAACGTTATCCCACATAGAGGTAGCATTGAACATAAAATCATAAAAACTATGCGCCCCCATACGAATACACATATGAACAAAGCGTCGTTCAGGCTCCTTCTTTAGATCCTGCTCCAATAAGGCTATTTCGTGCGCAAATTGATGTTACGCTCCATACTTGCATGTGCCTCAAAATAAGACAAGCTTTGTTGCTGTCTTTCTTGACTATTCGATGTTGCTGTATTTAATAGTACGAGTTTTTGAACATGCTGGGGATAAGCTGTGGCATACGCCATTGCCATAAATGCATGTCCTGAATGTCCTAACACTATTAAATTATCTAGCTGTAGGATTTGTCTCGCATACTCCATATCCTTCACTATTTTGTTTAATGTGTAATCTTCTTGCGTAAATGCTTGAGCTGGCTTACCAAAACCTCGATGATCTAAAAAAATCACCTGGAAATGTTGATAAAAGTCTTCTGAGAACAGACGTGGATAATAAACACTACTCCCCACCACTAAAATTGGTTGGCCTTGCCCCTTTATACAATAGTTTAATTCAAATCCATCACACATAAGTTTTTGATATGTCATTATCTTCATCCTCTTTTCTATTTTTATATCATCACTCCCTTCCCTCTTGGTTTTCCCGTGTTTTTTCCATTGAACGCTCTAGCATTCTATCACCCCAGTAGATGTTATTATTTACATTAACAATATCATTCCCACAGATTCCTAGCAATGAAGGATCGTGTATACTGAATAAAAGGAGAATGTCTATGAAGGAAGATCTACTAAAGCGTTTGCGGTTATTTTTATTTAATGAGAAGCATCAAACGTTAGTGGGTAAACCTGCAAGTCAAAGAGAAATAATAGAGGCACAGCAACAACTTCATGTACAATTTCACAGCGATTACGTAGCGTTCATTGAAACGTTTGGTGGGGCATATGCAGGTATAGCAATCCATGCTTTTTCTAACGGCTCAAGTCTAGGAAACGAAACCGTTGTCGATTTAACACTGGATTTCCGTCAACAATATAAAGAGTTCCTATCTCCAAATGTTTTAGAAACGAGCTATGTTATTTCAATGGATGGTGTGGGTAATCCCATTTTCATCGATCCATCAGGCCATGTTTTTATTTGCGATCATGATTGTGGAGAAATTAAGCGAATAGCTGATTCATTTGAGTTGCTGATAGAAGATTGTTTTTATGAATGGTAAGTTACTTAAGTAAAGAAGAGGTTAAATATAATGGACAAACAATTAGAACACATACTTACATTAAGAAAAAACGGACAGCTTGAGGAAGCAAATCAATGTATGGTGGCACTGGTCAAGGAACAGCCTCAAAATGCTTATTATCACTTTCAATGTGCTTGGACATTTGATTCTTTAGGGCAGGAAAAAGAGGCTGTTCCGCACTACGAAGAAGCGATAAAGTTGGGGCTAGAACCAGAAGTTTTAGTGGATGCCTATCTCGGTTTAGGGAGCACCTATCGGACTATAGGGCAATACGAGCAAGCAAAACGGATCTTTGAACAAGCCATTCAAGAGTTCCCCAAGGCTGAGCATATCAAGGTCTTCTATGCCATGACACTCTATAATCTTGGCGAACATGCAAAATCAATGGAAACATTATTGAACACGATATTACGCACAGCCAATCATCAAGGCATTCAAGATTATAAAAAAGCTATTCACTACTACAGTGATAAGCTAGATCAAACATGGTTATAAAAAACAGGCCCTATTTAGAGCCTGTTTTTAGCATTATTATATGGAAGTTTGCTTTTTGAATGTAGAAGATAACGCCACAATCAAGAATGTAAGTATACCGCTAAAGAAAAATAAATAGCTCAATGGAATTAAAAAGAAGTTTTTCTCCACTATCGTACCATCTGCTAGTATCTCATCTCCTATAAGGCCTTTTATAAATAAACATACGATCCCCATGATCATCGGAATTGTGGCAAGTAAATATTTCCCCATTATTTCTTCCTCCATTTGTTAAATCCTTGTTGTAATTGATGATAGCGTTATTTTTATTGCAAGTCAATTATTTTTTATCGAAAAACAATAAATAGTTATTGATTAACACTCCCACCTAAAAGAACAAACGTTCCCTCCTCTTTTAATTTCTTGTACGTGATTTATTATGTTTTTTGAGTAAATTTTGTGCGAGTTAGTATAAATAATTATATAAATTAATGTCGGATAATCTGTTTATAATGGGCTATAAAAAACAGCTACTTTATTAAAAGTAACCGTTTTTCCATAAAATCATATTGATTGAGAAGCTTGTTGTATGAGGGCAGCGACCATTTTATCCATCTGAGCAAAGCGATCATCCTGCGTTTGTCCTTGAACATAGCGATAATAGATTTGCTGACAAATAACGGCTAATTTAAAATAAGCAAATGTACAGTAATAATGAATAGCTGACACATCTCGCCCACTTTTCTCTGCATAACGATCAATAAATTGCTGTCGGGTATAAAAGCCTGGTAATACAGTTACAGGTGGTTCACCAAGTGCATATAATAGCATCTTCGGGTCATCCGCTTGCATCCAATAACTCATAGCTACACCAATATCAGCAAGTGGGTCCCCTACTGTTGCCATCTCCCAATCAAAAAGGCCAATCATTTCGGTATAGTCCTCGGAGAACATTGCATTATTCAATTTATAATCATAATGAATAATGGTTGCCTCATGATTGGACGGAAGATTGTTTTTTAACCACTCTGTTAACATCGCTACTTCTGCATGTTCTGCTGTTTTCGCATTTTCATAACGCTCAATCCAGCCATACACTTGTCTTTCAAGAAATCCGTCAGGCTTCACGATATCCTTTAACGGAGTGTCCTGATAAGGAATAGCATGTAATGCAACTAAAGAATCAACCATCAGTTCGGACAATTGACGTGCTAGCTCCTCTGTTGGTTCTGTGCCTTTTGGAAAATGTGTATCAAGGACGATTCCTTTTTTGCGCTCCATTAAAAAGAAATCACTACCGATAATGTCTCGATCCTCTACATAGACATATGGTTTTGGAACCGATGGTAAAAATGGATGCAGTGCCGATAAAATCGTAAATTCCCGCTTCATATCATGCGCTTTTTTGGCAACTGGTCCAAGCGGAGGACGACGTAGAACAGCTTCAAAATCAGCTATTTTTAAACAATACGTCAAATTGGAATGCCCTGCACTAAATTGTGCTATTTCAAGCTTCCCCTGTGGAAGCTCAGTGAAATAACTCTCTAAAAAGGCATGTAGTTTATCAACATCCAAACGTTCACTTGACCTTACTTGCATCGTATCCATTCTATTTCCCTCCTTAAATAATGGAGCTCATGCCCCCATCTACTACAATGACATCCCCTGTTACATAGTCCGAAGCTGGTGCTGCTAAAAATAAAGCTACGCCCTTCAAATCATTTTCGGAGCCTAAGCGTTTCAACGGTGTAACACCCATCAAATAGTCTTGTCCACGTTCGATTAAGACATTGGACATTTTCGTAGGGAAAAAACCTGGTGCAATAGCGTTGACATTGACTCCATGTGGCCCCCATTTGACGGCTAAATCCTTCGTTAAAGTAATGACAGCCCCTTTACTCGCGTTATAGGCAATCGTATCCATAAAGGCTGGTAGCGTCCCACCTAGTCCAGCAATAGAAGCAATATTAATGATTTTGCCGCTTTTCTGCTCTAGCATAATTTTGCCAACGGCTTGGCTGAATAAAAATGTCCCGTTGACATTGACATCAAATACTTTTTGCCAGGCTTCGTAGGGCATATCAATGGCAGGTGTTCCCCATGATGCGCCACTGTTATTGACTAAAATATCAATTCTACCAAATGTTGTAATCGTTTGGGCTACCACATTGGCAATATCCTCAGGCTTTGTGACATCACAGGCTAGAGCTAATGCTTGAACACCAAGCTTTTCGAGTCCTGCGGCAACCTCCTCACATGCCTCCACCTTTCGTGAGCATAAGACCACATTGGCTCCAGCCTCTGCAAATCCTTGAGCAATTTGCGCACCGAGTCCACGTCCTCCACCTGTAACAATCGCTGTTTTACCTTTTAAGCTAAATAACTCTAGGACCGTCATTTCACCAGCTCCTCTTGTTTGTTGGCATGCTTTTTCAATTCTAGTTTAGCAATGGTATTACGATGCACCTCATCTGGTCCATCCGCTAAACGTAATGTACGAGAATTCGCCCATTGTGCAGCAAGCGTAGTATCGGGACCTACCCCAGCAGCACCAAATGCTTGGATAGCTCGATCAATGACTCTGAGTGCCATATTTGGAGCAACTACCTTAATCATAGCAATTTCAGCTTTTGCCTCTTTGTTGCCTACTGTGTCCATCATATAAGCAGCCTTCAATGTTAAAAGTCTTGCTTGCTCAATATCCATCCGAGATTCTGCAATGCGCTCCCGCATTACCCCTTGATCTGCTAGTGGTCGATGAAATGCCTGTCGCGCTTGTACACGTACACACATTTCCTCTAATGCACGCTCTGCGGCACCAATAAGACGCATACAATGATGAATTCTACCTGGTCCTAGTCTGCCTTGCGCAATGGCAAAGCCTTTACCTTCACCCCATAAAATATTTTCCACCGGTACACGCACATTGGTAAATGTAACCTCACCATGTCCTTCTGGCGCATGGTCGTAGCCAAAAGCCGTTAGCATACGCTCCACTTTTACTCCTGGTGTATCCATCGGTACAAGAATCATAGACTGCTGCTCATGGATAGGAGCCGTTGTATCTTTATGCTTGCCCATAAAAATAGCCACCCTACAGCGAGGATCCCCAGCACCAGTTGTCCACCATTTATGGCCATTTAAAATGTATTCATCTCCATCGCGTTCAATGCTTGCCTCAATATTTGTAGCATCACTGGATGCAACGGCTGGCTCCGTCATCGCAAAGCAGGACCGTATTTCACCTCGTAATAATGGATCTAGCCACTGTTTTTTTTGCTGTGCCGTTCCATAGCGTACAAGTACTTCCATATTGCCTGTGTCAGGTGCATTACAGTTAAACACCTCGGGGGCCAGAAGTGAACGGCCCATGATTTCACATAAAGGTGCATATTCTAAGTTGGTTAAACCTGCCCCATATTCACTATCTGGTAAAAATAAATTCCACAAACCTGCCTGTTGCGCCTTCTGTTTCAGCTCCTCCATAATCGGTGGAATCGCTCCCCAACGATCCTCCATTGCCTCAACCTGTGCAGCATAAACGGCCTCATTTGGATAAATGTATTGCTCCATAAAATTCTTCAGCTTGTCCTGTAACTTCTCAACTTTTTCACTATAGGAAAAATTCATTAGAAGATACCCCCTTTGCTTGAACTTCGCAAAATGAATGAATGTTCATTTTCATTCTTACAATAAATGTTACCGCTATTTTTCTAGTAAAGCAATGTTCTATTTTTGAATTTTCTAATAAAAGAGAAAATTCATTACTATGGACTTACATCATTTATTTTCAAAAAACTGTACTATATCCTTAAGTAATTGTCGGATGGCTAATGGTAAATGACGGTTTTTTAAGTACACTAGATAGACATTGCGACTTAAATTCAGACCCTCTATTTCTTTTTTTACAATCGTTTTGGCAGTCGGTCCTTGCAAGTAATTTTCAGGTAATATGGTCACTCCTAAATGTTCTCGTACAAGCGATACAGCGGTTTCAAAACGCTCAATTTCAAATTGAATATTGATGTTTTTACCAGCCTGTTCAAATGACGTTAAGATATCTCGTCTTGTTTGAAAGCCCTCGGTACTAATAATAAATGGTTCTTCACAAATATCTGAGATGGTTAAAATATCCTTTTGGGCTAACGGATGATGTAAAGGTAATACTGCGACCAACCGTTCTTCATATAAAGTTTGAACTTCCAACTCTGGATCATCCATTAGCTGATTGGTGATGATTAAATGAGTTTTATAGCTTTTCAAGGATTTTTTCACCCGCTTACTACCTAAAATATCGACTAAGTGAATTTTCATGTGAGGATAGTCTTTTTTATAGTTGGCGATTACCTTTGGCAGCCAATGCTTAATAGATTCCATGACACCAATGGTGATGTCTCTCGTGCCATGAACAATCACTTCATCCATTTCGATTTTTAGCACTTCCATATTTTTTACAATAACTTTTGCTCGTTCAAAAAGTAACTCTCCAGCTTCTGTTAATTGCAGATTTCTAGTATTTCTCTCTAATAAAGGGGAGCCAATCTCTTGTTCTAATTTTTTGATCGCATTACTTAAGGAAGGCTGCGAAATATGCAGTCTTTCTGCGGCTTTTGAGAAATTCATCTGTTCTGAAACAGCGATAAAATAGTGTAATTGTTTTATGTCCACCTATAGATACCTCCCAGATTTATAGTTAAAAGCTATAGATTAATATTAATTATATATTAGTAATTATAATTATGTGAATATATAATGAATTACAACAATACTTTTTCTACAATAATATTCACAATGGGGTTGATAAGTTTATGTACACAATGACAGATCAAAAACAATGGAAAGGCCGAATAGATTCAACGACAAATACAAGCAGCTTTCGTTTACATCAACAAGTAAAAAGAGTTGCGATTAATGATGTAAGCGCTTCAGATAAGAAAAGTGCTGCTCTCGTTGGCTTTATCTGCGATGAAGGGGTACGTCGAAATCAAGGCCGTGTAGGGGCAGCAAATGGTCCAAACGCCCTACGAGAAGGCTTAGCCAGCTTACCGTGGACATTTGAGGACAATCAGCAAATTATTGATGTTGGCAATATCGTTTGTCTAAACCATGCTTTAGAGGAGGCGCAACGTGAGCTTGGTGAAGTCGTAGCAACAGTACTACAAAAAAACATATCATGTGTGGTGCTAGGTGGCGGGCATGAAACGCTGTATGGCCATTATTTAGGCGTTCGTTCTGCTCTACCAAAGGAAGCTAAAATCGGCATCATCAATATAGATGCTCACTTTGATTTACGACCATATGATGAACAACCTTCGTCAGGTACGATGTTCCGTCAAATTTTAGAGCAGGATCCACACGCTGACTATTTTGTTGTTGGTATTCAACGCTACGGCAATACAAGAGAACTTTTCGAAAAAGCTGATGAATTAAACGTGAAGTATGTTTATGAGGATCAAATGACGGTAGCCTACCAACAACAATTAACGGATGCATTACAACATTTTATGGATAAGCATGATTATATTCTTTTAACATTATGTATGGATGTATTGAATGCAGCATTTGCTCCAGGTGTAAGTGCTCCATCACCGTTTGGGCTTGACCCATCGACTGTGCGCTCCATTTTGCAACAAGTCACTTCACACCCTCACACCCATTCATTTGATATTTGTGAGGTCAATCCGTTATTAGATGAAAACGGACGTACAGTGAAATTAGGTGCCTATTTTGTATATGAGGCACTGAACAACTTACTTAGGGGGCAAGGTTCATGATCGAAATTAATCAAATTACAACGGTATTCCTAGCTGTTGCACTCTTTGCATTAGGAAGCTTTCTTATCAATAAAATAGGCTTTTTAAAGCGTTTCTGTATCCCAGCACCAGTGGTTGGTGGTTTATTGTTCGCTGCTCTTACCACTATCTTAAAAACAACGGGTATTTTAGAAATATCACTTGATACTTCTTTACAAAGCTTATTTATGATTACTTTCTTTACGACAATTGGCTTAGGTGCAAGCTTTAAACTTGTAAAGCTCGGTGGTAAATTACTGATTATCTACTGGCTAGCATGTGGCTTCCTAGCGTTAATGCAAAATGTCATTGGGGTATCTCTGGCCTCACTTATGGGGATCCATCCTTTAATCGGTATGATGGCGGGTGCCGTTTCTATGGAGGGTGGTCATGGCGCTGCAGCTGCATTTGGCCAAACCTTAGAAGATTTAGGGATTTCTTCAGCTATGACAATTGGTGCTGCTGCCGCAACATGTGGTCTAGTTGCTGGTGGCTTAATTGGTGGTCCAATTGTCAAATATTTAGTAGGTAAATATAATTTAACACCAGATGAACAAGAATCGGAAGAAGTCGAATATGAAAATAAACATGAGCAAATTACATCGGATTCGTTCTTTACACAAGTCTTATTAATTACTTTCTGTATGGCTGTTGGTACGTACGTCGGCACACTATTCTCAGAAGCAACAGGTTTCGTTCTACCTGGCTATGTAGGAGCAATGTTTGTGGCTGTATTAGTACGCAATATTATGGATAAATTCAAACCTGAAGCCATTAATATGAAAAGCATCTCATTAATTGGAGATGTCACATTAGGTGTATTCCTTTCCATGGCTCTCATGAGTATTAAATTATGGGAAATTGCTGATTTGGCACTACCATTATTCATCATTGTTTTTGCGCAAGTATTCTTTATTGTTGTATTTAGTATTTTTGTGTTATTTAAATTACTTGGCAAAAACTACGATGCTGCTGTTATGGTAGCAGGTTTTGCAGGACATGGTCTAGGCGCAACACCAAATGCCATGGCCAATATGTCAGCCGTTGTGCAACGCTTCGGTCCTTCTAAAAAAGCCTTTCTTGTCGTACCGATTGTCGGCGCATTTTTAATTGACGTATTTGGGATTCCTATTATTATTACGACTATCAATTTATTTAAATAAAAAAGAGCTTTGCATTCGTTCTGAGTAGACGATTGCAAAGCTTTTCTATTATTGTAATATCTCACTTACTGTAACAAATTCATAGCCTTGTTTTTGTAAATAAAGAATAACATTTTCTAAACCATTGGCTGTCGTTTGATGGATATCGTGCATTAGAATAATACTCCCATCTTTTACAGAGGCTTTGACATACGCTAAAATTTTATCTGGATTGTGATGTTTCCAATCCAGTGTATCAATCGACCACAAAATCGAGGGGATTGTCATGACAGAACGTACTTGGTCATTGGTCGCCCCATAGGGTGGGCGGAAAACAGTTGGATACTGCCCGATGGCTGCATAAATAGCATTACTTGTGCCATTGACTTCTTGTTTAACGCCTGCTATTGATAAGGTCGTTAATTTTTTATGGCTCAAGGTATGGTTTCCGATTTCATGCCCTGCTTCATAGACTTGTTTAACGATTGCAGCATTTCTTGACACATTTTTACCTACCATAAAGAATGTAGCCTTGGCATCGTATTTCTTTAACGTTGCCAAAATTTGTGGTGTCACCTTAGCATCTGGCCCATCATCAAATGTTAAGGCTACCCGTTTTTTTGCGCCTTTCGCAACTGGCACACCTTTATTATAAACTTTATTATCTATTAACTGAATATCGGCTAGCTCAGAAGCTTTGACATACCCTTTTTGGTCGCCTGCTTCTACATAAGCCCAACCAGCAAGTGTTATGTAATACTGGACAGTTGTTTTATTGGGAAGTGTACCAAGAACTTCTCCGTTTGGATTAGCTGTTAAACGTAATTCAGCACCAGCAACAGCATTAATTTTTTTCTTCGTTGGAGCTGGTTTTTTTAATGCGTTTGTCGCTACATACCCTATCTCCTCGCCATATTGAACGAAAGACCAACCACCAGGTGCTGTGCCATACACATAAATTATTCGTCCTTCATAGAGCTGTCCTACATGCTGGGCATGTTGACTTGGGGCTGTAAATAATGTTGTACCACCCTTTTGAATCACTAGGTATCCCTCAGACTTCAACTTGACTAAAGCATCAGATGTGACATAGCCCTCCTGCTCTGGCGTTTGAATATGTGTCCAACCTTTACTTACTTTTGTTACTGAAACAAAGCTACCTTTCGAAAGTTCCCCGATCTCCGCACTATTCGTAGAAGCTTCTTCAAAAATAACCGTATCTTTGACTACCTTGTGAATCACCACTGACCCTTCAGCATTTACTGAAAGTTGCCCTGCCAAGATGCACATCATAAACGTCAAAACGATGGCAAAGGGTAAAAATTTTTTCATTGTTCTACACCGCCCTTAGATGTCTTCCATGTCTGTTTGCTAAAAAATTGCTAAGATTTAACTTTTATTATAGAGTAAACAACCCTGCCATAAAATAGTAATAATCAACTAGATTCCCTTTTACGATGCTGCTAAAATTCATATTTTAGTAAATACTTATACATTCCTCCTTCCCTTTTTACTGAGAAACTATGCATAGGTTATGATAATTAAATGATGGTGGCTTATTTTGTAGATTTTTTGTTAGCTCCTTTTTCTCATGCTGCTAAATGGCCTACGGACTTAGGTGAGTGACCTTCTCCTTACTGGGAGAGGGCTCTCACCTCTTTGAGCAGGTTCGCCACCTTTTGGAGATGGCTCCCCTCTCTTTTTGAACTGCTCCCTCACTTTTAGCAGCAGCTCTCCCCGTATTTGATGGTTCCTATAAAAAGCTGGTTATCCACCACCGAACCTCAGCTATATAATCCCCCTTTCTATTAAGACGTTAGGAACCATGAAAAAGTTGAGGTTTTTTCATTATTTTTCCTGCTATAAAGCTTCGAAGGCCGTTAGGGCATCTTCAATATGTGGGGGTGGGTTCCATATATAGCTAGGAGCATTGGTTGTAATGAATAAAAAAGATTTCCCTTCTTTCTCGATTATGGTCGCCAGACACAGTCCTGCTTCTGGGGTATAGCCTGTTTTTCCACCTATTATCGGACTGTCTAGACCCGGTAATTTTGTAAATAATGAGTTTGTGATGATTAATTGATTGGGAACATAGGTTGTGTAGTTTTTTGAGGTAAATATTTGATAAAAGGTAGGATTTTCTAATGCATATCGCAGAAGCTTGCTGATATCCCGCACGGTGGATACATGTGCCTCATCATGTAGGCCACTGGTATTAACAAAATGTGTGTCATGCATGCCTAATTCTTGCGCCTTGTTATTCATCAACGTGACAAATTTGTCCTCACTGCCAGCGACAGCATCTGCAAGTGTTCCTGTTGCATCGGCACCTGAGGCAAGGAGTGTACCATACAATAAATCCTCCATCGTGACAAAATCTCCTGCTTGAAAGCCTGCCATCGAAGCATTTTGTGCCGTATAGTTCGCAATCGTTTGGGGCTCTACAATGGTTTGTGTTTGTAAATTATCTGTCATCTCTATGGCAACGATGGCTGTCATGATCTTTGTTAAAGATGCAGGATAAATAATAGCATCCGCATTTTTTTCGTATAATACATCGCCCTGTTCATTGAGTAACAAAGCATTTTGACTATGTAATGATGGCAGTTCTAGATGCGTGAATTCATATGTTTTGCTTGTATAATAAAATAAGAAAACCATGATACAAATACAGCCTACTAACATCCACTTTTTCATAAAAAACGCCTCCTACACATTATAAGAGGCGGCATTTCTGAATATTCCTTGAGAAAAATGGGATGCGCTCAAATATTTTCACAGGTAAAAATCATCATCGAAATTTGAACTAATTCTTGTAATCTCTTTATTTTTTAATTTGAACATTACATCTTGAGAAACCTCTAACTTGAGCGTCTCTTCTTTGCTTAGACTTGCATAGACGCCGCGTAAAATACGACCAGTTAAGCCATGCGAGACAATAATCACTTTTGAAAGTGGTTGAATCGTTTCAAGCAAAGCAGTTAATCTGCTTACAACAGCTTCATAGGTTTCCCCATCTGGTGCACGAAAATACCAATTGAAGGCATCTGTGTTCGTTAACAAGGCAGGCCATTGTTGCTGTATTTCCGCCATGGTTAATCCAGCCCATTGTCCCACAGCAACCTCTGTTAAACGTGGATCCTGCCTCACCTTGTTGCTGTCATAGCCCAGTGTTTCACAAAGTATGGCTGTGCTTTGCATGGCTCTTCCCATTGGACTTGATAGGATGGTCCATTCATCTGCATCGCCAATGAGTGATTTCAGCATGCGTGCATTTTGCTGAACCTGCTCCCGACCACGCTCAGTGAGTGGTGAATCAAGCTGTCCTTGATATCTCCCTTGTGTATTATAATTTGTCTCACCATGGCGAAGTAAGTAGATCATTTGCTCCATTTTATATCCCCCATTCTGCTCCCCTTATTAAAGTAAAATTGCTGTTAAACTAACACCAGCACATAAACAAAGCTAAGAAACAAGCATAAAGGACTATACCATTTTGAATCATTTTGAGCAAATGTGGAATGCTTAATCGTTTTAAAAATACCAACATACTTAAAATCACCAATTGCTCGTAGCAAAAATACTAGCGCACAAACGATACTTCCTACTTTTGAAAAAATAGAGGCTTGAAAAAATGGCATGAAGCCTCCTTGAACAAGGATGATACCACTTGCTAGCATCAACAGCATTGCAACAAAGAGCGTTCCACATTTTCTCGGCGTAAAAACAGCTTGTTGGCTGCCTTCTTTCATAGGAATAACAGCTTCTGTACCCCATCGACCACCAAAGGCCCAATAAATATGTAGGATACTAATGAGCCCTAATAGTCCCACTGCGACAATTGATAAAATAAACATGTTCTACCTCCTCTTCATTTACATACGCTACCGTATGTTCTGGCGTTAAATATAGTCCCTCAAAGCCCATGTTAGCTCCGAGAGACCTTCTTACTGTATTAACAGCTTAATCATTTTTTCGAGATCGAAATGAGGATTGGCTTCAAATCGTGTCATCCAGCCTATATAGGTTAAATAAGCTAATCTTGCACGATCAGTGGATTCGTCTATGCTGATACCACTTTTTTGATAGAGTGTCGCCACACAGGCTATTCGCTGCTCCTCTATTTGAACGATACGCTTTGCGACATCTGAATCATATTTGGCCCAAGCATAAATGCCTATCTCCATCTTTTTATTTTTGTGAAAACTTATCCGTAAAAGCTGCTCTAGATTAGCATCAACTTGCTCCATATTTTGAATAATGGCCTTTGTTGCGTGGTTTTCCCAATAGTCTAGCATGGCATCTAATAGTTGTTGACGATCAGGAAAATAATGATAAAAGCTACCTTTACTAATGTTTAATGATCGAGCAAGTGCTTCAATACGTACTTTATGAATCCCCGCTTCTGCTAATTGCTCTAGACCCGCTCTAATCCAATCCTCTTTCGTTACTTGCATAATTGCCCTCCAAAAAATACGTTAGCGTATGTTTTGTCTTATATTACCACTTTATACATCACTCATCAACTTTTATCGTTTTTATGGCGTACATTAATATGATTATTCACTGTAACATGAACTGTTACTAGTCGTGGTAAAATACATGCACACACTAAAATAAACACTAATAGCTTTTTCATGAATTTACTCCTTGTCTTAAAAAGTATTGTCAAACAACTTTTCTGCAATGCCCTGTAAAATATCCTGCTCCTCAAATGTCATGAGTTCTTCTCTCGAGATTGTTGCCTGTTGAATCAATCGGTTTGATTGGATCGTCACTAGTTTCTCAAACAAGTTTCGAATATAACGACCATTCGAGAAATTAGGGATGGTTTCAATTGGCATATGACGTAGCTGTGTTTTCATATGTTGGGCAAATGCTTCGCCAAATTGATAATCGTTCGTTTGACAAAGCATCGCAAAAATATCATAGAGTTCATCCGTGCTAAAATTATCAAATTGTACAAAATGATTAAAGCGAGATTTAAAGCCTGGATTAGATTGTAAAAAATCTTCTATTAGCTCTGTATAGCCCGCAACGATAATTACTAAGTCATCACGTAGATCCTCCATTGCCTTTAATAAACTATCAATAGCTTCCTTCCCAAATGCATCCTGTTTATCATTTATTAATGAATAGGCTTCATCAATAAAAAGTACCCCGCCCTTTGCTTTGTTAACGACTTCCTGAACCTTTAACGCTGTTTGTCCAACATAGCCAGCGACTAAACCTGCACGATCTGTTTCCACAAAATGCCCACTTGAAAGGACGCCAAGATGCTTGTAGATTTGGCCAATAATGCGTGCCACTGTTGTTTTACCTGTGCCTGGATTGCCCGAGAAGACAAGATGATACGTAATAGGAAAGCTTGTTAAACCATGATCCACACGCAGACTTTGAATTTTAATAAAGTTTATTAAATTATGTAATTCCTTCTTTGCATTCGGAAGACCTACAAGACTATCTAATTGTTTTTGTAGCTTGGCAATCTCTTGCTCGACTTCAGGTGTAATGCGTAACCGCTCATCGTTAATAAATTCACCACTATAGATAATTTTGCCTTCTTCATTATAATAATCGCCTCGTCCATGTTTTTTGCCTTGAACGAGGTCACCAATATAGGAAGCTTGCCCATTGGCATAATAGAGCGTTCCTTGCCCTGTCATCATATCCTCTTTAAATTGCCCTTCCGCTTCTAAAATTCCATCCCTAGAATATACTTTGCCTTTACCATGCTTTAGGTCCTCAAAGAAATGACCTTCATAGTGGAGATTAGTTACACCACGTGCAAGCTCCTCAGCTGTTGGTGATTTCTTAGGGTAATATAGCTTCCCAGCCCCTTGCATATGATGCCAAATAAAATCACCCTCATATTGTAAAAATCCATTTGGATAGTATTGCTTGCCTTTTCCCTTTTTCATGCCGTGGACAAAGTCACCCTCATACTGCGGTTGATTTAAATGTGGATACTGTGCTCGTAGTGTTTGATAAGGGCGAATTACTTCTTCTTCATAATATAAAACACCATAGCCATCCATTAAGTCATTTCGAAAATGACCTTCATAATGGATATGACCATCCTTATATAAAATGCCATGACCCTGTTTTTTATTTTGTATGAATTCACCCTGATAAATGAGTTGTCCTTTCAAATACATAATGCCATTGCCTTGCTTCATATGATTGACGAATTCACCCTCGAATAATAATTCTCCCTCTTGATCAAATAGCGAGCCTTTGCCGTCATAAATATCGTGACCGAAATCATTCTTCTTGACGCCACCTCGATACATGATGATTCCACTTGGGTAAAATAGTTCTTTTTCTTCATGATTATGTGTCATTTAATTGCCTTCCTTCATCATTTCAGTATATGCTCAATTATAGCGTGGAAAAGAATACATATGTGTGAATTTTTAGAATTTAAGGAGACAAGCATGAAAAAAAGATACAAACTACTTCTAGGCATTTTACTACCACTACTTATTCTGTATATCTCGACAATGCTGTTAACACGAGACACTGATTTTACAACAGAGGTAACAGAACGTCTCGAAATGGAGGAAATTCATGAGATTGAAATTATTCGTTCCTCAGATGAAAAAACAGTAACGATTACTGACGCAGCAGAAATCAATCAAATTATGCAGCCATTCAAGGACCTACCTTTAAAAAAGGTGTGGTTTTCGAATTCTGATTCTCATGAAGCATACTGGCTAACACTCTCAATTAATGACAACAGGGAAATTGGCTTGCGTTTAGATGATGACCAGCATTTATTCGTGTATTTATATGAGGAAAATTACATGAAAGATTATAAGCTCACTAAGGATATCGATACGACATTTATCAAACAATTGTTTCAGTAAACGTAAAAACCCGTGCATGTACGCACGGGTTTTTATATGTAACGATAATTTTGCTGCATAGCTTGTAAGGTCTCAATGATCTCTTCTCTCAGTTCAATTGGCTCTAATACCTCCATATCGGCTCCTTGACTTAACAACCACTCTTTCACGCCATATTCTAACACTTCTGCCTCAAAAACATATTCATGATTGTTTTGTGAAACTAGGTGGGCTGTTGGGAAACGACTGTAGACTATTTGAGGAGAACGGCCTTTATAGAGAAGACGGATATGAGTAAGGTCATTAGTGTCCTCTACTTGTAATGGATGTACAGATGGAAATTCAAAATGGATAGTCATTTCACGAAAATGCTGAATACGATCCATTCTGTAAACAGTTGGGGTGTCTTGATTATCTCCTATTAAATAAAAATAATGTGTTGAAAAGATAACAGCGAGCGGCTTTAAAATTTTTGCAGTTGGAATCGCTTCACCCTCCTGTAAATAATCAATTGTAATGACCTTTCTCTTTTGTATGGCTGTTGATATTCCCCATATCAAGGACAATAATGACTTGTTTTGATGGATATCTTCATATACAATTTTTTCATTTAATAACAGTTGATCGTCTGCTACACGTGAGAGAAGTTGATTAACGATCTCACCGATATCCGATTTTACGAGAGCTTTTGAGGCAATCAGTATTTTAACGATGACTAGTACCTGTTCTTTAGATAAACGATTGTTTTTTGTATGCATTAATTTATACACTTTTTCTGTACGTACATATTGTAAATGGTAATCTAGCTTAGCCTTTTCCAGATACGTACGAATTTCATCGATATCCCGTTGTATGGTTTTTTCACCAACCTGATGTGTCAATGCTTCTTGCTTCTTGTTGATTCCTTGGCCATCCATCAATCGATCAAACATCGATAGTACGCGATAGCCTTTGCCTTGTTGTGAATCTACCATATATCCCACTCTTTCTTCTATCATGCCCAGCTTGCAGTATATTGGCCATAAATAGCCCTTCTACTGATTGCGTCCAGATTTTTTGCGAGTTGCTCAAAAAGCTCCTCTTCAAAATCTGTGACCTCCGCTTGGGCTTTTATCTTGATTCAGTTGGTGTTTTGACACCTACTCCATTTGTGCATTCATCTCATTATCTATAAACTGAATCAAGATAAAACTTCTACTTTATTGGTATAATTTGTACTATACGCATCCTATAATAAATCACCATTCAAGCAGCACAATAGACTGTATTTTTGACATAATTAACTAAAATTTTACAGCATTTTAGATGAATGTGTCACTTTTTAACCATTGAAAAAGGACTTCCATTGAATGAAAGTCCTTGTACTCTTTTATTTGAATTTTACAGCTGTTCCATATACCAATACTTCGGATGTACCATCCATGACAGATGAAGTAGCATAACGAACGCCTACAACTGCATCTGCACCTAATTGTTTGGCTTCCTCTACCATTGCCTCTGTGGCAATTTCACGAGAGCGCACAAGCATCTCCGCATACTCCTTCATTTCTCCACCTACAATATTGCGAAGACCTGCTATCATGTCACGACCAATATTTCTAGATTGAACAGAATTCCCTTTCACTAGCCCTAATGTTTCCATGATATCTTTTCCTGCCACCATGTCTGATGTAGCTAATAGCATCATGATGCCTCCCCGTTCTGTAGTTTTTGTATGGCTTTCACAGCCTCTTCAATAGAAGATGTAATCACGCCATTGCGTTTAATTAACCCCACAACAAATAAATTACGATAAACAAACTGATTCTCTAGCCCATCTCGGATCAGTGCCTCTATTTTTTGCATATTGTCCCGCCCTTGCTGACGAACATCTGTTAGCACACCAATAATGGGACGATTCAGCATCGAAAACGCACCTATCTCTGCGGCAACGCCTGAATCAATTTCCACCCCATCTAATACAGCTATCAGAACATCGCTATCCTGTAGCATCTCTAAATCTGCTTGGGCAATCGCTAAGCTATCTGCATAGGCAGATTTATCATTGATGGCCTCATTCTCCTGAGGTACATATAATGCGATGCCTGGTACTGCCTCGCGAATAGCTGCTGCCAATTGTTCATTTACAAAACGATCGCCTAACGAAAATAACCCATTTGCTAAATATGCTTTCATGTATAAAACTCCTTAATCAATTGTTTTTTCAAATATAATTTTATGTCTGCCTTTTTCATCAATAAATGTTGATAATATATCGAAACCATGCTTGAGGTTGGTAATGAGCATGGCTTTGAATGTATTTCTTCCGTATGTACGAACTTTGTGAAAGCCTAAAGTCTTGATATGCTCATGCTGTTGTTTCATTAATTGACTTGCAATTCCCTGACCGCGATGTGCTACATGAACGCCACCCAACCAACTATAAAAAATATCATCTGGTTGTGGGTAGCCTAGTTTAAAGCCGATCAATGTGTCACCTTCCACTGCCAATATGCAAAGAAGGCCTTCTTTCTTTTCTAGCTTTTCGAGTGGCAAATTTGCTCCATCAAAAACGTGAGCGTGGATTTCTTGTAATTGTTCAAGCCAAGCATAGGGTATGCCTTCAATCGTCACAATATGCATATTCATCACCTCTGTCTGTCATTATAGCAGTTCTATAGCCTGAAGAAAAAGGTAGGCATCTGCTCCAAAAGCAATTATTATCACTGCATAAAAGTAACTATTTTCCATCTAAGCTATTTTCGACACCCACCAAATTCAGTATACTTGACCAAAATACAAAACAATAGCTAGGAGGAAATTCGATTGACACCATTTACTAGTTGGTTAACGAATTCATTGCGCCCCTATTTCGGCCTACATACTTTAGAAGCACATTGGGAAACGATTCCGATTCGAGAGGATTATTTTATTTGCCTTGAAGGCGATCTCATTAAAAAAAGAATTTTCGTGAATGAGCATAGCTACCAAGAAGCGGATGTCGACATTTTAACACGTAATCGTGAAGTCATTGTCCCTCAAACTGCGCGTGGAAAAGAAAAGAAATTGAATTATACCAATATCTCCGCTGTGAAAGCTGCAGGCGTTGTTTTTTCTGTTGGTCTAGGTAATGAAAACCACCCATCTAGCTATATCACAGCTCGTAACACTAAAACATATTACCAGCTACCATTAACAGGCTTTGAGCATTTAACGACTAAGTCGGCTCTCTTGAATTGGTTAGAGCAATTTCCCTCCCAGCTTCCTGCTGATTACTCAGACAAGCTAGAAAAGCTAACCAAGATGAAAAGTCTACGCTATAAGACTGTGCCAGGTGATATTTTTCGTGTAGAAATCGATTTATTTGTAGATGGCTATGTGCTTGTCATTGGCGATTTACGTCAAATGCAAAAGGATCATCTTTTTGGAGAAGATAGTATTTGGCATAATGTAATGACAATGCCATTGTTTGTACGGCCCTATTTGTTGACAACGACAGAGCGCCCGCCTTCTCTTGAGGAAATCATATCTGCTCCATTGGCCCCTCAAACCCATATTGTGATGGATGACCATTTTATGCGAGGATGCTATGAAAAGATAGGCCATAAAATGTTAACAGAATCCGATATTGTATTTCCAATGGGCTATGGCGTGACACTAAACTATGGGAAAGAGCCTCGATATCGTCTATCCTGGGGGACAGGAACAATTAGTAAACCTGCACCTTCCACCTCCTATCAAACAGCTAGCCGTTTTACCAATCATGGTGTCTATGCAGGCGTTGCCAGTGATTGGTTGAAGCAAGAGGAAGGAATTGTAACAGAGTCGCTAGATCATCCACACTTCCGCGAAGATCGTCAGCGGGCACTCGCTGAATTTAGTTTTCCAGATGATATCTCCTACGATGACTTTAATCGCCAAACGGGTGGATTGACCCGCACCCAATATATTCATTACCTCAATAAAACCTATCATCGTACACACAAAAAATAGAGGGAGCTTCTAGATGCTCCCCCTCCACTTTTTCATCGATGGTTGATTTCATTCAATAATTACTTATAATATAGAGATATCATTAACCAACTTCCATCACTAGAGGTGCATTTTGTATGTATTTTGGCATTATTCCACTGATTCTTTTCATCGTTTTTCTTATTTCTTACTTTAAAGACCCAAGAAAAATGATCAACGGACTATTATTTAATCTATTTGTCTGTTCATTTCTGCTATTCTGCGTCATTCTATCTTTAGCATCTGACCATTACTTTTTAAGGCTTATTGTCATTATTCCACTGATTGCTCTTTTCATTTTAATTCCTTTTGGTATTGTTGCTTTAATGTTTGGTTTATTTTTAAATGCGAGAGTATTAATGAAGCGAGAAGGTAGACGTTTAGCCAATTCCTTAACATTACTTGTGGCGATTGGCATTTTACTTTTTATCCTATTACCGATTATCAATCCAGCGAGTTTGTTTTCAGTCCACCTCCAGCCCATTTTTGGTGGAATTTCACTCATTACGTTTTATTTTTTTATCCATTTATCCAATTTTTTATCTGCTTATTTTCTCTACCAATTCAATCGCCCTCGATTGAATCAAGATTTTATTATTGTACTAGGCAGTGGATTAATTAATGATAAGGTGCCTCCACTTTTAGCTAGTAGAATTCAAAAGGCAATTGACTTCTATCATAAGCAAGCAGCAGTGACTACTCCACCTACCATTATTTTCTCTGGTGGACAAGGTCCTGATGAAAATCTACCCGAAGCTGAAGCGATGCAACGATATGCAATAGAAAAAGGCATTCCCATTGAGCATACACTTCAGGAGAACCGCTCTGTGAATACCTATCAAAATATGTTATTTTCTAAGCAGCTCATGGATGATCGGAAACAGGGTGAGGCCTATAACAGTATTTTCACCACGAATAATTTCCATCTTTTTCGTGCGGGTATTTATGCAAGACTTGCGGGCTTAGATAGTCAGGGCATTGGCTCTAAGACAGCTTTTTATTATTGGCCAAATGCGATGATTCGTGAATATGTAGCGATTGTTGTAATGGCACGAAAACGACATATGAAAATGATTGGACCTATTGTAATCATTTCGATTGCACTATCTCTATTCAGCTTTTTCTTTGTATAGGTTCTAAGAAATGGATTCGTACACTTTTTATAGAAAGTGTTACGAATCCTTTTTGATGCTATCATACCCAAAATTTCTTCAGCTGTTGTTCATATAATGTCTCATAGTAAAGTTTTCGAGGATAGCGTTGTTCTTGTAATACCTGATAGAGAATGGATTGACCTTCCTCATAGCGAATCCCCTCATCACAATTATCAAATAGTTTTCGTGTCAGCTGTCTTACTAGGTGAACATCTTTTGTGTTCACTCTCCAGCCAAATTGAATTAAATCCAGCTGATCGAGCGGATCTCGATAAGTATCAAGTACCACACAGACATGTGGTTGCTGCTTATTCGCAAATACTAAAACATGTCCTGTATGAATGGATTGACCAAAATAACGTTCGTAAATCTCTGCTATCGGTACTTGGATTTCAAGCACATCCATGATCGTCTGTAAAGTTGGATGTGCTATATAGTCATCACTTGTCTCATCTGGATATTCAACCAACTCCATGATGGAAGCCATCATCCAAAAATCATAGGTCATTTCCAATCACTCCATTTATTTTTATTGTGGCAAACGGTTAATCGCTTGTTCCACCGTCTGAATAAGATAGGCTAAGTTGGACTGCCATTCTGGCCAACTCTTGGACTCTTGCCATAATTCTACAATCTCTCTACTACCATGTTGATCAGGTACTTCATCTCTAATGTCCTGTAAATACCGCAATATAAATGTCAAAGAGCTTTCATCTACTACCCATTGTATTTGTCTATCCTTACTTTCTTGACCATAAATGGTTCCCGTATTCAGATATTGACTATAAAGCTCTGCCAAAGCCAAGGCACTCATATCGTAGAAAAAATCTATATCCTCCAATGTTTTACCAAAAAAGCCTTGCTGTTTCATGGCCTGTACAATTTCCGATAAAGTTAGCTGATTGGATTCCTTATGCTGTTCCATATACTCCCGCAAAAACGCCACTACATCTAAACCTTCATCACTTTCCAATGCTTTGTATCCCCAAGCCCCCATCTCACTGCACCTCTCTTTCTTATTCTAGTAAAGCTCTGGTAAAAGTAAAATCTGCACATTATTAGTGCATGACCATGGCAGCTGTTCATTATAGTAGCCGCTCTTAAAATTCCTTTGCTATAGCAATAATCCTCAGCTTTATAGGTAGGAGCCAAAGTAAAACTTCATCTTTTCCTGTGAATAGCCATCCTGTCCTCTCCAAGTCGCCATTGACATAAAATCAGTTCCACGTCCACGCTCCTTGCGATAATCATCCTTTGATACGAGTAGTCCCGCATAACCCCAGATTTCCATGACCACATCTCGTTCATGTTGATTGGACTTGAAAACATCTTTCCAGCGCTTTTCAAGCTGTCTAGCTGCATCTGTGTCGTTACAGGATTCTATTGCTGCTACCATCTGTTTTAAGATGGCTACGTCATCCTCACTTACATTCAATGCTTCTTGTTCTTTCACTAGGCATTCTAAGTCTAGTAAACAATAGATGAGCCAATTGAGGCGAACTCCTCCCCACTTGATGCGTTCAAAATTAAGCACATTTAAATCTTCATTGACATACGTATCATTGGACATGATTTTCTGCTCATTACAGTAGCCACAGCCACTATAGGAGACCAATGCCACAGGTTGTTCATCATACGTATGCATTGGTAAATCATGCGTAAGAGCCCAGCTCGATAAGGCACTGCGTAAATGTACTTTGCGCGTCGATAAGCTATGCAAAAATGCCTTTACCACAAGCTCCTTTGTTAAGAATTTCTCATGAAGCTGTTGCAATCTTTGTACACATTCATCATGGGAAATCGTTAATCGATCAAACATCAAGCCCTTACTTTTAGCATATTGAAAATCTTCTTCTGTATAGGTATAACCACCTGAACGCCATCCACCAGATTGCCAATAGGTTTGCATTAATATTTTCCTTGCTTTTTGGTCCATTACTCTCTCCTCGCTAGCTAGCACTTTAATTTTTCTTGTAAGGCTAGTGCCATCTCTTTCCATGGTCGCTTCCAATCGGAACTCGCTATCTCTTCCTCTGTTAGTGCTAGCCAATATTCTCCTTCCATTAGCTCAAACATGTCTATCATGGTAATAGGGGCACAAACTGGATTAGCTAATGCTGCGAGCATAGGCTCGGGGCCATCATCCCAGTTATAGCTATTGACAATGGCATGTAAAATAACAGCTGATGATACCTTGCTTATGCGCTGGCACATTGTATTGAGAGAATCCTCGTATAAAATGGCATCAGCTTGCTGTTGTTCTTGTGCATTCAAAGTTAGACGGATTGCACCTGGTGTATCTACCAATATATCAGCGATTCTTGCATGCTCCCTTGCCGCAAACCAAGCTGTAGCGGTAATCCCCTCTGGCTCAGATAAATTTACACCCTTTGCAAGTAGTAAAGAAATCACTTCTTTCTGCTTAAACTTTACCGCTTTTTTCAGTGCTGTATCACCAAGCTTATCTCGTGCCTCCAAGTCTATATGCTGTGCCAAAAGAAGCTTGATTCCTTCATGTGGCATTCGATTTGTTATAAAAAGCATCAATGGTGTTCTCCCACGTGCATCTCGCTCATTTACATCTAATTTAGTAAGGGCCTCCCGAACGACCTCTAAATCCTTGGATTTACTCACTTCCGTCCATTCCATTCGTCTACCCCATTCAGGAATCCATCCATTGCAGTAATTTCTCAAGTTCATCCCTTATTGGTGCTGATTCTTGCTTTAGTCGCTGAGCAAGCTTCTTGGAACTACCGAATATTCGATATAAAACAAATGGACGCTGATAATCTGCTTTCTTTTCAAGTTCTTGTCCGAGTGCCACGAGCAAATCTAAATCCATGATGTCAATGTTCTTTATTGGCTTAGCTGATTCACTTGCACCAAGTAAAATAGCTACAAACACAGGCATCATCTCTACTGATAAGCCATGTGCTTCAAGAAAGGCTTCCGCATAAGCATCTTGCACGGATTGATGCTCTGTATCAACGAGTAACATATATCGTTGAACAAGTGGAAAATAATCCTTGCTATAAAGCCCTAATCCAAAAACCGCATAGGTGCTGGGCATAGCTGATTTTTCACTCGGCTCAACATCCTGATACCAAGCAAATTCCTCCATAGCAAGCTGGGCATAGTCCGCTAATAAATGGAAAAGATTTGGATATTGTAGGCAATTGGCGAAAAATTGATGAAGCTTTGATTTAGCTAACTTTTTAATAGGAAGATAATTTTTCGCTTTACTCTTTAAAGTCAGCTTATAGCCCTTTGGAAAACCTTCTTGTAGCAGTTGAATGATATAGTAAAGGGCTTCACGATAAGCGTTTTCCTCTTCTACCATCACTCGTATATCAATCGTTTGTAAAATATCATTTGCCTGTCCTTCGAATACATCCCGCTTTCTTATACTTTCAAAACGACCGCTTCCTTTTTCCAAATAATTAGCTGCCTGCAGCGAGCCAAGCTGCTTCGCAAGTTCCAAGTATTCTAATCGAGTGGCTGGCTCTTTTTGACCAATCTTCAACGCGACATAAAGAAAGAAATCTAGTTTTTCCTGCTCTAGTTGTTGTACCGAGTCCTCTGTTTTCAATACCCACTCTTTCCTATAATCGCCTGCTTGTTCAAAATAGTGCGTTAAAAAATGCTCCTCTGCCCACTGCTTAAAGGCCATTGTATAATAATAAATCCATTTGTCTAAACGTTCTTTATTCGCCCGATGCTTTTCTTGAAGCCGATGAATAAATGGTTCGACTTCCTCAGCTGTTTGATGGAAAAAATGTGGATTGACCAAATGCTTCGCAAGGAAAAATTCATCATTGTCACTTGGTCTTACTGGTAGCTCTGCCATCACCTTTGTTTCTATAAAGCTTGCCAGCACTTGTTTCGTTGACGCTAGTTTACGATTATTCAACAGCTCCTTTTGATAATGAAGCACCGTTTTATCATGTTCAAATTCCAGCACAACCTCAAAGCAGTAATCAAAAAATCGGGGACCGTATTGCTCAGATTGAAATACTTCCTCTGTTTTAGTACATAAAGCACTAAAAAGCTCTTCAATATGCTGGACATCTGTAAATTCTTGTATGTATGAACCCGCTTCCACCTTATAGGAGCTATCACTCCAACTAAATGGCTCATAAACATCTATAAAGATTGTGCCATTAGGACTTTTTCCTTTTTTCCAGGCAACTTTCAAATATTGAAGGATGCCTGCTTGTAACCTACTTTGCTCTTTCAGCCCTGTTATTCGTTTACTCTCTTGTTGATAAACAGCCGTGATTTGCTCCCACACAGCCGCTAGAAAATGCTCTACACACTGCTTCACTTTACATCCTCCCTTTCTATGGTTAGAGAAAAATCTCCCGCTAAAGCCTTAGCGAGAGATCCATCTTATCCGATTGTTTTCACAACCGCTCCTTCTTGATTTTTAATATGTGTCTTCAAAATTTGAAAACTTACACCAACTAAAGAAGAAATAGTGAATTGACTTTCTTGCGGTATCAGCCTCTGACTTAATTCTTCTACCGCTGCCTTGTTCAATGTGATCGTAATCTCTTGACCATTCTCTGAATAGCCTATTTGAGGGCCTGCTTTAAATATTATCGTTATTTGTTGACCGACTAAGGTAAGATCTTTATCTTTCAGAATACGTCCACGTAATAATTTACTAATGACAGCTGCTTGCTTTGCTCCAAGTTGAACAACATTAGACGGTTTGTTAAACCAGCTCTTTTTTTCTACTTCCCAAGCAAGTTGATCTACGAAAAGAAACCCCGTATTAGAGCCATCTTCCTCCATTCCTCGCACAACTGCCTCGGCAACTTCAGGATTTTGTAGGAGAGAAGTTCTTGTTAAATCCGTAGTATAGCTTGGTATTTGCTTCATGCCAGCCTGTAGTACACCAAGTGTATTCCATGTCTGCATCGCTTCTAACTCATCCTCTGAAATACCGACCATTTGGATAAACTCCATCTTGCCATTTGGTGTATCGATTTCAGCAAGCTCTGGATCATGTGTAAAGGCTAGTGCCGTTAATTGTGTGTCGGCATCGAGGCAAATCGGACCATTTGCATCCAAATAATCTCCCGCTCTAAATACATTACCACTATTAAACACATATCTGCCCATATTCTGTAGTAAATTCAATGCCCAAGCAGGTGGCTCGTCCTCATCTAGTTGACGTACTAGTCGAAATGTTAATTCAAATCCATATCCACTATAGTCCTTGTTTTCAAATTCCTTTTCATATAGTTCCGAGAAGCCATATGTAACAAAATGCCAATGCGGAATGGATGTTTCGCTTTTATAAACACTAATTCCATCTAAAGGATCTTGTCCTCCCAGTGAATAGGGAATCAAAGTTCCATAATGCTTTGGCTCCTGCTCACCATATACCTGTGCTAATGCCTGATCAATCGCATCCCAGCCAACTGCTGCTATTTCATCACTCATTTCCATATCCTCCTTGCTGATATCACTCGTAGAACGTACGTATCTATTATTTATGATAGCAATTTTATGGTGACTCTTTTAACAGGAATAGGACTCATTTTCCAGTTTCCAGCAACTAGGTTTATTGACATTCTATATGGGGTAAATATGACTAATATTGATGACGCCTTAGCGTAATTGCGTTCATTTTTTTCGAGCTTGCTCGAAAAGTATCGGGACACCATTGAATCAAAAAATACAATTTGTACATTTATCGCACCACTGATAAAGAAGGGTGTTTTTCGCTGAAAGATAAAAAGACAATCCTCTTACAAAATAGAAGATTGTCGCATGAGTGTCTATTTTACTATTTAAACGTCAGGTAGTGCATCTTAACCATATAGCATAGCTGGCTCACGAACCGTTTGTAAATAATCTGCCAATTTCCCTGCAAATACTTTCTCTAAATACGGTAATTGCGCTAGGCAATGAGGCGTCATTAATGCTGGGTTTTGATATATTTTTAGCCCTCCCACCTTTAGTAGCGTCGCTACAAACTGGGAACAAAAATAAGCACGCTCTCGTCTCACTTCCTTTTGCATCACCACACCAAAAAGTCCGATAAAATTATATTTATAGCGATCTCGATTCCAGTACATATAACGGACAATTTTCATCATGTCTAAATATTGATAATGTGATATACGACAGCGATAAATAACACAATCCGCACACTCAAATAGCCCTCTTTCTGCATCCTCTCGTAAAAAGCCCCCACTTAACGGATTGTTCAATTGCCTTCGACCAAAGCTATACATTTCAAATAGCCCCTCATCAAAGGCTATGGATGCATGATTCATCTCCTTGCCCGTATACATGCCGATCGCTTTTGATAATAACGTCCCTGTTTTGGTTAATACTATGTAAATCGTATGTGCCATATCTTCACCTACTTAATATTCTCTCTCCTACTACCAATACGTTTTAAATCTTCAAATGGTTTCGTGAATTTCCTTTTTTTATAATTATACACAGCGAATCTTAAATATTTCCTAGTAGAACCTGAAGATTTTCTTAAGATTTAATAGGCTGGAAGTATTTTTAGAATTGGTTATGACGATGAAAGGATGTTGATTTTTTTACTACCTTTATTTATATGAGCTTAATTGTAGTGTTATGTGTGAAGGGGTCGTGAAAATTTTTTCTAAGAGAAGGAATCTATTTCCCCTTTTAATTAAAAGACGCTACTCACGTCCTGTTGTTGAAAAAAGGTGATGTCAACGGCAGAAAAAGTAATTTTGAAAGGCAAGGGGTTGATTTCCGTTCCGCCAGCGTCCTTTCCAAGGGGCGTCCCATGAGCCGCTTCACTCACTTTCGTTCGCTCCAGGGTCTCATCTGTGACGCTAAAAACCCTAGGAGTGACGCTGACTCCTTCCAATCAACCCTTCTGCAAAAGTGTCTTTACTTTTTTCATCCTTGCATAGCAATCAAATAGTCCAATATCTGTATTCTTAGGGGGATAGGATTTTTATTTTCAATGTGGAGAAGTGATGAGTGACAACACCCCTCCATAAAGAGGAATGAAAACCTTTGCTAAAAAAACATTTTTGTGGGTTGGGGTGAAAGGCTACTTGACTACCATGGGATAACGAGACAGGCAAGCCACTAAACAGAGGAAGCTGCTCTACGCTCGCCCACAGGAAAGCAAGTAGCCTACAATGGAAACCATTTTCACTTTTCACAAAAATGCTATGGATGGTTTTGTTTTTCAACACTATGACGCTACTCAATCTTGAGTAGTGTTCACTGAGTAATCATGCATTTAAATCCGTTATGGCTGGGACATTAATTTCTTTTACACAGGAGACTGCTGATAGATTAATTACACATTGCACAAGAGAGACAATATCTTGTACGGGGATTCGTGTACCTTCATATAAATGAATGGCTTTTTCCGCTCCTTCTTCATAGGGTACTTCTGCTGCCAGTTCACCAGGATTAATGCATGTGACAGAAATTTTATCTTTCCTTAAATGTTCACGTAGTGCATTTGTAATGCCCCTTACGCCGAATTTAGATGTGACAAATGAAACTTGTGCATTGTTTGTGTGATCTAAGCCTGCTGTAGATCCAATTAAAATAACCTTTCCCTGCTCCGCTTGTCTTAAGTTGGGTAAAAGTGCCTGAATATATGTAATAGTAGAAGTTAGATTGATATTGATTAATTTCGAAATATCCTCTACTTCATCCTTATCAAATGTATAATCATCTTCAAAACCACGCTTTTCCCATACACCCACATTATAAATTAATACATCGAGCGGAATGCCTTGTAACACTTCTTTTAAAGTGGAAATTTGTTGTTGACTAGACAGATCAATGGATAACCAGTGACGATTTACTCCATCATTTAGCTCTAAACTATTGGGTCTCGTTCGTGCTACCATCCATACTGTATCTCCTTTGACAGGTAACCCCTTAACAAATGCATCTCCCAATCCTTGGCTAGCTCCAAAGATAATAAAATTCCTACTCATATTACCATCCTTTCTCATGACAAAATGTAATGAAAACCTGTAGCTTGTTGCCGATCAATATATCTTTAAGTGAAAGGAATTTCTCACTTTCAAAATTATCGCTACTAACTGAAAAGAATGAATAACTTTCACCTTATTTGATCTTAACGTATTTAATGCTATTAATCTCTTTTTATCACTTGAACTTGCCACTGCAAATTATTGTGAAGAGAACCTAAAGTAGTTGCAGTCACACAGCCTTCTGCAAAACCAACAATAATTATTTCTTTAATACCAGTAGCATTTATAAATCTAGTTAGCTCTGGGTCACTTTATATTTGTTATTCATTACCAATAGAATTTATCTGTTTAAACATGCTATCATTTTGTGGATATTGGTTAAAGCAGGTGAAAGATGAAAAGAAAGCTTATTTATACAATAATGTTCGTTTTATTCTGTTTCGTTTTTTTAATGAATCACATTTCTGTCTCTGCAAGTGGCTTTGATGATATAAAAAAACTGCCGAATCAAATGCAACAAGAAGTACAGGATCTAACAAAAAGAAATATTATTAAGGGGACAACACCGACAACTTTTTCCCCAAACACGACGATTACTCGTGGTCAAGTTGTCGTAATGATAGGACGATATATCGAACAGAACGGCATAGCGAAGGTTGATAAAAATTGGGAGGAAATGGATCGTTTTATGGATATGCCCCTTCGTGTGAAGGATCGTGAATTGCTAAAGTATTCAACTTTACTTTACGATAATGGCATCTTTAAAGGAGAAAATGGACGCCTAAATCCATATAATCACATGACACGAGAACAAATGGCACTAACGTTAAACCGACTTATGGTATTAGCCCGAAACTATTCATTGATTGACTATGCCTATGATTTGCAAAGTGATGTAGTGGATATACAGAAAGCAAATAAAGAAGCTAGACCCTATATAGAGGCACTTAATGCTTTAGGCATTTCCAATGTAGATACTTTCTATCCCAAAAACAGTGTGACACGTGTGCAGTTTGCTTCTTTTTTATCAAGAACAATCAAATTAATTGAGCGCAATCACCATGTTATTCATTTTGAAAAAACAGCTGAAGAGCTAGGATTTCAAAAAATTTCAAATGTAACAACGATCAATAAATCCCATTTACATGTGTCCTTTTCTAATTCTCTTCTTCATATTTATGCACGCTATGATGGTAACTTTGCCATCGACGAAGAAGTGCTAATTGAAGGGACTAGCCTTTTTGGTCGCCCTCACGAATCACGATTACAGCTAAGAAATCAATTTATGCAATCAAATGCTTTCTCCATTGTAAAAAAATACATTCCAGGTCAACATGGATATATCAATATGAACCTTTTCTTAATGCATAGTTTTACAGATGCGCATTACAAATTATTAGATACAGGAAAAGAATATGGATCAGAAGCAGGATATTTAGATAAACAAGGTATATCTATGTATTTCATAAACAGTGATTCTGGCATAATAGAGCATACAATCAATGGAACTGTATTATCTATTAAAAATGAAGAAATTATAAGAACACCCAAGACGGTGCATTACCGATATTATTTCGACTATCAAGGTGTGATGGTATCTGATACAGATGCCATGAATCATATCGGTGATAAGCGTTACACAGTAACAAATAATGGAGATGTTCTATTTGAAGGAAAAGTACTAAAAGACCGTACATTTTATTATTTACCTATCATTCGGCCGGTACCTTTTCATACCTATAATGATGATTTCGGTGGATTTACGTATACCGATGATGTGACATTGCAACAAATTTTAGCATTCCACAAAACGGACGGACAAAAATCAAGTATTCCCAGACAATACATGCATCCAAAGGTGCTAGTGATTGATGGGAAGAAAAATATATATGGTACAATTAATCTACGGGATGCAACGTTCGGGACTTTCGAAGAGATTAAAAATTATTAATATTCTTATAAATAAAGAAGCCATCTGGTGTTGTTTTTTCAGCATCAGATGGCTTCTTCGTTTACAGTTTATTCATTGTCCCAAATCGGATAATATGACTCGTAGATTGGGTAGCTATAATAAGGTGGTCTTACGCCAATGGTTGGTGTTAACCAGGTGTCATTCAAATAATGGATCTCAAGTGTAGACGCTTCATTTTCTAATAATCGCGTAACCTCTGGGAAAAATTCAACCTCCATTTTCAGTCCTCCTGTTTCCTTCACTGCTTGTTTGGATGTTTAACACAAAAAGCTAAGCTTTCATAGTATATGTGGAAAAGGAGGGATTGGTTATTACTAATCCGAATGACAAGGACTATCGTGAATTATTAGCACAAATCCACTTTTATCAAAAGTGGTTTGAGGACAATAAAAAGGAAGATCCATACCCGCAATATCCTGTCTATGGGAAGATTACGCAATATAAAGAAGTGCCACTTACTCAACCTGAACAAAGACAATTACGCCAACCCGGATTGGAAAGCTTAATGGTTCCTAAGCCCATCATAGAAAATCCTCATTATAAAGGGAGTGGTAAATTAAAGGGAAAAGTTGCGCTTATTACTGGGGGTGATAGCGGGATGGGTGCAGCTGCTGCCATTGCCTTTGCGAAAGAAGAGGCCGATGTGGCCATTGCTTATTTAGATGAGCATGAAGATGCGCTAAGAACGAAAAAAAGAGTTGAAGAATTAGGACAAAAATGTCTGCTGCTTCCTGGAGATCTTCGCTTTAAAAAACAATGTGTAGACATTGTTTCCGAAACGATGAACACTTTTGGTCAATTGGATATTTTATGTAACCATGTTGGGATGCAATTTCAGCAAAATGAGCTGACAGACATCACGGATGAACAGTTTGATGAAACCTTTAAATTAAATGTATATGCTCACTTCTATACGACAAAAGCCGCTCTCCCTTATTTACGAGCAGGAAGCTCCATTATTGGCACTGCCTCCGTTGTGGCTTATGCTGGAGAACCTTTACTCATCGATTATTCTGCTACAAAGGCGGCTATCGTAGGCTGGACTCGTTCCCTAGCTAAAAGCGTTGCCAAAAAACAGATTCGTGTCAACGCGATAGCCCCTGGCCGTATTTGGACACCACTTATTCCTTCTAGCTTTTCCTCTGATGAAAACGCCTTACATGGAACTAATTTATTTAACCGAATGGCTCAGCCCTTTGAAGTCGCCCCTACTTTTGTCTATTTAGCATCAGATGATTCGAGGCATGTTACAGGGCAAGTCTTGCATGTAGATGGTGGCGAATCAACCAATTCATAATCGACATTATATTTAAAATATGTACTAAAAATTTTCTATTAAATGAAAATATAAATTCATCCATAGCAGACAAGGAAAAACCACCTTTTTTATCCATGATGCCAAGGATTATACCTATAATAAAAGCTTTACACCCTTATTTCAATTACTTTTCAATTTACTTACAGTGGTAATGTTCTTAAGTTCTTTCACATACATTAATGTCGGGATAGCACCTTTAACATCGCCCCCAAGATGTTTTTGTACAATGCTATCCCTTTTTACATACTCTGTTTAGTTGGAGATTTCCCCAAGTTTTAATTCATTAAAAGCCGTTGCATTGTTCTTGGGAAGGTTCTCCTCATTCCAATCATCCTAATAGGACTGTGCGGCATTAGATAAGCCACTGCGATTTAAAACCGTAGTGACTTATTGTTTGTTTTTTCGATTGAGAAAGTCCTATCATTATGCTGCATGTTTTACTAGTTCATGTTGTAATCAGTAAAAGTGCTCTTTAATTTTGTACTCTCACAAATAAGTGTCATAAAATAGTTATTGATAGTGTTCCAAGTATTTTCCTTCTTCGAAAATTTCTTGTGCACTTAAGGCTGTCCAATCCTCTGGTGTTTGTTCAGGATGCAAGTCAAGATAGTTTTTAACCATCTTATAGCCTTCACTGTAACCATAATTTTTCGGTAACCCTTTTCCACCATATAAGATGTCTGAGGTACGATTACTGTCGTACTTATGTAAATCAGGTTCTACTTTAGACCATAATTCCTTGTTGTAAGTTACATTCTTTGCTGTATAGCCGTAGTCAGGATAAACGTTTTTTTCAAACATGACCGCTTTTCCTTCAAAGACGATACTATCCAATACCGAAGCTCCGACATCTTTATTTAAATATTTTTCCGCCCAAACGCTGTGATGGTATTCGTGAGCAACAGTTGACTTTATACCATCATCCAAAACATTTAGATAAAGCGGGAGGATGATTTTGCCCGCTCCTACTGCGAAGGGTATTCTATTATTGGTTGCTGAAGGGAATACACAAACAGCTACATCGCTTTGAGAGGGTAAGAGGTCTGCGGATTTCAATAGCGATTCTTGAATGAGTTGATTGATTTCTGCTTTATGTGTTTCCATTTTTTCACTCACCATTTGTATTTCTGTTAGCCTGCTAGGAACCGTATTAAGCAGAGTTTCTGCCATATGATAATATTCCCCATTTTCAAAACAATCCTGGTAGATCGGTTGAATAACTTCCTTTTTATACAGATCCAGAGTTTCCGAGCTTGAAAGATTCGGATTCTCTTTGACCTTTTCCATATACGGATAAAACAGTTGATTGGCATGAATGATTTTGTATTTTTGTTTGGTTTGAGGGTGCTCAAATGAGAACACCATCTCTTCATCATCTGTTATTTGCTTTTTCTCATGAAGTTGGCTCTCACTTTTTTCTGTTGGTGTACAGGCAGCAAGCATAAGTAGTAAGAGACCTAGAATAAAGGTGATTCCCTTTTTAAATTTCATCCATTCTCCTCCCAATCGTTAATAACTAAAAATTCTTTATAACCCCATATATAACTTATATTACCATAAAAATAGTAATGAAAGAATGATTGATTTGTCAGTATTTAGTTAGCATCTCCACAAACGGAGTGTACGATTTTGTGAAGGTAAGAACCTCTAGCCACTCTTTTCATATATTATAGTGAAAGGAGTGGCTATTGTGCCTTGGCAACATAAAATTCCGTATTTAATCGGTCAGCCTGTTGGTGTTTCTTTTACAAATGGTCAAGGAACTTCTGGTGTCCTCTGTGGCGTATCGGGAGGAAAACTGCTTGTTCTTGAATATTTGTATCAAAGTCAATTTGCCTTAAAGCAGTACGACCTTCATATGATTCATGATGTGAACGGCTTCCCCCCTTGTCATACGCAGCAGCCCTTATACTAAAAAAACATCCTAGAACGGATGTTTTTTTACATCGTGTTGAATACCAAAACAATTAGTAGAATTTGTTTCATTATTCTTGATACTATACAGGCTAACAACTAACTCAAGCTACTATTCCATCATAATAATAAAGTAAAGCTTTCACCGCTTTATTCCCGAATGAAGGGACAACTCATTTTTTCTCTACTCGCTAACACCCCCCTTTTGTCCAATACATACTTTAAAAGAAAGAAAGGAGGTGTGTTTCATGAGTTACTGTAATTTCAATAGTTACTGTGGCGGGGACAATGGAAGCGGCAATAGCTCTACATTCGTGCTTATTGTTGTACTATTCATCCTTCTTATTATCGTTGGTGCTAGCTTCATGTGTTAATTGATCTTCTCAGGCTTTAGCCTCTGTTCCATTACAGAAGCTAAAGCCTTTTTAGCATGAATCACTACCACAGCTATTCAAATCTCCTCCCTTTTCGTTTTTTTCTAGCTCATTTATTTTTACTCACAATTAAAAGTTAGTAATTTAGATAGATAACTATCTTAAACCGCTAGCTTCACATAATAATAGTAGTGTAAAGTTCTTGTAACTTTACTTTACACTCCTTTTGGTACTTGGGGTCACTTTCGTCCGAGTGACCCTGTTCTAGCAACACACATTTAGTTTCTCCTTTTCCCTATCAAGCGGAATCATCGGAACATTCCTACAACAAATTCGTTTTTATAGGAAGGAGGAAAACAATGGGAATTAATTTAAATCTCTGGTCATTTATCTTATCTTTGGGCTGTATTCTATTATTTTTTCTATCAGGTTCAATGAAAGACTTCTTTGACACCTATCTTCATTTCCATCCATTACTGTTGACACTACTCTTGTCTATTGCCTGTTTCTACCTAAGCCTGGTCGGTATGAAAAATGTTAAAAATTTAACGACCTTGCTTCGAGGAATTTTAACAATGGTCATTACACTTATTGTGATGATTAGTATTTCTTTTATTTTACTTTTTGGTACCCTTTTAAGTTAAAATGACCTACCCCCACATTATTTTAATACAAGCCTCCTTGACGAACGTTTGTTCTATGGTTAAACTATTAGAAAAGGAGGCTTTTTTATGCAAGAAACAACGAATATTGAGTTAGTACATTTCTCTGAAAGCTATGTAGAGCAGTTAAATCGTTTTGAATTACCTGAAGAACAACACCAATTTACGGCACTTCCTCAAGAGATTTCAATCGAGAAGGTCGGACAGTATCCAATTGTGATTTTAAGTGGTGGCGTACCTGTCGGCTTTTTTGTGCTTCATGCAACGGACAGAGTCCAACAATATTCTAGTAATCCTCAGGCAATGTTACTAACTGCCCTGTCCATCGACCATCAGCAGCAAGGTAGGGGCTATGCTAAAAAGGCTATGTCTGCACTTGCTGATTTTGTGAAGCAGGAGTTTAAAGAATGTAATGAAGTAGTGTTAGTCGTCAATCATAAAAATATAGCTGCACAGAATTTATATGTCAAAGTAGGCTTTATGGATCATGGAGAAAGAAGAATGGGACCTATTGGTGAACAAATCGTTATGAATTTGCCATTGTAAAGAAATCGTCACTCATTTGCTTTTCAAAATGCGAGACGTACCTTACAAACAATGGAATTCTATTTTCCCCTACCATCTCTAAGAATTTCATTGTTACACCTCCACTCCCTGGCATATAAGCTTTTCCTTCACGAATTCAACTGCTATGGGGCATGTTTATACAGTATAATAAAGTCAATTAGCTATAGAAAAGGTGGAACTAGACATTGAAAAAAGAGATGTGGCTATGGTTATTAGGAATTTCTCTACTAGCTGGATGTAGTGTTACTGTTCCAAATGAGACAGTAAACACCCCTGCTGAACAGGTCTCATCACAGCTGGAGATACAGCATGAGGCTCCATTGATCGCCGTTTCCGATGATGAGAAGGTGAAATTATTTGCACGAAATGAAGCACAAAATGAAATTACAGAGGTAACTTTAGATATTGGTGGTAAGCAGAAAAATTTTGACTGGACAATCCCTGATACAGGAACTAAACCTCAGTTATTCTATACAGATCTGACAAATGATCATAAGGAAGAGGCTGCTATTATTATCCAAACTGGACGAGGGACAGGCCTCAATCACTATGAGATTCATGTGGTAAATGGAGAGGATTTATCGGAGATGAATGTCCAACATTATGAAGACATCGTTGCACATACTATTGAATCAACGATTACGAAAAAAGATGATGGCACATTAGCGATTACGATGAAAGCACAGGGAAAAGAATCTACATTTGATTATGACTTTGATCCAGTACCAGATATCAAGCAAGCGCAACTTGCTTTCGGTGGTGTGGTTATTTATACAGTAGAAAATCAAAAAATAATGTTAAACATCCCTGGATCGATTGGCATCTCACCTATTTATGTAGCCGATGTTCGTATTACCTATCAATTTAATCGTACTAACAATGAGTTTCTTGTTGAGCAAATTGATGTGAAACCTATCGAGAAATAAAGCCGCCAAAAGCTGACCACTCCTGTCATCAGCTTTTGGCTTTTTCGTCGTAGACGTAAGCCTAGGCATTGTGTAAATGTTTATTCATTAGCTCTTCGACTTGTGTTTTTAACGCTTGATTGGCATAGCGTAGTACCTCATCATTGCCTGCGGTAGCCACCTGCACATCACTAAAATAATCATCAATTCGATGCCAGCCAACTAATCGTATTTTTTGTTGGGCGAGCTGACGTTTTAATTGAAAATAATCTTTGTGTAGCTGCTTTAATAAAGCATCCATAGCAGGTAAAAATACACGCTTCATCTTAAAATGCTCCGCCACTGTTAGATCGTGCTGCAAGGATTTCACAGCTAAATCAAGCAGCAAATATTGATGTAATAATCGTCGTTGCTCTCCATTAATCACATCCATCATCTTCTATACGAGCAGCATAAATGTATCTTAACGGGATGTGCTTCGTTGTGGTAATGGTTTCTAGTAGCAGCTGGTCCTCGTTCATCGCTTGAATGGTACCTCCCCATTGCACATAGTTACCATGTTCCCATATAGTTAACATAATATAGTTATGCTGTGTGAATGCTTGTGTGATTATTTGCTGTAATTCTTCAAGCTCCCATTCAGCATGTTCCCGAGGCAACTCTGTCAACACCTCTTGTTTCCATGCCTTCAAAAGCATTAAATGCTCTGGTAGCATCATCGCTGTCCATTTCATCGTTCCTCTATCTCTTATCATTTTTTCCACTCCTTATGCTAAATGCCCGCCCACTAAGCGATTCCGTGAAATAGCTGTACCAGCGCTGGTATAGGAGGCTGCGCGTAATAAGGCCACCACTCCATATTTTCTACGAATCGCATCCATGACATGACCAATGACCTGTCGCTGGTCCTTACGCTCATCAAATAAATCAAGCTGAATGCTACGCTCTGGCTCTAAGTTTGTCAGTCTAACAGATAATTGACGCGCTGGCTCACCCGCAAAATGCTCATCTAGTAAGTCCAGACAAGTCTGATACATAACAAGGGTCTCATTGGTTGGACTTTCGATGGTTCTTGAGCGATGGAACCCCTTCGTCATCGCATTGCGACTGTAAGAGAGCCCCAAGCTAACAGTCCGCCCGACATAGCCTGCTTCCCGTGTACGTCGCATCACATCCTCACACATTTCTAGGAGTACAACTGCAATATCCTTTCGTGTGTGATAATCCTTCATGAGCATTTGGCCCTTCCCAAAGCTTAATGCCGCATTGTTCACCAATGGCTCACCTAATGTGGAGAGATCAATGCCCCATGCATGGTAATAGTATTGATTACCCATAATACCAAAACGCTTTTCTAATTCGGCTAAATCGGCATGGGCTAATCCACCGACTGTTTGAATACCCATCGCATTTAAATTGGCTGCCATCTGTTTCCCAATCCCCCACATATCAGATAAAGGACGCACTGGCCAAAGCTTTGTTGGGACATCGGCATAGGTCCATTTGGCAAAGCCTGTTTTTTTTGCCTCTAAATCTAATGCTAATTTAGCCATCAACATGTTTGGTCCCATGCCAATGGCGGACGGAATGCGAAACTTTTCATAGATGTCTTCCTGAATCAATTTGGCTACCTGCTCAGGCGAACCCCAAAGTTGCTCCGTGCCTGTTAGATCTATAAAGCTTTCATCCACACTATAAACATGGATCGCCTCTGGAGGGACATATTGTGCAATCAGACGCGTAATGGCCATGGACATCTCTAGAAAAAAGGACATTTTTGGTTCAAACAACTTAATATCTGGATGTTTGGGAATTTCATAACGCCGATTCCCTGTTTTAATGTTAAATTTTTCTTTCATCACTGGTGATGCAGCCAGCACAATACTGCCAGGTTGTTCAAAATTACCGATGATAGCAATTGGATCTGTCAGCACATCTAGCCCTTCTAGCATGGCAATACAGCTTGCATAAAAGCACTTCATATCAATACAAAAAATATCTTTCTGTGGGAAGTCGTTGTAATTCATATCACCTCAGACTCCCGTTGGAGAATGGGCAGAAGTGCTAGAACATTGTTAATATGAAACGTACGCTTCGCTAGCCTTGTAAAACAGAAGGCGGTAAAGGAATCACCTTTAATGTGGATGATTTTCACGCGCCTTTTCGTAATGGCACCTGATTTCGCTATATACATCATGTGAACGATTTGGTGACGATGCATGGCTTTTATCAACTGTTCTTTCATGTTGAATGCTCCTTTACTGACTCTGTTTGCGTTCATGTTGAACAGCGTTTTTGATAAATAAGAACAAACGTTTGTGTTTTTATTATACGCACGTATGTTCTAAAATAGAAGTGGTAATTTAAGCTAATTTTTTATCCAGACAGAGGCTGACTGTAGCTAGGCATTTGTGTAAGTCTAGAAGTACCTAAAACATAATCTATGATGATGAATAGCTCAATTTATATGAGAAAGGATGTAAGTATCAGCTCAAATATCGATTATAGCTCCCCTTCTACAGCGTTCACTTTTGATGTCAATAAAAGTACGCTTTTTAAAAAAGACTCCCGAAATTACATTAATATTCTCGGTGTGGAACAATTAAATACATTAGAAAATACATCTTTGCTTGATATTTTTTTAAGTAAAGACAATGTCATCGAGCCACATTACCATCAAAATGCAGCAGAGCTTGTCTATTGTATTGCAGGAGCAGCAACGGTTTCTCTATTGAATCCCTTTACCAAGAAAATTCAAAACTATCCTATCAAGCCTGGGCAGGTTGCGAATGTACCACAGGGCTGGTGGCATTATGAAGTAGCCACAGAAGATGACACGCATCTACTTGCTATTTTTGATGCGCCAACGCCAGAGGTCATTTTAGGCTCTGATATCTTAAAATTCACACCAGCCAATATTATGGCCCATACGTATTGTTTAGATGAAGAACAATGGAAGAAAACGATTGCACCGATTGTTCCTACGACTTATATCGGACCAGCAAAAGGCTGCAATCGTGTCCAATCAGCAACCGATCAAGCCCCTTATAAACCAACCATGCCACAGCAATATATGAAACCATGTCCATACCCTTATCCCTATCGTTACCCTCCTATGTACCCTTATGGCACCTACTATTAGCGACCTCTTATACATTTTTTATTGTAAAAGATGAATAGAATGTCATTTACTGCTACATCCTAATCTTAAATCAACCTAAGAGTTAGGAAGTGTCAGGATGACAATGATAAATGAAAATCTAGCATCGCTACGGTTTAAGGAGGTTTTCAAGCTTTGGTCACAGCTTGGGATCAATCAAGGCTATATTGCTTCCAGTCATGCTTTTTTTAAGCATACGCGTGATAAAAACTTAAAAATCCTTACATTGGAATTTATTCAATGTTTAAAAGAGGAAAATAAACAGCTAACACTGCTATTAAAGGAAAACGGTGTGCTGGCACCAACAGCATCGATAGAATACAGTAAAATGAAAATAACGGATATTCGTGGGAAATCTTTCATTAATGATGGCGAAATAAGTGCTATTTTATCGATGAATATTGCCTCTTCTTTGATTGCCGTAAGCCAAGCTTTAGAGCTAGCAGTAAAGAAAACACATCTAACCAAATATAGTGAACTCCATATGCGTTATGCGCTACTTGGAGCGAGATTGATTGACCTAAGTAAGAGTAAAGGCTGGTTATTAGCCTCTACACACTAAAAAGAAGCCTCCGTTTTAATAACTAACGGAAGCTTCTTTTTTTAATCTTTATCGATTTCTCACGAACAGTAGCTTATACCATTGATTGACTAGGAATGGTAACACCGATAGGCTATAAATAAAGCCTAGCTGAGCAGGTGTTAATGGAGCTACCTCAAAGACCGTTGTAAGCATCGGCATAAATAAGACCATGTGTAAACTTAGCACACCAATGATAAAGGCGAACCACGTATATTTATTCGAAAATACACCAATCGCAAAGATGGATTGTTTGGATCGAGAATTAAAGCCATGCACTAACCTTGACAGGCATAGTGTTGTAAAGGCCATCGTGCTTGCTGTTAACGTATCGCCTGTCGATAAACCGATTTGAAACGCAATAATGGTGGAGATGGCGATTAATATCCCTTCAAGCACAACTTGTGTGGTAAATTTTTTATTTAATAAAGGAGTATGAATGTTTCTAGGCTTGTCCTTCATTGTTTTCTTATTATTTGGCTCTAAACCGATGGCAATAGCAGGCAGACTATCTGTTAATAAGTTGATGAATAGAAGATGGACAGGTGCAAAAGGAACAGGTAAGCCCAGAACCGTTGCATATAACACGACAAAAATAGCGCCTGCATTTCCAGATAATAAGAACAGAATGGCATTTTTAATATTTGTATAGATGCTACGGCCATTGGCGATTGCTTTAACAATTGTTGAAAAATTGTCATCCGTTAAAATCATGGATGAGGCATCTTTTGCAACCTCTGTGCCTGTTACGCCCATAGCCACCCCAATATCTGCTTGCTTCAAAGCAGGTCCATCATTGACACCGTCTCCTGTCATGGCCACCACATGTCCTTTATCCTGCCATGCTTTAACAATTCGAATTTTTTGGGCTGGTGTCACACGGGCATAAACAGAATAATCCTGTACTTTCTCTTGCAGCTCTTGATCAGTTAAGCCTTCGAGTGCATGTCCCTCTATAGCTTCAGCTGGATTTTGCAAAATACCAATTTGTTCGGCAATCGCGGTTGCTGTAATTTTATGGTCTCCTGTAATCATGACGGGTTTAATACCTGCCTTTATACAGCTTTCCACAGCCTCTTTCGACTCTTTTCTCGGAGGGTCCATCATCGCTACTAAGCCGACAAAGATTAAATCTCGTTCCGCTCGTGGATCGACTTTTTGTAGAGGCAATACCTCCTTATAAGCAATGGCTAACACCCTTAAACCATTCATAGAAAAATCACGATTCACCGCCTCGATTTTCTGGCGATGCTGCGGGGTTATCTCAAAAATACCTGTTGATGTTTTGATTCGTGTCACTTTGGGTAAGAGTACATCCAGAGCCCCTTTGGTAATCATGATGGGCTGCTTGTCCATCTGATTGACAGTGCTCATAAGCTTCCTCGTCGAATCAAATGGAATTTCAGCCAATCGTGGATATTGCTCACGTATCTTCAATTCATCTAACCCATACTGTTTCCCCAATTTCACGAGCGCAATTTCTGTAGGATCACCAATTTCTTTGTGGTCACGCTCGACAGCGTCACTACATAAAAGCGCTTTTACCATTAGTTCTTTTTCCACTGGATTTATTGGATTGAGCCAATCATGAGGAATTTTCTTCTGGTCCACAAAAACTTCCTGTACCACCATTTTATTTTCTGTTAAAGTACCTGTTTTATCAGAACAGATGACCGATACACTCCCCAAGCTTTCCACAGCATAAAGCTTGCGGATGATCGCATTTTCCTTTGCCATCTTTTGGGTGCCAAAAGCTAATACGATGGTCACGATAGAACTTAAAGCCTCAGGGATAGCCGCCACAGCAAGAGATACAGCAAACATAAAGGATTCTACTAAGGCTCGTCCTCGGATAAGATCAATCGTAAAGATTGCTAAACAAATCAGCGTAATCCCTAAGGCTAATTTTTCACCGAATTGATCGAGACTAATTTGTAATGGCGTTTTCTTTTCCTTTGCTGTATCGAGTAAATTCGCAATTTTTCCGATTTCCGTCTGCATCCCAATTGCCGTAACCATCACGATGCCACGTCCATTGGTCACAAAGCTTCCTGAGTACACCATATTTTTCTTATCCGCAATGGTGATATTCTGCTTCCGAATGGGGTCTGTACTTTTTGCCACAGCAATTGATTCGCCTGTAAGAGAGCTTTCGTTGATGTGTAAATTATGGCTTTCTAGTAGTCTTCCATCCGCATTAATATAATCTCCCGCCTCCAACATCAGAAGGTCCCCTACTACAATTTCTTCAGAAGGAATTTCTACTAGTTGATTATGACGCATGACCTTGGCAATGGGAGAGGTCAATGCTTTTAGATTATCTAATGATTGTTCAGCCTTCACATGCTGCACTGTACCTAAAATGGCATTTAAAATAACCACGATCATGATCACAATGGTGCTTTCTACTTCTCCTAGTAGAAAGGAAACGAAGGCAGCAACGAGTAAAATGATGACCAATAAATCTTTGAATTGGCCCATAAAAACAGCCAACGTACTTGTCTTTTTCCCTTCCTCTAATACATTATAGCCATAGACCTGTTGCCTCTTTTGGACGTCATCATCAGTCAAACCTTGCGTGGTGACGTTCAATATCTTCATGACTTCAGCAGTTGATTGTTGATGATATTCAGTCATTGAGTTCTCCTTCCATTTACAAGATTTGAAAGTCTCCTACTATTTTTCTTAAAAATAATATTCGCTCTTAAAATCTCAAACTCCTCAAATCTGTAAATTCATTAACTACAACAATCTATTCCATAGGTAATTAGAGTATGCTAAGAAACCATAGAGAATTTAATTTTGGGAAGTGTACGAAAATAGATTCATGCAAACCAATTAAAAAGGTATTGGGATGGCTTTCCCAATACCTTTCAGGGCTATCGTTCGATTATGAATGATGATGTGCTGACTGATAATCTACGTGCTGCTCCTGTCCAAGAGGTGCCCTTTTAATAGAAAAGATCGCACAGCCTAATGCACAAAGAACTAGAATCGTACCAAAGCTAGCTAGGTGCATAACAGAACCTGTCCAAGCAAACATTGCGCCACCAACTGCTGATCCGATAGAAATACCAATTTGCAGGGCAGCTGTATTTAGGCTTTGCTGAATATCCGATGATTGAGGATCCGCCTGAATTAAGTAATTTTGTAATGGCGGTGTCAGTGCCCAGCTCAACGCACCCCATAAAACCGTAAATACTAAAAACAGTGGAAGGGCAATAATTGTATAAGGAATACTAAATAAGACAATGGCAAAGGCTGAGACAATTAAAATTATGGCTTTACTTGTGCCAATTTTATCACTCACCCATCCACCTACAGCATTCCCACTAACAGAGGCAATACCAAAGATTAAGTAACAGATACTAATCCATGAAGCATTCATATCAAATGCCTCTACTAAAAATGGTGTTAAATAGGCGTAGAGCATGTAATGGCCCGCTAGCATAAATAGGGTAGTTAACTGTGCTGTCAGGATTTTCAAATTCGCCAGCGATTTAATTTGCGCCTTGAGTGGAACTACTTCTCCAATTGGCATTTTTTCAAGTAATAAAGCAATTAATATCATTGAAATCGTTGATAGGATACTAATACCTAAAAATACAGCTCGCCAGCCAAACGCTTCTGTAATAAAAATACCCATTGGCACACCGATCACCAGCGCAGAACTTACCCCCATAAAAACAAGCCCCAGTGCTTTAGCACGATGGCGAGGCTCTACGATTTTAGTTGTAATCGTTAATGATAAAACAATCACTAACGCTGTACTCATAGCTGTGAAAATACGTGCGATTAGCACAATGATAAACGTTGTACTAAAGAAGGTCATTAGATTTCCTAACGTAAAAATAAATAAAGAAATAAGGAATAAGCGCTTGCGTTCCACCTTGGCTGTCAAGGATAGTAGGACAGGCGCAGAAATCGCATAAACAAGTGCAAAAATAGTAATTAATTGTCCCGCTGTCGCTAAAGACACATCTAAATCCTCTGCAATATTTGGCAGGATTCCACCAACAATTAATTCAACTAACCCTACTGCAAAGGTAGTCACAGCAAGAATATAAACTCTCCAATTCATCGTAATCTCCCCTTCGATACACGTTCATTTTTGTAGGAGATTGTTTTAAAACAAACTAAAAAAATCCTGACTACAAAAATGAAGCAAAGTTTTGTAGTCAGGATTTTATGGTTCCTGGTAGAGACCCTCAATCCATATTATTGAGGTTATACAGATCAAATATTTACTTTAGCTATAGTAGCACATCAAAATTTCATTGACAATAGCTTTTTTCATAGAATTCATTGTCTCTAAAAATTTTTTCGGCAAGAGAAAATTTCGATTTTCTGCTTATATTTCGACGAATTTGACCATATATATAAACATACAATAACTATTTTACGAGGTGATTGTTTGCGTATAGTAGGATTTGTCTGCTATTTTTTAATACTATTTTATGGCGTAGAATTAGTAGAAGAAGCATTCACAAATGAAGAACCAGCAATGCAATCTCCCATGAAAAGTAAGCCATCGCCCATCAAGGAAACCGTTGAAAATTCAAGGATTTGTGTCTATTATCCCACTTATAAAAGCTGTACCGATTTACCCCAACAATAAAAAGAGGCTACTCAATGGAGTGACCTCTTTTTTCATCATTTTGAGCCAATATGAAAATGACTAAATGGATATAGTATTAATTTCGATTCACCATATACAGCATCCTCTGAAATTAAACCATAATGGCGACTGTCACTACTTTTTAGGCGATTGTCACCAAGCACAAAATACATGCCCTCTGGTACTTCTTTTTCATTCACTAATTGTTCCAATGTAAAGTTTTCCGTAATGCGTAATTGATTAGGATCATCCGTTTGACGGTTCACATAATCTTCTTTATATGCTTTGCCATTGACGTACAATACATCATCTTTCATTTCCACTTTATCCCCTGGAAGACCGATGACACGTTTAATATATAACTCATCTTCGACAGGAGATTGGAAAACAATTTGATCAAAACGCTCGATTTTACTTGTTTTGCTTACAATAATAATATCCTTATCGTGATAAGTTGGATACATAGATGCTCCCTGTACTTTAATCGGCGCAAATAAGAATTGCTTACAGCCAAAAACAACAACAGCTGTAATGACAATAATTTTGATGTAGGATAATATTTCTTTTTTAAGATTGGATGTTTTTTCCGCTTGCATGCTCATTCCCCGATACTGTTTTTTTAATAGTATAACATTTTCTCACTATTATTGACGAATGAATCACACAAATTGTTTCCTATTCATAGAAAAATAGACAAGGCTACAAAGTAACATTGTCTAGAAATTGATATTTTACTGTTTCAACGTTATGAATGGTTAGTTTGTGTAGCAGAGTGATGCTGCTCGTTTAATAAATCTACTGCTAATACGATACCCACTGGTAATGCAAATGCTAATAAAATTGTGCCTACAATCATCACAATCACTCCTTTAACCATTTCTAATGTCAGTATACACTTAATTTTCTGATATTTCAAGAAATATCGAAAAATGATGAATAACAGCAAAAAAATCATTCAACTAGGCATGCACCCTACCTGAATGATTTTTTATCCCTTACATAAATAATTTTAAACATAATACTTGTAGGCCTCTAATTGCTGATTGGACTGGATTTTTTCGCACTTTACGTTTAGGTACATAGCTTTGCATGCAATGATTCAGCGCTGTATACCTCAGCACCTGGGTCCTCCCATTCATTCATCTCCCTCCCTTCGTGGCCAAAAAGTTTACAACTAGTATGCGACATTTGTAAGCAACTTGCTTACTTACTTTTGTAAATGGTTTTTTAAATCTGTTTGTATTTTTTGAAGCTCTGCCTCATTCGGAATATAGTACCAAATGCGGTTAATCCTTTCACCGTCTCCCTGTTCGAACGATAACTGCTCAATATCCTTATCCATTTTTTTATAAATACTTTGCAGCTGAATAAGGTCCTTCACCGAAAAGTTCATGCGAACATTGTCGCCTAGTACATTCAACATATCAGTTGCTTTTAATAATGTTGATGGTGTGGAGGCTTTTTTCATCACCGCTTCAATGATTTGACGTTGTCGAATTTGGCGTCCAAAATCACCTCGAGGATCTTCATAACGAATACGAGAAAAAATAAGGGCCTCATTACCATCTAATGTGATTTCTCCCTTTGGATAGTGGTATTCGTCAAAGGTTAAATCCATATCATTATCGATTGTTACGCCACCCAGCGTGTCAATAATTTGTAAAAAGCCCTCCATATTAATAAATACATAATAATCAATGGGTATATCTAAAAAATTTTCGACCGTATCCACAGCCATAGGGACGCCTCCAAAGGCATAGGCATGATTAATCTTATCTACTGTATCATGACCAACGATTTCTGTTCGAGTATCACGGGGTATACTAAGCATTTTCATCGTCTGCTTTTCAGGATTTACAGTGATTACAATCATGGTATCGGAACGTCCACTATCATCTTTACGTTCATCGACCCCAAGCATTAGAACCGAAAAGGGATCTTTTTTAATCACTGTTTTTTCTTCTGGTTGTGCTGCATCTGTTGTTTGAATAAGTGGTGTATTTATTTTATTCATAGTTTTTTGGATGGTAAAGTAGGCAGTACCTATAAAAATTAAAAAAATTGCTAATAGGCTACCAACAATCCACAGCCATAATTTTTTCTTGCTCTTTTTCTCTTTTGAGCGTTTCATGTTTTTTTCCATACATAAGTCCTTTCTTGCTTAACAATTTTGCCCCTCTTTTTGACGTATTAAGTTGGAAAAAAGTTTATCTAGTCTACTTATATGCATAATGAACGAAAAAAAGACGTACACTAGTATTTACTAAATTTACAACATACTATTCCCTCATTTGTCAATTATCTTCCTTTTACATTCATTGCCCTCTATCAAAATGGTGCTATCTTAATTTATTGAAAATTCATTATTGTTGATATATACTATTTTTCAGATACAACGTCTCTATAATAGAAACGTTTTTAGGAGGAATCACTCAATGTTTCAAAAAAGAAGAGAGCAGCTCGTTTCCCGTATGCAGCAACAGTCAATTGATGTAGCAGTGCTAGTGCCAGGGTCAAACATGTATTATTTTACAGGTCTTCAGTTAAAGCAAAGTGAACGCCTAACAGTAGTCGCTATTACTGCTCATCATCAATTATACTTTCTCGTTCCACAAGTAGAATTAACAAAAGTTGACTTGGGTAATGGAGGGACAATCTTATCCTATTCGGATGAGGAAGGACCGTCACAAGCCATCCAGCAACTAAAAAAAGAACTAGGAACAGTGCAGACACTTGCCGTTGAGTTTGACACCATGCGCGTGAAGGAACAGAAAGCTATCGAAAACCTTACATATGACACTGTATGTGATATCGGTGAAACCATTCGTGATATACGTATGGAAAAAGATGAACACGAAATAGCCCTCATGCGTCAGGCTGTACAGATCGTCGAAGAAAGTCTTGCAGCCACATTACCGATTATTCAAGCTGGTATTTCAGAGATGGAAGTCGCAGCCCAATTAGAATATGAAATGAGACGACGTGGATCAGAGGGAACACCTTTTGGAACCATTGTTGCTTCTGGTTATCGAGGTGCACTTCCTCATGGTAGAGCGAGCACAAAGAAAATAGAGACAGGTGAATTAATCGTCATAGATTTTGGCGCGATTTATAAGGGCTATGTGGCGGATATGACTAGAACAGTTGCTTTAGGAGAAGTTTCTCCAACGCTCAAAACAATTTATAGCATTGTGAAGCAAGCAAATGAAACAGCCATAGCAGCCATAAAACCAGGTATGACAGCTCATGCCATTGATGATCTGGCAAGAGACATTATTCGCGATGCCGGCTATGGCAATTATTTCACACACCGACTTGGCCACGGCATTGGTTTAAGTGCACATGAAGAGCCTTATATGATGCAGCGGAATCAGCTAGTGTTAAAGCCAGGCATGGCCTTTACCGTGGAGCCAGGTATCTATGTGCAGGATGTTGGTGGTGTTCGTATCGAGGATAATTTAATCGTCACAGAAAATGGTTACGAAAATTTAATGACCTATTCGAAAGAATTAATCATTTTATAAGGTTGGTGTGTACAATGATCGATATGAGGAAAATACAACAGGATATGCCGCTACTTGAACACTATATTTATCTAAACACAGCTGCTGCATCTGCCATGCCACAGCCAGTAGTGGATGAAATGACTAGCTATCTCCAAAAACAAGCAAGTATTGGTCCCTACTTGCCCTCTTTTCGTCAAGAAACGTATGCGCAAGTAGAGCGTATTCGAGAAAAAGCGGCCTTGTTCATCGGCGCAACAAAAGAGGAGATTGCCTTTGTGCCAAACGGTTCAATGGCGATTAATTATGTCGCAGGTGGCTTGCAATGGAAACAGGGAGATGAGGTCATAGTGCTCGACACAGAAATGTTGAGTAACTATGTACCTTGGCTTGCCCTTCAGCAACAAGGGGTTCAGCTGAAAGTGTTAAAAACCAATGATGAATATATGGTAGATTTATATGCACTTGAACAACTCATCACACCACAAACAAAATTGATTACCTTTGCCCATATGTCTAACGCTGCTGGGGCACTCCAGCCCGCCAAAGAAATATGTCAACTAGCCCAGCAACACCATGTACTAACATTGATGAATGCCAATCAAACACTTGGTTTAACACCCATTAATGTTGCCGAACTTGGCTGTGACTTTCTAGTTGCAAGTGGGCGGAAATGGCTACGCGGCCCTGAAGGATCAGGTATTTTATATGTACGAGAAGCACTCATTCCAACATTGACGCCTATTATGATTGGCTGGGGCAGCACCCAGTGGGATTATCAGAACAATGCCTATTCTTTTTTAGAAACAGCTAAACGTTTTGAGCCAGGTTGTCCGATCATTCCAAGTATTTTCGGCTTAGGGGCAGCTATTGATTATGCGAACAATATCGGTATCCATCACATATATGATCGTGTAAAGCAGCTAACAAACTATTTAATTGAACAGCTTGCAACCATTCCAGGCATTGTCTTATATGGTCCTCAAAATAGTGCTCATCGATTATCGATTACGCCGTTTAACATTGAAGGGCTGTCACCAGATGAGCTAACCAATGCTTTAGCAGAACATGGGGTCATCATTGAAGCTGGCACATTTATGGCGAATACCATTATGGAACGCAATCAAATTTCTAAAATGGCCCGTTTTTCACCACACTATTTTAATACGTTTGAAGAAATTGACAAGGCCGTATCCATCATGAAAAAAATCCAAGCAAAGGCTCAAGATAGTTAATGTCTATCTTGAGCCTCTTTTTCATGCTTATTCATGATATAATTTAAAGCTGTATTGATCGAAATACCGTTGAATATTCATCGCTCCATATTGAAGAACATTCACCATATCAGGTAACTTCTCCTCTGTTGGCTTACGATAAATAGGGCCAGCAATTGTTAAGGAGGCAATGACTTCTTTTTTACTATTAAAAAGAGGTACACCTAGCCCAAATACTGAATGAGAGTACTCTCCTGTTGAAAAGCACCAGCCTTGCTGTTGTATTTTTTCTAAATCGGCTAACATTTCATCAGGGTCAGTAATGGTTTCAGGAGTTAATCTTTTCATCCCATGCTCCATGATCTCCTTTTTTCTCTCTTCAGGTAGATACGCCATGATGACTTTACAAGATGCCCCGATATGTAGTGGTGTCCGCGTGCCAATCGACACTGAAAACTTAATGGTTTGAGAGCTCTCAGCTATTTCTACTGTGACACCATCTGTTCCATCCAGCCATGTTAAAAATACGGATTCTTTGATGGTATCTGCAAGGTTGATCATAATTGGTAAAACAAAGTCAGAAAGATTTAATTTATCTTTAACCATCTGGCCATATTCTAGAAAGCGAAGCCCTAATTCATATTTTTTTGTCTCAGGATTTTGAATAAGAAAGCCTTGTTTTTCGAAGGTTGCTAAAATCCGATAAATAATGGAGTGACTAATATCCATCTCTTTTGCTAGCTCACGAACACCCCATGTAGGATTTTCCTTATTAAAATATTTCAGTACCTCCAATGAGTTATCTAATGTTTTTAATGTCATTTCACACCTCAAATGTCTCTATAATAGAACCGTATTTTGATTATAAAATGAAGACGGACAATTTTCAATAAATTCAACTATTTTACAATTAGATTTTAAATGAACTATTTCATTTCAAGCAGTTCATATGGACATTCGGATTGTGCTGAGCATGGCTATCACGCAAAAAAGGAAGGCTATCCGCTGGAATCCTCTTTCTATCCGTCACATTTTGAGTTTTATCCGCCAGTTTGGACATTCTATCCACTTAGAGCCATTCTATCATGTAAAAAAGGAAAGCTATCCGCTAGAACCCTCTTTTTATCCGTCACATTTTGAGTTTTATCCGCCAGTTTACGTACCCAATCCCCCTAAACAAAGAAAAATCAACCCACCTCTTAAAAGGTAGGTTGATTTTTTTACATGGTTATTTCTGCTGGATACCCTGTACTAATTTTTCTTGAATCCGCAAGTATTGGGCAATTTCCTCATCATCTAATACTTCAAAAAGCTGTACAAAGACCTCTTTTCCGATAGATTGAGCCTTTGCTAAAGCACTTTGACCCTCATCTGTAATTTGTAAGCGGATGGTGCGGCGGTCGGATGGATCATATAGTCTTTCTGCTAATCCAAGCTTGACCAGCTTTTCAGCAATGCTCGTCATAGCACCTTTTGTATAGCCGATTGTCTCAGCTAATTCGGCTTGTTTTTGTGGGCCTTTGACATGTAGCTCATTTAAAACTAAAATTGGTGAAATTCCTAAAGGATATGGGAACGCTTTTGTAAAACGTATAATATTCGCATTGTTCACCTGTTCAATCATATGAATCAGTTTAAAAATATTTGTCTGTTTCAAAAAAATCCTCCTCAAACGCTGAGAATTAATGAAGCATTAGTGAGCCTCCATCCACCATAATCGTTTGACCTGTAATGTATTGAGAATCGTCAGAAGCTAGGAAAACAGCTACTCGACCAATATCTTGCTCAATATCACCAAAACGGCCTAACGGGATTTTACTTCTCACCGCTTCATAATACTCTGGCTGTGCTTTTGCCCATGCTTGTACACCTGGTGAATCAGCAAGCGGACTAATGATATTGACATTAATACCAAAACGTCCCCATTCATTTGCGGCAACACGGGAAATACCACGAATGGCTTCCTTGGCAGCGGCATAAGCAGCCTGTGTTTCATGACCTTGAATGCCTGCTCCAGATGCAAAGTTAATAATATTACCCTTAGTTTCTTTTAAATGCGGTAGGGCTGCTTGCATTAAATAGAAGGTTGGATAAAAACCTGTTCCAAATGACAAATCAAGATCTGCTTGTGTAGTTTCTTCTATTGTAACTTGTTTAGCAGCATGAGCGTTATTAACTAGCACATCTAGTTTACCGTATTTTTCTACGACTGTATCAATAATTTTTGGTAATTGGTCGCGTTCCATTAGATTAGCCTGTAAAAACATAGACTTCGGAGACATTTCTTGTAATTCTTTTGCCATTGCCTCGCCTGCTTCTGCATTTAAGTCAACAATTGTAACAATCGCCCCTTCCTTTACCATAGCTTTTGCCATTCCACTACCAATACCACCTGCACCACCAGTAATGATGACCACTTTGTTTTGTAGTTTACCCATTGCAACAACATCTCCTTCTTGTTTATCTGTTAATAGTTTAACACTAAACTATTTAATTTTAAACTAAATTGTTTCCGATAAAAGAGCCTATTCTGGAGAAGGGTTCATCCAAAATAAGCTTTCTAAAATTGATCTTTTTACATGATTGTGCCGATTCTCTTTTCCAACGCTCTATTTCTGATTTGATATTACCCCAAATATAGACCCTTTAATGTAGGTTTGTCCTTGTAAAGACTGCAATTGCTCTGGAGTACCAGTTACTACAGCCCCACTTATTTTCACATCACTTTTCTCCAGGGTGCCATTTTCCCCTACTAAAGCTTGATAAACCTGGTTTGTTTCCCACTCAAAGTTCTTGCTTTTACGAAGAAGCTCAATGTTTCGAATAAAGGTCTCAACCTCGTCGTTTGAAGAGCGTCGAGGTTTTGGTTTGGATTGCTCTGATTGAAAGCCATAAATGTATGGATCATTGGCTGAAATAGTATTCTGTCCTTGCTTAAAAAAATCTAGTGTATCATCTGTATAGGCATCCACCCACCACCAATCTACTTGTACTTCAGAAGGTAGCTTGCTTTTAATTTCACCAAAATCATAGGCATCATCAAAAGAAATAGCTATTTCTACTAAAGTATTTTTCTCCAATTGATGCAGTTCACTAATATTATCTTGATAATGGTCGTAGGAAATCCTTGGATGATAAAAAAACATTTCTCGGTCACCTGTGTAGTCATTAAACCGTTCGAATTGAGATGTTTCCGCCAGTGATTCTGAACCTTCTATTTGGATGGGGTTAGAAATGGCCGTTCGTGTAAGCGTTCCAAATAAATTATAATCGCTTTTGATAGGCTGCCAAATATATGGCCGATGCTGATCTCCAAGCACCTTATAGGTTGTTGTTGTTATTTTCCCTCCCAGCAAATGATCGTCATAAACCTGATTACTAATTTGAACATTGGGCGCACTTATTTCGTTAAATAAATGAATATCATCCATTACTTTTTGCGCACTATTTAACGATAAAGCCCTCAGCCCATACCATAATGCTATTAGCACAACGGGGGTAACGATTAATGTAATCCAAATCATTTTGACTGTTGACCAAAACCTTGCCTTTCTCATTATTTTTTTCGTTTGTCTATCATCAAACAAAAATTCATTTTCTTCATTATTCATCATGAATATCCTCCTTAAATCGTTCAGTAAATTCTTCCCTAGCACGTCTGACATGCGTTTTTAGTGTGTTTTCATTCTTATTCATCAAGGCTGAAATTTCCTTATACGATAATCCCAGCTCATATTTCAGGATTAATAATTCCTGATGCAAAATGGATAGCGTTTCCAGTGTGTTCTGTATGTCCTTTAATTTTTCTTTCTTTAGCATCTGGATCTCAGGAATAAATCAATGAAGTCAATTGAACTTCCTCTAATTCTGTTGTTGGATGACGTGTTTCTTTTCTCTTGAGATCATAAAATTGATTGGTTGCTACACGATATAACCAACTCATTACTTTGTCTGACCGAATTCCATTTTTATGTAATAAAAATTTATAACATGTATCTTGGACGATATCTTCTGCATCCTCATGGGCTAATCCACGTTTTCTCAAATAACGATATAGCAGCGTTCCTGCTTGCTGTAGAAACGCATTCATTGATTGCTTTACCATGTCCACCTCCCTTCTGCCTATACAACGCAGAACTCCATGAAAAGTTTACATATTACAAAAAGTTCTCATTAAATATTTTAGTTTAGTGAAAACCAACAACATTTATTTTCAAATACATACAAGCATCTTTTTAATTTGACAAGAATATACTGTAGCAGCTAGCTAAAATCACTTTCAAGAAAGGAGTTGTGGATAATGGGTGCTAAATGGATAAAGGTTTCAGTCTTTTATTTATTAATTGTTTTTGCTTTTGGCCTGTTTATGCATTATACGGTTCAACTTCAATGGAAAGCGACACATGCTCATATTGGTGTGGTAGGTTGGCTAACTACTGGATTCATTGGTTTAATTTATTCGACTTATAAAAATGCTGCGGAGACAGGTCTCGCCAAAGCACAGTTCTGGCTTTACAATCTCGGTTTACCCTTCCTTTTTGTTGGCATGATGATGGTGTATTGGGATGTACCACGCTGGTTATTTGAGCTTTTCGTGTCTGGTGGTGGAATTGCTGTAGCGCTGTCTGTCCTGTTATTCTTTATCAATGTCTTCAAATATGTAAGATAAATAGAAAAGCCCCGCTTCACAGTTGAAGTGGGGCTTTTAAGCTATTATTGTAAGGAGTTCGCCTGCATTTGATACATCTTGTCATAAATTCCGCCAAGCGCTAGCAGTTCATCATGCGTGCCGTTTTCTACAATTTTTCCTCGATCAAGTACAAGAATACGATCTGCATTTTTAATGGTAGAAAGTCGATGGGCAATAATAAACGTTGTTCGTCCTTTTTTCAGGACATCCATCGCATGCTGAATAATTTCTTCCGTTTCCGTATCAATATTCGATGTCGCTTCATCCAATATTAAAATTGCTGGATCAAACGCCAGGGCGCGTGCAAACGAAATCAACTGACGTTGTCCTGAAGATAATGTGCTGCCCTTCTCAATAACTGGTTCCTCATAGCCATTTGGTAAATTAGCTAAAACACGTTCTCCCCCTACAGCATTTAAGGAAGCTTCTATTTTCTCGTGAGAGATGCGCGGGTTGTTTAAACTAACATTGGATGCAATCGTACCCGTAAATAAGTAAGGGTCCTGTAGCACAATACCCATATGTTCACGCATCGTTTGACGTGGAACAGAAGTAATATCAATGCCATCAATGGTTATTTTGCCTTTTGATGGGTCGTAGAAGCGGAACAACAAGTTCATAATGGAACTTTTCCCTGAACCTGTATGACCAACTAAGGCAATTGTTTCACCTTGATGTGCTTCAAATGACAGGTTTTTCAGCACATATTCATTATCTTTATAGGCAAAGGAAACATCTTCGAAAACCACATTTCCTTTATATCGTGGGATGCTCTTTTCAGAAACAGGCTCACCATTCGTATCTAGCACCTCAAAGACACGTTTACCTGCAATGAGTGAACGCTCAAGCTGTGAAAACTGGTTCACAATATTCGTGATCGGATTAAATAGCTTTGTTAAGTAATCAACAAATGCATACAATGTCCCTGCTGTAATCACTTCAGTTGATGTGAATGAGCGTGTACCAAAGTAGAAAATAAAGACCGTAAACATGATAAGTCTTAGCGTATTCACAAGGTTAAAGGATGTAGCTGAATCAAGCACCAGCAGCTTACGTTCATACGCATAATGCTCATTATTCATGTCATCAAATTCCTTCGTCATTTGCTGCTCACGACGGAACGCCTGAATAATTGTCATGCCCTGAATGGATTCGTTAATCATGGCATTAATATCTGCAATTTTTGTACGAATGACATCGTTATATTTAGAGGCAAATTTTCGATATAAAATCATCCACACATAAACAATTGGAATCATGGTTAAAGCAAGCATTGCCATTTTCCAATTTAAAATAAAGAGCGCTATATACACCCCAAAAATAGAAATGAAGCTCGTCACAAAATTGGATAGTACCTGTACATATAAATTCCGAACTGCCTCTGTATCGTTTGTTACACGCGCAACAATTTTACCCGCTGGTAAATTGTCAAAGTATTGGATTGGTAAAGTTTGAATATGTTCAAAGACATCTTTACGTAATTTTTGGATAACACGGTTTGCCCCAATTTGCAAATAAATATACATAAAATAACGTAATATGGCTGTTGCAATGGCTAAAAGTAAATACACAATGAGCAACCATGTAATCGGTTTGATTTCTATATGACCGATTGTCATGTAATTATCAATAATATGTTTCGCAATAAACGGTCCAACAAGCTCCGTGAATACGGCAATTGTTAGGAAGAATAAGCCTAATAGTATCGGCTTTTTAAAATACATCGCATAGCGCATTAAACGTTGACTCGTACTCATGAGGCACCTCCTTCTAGCTGCTGACGGTCAAATTGCTCTTTATACCATCCTTGTTGCGCAAGAAGTTCCTCATGTGTTCCCTGCTCTACAATTTGCCCATCATCCAGTACGATGATGACATCGGCATGCTGAATACCAGACAAGCGATGTGTCGTAATAATCGTCGTTTTACCTTGACGTTCACGCTGAATATTTTCAATAATTCTTGCCTCTGTCTTCGCGTCGACAGCGGAGAGTGAATCATCCAGCATTAAAATTTCAGGATCTTTAATTAAAGCACGAGCAATAGATACACGTTGTTTTTGACCGCCTGAAAGAGAGACACCCTTTTCTCCAACAAGTGTTTCAAGGCCCATTGGTAGATTGTCTAAATCCTTTTCAAAATACGCGGCACGTATCGCCTGCTGCAACTCTGCTTGTGTTGCATCTTCTTTCCCAAATAATATATTTTCACGAATAGTTCGTGAGAATAACACATGATCTTGTGGCACATAACCAATCCAATCGAGGATCTGCTCCTTCGTTTGAGCGGTAATATCGATACCGTCAATGGAAAGCTGTCCCTGACCGATTGGGTATTCTCGCAATAATTGGCGTAGGAAGGTTGTTTTACCTGCTCCCGTTTTACCAACAATGCCAAGCGTTTGGCCTTTTTTCAAGGAAAGTGAAATCTGCTGTAGGTTTTTCACCTGACTCATCGGATATTGGAATGTTAAGGCATCAAAGCCAATCGCATTTGGTGTCGCAATCATTTGTGGATTCGGAATATTTTGAACATCCGCCTCGTAGTTCAAGGTTTCCTGCACGCGATCTAGTGAGGCATTCCCCTGCTGCATAACATTGATGAGCTCACCAATCGCAAATATCGGCCAAACAGCCAAACCTAAATAAACATTAAACGTGACCAGTTGCCCAACCGTCATCGCCTCAGTTGCCACTAAATGAGCCCCGTAACCAAGTGCTACAACATAGCTAATGCCTGTTCCGACTTTTGTAATCGGGCCAAATAAAGCATTGATTTTCGCTGTATGAATATTTTTCGCATACACAACTTCACTCATATCTGCAAAATTAGCCTCATCCTTTTTTTCCTGCACATAGGCACGCACCACTCGCACTCCTGCTACAGATTCTAGCACACTATCATTTAGTTCCCCAAAAGCATCTTGTGCCTTCATATATCGCTCATGAACAATTTTCCCTAAATATTGAATGAGGATCGCCATAATAGGAACTGGTAACATAGCAAAAAATGTAAGCTTCCACGAAATCATATAGCCCATCGCAAAAATGATAAAGCCCATATAAATCGTTGAATCAATCAACGTCATAATGCCAAAACCTGCTGTCGTGGATACGGCATTCAAGTCATTTGTTGCACGAGCCATCAGGTCACCGGTTCGGTTTTTTTCATAAAATGTTGGGGTCATACGTAAAAAATGCTGCATTAAATTACGACGTAAAATTTTCTCAAGGTTGATAGCTCCTTCAAATAGTCGGAATTGCCACACAAAATTTAATAAATAGCCCCCAATAATAATCCCAATAAAAATCAAGACATATTTTGTTAAAATAGCTGGTGTCATTTCTCCTGCAGTCAATAGATCTATAATAGAACCGAGTAAATAGGGAGGGACAACCTCTAATCCACTGGCAACCATTAGTAGAACAATGGCCACCGTATATTGCTTCCAGTATTTTTTAAAGAACCAGCCTAATTTACTTAACACATCAAACATACATCATAACCTTCTTTCCTCCGTGCTGTTGTGGATGACTACCCACTTTCTAGTAATTCCTTTTTGAAAATCATTCTTCTAACTGTTTTTGTCATATACATACACTCCTTTTTTGTTTGCACTACAACCTTTTTTGCACAAAAAAAGACACATACCCTAAAAGAGTAAGTGTCTCTTATAAAAGGCAGGATAATTCCATACCTAGTTCTGCAATAGTAAATAAAGCGTTAGGCACGGACAATGTATGTAACTGTGATTGAATTTGATACTGATAAAATTAACATTGTCATGCCCTCCTTTAGCTTATTTGTTATAGTGTTCTTGAAGATTATCACACTATAGAAATATTTGTCAACTATCACCCTGTTATTTTTTATCATTTTCAGGAAATAGTTAGCGCTTTAAAGCATTGAAATGCTCTAAGGAATCAAAGGGAGAACATGCTTAAAATTACAGTGTTGTCTATAACCTTACAATAATTCTACGGCACAAACATTAACCTAAAGACTGAAATACACGACTAGTGATTTTGATACCCAGTAGTAGACACTAGAATATTCTTTTTGCGTCTGTTGCACTCCTTCCATATGCTTATCTCATCATCTTTATTTAGTTAATTATTATTTAGTTATTTATTATTTAGTAGTGTCTGGATTTCCGTTTATGGATTAGCCGTCACCGGGTTTTCCGTCAACGGCTTCACATAAGAGGGACAAAGAATTGTCCATATAATAAAAGATATTTCATTTTCCACATATAATATTTCGAAATATTATTTCATGCGCATCTATAACTTTCTATACACTATATACATTTCAACAATCGATTTTGGGACATAACTCGAATTGAAATATTTCTAAAATTTTTGTCTCATGATACACTTTCATTATAGTCATTTTCAGTAAGGGGTTTTTATGTTGAGGTCATTTCTAGCCGTGGGAATTGGTGGAATTCTTGGTGCCATCTGTCGATATAGTCTGAGTCTCGCCGTTCCCAATACAGAAATATTTCCATTCACAACACTGTTTATTAATTTACTGGGCTGCTTTTGCTTAGCATGGTTTTTTACTTCATTTATAAAACGCACACCTATTGTACTAGGAGTAGGTACAGGGTTTTGTGGAGCTTTTACTACCTTTTCGACATTTTCCTTAGAGACACTATTACTCCTAGAAAATAGCGAGTGGCTACAGGCTGTACTCTATGTTACAGTAAGTGTTTTAGGTGGATTAGCTTGCACATGGCTGGGAATACGACTTGCTAGGGGGCGTATTGCATGATTTTAGTCGGAATTGGTGGATTTTTTGGCGCTCTTTCTAGATTTTATTTAGGAAAATTACTTGTACATCCCTATCCATGGGCGACTTTTATTATTAATTGTACAGGCTCCTTTGCGCTTGGTTTCTTATTTGCCCTACATCTTAGTGATTGGTTATGGCAATTAATTGGCATAGGTTTTTTAGGAGCCTACACAACTTTTTCTACTTTTGGATTTGAATGTCTACAGCTTATAGAACAACAAAAATGGAGACAAGCCATAAGCTATATTGCCAGTACCTTGCTAATTGGCGTACTTTGTGCAGCTATTGGTTATCTAGTCGTATAAAAGAGGGTGAACTAGTGACACAGCCGTCAAAAGAGTTATTGGAGGAATTAGAAGTTGAAATAGAGCAAACGCTCTATGCATTGATTGACCTAGAATTAGAGGAAAATTACGCTACCATGAATACACAATTTGCGCAATTACTTGCCAAGGTTCAGACAGCCCAGTTAATTAATTACAAGCTGGATGTTCTCGTTGAACCTCAAGCTTTTGCAACTGAAACTTGTATTCTTTTACAGAGCCTCATAGAAGCAAAGGCGAGACCAAATAAAAGGCATAAACTGTTAACACATCGCATGATTTTGAAGATATGGTTACGAAAAAATCAACGATTCATGAGGGAATTTCTACCTCAAATGTTTTAGGCGCCACTTGAAATTGCAAGGGCGCCTTTTTTAAATTTGAAGTTTTTGCAACACTTCTTTTATTTTTCCCCTCACTGTCAAATCAAATGTTGGTTTGAATATAAGATGATTATTCATAGCGTTGACTTCAGTAGAAGAACATTCTATTACAACATCGGAAAGACAAGAGACATATTTGGAACCTTTCCTTTTAAATGCAATATACATTAACCTAGGAATACGCCATTTTACACCTAAAATAAGCATTTTTTATATATAAAAAGAGACGACATCTAAAAAGTTAGATGTCGTTTTAATTTTCCTGTATTAATTTTTTTATATTGGATTTCGATTAATTTATCTTTACCAGTTATTTTGGGGTACGGCAAGAACTTTTTCTATTTTGAGCAACTCACAAATTTCTTGAATATAACCGTATCTTTTACTAAGAAAATTGTCTAACTCTTTCGGATAACCCCTTCGTTAAATAAGTCTTTATTCTACTCCCTGTAAAATAGCCTTCAGTAAACCTGGAAAACGAGTATTTAAATCGTCATATCTAATTGAAATAAACCGTTGAGTTCCTTCTATTCTTGTGTTTATAACTCCTGACTCTCTAAGCACCTTAAAGTGATGTGAAAGGGTTGATTTCGCAACAGGAATTTCAAGATTACTACAAGATTGTTCGCCATTTGCAGCTAAACTCTTAATTATATCTAGCCTTATTTGATCACTAAGTGCATAAAGTACAGTTGATAGATTGATTTCATTAAAACTTGGATGGTAAAGCGTTCTCATATTAGTCACCTACCTAAAAATAAATATTAACTTAATAATTGCAATATATCATAGTTGGTGATATATTTCTATTGTTCGATTATATTCGAACAATAGAAATTGAGGAGATTTACTATGAAAAAAATATTAACTTTATTTTTCTTTATCATGTTTATTATCGGAACTGACACGTTTATTGTCTCTCCTTTATTACCAACACTACGTGATGTTTTTGACATTTCTATTGAAAAGTCAGGATGGATTGTATCTGCCTATGCTTTGGGATATGCATTATTTGCGTTAATTTCTGGGCCTCTTTCAGATGGCTGGAATCGCAAAAAAGTGATGCTGGTTGGCATACTTAGTTTTGGTATATTCACCTTGCTATGTGGGTATGCTACGAGCTTTTGGAGTATGTTTTTATTTCGATTTTTAGCAGGGGTTAGTGCTGCGTTTACTTCCCCTCAAGTCTGGGCGGCTATTCCACAGTTAGTTCCATCTAACAAAATACTAAAAGCTATGGGTATAGCCACTGCAGGACTAGCTGTTTCTCAAATGTTAGGTGTGCCAATCGGTAGTTATCTAGCTACTTTCGGTTGGCCAACCCCGTTTATCATTATTGGAATTTGCTCTTTCTTTCTAGCCATTCTTATTGCGGTTTTATTGCCATCTATGCCATCAGTTCATTCACACGAGAAAGATTCTTCTATTTTAGGACGTTACCGTGCTCTACTGGGTGAATCAAGATCAAAGTTAGCTTTTCTTGGCTATTTTATTTTTCAACTAGGAAATTTTGCTGCATTCTCCTTTATCGGCACATGGCTTTCTGACAAATTTCAGCTCAGCATAGCAAGTATTGGAACTGTGTTTTTATTCCTTGGCTTAGGTAATACAATTAGCAGTTTCTTTGGAAGTAGCTTGGTTAAAAAAATGGGTATAAAAACCTCTCTCTCTTTTGGAGTAATGCTACTTGTTTTGCTTTATCTAGTTCTTCCTTTTTTACCAGGCTTACCATATATTAAAGCTGCTTATTTTTTAATTTTTCTGTGCGTAGGAATTGTTTTTCCACTTATGATGAGTTTATTACAAACACTTTCTTTTACAGCACGCGGAACAATCGCATCACTTGCAAATGCATCAATGTATTTTGGAACAACTATAGGATCATTTGTAGCTGGGATGCTTTACGCAAACATCGGCGGTTTTATTTCTGTTAGTATCTTTACAGGACTTTGTTTTATTTTTTCATTGATTTTATTCATAAAGAGTGGAGTTCTACTTACTAATCAGCAAATCGATTCAAAGTATACAACTTCTTAAAAAAGCTAATACTAAAAAGCCAACTACTTAAATTACAAGTAGTTGGTTTTTTAGTATCTGATATATGTTTTCTATGAGTAAATCAATAAGAAAAAACTTGTGACAGTGTCAATTTGCATCTTTACATTGGAGTTAATAATAAAATTTCATATTAACTTTTAGTACATGGATTACTTAATAATTTGATAGTCTACATCCACTTCTTGAAATGCTAAGTCCCGAGTAATTTCAGGAAATTAGTTCAAACGGTAAAAGATTTAAGGTTGGTGATTTATGTGTAACAGTTACGAAAAAAATCCCAGCTTGGGATAAAAGGTTTACTGTAGTAGAACCAATGGATACTACTCCTATGATTTCTATAGTGCTTATACAATTACTGGCAGTTGATAAAAATTTTTAACCAAACCTCTTAAGGAATAAAAAGAAGATTTTTTATGTTGAAAAATACATCAAAAACGCCATTACAATATTCAATTTTTAATGGTGTTTCTTCATACATCTTTTTTTGAATTTACAACTATATTTTTAAATCTTTTTGACAACAGATGTAATAATTAATTACTGGGAGAATTTAGAAATAGCACCCTCTTAACTTAGGGCAGATTGTTAGCAATTAATTTCCATACATCTTCAAAAGTTTCTTTATAAAACTCATTATCCCAACGGTCTGCAAAGTATGGATTATGGAAATATACAAATGCTGTAATAATAGCAGAGCCAGATTCTTTTAATCCACTAATGGATTCTGCTTTTTGCGCCAAATGTTTTAGGTGATCTTTAACGAGGATTTGAGTACCTTCTAAATAATCCGTATATAACCGAAACATACGCTCATTATCATGATAAAGTTTTTTCTTCGTAGTAGCTAGAAGCCAAAGCCAATCGTGAAGTGCAGCAGCAGAACTTATATCTTTAGGAGCCTCCCATTCTAGTAATTCCTTTGAAGTAACTTTTAGCCAACTTAGTGCCAGTTGCTGCATTAAATCCTCTTTATTTTTGTAATGTTTATAAAATGCCGCATGTGTAACTCCAAGTTCTTTTGCAATATCAGAAAGAGTAGTTTTTTGTACACCCTTTCTCATAATAATATCTTCTGCAACAGAAAAAATCTTTTCTTTTGTTAGTATTGCCATTGTGGAACCCCCTAGTTTTACTAAGTTTATTATACAGGATACCCCCCAGTTACAAAACATTGACTTTGTAACTTATCGATGTATAATAAAGGTGTCAACAAGTTACAATTTTATAGAATTGTAACCTCGTTCGACTACTTAATGATAAAGGAGTAATTTCATGACAAAAAAAACTAATGAAGCACAAAATTTGCGAGTAGCATTTGTTACAGGAGGCTCTGGTGGTATTGGACAAGCCATAGTAAAAAAATTAGCTGAAAATGGATTTGCTGTTGCTGTTCATTATTCTGGCAATAAGTTTAAAGCAGAAACAATAGTTAATGAGATTGTACAGCAAGGTGGAAATGCAATAAGTATTGGTGGAGATGTTGCAGATGAAAAAGTTATGAAAAAGGCTTTTGATAAAGTTGAAGAAAAATTTGGTGGTATTGATGTTGTTATTAATACAGCAGGTATTATGCTACTAAGCTCTATCATAGAGTTGAACCTAGATGATTTAGATAAAATGTACCATACAAATATTCGAGGAACTTTTATAATATCCCAACAAGCAGCACGACGTGTTCGCAAAGGTGGTGCAATTATCAATTTTTCTACTTCTGTTACGCGCACGCAATTCCCAACATATGGTGCTTATGTAGCAAGTAAAGCAGCAATTGAATCAATGACAATGATATTGGCACGCGAATTACGTGGTAAAGATATCACCGTTAATGCAGTGGCTCCAGGTCCAACTGCAACATCATTATTTTTAGATGGAAAAGATAAGCAAACAATCGATAATCTTTCTAAAGCAGCACCACTTGAACGTCTTGGTACACCAGAGGACATTGCAGACACAGTAACATATTTAGCAACTTCAGGACGATGGATTAATGGACAAGTTATCTTTTCAAATGGTGGTCTTGCTTAATTTTTCACATTAGGAGGAATAAATAATGAAGAGTGAAGAACAAAAGAAAGTCATAGTTATAACAGGAGCTTCAAGTGGATTTGGTGCTCTAACTGCTAGAACACTTTCAAAAGCTGGACATATTGTCTATGCAGGTATGCGGGAAACAAATGGTCGTAATGCTCATCAAGTAACAGCGGTTATCGATTATTCGACTAAACATATGGTAAATATTAACGCAATTGAAATGGATGTGAATTCACAAAATTCTATCGATTCTGCAGTGAGAGAGATTTTAACAAAACATACTCATATCGATGTCTTAATCCATAATGCTGGACATATGGTTGTTGGTCCAGCAGAAGCGTTTACACCTGAGCAACTAGCCGAAATGTACAATATCAATGTGTTATCGACTCAACGTGTTAATCGTGCTGTGCTCCCTAACATGCGGAAACGTGGTCAAGGCCTAATTATTTGGGTGTCTAGCTCAAGTGTTAAAGGTGGAACACCACCCTACTTGGCCCCTTATTTTGCCGCAAAAGCTGGTATGGACTCATTGGCAGTTTCTTATGCTGCTGAACTTGCCCGATTTGGAATAGAAACTTCAATCGTAGTACCAGGTTCTTTTACTAGTGGAACGAATCATTTTATTAACGCTGGTCAACCACAAGACAAACAAGTACAAGCGGAATACGATGCTAAGTACAATGGTTTAATAGATCAAATAGGCGAAAAGCTAGCTGCTATTTCTCCTGAGGATGCTGATGTATCTATGGTATCTGATGAAATTGCACGTATTGTTTCTCTACCTGAAGGTGAAAGACCATACCGAGTACACATTGATCCAGTGGATGATGGCTCAGAGGAGGTCTCAATTGTTGCTGATCGTGTTAGAACAGAATTCCTTACTAGAATAGGCTTAGATGATCTACTTCAAAAAAACCAGTAAACGAGCTACTTTTATAAAACAATTAGAAATGTAGGCCGAAACGAGATAATAGTACCAAGTAATAAGTAGAATAAACCAAAGAACGTTTGCAATACTAACGAGAGAAGGATTACCACCCTTATAATGAATGGTATATATTGAGCTAATGGTGAGCAAAGAACACATTTTACAAAAGCTACAAAGAAGTTTTTTATAGGGTTGTTGATAAATGAAAAAGAGTACTGCAATTTTTATGTAAAAAAAGCATTCCATTTATACTTTAAAAAGGATTATTCGATAGAAAATTTCTATAATTATTATAGAAATTATCAAATAGATAAATGATAAATACTCTTTTACAATAAAGAAGCCTTTATAGAAAGGCAATCTTAAAAAGAAAGGTGTTTTAAGGATGCTTAATGAAGTAGCCGGTATTAAAATTCCAGATTCTAAATTAGCAAGGGATGCACAAGATATTTTGAGAGAAAATGGAAATGATTTGCTGTGGAACCATTCAAATCGTGTATTTCTATTTAGTGCTATTAAGGGAAAAGAAGCAAATAAGACGTTCGATTTAGAATTACTATATATCAGCGCATTATTCCATGATTTAGGATTAACAAAAGAGTATAGCAGTCCAGATTTACGATTTGAAGTAGATGGTGCAAATGCTGCAAGAAGCTTTTTGCAACAATATCAAGTTCCAGAAGAGTCGATTCGTCTTGTCTGGGATGCAATAGCATTGCATACAACAGTTGGTATTGCAGAACATAAAGAATCCGAAGTATCATTACTGAATTCAGGTATATCTTTAGATGTTATAGGGAAAGGTTTTGAACAATTTCCAGCTGAATTGAGAGAAGAAATTGTACAAGCATTCCCACGTAATAATTTCAAACAAGACATTATTCCAGCTTTTTATGAAGGTTTTAAGCATAAACCCGAAACTACCTATGGTAATATGAATGCTGATGTCGTTAAATTCTTTGAACCGAACTATAAACAAAAAAATTTCTGTGAATGTATATTACATTCACCTTGGAAAAATTAGCAAAACAATATTTAATTTTAAAGGTTTATAACCTCTTTATAACATCATTTTTAATCACAGGGCGATATAAAAATTCATTTATATGTATCCCTTCTTAATAAGTTATTTAAACATTTAATTAGAAATAGTGCATAACCATTTTATTTAGTTTGTCTAGCTTTTGTCATAATGGCAAGACATACTATTAATTATTGTAGTAAAAGCATATTGGTTAATTTCCAATATATCCACTCAAGTAAAACATTGTAATAATAAAAATGTATTAAGCGGCTTGAGCTTAGAATTCTAAAGGGCTCAAGCCGCTTAATCATTTCTGTTAGCAATAGCGATTAAAACAATGAATATTGTCTTCAATCGCCAGTTTTCCCCCCTTGATACGACTCGTATATATAAATAATAATTCTTACACTCCAAAGTGCCCTAAAAGGATTCAATGGTTCCGTTAACAATACATCGACCAACACCTGAAATACTTTGTGGCATACTGGCTGTGTCCACACTTTGCTTAAATTCCTTTGATTTATGTTGATTTTATAAAAAGTTTGATGCTCTCCTGAGTAGTTTTTTTATTTTTTAACCACTCTTTCTGTTGAAGCTCCTCAATTTTTCCAATGGCCCAATGGGTAGAATGTAGAAGGGACATTACTAAACTTGCACTAATTTAATATCCATAATCTTATGAATTGAATTATTTTTGCTTTATTAATTGTTCAACAAGTAGTTGAGATTTTAACCCTTCTAATCCATCCACGAGTGGTTGCTCATCATTTTGAATACAATAAATGAAATGCTTTACAGCATCTTCAAAGCCTCGTTGTTTTAATATTGTATCCCATGAAGAAGAAACGGTTGTAGAAATTACATTTCCTTCTTCGATTTCTGTTGTATTCATGTTTTTTACACGGATAATTGCTCCGTCTGTAATCAATTCTATTTGTTCTAAATTCGTTCCTGCTTTTCTATGCATAGCTGTGGAGAAAGATATATTTTGAGAGGATTCATACATATGCTGCGCATATAAAAGTTGATTTTCATCGCGTATGAACAGTTCCATACAGCACATTAAGATCTCCATCACCCAGCCAACGTACTGTATCGACTAAGTGGAGATAATCATCTAACATTGTGAACCCATAAGAATAAGGACCCACACTATCTGTTCTGTGCTTTTCAACACGTACCCAAGCTATATTATTTGCTTTTTCCTTTGCTTTTACATACATAGGAGCAAAACGACGATTGAATCCAACCATAAGCTTTCTTCCCAATTTTCCACTTAATTCGACTAATTTTTCTGATTCCGAAATAGATGCTGCCAATGGTTTATCGACATATACATCTATCCCTTTGTAAAGTAGTTCCGAAACCACATTAAAATGTGATTCAGTGGAACTGTGTACAAACACGGCATCACACTCTTGAGCCAATGCCGGTAAGCTATCGAAATTTTTTATACGATACTGATTGCAGATTACCTTTCTCTTCTCTCTACTGGGTGAAAATGCGCCCGCAAATGTCCAATCTATTTCTTTAGAAAGAATTGGCAAATATGCTTTCTGAGCGATGCCACCCAGTCCTACCATTCCGATTCTAGGTTTCATCAAATTAATCATCCTTTATCATATTTAAATTTGGTATCAAAGCTATTTTAGTAATTTTTCAAAGTATATAACTCTTAATTTGGACCTTAAAATCTTGAAGAGTTTTATACTATAATTCACACATTTAGAATAGGGCGCACTCATTAAGTCAATTTGTTTACAATTAGGTTCTACACATCTTCAAAGCTCTCCTTTTAAAACTAATTATTCCTAAGGTCCCAACTTCTGAATAACTGGTTTAGGATCACCTGTATGTAATAAAGAGGGTAACGTTTTTACTGCATTTATTTTCGGTCCCTACAGTTCAATTTACACGTAAGTGAATAGAAAAGACTAAAATCAAATTAATCACGCATACTATTCCCCAGTAATTCCCTCTAACAAAATACAAAAGTATGGTTATAGCCACTACAGGACTAGCTGTTTCTCAAATGCTGGGTGTGCCAATCGGTAGTTAAGTCGCCTATTATCTATCGGTTTTGAAACTACATAGATTCGTTTTCCCATTTTTCGAGAAAAGTTATACACAAAAGAAAGCAGTACAATAGAGCCAACTACATAAAGTACTAGTAGTTGGCTTTTTAGTGTCTGAAATTTGTTTTCTATGAGTATGCTAATATTTACTATAATTCTACCTTCTACCAAGAAAATAAAATCTTAATTTATCTTTCCGAGAAGTATAATTTTACTTCCTAAGAACAATAAAACTTATTTTTAAAGTGAAGCCTCTCTTTAAAACGAGGGCTTTATGTGCTAGTACTTATGGTCAATGTTACAGGTTATCGTAACGCTTTTTTAATTTTATAAATTATTTTTCACTTTTTCTCTCTCAATCAACATTGTACCTTTTTCTTTTAGGTTTGTATGGAAAGAGAAAGCTTTTTCAAGAATGTGTGGAGTATGACCACCAACTTTCTCTTTTGCTTCTAAAAAGTAATTACGTAATTGTGATCTGTACTTAGGATGTGCAATTTCGATAAGCTTTTCTGCTCTTTTCACTGGTGGAAGTCCTCGAAGATCAGCATATCCTTGTTCTGTTACAATTACATCTACATCGTGCTCTGTATGGTCAACATGAGATACAAAAGGAACGATTGTTGAGATAGCTCCGTCTTTTGCTAGGGAAGAAGTTACAAAAATTGTAATTCTAGCGTTACGTGCAAAGTCCCCAGATCCACCAATTCCATTCATTACTTTTGTTCCGCTAACATGAGTTGAATTTACGTTTCCGTAAATATCTACTTCAATTGCTGTGTTAAATGAAATAACTCCTAGGCGACGAATAATTTCTGGATGGTTAGAAATTTCCTGAGGTCTGAACAAAACTTTATCTTTGTATTTCTCTAAATCTGCAGATAGTGAATCAACACGTTTCTTTGAAAGGGAGAATGATGTACCAGCTGCAAATTTAACTACACCAGCATCTATTAAGTCAAAGATCCCATCCTGTAATACTTCAGAAAAAACCTCGATATCTTTAAATTGAGAATTTTTCATACCATTTAGAACTGCATTAGCAACAGAACCTACTCCAGATTGTAATGGAGCTAATGATTCAGTTAAACGTCCTGCTTTTACTTCACCAGCTAAGAAGTCTAATAAATTATTTGCAATTTGCTGTGTTTCTTCATTTGGCTCAAATAATGGTGAAGGAATATCTGGCTGTTCTGATAAAACAATTCCTTTCACTTTATCTGGATCAACCTTAATTCCAATTTCTCCAATTCGATCTGAAACTTTGTACATAGGAATCTCTCTACGCTCACCTTGATTCCCTAGTACAAGGATATCATGAAGTCCCTCGTACGCTTTAGGAGCAGTTGTGTTTAATTCAATGATAACATTTTCAGATTTTTCCACAAAAATAGGTGAATTTCCAACAGAACCAGTTGGAATAATATAACCTTCTTCAGTGATTGCAGCTGCTTCAATAATTGCATAATCAATTTTTCCTAATGACCCTTTTCTTATCTCTTCTGCAGTATGTGATACATGTTGATCAATATAGTATATTTCACCAGTATTGATTTTCTTACGCATTACAGGGTTACCTTGATACGGAACACGTAAGTTAATGATCCCAGCTTCAGCCATTGATTGGTCAGCAGCAGGTCCTAATGAAGCTCCAGTATATAGATTGATTTTGAAGTCTTCTGTCTCACCGCGCTTAGAAAGTGCAAGTGGAAATTCTTTCGGTTCACCAAAAAGTGTAAATCCACTCATTCCAATGTTCATTCCGTCTTCAATCCAAGAAGCTGCCTCCTCCGCAGAAACAACTTTGTCCAAAAACACTTTATTTCTGATAAATTGGCTTAAATCTTTTTCCATTAACAATCACCTCTAAATAGTTATTTAATTTGATAGTAAAAATATCAAAAATGACTATTGCATTCATGATTGTTCTTAATTGTAAAAAGGATTCCATTATTCGTCTATCATATCCTTTCTATGATAATGATAGAAAAAAACTATAATATAAAACTTCGCAAGGAATTAATGTCATCCTTGTTTGTGTGAAAATAAAGCTTTTCGATTTCACGTACTAATAACTTAATATATTCACGTGCTGCATAATTAATAAAACAGTTCTTTTTCATTACTAGATAAACAGTGCTGGTTAAAGTTGGGTTTTCAATTTTTTGAAAAAACAAATCCTCTGTATCATAAAATTCATATAATGTTCGGGATACAATACTACAACCAACTCCACTTCTAACTAAATTCAAGATAGACTTAATACTTGACGTTTCAACAATAGGCTCTATTTGCTTTCCAAGCTCATAGCTAGTTTTATCTATTATTTTTCTACATTGATGCATACTAGGAAATAAAATAAGAGGACTATCTAAAACAGAAGAAAATGAAATTTTTTGTCCATCATTACTTTGATTACATATTAGATAAAATTCTTCATCATATAATTTAGTCACTTGCAATAAATCATTAGTATTAATTTGGAAATCAATACCGAAATCAGCTCGATTTTCTAAAACAGCCTTTTCCACTTGATCAGTAGTTTGAATGAACACTTTAATGTTAGGATATAACTGGTTAAATAGAATACACAAAGTAGATATTAAATCAGTTATTTCTCCTGGAAGCACAGCAATTCTCAATTCCCCGATTTCTACTTCCGTAAATTCTGTAATTTGTGAAAACAAACTTTGTAAGGAACCTTGAATATTTAATGCTTCTTTTTGTACAATTTCCCCTACTTGTGTAAGTTCAATTTTCTTTCCAATACGGTTAAATAGTGAATATCCAATCTCTTTTTCAAGAATCTTAATTTGATGACTTAATGTGGGTTGAGAGATTCCTAATTTTTCAGCTGCTTTTGTAAAATGTAGTTCTTTACTAACCATTAAAAAATATTCTAAATGGCGTAATTCCATCTTATTTCAATCCTTTCTAATTAAACTTTATCTATTTTTACATGTTTTATGGTCAGATAATAATCTGGTATAAAGTAATTTTATTACTAAAAGAATTATTCTACAATATGGCCCGATTATTGAACATGGAGAACAATGTTCTCTTACTCAAAATTGTAAACCGAATAAAGTTTAACACGAAAAAAAAGCTAACTACTTATTCAAGTAGTTGGCTTTTTTGTTTTATTCTATCATTTTTTATTATAGATACTTGAGAGCATGTTCTACTCTTGTTGTTTTACTATTTATTATTCCCTTATATCAAAAAAAACGAAATAAAATGAATAAATTCTCTAAATATCTCCCTTGGATTAAAGCTGATGGTATAAACCCCACCTAGAACAAACAATTGTGATTTATGTTTTGATTAACTTTTCCAAGGTGAATGTAAAATACATTCACAGAAATTCTTTGGTTTAAAGTTCGGTTTACAGAATTCAACGACATCAGATTTAATATTACCAAAGGTAGTTTCTGGTTTATGCTTAAAACCTTCATAAAAAGCTGGAATAATGTCTTGTTTGAAATTATTACGTGGGAATGCTTGTACAATTTCTTCTCTCAATCCAGCTGGAAATTGTTTAAAACCATCCCCCATAACGTCTAACCCTACACCTGAGTACAATAATGATACTTCGGATTCTTTATGTTCTGCTATACCAATTGTCGTATGCAGTGCTATTGCATCCCAGACAAGACGAATTGACTCTTCTGGAACTTGATATTGTTGCAAAAAGCTTCTTGCAGCATTTGCACCATCTACTTCAAATCGTAAATCTGGACTGCTATACTCTTTTGTTAATCCTAAATCGTGGAATAATGCACTGATATACAGTAACTCTAGATCATAATTCTTTTTTGCCTCTTTTCCCATAATGGCACCAAATAGAAATACACGGTTCGAATGATTCCAAAGTAAATCATTTCCGTAGTCTCTCAAAATATCTCGTGCATCCCTTGCTAAAATAGAATCTGGGATTTTAATACCTGCTACTTCATTAAGCATAATCTAAAACACCTTTCCAATCTAATAGTCCTCATTTTCATAAGGCCATCTTCATTTTAAAAAAGTTTACATCATTTATCTATTAAATCATTTCTATGATAATCATAGTTTGTTTCTATATTAGATATTATTTTTAAAGTAACGTAATTACATCGCAAACTACTTGTTTTTAGTTATAAATTTTGTATCGTTAATTGATTTTACTTTTCAAAATGAGCAGACCCAAAAAAAGTTAGATTGGAGTCAAATTTTTACGGAGCAGTTCATTTCGACAATCAACCTATTTTTCCTCTGCATTCTTATAGGAATGTTTAAAAGGAGGCTTCCATTTTAATTTATTATTCACCGATAACATGCGAATCACTACTATAAAAATAACAATGACTGACAATTCAAGCGGGCTGTCCCACCCTAACCATATACAAAGGGCACATACAAATGTGAGAACAGCATGGATTTCTTCTCTTAATGCAAGCGGTGTTCTACCAGCTAACAAATCTCGAACCATCCCTCCACCAACACCAGTAAACATCGACGCTATAATAATGATACCTAGGTCGTGATGTAAGCTTTTTGCTAACAATCCGCCTTGTATTGCGAAAGAAGCTAGGCCAATTGAATCAAAGAAATAGCCCCAGCGGTTCCAATGATGAATCCAGTTCCTTTTGACAAATAAAATGGTCGTCAGCGTGACTAAAACGACTAATAAGGATTGCCGTTCCCATATATCTGACACAGGGATATCCAATACAACATTGCGGATAATGGAACCACCATAAGACGTTGTCAGACCAAGCACAAATATGCCAATAAAAGAATAGTTGGCCTGTAACGCAACAAATGCTCCACTAATGGCGTAGGCAATAATGCCAATGATATGTAATACTGACCATGTCACATCATCCATCTCCTTTTTACTATACAAAAAAGCCCACCATAAAATAGTTGCGCATTGAGTACGCAAGCTATTTTATGGTGGGCTAATATCCTAGCAGTAGTACCTACTAATTTATCCATCTCACCATGTATCCTAAAAGAATATAGCTGCTGTGCCATACTAATTGACACAACGACCATAAAATTTCCTAGTTAGAATTGTAATTGATTTTTTTATTAAACTCAATATGAATTTTTGATTATAGCGTTTCATACATGACTTGACCCATTAAAGAGATGTCATAATCTCCTAATGCAGCTACTTCAGATTGGAAATCAGGTGTATTTAAAATCTCCTTCACCATATCGATGAGCAGTTGATTTTCTGGTGTTTTTAATAACACAATATCGTAACGTTCAGTGACCATTGGTATAAAATCGACCTGAATAAGCTTGGCAATTTTTTCAATGCCAATCCCAACATCTGCACGTCCATTGGCGACTGCAGAGGCGACATCGAGGTGGCTCATTTCTTCATGGGTATAGCCTGCAATCGTGGATGGAGCGATACCGTGAATACGCAATTGCTCATCTAACAGAGTACGAGCACCTGAGCCTTTCTCACGGTTGATGAATGTGAATGTCTTTGTTTGGAAATCTTCAAATGTGCGTATTTCCAACGGATTCCCCTTTTGAACATAGAAACCTGCTTTACGTGATACAACATTGATGAGAACAAAGGCATGGCTGACAAAGATTTTTTTTACATAAGGAGTATTATAATCTCCTGTATCCCCATCAAACATATGTAAACTCGCAATATCACAATCTCCGTGATACAACGCCATTACACCATTAAAACTACCTTCATGTGAGCGTAATACTTTCGTAGATCGTCGTTTCTCGATATATTTTGCTAAAATATCTAATACTAAATCTTGCCCACTCACTATAATTTTCGCATGATTTTTAGTAGGAGTGGCTATGGAAGCCTGTGCCACAGCTGGCATACTACCTGTTTTTCGTTTTTGTATATAGGTCTGCAAGTCAGCACGATCTACCCGCATTTGCCGTCCTACGCGGAAAACTGGCAAATCACCCTTTTTCACTAAATCATAAATTGTTAATTTTGAAACCTTTAATAATTGTGCAACCTCTTCAATCGTATAGGATTGTTCTTGTGACATGTAAAAGTTCTCCTCCTATAAGCCTCTATTTTACATGGTAACGTATTTATAGCCTTATGAACATCTTGACATTTTCTACCCTTACTAACTTTCTTTTTTATTTATATCTGATTATAATTAGTTATGTCTTGTTATAACGAGTTATAAAAGGAGTATACTCATCGTGAAAAAATATTATCGTTTATTTGCGACAATGTTAGTACTAGTCGGACTATTAGCAGCCTGTGGTAACCAAGAGGCGGCAACAAACGAACCAGTTGAACTAACAATTTCTGCGGCAGCTAGTCTACAGGATGCCTTAGAAGAACTGAAAACAACTTATGAACAACAACACGATACAATCAAAATCCTCTATAACTTTGGAGGTTCAGGTGCTTTACAGCAACAAATTTTACAAGGGGCTCCTGCAGACCTTTTCTTTTCAGCAGCAAAGGATAAATTTGATGCGCTTGTAGAGAAAGAAATGATCGATCAAAAGCTAAGAACGGATCTTTTAGCCAATGATTTAGTATTAATCGTGCCTAAAAGCAATGAAAAGCAAATTCAATCCTTTGAAGATTTACAACAAGCAGGAAAAATTGCACTCGGTACGCCCGAAACGGTTCCTGCCGGGCAGTATGGTGTGGACACATTAAAAAATATGCAACTGTGGGATTCACTCGAATCAAAAGTAGTGTATACAAAAGATGTACGTCAAGTACTTACTTATACAGAAACAGAAAATGTGGATGCGGGAATGGTCTATAAAACAGATGCCCTTGTCTCTGATAAGGTCAATGTCGTGGCAACTGCCGATGATGCTATGCACGCACCGATTATTTATCCTGTAGGTGTTCTAAAAGCTAGTAAACATGCACAAGAGGCGGAGGATTTTTATCACTTCTTACAAAGTGATGAAGCTATGGATGTCTTTGAAAAGTATGGATTTAAAGGGGCTCAATAAAAGATGAGTACCGATTTTTGGTCTCCACTTAGGCTTTCGATCGAAATTGCTTTTGTTGCAGGGATCATCGCTATTATAGCAGGTATTTTAATGGGTAAATGGATGGCAACCCATGATTTCAAAGGTAAACTAGTGCTAGAAACGGTATTGCTATTACCATTAGTATTACCTCCTACAGTAGTCGGTTTCCTGCTTATCGTCATTTTCGGGAAAAATAGTATGTTAGGAGATATCATTATCTGGCTATTCGATCAACCTATCATGTTCACATGGTGGGCGGCCGTCATCGCTTCTACAATCGTTGCCTTTCCATTAATGTATCAATCAGCTAAAACTGGCTTTGCCTCTGTCGATCGAGATATTGAAAATGCAGCACGTGTGGATGGAGCGAATGAATGGCAGGTCTTTCTTTACGTGTCCATTCCCCTGGCATTAAAGGCACTTGTTTCTGGTGGGATTCTAAGCTTCACACGAGCTTTGGGTGAGTTTGGAGCGACACTTATGTTTGCGGGAAATATTCCAGGGAAAACACAAACAACACCACTAGCAATATATATGGCCATCGATTCTGGAAACATGCCCCTTGCCTGGACATGGGTTCTGTGTATGATCGCCATTTCCTTCCTTTTACTTCTTAGTATCCATATCCTGAAAGTATAAAAGAGGTAGTTGGCTCAAGCCAACTACCTCTTTTTGCTCATCCCCCACTGATCGGTGGAATAAAGGCGATTGTGTCGCCAGATTTGACAATCGTCGTATCCGTTGCAAATTCCTCATTAACCGCTGTCATGATCTGTTGTAATGATAGCTGAGGGTAGCGCTTTTCCATCCACTCTTTTAACTGCGCAACTGTCACATCTGACAGCTCTACTGATAGCTTTGATTCACCTAGTGCTTCCTGTAGGTGAGCAAATAATAAAATGTTAATCACAGGTTTTCCTCCTCCTGAATGGCTGGTTTCCCTTGCGGATAGGGAACATTTTCTAATTGATCACCAATCCACTCTGTCCCGTCCTCCCAATGTTCTTTTTTCCATATGGGCACGATTTGTTTTATGCGATCAATTGCATATTCATTCGCCATGTAAGCTATTTTACGATGCGGTGATGACACAGCAATCACTACGGCAATATCGGAAATAGCTAAATGACCGACACGATGGGTGATGGCCACTTTTGCTTCTGGCCACTCTTCTTGTATTTCCTTTGCAATCTGTTCAAACATTTTAATCGCCATTGCTGGATAGGCTTGATATTCCAAATGCATCGTTTTTTTACCATTTGTCATTTCACGCACTGTACCGATGAATAATGTGATGGCTCCAGCATTTCGACTAAGGACTTTTTGTCTTACTTCCTCCACATCTATTGGTTGATCGATAACTTCAAATAACGCTGTCGTCATAGTTTTCCCCTCATTTCTGTCAACAAAAATTCCATATATTGTGATTCTTCATAAATCGAAAAAGCAGGGATTGCAAGGGATAGATCAAGCGGACAGCTTGGCCAATAAATCACACAGAGGATATTGGTTACTTGCTGTAGTAGTACTTGATCCTGTGCAGTGCGCAGCAGCACAACCTTCGGATAATGTTCATTTTTATACCCTTCAATTAGCATGATATCCAGTGGAAGGGACTCATAAATCGCTAGTATATCAGCCAATTGCCAGCTATTTTGGTGGATACTCATACGTAAAGTACCCGCCCCCTCCACTGCTGTAACAACCGCACCTGCTTGCTCATGCCGACTACTATCCTTGGAAGTTTCGATCGTCGGTACTCCACCATGTCCATGGTGCTTAATGGTTCCTACCCTTAGCCCTTCCATTGTAGCCTGCCTGATCAATTGCTCCATCAATGTTGTTTTCCCACTATTTTGATAGCCAACTATCTGTAAGATTTTTCGATATTGTCCCAAGGCCACTCACTTCCTTGTAGATCTTCTAGCAAAAGGACATCCACTTGCATACCCTTTTCATAGCCTCTAGAGCCACCTGGTAAAACAATGAATGCATTGGCTGTCGCTAAAGATGAAACTGCACTCGATTTATCGAACCCAGATGGGACAGTTACGAGCTTCCCTTTTTCATATTCGATACGAGCTCGTACAAAGCGTGTAAAGGGATTGGGCTTTGTAAAATCAGCCCCTAAAATAGCTTGCTCTCTGCGTAAATGTGGTTGAGTATGCCCATATGCAGAACGTATAATCGGACGTACAAATAGCTCAAAGCCAACATAGCAGGCTGAAGGATTACCAGAAAGACCAAATAATAATTTGTCGTTGCGAGCAGCAACCGTTGTCACACTACCTGGACGCATCGCTATTTTATTAAACAATACCTTTGCATCAATCGCCTCATAAATAGCTGGTAAATAATCATAATCACCTACGGAAACGCCACCCGTTGTAATTAAAATATCAACCTCCTGTAGGGCCTTTTCAACACGATCAATACATAATGTAAGATCATCACTCAACTTGCCGAAATATTTCACTTCTGCCCCAGCACGCTCAATTTGCGCCATCATCATATAGGCATTACTATTGCGAATCTTACCTGGCTGTAAAGCTTCACCTGGCTCTAGTAATTCGCTACCAGTGGCAAGCACACCAATAACTGTTTTACGATAAACAGGTACTTGCTCATAGCCAAAAGTAGCAAGTAAGGCCATCACACCCGGGTTAATATATTGGCCTTGTTCAATGAGAACTGCGCCTTGCTGCACATCTTCCCCTTTATAGGAAATATTAGTACCTGCTTCAAAAGGTCGTTTAATCGACATATACTTTTGATGATTTTCTTCGAATGTTTGGGTTAATTCTAGCATGACCACTGCATCACAACCTTGCGGTATCGGCGCCCCTGTCATAATGCGGACTGCTTGATGATCGCCAACTACGTCTTCATAGACATAGCCTGCGCCAATTTCTCCAACGACTTGAAAGCGGACTGGATGCTGTGAAGATGCCTCTTGGCTATCGACGGAGCGAATGGCATAGCCATCATACGGTGAACGATCAAAAGCAGGTACATCATGATCGGCTCTAATAGCTTGTGCTATAAAGCGTCCATGTGCTTGCGTTAATGACACATGCTCCTTTTTTGCTTGAAAGGCATAGTCCATTACACGATGAACGGCTTCTGCCACAGGAATTGGTTGTCTTTTTTCTACCATTTGGTACACTCCCTTAACCTAATAAACGATAATAAATGCTTTTGGCTTTCTGTATATCTTGTATACCATGTATCACAACTCGCCCATCTTGGAAAATAACGATTCGGTAATCGTCCGCTTGGCAAGATAGCAAATAAGGATTAACCTGGACTTCTCCGTGGGAACGGAGCTGATTTGCCAGCTGATCAAGCGAATAGTAAATGGGCTTTGGTGGTCGAATTTGTACCGCGTCTCGGCCACAAAGGATCTGTAATTTCGTTTGATTTTCATAGGATAGGTAAGGATAGGTCGGCTTGTCGCCACAAGATGGACAATCACCTTGCCTTATTTTCTCCACATTGATTTCATAGTGTTGATTGTGCCAAACATCAAACGTTAAGTAGCTTTTTCGTAAGGCTTTGTCATCTCCAACAAGCAGCTTGAAAACCTCTGCCACCTGATAAGCAGCAACAATTTGAACTGCTGGACTAATAATGCCAACGGTATCACAAGTCATCCCTGTATGGGGCATCACCTTTAATAAACAATGCAAACAAGGCGTTTTACCTGGTACAACCGTGTAAGTCGCACCATAACTACCAACACAAGAGCCATATACCCAAGGAATACGATATTTTTGCGCAAGGTCATTCATGACAAAACGAACATCAAAATTATCGGTCGCATCGACCATCACATCAACATCTTCTAGTAATGGTAGCAAGGTCTCTGTGCAAGCATCCATAATGCCGACATGAATTTCTACCTCTGTGTTTATTTGTTGGAGACGCTTTTTAGCTGCGATAACTTTGGGCATTTTTTCTTGTGCATCTAGCTCTGTATATAATTGCTGTCTTTGTAAATTACTCCACTCTACATAATCACGATCAATGAGTGTCAGCCTGCCAATACCTGCTCGCACAAGCGCTTCTGCACTAGCACTCCCCAATGCCCCCGCACCTATAATAAGGACGTGTTTTTGCTGAAGGGATTGTTGCCCAGTTTGTCCGATAGGGTGAAATAATTGTTGTCTAGAATATCTATTTTGCATACGTATGTGGCCTTTCTTTCTATGAATTTTCGTTTGACCTTTTTATTTATAGCATTATAATAAAAGCAATGTTTTTTAGCAAAAACGCATTTGAAGGAGGTCTTACTGTGCATCCCACACATCAGCAGCAACCAATTCAAGTTGCCATTTTAACGGTCAGTGATACACGCACAAAGGCAGATGATCATGCTGGTCAGCGTATTCAGTCCTTACTACAGGAAGCTGCATTTGAAGTTATAGACTACCAACTAACAAAGGATGAACCGCTCGATATCGCTCATTATGTTAAAAATTGGTGCAGCGATCCAACAATTAATACCATTATCGTTACGGGTGGAACAGGATTTACACCAAGAGACCAAACCTATGACACCATTCTGCCTCTGTTTGAAAAAGAAATGATGGGGTTTGGTGAATTATTTCGAATGCTCAGCTATGAAGAAATTGGCCCAAAGGCGATGTTTAGTCGTGCCACCGCTGGAAGTCTTCAGCAAACAGCCATTTATGTTTTACCCGGCTCTACAAATGCGGTGACTTTAGCTATGACGAAGCTCATAGTACCTACAGTCCAACATTTTGTCGGTGAGTTGAAGCGCGTATGAAAATTGCAGGTATAGTGTTAGCTGGCGGTCAATCCTCTCGCTATGGACAGCCAAAAATGTTTGAGATGTTTGCTGGACAGCCATTATATAAACATAGTCTCATAGCCCTGCAAAAAAATCAGCTGGATCCTCTTATTATCGCTACAAATGCGCACTTACAACATCAGTTTGGACAGGAAAATGTCCAGTGGGTTATTGAAAAGCAGCCACATCAAGGCCCTCTTTTTGCTTTGCATCATATCATGACAGCCTATCCTGATGTGGATTGGTTTTTTGTCGTAGCAAGCGATATGCCTTATATGAATGCAGAATTTATCCAAAAAATGGTAGGTTTGATTGATGACACTTATGATGCCATTGTTCCGACGCAAGCACTACGCGATCAGCCATTAGCTGCATTATATCGACGTACTGCTTTACCAAAGGCGACACAATTAACGGCACAAAATAAACGGAGTATGAAAGTGCTTTTAGAGCAACTTCGTGTTTGTTATGTCCCTTTTGATGACAATAGCTCAATATTTATCAATATCAACGCACAACAAGACTGGTCACAAACAAGTAAAAAGGAGTTTAATAATGAATAATTTTACACACTGGAACGAAGAAGGTCGTCCTAAAATGGTCGATATCTCCGCAAAAGAAATCACAACACGTACAGCCATTGCGCGCAGTACGATTCTTTTATCCGATGCGGTCTATGAAGCCATCCAACAAGGTGGCATTAAAAAAGGTGATCCGACGCAAGTTGCGCAAATTGCAGGGATAATGGGAGCTAAAAAAACAGCTGATATCATTCCCATGTGCCATCCCATCATGCTACAGGGTACGGATTTCCAGTTTGACTATGAAAAAGCAGAGAATGGCTATGAGCTCCATATTCAAGCCACTGTTAAATGCAGTGGAAAAACGGGTGTTGAAATGGAAGCTCTCACTGCTGTGTCTGTCGCAGCACTAACTTTTTATGATATGTGCAAAGCCGTTGATAAGACGATGGTCATCAAAGAAACTTACCTTGTTGAAAAAACAGGTGGGAAAAGTGGCACTTTTGTGCATAAATAAACAGAAAAAATTCGGCATTATTGTGCCGATTTTTTTCTGTTTTTTACACGCTACCCCCCAATATGAGACATTTCAATTTTTGACGTTTTCCTTTTTGCCATCGTTTGTTCATTGCGTTCATCTGAATAACGATCATTTCTTGTTTCCCAAACGTTCGTTATGCACTTGATGATGGCAGCATCATCTTGCCCTGAACGTAACAATTCCCTTAAATCCGTGCCTTCTGTTGCAAATAAACAAGTGTATAATGAACCTTCTGCAGAGAGACGAGCACGTGAGCAATTGGAGCAAAATGAATCCGTTACAGATGAAATTACACCAATCTCACCTTGAGCATCTTGATACTGATAACGCGTTGCCACCTCTCCTTTATAATTGGGCGCTACTGGTTGTAACGGCGTAAACCGATGGATTTGCTCAATAATCTCTTTTTTGGACACCACATCATCCAAACGCCAGCCGTTCGAATTCCCTACATCCATATATTCAATAAAGCGTAGAATATGCTGTTTTTCTTTAAAAAACTGCGCCATGGTAACAATATCTTGTTCGTTTTTCCCTTTTTGAACAACCATATTAATTTTTACTTGTAAGCCCGCTTCTGCAGCCTTTTCAATTCCCTCTAACACTGGCAATACCTTGCCTCTATGACCATTCATCTCGAAAAAACGCTCATCATCAAGCGAGTCTAAACTAACAGAAACTCGGGCTAAGCCTGCCTGTGCCAATGAGTGTGCGTATTTTTTTAATAACGAACCATTGGTTGTTAAAGCAATATCTTCTACACCTTTTATGCGGTGAATACGGGCAATTAATTCGGGCAAATCACGACGTAGTAAGGGTTCCCCACCTGTAATCCGTATTTTTTTCACGCCCAATGAAACAAAGATTTTTACTAATCGTTCAATTTCATCAAAACTTAATATTTTATCAGACGGTAAAAATGCGTAATCTGGACCAAATACTTCTGCTGGCATACAATAGCGACAGCGAAAATTACAACGATCTGTCACGGATATTCTTAAATCTCTTAACGGTCTGTGTAATTGGTCTTGTAGATTCGTCATCTAATCTCCTTCTTTCAATTCATTAGCTGGTAAAAGGATGCGTTGTGGATGTGTATAAATATTCAATGTCTGTTGCCGAATAAAGCCAACCGTCGTAATACCAAGCTGCTCTGCTAATTGCAATGCTAATTCTGTGGGTGCTGATTTAGACAGCACGATGGCACAGCCTATTTTGGAAACCTTTAGTAAAATCTCCGATGATATTCGTCCGCTAAAGACGATAATTTTATCTTCCATACGGATGTTGTTGCGTAGGCAATAGCCGTAAATTTTATCCAATGCATTATGACGTCCAATATCCATGCGACTTAGGACGATGCCATTTACATCACATAGTGCAGCATTATGCACGCCACCCGTTTTCTTAAAAATATCGGCACTATCCTGCATCGCATGCATTAAACGGAAGCAATCTTCGGTCGTTATTTGCACATGGACTTGATCCATTTTTTTCGCTACTAATGCATCGTTCGTAAACACAAAGCCTTGTCGACTCATCCCACAGCAAGACGTAATATAGCGCTTGTTTTGCGTCTGTTGGTAATAAGGATTAATATGCTTTGTTTTAATATGCACAAAACCCTCTTTCTCTTGGTGCCAAATTTCCTCAATATCCTCAAAACTACGAATCACTCGTTCAGAAGCTAAGTAGCCAATAACCATATCTTCTACATACTCTGGTGTACAGACCATCGTGACAAATTCTTGCTGATTAATTTTTACGGTAACAGCGTATTCTGAAACAATTAAATCAACCATTTCTGTCACTCGTTGTCCTTCAACACGCACAATTTTTCTTGTCATTGCTCGATCCATAAGGCATCCCCTTTATTCACTGATATGCTTTTCAAAAACAAAGACGGAAATCGCAAAATCCTCTTCAATTTTAATATCTGAAAATAAGTGAAGTAATTTGCTGCCCATCAATTCTTCCATACCCTCTGGTGGCGATTGTCTATATAAATCTTGAATCATACTCGTCCTTGCAGCATGCACCATTTTCAGCCCTTCTGGTGTACTGGCAATAAATTTTTCTGTCGGAGTGATATTTCCGTATAAGGTAGATACAGCCATATTCTCGACAAAAACGGTATGAATACGTTCAGGACCTTTACCAAATACTTCCTTTCTTAACTTTCGAATCATGTCATTAAATTCGTGGATTTTTTTAGACATAGCAACGATTCTCCCATCATAATTAAACTTTTTTAGGCAAATGGTTATGTAGGTCACCCTTACAGTTTGTTAATGATATAGCAACTTTTAAAAAAATAAAAGAGAAAATACTTTTTGATAATAATTCTCATTTAATAAATTTTATGATAAATATTGTTCATTTTGAAGGAAAGGGCTATAATATTCATATCACAAATGGAATTAATTTATTTTGAACCCTATGTTACGATGTTGCATAGTGTTTTTAATAGTTGAATTCTATTGTAATTAAAAAATAAAAGTAGATTGAGTTTTTAGCAAGACCTGCTAAGAATTTTATCCACCATGAATTATTAGCATGTCTCGGACATGTAATTTCATGGTGGATTTTTTTATTTTTTCAAAACCGAGACATGGATAACATGTTATGATCTAGCAATTTACCTATTTTGAGGTAGCTTCAAGAACCATTGGGAATTACAATGATAACAAGACAATCTTTTCAACAATCACCAACTCGATTTGTTATTCCCTTTTGTCTTAAGCTGTACCATGTTATTCGATTCGTCTCAAAGTGCAAAAGGAGGAAGTTACCTTGACTCAAATTAATATTAATGGCGTACCGTATGAAGTAAAAGAAGGAGCTACAATCCTTGATACCATTAATCAACATGACATTCCGCATCCACAGATTTGTCATGTGCCCGCTGTTGACCCCATTGAAACATGTGATACATGTATCGTGGAAGTGAATGGCCAATTAGTTCGTTCCTGCTCTACAAAGGCAGTAGACGGCATGAATGTATTCCTAACTTCTGACAAAGCAAAAGCGGCACAAACAGAAGCGATGGACCGTCTACTCGAAAATCATTTACTGTATTGTACAGTTTGTGATAACAACAATGGCAATTGTGCTTTACACAACACTGCCGAAATGATGGAAATCGAGCATCAAAAATATCCCTACCAGCCAAAAGTGGAACCTCATGAAGTAGATATGTCACATCCGTTTTATCGATATGATCCTAACCAATGTATCGCTTGTGGTCAGTGCGTAGAGGTTTGTCAAAATCTACAGGTAAATGAAACATTGTCCCTTGATTGGGAAGCAGAAAGACCACGTGTCATTTGGGATACGGGCGTTGCTATCAATGATTCTTCCTGTGTAAGTTGTGGTCAATGCGTAACCGTATGTCCATGTAATGCCTTAATGGAAAAATCCATGCTTGGAGAGGCTGGATTTATGACTGGCCTCAAACAGGATATGTTAGATCCGATGATCAGTTTGATTAAGGAAGTTGAACCAGGCTATAGCGGTATTTTTGCCGTTTCTGAAGTGGAAGCAGCCATGCGTAGTAAGCGCACCAAAAAAACAAAAACAGTATGTACTTTCTGTGGTGTAGGCTGCTCGTTCGAAGTTTGGACAAAGGGTCGTAAAATTTTAAAAGTACAGCCTTCCGATGGTCCAGTAAATGCGATTTCTACATGTGTCAAAGGGAAATTCGGCTGGGATTTTATCAATTCTGAGGAACGTATTACAAAACCACTCATTCGTAAAAATAATGAGTTTGTGGAATCATCGTGGGATGAAGCACTTGATTTAATTGCAACAAAACTAGGTGGCATTCAACAACAATATGGTCCAGGATCTGTTGGCTTTATCTCCTCTTCTAAAATTACAAATGAAGAGAATTACTTAATTCAAAAAATGGCCCGTCAATTATTTGGCACAAACGATGTCGATAATTGTTCTCGTTATTGCCAATCTCCTGCAACTGATGGTTTATTACGTACAGTTGGCATGGGAGGAGATGCTGGTACGATAAAAGATATTGCTAAGGCTGGACTTGTCATTATTGTTGGGGCTAATCCAGCTGAGGGACATCCTGTTTTAGCAACACGTGTGAAACGTGCACATAAATTACATGGTCAGAAATTAATTGTTGCTGATATTCGTAAGCATGAAATGGCAGAGCGTTCCGACATCTTTATGCGTCCAAAGCAAGGTACTGACCAAGTTTGGTTAATGGCTGTTACCAAATATATCATTGATCAAGGTTGGCATGATGAAGCGTTTATTCAAGAAAACGTCCTTCATTATGATGATTTTAAACAAGTACTTGCAACCTATACACTTGATTATGCACAAGAAATGACTGGTATTAGTAAGGAAACATTGATCGAAGTAGCTGAAATGATTCGTGATGCAGATGGTACATGTGTTCTTTGGGGCATGGGTGTAACACAAAATACTGGTGGCTCCTATACATCCGCAGCGATTTCAAATTTACTTTTAGCAACTGGGAACTATCGTCGTCCAGGTGCTGGTGCCTACCCACTTCGCGGCCATAACAATGTGCAAGGTGCCTGCGATATGGGGACACTTCCAAATCTATTACCAGGCTATCAAAGAGTCACAGATGACGAGGCACGTGCAAAATTCGAAAAAGCCTATGGTGTCCCTATTCAACCACATCCTGGTCGAAATAATATGCAAATGTTAGATGCGATCATGGAAGGGAAAATGAAAGCGATGTATTTAGTGGGCGAAGATATGGCACTTGTTGACTGTAATGCCAACCATGTAGATGAGGTGCTTTCACAGCTTGACTTTTTCGTTGTCCAAGATTGTTTCCTATCACGCACAGCACAATATGCAGATGTGATTTTACCTGCTGCACCTTCGCTTGAAAAAGAAGGTACATTTACGAATACGGAACGTCGTGTTCAACGCCTGTATCAAGTATTACCAACACTTGGTGAGTCGAAAGCAGATTGGGAAATATTGCAAGCGGTTGCTCGTCGTTTAGGGGCAGATTGGCATTATGATCACCCAAGCGACATTTTTGATGAAATGGCGAGCCTGTCTCCCCTCTTCTCACAAGCCAACTATGATGTTCTTGAAGGCTGGGGAAGCTTCTGTTGGGGTAGCCATGATGGTAAAGATACACCATTATTATATGAAGATGGCTTTAACTTCCCTGATAAGAAAGCTCGTTTTGCTTTAAATGATTGGGTGCAGCCTGTTGAGTTTGAAGCACAATACGATTGTCATATTAATAATGGCCGTATGCTTGAACACTTCCATGAAGGAAATCTAACAAATAAATCGAAAGGTATTCAATCGAAAGTACCTGAAATTTTCGTTGAAGTATCACCAGAATTGGCGAAAGAACGAGGCATTGCAGATGGAGCCCTACTTCGTTTAGTGTCTCCATATGGTGCCTTGAAGCTAAATGCTCTTGTTACAGATCGCGTACAAGGAAACGAATTATTCTTACCAATGAACTCTGTTAGCAAAGATTCAGCCATCAACTTCCTAACTGGCCCTGCAGCAGATGTGAATACGTCAACACCAGCTTATAAACAAACAAAAGTACGAGTAGAAGTGCTAAAAGCAAAAGGTAAATCACCACTTCCTCGCACAAACCCACGCTATAAAAAGCGTCATCCTCAAAATGGTGTTGAGGTACAACGAAAATGGAATCGTCCTGGCTACGTTCACTTAACAACCATAAACGAAAGAGAGTGAGAGCATGGCTGTACCCATTACAGGCATTAAAAAACAACAATTAACAGAAGAACAACTAAAAGAACAAAAATTAGATAATCTAAAAGAACTGCTTTCTGAAAATGAAGAAGCCGTCAATCAGGTGTTTAGTATTATGGCTGAATTAAATGATATCGGTGCACTAGAAGCAGCAATGAAGCTACTTGAAGCCAAAGAGGAAGTGGCACATATTGCACTTGGACAATTAACACGTAAGCCTGTAACCAATATCATTAACAATTTAATGGGTGTTGCGGGAGCATTGACGGAGCTCAATCCTGAAACAACGACTAAGCTGATTGAAGGCTTAAATACAGGCGTAGATGAAGCAAGCAAAGCACTTGAATCTAATGAAAAGGTCAGTGCCTTTAAGCTCATGAAAATGATAAACGATCCAGATGTCAATCGTGCGCTCAATTTTGGGGTTCATTTCTTAAAGGGACTCGGCAAAGGCTTAAAAGAATAAGGTGGTTCCTAAATGTTAACAAAAGAAAATGTTGTAAACGCATTGAAACAGGTAAATGATCCTGAGCTACATCAGAGTATTGTAGATTTGAATATGGTGCGAAACATTCAAATACATGACAACCATATAGCGCTAGATATTATTTTGACCATACCAGGATGTCCGTTAAAGGCGAAAATACAGCAAGATGTGGAGGAGGCCTTACAAGCGCTTGGTGCCTCCACTGTTACCATTAGCTTTGGCTCTATGACAGATCAGGAGCGCCGCACTTTAACCGCCTCTCTACAGGCAAAGAATGTGACTGATCAAGGAATGCCAAACATGCTACTGCCTAATTCTGGTGTTCAATTCATTGCCATTACAAGTGGTAAAGGCGGTGTTGGAAAGTCTACGGTGACCATTAATTTAGCGGTTGCACTTGCTCGTCTTGGCAAACGTGTAGGTATTTTAGATGCTGATATTTATGGTTTCAGTATCCCTGCCATGATGAAGATTGATCAAAAGCCTACCATGCTTGATCAAACGGCGATTCCAGTAGAACGTAACCGCGTAAAAATAATGTCGATGGGCTTTTTTACAAATGACAACCAGCCTGTTATGTGGCGTGGTCCTATGCTCAATAAGTGGATTCGCAATTTCCTTGTCAACACGCTATGGGGAGATTTAGATTACCTCCTCATCGATTTACCACCTGGTACAGGAGATGTTGCAATTGATATGGCTGCGATGATTCCACAAGCCCAAGAAATCATCGTGACAACACCGCATCTTGCCGCTTCTCATGTTGCATCTCGTGCAGGCTTGATGGCGCAACATACGAAACACAGGATTCTTGGTGTTGTTGAAAACATGGCCTATTTTGAAGGTGCTGACGGTCAAAAAAACTATCTATTTGGACAAGGCGGAGCCGAACAATTAGCAGATTTATTACAGACAGATGTAATCGCTCAAATTCCTTTTGCTCAACCTGAGGAAAATACAGGTTCCTCGGTCTATGATGAAGTGTCGATAATCGGTGAAGTGTTTACTCATTTAGCAGAAGATCTACTCTATAAATAACCCTTGATTTGTTTTTTTACCATGCACTAATCTAAAAACTGATACAAATGAAAACACCTTACGTTGAAATAAGGGGATAAGAAGCATCCCGAACAATCAACGTGAAGGTGTTTTTTATGTGAACAAGAATAAGTTATTATATAGAAGAAAAAAATAAGATAAGTAAAAGCCCCGCCAAACAAGTATGAGAATAAATTAGAGTTTAAAAATTATTGCGTCTACATTTTTTTATCTTAGGTACACTTCTTCAGTCACATCATCTGTCAGAAAAAGTTACCTTGCATATAGATTAAGACTCTATAATTTGTATTATCAACAAGAAGTAAAAAAGGAATGACGTCCCGTAATGGCACGATTAATCATCCTCCAATCGAGATTTTCTGACCTAACCCTCGCTTAGATCCAAAACGTTCTATAATCACTAAAATGGATGCATGTAGAACAGGTCATTGAAGGTCATATTAATTCATCACAGCAGTTATCTCCTTTGCATGTTCATGATGCTACTTTAAATGAATATTAACTCTTTAATTTTCAAGTAATTTATCTATTACTAGCTTTGTTAAATTAGGCATTATTTCCATAGTGTATTTCAATTCTGTTCTTTCATATCTATTATGTGCATCATATCCATATGGTCCAATATTGATTGCAGGGATATTTAGTTCTCTAATGGCATCATAATTTACATAATGTTTAGTTCTCCAGCTAGGGTTATTGTTAACAACTGAATTCACACTATCTTCATCGACATTTATAGCCACGCAACTCATATCACAAATATGAGGGAAATAATTTTTCTGTACAATAGGCTTATCATAATGTGGTTGAACTTTTTCTACTGCATAATCTAAAGCGGTTAGTAAATTTTTTTCTTTTTCATTTTTACCAGTTACTTCTACACATGGTGAGTACAATGAAGAATAAAAAATAATGATTGCAGGACTCTTATCCTTAGTCCACTTCCAAACTTCTTCTACCACTTTTGCAGAAAACATGCGTACATCTAACTCTTTATTTTTTAATAATTCGTGTTTAAAATTTTTTATATGCTCTTTGTAATTGTCCCCATATTCAACAATAATTGATTGTTCTAATTCTTCATAGAATAATACCCTCGTCTTCCATGGCAATTTTGTGTATTCCTGCCCACTAATTTCGCAATATCTCTTATAATGATTATTTAAATTAGCTATTGCATTATTAAATGCAATTTCAGCATGGACTTTTAGCTTTTCTAACACATCTTTAGGTGACCATGATTGCACAAAGAAATTATAATATACATATGAAGCAAGAGCTGTCTGAACTGTATAAGTCTCTTTAAAATCAGTTTGCTTCAAACTTACAGGTGGCATCGGTGTTTCTCCTAACGATTTATCACATAACTCTGGGTTATATGCAATTTGTCTAGTTAACTCCGCAGCAATATAGTTAGGGTCGATTCCTTCAAAACTAGAGCCTACATGGCTTTCCACCCCAGTTATATAAAAAGAAGGGAGTAGCTTACCAACGCTACCTTTATATATATATCTACTTTCATCCCCCTCATACTTAGGAGCAACAAAATCGGAGTTAATTAATGCCGCGTAATCAAATCCATGCTCTACTTTTAACATTTTTAAATCATTTAAACCGGACAATACTCCATGAGAGCTATCCTCTTCATCGCATTCAGCAAAAAATACGATATTCCCATCCAGTTCCTCTAGGTGTTCAGAATAATATTTTAATAGATAATAATGGCTTGCAACACCGCTCTTCATATCAAGTGTTCCTCTTCCAAATAACCATTCATTTGATTCTAAATGCTCTCGAACCAACGGCGGAACTTTTTCACCCTTTAACGCTTCATGAAGTTCATTAGGTAAACAAGCCTTCTCTTTCAAACTATTATAATCATCGATACCCACCGTATCTGTATGTCCCATTAGCACAACCGTTTTATTACTATCTCCTTTAGTACCTTTTACAAATGCAAACACATTGTACCTTTCAACCTCATCATCTACTGTTCGTGAAGTAAACACATATTTAGGATTTTTCAGGAAATAAGGTAAATTAGAAATTGTTTTAGCCAATGACTTTGATATGTTAATTTCCCCTTCAGTATTAACAATGCTTTCAATATTTACAAGTTCGTTCGTAACCTTTAATACTTCTTCATACGTTTTTAACATCTCTCATCATCCCCTAATTAAAGATAATAATTATAAAACTTGTTGCAAAAACTTAATCGTTCTTTCTTGTTTTGGCGCTTTAAAAATTTCTATTGGAGAGCCCTCTTCAATAATTTTGCCATCTGCTAACATAATCACCCTATCCGCAACTTCCTTAGCAAAGCCCATTTCATGGGTTACGACGACCATCGTCATTCCGTCTTTAGCAAGGTTTTTCATCGTTTCTAAGACTTCTCCTACCAACTCAGGATCCAATGCTGATGTTGGTTCATCAAATAACATAACACTTGGATTCATTGCCAGTGCTCTAGCAATAGCAACTCGTTGTTTTTGACCACCAGATAGTTGTTCAGGATAGTAATTGGCTTTATCAGCAAGACCTACTCGTGTTAACAAATTCATAGCAAATTTAATCGCTTCCTCTTTACTTTGCCTTTTCACCTGAATTGGTGCTTCTATTACATTTTGTAAAACACTTAAATGGGGAAATAAATTAAAATGTTGAAATACCATCCCCATATTTTCTCTTACATGATTTAAATTAGTTCTTTTTACATCAATAATCTCATCATTAATGCTTATCGTACCTGAATCTAATATCTCCAAAAAATTCATACATCGTAATAGAGTGCTCTTCCCTGATCCACTAGCCCCTATTAGAACAACTACTTCTGATTTATTAATTTCAAGATTTATACCTTTTAAAACCTCTAAGTCACCAAATGATTTAGAAAGCGATTTCAACTTTATCACGTTTTTTCCTCCTTCCAACATCCAGTCGACTTTCAAGTTTATTAAATAACAGCGTGAATAATAAGACTAAAATTAAATAGTAAATTCCCACAACAAAGTATGTTTCAAGAGGCATATAGTTGTATGCTTGAGTTGACAGTGCATGGTTAAACAATTCTGATACTGCGATATAAGCTACTAAAGACGAATCTTTTAACCCTATGATAAATTGATTAGCTAATGCTGGAATAGCTCTTTTAAAACTCTGTGGTAAAATAATTCTTCTCATTGTTTTAAAATATGTCATTCCTAATGATCGACCAGCCTCCATTTGGCCTTTATCAATAGATTGAATGGATCCACGAAAAATTTCTGCAATATATGCTCCTGAATGAATTCCCAGCGCAATGGATCCTGCTGCAAAGTCTGATAAAGTGAAAATACTAGAAATACCATAGTACAAGAACATAAGTTGTACTATTAATGGCATACCTCGAACAACAAAAATGTAGCCGTTAGCAATACTTTCCAAGATTTTTATATTGGATACTTTGAAGAAGGCAAACACTAACCCAATTACACAAGCAATAAATAAAGAAACAATGGTTAATTCAATCGTTAAAACTGTCGCTTTTAAAAACTCAATGCCATGCTTTTGAAATATTGATGTTACATTTGTGAGAAAATCCATATTAATCACCTAACCTCTTTTAAGTATGTGGACGTAAAAGATAAACTCTCCTATAGATAGCTAAAATTTATTAATAAAATTAGATTTTGGTGGGAAGTAAAATAGAAAGAATTTTCAATCTATTTAGTCTACAATTTTAATATTTTAGAACAATTAATAGCTATGCCTAGTACGTCTTTAGCATACTAGGCACACTATTTTTAACAGTTATTCTAACAAGTCTTTCCCAAACCATTTCATACTTATTTCTTTATACGTTCCATCCTTAACCATCTCTTCAATCGCCTTATTAATCGCTTCTAATAAAACTTCATTATCTTTATTAATCGCCACTGCAATTTCTTCTCTTTTAATGACCTCTCCTAGGGCTTGAATCTTCAATCCTGATTCTTGCATTGCTGAAATACCTACAATTCTATCAGTAATTACTGCATCTAGCCGACCTGGTGGAAGATCCTGTAATGCATAGATTTCACTAGGGAATTCTTTGATTTTATCTGTATATTTCTTTGCATCTTCAACATACGTACTAGCTTGCATCACGCCTATCGTTTTCCCCTTTAAATCTTCTACCGTTTTAATCTCCTTATTTTCACTCGAGATAAATACTGTAGCACCTGAAACATAATAAGGGATTGAAAAGTCGACCTGTTTAGACCTTTCTTCAGTAGCTGTCATACTGCCAATAATGGCATCATATTTATTACCTCGTAACCCTTGAATAATTGTTTCCCATGGATTTGTTACAGGATTTGCTTCAAGCCCAATCCTTTTTGAAATTTCTTTCCCTATTTCAACATCAAAGCCTACTAATTCTTGATTTTCCTTATAATTTAATGGTTTTAGTAAACCACTCATTGCAAATGTTAACTTACCATCCTTAACCAATTTCATTTCTGTTGTTACACTTTTATCCTGATCCTCACTTTTTGCATCCGCAGTAGCTGGAACTTGTGTATTTGTTTTATTTTCCGAACATGCCGCCATTAGCGAAATAACCAACACCAATAATAAATAGAATCTATTTTTCTTCATTAAATAACCCCTTCCATTTAATTAAGCTAGTTCTCCACCATCAATAGCAATTGTTTGTCCGGTAATATAAGATGACTCATCCGAAGCAAGGAAAGCGTATAATGCTCCGACTTCCTTAGGATCTGCATGTCGTTTCAGAGGGATACCTTCATTTACAACTTCCAACATATCTGGTGTATACTCAGCCATTTGCATAGGGGTTAGTACGTATCCAGGGCATATCGTATTAACTCGGATATTTGGAGCAAGCTCCAATGCCATTGTTCGTGCTAAAAGATTAACCCCTGCTTTTGAAGCATTGTAGTCAGCATAGAATGGATGTCCTGTCACTCCATTTGTAGACGCTGTCATAAGTATGACACCCTTGCCCTGCTCCACCATAATTTTTGCGGCTGCTTGTGAAGTATAAAATACGCCGTTAAGATTAATGTTTAATACTTTACTCCATTGCTCAGGACTAATATCAAGAAACTTATTGCGAATGCTAATACCTGCATTCGCAATAAAAACATCTACACCACCTAAATCTCTTTTTATATTCTCAAAAACAGCGTTTACATTTTCAGGATTACTAACATCTACTACATAGCCTTTAGCAATTCCGGGATTTTCTTTTATCGACTGTTCAATACCCTCTTTATTAATATCTAAAATAGCCACTATCGATTCTTCTTCTATAAAACGCTGTGCTGTGGCTAATCCTATACCACTAGCACCTCCTGTAATAACTACTCTCTTATTTTTTAAACTTCTATGATTGGTTCTCATTCAAACCCCCCTAATGGTTATTAATTAATTCTTTTTTATTTTTCACCTTTTGTAGATATACCCTCCATGAAATACACCATTTAGAAGGCTCATCTAAATAGTCTGCTTCAATTAACTGATGAATTGTGCTATTTTGCGGTGCTGCTTTAACAATTTCTGGCGTTTCGTATGCTTCCTTAGAAATCTGCTCAAGCGCTTGAATATATTCATCTAAATCTGCCTTAGAATAAGATTCTGTTGGTTCAAGTGTAAATGGTTGTGGAACAATATAAGGATGATGACTAGTCCAGTAATGTAAACCAAAGTCAGTCATTCGGCGCTGTACATCCTCTGTTGTAACACCTGTTTCTTTCTCCAACTGCTCCCAACTATAACGAACTTGCTCTAATCTTTGCCCTTGTATATACGGCACACTTACACCACGAATTTTTGATACTTTACTATACAGATAATTGTTATTTAATACGGCTGTTTCTGCCACAGCTTTAAGTCCATCTGTGCCTAATGCTCTAATCCAAGCATAAGAACGCAAAATCGTTTGAGCTACCCCATGGAATGATCGTACTTTTCCAATCGAATGCTCTAATTGATCATTTAACACATATTGGTCTCCCTCTTTCTCAACAATTGGACCTGGCAAATAAGGCTTTAATTCTTCTGTGACCCCAAGAGCCCCTGTTGCTGGCCCTCCACACATGTGAGGTGCTGCAAATGTTTTGTGTAGATTGAAAAAACACATGTCAAAACCTGCTTCTCTTGCACGTGTGATTCCTAACAGCCCATTGGCATTTGCCTGATCGTAGTAACAAATTCCACCAACATCATGCACTATTTTCGTAAATTCTTTAATTTTAGAATTATAAATCCCTGTATCTTCAGGGTTAGCTACAACAAAACCAGCTGTTCTTTCGGATACAACTTCTTTCAATTTATTAATATCCGGAAAACCATTTTTATCTGGATGAATAGTTATTATTTTATAACCTTTTACTACTGCGGTTGCTGCTTGAGAAGGGTGTGAGAAGATGGTTGTAATAATTTCATTACGTTGATCTGCTTCACCTTTTACTTCAAAATATTTGCGTACAATCGATGCCATCGCAAACAATGCTTGTGTACCACCACTTGGTTGGAAAGAGAAACAATCCATCCCCGAAATTTCACGCATCGCTAAGTCCAAATTGTGAATGATTTCTAGCATTCCTTGGACAGTACTACCCTCTTGTAAAGGATGTAATTCCATTATTTTAGGATTACGAATAAGCAATTCATTAATTTTTGGAATATACTTCATCGTACAAGTGCCTTGTCCAATTTCAACATTAAAATCAGAGCCTAATGTTTCTTGGGATAGTCTTACATAATGTCGTAACACCCGCGCTTGTCCTATTTCGGGTAAATTTGGTTTATTTACTCTTTTCATTCTCTGAGGTAAGGATGAAACACCATCACCGACTGCTTCTACAATCTCATTTGAAGGTTGCGGAACTTCTACTCCGACTTCTCCTGATTGATGTAACTCAAAAATGATAGGTTCATTCCATTTAGCTTGATGAAAATCTTTATTTACACTCTCTCTTAGAATCTTATCCACGTTAAAACTCCTTTCTTCCTATTTAATATCCAACAATTGTAGCTAAAGCATTGATTAACTTATCAATATCCTCTTTAGTGTGAACTTCAGTTACACAATAAAGTGCTGCTTGACCGTATTCAGGAAATTCCAACGATAAGTCTTTACCACCGAAGATTTTTTGCTCAAGTAATCGTGAATTTATTTCTTCTACTGTTAATCCTGTATCGTTAAAATCTATAATGAACTCTTTGAAAAATGGAGAGGTAATTCTTGAACCCCGAATATTGTTAATAGAATTCAATTGCATTACTGCATACTGACTGTTTTGCATAATGGCTTGACCTAACTCGTACATGCCATTTGGTCCCATTAATGATAAATACACACCTGCTGTAATCCCCCAAAGAGCTGTTTGTGTGCCTACAGACTCCTTACCGTTTTCTCTATCTGCAAAGGACGTACGATCATAGGCAATGTCACCAAAACCATATTCACCTTTCTTTACAGTCGGAATAATACCGAACAATCGTGATGGATATTCATTAACAAATTTTGGATCATTATATGTTGCAATAAATCCAGCTTGCCCTCCACTATAATTCATGTGCATACCTAATGGTTGAAGATCTCCACAGACGATATCAGCTCCATATTGACTTGGTGGTGCCAATACCCCTAGGGAACTTGGATCAACTCCTACTATCATAAGTACGCCATATTTTTTAGCAAGTTGTGAAATTTCCTGACCTTGCGACTCGATAAAACCTAAATAGGATGGATTCTCAAAGTAAATAGCTGCAACTTCGTTTGACAACTTTGCTTCTAAATCGGCTAAGTCCATTAATCCTGTATTAAGATTGAATTTTATTCCTTCAAATGATAACTGTGGTGTACCATAGTTTGTAATAACTTTTCTGCGTTCAGGAGAAAGTGTATTAGCAAGTAATATTTTCGTACGCTTTGTAATCCGACTCGCCATACGAATTGATGTCGATGCAGCTTGGGCCCAATCGAATGTAGGAACATTCACTACTTCCATATCCACAAGCTCCGCCATTAAGCTTTGATATTCAAATAGTGCTTGAAAGCGTCCATGATCCTCATAAGGCTCTCCTGCATAAGCTGTTAAAAATTCTGCACGTTGATTCACTTCATCACATACGGCTGGTATGAAGTGTTGCCAGCAACCAGCTCCTAGAAAATTAATATATTCATTGGTACTTACATTTTTATTTAAAAGACCCTCAATATGGCGTCGTAACTCTAATTCATTCAAAGCTTTTGGAATATTCATGGTACCTTTAAAATGTAAATCCTCCGGAATACACGAATAAAGCTCCTCAACGGAGTGAACACCAATTTCATCTAACATTTCTTGCTTTACCTCAGATACCATATTAGGGATATATGGATGGACCTTTTTACTCATTTAATTTGCCTCCCTCTATAATTATTTTTAGGCTAATCCGCCACCATCAACTGTTAATGTCGTTCCTGTAACCCAAGCAGATAAATTACTTGCAAGGAATAGTACCCCTTTAGCAATATCTTCAGGTGTTCCTAATCTTGCTAACGGTCTATCAATAGCTGAACTACGTAAGAAACTTGATTCATCTATATTTAATTGTTTTGCTTCTCCACGAAGTAATGGCGTATCTGTATCTCCAGGACAAATGCAATTTACGCGAATATTTTCTGGACCATGATCAATAGCCATAGCCTTTGTTAAATTTACAACCCCTGCTTTTGCAGCACAGTAAGATGCAGCTTTGTCTCCACCTTTGATTCCCCACCCAGAACCAGTATTAATGATACTGCCACCATTTCCTCTCATGAGTGGGATTAAGTATTTCGAAAGTAGATAGACCCCTTTTAGAGAAACATTAATAACAGCATCCCAATCCGCTTCCTCTAAATCCACCACTGTTTTTCTACGGATAATGCCTGCATTATTAAAAAGTACATCTACTTTTCCGTATCTCTCCTGTATAGAATCAGCCACACTTTTGCAATCTTGTGTATTCGTTACATCACATTTTAAAAACTCAACATCTAAACCAGCTTCTTGAAAGCTTTTTTCAGTATCCTTACCTTTTTGTTGATCAATATCTAAAATCACAGTTTTAGTTCCCAGCTCACTTAATAATTTAGCTGTTGCAAGGCCAATCCCTGAGGCCCCTCCTGTAATCACAGCCACTTTACCTTCCAATTCAAAATAATCTACCAAATAAATCTTCCTCCTTCCCTTTGCTTACTATATATCTAGCAAAATACGTGCCAAGTGTAGAAACACAAATCCATTTACAATTTTAATCTACGAAATGTCAGAAAGTTCTGATGTTAAAGGATTTTCAAAATGTGTATAGTAAAAGATTCAAAAATATACTAAATTTCCTTTTTGCCATTTTTGTCAATTCCGTTGTCACTTTTGTCATTAAAATTAGCCATAAAAAAACACAAATACCTAGAAAGTTCATTTTAAATTCCCCTTAAGGAGGTGAGAAATTTAAAAATCTCTAAAAGCAAGGTATTTGTGTCAAACTTATACTATAAATTTACACTTTTTAGTTTTCTATAAAGCGTTCTTGTACTTATGCCTAATTCTTCAGCAACACGTTCTTTTCCAGCAGTGTCATTTCCATATATAGAGAGCATTTGGTAGATGACCTCCATTTCCGTATCTTTCAATAGATTAGAATTGCTATAAAGATTTTGTGCTTGATTATTCTCGATGATATATTTTGGTAAGCTTTCCCTTGTTAATTGTAGGGAGTTTTCCATTACCATACTGTACTCTAATACATTTTCTAACTCTCTTATGTTCCCTGGCCAAGAGTATGATTTCAATTCCTCCAAAAATTCCTGCGAAAAATCTTTAATAAATTTCCCTGTTTTATGCTGAATCTTTTCAAGTAATTTTACAATCAAATATTCTATTTCATCTGTTCTTTCTTTTAAAGGAGGTAATGTTAAAGGGATCACATTTAGTCGATAATATAAATCCGAACGAAACTCACCTTTTCTCACCATATCTTCTAAAGGTTTATTTGTCGCAGCAATAATCCTTACATTTACTTTTCTAGGCTCAATTGCTCCGACTCTATAAATAAGCCCATCTTGCAAAACTGTTAATAGCTTCGCTTGTAAATGTAATGGTAATTCTGTAATTTCATCGAGGAATAAAGTACCTTTATCTGCTACTTCAAAATAGCCCATTTTCCCTTTTCTTCTAGCCCCTGTAAACGCCCCTTCATCATAGCCAAACAACTCGCTTTCAAACAAGTTTTCTGGAATGCTTGCACAATTCAACTCTATAAATTTCCCTTTGTGTGTAATGCTATTTGAATGAATATATTTCGCTAATAAACTTTTCCCTGTTCCCGTCTCTCCTGTTATGACAATTGAAGATGGGCTATTCGCAATACTACTTAACTTACTCTTTATAAGTTGTAAGTGAGGTGCGTTGCCTAATACATATTTCGTATCAAATCCTTTTTTATTTTCAAGCAATAAATAGGATCCTTCGTTGTTCAAGGCATTAATAATCATATCTCCCAACCGAGCTAACCAATACTGATATTCCTTCGGCTCAGATGAAAATTTTTTCTCCCCCTCATCTGTAAAACTGACAAATGTCAAATATCCGAAGTGACGATCTCCTTTTACTAAATTCATTAGCATTTCCACTTTAGATGGACAGTTATTTTGGAACCTACAACCAGAACACACTTTCATTTGACCAGGTTTTTGTAAATATTGAACAGATTTAGAATAATACTTCTGAAAGAACGGAAGGTGTACCTGTATCCCTTTTTGCTTTCTATATTCTTCCGTTGCTATAAAAACTTCACCATTCGAAGTGAAATAGGCCATTTCCAATTGTAATAGTTCACCAAATGCATCCAGCATAGATTGCACTAATTTTTCGGCATTCAACATGATATTCCCCCCACAAAAATCGAAAAAGTAATATAGCCAAATTGTTTATAGTGAAAATAGCTCGTAATAGTCCGTAAAATAGTTAATAGATTAGGTTTCATGAGAATTACACCTTTTACGGAAGTTTAATTTAATTATCTTATCTTTTTTAATTCGCCAAAAGTTACATCTTACCTTTATAATTTTCTTCAAGTTAGGATTATAGAGCATGAGAAATGCCACGTAAAATTGAATTGCCCCATAAAAGTTAAAGGAAAATCTAACTTTAAATGGGGCATTCCATGACTGTGTAGCTAACATTTATAACTATATTCTATATCATCCTCTAAATAAGAAGTTTACCTCATTCAACAACGTCATTGAACTTTATCTGCTTTCCTACTCATTGTAAGAACTATTTACCTTTAAGCATTATGTTTTTTTACTAAATATCTGATCCATTATAGACAAAATTTGTAGATTAGATAATAATAACATTACATAGAGAAAATGAGGTGATTCCCTTGAAAATGAATTTAAACGTCTCACAACAAATTACTCAAACGTTGACAACTGAACTCATTCATCAATTGGAACTACTACAATACTCCAGCTCCGAATTAGAACAACATATTTATGAGAAATCAAATGAAAATCCACTATTAACTGTCATTGAGAAAAACATGAATCACACAAAGGATATTGTAGACCTTGCCACAATGTCCATAAAAGGTATTCAACCTAAGCAAAAGCAACAGTATGATTTCATTCAAACTCGATTAACACAGCAACATTCATATATTACCCAACTACTCGATCAAATACCTTTACACCTAAATCTTACACCACATGACAGAGAAATTTTAAAATATTTCATACATAACCTCGATGAACATCTATTTTTAAATGTAGATTTATCCAAAGTTGCTAAATCATTTAACATCTCTTTAGACCATATAAATACACTGTTAGATCTATTACAAACATTCGAACCTCTTGGCGTTGGCGTTAGAAATATGAAAGAGTATTTATTAATTCAAATTTACAATGATATAGAAGCCCCACCATTTGCAGCTCCATTCATTCAACATCATTTAGAACAAGTAGCGAATTTATCAATTAAATTGTTAAGTACAACTTACGACATTTCAATAGAAGAAACTCAACGAACAATTCTATATATAAGAAACCTAAAACCCATTCCAGCTTCATTGGATAATAATGCTACTAGCGCGTATATTATACCTGATATAATCATTAGCAAATTGAATGGAGAATGGATAATAGAACTAAATAATCGGTTTTTACCTAAAATAGAAATTAATCAAGATTACGTAGATCTATTAAAAGAGTCCGTTGAAGATTATGCCTATTACCAGCAATGCATGAACGATATTATAGCTTTAACGCAAGGAATAGCTCAACGTGATAAAACTTTATACAGCCTGACACGATTACTTCTTGATTTACAAGCTTCATTCTTTGAACATGGAATAAAAGCCTTATCTCCTATGCGTTTAAAAGATGTTGCCCAAGCATTAAATATGCATGAATCCACCATAAGTCGTGCGGTTAAAAATAAATTTATCCGTACACCACATGGAATCTTTGCACTCCAGTCTTTATTTACAAAAGGAATTATCAACGATTCAGGAAAGCTTGATTCTGTGTCCTATATAAAAAGTCGCATTAAAGAATTAGTAGAAAATGAGAATAGAAAAACTCCTTTATCAGATCAACAACTAACTGAAAAATTAGAAACTGAGGGTATTCGAATTTCACGACGCACAGTTTCAAAATATCGTAAAGAATTGAACATAGCCAATTCATCTAAACGCATTTATTTATAAAAAACTTTATTATCAGTTACTTATAAGAGTATAAAGACAAAATAAATACCCTTCATTATGGGATTGACTGTCTCAAAAACTATAGTCAGTTCCCAAATGAAGGGTTTTTTCTATTACTTATAACCAGCCTTTTGTAACACCTGCATGAAATAAAAACGATACGTATTTTTTACAAATGTCTCTAGAGGTAGCCCTACATTCACTTGATATTTTGTAAATATAAAATAAAATCGTTTATCCCACTTTAGGCGTAATAACTCGCCTGCTTCTTCGCCATACTTCATCGTAAATTCTTCCATCAAAGGTTCGATCATCTCATAACAATAATCTTTTAATTGGGCCAGTGCTTCAATATCCTTATCCCTTTGAAAGCGTATAATCCAATCTACTAATTGTTCATTCATATTTGCACGCCGTCCTTTTAAAAAGAGTTTCTTCCTATTAAATTATACTCCTTTTTTGGCGAATCAAAAAAAGAACGATTTTTCCAGTAGATTTCACTCATCAATAGGACGATTCCAACGTAGATGATAGTGAACAGACCTCTTTTTCGTTTCTTTATCGAATACTAGTAATCTATCACCAGCTAGAATGACGTAGCTATTCTCTAATGTCCGAACAGTGGGCTGTTGTTGTTGGGAATTAATGATGCCAATATTGCGTTCCCACAATACCTGATGTTTGTTCATATCATAGAGCAATAACATGTGTTCAGCACTTTCTCGCTGTGTTTGCCTATATGAAACAAGAGCCGTTTTTTCTATGATATCTACATCCACCACTTTTGGTTGTAAATTTTCATAGGCTTGAATGGCTGGCTCGGTTAGGACAACTTGACTAAAATCGCGAATGGCCTGATAATCCTCTACAGGCTGTGGATGTGTAGCAAAATAGCCCGGCAACTCTGTCTCGATGAAAAAACGGGCAGATAGGTAATCTTGAGCCTTCGCATCCTCACTTAATGTTTTACCATCAAAGCGATAGAATTTGCCATCGACCCCTTCCAAATATAAATGGTTCTCTAGGACAGCCATTTGATGTGCATTATTGCTCAATATCGCTATTAATGACGGATGTTGCGTTCGAAAATCTTTTTCAGAAAGTAGTTCTTTGCCTGTTTCCATATCTACCAAGGATAATTGACCAAACTCATCATCACGATGATGGACAAGAACACCCCCCATAAATTCTCCAAGCAGTGTTTCTTTATAGGAAGCTGATTTTGTCCATTGCTTTTCACCTGTTTGTAAATTCACAGCTACTAGGAGATGGTGTGCGATTAAATGCGTAATTCCATTCGATGTCCCATTATTTTCTGAGCCTTGCACCATTTGAACAGCAATGCTTTGTGAATCATCTGTATAAATCGGCGAATCGGATTTGATGGGAAAGCCTCTCCCCGCTAAGCCAAAAACAATCATTAATAGATTACTGACGAGTAAAAAGGCAATGAGCAAAATGCTAGAAATAACGAGTCGTTTTCGTTTCATGACGATAAACAAAAATAGTAGAAGTCCCGTACCTAGCACGATGTAGAAAAAAATATCGTGGATAAGCCAACCATTTAAACGCCATGAATAGATATATCGTTGTAGAAATTGTTCCAATTCTCTACCCCCCTCAAACAACGACTAACTAAAATCTGAATAAAGCACATAACGGTCACATTCCAAGCATTGAAATAAATAGCCTTGATGATGACCATTGTTCATTAAGGATGCAGAAAGTTCTTCTTTTGAAAAGCCGGTATAATTATCAAATTGATCCTCAATTCCTAGCTCTACTAAATCACGCCAACCAACATAGCCGATAAACGCACAATAGTCAGAGCAATGTGCCACCCAATTATTGCCCTGCCAGCTTACATAGCCAGGCGTCCGAAAGAGTACTTCCTCAGCAAACTTGGGGTTCGTAACCTGTTCATCCTCCATTAAGTCTTGCTGGAAAGAACCATCATATTTTTGAGCTGCTTCCCCACTATGGATGCAGGAAGGACAAAGATAATCTACTTCCTCAATTGCATAAATACCACCAGTATAATAGACATCCACTTCTTGCTCGCAACAATCACATACAACGATTTCATCTGTTTCAAAAATTTCAGCCTCTAGAGGGTTTGGTAGATATTTAAACGTTGGAATTTTCGTTTTAAGCTGCTGATGGTCTCTAATTTTTCTTGGCAGCAGAGGATTCACCGAATTTGGTTTATCTATGTAGGTCTGGAGAACGCCATACTTTTTTCGATCCTTTTTATCGTCTTTATTCATAATGACAGTAAATAACTGATATGCCTCATGATACATCCTAAGTAAACAGTAGACCTCTACTAATATCCTTAATGTTTCTTCTGTTTGTTGAACCTGCTTTAATTGATCTTTAAAAATATGCATTTGATTAATGGTTATCGGATTGGAAGGATTAAATTTTTGTCTTAGTTCGTGCCATTCTTCCACAATCGTCATAAAAAATAAGCCTCCTTCTCACTTGCTATTTGGCAAATGAATAATCTTTTATCATTTGGCAGATTTCCACTTTATAGTTTGTGTACCATTTGTCTTTACCCAATTGTTGTGCTGTTAAATGCTTGGCATTGTCTTTCCATGCTTGGATAGCCTCTAGCGATTCCCAATAAGACACCGTTATGCCCTTTCCTTCCTCATTTCTAACACTTTCAACACGAATGAAACCAGGCTGTTGCTGTGCTAAGGCATCGATTAGGTCAGCCATCTTGCCATAGCCATCCCCATCTTGCTCAGTTCTTTGCGATGTAAAAATCACTGCATAATATGTTTCCATTTATTTCTCCTCCTCTATTACTTTTATTGTAAACCATAATGACTTTGACTAAAATCTAAATATAGGACACTGAAAGGATTGTGACAGAATGGGAATTAATCCAAACATGGCAGAAATAGCGGCACTTCTTGGTGAAACGTCAAGGGCAACCATACTTGCTAGTATGATGGACGGTCGTTTTCATACGGCTAGTGAACTTGCATATATGGCTGCCATCAAACCACAAACTGCTAGCTTTCATCTTGCTAAATTAGTAGAAGGAAAGCTGATAAAAGTTGAAAAGCAGGGACGTCATCGTTATTTTCAATTGGCTGGTGAGGACATTGCTCAATTTTTAGAGTCATTCCTAGCCATCTCTCCACCACCTGAAGTACGTTCATTAAAGCAATCGAGCCAAATCAAGTTATTACAGGATGCTAGAACTTGCTATGATCACCTTGCTGGTAAATTGGGTGTCCAATTAACGGAATCGATGCTCAAGGCAGGCTATCTTACATTGGAGGGTAAACAATTTGTCCTGACAGATGAGGGCATATTATTTTTTACGACATTCGGAATCGATTTAACTGCTTTAAAGAGAAATCGACGATCCTTTTCTCATGCCTGTTTAGATTGGAGTGAACGGCGTTATCATTTAGCTGGTGCACTAGGCTGTGAGCTATTAAATCAATTTTTCAACCTTGGTTGGCTTTTACGAGTTCCCTCTATTCGCGCCATTAAAGTGACGGAGAAAGGGAAAATAGGCTTTAAAGAGGTCTTTCATTTAGATTTGTAAAATAGGAAAGGGCACGGGGTTATCTCCTAGCCCTTTCTCCACTAAAAGTTCGGTTTACTAAATAAATGCCCATGATGATGAATAAGCCGCCAACCATTAGTGATGGTTTTAACGGTTCTTCCAATAACACCCAGCCTGTTAATACGCCAAAAAAAGGAGCTAAAAATAAATAGGCACTTGTTTTTCCTGGATCACTATTTTGCAGAAGATAATACCACCCTGCAAATTGTATGATCGAGGAAAAAATACTAAGCCACAACAGAATCAATAACGATTGTGGATTCACAATAAAAAATGGCTGTTCTAACAATGCGCTTCCTAGTAATAAGAGTAAGCCACCAAATAGCATCTGATAAGCAGATAAAACCCACGTATCAAATAACACACCCCATTTTTTCACTAACAAGGTGGCAGTAGCCCAAAAAACAGCTGATAGCAAGCCAAAAAGGATGCCTACTTTCAATTCAACTTGTGCCCCCATCGTAATCATCACCCCGATTAAGCCAAACAAAACCCCGATCCATTGATAGAAACGGTAGGACACTTTCATGAAAATGGTGGCAAAAATTACAACTAGTAATGGGTTTGTAAATGTTAAAATAGAAGACTCACTTGCCGTAATGGTGCGGAGACTTAAAAAAATACACCCCATCACACCTGCTGTTTGAAAGAGCCCGATCATGCATAACTTGAACCACTCCCTCCTTGTAATAGGATGAGGTCTCTTCAAGATGATAACAACGATAGCCATGATTATTCCAGCCAATATAAAGCGAAGTGCAGCTAATAATAAAGGCGAGGCATACGGTAAGCCTAATTTAACAATGGCAAATGATGAACCCATTAAAAAGGTCGTTACTACTAATAAAGCAATAAATTGATAATTTTTCATCCAATAGCTCCTTACCTGATAGAATAATTGTTCTACGTACATTATAATCAGGAAGTATTTCAATGCTCATCGAAGTATGGACTACAACTCAATTGAAAGATTTTATAAGATTTCGTAAGGAAGAGGATAGTATTAAAAAATCTTACCTCCAAAAGCAAAGAGGTAAGAAACTATGGATTATTTATTTTGCATAAACGATCTGACGTTGTCTGTGATTTCCTCCGATTTTGTATGGTGTAAGTAATGATCCCCATCCAGTGTGATTACTTTGCCGTATACGGAATGTTTGACTTGTTCTTCATGCAGCGGTATCCAGTTCTTTTCAACTCCACCACTTTTCGCTTGGACAAATAAGAGAAGAGGTAAATCTTTAGGGAATGTAAGAGTTTTGGCTGCCGTGAAATTTTTGCTAATATGCTCTAATTCATTTGAAGTGCTTGTATTATAAAAGTTTTTGAGTGTAATCATCCTAATTTGCTCTTTTGTGTCGTCATCATACGGAAGACCTGCATAGGGATCATCTGAAAATTTTATAAGAATTCTTGCAATCCCTGATTTTTTTAGCAGTTGTAACGACTTAATTGGAAACTTCGTGTCCATACCACCCTGTGTAGGGACACTGCTATCAATCCCGACAAATCCAGTTACCTCATTCGGATATTTATTAACATAATCGAGTCCATAGATGCCTGCTATCGAATGTCCCATTAGCATATACCGATCAATCTTTAACTCCTGTAAAGCTTCATGGATTTCACTAACAATATTCTCTGTGCTTCGTTCTTTAGCTGTATCCTCACTTAAGCCATAGCCAAAGGGCTCTATTGAAACGATCTTATAATAGGGAGTTAGTTCATCTATCAATGGCTTAAAGTCGAGCGTTGGTGCTGCAGTACCGAAGCCTGGTAGTAATACGATGGTTTCAGCACCCTTACCTTGAATGGTGACATTCATTTTTTCCCCATTCACGAAGACGAGCTGACCATAGGGTTCTATTTTTCCTTGCTCTATTTTGTTGCAAATAATGTTTATTGTAAAAACAATGACAAGTAGCCCCACAATGGATATACCTAGGACTGCCATTGATTTCAGTAAAACACGCATAAATTTTTTCATGTTTAATGCACGAGTGGGATTCACCTTTACTCGTGCTTCCTCCTTTACTACGATTATTCCAGCTACTTTTGAGCTGTTAGTGCAACTATAAAGGAGAGAGATGTCTTCCGAATGACGACAATATGAACACAAGATGAACAACAAAAAAATGTTACGACATCTGTATAGGAGTCGTAACATGCTCTCTTTAATTTAAGGTAATAGGTAATTTGACAATCATTGTCGTTCCATGCCCAAGCTCACTCTCGACTTCAATTTCTCCTCGATGTAGTAAAACGATTTGCTTCACGATAGCAAGCCCCATCCCACTTCCTTCATACTTGTGACTATGAGAACGATCAGCCTTGAAAAACCGTTCGAATATACGTTGCTGATCCTCTAAAGAAATCCCAATGCCTCTATCCGTTATTCGGACTATCACATGATTTGCACTTTGCTTCATGCTGATCTCAATCGTATCATTAGGACTTGAAAATTTAATACTATTCGTAAGAATATTTGTCCATACCTGATGTAATTGATCGTAATCAGCCATGAGGCGAACAGCCTTCAACTGGAGCTCAAAATCAATATTGCGAGAGGACCATTGAGGCTGGAGGGAGACAATGACACGTCTAATTTGTTCATCTAGACTGAACGTATCGAGATGCATTGGCTGTGTCTTTGATTCTAGTAAGCTCAGCTTTAAAAGGCTATCACTCATCTTAGACATTCGATTGGCCTCCGAAATGATGATATCAAGATAACGGTTTTTCTCGTCATCCGTTACATCAACTTGTTTCAGTGCTAATGCGTAACCAGAAATGGAGGTAAGTGGAGACTGCACCTCATGGGACACATTCGATACAAAATCTCTCCTCATTTGCTCTAGCTGCTGTAACTCCTCCGCCATATCTTCAAAGCTTTTAGCCAACGTACCTAACTCCCCTGATTGCTTAATATTTAATTCGACATTGAAATCACCACCAGCAATATGTTTAGTGGCTTGTGTTAGTTTTTTGATTGGCTTGACTAAAAACATCGCTGCAACTAAAAACACAACGCTTCCAATAACAAGGGCATAAGTAGCAAAATTCAGAATCAACTTGATGGAAAAAGAGGTTGAAGGTAAAGCAATCGTTTGGATAAACATCGCTCTCGTTCCCATTTCAGTTGTTAGAGGTATGCCGACAAGTATGGATGAAATACCACTTGGAATTACTTGAATGACCTCTCCATCCAGTACAGCTTGTACTTGTTCCATTGTTACAGGGGCTAACTGATTGCCATGAAGCTTTCCGTAAGCCGTAAACTGCCCTGTTTCTTCATAAATGCGAACATGATAGGACTCAAGCTGATGCATATCACGTATAAAACGATCGGCTTCATGATATGGCAATGTGTTAAAAATTTGTACCATGTCTTGTCCAAAATTTAATAAGGGAATTTGTAAGTTTTCATTTAATTTATCTTTAAATACCCATGTTGCCATGAAAAAAGAGATAACCGTTCCCCCAATGACAGCAACTAGAAAGATTAAAACGACGCGTGTATATAAAGATTTAATCATTCCTCAACCTCAAGCCTATAGCCCAGACCCCTTATTGTGTCGATATGAAAATCAGTGATGGTGTTGAAGCGCTCACGCAGGCGCTTAATATGTACATCGATGGTTCGATTATCTCCCGCATAATCAATCCCCCAAATTTGATCGATCAGTTGTTCTCTTGTATAGACTTGTCCAGGTGTTTCGGCAAGCTTATATAATAATTCAAATTCCTTGAGCGGTAGTGAAATAACATCTTTACCTCTCATTATTTTATAGGTCTGACGGTCCAGCGTGACTTGACCAAGTTGAATGGTCTGCGAATGGCCAATCCTGTAGCGCTTCAAAAGTGCCTTTACACGTACAGTTAGCTCTAACGGATCAAATGGCTTTGTTAAATAATCATCCGTTCCAAGCTCAAAGCCCTTCACTTTTTCCCATGTTTCCCCTCTTGCAGTCAGCATCAGAAGAGGAAGATCCGTATTCGTTTTGCGGAGCTCCTTACATAGTGTCCAGCCATCCATCGTTGGCATCATAATATCTAGTACAACAAGATCAATAGGTGTTGAGCCGTAGATGGCTAATGCTTCTTTACCATCTCCTGCCTCCATTGTAGTGAACCCGTCTTTGCGCAGAAAAAGGCAAACAAGTTCACGAATGTTCGCATCATCATCCGCAACAAGTATCGTCGGCATACATTCGTTCCCCTCTTTTCGAATCTATTATTCACCCACATTATACTATATAGTTTCTTTACTTCTCCCCTACCACACCTCACGATTAATTGCTGTGGCCTAAAAAACCACTTCCTAAAAATATAAAGGAAGTGGTTCTAATCAAGCAATTAACTTTGCAAACCATGCAACGTAATGAGCACCTGGAATCAATAATAACTGTGCCACAATGGTTCCTAAAAATCTGGAGAACATCATCATAACAGACATTCTTTTCAGGTCTAGATAGCTTCCTCTCTTATTGATCACATCATCTGCTAGAATGGATATTTTCGGGTCAATGAATAGGATTAATAGTATTGTTGCAATGCCATTAATTAATCCAGATGCCATAACAGCAGTAGTCTTTAATTCTGGTACTAATAATGTGGCATACAATGCAGACAAAACGCCAATCGTATAGATAGCTGTAATAACAATATTGATGACAAATAATTTAATCGGTATATCCTGTAGACGAATGCCTTTTAAATAACTAAAATTTGGTGTATGAATATGCTTAATCCCTCGTCTTACATAGTCAAATGTAAAGCCCTTTTTCAATAAAGCCGGGATTGAGCCTCTTTCCTCAGCCAAATGAACGATAGCTCTTGAAAAAATGGCTACAAAGGTGGGAATAAGTAAGATTCCTACTATTGTTCCAAGCGAAGCCGCTCCAATAATTAGTCGAAATTGATGTTCTACAAATGTCATGGCATTATCCGTAGGTGCTGTATCAACAAGGCTCCCTGTGAATGGTTGTTGCATCATATTTGCTAACCTCGACACCATGACCATTACATTAAAAAGAGATAAAGCCGAAGCTAGTAATTTGACACGTGCTCCTGATAAACGAACTGCATATGCAAGCGTTTCAATCGCATGAATGATTAAAATAAATAAAGCAATCATGATTAATTTTTCTGTTATTAAATCCACATATGTACCTACTCTTTGCTTTCTAACGATTTAATATTGTAACGCTTATTCAATAAAATAGTTCCAATTGAAAAAATGTGCTGTCCACGCCATAAAGGTAATTATAAAAGGCGAGAGGTTGATTATTTCCAATGTGGAGAAGTGATGAGTGACTACCCTCGCCATAAAGAGTAGTGAACACCTTTGTTTTATTTGAAAATTTTTTCTAAAAAAGAAACATTTTAATGGGTTGGAGTGGAAGGCTACTTGAATCTTCTTGAATAGCGATACAGGTAACCTCTAAACGGAGCTGTGTTCGCCCAGAGGAAAGCATGTAACCTGCACGGAAATTTTTCAACACTATGAAAAAACTTACCCTAAGAAAGGGTAAGTTTTTTGTTACTTCTACAGTTGCTTTACCATTAATTTTAATAAATCATCCTGTGACATCTCTTCCGTCAGCAGCGTTTCACCATCCACCCCAAGATAATCATGCGGATTCCACCAAGCACGTAAAGAATCTTCCCCGAAGTCATTTTTTTTGGAGCTAGAATGATGACGAATAACGGTTTCCTCAAAAGATAAATCAAAATAATAAGTATTGGCCTTCTGATCATAGAAGTGGATTAAATCCTTTAACATAGCTCCATAACGACTGGCATATAATATTCCTTCTACAATGACAACTTCACAACGACCTTTACCATACTCTGCGATTTGACGAATTAATTCAATAGAAAGATTGCCTTCTCGATCATGCACCTTTAACATATCACGTCGGACAACATCTTGCGCAATCAAAAGTGTACCATGTCCAAGATGATGCTGAAGTTTCTTTGCAATTGTCGTTTTCCCACTACCTGAATTTCCTCGAATAATAATTAGCTTAGAGTCCAATTTCCCCTTCTCCTTTTTAAGCTGCTCTCCTAGACCAAATGACAACAGGAATCAATACTAACGACAATAGCCCTCCTGCTAAGGACAACACTGCATAGCTTGAATTCGCCACTACCATACCTGATAGCGCACCACCTGATGCACCTGCCAATGCCACAAAAACATCCATCTTCCCCTGTGTTTTTGCACGGGTAGAAGGCTCCGTCGCATCAACAATTTGAGCAGTTCCACTAATTAAGCCAAAGTTCCAACCTAATCCCAGTAAAGAAAGTGCCACAATGAGTAACACCATTGAATCGCTTGGTGCAAATGCAGCCACTACGCCAGCGAGTAGCAACGTAATACCTGAAGCTATACTCATTGCCGTACGTCCGATTTTATCAACAAGAATACCTGTGACAAGTGATGGCAGATACATAGCACCTACATGAAACCCTATCACAATACCAACCTCGGCTAATCCATGTCCATGATGTTTCATATGTACAGGTGTCATTGTCATGATGGCCACCATGACAATTTGTGTCAGGACCATAACTGTTGCTCCTACCGCTAGGCCTCTTTTATTGCTAGATATAGGCATGGATGGTGTTTGATTTTCTTTGTTCATTTTTTGCTTATGTGCCTCTATGGCTTTCGCTATTTCTAGCGGGTCAGGACGCAACATAGTAAACAATACAAGCCCCGCCATAATAAAGGCCAAAGCAGATAATAGAAATGGACCCGCTAGAGCTGGAATACCGATAGACAGCGCCACTTTTCCCATCCATTCTACTAAATTCGGACCTAAAACAGCACCAAACGTGGTCATAAGCATGGTTGTACTAATCGCCGTAGCACGTTGCTTATTATTGGCTAAATCTGTCCCAGCGTAACGTGCCTGTAAATTAGTTGCCGTACCAGCTCCATAGATTAATAGAGAGGCAAACAATAACACAATACTATTCATTAAAGTAGCAAGGACTACACCTATTGCACCAAGTCCACCCACTATAAAACCTGTTGATAAGCCTATGCGGCGACCATAACGCTGTGATAGTTTTCCTACAATGAAAGCTGCACCCGCAGAGCCTAACGTAAATAATGCAGAGGGTACACCCGCATAGGCATCCGTTCCAAGCATTTGTTGTGCCAGTAGAGCGCCTACCGTTATACCCGCCGCAAGTCCAGCTCCCCCAAAAATTTGGGATAAGCTAACAACTATCAGTACACGCCTATATAGGTTTTTTAGTTTTTCTGGTGACTCAATATAGGACGCAATTGACTCTTGAGATTTTTCAACCATTTTTCAACCTTCTTTCTCTATGTATATCAAACAAGATTACTTGAATTAATGAAGAAGGAACCGTCTCCATCTAGACAGTTCCTTTCCTATGCTACCATCTTTTTATACCTCTATCGTATGCCCCAATTGGTGTCATGCATAAAGGACATGATATTAATGTGCATGCATAACGACATTCTTTTTCTTTGCGTAAAATAAGAAAGTAGTGGTTAAACTTAAGCTTATGATTCCGAAAACAAGTCCCATACCACTTAAACCAATTAAATCTAGCATCATACCTGTCGATAAAAGCACGATTTGAAAGACGACGGAATCAATCATGTTGCGGAATGAGAAAAAGCGTCCATGAAACTGTTTGGGTACTTGTTTTTGGAAAATTACCATTGTCGTTGGGAAAAAGCAGCCAACTGAAAAGCCAAAAACGCCAAATGCCACTAAAGCGAAAAATGGAGTCTCTGCAAGTAATAATAGGAGCTCCATTGAGCCGATAATAAAGGCTAATGAAAAAAGCAGTGTACCCATTTGTACACGGTCAGCAATCATTTTCAAACCAGCTGCACCAAGCATAAATCCTATACCTTCCACCGTATACAATAATCCTGAAATTGTGGTAGATTGATGAATTTCAGATATTTTCATAATCACTAAATTAAAAGAGCCTAAAAATAATGTAGGAATTAACATTAAGACAAGCGTCATCAAGACGACTGGATGCTCTTTGATCATCGGTAACACTTCTTTAAAATTCCCTTTTTCTTTGTTTGTCATCGTTTCAGTAGATGCTTCATCCAATTGCAATAAACTAGTAATGACAAACATGCCTAAATAGACAATAAATGAAATAATATATAACCATTTTAACTCAAAAAAACTGAGCATAAATCCAGCAGCGGCTGTACCGATGATCCTTGAAATGGTTCTCGCATTCATTTGCCAAGCATTTAATGTAATTAAATCCTGTTCCTTCGCAATCATGGGAATAATAGATTGCAAGGCAGGCATATAAAATGCTGCTGCTATTTGCAGCGTGATTAAAAATAGAATCATCCAAATGACCGAATTAGTATAAAGTGCGATAAACATAAATAAAACACTGATGATGCGTCCGATACTCGCCATCTGGACAACCGTTTTTTTCTTCGATTGGTCAATGATACGTCCTGCCATTGGACCAACAACTAAGCCTGCTAAAATACCACAAGAAATAATTAATGATTTGTGAAAGTCAGAAGGTACTACCTCTTGCATAAAGGCTAAATTGCCAATAATGCCAGCCCATAAGCCGAGACCTACGACAAATTCACCTAATAAAATAATCCATACGTTTCGATTTCTCCACATGCTGTTCTCCTTGTTGCTATCATAAAATTTATCGTAACAAAATTTTAAATATTCGTACATAACAATATAGAAAAATTTGCTAGATGCTACTATTCTTTCTCTTTCTAGTTTATCTTAACGAGTATACTATTTTTCCTAGAAGTAGTACTCATTCAAAAGTTTGAACTTGTCCTTAAAAGAAAAAACATCGTTTGATGGGCGTATCAAACGACGTTTTTCATTAAGAAGTTTCTAGTTTATGAACAAGTACTTTTTTTCTACGCTCAACGATTTTTTGACAGATGAACGTCACGATAAAAATGAAGCCGACTGTTGTTGCCATCATACCTGCTATAGAGGTATCCCAAAATTTCGCTAAATAATAGCCAATGACGGAAGCAGCAGCTCCAAACAGCATACTATAGACGAACATTTGTTTAATCGTTTTGCTGATTAAATAGGAGGTAGCAGCTGGCCCAATCAACATGGCAACCACTAAAATGGCCCCTACACTATCAAAAGCTGCCACTGTTGTAAACGAAATCGATGTCATAAAGCCATAATGAAGAAAGACAACGGGAATGCCAATGGTTGCTGCATACACAGGGTCAAACGTTGCAAGCTTCATTTCTTTAAAGAATAGGAGTAGGAACGCAATATTAATGACGAGGACTAGTAAGAGCATCCATACTGCCTTAGGCATTGCCAGCCCAAGCAATGTCCATTTATCCCAAGGAACAAAAGCAATTTCTCCCATTAAAACATGCTCAACATCTAAGTGCACATTGCCTGCAAATAAGGTGATGAGGAGAACACCTGCTGCAAACAGAGATGTAAACACTACGCCTATCGCTGCGTCTTCTTGAATACCAGAAGAATGTAATAATTGCACAAAATAGGCTGTTAAAATCCCTGCAAACGCAGCACCTACCAACATCCAAAAACCATTCAACGTTTGGGTAATAAGGTAAGCCATCACAATGCCAAAGAGCACTGTATGACTGATCGCATCTGCAATCATGGACATTCTACGCAAGATGAGGAAGACACCTGCAATTCCACAAGTTACCCCAACTAACAGTCCCGTGAATACAACCCAAAATTCGATCATCCTACATCACCCTGCTTTCGAAATTGCATTTTCCTACGATATTTACTAATTTGACCAGTTGGACTTATAAAATACGATAGAAAGAATATACCTGCTGCCACTAAGACAATTATAGGACCCGTCGATAACCCTGTTCGAATCGCACTAATAAAGGTTCCTGTTATGCCAGCGATACCTCCAATCGCAGCACTTAAAATGAGCATTGTGCTCAATTTTTTTGTCCATAACTTGGCACTGGCAGCAGGAATAATTAATAAAGCTGACATTAAAATAACGCCAACAGCTTGTATACCTGTAACAATTGTCATGACAATTAAAACCGTTAATGTTGCCTTTAAAGCCTCTATTGGTAAGCCAATCCCTTTTGCATAAACAGGATCAAAGATCAGTAGTTTCCATTCCTTATAAAGCAAGAGACTAACCACAATAATGATGGTTGCACTAATAAAGAGCCACAATAAATCTGCCTTGGTCATCGTCGCTGCTTTACCGAAAATAAAATTATTCAGACCACTCTGATTCCCCAGTGGGCTACGGTTAACCACTGTTAAAAATACAACACCAACACCAAAAAATACGGTGAGGACTAATCCAATGGCAGCGTCAGCCTTCATTTTTGAAAATGACACAATCCATTGAATACAATACACAGATAATGCAGATGTAATGCCCGCTCCTAGCATTAAAATTGGCAATTCCTTTTGACCTGTTAGCAGGAACGCAAGGGCAATACCTGGTAATGCTGCATGCGCAGCAGCATCCCCAACTAGACTTTGTTTCTGTAAGAAGGAGAACGTGCCTGTGATGCCTGCTGCAATGCCAAGTAACATCGTTCCACTCAGTACCCACAATAAGTTACCGCTTAACATTATGTCCCTCCTTACACATGCTGCATCATGAAAAGTTTACCACCATATGTTTTTTGTAATTGCTCTGGTGTAAAAACATCTTCCGTTGCGCCTGATGCTAAAATCGTTTTGTTTAATAGAATCGTATAGTCAAAGTATTCTTTGACGGTTTGAAGATCGTGATGCACAACAAAAATACTTTTTCCCTGTGCCTTTAAATCCTTTAAAATATCAATAATCGTTTTTTCTGTCGCAGCATCTACTCCTGCAAATGGTTCATCTAAAAAATATATATCTGCATTTTGTGCAAGGGCTCTAGCTAGGAATACACGTTGTTGCTGGCCTCCTGAAAGCTGCCCGATGGAACGCTCTGCAAAATCCTGCATCCCAACACTTGCTAAAGCTTGTCGAGCAACAATTTTATCCTGCTTAGACGGTCTTTTAAATAAGCCTGTATGGCCATAACGCCCCATGAGCACCACATCCAACGCATTTGTTGGGAAATCCCAATCCACCGCATTACGCTGAGGCACATAGCCTACGACTAAACTCTTTGGCTCAAACACCTTCCCTAAAATTTCTACCTTTCCCACTTTATTAGGAAGCTGATTTAAAATGGCCTTTAAAAATGTGGATTTCCCTGCACCATTTGGGCCAATAATGGCAGCTAGATGACCTGTAGGCACTGTTACACAGGCATTTTCTAATACTGTTTTTTTATCATACGCCACTGATAGATTTTCCACTGTTAATGCATACATATTCTTCACCTACTTTAATGCATCGACGATCGTGTCGATGTTATGTTGATACATACCTATATACGTACCTTCTGTTGTTCCTTCAGCTCCCATAGCATCTGAGAATAATTCCCCACCGATGACAATGTCGTGGCCTTTCTCCTTAGCCCCTTCAATAACAGCTTTCATTGCCTTATCGGACACACTGGATTCTATAAAAAGAGCCTTAATCTTATTTTCTACTAAGAAATCAACCATCTCCTGAACATCTTTCACACCATACTCTGAATCCGTACTCAGTCCTTGCAAGCCACGTACTTCAAATCCCTGACTTCTGCCAAAGTAATTGAATGCATCATGAGCCGTTACTAATATTCTTTGTTGCTGTGGTATTTCATTCACACGTTTTTCTGCGTAGCTTTGTAAATCATCCAGCTTTTTCAAGTAAGCTGCTTCATTTGTTTGAAAATCTTCTTTAAATTCAGGGTATTCTTCCTGAAGCTGCGTACTGATTGCCTTGACAACACCTTTCCAAAGCTCAACATCAAACCAAATATGTGGATCATGGAGCATGGCATCCGTATCACTGGCAAGCAGTTGCTTTTCATCTAATGTCTCGCCCACTGCCAAGACCGTTTTATCCTTCGCCATTTGTTCAAATATATCGAGCATTTGTCCTTCTAAATGTAAGCCATTATAAAAAATGACTTCTGCTTTATCCAATTTCGATAAATCACTTTGAGTCGCCTTGTAGAGATGGGGATCTACGCCTGGACCCATCAATGCTGATACCTGTAAATGATCACCACTGATTTCTTTAATCGCATCTGCAATTTGTCCTGTGGTTGCAACCACAATGCCTTCTTTTTCACCCTCTGTTTCTGCTGAACAGCCAAATAATAGAAATGAGAGTGATAATACCACCACACCTAACCATTGTTTCATTTTCCTACCTCAACTTTCTCTTTATTAAGCAATTGTTTGATAAAAGTGCCTAAACTACGAAGTAACCAATTGGCGGACAAGCCGTAAATTGGTTGTCATGCCCGCCCTAGTCGTATTCAACGCCAATATCCTAACTTTTTCCACACAATACCTTAATTTATATTCATTTTCCTGATAAGCTGGCGCCAGCTTATCCAGAAAAGGATTAACATCATACCTGCGCCTACTGAATCGGTCAGTTTCCATACGATTGCTAAAATAATTAAAATGGCCATTGGAAGAATCGTCAGTTTGAAATCACCTAAATCTTTCATTCACGCACTCTTCTTTCTTTGGAGATATTTTGTTTCCCTTAGGAAAAATATATGCTTAATACAAAGAAAATTCAACTACTTTATGAAAATTTCTTTAAAAAAATTTTTTTCTTATACAAAAATTAGTTTAGCCCAAACAAAAAAATCCCTAATGCAGACATTAGAGATTCTTTTATAAAAATACATAGATTTATGTTAATATACTTTTATTCTTCTTTTTCTAGAGGCTTTCCTATAAATTCAAATGCATAAATATGTGTTTTTGTTAATTCAATAATATCCTTGATTAAAGCTTCTTCTGATTTTTCATAGCCGCTTGCAATCCATTGCATCATCAATCCATAAAAGCCGTAGGAAGTATAATGCTTGAACATGTTCATGTTAACAGGCTGCTGATTGATCGTCTCAAATTTAAATTGCTCTTGATAAATTTTTGTGATCGTTAAGGGCATACGGGTGTGCAACCCAGGAATCGTATCTTCCACATTCAGCAGCTCGAAAAACAAACGGTGCCTATAAATGTAATGAATAATATTAAAGGATGGTGCTTTCAATTTTGTCGTGTATACCTTTTCTCCATATAGGTAGGGTTCACCTACTGCCACTTCCAGACCATTCAGCATTTGTTCTAGCAAATTCTCTGCTAGTTCAAATTTATCTTGAAAATGCACATAAAAGGTACTACGGTTATAGCCCGCTCATTCTACAATATCCTTCACTGTAATGGCTTGAAAACCATGTTGTTTCATTAAATCGACAAACGCTTCATAAAAATGACGGCGGGTTCTTTCTTGTCTTTGTGTCCATTTTGGCAATTTTACTTCCCCCTTTTAGACATTTCAGGCACATATGTCTACTAGTTAGATATTTACTACGACATTAATGATTGTTTCCGTTTTCAGGCGTTTTACAATAAAAGTACACCGTGATTTACACAGTGTGCAAGAAAAAAGTTTGTTTAAGGGAGTGTCATGTATGGGGAAATTACAAGATAAAGTCGCAATTATTACAGGTGGTGCTTCTGGTATCGGTGCTGCAACAGCCCAATTATTTGTAGCAGAGGGAGCAAAAGTGGTGCTTGTGGACCTAAACGAGGAAAAAGGCCAAGCATTTGCAGCTGAACTACAGGCAACAGGAGCAGAAGCCATGTTTATCAAAGCAAATGTAACGGATGAACAGGAAGTAGCAGCTATTTATCAAACAACTATTGAGGCATTTGGCAAAGTCGATGTCCTTTTTAATAATGCAGGGATTGGTCGTGTTACGCCAACTGAGGAGCTTCCTTATGCGGAATGGCGTCAAACTGTAAATGTAGACTTAGATGGTGTATTTTTAATGGCGCAGGCTGCCATCAAAGAAATGCTAAAAGCGAATGGTGGTACAATCGTTAATACAGCTTCGATGTATGGCTGGGTTGGCTCGCCAGGATCAGCTGCTTATAATGCAGCAAAAGGAGGCGTGATTAATTTAACACGTTCATTAGCATTAGAATTTGCTACGCGAGGGATTCGTGTCAATGCCCTATGTCCAGGCTTTATTGATACACCAATTATCCCAGAAGAAAGTAAGGAGCCATTACGTCAGATCACACCTATGCAACGACTAGGACAACCAGAGGAAATGGCGAAAGCTGTTTTATTTATGGCATGTGACGATTCAACATTTATGACAGGGAACACATTAACAGTAGATGGTGGCTACACAGCCCAATAACGACGTATAAAATAATCGCTACCCGACAAAGGGCAGCGATTATTTTTTCACTAGAAAAATTTGCAGTTTTTATCCATTTCCTGCAAACTATTACTAAAGCGAGCAAGAAAGGATGAAGACAACAAATGAAAAAATTAATAGGTACATTATTATTTTCTATTCTGATTATAGCTAGTGCAGGCAATGTACAAGCTGCTGGCTTTCGGGACGTATCAAAGGATCATTATGCATATGAAGCTATTTTATGGGCAGAAGAATATGATATTGTTAATGGCTTTACAGACGGTACATTTAAACCGAATGCTACCATTACTGAACAGCAATTAGCAAAATTATTAGCCAATTTTTATGAGCTCGAAACGCCCATCGACGAATTAAAAAAGCAAACGCCTTCGGCAAACTGGTCGGATGATTTCTATAACCAGCTCGCAAGCTATGGGGTCCCTTTAAATGGCTATTTCGATAACCGAATCCGAGCGGCTACTGTGAAGCGTGGTGTAGTGGCACAGGCTATTGCTCATTTAGCTAGCGGTAAGAAGGGCTTAGATCAATCTATTCAATTTTTACTTGATACCTATATTTCTTCCGGGCTAAATCCACAGTATGAAGAGCGTAATTTACAAAAGTTTTATGGCGTGACAAGCAACATGACCCGTGCGCAAGTTGTTACGATGCTCTATCGTATGGACGAACGAAATTATTATGAAATTTCAGCGGATGCACAAGCAATTCATGAGAATGCCAACAACGTATCCTTAAATAATAGGGCAAAAAATGCTCAAAACCAGCTCGACAAATCATTACAGCAGGCTACTCCTAGTAAAAGCGCATGGGAAGGTGTGTATACTTATTACTACAAATGGGGCAAGGGTACAAATGAGTTTAACCGCCGTGATGCTATAATCTCCAATGCCACAAACAAGAGCTTTTCTATTGCTTTAACGGCGAATGATGGCTCCGCTTCAGGTAGTGTAAATGGCACAGCCACAATTACAAGCAATACGAAAGCCCTTATGAATACATCCTCGAATGGCAATCGTTGTGTTGTCGAGTTTGAACGTTTATCCAATAATGCCCTAAAGGTGTCCGAGATTGATTGTCGTGCTGAACGTAATGAAGGCACCAATTTTTCGGGTACCCTCAAGCAGCAATAATTTGTAACAGAGTCTGAATCATTCAGGCTCTTTTTTCATCCTTAAAAGCTTCATAGCTATGTTTGGCGATGGCAATAAAATCTTCGAGACAGGGATGCATATGCTTATCTTTATGCCATGCAATATCTGTATAAATTGGCGCTAAATCAATTGTGGACGGTACTTCCATTAATTGCCCACTTTCCAGCTCCTTCTCTACAACCATTTTAGGTAAAAATGTAATACCTAACCCTGCCATCACACATTGCTTGATTGCTTCAATACTGGCGAATTCAATCATTTGTAAGGGATTGACACCCTCTTGCTGTAGCTGTGCTTCTAAATGATTACGATAGGAGCACCCTGTTTCTGTTAACAACATCGTTTCAGTTGAAATTTGTTGAGCCGATAGAGGCTGACTAATTTCTTTGGGGGCACTCACAAAAACAAGCTGTTCCTGAATCAATCGCTCTCGCTTGAGCATGGCTGTTTCCTGATAAGTGTCCGTTATCAATGCAATATCAAGTTTACCAGCTTGTAATAAATCCTTTGCAATAGCTGTTGTATGCACAGGCTTGAAAATGATTTTCACTTGCGGGTGTGCTTGTTGAAATTGCTTTAAAATACTTGGTAGTCGATAGACACACTGACTTTCCTGTGCCCCTACCTTCAATAGGACTTGCTCCTGCTCATTGGATATAGCTTTTTTCATTTCACGGTCTAGCTCAAGCATTTTTTTTGCATAATGCTGTAGACGCTTGCCCTCTTCTGTGAGAATAATACGCTTGCCAAGCCGCTCAAAAAGCTGAACACCTAACTCTTGTTCTAATGTTTTTATCTGAGCTGTAATACTCGATTGAGCGTAGTCAAGAAGCTGGGCTGTCTGTGTAAAGCTTAATGTTTCAGCTGCTGTAAAAAACGTTTGAAGCTGCTTAATATCCATCACTTGAACCCCTTCATCTATTTCTTCGATAGTTTTTGTTAAAACATTCATCCTTTTCGATAATAAAATCCAATATACACTAGTTTGTAGCTGAAAGAAAGAGAAGGCTGCATTTACCAATAGCGCAAGTAAATATCTAACATCAAAAGAACCTTTCATCATATAAAGAGAAACGAATTTGGAGACTTCTTCCCTCCAAATTCGTTTCATTGTATTGTGCTATAAAAATAGTCAATATCATCTAAAGCCAATAAGGTCGACTTATTGTAATTCTTTTCTAAGATGATCAGCTGCAGACAATGCTTTTAGATCTTGAAGGATCTCGCCTGGCTTGTTTCCTTCTCCTAGAATATATCCCTCAAAGGTTATCCCAACAAAATCAAAAATATGTTGAAATTGCTGAATCATTGGTAACCCCTTTATATAAGGCTCATCTCCACCAACTGCAATAACATATGCTTTTTTAGAAGACATCAGGGCCTTAAAATCAGGATAATCTGGATCCCTTAAAGTTTGCGACCATCGATCAATAAAATTCTTCATTATTCCTGTCATGCTATACCAATAAATAGGCGTAGAAAAAATAAGAATATCATGCGGAAGTATGCGGTCAATGATGGCGTTATAATCATCGTTGATATTAGAAAAGCCCTCCTCAGTATGACGCTTATCAATGATCGGCTGAATTAAATAATCCTTTAAATAAATTTCTTCTACCATTAGGCCTTGAGTAACTAATTTTGTTAATGTCTCTACATTCCCATCAGGACGATTTCCACCGTAAATAACTGCTATTGACATTTAGTATCCCTACTTCCTTAAAGTTTTAACTAGTGTCCCCGTATATCAATAGCTTATTATGATTTCACAAATCGATAAAGATGATTATTTCGATAAAATAAATCGAAAGATTCGATTACAATTAGCATGCATACTTAATATGTTCAATTAAACTAGGATACAAAATGAAATCAATTGTTAGTTATAACCCCTCTAAATTATCCAACAAACTATACCCATATTTAGCAAATTGTTGTTTGACTTGGTTAATGCAATATTCAATTCGTTTCTTTTTTTCTTCTTCAGAATATCCTATTGGGTTTTTTACACACGCCCCCAAATCAATCCATTTCAAAGTGCTATTTTCCGTATCCCAGTATATATGTTCAAATTTAAAATCAAAATCGTATCTGTCTACATTCATCATATCTTTTTTTGCTTCAATCATTTTCAAAACAATTTCTTTTAATTCGTTGTTAGTTATACCTTCTTTTAAAACCTGTGATAAAGTTTTACCATTCACTTTTTCTACAAATAAAAACTCTCTTTTTTTATATGCATAAATTTTAGGAAAATAAGGACTACTGTTTAACTCCAACAATGCGTAAATATCGTTATCCCCTTTTCCTTCAGATAAAAATTTTTTCAATATAATTCCTTTGTTTTTCATTTCATAAACAATTGACCGTTTTCGATGTAATTGAATGATTTCAACTTCTTTACTCAATATAAGGTTATATTCATATAAATAAATAGATTCTTTGGTCTCTTCTGGTAGATCATAAAAATAATTTGTGACAAGCAAAACTTGATTACTCCTTTCATCATAAGAAGATTCGACAAAAAGAGCTCATTCCCTTTATATTTCCATTATTTCTACATTCAAAAAAGTGAATACATTTTAATCATTGGATAAGAAGAATTGGATGAAAGGTCACCTATCTTTACAAAAAAACCAAACTACACAGAAGCTCATAACACTTCATTAGTTTGGATTTCTTTATAAATAAATTTTCTTTTCAAAGCACGCTTTCTATCAAATATTATAGATACTTTAACTATATTCTTTTAGGCCTTCCAATGAAAATCCAAATTACCAGGAACAAACTATATATAAATGGCATATAGAAAATACTCCCTGCATCTTCTCCATTCTTGATAGCGATTCCTATAAAAGCCCAGATAATTACTAATGGAAAAAATACATCTTGCTTATAAACACGTATAAAAGTAGCTAGCACAGTCGCAAGAATAAGTAATAACTGTGCCCATATTTCCTCCGAGAGCCCAAACCCATCCCACTCATAATATTTAAGCACAAAGCTAATATTAGCCATCAACGCCACACTAACCCACCCTAAATATACAGAAAATGGAATTCTCCCTGAAAAATGATTATCCTCTTTCGGGTAACTTACATACAGAAAAATTATATGAACCAATAAGCCGACCATAATAACAATGGACGTTATAAACAATTCATAATGCCAGCTCAACAACCATGCGATATTTAAAAATGCAGTGATTACAAAGAGACCCAGATTGCTATTTATACGATTAGTAGTTGAAGACCGAAATTGTTGTACAAGCCAAATGAATAATAAAAAATAAATCAAGCCCCAAATACTAAAAACATAGCCTGCTGGAATAAACAATACATCTACCTGATTAGAAATTTCACCTGTCTTTTTCCCATTAATCCCCACCGTACTAGCTAGTCCATTAATAATAACCATGGCGAAATAACTTATGAGTGCAAGCCATTTCATGTTCTTTCCCCCTCATATACATCATCTAATTCAATATATTCATTACCCATTCCAACTTATAATTACTCCGCTTACATAACATTAATAAATTATTTAAAGCCATTAGCTTATCTATAAAATCGTATAGCCTACTCATTATGGTATGGAAGAAAAAACAACAAATTGTCTCATTAAATTCCCCACCCCTATTTCCCTGTTATTCAATATTCAACCACTATAGTTATACAATTGTTGTACAACTTTTAAATATCTATATTATAATATGAAAAGTTGTAAGGTTTCGGAAAGCACTACGGCACACAAATACTCACAATCATGAATGTTACTAGCTATAGAAAGGCAGGGAAATAATGACACCAACAGATTGGCAATATAATATTACGCAGGTATCTGAAATCACAGGACTTTCCAAACAAGTGATACGTAAATGGGAAGAGCGCTACCAACTTGTTCATCCCAAAAGATTAGAAAATGGACACCGTGTTTATAGTGAAAAGGATGTGCAGCTTTATTTAAAAGTACTTAGCCTTTCGAACCAAGGCTATTCTATAAAACAAGCAGTGACAATTGTACTTAGCAATCAAAATGTTTTAGAGGCAGTTACCCCCACAGTGTTGACCATAAGCGACAATGTAGATCATTTCTGTAATCTTTTATTGGAAGAAGGAAGACTTTGCAATGAAGTAGAACTTAATCGACTCCTGCAACAAGCAAATCATTCATTAGGATTAGCCAAATTTCTATCTCATGTGATTATTCCTTTCTTACAAGAGGTAGGAAGATTATGGGAAAAACAGGTATGGACCGAGTATCAAGAATCTGTTACTACAATGATTGTTAGAGATTATTTAGTACAATTAAGAAGGAATTACCACTCTAAAGAGGATGCACCACTTATAATGGGAGCATGCTTACCAGGGGAGCATCATGAAGTTCAACTTCATATTTTATTGTTGCAAGCAATGATGGCTGGTTGGCGATCATTCCTTGTTGGCAGTTCTCCAGCTGTTGGGGCAATTGAATCTTTAATCATACATTTTAAACCAAAGGTGGTTCTATTATCTGCTATGACTACAAGGCCATTTGAGTTATACCCTACTAGCATTCAGCAATTAGATGACTTCGCTGCAAAACATCCTGCTATTCGATTTTATATGGGGGGTGCTGGCTCTGAAGAGTATTTAAAAACACATTCCTTACATTCAATTGCTATTGCCAGTACTATTGATGAAGTTATAAATAACTCTCACTCTAAATAACATTTATTTTTAGTAGGAGTTTAACGTTTTGGTTAGAACTAGTACTATAAGCAAAAGTTAAAAAGTTTATTAATACTGCTATCCCTGTTTAAATAAGGCATTGTTCTTACAATCTATTTTATTGAGAAGTTCAACGAGAATATCATGGATGAAAGCATTGGTTACACATGCTTTTGTCTATGATTTTTTTTTGCACGCAATAGCCATAAAATAATTTTTTAAATTTCAAGAATATATAGTTTGCACATTTTTGTACACTAATTGTATAATCACTGTATAACTTTTGTACAACAAATAAATATTTTTATCTATTTATAAATCATGACTCAATACAGGTAGTGTTATAAGACTAAATAGCAGATACGGAGGTTTTTCACAATGAAAAAGGAGATTATTGTTATAGGAGCTGGTCCAGGTGGTTTAGCGTCGGCAATGCTGCTTAGCGCTAAAGGATTTAATGTCAAAGTTTACGAGAAACAACCCTATATTGGTGGTAGAACAAGTGAAATAAAGCTAGGAGAATATAAATTTGATATGGGCCCCACATTTTTAAATATGTTTTATATTATTGAAGAAATATTCGAGCTTGCCGGTAAAAATATACATAATTATATAGATCTAGTAAACCTAGATCCAATGTATGAATTAATTTTTCACGATAAGCGCATTAAAATGACTCGTGATCGTGAGGAAATGATTCGTCAAATAAATGAACTATTTCCAGGCAATGAGGGCTCTTTTGAAAAATATATGAAGGAAACTAATCACAAATTAGAAGCGTTAGTACCTGTATTGCAAGCAAGCATGAACCGTTATACAGATTTACTACACCCAAAAGTTTTAAAGGCATTGGGTGAGCTTGAAATCGGTAGATCTTTAATCGATACGCTTTCACGATTTTACAAGCAAGAGGAATTACAACTTGCCTTTACTTTCCAAGCAAAATACTTAGGCATGTCTCCGTGGGAAAGTCCTGGTGCATTTTCCATTCTATCTTTTATTGAGCATGCTTATGGTGTTTACCACATTACAGGTGGCATTAATAAGTTAACACAGGCAATGGCAAAGGTTGTACGAGAAAATGGTGGAGAGATCTACACGAACTGTGGCGTTTCAAAGCTCTGGTTGGATGATCGAAAGGTAAAGGGTGTCATTTTAGATAATGGCGAAAAAATAGCATCTAATGAAGTAATAATAAATAGTGATTTTGGTCATGCGATGACTCACTTAGTCGAGCCTGGTGTTCTAAAAAAATACACTAAAGAAAAGTTAGAGAAGAAAAAATACTCTTGCTCTACTTTTATGCTTTATCTAGGTGTCAATAAAAAATTTGATTTGCCCCATCATACGATCTGGTTTGCAAAAAATTACCGAAAAAATGTTGAAGAAATTACTAACCATAAATTGTTGTCGGATGATCCATCTATCTACATTCAAAATGCAGTTGTAACAGATCCGACAGTTGCCCCACAAGGGAAATCTACGCTATATGTATTAGCACCAGTACCTAATAATTTCAGTCATATTGAGTGGGATACCTGTGAACAAGATTATCGTAACATGCTAATTGGGTTAATTGAGGACAAACTTGGCATTGAAAATCTAGAGCAATACATTGAAGAAGAACACATAATTTCACCGAAAAATTGGGAAGAGAATTTAGGTGTATATAAAGGAGCAACTTTTAACCTAGGTCATCAGCTTACACAGATGCTGACATTCCGCCCTCACAATAAATTTGAAGAATTAAAAAATAGCTGGTTAGTTGGAGGTGGTACACATCCAGGAAGTGGTTTACCGATTATCTTGGAGTCTGCACGTATTACTTCTAATGGAATTCTACAAAAGCATGGTCTAGCACAATTAGCAGTGAAACCTTTACCTAAAATAGATCTCTTTAATACGGAACTCAATAACAAACCTAGTGAAAAAGTAATGTTGCATATCTAATAATCATTAAGTATGAATTAAATTTAGCTTAGCTACCTAATATAAGGATTTGAAAATATGAATATTCAGACAAAACATATGAATGAAAATGCAATTGTAGATTCAATGAAAAAAAATTTAGCCCTTGTAGAGTTTAACTTGAATAGAAAAGTGATTTGGGCTAATAAAAAATTTGCAGAGGTTCTAGGATATCAGGTGGATGAAGTTATTGGGATGGGTCATGAAAAGTTTTGTAAACCGGATTTTATACAAAGCCCAGACTATCATCTCCTATGGCAAGGTTTATTAAATGGAGAAAAATATGAAGGAAAAATTGAAAGAATAAGTAAAATGAACGATTCTATATGGCTTGAAGCAACTTACCTCCCCATTTTCAATGACAATAATAAGGTAAGTTCCATATTAAAAATTTCAACAGATATTACAAATCGAGAATTCAATACTTTAGAGATTATTGCTAAACTAAAAAGTATGCCTCAGGAGTTAGTAGAAATTGTTGTATCCAATTCAGAAGAAAACATAAAAGCCGTAGCATCACTTGCCAAAGAAGTTGACGCAATTAGAGATACTGTAAAAGTGATTCATACTATCGCTAAACAAACAAATGTCCTAGCACTGAATGCCGCAATAGAGGCTGCACGTGTTGGTGAAAAAGGTCTCGGATTTAAAGTCGTAGCAGAAGAGGTACGAAAATTAGCACTGAATGTTGATAATGCACTTCGAAATATCGAATATAATGTAATGACTATAGAAAGTGATACGGAAAAGGTCGATAATATTACACATGATTTGAAGAAAGTTGTAACAGAAACTCACAATGAATTTAATAAAGCCATTGATAGATTCGAAAAAATGCTTTAACTAGTCAATAATACAGCAGCTAAAGTTCTCAATAGATATTTGAGAGCTTTAGCTTCTTTTTTCTAACTAATTAATATCACTATAAATTATATTCTACTAACAATATCCTTATTATTTAATGGTATTTTTTCATTTTTTCAAACCACCCAAATGCTATCTCAGCCTCTATACATTCATTGTCCTGTGTAACTAAAAAAATTACAAATGATTCACCAGATGGAAAAATAAATTTTCCATCTTCATCGCTTACTAAAGTACTTTGTGGTGGAACAATTCGTTTAAACGCATTTACTCCTTTATAGGGGTGCCCTTCAACAAGTTCAGCAAATTCAATTTTAACGTCTGGATTTGGTGGTGGATAAATGGCTGTATTAGTAGGCGTTACATTTTTAGAAATCATTGAATCCCCAGGAGGTATTGCATTAAACCAAATTTCAGCCAGAATAGGTTGCTTAGAATAATTAGTAATGGTAAACGCATTTACAAACAAATCCACATTAGAATATTTAGGATTACTTAAGCTTCCCCACGCATTTCTTCCTTTTTTTAAGGTAATTAATTCGGTTTGCCCAACAAAATATTGACCTAATAATGATTCATATAAAGGAGTAGGAATACTAACTATTTTCATAAATCGATCATTATTTTTCATTGTCAATCTCACCCCCTTTTATATATTAATGTATGTATTTTTAGTAGGGATGTTTAGACGAAAATATCTTACAAATAAGAGGTTGAATTAATCAACACGCAATCCTTAATTTTACGACTAATTCCATATTACAATGACTTGTAAGCATGTTTATAGTTCGTAAATGATGGTGAATGAGAGCTAGCACTAAATAAGCAATATAAGAAAACGACCTAAAAGCTTAATGAAAGCTAGTAGGTCGTTTTTTTATCTATGCTTCTACCGTGATATGCTGGAAGGTTGTCACATCAAATAATCCTGTATCTGTTAGCTTTAAAGTAGGAATAACTGGTAATGCCACAAAAGAAAACGTTAGTAAAAAATGGAAATCTAATGTTGGATTAAGCGTCTTTAATGCCCTGTGCAAGCCTGCTAGCTGCTCCTTTGCCTGTTGAGCTGGTACATCTGTCATCAAGCCACCAATTGTTAATGGCATCTCCGCTAGAATTTGGCCATCCGCAACGATCACAAAGCCCCCTTGGATTTCCTGAATGCGTGTAAGCGCCAGGACCATATCCTCATCATTTGTTCCTACAACAAGGGCATTATGGGAATCATGAGCTACTGTTGTGGCTACTGCTCCTTTTTGTAAGCCAAAGCCTTTAACAATTCCTAAACCTGTCGTGTGTAGCTGATGATGACGTTCGATGACGGCTAGTTTCAGTAGATCTTGTTCTACAGAAGGGACGAAAAAACCATCCTTTACAGGTACATCCATTATTACATGATTGGTAATTAGCTGATTCGGCACAATCTCCATTACATTCGCCTTTGTACCCTTTGTGAATGCTAGTTGTAGCCTATCCTTTGTAATGGTTGGTAAATGGACAGATTGATGGATATGAGCAGGCACAACTGGCTCTTGACGATTTGTCAGCATTTTACCATTTTCAGCCACTTTCTGCCCATTTTTCCATACGGCCTTTGCCTGCATTGTTGACAAATTCTCTACTAACACAAAATCTGCCTTATAGCCTGGTGCAAGTACACCTCGATCTAATAAACGATAGCATTCTGCGGTGTTAACGGTTGCTAACTGGATTGCTTGCAATGGTTGCATCCCTTCAGCTATTGCCATGGCGATATCATAATTGATGCAGCCTTCGTCGATTAACTCATCCACATATTTATCATCTGTACAAAAACCAAAGCGACGAGCATTATGTGACTGGACAGCTGGCAATAAGTCACGTAAGTTTTTCGCGGCTGAGCCCTCTCGGATTAGCACATACATCCCCTGCTCTACACGGTTAATGGCTTCCTCAGCCGTTACACATTCATGATCTGTGTGAATACCCGCAGCTCGATAGCCTGTAATTTGTTCGCTTTGTAAGCCTGCACAATGCCCATCAATGACTAAATTTGCTTCCTGCGATAATAAAATTTTCTGAAGCATGCCCTCTTGCCCATTTAATACCGCTGGGAAATCCATCACCTCAGCTAATCCACGAACCTGTTCATGTTGTAGAAATGGAGCCAAATCCTTAGCTGTTAGTGTAGCGCCTGCATTTTCAAACTGTGTACCTGGCACACTTGATGGCAGCATCACAAAAATATCCATATCTGCCTTTTGTGCATCATCTAGCATAAATTGAATGCCTTCTGCTCCTGCGACATTGGCGATCTCATGAGGATCAGTTATCACCGTTGTAATCCCATGAGGAAGTAAAACGCGACTAAATTCCCCTGGTGTCAACATAGAAGACTCAATATGTATATGACCATCAATTAAACCAGGAATGACATAGCCTCCTGCCGCATCCTCTTCCTGTTTAGCGTGAAACTTATTCGTGCGATCTAGAGCCACAATCATACCATTCTTCACGACGATATCTGCTTTTTGCCATGTTAACGAAAAAACATCCGCAATTTGCGCATTTCTCAGTATAAAATCTGCCTCTAATTTTCCTTGAGATGATAATACATTTTGTGTTAGCTGCTGTAATTTTATCGACATAACTTATACTCCTTTTTCTTTTAAGAACTATCATGCCAAAAAGATGCTAGCCATTGCAACTATTTATCGCTACATCAGTAAAAAACGACCATTGATCAATGGTCGTTCGAAAATTCTAGCTCTTTAGGTGGTTGCCCTTTTTTATTCATCAAGCGCATACGAATAGGCTCAATCTTTAATGTCACCATTTCATCCTGATTGCCAATAAAGATACTTGTAAAAAATTCGGCTAGTTTATTTTTTATCCCTTCTTCATGTACTTCAGTAAGTCTTCCTTCTATTTCCACATACGTATCACCAAAGCCACCATTTTCGTAGCCATATAAAATATGGGTATATGGGTTTTTGCGCAGCTCTTCCATTTTTTCTGAATGCTTATTCGTCACTGTATACAATACAAAATCTTCATGCTGGAATGTCATGTATCGTGAGTAAGGTTTGCCATTTTCTACAGTCGCCATTGTGCCAATCTTTTCTCGATTTAACACTTCTAAAATTTCATCACGTACAGAAGTCATAATATCCCATCCTTTCATCTATATATCTATTTTGCCCTCTCCCAAGAAAGCTAAACGGTCTTTTTTTGAAAAATGTGAAATGACAATCTTCGGGCATATTGAAAATCTATTGTTATAATAACTGGATGGACAACAGGAATTTTCGAATGAATGAGGGTTAAAAATGAAACAAGCTTTTTTTACGCGCTGTTTGTTTTTCATAACAGGCATTATCGTACTTTCTTTTGGTATCACATTAACAATTAAAGGCCAACTCTTTGGAGTGGGCTCATGGGATGTACTACATATTGGCTTAACAAAAACAGTAGGCCTATCAATCGGTTCATGGTCCATTATTTTGGGACTTGCTATTTTAGCGTTTGATATGCTGATTACGAAAAAGTTCCCTTTACCTGGAACGTTTATCGATATGTTTTTGGCAGGCATTTTTATTGATATTTTCAACTATTGGTTACCTGATATTGATGGTTTTTGGATGCAACTTATTTCTTACCTTACAGGGTTAGTGTTACTAGGCTGGGGCTGTGGAATGTATATGGTAGCAAATTTAGGTATTGGACCGCGTGATACTCTCATGCTGATGATGGTTCATAAGCTTGGCTGGAGTGTGACTCGCTCTCGTACAACAATGGAAGTAACAGTTGCAATCATTGGCTTCCTACTTGGCGGTCCTATAGGCATCGGTACGGTATTTATGGCATTTGGACTTGGACCAATCGTACAATTTGCCTTATCCTATAACGAAAAATTATTTATGCGATGGACAGGCGTGAAAAGCGCTGTTGTCTAAACTTTAAAGACAATGCATTTTTGCATTGTCTTTTTTAGAGTTGAAATATACAGTTCAACTATATATAATCAAACTATATAGTCCAACTGTATATCTGAGGTGAAGATGTGAAAAAACATAAATTATTACCTTTATCCGAAACCATGCATTATATTCTACTTGCCTTACGTGAACCGCTACATGGCTATGCCATGATGCAAAAAATCGAGGAAATGAGCGCAGGTAGTGTAAGGATTGCTGCCGGCACTATGTATGGAGCCATTGAAAATTTATTAAAATATCATTGGATCGCGCCTGTTGAGACCCAGGATACAAGACGCAAGGTTTATCAAACCACAGAAGAGGGTCTAGAAATATTAGCGGCAGAGCAACAAAGATTGCAGCGCATTTTATCTTTATACGAGGGAGCTGGCGAACATGATAAAGTTTAAAATCTTTTTTGATATCGAAAAGGAAGAGCGTTGGTTAAACGAAATGTTAGCCAAGGGTTGGCTATGCTCTCACATAAACTCAGCAGGTATTTATACATTTCAGCCTACTGAAAATCTTGAACAAGTTATTCGGATTGATTGTCAGCAGGAGCTTCGCAAAGAAAAGAAAGCTACCTATAAGCAATTACATGAGGATTTTGGCTGGCGTATAGTAAAAGAAAAATCATATGATGGCACTTTTTATTGGACAAAAAGTAAAGATGGTAATGATGAATTATTTTCAGATCATGATTCCCACATTGCGAAATATAAACGTTTAATGAAACATGCAAGCAATTGGGCAATACTCTCTCTTATCTTCTTAATGATTTTTTATGGCAACGATAACGTCGCTCCCTTTTTCAGTATAAAAAGCGCATATTATACCCCAGATTTATGGGATAAAGAAGGTTCTGCTTTCCTTTTTGCTTTTTTATTTGAAACGCCCTTTGCCATCATGCGCTTTCTTCCACCATGGCTATTTTTAGCAACTTGTAGTATTTACATCACACTCTATTATCGTTATCGTAAATCCATACAGCAATTTTTATAGCAAATAACAAGGAGCCCCTTACGTAGTGTAAGGAGGCTCCTCTTTCCTTTATGCTTCTGGTTCAGCAGTATTTTGTCCTGTTGCTTCCATCACTTCTGGTGTATCGTCCACTGTATCATCTTCCTGTACGTTTTCAGCAGCCGGTGGTGTAATCGTCACAAGTGTGTAGTCATCCTCTTGTAAAATATCAAACGAGAACTGTTGACGAATATCTTCGACGTATAGAGAAGTCCCAATTGCAACATTTGTAACATCTATTTCAATGGTTTCTGGAATGTCAGTTGGCTTCACTTTAATACGCACTTCACGATTAGGCTGGAGCAGGAATCCACCATCAGCAACTCCAACTGCATCCCCAATTACAGTCACTGGAATATCCACTTCTAGCTCCTCTGACATATTGATGGATTTAAAATCCACATGCTTAACATTCCCTTTTAATGCACAACGTTGTACCTCTGTTAAAACTGCATTAATGCGTTTTCCTTCAACATCTAATTGGAAAACACTTTTCGTACCGTGTGTAGCTAACATTTTTGCAAAGGCTCTCGCATCTAACATAATTGCCGTTGATTCCATTTGAAAGCCGTAAACCACACCTGGAATGCCCCCATTTTGTCGAAGCTGTGTTAAAGAAGATTGTTGTCCCTTTTGACGTTTACTGGCAGTTAAAACCATATTCATCGAATATTTCCCCTTTCATGGAAACTAGTCTCATAAAAGGTTTTGCCTTTTCTATTGTATTTTATACATAGCAAGCACGCGATTATTTGGTCAGTATGGTAGTGATAATTTGCCTCTCGGGATTACCGTTACGCAATACAACACAGAGTGCGATAATCGCTAAAACCGTACAAACCATAAACATGACCATATAGGATGTAAATTGCACAATAAAGCCCATCAAAAACCCACCCAACCCAAAGCCTAAATCATAGGTAGCTAAAAATAAACCTAGCAAAACATTTCTCGATTCTTGTGGTACAACAAACGACATATATGTAGTAATTGTCGGATATAGCATCGCTGAGGCAAGGCCATTGAAAACAGCGGAAATATAGACAAAAGATCCTATTTCAGGTAAAACAGCAAGCAACGTTGTGCCCAATATGGAGCTGAAAAGCACACATGCAATAAATTTCGGATGCCATTGTCCATCTGAAGGAATAGAGCGTCGCAATACAAAGCGACTACCCACCACGACCAATGCCTGTAACGTTAAATAAATAGCTGGATTCCCCACTCCCTCGGTCAGCATAAACAATGGTAAAAAGGTGGTGATGGCGCCAAAAATAGCAGCACCAAGAACCATAACGATTGCTGATATGACTAGCCCCTTGTGTTGTTTTACCCCATTCATGGCGGCTAACAGCTCTCTTGTTGTCACAACTTCTGTGTCTTCCTTTGCTTTTGGTAAAGGGGAGCCAATAAAAAACAGTAGTGGCAGAAGAGCCAACATAACCACAAAGATTAATAAATCCTGTCTATCCAATTGCGTCCACAAGAGTAGCGCTACTGCAGGTCCATATAAACCAGGTACAACACTGGATAAGGAATACATCGACATGCCTTGCCCCCGATCATGGTCGTGTAAGACAACTGTAATACCTAGCTGCATCGCCATAGAAAAGAAAGCGGTGATGATACCCTGTAGGACTCGTACTAAAAAGACACTATCAATACCAAATATTACATAGATAAGCAGTGCAAGTGCATGGCCTACTAACAGCCATTGCATAATCGTATAAGGACTATGCTTGGCGACCATTTGGCCAGCAAAAGGTCTTAATAGCATACAAACAAGCATATATATGGCCATCATGACTCCAATTTCACCCTCCAAGTACCCCCCATCCGCTGCTTCTAATGGAAAAATAACTGTCAACACGGCATTGGCGGTAAAAAAAATAACCGCAAGCCCATATAATTGCATCATGCGAAGGGATAAAGGCTGAAGTTTCATGAGACTTGCTCCCCTTGCAACGAAGAAATTTCTTGACGATTTATAGGTAATCTAGAGGCTAATAAGCGTTGGCTTATCGGATGGGTCATACATGGAATTTGAGACACATCATGAAGAAATTCCACCACTTCACCCTGGTCTACAACAGCTACTTCATCTGCAAACAAACTAACTGCGTGTAAATCGTGAGTAATAAATAAATAACTGAAGCCTCTCTCCTGTTGCAATTGTTTCAGAAGTTTTAGGATACTGATTTGTACCAATATATCTAAACTATTAATGGATTCATCCAAGATAATGAGCTTAGGGTCTGTTGCTATCGCCCTTGCGATGGTCACTCGCTGTAACTGACCACCACTTAATTGATGAGGGTATTTTTGAGCATCTCTCTCAGATATTCCCACCTGTACTAAAAGCTCCTTTATTTTTTCTAGCTGCTGTTGTTTCGTCAACTGTAATTGACAATTCATTGGCTCTGCAATGATGTCTCGAACCTTCATTTTCGGATTAACAGCACTATGGCAATCTTGAAAAACGATTTGAATATTTTTTTGTAATTGCTTCTTCTCTTCTTTGCATGTCGTTGCTAGGTTTATATGATCGAATTTTATGATTCCGCTATCTGGCTTTTCCATACCTATTATCAGCTTTCCTAGTGTGGTTTTGCCACTACCGCTCTCCCCGACAATGGCTAAGCAAACCCCTTGCTTCAAGGTGAATGACATATTTTTCACAGCTTCTATTGTTTCATGTTCCCCAAACAATCTCTTTTTTCGATAGGTTTTAGATACTTGTTGGATTTCTAACATCGGCTTTCCTCCTGTCTTACCCAATAGTTCGTGTCTAGTTCATATAGAATTCCGTTTGTATCACCTGACCAGCTATCCACAAGTTTTTCAAGTTGATCATCCTTCCTTTTCGCTGCGACTAATGCTTTGGTATAGGAATGAACTGGGTTTTGTAATAGCCGTTCGGCTGGACCATATTCCATGATTTTCCCTCTTCGCATAACAACAATTTGATCTGCCATTCGGGCGATGACGCCAAGATCATGTGACACAATCAGCATCGTTGTCTGATATTGTTGCTGACAATGAGACAATTCCTCTAAAACCTTGAGCTGTGTCATCGTATCAAGGGCTGTTGTTGGCTCATCTGCAAGCAAAAGCTTTGGACGAAGACTCATAGCCATGGCAATCATGACACGTTGAAGCATGCCACCGCTTAACTCGTGAGGATATTTTTTTAACAGTCTTGAATCGGTCAATTGAAAAAAAGCAAGTTGCTCAGTTGCTATGTGCAATGCTTGTTTTTTACTGAGCGATCGGTGTGCCTGTACTGTTTCAATCATATGCTCTCCTATTGTTATAATAGGATTAAACATAGCCATAGGATTCTGCAATATACATGCCACGTCATTGCCCCGAAGGCCTCGCAACTGCTGTTCATCCATTCCCAGTAAGGAACGCCCTTCCAATAAAATGTCTCCCCCATAGTGTCGGGACTCCCGAAACAGTTGCAAGATGGCATAACATAGCATCGTTTTACCGCTACCGCTTTCCCCGACAATACCAAGCGTTGTACCAGTTGGAATCTGGAAATCAACATGCTGCACAACTTTTTTAGGTCCCCGTGCTGTTTGAAGCGTAATTGACAAATCCCTTATCTCTAACATATTGTCACCTCTTCTTCTTATACTTTGGCGTCCATAGCCGTACGAAGGGCATCCCCAAACCAATTAAAAATAAGAACGGTTAATGAGATCATGATACCTGGTATAAACATAAGCGTTGGTTCACTCATTAAATAGGTTTTACTATCATTAATCATCATGCCCCATTCTGCCATCGGTGCCGTAACACCTAGCCCTAAAAACGACAGCTCCGAAATTAAAAGTATTGTGGAGCCAAGCCCGATTAGTTTTAACAAAAATATTTGTGGAAAGACAAACGGCAATATATGCCTCCTTATAATTTTTCGTTTCGGTACACCTGTCAGCCGTGCATATTGTACATAAGTGCTTTCTTTTAAAGAACGCACCATATTGCGAATAATACGCGCAAAACCTACCCACGACACAAAACAAATTGCCACAAACATATTTTTAACGCCACCACCTAACGCACCTACAATGACAAGGGCAAAAATAAAATCAGGAATGGAGAGAAGTACATCACAAATACGCATTAATACTAGATCAACCAGCCCACCGATGTACCCTGCCAGACACCCTACGATGATGCTAATGATTAAGGTAATGAATAGTACGCCAGAGGCTAGTAGCAGAGCGGTGCGCGTACCAAATAATAAACGAGAGAGCACACAGCGCCCCAGGTGATCTGTACCTAAGGGGTAATGCATAGAAAATCCCTGTAATTTATTGGCTATATCTGTTGTATAAGGATCATGAGGCGCTAACCAAGGAGCAAATAGAGCCATCACAACTAGCACAAGTACAAGCAAGCTACTGATGATGAGTGACAGATGCTTTTTCATTAAAGAGCGCCTCCTTTCAGCCTGACACGTGGATCAATAACTGCACAAAGTATATCTGCTATAAAATTGACGGTGATATATAATCCCCCAATGATGACGATAAAAGCTTGTAGTACAGCGTAGTCTCTTGCTAACATAGCCTCCACAATAAAGTGCCCTACGCCAAAAATGGCAAAAACATTCTCAATAATCGCTGCCCCCCCTAATAAGCCTCCACAGGTCATGGCAAGGGATGTGATAAGTTGTGGTAAAATGCCTTTGAAAATATGTGTACGCAAAATAACCGTTTCTTTTACACCTCTAGCACGGGCAAATAGAACATGCGGTTTCTTCATTTCTTCTCTCATGCTTGAGCGGATGAGCCTAATGTAATAAGGGATAAATCCTAAAGCCAGTGTTATCGATGGTAAAATGACATGAGCAAAACTTCCCCACCCCGTGAGAGGTAGTACACCCCATTTCAAAGCCACGGTGTAAATGAAGAGAAAGGCCAGCCAAAAACTGGGCATGGATGCGATTGTAAAGATCGTGGTACGTGTAAACCAATCCAGCCATCCACCGTTTTTTCTTGCAGACCAAATACCAATAGCCAAGCTACTGACAATAATTATGACTAATGCTGTTACCGCTAAAAGAAATGTCGTCTCAAAGCGTGGAAAAAGTTCTGTTGCCACAGCCTTTTTCGATACAAAGGATGTTCCAAAATCTAATTGCAATGCATGGCTGAGCCAAGCAATATATTGCATCCACAAAGGTTGATCTAGACCCATTTCTTCACGCATACTTGTCATGGCCTCTTCAGTAGCAGGAATTTGATTGATTGTAAAATAAGCTTCAACAGGATCAACAGGAATAAAGCGAATTAATCCAAAGGCGATGATGGTAATACCAAACAACGCCAGTAACATACTTGCTATCCGTTTAACAAAAAATGGCACCATTTTGACTACTTCACCTCATATTGATTCAGCGGCACTTCAAATTGCTGCATAGAAAACGTTAAATTGGCTAGACGTTGATTGGCCACCAAATAATTTGTCCGATAAGATAATGGCATGAAAATCGCCTCTTCATGAATGGTTTGTAAAATGGCTTCATACAGGCTCTGTCTCTCTGATTCATCAGTTGAGCGAATCACTTTCGCAATATTCGCTGCTAATTGTTCTGAATGTGCTGTGCCTTTTAACGCATAATAGCCAATTTGCTTTTCCCCCGTCATCATTCGTAAATACATATGGGGATCATAAGGTGCCCCCCACGTATCATTCATAATGACATTGAACTCACCTGTTTTACTTCGCGTTCGGAAAAGTTGATCTTCTTCTCCAATCAACTTGACATCTACGCCTAATTCACGCCATGCGCCCTGTAAATATTCAAATATAGATTTATGCACTTGGTCATTACTGTTATATGGAATTGTGATGGTCAGTGCTTGACCGTCTTTGGATCGAAATGGAGCCCCTTCTTCAAAGATCCAGCCTGCTTTATCCAATAGTTGCTGGGCTTTTTCTAAATCATAGCTGTAAGACTCAAATGGAATATCACTATACGGAAATCCTGGAGCAAATAAAGACTTGGCCTCTTGTTCAATGCCATTTAATACATGTTTAATAATTGTTTGTCGATCAAAAGCATACTGCAAAGCAAGTCTGACATCTTTATCTTGCGTCACGCCATAGTCTGAATTGAAAGATAGTATTCTAGTAGAGGAAGGTTCAGAAATTAGCGTTTGATATTGGGGATTTTTCTCCAAAACTCGGAGTTCCTCAGGTGCTAATTGACCACTTCCGAAAATTAAATCAATATCTCCTTTTTCAAGTGCCATCATACGTGCTTGTGAATCAGGAATAATTTTGACGATGACTTTTTCTAGCTTAGGCTTCTCTCCCCAATAATGCTCATTACGTGAAAACTCAGCAAAATTGTCTTGCTTGTAATCAGTTAAAATCCAAGGACCAGTTCCAACCGCTTTTTCAATGCCATCTTTGGTTGTCCCACTTGCTGGGAAGCCACTATCCCCTAACATACGTAATGGACGAATCAACGTTAACTCCTGTAAAAATGGATAGTAAGGCTCTTTTAAATGAATCTGTAATTTCAGCTTATCTAAGACTTCTACCCGATCAATGACTGCCACCACTTCTAGCCAACTATGCGGTGCAATATTCTCCACTACAGTTTCGATATTACGTTTAACATTGTCTGCCGTAAGCTGAGAGCCGTCTGAATACAAGACATTGTCTCGTAATGTAAATATGTAGCTCTTACCGTCTTGAGACATTTCCCATGCTGTTGCTAATCCCGGCTCTATTTGCCCATCATTTCCATAGCGTACAAGCGGATCGTATATCATGGCCTGAGCAAACATTTCATTTGGTGCATACAGGTGTGGATTTACTTCTCCAATATCCTTTGGCCAAGAAATGGTTAAAACATGTTCATTTTCACCTTTTGCCTTGTCTTTTTTTGTCTTGTCATCTGAATTTCCGCAGGCCACAAGCATACTTCCACTCACAATCAATAGAACTAGTAAACTCATTATTTTTTTCAATATACTTTCCCCTTCACTTAAATAGTAATGATTACTATTATCATTCAAAATCGAATTTTAAATGATTCATGACTTTTTGTAAAGTAGATATTCAAAAATAAATCTTAAAAACATAAAAAAACACCTCCTCTGTCCACGGAACAAAGGAAGTGCCTTCTGTCTTAATATAGTGCTATTTTTGTATGCAATAGCTCATGTAACTCATGCAATTTTTTAATTTCATAATGCGGTTCAATATCACTCGTATTTTCAACATTGCGGATGTTAAACCAGCATGTATCAATGCCTGACAGCAATCCGCCTTTAATGTCTGATGTCAAAGAATCGCCGATTATAAGCGTTTTAGCTTTATCAAAATGCTCAATCCGCTCAAATACATAATCAAAAAAGGCCGGCATTGGTTTTTGATAGCCCGTTTGCTCGGAGATAAAGATGCCTTTAAAATATTGTGCTAAATCGGCATCCACTAGTCGTTTATTCTGTGTCAGCGTTACGCCATTTGATACGACATACAAATGATAGTGATTGGCTAGTTGAGCGATGACTTCATAAGCTCCCTCTACATAATGATGTGCTTCCTGTAAGTATTTTTGGAATAGCGATTCAAAGTAGACGCCATCGACCTCCATTCCAAATTCCTTTAAAGCAACCGCAAATCTTGTATTATGTAGTGTATTTTTTGTCACCTCCCCGCGCTCAAAAGCTCGCCACATCGATTCATTAATTTCTTTGTAGCGCGCTATCATCTCGGGCGTAGTGGCTATCTTTTCCTCTCTGAACATGCGGTCAAGTGCTGCATTTTCAGCTAAATCAAAATCTAGTAATGTATCATCTACGTCAAACAATAATATCTCATATTTCGTCATGTTCATTCCCACTTTCTTCGATGCATTGTGACTATTTACTCTATATCATGATAACGTTTTTTATGAAAAATAACAGTAAAATGTCCTATGACAGAATATTAGAACATGTATGCGCTTTATACACATTATCCGTCCATTGAAACTAGGGAACTTTTTCTATATTGAAAAAAATGTTCGACTAGCCCTAAAATAGCTCGTTCTGCAATTTCATATTTGAAATTATCGTTGAATATGAGACAATAGAATGCTAGAAAGGAAGATGTACGAAAGATGACGACCTTACAAAAAATAACACCTGTCTATGATCCTTGGGAAGCCTATTTAGATGTAGAACAGCATGGACAAATGACACTATCAAATATTGAATTTACAACAACAACACTTTGTAATATGCGCTGTGCCCACTGTGCAGTAGGCTATACATTACAAAATAAAGACCCTGAGGCATTACCGATTGAATTAATTCTAAAACGATTAGATGAAATACCCCATTTAAAAACGCTCAGCATTACTGGTGGAGAACCTATGATGAGTAAAAAGTCAGTCCAGAATTATGTGCTGCCACTTTTAAAATATGCGCATGAACGTGGTGTACGGACACAAATTAACTCCAACCTAACATTGGAACCAGCACGTTATTTACTGATTGCGCCTTATCTTGATGTCCTTCATATTTCCCATAACTGGGGAACAATCGATGAGTTTGTGGAAACGGGCTTTGCAATGATGGAACGCAAACCAACATATGACCAACGTGCAGCCTTATTCCAACGCATGATTGATAACTCAAAAATGCTAGCTGAACATGGCGTAATGGTATCAGCAGAAACAATGTTAAACAAAAAAACTTTACCATACTTAGAACATATTCATCACCAAATCATCCATGAGATGAAATGTGCACGTCATGAGGTGCATCCAATGTACCCATCCGACTTTGCAAGTGCACTTACTTCTTTATCACTAGAGGAAACACGTGAAGCCATTCATCACCTGTTAGATATTCGAGATGACAATACATGGATGTTGTTTGGTACACTACCATTCTACCCATGTAGCATGAATGAAGAAGATCAAAAGCTGTTACAACGTCTCCGCACTGCGAAGAATGTCACAATGCGTAATGACCCCGACGGTCGTTCACGATTGAATATCAATATCTTTACAGGCGATGTGATTGTTACCGACTTTGGTGACACACCAGCCCTCGGCAATATCGTGCATGACGAACTACCATTGATTTTTGATAAATGGATGGCAACCGACTTGGCAAAATCGCTTAACTGCCATTGTCCAGCAGTCAAATGCTTAGGGCCAAATGTACTTGTTAAAAATATGTATTATCCTGATGCCGCGTTTGTGAGTGGCTCTGCTCGTGTATAAGTTCATCGATAACGAGAGACTCCATGTTGAACAAAGACTGATCAACATGGAGTTTCTTTTACATATGGCGTTATAAATTGTAGGTTGTCCTTCTACCTGTTCTTTAATGCATCGTATATAATTGTTCGATCCTAAGAGAGGAATCCGCCTCTTGATTTTTTTTGTCTTCGGAAATGATTTTCCCTTCATAAATCAATCCACCTGTACGTAAATCAACGATAGACAACCACTGTCCATCAGAAACACGATATACTAAATAAAATTTCCCCTCTGCTATACGTAAATATGGAGCATCATTCTCATTCGCAATGCTTGAATATTGAAGGGTTAAGGGTTCTTCCCACTGCTTCTTTTCAATATGATAACGATTCAATGTTAGACCATTGGCTGAATAAACAGGAATGTATATCGTTTCTTTATGAATCAGCATTGACTTCCGATAGGGTTTTAATTCTTCTGGCATAGTCCATTCCTCTGCTTCATTCTTGGCATTATTATAGAGATATATTTGACTAGAGATAACTTCTAGCTCAGTATCTTCTTTTCGATCACTGTATTTTTCTACCATATATAAATAATAATTTTCGTTTTGAGTAGTAGTATTGTATTCATTAAAAATACGGAGACTGGAAGTGCCTCTTTCTTCTGACACTAATTCTGCAAGGATGGCGTCCTTTACTAATTCCTTCTTGTTCTCATCAATGGAATAGACATGCAACTCTTCCCTACCTTTTATAAGATAATTGGCAGATAAATAGTTGGTTGTTAATATATTTATTTTTCCATTTCCCACGTAAACGTCATTCACATTAATCCAATCATAGCTTGCTTTAACTGGTATATCGATTTTAAAGGAAGAACTGTCATTTGTAATTTTATCAAGTGTATCAATTTGAAGCGTTACGACATTGCTAGCTTCTTTTCGACCATCATCTAAAAACGTTGTGTAAATCAAACGTGATTTGTCTTCAAAATATTTTCTTGGATCAAATTCTTTCCCTCGCATAAAATTACGGTGTTCCTCAATATATTTTCGAAGAATCATAGGTTCATTCGGTGCCATCAAATCTCTAAAAAAAGACTGATTATTGGGATTCGTGGAACCATCCTTTGATATGTACAACATATGATAAAGATCATTACTCTGATAACTTGTTTGAAGAATAAGATTTTCGATTTCTTCCTTATTTCCGCTGATCGTTTCAATTTTATAGGATCTATCATTTTTAGAAGCCATTGCTGTTTTTTGGATATAGTAAGAACTGATAAACACCACGATGAAGAAACTAATACTGATTGTTTTCCAATATTTTTTCATTGTTATACCTCCTCTAGACCCTGATTTTATATTTTAATAAATGATTCGCAATCCAAATGGCACTGCCTAAAACGATCATGCTCGTTACCAGTACCATTAAGAAAATTTCAAGTGGGTAAAAGTAATTTGTATAAACATTAACTAATAGGATTGGAGCAAAAAATACCCCAAGTGACAGTAAGCCATAAAAAATAGCGTAAAAAATCCCTTTTAAACCATAACTTCGCTCAATTAAAATCGCGGTAAATATTACTGCCACGAAAAGTAACCCAAGTGCATAAACCAGGATAAACTCTGTAAAGCTAGTCGGATACAGCCACCTCCACATATTTAAAGTAGAACTAGCATAAATTGAGAAATTTGATTGGAGGTCTATTGGTATAATCTTATTCACTATTTGTTTTTCCATCAAAATTAGCAAGATTTGCAAAGCAATCAAGCCAAGAACTAAAAGCATAATCGTTGTTAATTTCGCAAAATAAATGGCGATTCTTTCAGTTGGTAACATGAATAATCTGTAAATAAATGTATTTTTACCAAACCAATCTCGATACCAAATAAAGAAAACATAAATCATCAACATGGCGATACAAAAAAAGATTGGCAGCAGAAACCATTCTGAATCAGTGAATCGATCGAAAGAAAAAGTCCCGTATTGCTCCACATACTGGCTCATGGATAACTGGTTTTCTGCCATCAACTGTTTAGCATTTTTCATATAGGTTTGTGAGATAATTCCTGCTCCTATAAGTTGGCTGAGCATGGTCAAGCCTATTAAAATCAAATACATTTTAAAAAATCGATTTACTTCAAAATTAACAAGTTTTAAATAGTTTTTCATGCTCGATATACCTCCCTCATCACATCAACCACTGATTTCCCTTCATTTTCACGTACTTCCTCCACATTAAATTCCCTCAATACTGCACCGTCATCCATAAGGACTGCTTTATCAATCAAATGCTCAATATCACTAATTTCATGCGTTGTTATAATGACACCTCGTTCTTCAATTAAATGGCTTGTAAACACCTCCGCAATCTGCTCACGAGAGAAAATATCAATGCCAGAGAATGGTTCATCCATCAGTAAATAATCGACATCAAGTGACAATCCCAGTAGCATATTCACTTTTGCTGTATTTCCTTTCGATAAGTTAGCAATACGTTCATTCGGATCAAGTTTAAAAAATTGTAGTAATTCTTCTGCCCTCTGAGGATTCCAGCTTTTATAAAAATCAGCCATGAACGCAAAAGCTTCATTGATTTTCATTTGTGGCAACATCGTTATTGTGTCTGGGATGAAGGTTATTTTTTCAAAACTTTCTTTTGTGATTTTTTCTCCATCCATTAAAATTTCACCACTATTAATTGGTGTGAGCGCCATAATTGCTTTCATAATGGTCGTCTTACCTACACCATTTATTCCGATTAAACAAGTAATCTCTCCTTTTTCTGCTGTAAAAGAAATGTCTTTTAAAACCTGTTTCCTGCCGTATTTCTTGTTAACATTTTTTACTTCTATCATTTCGATTCCTCCGCTTCTCCGCTTTCGGCATCATGTTTTTTCTTTACAAGTTCCAATACTTCGGCTAAAGGCACATCGATAGATTTAATAGAGCCTAAAAATAAGTCAACCGCTTCGATAATCAATTCCTCACGGACATTTTTAAGGACTGCTTCATCTTTCGTAATGCAGCTAGGCATATTCCCCTCTGTAAAAATCAATCCTTGTTCCTCCATTTCCTTATAAGCTCGTTGCGCAGTATTTGGGTTAATCTTTAACTGATTGGCTAATTCCCTTCTGGATGGAATCTCCTGACCTGGCTCATAAAATCCCTTGGCAATTTGTTCTTTCAAATGCCGAATCACTTGGACATACACCGGGTCCCGATTATTAAAATTTATAGTCAAATAACTCAACTCCTCAAAAATTAATTCCGCGTATTAAACACTTAATACACAGTATGTAGAATGATGGGTTGCTCCTATCAACATGAACATATTTTTTCTCTCGTTAACACCTCAGTGTATTAAGCGCTTAATACACCGACAATAAAAAAATGTATTAAACAGTTAATACACTTCTTGAAATGTATTATATGCTTAATACACATTTTAAGTCAATCACATTTATGGAAATATCTATCAATAATTAAAATCACAGCCAGTTGTACAAGTAGCATACATCATGGATGCAAATATACTTTTCTTCAAACAGACGAGTGTTTTTATCTTCATTGTTAACTGGTAATGACTGTATGTTTTCTTGTAATTATTTTTTAGCACATAAAATATTTTATGTTCACAAGAGGTATAAGAAATAGAAGTTGAGCTATACTATTAAAGATTTCACTTCAAATCCAATGACTAGGAGGGTTAACCCGATGAGTGCGATTGATCGATAACTCAGAAGGACCATCAAAACTGAATAAGCTAAAGTACAGATTTCTTAGGAATATCTTAAGATCCTATGCGGAAGCGAGGCAGTGTGTCATGGAGCAGAAAATGTAAGTGGTAATCAGACCCGGAAATTTATTTCCGGGTTTTTCTAATTGTAAAGCCGTTATTCTAATTCAGCTAAATACATAAAAGCCATATTCAGATGAATATGGCTTTTTCTCTTATCTAATTAATTCCTTTGCAAGGAATCTATAGGTATTTAAACGACTTTCTAATTCATATTGATTGCAATTTAGCATCACTTCATCAAAGCCATAGCGTTCTTGCTCAGCGCTTAAAAAAGCAGCAATGTCTTGGGGTGTCCCGACAAGATTCGCCTTGCGATTATTGTCAATCGTCAATTTATCCATTTCAGTTAATGGATAATCTTTCGCTTCTTCGGGTGACATCGTTTGAATGATTTGCCCTTTCATTAATTGAAGACGAGAAATATCAATCGGTTTAGCTAAATATTCCGCTTCTTCTAGGGTTGGGGCAACTGTTGCTGCATATGTCACAATGATTTGTGGTTTATCCATATAATAAGAAGGCGTAAAATAGGCTTTATAGGCATCAAAGATATCCTTTGACATATTGCCCGTGAAAAATTGTGCATACGAATAGCCTACTCCCAACTGGCCAGCCTGCATTGCGCTCTGACCACTAGAACCTAGTAACCAAGCCTCTGGTAATGAAATATGAGCAGGAGCTGCAACGACTTGATCATAGACATGTTCACCTGTTTTTTGATTATTCATTAGCTTTAATATGATTTCTAGCTTATCATACTGTTCTGTGAAGCGTTGTCGTCTTCCCTCTGCCAAGGCATAGATAGCGGCATGATCACCACCAGGAGCTCTCCCCACACCAAAATCAATACGATTGGGTGCCAGCCCCGATAATGTTTTAAAGACCTCTGCTAGCTTATAGGGTGAATAATGCATCATCATGACACCACCCGTACCAATGCGAAGCCGCTGTGTTTTAGCAGCTAAAAAAGCAGCAGTTACTTCAGGAGCTGAACTCGCCAATGACTGGCTATTATGGTGTTCAGCAAGCCACATACGGTGATAGCCAAGCTCTTCACCTAGCAATGCCAGCTGTTCTGTACGTTGGAAGGCCTCTTCTGCAGAATGACCTTTTGGAATCGGCATTTGATCTAAAATACTTAATCTCATGTAAAACATCCTCTCTGTCTCTAGCTCCCCCTTTTACTGTAATACAGTTTGGATGATTTACAAAATAAAAAACCTTACTCATAAGCTAGTTGTTTCTTTTCCCAAGTGTGATAGACCATGCCAACAAGCTTTTGTTGTTGTTGCTGGTTTAATACGACTTCTTTAAATTTCATTGCCTCTAGGGAAAATTGCTGCGTTTGTTCGTTCACGACAAATTGGAGAATAGCATGTCCTTTTTCATCTTGAAACGTGATATCACCTGACAATTCTACAACTTGCTCCCCAGTTTTTGCTTCATAATAGCGCCAGTAAGGTTCAAAAAAAGCGTAATTAAACGCATTTCGAACTGTGACATCTGAAAAATTCTCCAAATAGCCTTCCTTTACGGTATCAATATACTCATGATCTGTTATATCTTTTTTTGCATTAAAGACATACCCTACAAGTACTCCCATAAACACAACACAGAGAAATACACGTATATGATTTCCTAAACTCATGTCATCACGTCCCCTTTACGTAAAAACACCATTATCTACATAATACATCAAAATAATGACTCCAAGTAGAATTTTTTTGTGTTATGTAGAAATTATCGTCACTTCCTATTGGATCACTTCATTTATTTCTATTAAAAAATAGCAGCTAGAGTATTTACAGCCTATCCTCAGTTCGCTACTATCAGATTATTATGATAGAAAAGAGATGACCTTTTGTGCCTTTTGATTTAGATGTAAATATTTTATTAATTTTAATCCTCTTCGGTTTTTTAGCAGCCTTTATTGATTCAGTGGTTGGAGGAGGTGGGCTTATCTCATTACCAGCTCTTATGTTCGTTGGTCTTCCTCCCTCTGCCGCAGTAGCAACCAATAAATTGGCAGGTACAATGGGTTCCCTTACTAGCACAGTGACATTTTATCGCTCTGGTAAACTAGATATAAAAGCCGTCTATAAGCTATTCCCTTTCGTATTTTTTGGCTCTATGCTGGGTGCTTGGATTGTCCACTTAATGGACCCAAGTGTACTGAAGCCATTAATGCTGATTATGCTTGCAGTCGTTGCCATTTATACCATCTTTAAAAAAGACTGGGGCAGTATGACCACCTTTAAACAATTAACCCCTAAGCGTTCTATTATTTTTGTTTTCGTGATTACACTTATTGGCTTTTATGATGGCTTTTTAGGTCCTGGGACAGGCTCGTTTCTACTCTTTGCTTTTCTCATAGTTGGCTTTGATTTTTTACAATCAGCAGGAAACGCCAAATTTTTAAATTTCAGCAGTAATGTAGCTGCCCTCCTTATGTTTATATACTTAGGACAAATAAATTATGCCTATGGACTACCAATGGGTCTTGCGCAAATTGCAGGAGCTATTGTTGGTTCAAAATTTGCCATTAAACGCGGCAGTGGCTATGTACGTAAATTATTTATCGTTGTGACCATTCTATTACTCTTGAAAAATACATATGACTATTTTTCATGATCAGCCGTTATACTAACGTATGCCAATACTATAGAAGGATCAAACTTATCTCAATTGGGGTAAGTTTTTTTCATGGTATCAACTTTTTCCCTCTCCTCGTACGTCTAGTAAATGTATACAATTTGACAATGTTAAAAAAGGAGCTTCTTTGGACATGAGAACAAGAAATGCATTTCAACATGAAGAGGTGTTTGTCCAATTCATTCGAGAACAAAAAGAGCGTTTTTATTTGCTCGCGTATAGCTATACAAAAAATGAACAGGACGCACTAGATGTTGTACAAGACAGTATCCAAAAAGCCATGCTTTCATTAGATCGACTTGAGAATGTGACCTATATGAAAAGCTGGTTTTATAAAATAGTTGTCCGTACAGCCATAGATTTTTTACGTAAGCATAAACGCTTACAAGTGACAGATGATGATACATTACAATATTTAACACCTGCTCAAGAGGATGTTTATGAGAATGTTGACTTGGAGCATGCGTTGGATGAACTCCCGCAAATGTATCGAGAGGTTGTCATTCTCCATTATTTCGAGGATTTAAAACTCGCTGACGTGGCGAACATCCTCGACATTAAGTTGAGTACAGCCAAATCTCGTCTTTATAAAGCATTAAAACTATTGAAAATCCAATTGGAAGATGTGAAGGGAGAAACTGCACATGGATAAAAAATTACAGGAGTTAGAAAAACAATATATGAAAGTCCCGATTCCAAAAGAGCTAGACTTCGTGGTTGAAAAAGCACTTAAGCAAGGTCGAAAAAAGAAAAAAAATCGTACACCTCAATGGGTCCTTGGATCTGCCGCTGCAGCCATGCTATTTACAGCAGGTTTAAATGTAAGTCCTGCAATGGCACGCACACTCTCAGAAATTCCCGTGGTTGGTAGTGTGATAAAAGTATTGACTTGGACAGAATATGAAGTGGCTGAAGATAATTATGATGCCAACATTAAAGTACCTTCTATTGAAAACTTAGAAAATCAAGATCTGGCGAATACATTAAATGAAAAATATCGTGCAGAAGGTAAGACACTTTACGATGAATTTATGGCAGAAGTGGGCGATTTAAAATTAAATGGCGGTGGTCATTTAGGTATTGATAGTGGCTACGAAATCAAAACTGATAACGAACAAATTTTGTCGATTGGCCGCTATGTAGTGAATACCGTTGCTTCTTCTTCAACGGTGATGGAATACGATACGATCGATAAAGAAAACGAAATTTTAATTACTTTACCAATGCTCTTTAAAGATCAACACTATATTGAAACAATTAGTGAAAATATTAAAGAACAAATGCGTACACAAATAGCTGAATCGAATCAAGATAAAGTTTATTGGGTAAAGGGTGCTGGCCTTGCCGATGAAGAGTTAATGGAGGAATTTACAACTATTAAACCTGATCAGCAATTCTACATTTCTGATAAAGGCAAGCTTGTGATTTCCTTTGATAAATATGAAGTGGCACCTGGCTATATGGGCGTTGTAGAGTTTGAAATCCCAACAGATGTCTTAAAAGAAGATCTTGTAAGCACAAAATATATTCATTAATTTAGCTTACTTTTCCTATGACGAGGTATTGGATGATGGTGTCATCCAATACCTCGTTTTTTCATGAAACCATACCATTTTCTGCTTATAAAGCCGACTTTTTTTGTCAAAGCTAATATGTATCAATCAATGTTAGAGGGTTTTCAACATGAAAAGTGTAGGATCAATCAGTATTTTACATGTCATCTTCCTATCAATGACTGTTATTGGCTTAAAAAATCATGTAACCATTATTCCTCCACTACTAGATGTGGCCAAAAGAGATGGCTGGCTATCGGTATTGTTTGCTGGAGGAATTATTTTCTTTTGGCTATTTTTATTAGTATATATTCAATCAAAATCTAATCAAGAGCCCATCCGAGATTGGCTCGATTCAAAAATCGGGAAAATTGGCTCTACTATTGTTATTTATACAGTTGCTATTTTTTTAATGATTATCGCAGCTTTTACAATGGTTGAAACACTGCAATGGATTAATACTACATTTTTACCGCAAACCCCTGTAATTATCTTACTATTTATCTACGTCATTCTGTGTATTCTTCTTGTGACGACTAGCTTACAGACGCTCGTCATTTTAAACGTTTTTGTATTATTCGGAGTAGTTATCTTTGGCTTTTTCGTGGCCTTTACGAACATGCAGGTAAAAGATTATGAATTATTACGTCCATTTTTTGAACATGGATTCCAGCCTGTCTTGCGAGGCATGATTTTTCCTGCATCAGGGTTTATTGAGCTTTTAATGTTGCTATTTTTACAGCATCAATTTAAGGAACGTATTCGCTGGTACCACTTTGCTATTATGCTGGCTATTTTAGTAGGACTGACATTAGGACCTTTAATTGGAGCCATTACAGAATTTGGACCGAATGAAGCGGCTAAGCAACGCTATCCTGCCTACGAAGAATGGGGATTAGTGACAATCGGTCGCTATATCGAGCATCTTGACTTTTTCTCCATTTATCAATGGCTGACAGGAACCTTTATTCGTGTTAGCTTCCTTTTGTACATTGTGGCAGATTTATTGAAGATGACAGGAGATCCCAAGCGTATATGGCAAATGCTTGCTCCTCCCTTCTTTATTCTTTGTTTACCATTAATCATGCTAAATGAAAGCCTATTTTTAAAAGTAAAAGGAAATTATATTCTGGCAGCCACTTTTATTTTTTTCTTTTTACTGTCAATATTTTTCGTAGTCGTAGCTTTCTTGTCGGATAAATCTTCTAAAAAGGGGAAAACTGAAAAACAAGATAAGAAAAGTGGTGAATCATAATGCCTCAGCAAGAACAAGCGCTAGATCTTAGTACGCTCAGAAAATTATTTCAAAAATCAGCAGATATTCAATTTCAGGAATATATGTTTAATCAGCAGAAAGTACACTTTATTACGTGTGATGCTATGATTGATCAACAAATGCTTAATGAAGTGATTATTCAACGTATTCAATATTTATATGATCATTTGGATGAGGTTCCCTTTGAAGAGAATATCGCAAGGCATCTTCATGTTCCAAGTATTCAAAAAGTACAAGACAAGGAACAGCTGATAACTTTTGTCTATAGTGGCTTCTTGTTGTTGTATTTTGACGAAGACAATCTTTTATATGCAAGCAATATTGCCCAAAAGCCGAATCGCCAGCCTGAAGAAACGCGCATGGAGGTTCTTGTTAAAGGGCCCAGAGATAATTTCATTGAAGATATTCGCGTCAATATCGCACTCATAAGAAAACGCTTGCCGACCAACTCATTTTGTGTGGAAAAAGTGGAGCTTGGGAAACGATCAAAAACTACGGTAGCCATTCTTTATTTTGATGATATTGTGGATATGGATATTTTACATGGCATCAAAAAGCAGCTTGCTGCTGTTGATACAGATATTGTTTTTAGTGGCGATTTATTGATGGAACGGGTGAATAAAAATTCCAAGCTTTTTCCGAAGTTTGATTATACGGGACGACCTGATTATGCGGTTCAGGCCTTAGCAAGAGGACGTTTTATTATTTTTGTAGATGGCGTCGCCTATGCTATCGTTACCCCTGTCAATTTGTTCCTCTTACTGAAATCAGCTGAGGATAATGAATATCCTATTATTTTCAGTTCACTCGAACGATTATTAAGAATATTTGGTATTTTAATCGGCTTACTACTTCCTGCATTCTGGCTTGCCTTGACAACCTATCACCAAAACCAATTGCCGCTTCAACTACTCGCAACCGTCGTGCAAGCGAAGGCTGGCTTACCGCTCCCCTCTTCACTTGAAATGTTGCTGATGTTGCTGATGTTTGAATTATTTCGTGAAGCAGGCTTGCGTCTCCCTTCCGTTATTGGTGGGACCATCAGTGTTGTAGGTGGATTAATTATTGGGGATGCAGCCATTCGAGCAGGTGTAACGAGTCCTGAAATGATCGTTGTCATCGCTATTTCTACCATTGCTTCCTTTACATTAGTGAATCAGTCACTTGTTACTTCAGTTAGCATATTACGCGTTGCCTTTATCTTTGCTAGTGCCTTTTTCGGGTTATTTGGCTTCTTTGTTTCTTTATACCTGACACTGCTTTATTTAAGTAATATTCGAATTTACGGCTACTCTTACATGAACCTAGCAACAGATCTAAATTGGGCAACCATTAAAAAATCCATCTTTCGATTATCACCCAAAGGCTATACAGAGCGGAACAAAGCGCTTGCTCCTCAGGATTATACACGAACTTCAAAAGGGCATGAGAACAAAGATTCTCCACATAAAAACAAATAGCATCCCTATCCATTGTGAAGGGATGCTATTTTTATTCGCTCAACTATTTTGGACTCTTTCTTTTATAAGGTCCAGTACACTTTCCCAATGACCTTTCATTTCTTCTCGTACTGTCTGATCAGAAAGATGTTCTTGATGAAAGCTAATGGTTGTTTTATTATGCTCCTTGGGTAAAATACGGATTTGTACGGTAGATGGTTTTGACCACTCTTCCTTTTGCCAAGTCAATCGAAGCTGCTCTAATGGTTTAACAATCCTGATTTCGCCTGTCCCTGTCTTTGAATGATATTTGTACCCAGGTTCGAATATAACTGAAGTGTCTTCCCCCAGCCATGTACGTACTCCTTCTGTTGTCGTAATCAATGCCCATGCTTGCTCCTGCGAAATTGGAAATGTCCTTCTAACCCCGATTTGAAAACCCACACTTTTCGTTTGACCGATAATTTTTTCGTTATCCATTGCTTCACCTCTATTTTATGACCTTTATTGTGAACTGTAATGTTCTATTCGATTTACCTGCTAAACATTCCTTCTATGATTCATAAATGAATGTTCCATTTTCCATATTAAAGATTTGACCTGTTACCCTATGCATATTCGATGGCATTACCTTCAATCGATTCCCTCTTTCCACATAAACCTTCACTATGCATGTCAGTGTCCTTTGGCTACCACATAAGCAGTTGTACAAGTAACTAAGGGAAGCAACCAAAAAAGGGAAATTGTTTAAAAAAACAATCTCCCCCTCCTTCATTTACGTCAATTCCACAAACTCTTTCTGAACGCTTTGTTCTGTTTGTCCCTTGCGAAATTGAATATGATGAAGCTTTGCAAAAATCCCATTTTGAGCCACTAGCTCATCATAGGTACCATCCTCTTCAATGCCCTTCGGTGTCACAACTAATACACGATCAGCATTGCGAATAGTTGCCAGTCGATGGGCAATAACTAGTGTTGTACGATTTTCAGCAAGCTCTGTTAACGATTGCTGAATAATCATTTCTGTTTCTGTATCTAAGGCAGAGGTTGCCTCGTCTAAAATTAAGATAGGCGGGTTCTTTAGGAACATACGAGCAATCGCTAGTCGTTGCTTTTGTCCTCCTGATAATTTTAAGCCACGTTCACCTATTTGTGTATCATAGCCATCGGGCAGCTCTGCAATAAATGCCTCTAGATGTGCTTTTTTCGCTGCCTCTCGAATTTCCGCTTCACTTGCATCTAATTTTCCATAGGCAATGTTTTCACGAATCGTACCTGTAAATAAAAAGACGTCCTGCTGTACGATACCAATTTGAGCACGTAATGACGCTTGTGTCATATTACGTATATCGATACCATCAATCGTAATAGCGCCTTTTGTCACCTCATAAAATCGAGGAATCAATGAGCAGATTGTAGTTTTACCAGCACCCGAAGGCCCTACAAAGGCAATGGTTTGGCCAGCTTTTACATCAAATGATATATCATGTAAAACCTGTTTGGATGCATCATAATTAAAATGAACGTGATTGAAGGCAATATTTCCATCTAAATGTTTTATAACCTTTGCATCCTCACGATCTTGAATTTCTGGCTCCTGTTCAATTAATTCACGGAAGCGCTTAAAGCCAGCCATTCCTTTCGGATAAAGCTCTAATAAAGCACTAATTTTATCAATTGGTTTAATCAGGACATTCGTATATAAAACAAAGCTCACTAGCTCCCCATAAGATAATTTCCCATTAAAGCTTAGCCAAGCACCGACCACTAACACCATTAATGTAAGGAGGCGCGTCATCATGTAAATACTGGAGTGTGTCCCTGCCATAATTTTATAGGCATATAATTTAGCCGTACGGAAAAATCCATTTTGCTCCTTAAAGCGTTTAATTTCAAAATCTTCATTTGTAAAGGATTTCACAACACGGACACCAGACACACTATCCTCTACACGTCCGTTCACATCAGCAATTTTGCCATACATCGTTTTCCAAGCATTGTTCATTTTTATATTACTAAATGTCACAAGCCATGTTAAAAATGGCACCATAATCGCTGCAATCAAAGCGAGTGTTGGATTGACATTAAACATAATGGCAAAGGCCCCAACAAAGGTCATGATTGCAATGAAGAGATCCTCTGGTCCATGATGGGCAAACTCGCCTATATCAAACAAATCATTGGTAATGCGACTCATAATATGACCTGTTTTCGTATTATCAAAGAATCGGAAAGATTGCCTTTGTACATGCGTAAATAATTCCTGACGCATATCCGTTTCGATATTTATGCCTAGTTTATGCCCTAAATAGTTAACGATAAAGTTCAATAATGTACTAATAGCATAAACAAGCAGTAATAGGACACTTATTTTCACGATCATGCCCCAATCCCCTGTTGGCAATAACTCATCGATAAACCATTGAACAGCCAATGGAAACGCAAGCTCTAAGATTGCTACAATAATGGCACTCGAAAAATCGATGACAAACAATCGTTTATGTGGCTTGTAGTAGGAAAAAAATTTTCTATACATGTTTGTCTCCTCTCTAAGTTGTAAAAATTTTGCCTATCTTTTAATAGTACCATTTGTGCAAACGTAACGGAAAAGTATTTTTTCTCCATAGCAGTATATTTTTATTTACTTTTAAAATGTTGCATGTTACTATGTTAGTAAGAATTGAATAGCTTTTGACTTTATTGTCAAAGGGGAGTAGCTAGCAGATGCGATCGAAGCATCTGATTCACATTCGTCATTACATGGTATATTACCATCGGGTGTGATGGCATTTCTTGTCACACAGAACACTTTCTGTGCAACGAACAGTTAATTGCTTAGCAAGACCTTTGCCTATTTTTTAGGCAGGGGTCTTTTTCTTTTGCTTAAAATAGGGAAAGAATAAGTTAGCAAGCCATTCATTTCTGTTCAACAATTAAAGGAGGCAATAAATTTGGAGGCAATATTTTTAGAATACGCATGGGTACTTGTCGTATTAATTGTACTAGAAGGTTTGTTAGCAGCAGACAACGCCGTCGTAATGGCTGTTATGGTTAAGCATTTACCAAAGGCACAACAACAAAAAGCTTTATTGTATGGATTGGTGGGGGCATTTGTTTTCCGTTTTGCCGCATTATTCCTTATTACAACGCTCGTTAATTTCTGGCAGATTCAAGCAATAGGTGCCGCTTATCTACTGTTTATGTCTATTAAGCATATTTATGATTCGCGGAAAGCATCTCAAAACTCCGAAGAAATTCAAGAGCCGAAAAAACAATCTGGCTTCTGGATGACGGTTGTAAAAGTAGAACTTGCTGATATCGCATTTGCTGTGGATTCTATTCTTGCGGCGGTTGCCATTGCTGTCACACTTCCACATATCGGTGATTTTGATATTGGCGGTATTAACGCAGGTCAGTTCGCAGTAATGTTCTTAGGTGGTATTATTGGTGTCATCATGATGCGTTTCGCAGCTCGTTGGTTTGTAAAGGTTCTCGACAAATTCCCATCACTTGAAACAGCTGCTTTCCTAATTGTCGGCTGGGTTGGTGTAAAATTAGCTGTATTAACATTAGCACATGAAAAATTGGGTGTGATTCCACACGAATTCCCCCACTCCACTCTTTGGAAAGCTATTTTCTGGATTGTCTTAATTGCTATCGCATTAGGTGGCTACCTAATCGGTGTCAAAAATCAAAAGAAACAAGAACAATAATAATGAAAAATCGCTTCGATTACGATCGGGGCGATTTTTTTATTTTCTTAAAAATATAAAAGAAGTTATTTTCTAATTGAGAACGAATATCAATTATTTTTTGCATGAATTGCTTTAAAAATTAAATTTTTTGTATGTTACTGCCTCTACGCTGTATACTAGTAAAGAAGTCATTTACTGCAAAAGGAGGAAAACTTTTATGTTATCTGAAAAACTACACACAGCTCTTAATGAACAAATGAATTTTGAATTCTACTCTGCGCATGCCTATATGGCAATGGCAGCCTATTGCACAGATCAAGATTATGATGGCTTCGCTAACTTCTTTTTAGTACAAGCAGAAGAAGAACGCTTCCATGCCATGAAATTTTATAATTTCTTAAGTGATATGGGCTACCGCGCAACAATTCAAGGTTTTGAAAGCCCAGGCAATCATTTCGAATCCATTTTAGATGCCTTTAAAACGGCTCTATCACACGAAAAAGAAGTGACACGCCGTATTTACAATTTATCAGACATTGCTTTAGATGAACGTGAGCATGCGACAATGGCCTTCTTAAAATGGTTTATCGACGAGCAAGTAGAAGAAGAATCTACATTTGATACATTAATTCGTAAAATCGAGCGTATCGAAACTGACTCAAACGCAATCTTTATGCTAGATGCAGAATTGGCTACACGTACATTTACACCAGATACAGAAGCATAATATTTCTTATAAAAAATCTGCCATTAAGGCAGATTTTTTTAGGTATCTATCTTGCTTGTGGGATTTTCAAAAGATGCAATAAAAGAGAAACGTTGAAAAATCAACGTTTCTCAGGTTCTTTATGGTTCCCTTACCACTCCATCAAAGGCAGCTTGATAGATTTGATAGATATCTTCACGCTTTAATGGCATTGGACTTCGCGCTAAAATACGCGTTTGTTTTGTAGCATCCTCTGTTAGCTGTTCAAGTGCTGATGCAGGGATATTGAATCCTTGTAATGTTGAGGGAATTTTCACATCTTGAACGAGTTGTTGTAAGGCGTCAACACATTTATAGGAAGCCTCTTCTTGCGATAAATAGGAAGATGATATCCCCATGGCATCTAAAATATCTTTCATTCGTTTTTCACAGCTTTGACGAATATACCCCATGACATATGGTAATAGTACTGCATTGGAATCACCATGAGCTATATGGAACTGACCTCCCAGGGGATAGGCTAAAGCATGGACGCCTGCTACACCGGCATTGAAAAAGGCTAACCCTGCTAAATAGCTGCCATAACTCATATCTGTGCGCGCTTGCTTGTCTTGCCCATTATGGACAGCTGTTCGTATTGACTGGCTAATTAAACGGATAGCTTGTAGTGCAAGTGCATCTGTTACTGCATTCGCATTTACTGATACATAGGCTTCTATCGCATGAGTTAACGCGTCTACCCCAGTCGCAGCCGTTACCTTCGATGGTAAGGAAATCGTTAAGGCAGGATCTACAATCGCTACATCCGCTAATAAATAATCATGTGTCACAACATCCTTGGTCGTATCCAGTGATAGCACAGAAATATTTGTAACCTCTGAGCCTGTCCCAGAAGTGGTAGGAATTAAAATTTTAGGTAACCCCTTATTATCCAATGTTTTCGTTCCTGTTAGGTTTAAATAATCTGCAACTTTTCCATCATGTTTAGCTAATACGGCGGCAAGCTTCGCTAAATCCAGTGCACTGCCCCCACCTACACCAATCACCAAATCAAATGGATGCTTTCTCGTAAAATCAACCAGTTTTTCGCCAATTGCAAGCGGAGGCTCTGGTGCAATATCCGTATAAATGGTCGTTGTATAGCCTTTCTCAATCAAAGGCTTTTCAACATTGTCCGTTAGACCTATTTCTTTTAATAATGGATCTGTCACGATCAAAATATTGTGAGCGTTAAACTTCTTTACCTCTAGCAGAAGCTGACTCAAACAGCCCCAGCCAGTATAGCTAGCAGGCGTAAAGGTTAATTTATGCATGGCTTCTCTACTCCTATCTATTCATAATAGCCTTCCGTTGATTTTCTAAATGATTTAAATTGAATAGGATCATGGCCAAACCATACCTGTGAATTTGTTTCATTTGCTAGTCTTCGAATCCGTTCCACTGTTGAATTATAGCCTACAGAATCGTAGATAATGCCTGGTGGCTTGACAGGAGGCCCAAAGCTTTCTGCCGTATAAATGGCATCTGAGGCTAAAATAATGCCACCTGTGTCAGGCATTTGAATATGCAAACCTAGCATTCCCCAAGCATGACCACTACCAAAATTTAATACTTGTATCCCTTCAGCTAGTTTTACATGATCCTCGCCACGTTTGATTAAGCGCCATTGTAGATTGTTTTTAATCCACATATCAATGTCACCCCAAACATAGGCACCGTCTTTCACGTTTCTAGCATATGTTTGTAATGTGCCATTAAACTCATCTTCCTGTACAATAATTGTGGCATTTGTAAAGAGTTCTAAGCACCCTGCATGGTCGAGATGCAAATGGGAAGCAACAACATATTTGATATCCTCTGGACGAACATTTAATTCTTCTAGACGATGATGTAAATAGCATTCTTCTGGCATATTAATAGGAAATGCTTTTTGCGTAAATTCACCCCATCGCCCTTCTGGACCCATCGAGTTTGGATTGCATGCAGTATCAAATAGAATTTTGCCTTCTGGATGATCAATCAATACTGTATAAACAGGGAATTCAACAAATTCATTTGGCTGGTTTGGATGATCGATGGTTGCGGGATTGTGCATCGCAATCATATAATTTTTATCCATTCGCATCGTACCATTGTCCATCACATACAATTTTGGATGTTGTTTAATCATTTTCATTTTCCCATCTCCATTCGTGATTATTAGTTATTGGTTATTCCAAATTACTAGCTTCATTTCCGTCATTTCTTCTAACGCATATTTAATGCCTTCACGGCCTGTGCCGCTTTCCTTTACACCACCATATGGCATGTGATCTACTCGATAAGTAGGTACATCATTAATGATGACTCCACCAACGTGCAATGCTTTTGTAGCCTGAAAAGCTGTCTGAATAGAAGGAGTGAAGATGCCTGCCTGTAGGCCATAGTGAGAATTATTGATAGCCGCTATCCCTTCATCAATGGTGGATACCGTATTAACGATAACAACAGGTGCAAAAATTTCTTCACAGGATACACGACTCTGTGGCTGAACATTATATAAAACAGTGGGCAATAAAATATGATTGTCAATGTGACCACCTGTAATTACTTGTGCCCCTTCAGCTACTGCCTCTTTAATCCATTGATAAGCACGCTGTTGTTCAGCTTGTGAAATCATCATAGCAAGATCTGTTTGATTATCCATTGGATCACCAATTGTAAGCTGCTCTATTTTTTCCTTCAGCCGAATTAAAAATTCCTCCACCATACTTTCCATGACATAGATACGTTGTAAAGAAATACAGACTTGACCTTGGTTGGAAAAGGCCCCCATCACAATGCGATCCATAATACGCTCTAGCTGTACCCCTTCATCGATAATTACGCCTGCATTGGAACCTAATTCTAAGGTTACTTTCTTCAAGCCTGCACGATTGCGTAGAGAAATCCCTACCGCTGGACTTCCTGTAAACGTTATCATCTTAACATTTGGATGTGCTAAAAATGCATCGCCTACTAATTTACCTTGTCCAGTTACAAGATTAAAGGCACCTGCTGGTAAATTTGTTTGCGCCAATAATTTTGCCAAAAAATGGGCGGATAGCGCTGTTTGTGTGGCAGGTTTCAATACAATCGTATTGCCTGCAGCTAATGCTGGCCCAACTTTGTGTGCTACTAGATTTTGCGGAAAGTTAAATGGTGTAATCGCTGCCACAACACCGATTGGCTCTCTTAATGTATAAGCAAAGCGCCCCTCTCCATTTTTTGATGCATCCATTGGAACCATTTCACCAGTAAGTCGCTTTGCTTCTTCTGCCGCAAATTTATAGGTTTCAACTGTGCGATCAATTTCAGCGTAAGCATACTTTAACGGTTTGGCTGATTCCATTGCAATGATACTTGCTGCTTCATCTCTATTTTCTGCAAAAAGGGTGGATAACTGCTCTAAAATCTCTGCTCGTTGAAAAGCAGTTAATGCAGCCATTTGAGGAGCTGCAGCATGCGCACTTTCAATGGCCTCCTGTACATCTTTTTCAGTGGCCATCGCAAAGTGTGCCAATACCTCTTGTGAATAGGGAGATTGGATCTCCATCCATTCAGCAGTCATCTTCCATTCTCCTTTAATCCATAAGCCCTTTTTCAATCGTAATTCACTCCTTTCTTTTTATGGTTACGTATTCATTTCAGAAAATAAAGAAATGAATACGTAACCATTTTGGTGTAAAAAATAAACTGATGGTCTATCAGTTTATTTTACACGTTGTATTTCTTGGGAAAATCTTAACAGACTCTGTTTGTCTAATGCAAGTACTTTTTTTCTCCATTACCTCAAATAATTTTTCGATAGCAATAAAACCTAAGTTCTCTTCTGATGTTAAACCTACAGTTGTTAAGGCAATAGAGTGATGTTTACTAAGCTCTACATTATCAATACCAATGATATTAAAATCTCTCGGAACCTGAAAACCTCTCTCTAAACAAAGATTCAATATTTCAATGGCAATGGCATCCGTAGCAGCACAAATAGCTGTTGGTCTTTTTTCGAGTTGTAAAAGCTCTGCAAACGCACGTTCAATATCCATTTTATTGGTGTTCGTTAAAAAAGTAGGCACTAATTTTGCATCTAGCCCATAATCCTGTAAAGCTTGTTCAAATCCCAGATAGCGTCCATAGAAGGTACTCATTTGATGTGGACCCCCTATCCAACATAAAGAGTCATGCCCTAATGATAGGACATGCTTGGTCGCAAGGTAACCAGCTTGAACATTATCAATTTCTACAAAATGTCTATTCTCTTTATGCTTACGGTTAAACATAATAAATGGAATAGCTAGTTTTTCTAGTTTATAAAATAAATCATCTTGATACAACATAGAAGACAATATAATTGCGTCTGCTTTCGTTTCTAAAACGGCATTGTAGATTGAATTAAGATTATCCTCTGTGCCAAAATAGACATTAACTTTATAGCCACGTGCATTAACATAATTCACGATGGCTGTAGTTGTATCAACAAAAAAAGGGTTGTGTAAGGGCCCTGAAATCAATGTAATAATACCTGTTTTTTTCTGAACAAGCGATCTTGCTATATCATTTGGCACATAGTTTAGTTCCTCTATCGCCTGCATTACTTTTTCAATTGTTTTTGGCTTTACAAGCTCTGGTGTATTCAATACTCTAGATACAGTTGTTTGTGAGACACCAGCATGCTTCGCCACATCTTTTGAAGATACCAAAAAAACCACCCATTTCATCATTGTGAAGCTATATTATATCATCTATAGAATACTGATTATAGTGATGATTCCTTCTCTACCTTAACGCTTTCGCTCATATGGCTTTGTAGCTTCACTCGCTTTAAAGTTATAAACAGGTTTAATAACTTTGACAATATCTACAGTTTCCCCAATCGCAGAAGTAATTTCTGTCATCGGCTTATAGGCCATTGGTGCCTCATCCAATGTTTCTTCATTGACTGATGTTGTCCAAATCCCCTGCATCGTATCTTTAAAATCGGCCATATTCAAAGCTTTTTTCGCTGCGCGTCGTGAAAACATGCGTCCTGCTCCATGGGGGGCTGAATAATTCCATTCCGCATTGCCTTTCCCTATACAAATCAGAGATCCATCCCGCATATTCATTGGAATAACTAGCTTTTCATCTTTATTTGCACGAACAGCCCCTTTGCGAAGCGTCATCGTTTCTGTATCGATATAGTTATGAATCGTATCAAACGTATCCGTAAAATGCCAATCCATCTGTTTAGCAATGGTTTCTGCAATGGTCCAACGATTCATCCGTGCAAATTGCTGTGCAATCTTCATATCATGGATATAATCATGGAAAGCTTCCCCCTCTAAATATGACAAGTCTTTCGGAACGAACGGTGTTTGTTCTTTATAGGCTTGTATCATGGATTGAATCTCTTGTTGTCGTCCTTGCTGTTTCATTGCCTCTATTTTTTCTGTCAAATCTTCTCGACGTAAATTTTCATAAGCTCTTTTTTGATGCCAATTAGCAACCTTTGCCCCTACATAGCGTGACCCCGTATGGATGAGCAAATAGTGCTGATCATCTTCATCTTTGGCAAGTTCAATAAAATGGTTGCCTCCCCCAAGTGTACCTAATGACAAGTTCGTATAGTCGTCTTTCAAGCCGCTTGCTCGAAATTGTTTACCTTCAAACTCTACAAAATGTCGGCTTGGCGATACTTCTTTATGAATATCCTGCCCACTTGGTACATATGTGCGAATGATGGCATCGAGTTGAGCAAAATCAACTGTTGTTACGTCTAATTGTGCTACAAATACACCACACCCCACATCAATGCCGACAAGATTGGGTACAACACGGTCTTGCAATTGGATGGTCGTGCCAATGACACATCCTTTACCCGCATGATAATCTGGCATAATACGTACTTTAGTGCCTGCCATAAAAGCCTGGTCTGTTAATTCTTGAATCTGATCAACAGCTGTTTGTAATGCTGTTTGCGCAAAGATTTTTGCATTCGTGAAGCGTCCATTTATTTCAATCAAGTGTATCCCTCCTTACTACTTATACGTAAAACTGGAATGATTTGTTTCATATCATAAAGAAAACGTTCTAAAAGCATGCTACTTTTAGAACGTTTGGTGAAAACCTAATCTTCATATTGTACAACTAATTTTTTAGGTATTTCGGGTATATCATTTGATTTTACATCTTCTTCCCTTAAGTCAAGCATTTGCAGGGGATATTTTTCTTGCACCTCAAAAGGTATTGCAATACTTTCCATTTTATTATTCATTTGACTTCTTGCGAGTAAGCCATTGTTTGATAAATCAATGGCTAAAATAGCCTGCACAGTTTCCTCAAGCATGGCAATATCCTTCGATTTCAACGGCATTTGCTCATTCATTAAAAATGGTTGAAGATGCTCTTTTATATAACCCTGTGCTTCGATTAAGCAAGAAAATTCATTTAATTTTTCAGCATAGCGCTTTAACTGACGCTTATCTTTTGCACGCTGTTGATTTAGTTTCTGTACCTTTTGTTCAATACGGCTCATGCGTACTTTCACTAAATCAATCAAAAAAGGCTGTGTATCTCGAATCGCCTGTAGCATTGAAACCTCTGCTTGTTGTACCTTGGCATATTGGGCGACACAAACCTCTTGCTGCTCATTGAGTTTTTGAACACGCTCTTTGAAAAATTCATTTTGCGTATGTTGGCCAAAGAAAGCTTTCATAAGACCTTTACCATGAATTTTTTTATGTTGTGCATCTAAACGCTCATATTCGCGTAAATACTCACTGTGCATGTTGCGGTATTCACGCAACATTTGTTGATAGTGCACAGCAATTTCAGTAAATTCTTCCACCTTGGAATCGTGTAAATAATCATGTTGCGCTATCGTTTGTAATAGCTGATACAGTGTTTGAACCTGTTTAAACGTGTTCGCTACCTGTTCATATTCTTGCTCATATTCTTTGACAATTGCTAAGTCACGTTGATAGCGAGAATATTCATATTGGGTATCGCCTGCATATTTTTCTATATTCTCTACAGCAGATTGAAATGGATCTCGTTGTGGAATTACAGTTAATTCGAAGCGGAATCGTTCAAGCCATTGTAAGAAGCGAATTAGGATGGCATATGTTTTTTTATCACTATTTTCAGCCACACGATGAATGTGAGCAATTAATTGATCATACTGACTTTTTTGCCAAAGCTCATGACTGTCTGTTTGTTTGGCTACTAGTGCATTAATTGCTGAAATCCCTATAAAATCACTCATCAAATGACCAATACGTTGTTGTTCAGAGTCCATAAATGCTGTGGCATGTTCCTCATCATCGATGCCGTTGATGACACATAAAGGTTCAACACCTTTATTCTTTAACGTTTCAATCAAGAGAAGTTCAGCATCCATTGCCATTGAACCAGCGCGTAACACCCAGAAAATTTCATCAACACGGTTCATAAGCGCCTCTGAAAAATAAGCCATTTCTCCTCCGCCTGCTTCTAATGACACAGAATCAATTATTGTCACGGATTTTAATAAATCATTTTTCAAATAGACTTCTAGGTAATCTAAGTGTTCACGTAAAATCTGGGAAGCAAACGTATCGCCAGTTGTTAGTAGCTCTAATTTACTGAGATCAAATACAGCGACAACACCATCTAAAAAATAAGCTTTAATCTCTTCTTGCTCGCCGTAGCGTATAAACGTATTTACACTTGTTGGATGCTGATCATCTACCGATAATATTTCGCGTCCTAGAAGTCCATTCACAAGTGTTGTTTTGCCCACCCGCTCTTTTCCAACTATTAAAATCATCGTCTGGTTATTGGCATCTTGAATGATTCGATTTAAATGTTTTGCTGTATCTTTCACATATGTATTTTGGACGATGATGCCATACAAGTGTCGTAGTTGGTCAACAAATTGCGGCAAAATATTATTCGCTGAGGTTGTATTTTCGATTGGCGTATTGTCAATGTTCGTCATCCTCAAAACCTCTTTTCGTATGTATCTATAAGACCATTATAAATGAAACTATGGCTTTTCTAATACATGGATTGATGAAAAGAGGACAATATACTTATACGTTTATACGACAAATAGGAATTCATCCTTACACCTATTTCCTGTCTGCTTCATATATGATTGCTACACAGACTAAAGGGAATAGTCCCAGCTATGAGTTTAGAAGTATTAGGCTTGGAGATTTCTCTCCAAGGTTGCTGAATAGCTGACCTTTGTCCTATCCCTCCAAACCAGCTATACGTGCATAAACAGCTCCAAGTAGTGGCATTCCACCTTGGGCACCTAGTTTCTCTACAGATAAGGAAGCAGCGATATTAGCAAAATATACAGCCTCATCCAACGATTGCCCTTCTACTAAAGCATAGGCTAAAGCACCATTAAAGGTATCACCTGCGCCCGTTGTATCCACGACTGTTGTCATATAACCTGGAACATGAATTGGATAGGAGCCATCGAAATAACGTGCACCATCACTTCCTAGCGTCACGATTAATTTATTAGGATATTTTTCTAAAACTTGTTCCACTGGCTCGTTAAAAATTTCAGCACATTCTGTCTCGTTAGGTGTTAAATAGGTAATATCGTCCATCCACTGCACATCAAAATTGGCTGCTGGAGCAGGGTTTAACAGTATCGGAACACCCGCTTCTTTACATAAATGAATGGCATGGGCTGTCGTCTCTTTAGGGATTTCAAGCTGTATAATTACCAAGTGACTTTTTTGTATCAACTCTTTTGAAGCTTCAAGATGGGATATGCTTAGGTCATAATTAGCTCCAGGTACGACAACAATTCGATTATCGTTATTGTAAATAAGTATATTAGCAATTCCTGTAGGAGCAGTGGTGCTTTTTACAATGGCGTTTGTCTGAATCTGCTCTTGCTGTAAAGCAGCATGTAATGTCTCACCAAAATGATCATTCCCTAAACAGCCAACCATCGCCACCTCGCTGCCAAGACGAGCTGCGGCAACTGCTTGATTAGCCCCTTTTCCTCCTGGAACTGTTTGAAACGAGTTACCTAGAATGGTTTCCCCCTGCTTTGGAAAAGCATTCATTTGTACAACTAAATCCATATTTAAACTTCCTATAACTGTAATCATGGAATTCCACCTTTCATCTTTTGATCAAACAAAAAACAACTGAAATGAGTAGTATCATTTCAGTAGCTTAACAATATAAAAATTCGTATAAACTAAAAACCTATCGACTGTTTTAGGGATGCCCTAAATTCTTTCACTTACTGTAAATCGATACGAGCTTCTTTTACTCGTTAAATGAAAACGATCTAGTCACTCAGGCTATCTTCCTGTTATGCGAAGCAATGCTTCAGATGGCGATTTCAAAAACTGGCTGGATTTGTCCTTTAATATACAAATATTTTTATAATGATAACATAGTGCCACCTTCGCATTTGATGTTTCCTTAATTATAAATAATTTCATATAGGAAATGCACTACAAACACAAAAAAACTGAAGACAACATCAAATTTGTCTTCAGTCATATCAATTAATAGGCTACTCGCTTCGCCTCATATGCGGCAATGTGGTCCTCATATTTAAAGGTTAAGGCGATTTCATCCCAGCCATTCAGTAACGTTTCTTTATAGTATGGGTCAATTGTAAAATGATAGACTGTACCATCTTCCCCTGTTACGGTTTGCTCTGCAAGATTTACTTCCATACTATAGGGTTTTGCTAAGCCTTTTGCTAAAATAGCATCACATTCTGATTCTGTTAGCTTAATCGGTAAGATACCGTTTTTGAAGCAGTTATTATGGAAAATATCTGCAAAAGAAGGTGCAATCACAACGTTAAAACCGTAATCTAAAATTGCCCATGGTGCATGTTCACGAGAGGAGCCACAGCCGAAATTATCTTGCGCCACTAGAATTTTAGATTCTTTAAATTCAGGTTTATTTAATACAAAGTCAGCTATTTCATTCCCTTGTGCATCGAAACGCCAATGGTAAAATAAAAACTGTCCAAAACCTGTACGCTCAATACGTTTTAGAAATTCTTTTGAAATAATTTGATCGGTATCAACATTTTTTCGATCAAGTGGTGTGATGACACTATTTACGATATTAATTGGTTCCATTTTTCAATCATCCCTTCCCGAGTAAAGCAAGACTTACACTGTTTCCTTCACAAATTCACGTACATCGACGAAGTGACCTGCAATCGCAGCGGCTGCTGCCATTGGTGGTGACACTAAATGTGTACGAGCTCCAGCGCCCTGACGTCCTTCAAAGTTGCGGTTTGAGGTAGAGGCACAGCGTTCTCCAGCTGGTACGACGTCATCATTCATCGCAAGACACATCGAGCAACCAGATTCTCGCCATTCAAAGCCTGCATCCATAAATATTTTATCTAAACCTTCTGCCTCTGCTTGTTTTTTCGTTGTATGTGAGCCTGGGACAACGATGGCTGTGACCTTGTCATGCACCTTACGCCCTTTGATGACATCAGCAGCTGCACGCAAATCACTAATGCGTGAGTTTGTACAGGAGCCAATGAAGACATGCTGGATGTCAATGGATGTTAATGGCTGGCCTTCCTCTAAGCCCATATAGGCAAGTGCTTTTTGAAGTGCCGCCTTGTCTGATTCATCCTCATAATCTGCTTGTGTTGGAACATGCCCAGAAACACCAGTACCCATCGATGGGTTTGTTCCCCACGTAATGATTGGTTCAATTTCTTCAGCTTTTATAATACGAACCGTATCGTACGTTGCATCTTCGTCTGAAGCAAGACTTAACCAGTAAGCGGCTGCTTCTTCCAATTTTTCTCCCTGCGGTGCATATTTGCGTCCACGAATATAATCGACTGTTGTTTGGTCAGGTGAGATAAGCCCTGCTTTTGCGCCTGCCTCAATTGACATATTACAAATCGTCATGCGTTCTTCCATAGATAGTTTGTGGATAGCCTCTCCAGTGAATTCCACAATATGTCCTGTACCAACACCTATTCCGAACTTGGCAATGATGGCTAGAATAATATCCTTTGCCGCTACCCCAACTGGTAGCTCCCCTTCAACACGAATCTCCATCGTTTTCGGCTTATTTTGCCATAATGTTTGCGTCGATAATACATGCTCCACCTCTGATGTTCCAATACCAAATGCAATGGCCCCGAAGGCACCGTGTGTCGATGTATGAGAATCACCACAAACAATGGTTTTACCAGGCTGTGTTAATCCAAGCTCTGGCCCAATCACATGGACAATCCCTTGGTCAGGGTGACCCATGCCCGCTAACTCAACGCCAAATTCCTCAGCATTTTTAGCTAATGTTTCGATTTGATTGCGCGCAATGGGATCATGGATAGTTGGTAAATTTTTTGTTGGTACGTTATGATCCATTGTCGCAAAGCTTAAATCAGGACGACGCACTTTACGTCCGTTCATGCGTAACCCTTCAAAAGCTTGCGGAGATGTTACTTCATGAATTAAATGAAGATCAATATATAACAGGTCCGGTTTGCCCTCTTCCTGATAAACAACATGTTTATCCCAAATCTTTTCAATTATATTTTTACCCATTGTCTTCACCTATTTCTTTAAATATATGTTGTCATAATACTTTGTGATACAAAGCTAGTATCAATTTCGTTAATTACCTTATCTGTCCATTCATTAGTCGATAAAATACGACTGCCGTCACGAGCAAGATCTGCTGTAAAGTAGCCATCATCAAATACTGCACTTACCGCGCGTTCAATTTCTGCTGCTTCTTCTTTTAAGCCAAATGAATATTGCAGCATCATCGCTACGGATAAAATGGTTGCAGCAGGATTTGCTACACCTTGCTCTGCAATTTCTGGTGCGGAGCCATGTACTGGTTCATATAAGCCAAAATTATCACCACGAATGGATGCTGATGGTAAAACACCTAGAGAACCAGTAATAACAGATGCTTCATCACTTAAAATATCACCAAACATATTTTCAGTAACGACTACATCATAGTGTCCAGGATTTGTAATAAGTTTCATTGCGACAGAGTCTACTAGGTTATGTTCTACGATTACATCTGGATACTCTTTTTTCTTTGCTTCTACAACTTCACGCCATAAGCGACTTGTTTCAAGCACATTCGCCTTGTCAACAGAGCATAATTTGCCACCACGTAAACGTGCTAGTTCAAAGGCATTTTCAACGATACGCTCTACCTCTGCTTTAGAGTAAACCGTTGTATCAATTGCGCCATTTTCAGTACGCATACGTGGTTCCCCGAAGTATACGCCGCCTGTTAGTTCACGTACAATCATTAAATCAACGTTCTCAGCCACTTCACGCTTTAATGGTGAAGCATCTAGTAAACTCGGGAACGCCTTTACTGGACGTAGATTGGCAAATAAATCGAAGTGTTTCCGAATTCGCAGTAACCCTTTCTCTGGGCGCAATTCAGGAGGGTTTTGATCCCACTTTGGACCACCTACAGCTCCTAATAAAATCGCATCACTATTTTCACACATCTCGATTGTTTCACCAGGTAATGGATTATTGTGCTGGTCGATCGCAGCACCACCAATTGTTGCATATCCTAAATGAAATGTATGATTAAATCGTTTACCAATCACCTGTAATACACGTACAGCAGAAGCAACAACCTCTGGCCCAATTCCATCACCGGGAAGTACTGTAATTTTTCTCTCCATCGTCAAAACACCTTTCTTTGTATAGCGTATTCGCTAATTTAGTAAAGACGCTCACCTACCTTTTATCGAGGTGAGCGTAGTCATTACGTCTAAGCGTAATTTTTGGTTAATTGATACAATACGCCATGACATCATTGCATCCGACTTGTGAATGGTACTTCATACAATTCACTACCTCAGAAACCTATACAGGATGTGCGCGAAGGCTTGCTTGAATTAAATGACGGTTAATAGCATTTAAATAAGCTTTTGCCGATGCTTCTAAAACATCTTGAGAGGAATTACGGCCTGTAGTCGAAACCTCATCATAGCGAATATTAATAACCGCTTCACCCAGTGCATCTCGTCCTTTGCCAACCGAAGTCACACGGTAATCAATGACATGTACAGCTCCAGGCACAAGTTGCTCCAGTGTATTAAAAATTGCTTCTACTGAACCAGAGCCAGTAGCTACAACGGTTTTTTCTAGTCCCTCAGGTGTAAGCACAATGGCTGTAGCTGTAGGAATATTTTCAGTACCATATTGCACCTGCACCATTTTCAACTCAAAGAGTGGTACATCTTCTACTTGAACTTGTTGCTCAGTAAGAAGAGTAAGTAAATCTTCCTCTGTAATTTCTTTTTTACGATCAGCCAATTTTTTAAATTCCACAAATGCTTTGTTCAACTTTTCATCAGAAAGATGGAAGCCCATTGTTTCCGCACGATCACGGAAGGCTGCACGACCAGAATGTTTCCCGAGAACTAATGGAATCTCACCTTCGCCGATTAAAGCAGGTGAAATAATTTCATAGGTTTCTGGATTTTTTAAGACACCGTCTTGATGGATGCCCGATTCGTGTGCAAATGCATTTCTTCCTACAATCGCTTTATTTGGCTGAATCACAACATTTGTCAATTTACTGACTAATTGAGACGTACGTTTAATTTCTTGCAACTGAATGCCCGTTTGCACCTGATAAATATCCTTGCGAATATGAAGTGCTACAGCAATTTCCTCGAGTGCCACATTACCTGCGCGTTCGCCGATACCATTGATCGTTCCTTCGACTTGTGCAGCACCATTTTCTATTGCGGCAATCGTGTTAGCTGTTGCCATCCCTAAATCATCATGACAATGGGCAGAGAATTTCACTTTGTCAGCACCTTTGACATTTTCCAGTAGGAACTTAAATAATGCACCATATTCTTGCGGGGATGCATATCCTACAGTGTCTGGAACATTAATCGTTGTTGCACCAGCAGCAACCACTTCGTTCATAATTCGCACTAAAAATTCACGATCAGAGCGGAATGCATCCTCGGCAGACCATTGTACAAGTGGGAAGTACTTTTTAGCGTATTTAACAGCCTCTACCGCTTGCTCCACCACTTGCTCAGGGGATTTTTTTAATTTGTATTCCATATGAATAGGTGATGTGGCTAGAAAAATGTGAATATGTGGCTGTTGTGCTACTTTTATCGCTTCCCATGTAGCATCAATATCCTTTTGGATACAGCGAGCTAGCCCCGTCACAATGGAATTTTTTACTGTACCTGCTATGCGATGGACTGCATCAAAGTCACCGGGTGACGAAGCAGGAAATCCTGCTTCTATAATTGTCACACCAAGGCGCTCTAATTGTTTGGCAATTTCAATCTTCTCGGCTGTGTTTAAGTTGATCCCAGCAGATTGTTCACCATCGCGAAGCGTAGTATCGAAAATATCAATTTTTCGCACTTGTCGCCACTTCTCTCACAACTTTTTCTTTACCTTCGTTGATGAATGGCATCATAGCACGTAGTTTTGCGCCTACTTCTTCGATTTGATGGTTCGCACCAGCTTCTTTGAATTTTGTATATTCTGGACGACCATTTTCATTTTCTTGAATCCAACGACGAGCAAATGTACCATCTTGGATATCTGTTAATACGTCTTTCATACGAGCTTTTACAGACTCATCGATAATGCGTGGTCCTGCAACATAATCTCCCCACTCTGCTGTATCTGAAACTGAGTAGCGCATTGTTGCCATACCGCCCTCAAACATTAGGTCAACAATTAATTTAAGCTCATGTAGTGTTTCAAAGTAGGCTAATTCTGGTTGATAACCAGCTTCTACTAATGTTTCGAATCCTGCTCTTACTAGTTGTGTTGCACCACCACAAAGTACCGCTTGTTCACCGAATAAATCTGTCTCTGTTTCTTCTTTGAATGTTGTTTCAAGAAGCCCACCACGTGCAGCACCGATTCCTTTACCATACGCAAGTGCTAAATCTTTTGCTTGGCCTGTAGCATCTTGGTGAATAGCGAATAGTCCTGGTACCCCAGCACCTTCTTGGAATTGACGACGAACTAGATGTCCTGGTCCTTTTGGTGCTACTAAAAATACGTCAACGTCTGCTGGTGGTGTAATTTGACCGAAATGGATATTGAAGCCGTGTGCAAACATCAATGCTTTACCAGCTTGTAAATGTGGCGCAATTTCCGCTTCATAAACTGCTTTTTGGCGCTCATCTGGTAGTAGAATTTGGATAACATCTGCTTCTTGTGCTGCTTCAGCCACTGTTTTCACGTCAATACCATCTGCTTTTGCAGCATCGAAGGATCCACCTGGACGAACCCCTACTACCACGTCAAAACCTGATTCTTTAAGGTTTAAAGCATGTGCATGACCTTGTGAACCGTAACCGATAATTGCGATTTTCTTTCCTTTTAATACGTCCTCGTTGATATTTTGCTCATAGTACATTGTAGCCATTGTTAATTTCCTCCTAGAATATGTTTTGTTTTTTATAGCTTTAGATACTTGCTCTGTCTATAAAGCTATTCATTTTTATATGCAAACTATTTTAAAATAGAGAGCTGCGGGTTTGAGACTTTTTGTGTTTCACGAACGGAGGCAGTTGCCCCTGTACGTGTAAGTTCTTTAATGCCATATGGTCGAATGAGTTCGATAAAGGCATCAATCTTCTCTGGATGCCCTACTACTTGATACGTCACAACATTTTTGGCTGTATCAATAATTTGGGCGCGGAACGGTTCAACAATTGAATTCATTTCCAAACGTAAATTTGGTGGGGAAATCACCTTTACTAGTGCTAGCTCTCGCAGAACAATCGATTTATCGGTAATGTCATTGACCTTTAACACATCAATTTGCTTGGATAGCTGTTTCACTAGTTGCTCAATTTTGCGTTCGTCCTCTATGTTGACAACGAAGGTCATCTTTGAAAAATTCGGTTGCTCCGTATGACCTACTGTAATCGATTCAATATTGAACTGACGCTTCATCAATAAACCTGTCAAACGGTTTAATACACCACTTTGGTTAATCACAGTTACGGTAATTACTCGCTTCAATTTTTTTTCACCCCAATCATTTCATGTAAGCCTGTGCCAGGTGCTACCATTGGGTAAACACATTCAAGCTGTTTCACTCGACAGTCAATTAATACTGGCTCATCAGACAACAGTGCCTCACGGAAAATAGACTCTGCTTCATCGATTGTGTTAATACGATAACCTTTAATGTTATAAGCATCAGCTAACTTAACAAAATCTGGTTGGATCGGCATAAGTGATGATGAATAGCGCTCTTCATAGAATGTTTGTTGCCATTGACGCACCATGCCAAGACAGCTATTATTCAAAATCACTATTTTTACTGGTAAGTTAAATTCCTGTAGGATGGATAGCTCCTGTGCCGTCATTTGGAATCCTGCATCTCCTACAATCGAAATAACTTTTTTGTCTGGCTTCGCAAATTGGGCGCCAATTGCGGCCGGGAAGCCGAAGCCCATCGTACCAAGTCCACCAGACGTTACCCATGAATGATCATTATTTAAATGATAATATTGCGCTGCCCACATTTGATGCTGCCCAACATCTGTCGTCACAATGGCATTACCTTCAGTTACCTTGTGCACTAATTGCAATGCCTCTTGTGGTAGGATTTCTTGCGTATTTGTATCCTTGCAATACCATAATGGATATTCCATCGCATGATTCCTTAAATAAGCTAACCATTCGGCTGTATCAGGACCTTGGAAATCCTTTTTCAATAGTGCTTTTAAAGCCTCCTTGGCATCAGCAACAATTGGAATATCTGTCGGTACATTTTTGCCAATTTCAGCAGGATCAATATCGATATGGATAATCGTTGCATTTGGTGCAAATGTAGCTAGATTACCTGTTAGACGATCATCAAATCGTGCCCCAATATTGAGTAATAAATCCGATTTTGTGATCGCTGTATTTGCTGTAGCTGTACCATGCATCCCTGCCATCCCAAGGAATAAGTCATGTTCACCATGGATGGAGCCCAATCCTAGCAATGTGTTCGTTACTGGAATACGATATTTTTCTGCGAAAGTCGTTAATTCCTCACGTGCATCCGCAAAAAGAACACCTGCACCCGCTAAGATGATTGGGTTTTTTGCCAATGAAATGGCTTGAATCGCCTTTTGGACTTGTAAATAATTTGGTTTATATGTTGGCTGATAGCCTGGTAAATAAATTTCATCAGGTGCTTGCGGTGGATTCTCTACATCAAACAACATTTGGGAAACATTTTTTGGGAAATCCACGACAACTGGTCCCTTACGACCTGTGCTAGCGATATGGAAAGCTTCCTTCACAATGCGGGGAATATCATTGACATCCTGCACCTGATAGTTGTGCTTTGTAATCGGTGTTGTAATCCCCATAATATCGGCTTCTTGGAAAGCATCTGTTCCGATCACAGATGTCGCAACCTGTCCTGTAAAAACAACCAATGGAATAGAGTCGATCATGGCATCCGCAATACCTGTTACAAGGTTTGTTGCACCAGGTCCACTTGTGGCAATAACAACGCCCGTTTTACCTGAAACACGAGCATAACCTTCCGCCGCATGAATAGCACCCTGTTCATGTCTTGTTAAAATATGGCGAATTGGGTTTTTATACATCGCATCATAAATTTGTAATACGGCTCCTCCTGGATAGCCAAAGACAATTTCAACCCCTTGATCGTGCAATGCCTGCACTAATACATCTGCACCGTCCTTCGCTTGATAGGTTTGTTCAGCTGTTGCTGTTGTAGCTAATTGTTCTTGTTCATTGATTGAAACATTCGCACTCATCAAATTATGCCTCCTTCATTTCTTTCAAACTCACACATCAGTGTTGTAGATTAGTGAAGTGTCAATAGCTGGATTGACTATTCCTCTCATCCTTTTCGTTGAGAGGTTGTTCAATTGCATCGTGAAAATAATAAAAAGCCTTTTTCTCCACACGCAAAGAACTACCTTACGTAGGGATGAAAAAGACTTTCCATGGTACCACCCTTTTTTATAGCAAATAATTGCTACCTCGCGAATAAATGACTGCATTTATGCACCAATGCGAAAGACATCGCATCCAATATAGTGCCATAAAACATTTATTCATTAATAACGAGCACTTTCGACTATGCCCGGAGCTATCTAATGGTGTAAACACGTTTAATAGCCCACTCCGAGGGGATGTCGGATCTAGTTGTATCGCCGGCTTCCAGCACGACCGGCTCTCTGGTAGATACAAGGCTCTAGAACCTTTAACCTCATCAACGTTTTTATTTATCTAGTTGTTAAATTTTCATTACGCCTCCAGTGGAAGCGCTCGTCACTAATTTTGAATATCTTGCTAACCAACCACGTTTGATTTTTGGCTCAAAGACTGGTAATTTTGCACGACGTTCAGCTAAAATTTCATCTGAAACTTGTAAATTAATCGTACGATTTGGTAGATCAATTTCGATAATATCTCCGTTTTCTACTAAAGCGATTGGACCGCCTTCAGCAGCTTCTGGTGAAATATGGCCAATTGAAATACCACGAGATGCACCTGAGAAACGACCATCTGTAATTAATGCAACCTTTGTACCAAGGCCTCGACCTTGAATGGCAGATGTTGGTGCAAGCATTTCTGGCATCCCTGGGCCACCCTTAGGTCCTTCATAGCGAATGACGACTACATGGCCCTCTTTCACCGTTCCATTATCAATGTTTTCTTGTGCTGCTTCTTGTGAATCAAAGACAATTGCCTCGCCCTTGAATACTTTGATAGAAGGATCAACGGCCCCTACTTTAATAACAGAGCCATCTGGTGCGATGTTACCGAATAAAACGGATAATCCACCTACAGCACTATACGGATTGTCTTTTGTTCGAATGACTTGATCATTCGTGATGTGATAATCTTTGACAAGCTCACCCATTGTAACGCCTGCTACGGTTGGACGGTCTGGATGAATAGCACCTGGAATAGATGTTAATTCATTAATAATGGCACTTACTCCACCCGCTTTATTAATATCATCCATTGAAATATCTGAAGCAGGCATGATTTTTGCTAAATAAGGCACTCTTTCCGCTACTTTATTAATATCTTCAATGTTGTAATCTATTTCGGCTTCATTGGCAATTGCTAATGTATGAAGAACTGTATTTGTGGAGCCCCCCATTGCCATATCAAGAGCAAAAGCATCATCAATTGCCTCTTTTGTAATAATATCGCGAGGTTTAACGTCTTCCTTGACCATGCGAATTAATTGCTTAGCTGCTTCTTTAATCAGCTTGTGACGCTCTTCAGAAGTGGCAACGATTGTACCATTTCCAGGTAAAGCAACACCAAGCATTTCCATTAAGCAGTTCATGGAATTTGCTGTAAACATGCCTGAGCATGAACCACACGTCGGACAAGCATTATTCTCAATATCCAACAGCTCTTCCGCAGACATTTTTCCTGATTTGTGTGCTCCTACACCTTCAAACACAGATGTTAAGGAAAGCTGTTTCCCTGCTGCAGAAGTTCCAGCCTCCATTGGACCACCTGAAACAAAGATAGATGGTACATTCGTACGAACTGCTGCCATAAGCATTCCTGGTGTAATTTTGTCACAGTTTGGAATATAAAATACGCCATCAAACCAGTGTGCATTAATAACTGTTTCAGCAGAGTCTGCTATAATTTCACGACTTGGTAAGGAATAACGCATACCAATATGCCCCATTGCAATACCATCATCGACACCAATTGTATTAAATTCGAATGGAATACCACCCGCTTCAATAATAGCTTCTTTCACTACATCAGCGAACGTACGTAAATGAACGTGACCTGGTATTATGTCGATATAAGAGTTACAAACCCCAATAAATGGTTTGCCTAGATCTTTTGCTTTTACTTTGCCTGTTGCATATAAAAGACTTCGATGTGGCGCTCGATCTACGCCTACTTTAATCATGTCACTTCTCATTTTAAACGCCCCTCATTGCTATCCATACTATGTTCGTTGCTATAGACAAAATGTTCTGTCTTTTTAATTTTTGTTTATAGAGTAATAGCCTCTTAGACGACTACTGCTGTAACGAACGTGTTAAATTGTTGTTATCATAGTACGAAAAAAAGGTCTCGTCAACACTATTTTTTGAATTGTTTAAACAATTCAAAAAATCTGTCAAAATTGAAATCGTTTACATGCTGATTAAGCATCAGTTTTATCTCGCTTTGATAAAAATTTTGACATTTCGTTCAAATTTTAATTTTTTAATAATAAACAAAAATAGATAAATAAAAAATTCCCATATATTTGAATAAGCTAAGTTATCCAATCCTAGAGATAACGCTTACAATAGAAACAACTTTTTTAAGTATCCTGTAAAAAATATTTGTTCAGGATCGTATTGGTGTCGAATGCTTAAAAATTTTTCAATCTCTGGATACAACGCATAGACCGTTTGCGCTGTTAAATGATGTTGTTTTCCCCAGTGAGGACGACCTTCATATTTTTGCATCAATGTATGCACCCATTTAAAGTAAGGCTCTTCTGCCATTCCCTTATACATATGAAAGGCTATAAAAGCCGACTCACGCCCTTGTGTTGGACTTAAAAAACCTGCTTCGCCTGCAGTTGTTCGACATTCTAAAGGAAAATGAACATTAAAAGTCCCTTTTTTAAAGGTTGCATGGATTTCCTCCAAACAAGCTTCAAACTGTGATAAAGGGATGGCATATTCACTCTCTTGAAACTTCACGCTACGAGGTGAGGGATAAATTTCGTAGCTTATCCCTACTTTTTCACTTTCTACCACATTGGCAGCCGCTATCTTGCTCATGGCACCACTTAAACCTGGTTTCCACTTACAAAGCTCTGACATCGCAAAGAAAGCCCCGTTTTCTACTATTTGTAGCTTTAACGTTTCTATTTTTTTATTCCATTCACTTTGAAAAACAGGCGCGACCGCATTCATCCGTTTTACTTGAATTGTTTCACTACCAGGGAAATAAAACCACTCCACATGACGATGTTGACGAATATCCTCCGCAAATAACGAGAGACCATTTGTCAATGTTTCTCTTGCCCCCACATAATGCAAACCATATAGTGGTATGACCTTAATCGTTACTTTGACCAGAACACCTAGCATCCCAAGTGATACATGCAGTGCTTCAGATAAATCATCCATACCTCTCCTATGTTCCTGATAAGTACCAGTACCGTCTACAAATCCCCATGCCTGGACAGCTGACGATAGAGAACCAAGTGTAACCCCTGTGCCATGTGTGCCAGTTGACACTGCCCCTGCAATGGTTTGCTCCTGTATATCGCCCATATTGATTAACGCAAAACCGTGTTTCGCTAGCATTGGTCCAATTTCATATAGGTAGGTCCCCGCCCATAATGTTGCCTCCTGCCTTTCCTCATTCACAGCGATTAATCCACGCAGATTATGTAAGGAAATTGCTATATGCTCAGGCATAGCCACAGCGCTAAAAGAATGAGCAGCGCCTGTGACACGGATTGTCTTTCCTGATTGACACGCATGCTTCACAATTGCTGAAACTTCATCAATAGAGTGTGGTAAATACATTTCACTCGGATAGGAAATAACATTCCCAGCCCAGTTTGTCCACTTTTCACCATTTCGCCATTTTTCTATAGAAAACATTGTCCATCCCCCCTATATGTTGTGTAATGTCCTGCATACTTGTCCCCGCGAATAGCATGCAGGACCTGAAAACGCTCACAAAGCTCTCCAGCCTTCGCATGTCGAAAATAAATGGTATCGCCAATATTGATACTCTTCCCTTTGACCTTAATAGGTGTTTGCACTTCCCCTGCGCCTTCTAGGCTAAGATATGCAAAAGTGGTAGAGTCATAGAATACAGGCAAACGATCCATCCCAATGGCTCCAGAAGCCGTATAGCCTCCCCCATGACAAACAACGATATTTTTTTCAGGCATTCTTGTTACACGTAAGGCAAATCCAGCAGCCTTTTCTAGCTGTAAATGTGTAAATTGATCGAACAATGCTGGTGCATAAAAAGCCGAGCCAACTGTAATTTCCGTTACTTCCTTCTGTTGATTGGTGTACGTCATACTTCCTGATCCTCCACCATTAACAAAGCGTAGATTTGGAAAATAAGCCTTGATATGGGCGATCGCTAATCGACGAAACTGCGTTACTTGCTTTTTGGCTTGTACTTGCATGGCTTCTATGACTCTACCTTTTAAAGCATTTGCAGGACGATTGCCAACCCCTGCTATTTGAGCCTCATAGCCCATCGCTCCTACCACTTCAATTACAGGGGTGTTTTGAATGGTTTGTAAAAAAGGTGTCAACGTTTCAAGAGAAGACAATGACGAACGTTTTGTTCCAAAATACAATACTTTAAAATCATTAGAAACATTAAGATCAATGCAAACCTGTACACGTACGCCAATCTCTTGTCCTAATTTCGCCAATAGTTGGATATGTTCTGGTCTGTCTACCATAAAGGTGACGATTTTTCCCTCCTTTACAAAATGCAACAATCGACGAATCGTTGCTTCCTCCATTACTGGATAGCCAAGCAATAAGTCATCAAACTGCTGCTCTAATAAAAAAAGGGTCTCTGCTGCAGTAAATGTCATAAACCCCACAACATTCACAAGTTTTTTTTGTATATAACGAAGGACCTCAATAGAACGAATCGATTTAGTTGCAATACGAATTTGTTTTCCGCCACAAGCATCTTGAACCATTTGTATATTTTTATCTAGTGCATCTAGGTCTAACCATGCAAATGGTCTTTCCAAATCATAAAATGCTTGATCCAATCTTGACGTCATTTCATCACTCCCTTGTATAAACTATGTATTTGACATTTAGCAGAATAATCCCTTTTCTCAGTTAATTAAGCATAATAAAACAACCGTGAGCCTGTTTTACAATAAGACTACACGGTTGTTTTAATATGGGATAAACATTTCATTCACCTTTCTATTAAATTGGTTACGATGCGAATAAGAAATCAGCTGCAAGATTTAGCATTACTAATAAATGCAAACCAGCAATTAAAAAGCCTTGACGATTTAAACGTTTCATAACAGCCATATTCATATGACCACGCTCCTTTTCTTCATTATAATCCCTTTATACAGAATTTTCAAACTATTAAAAAGTGGAAATTTACCCATTTTTCTTTTTCTACACAAAAAACTCTCCCAAAGAAATAAGGAATCGCACATAGAATTGACATTCTGTTTCAATAAAAAATAATGTATTTTTTCACGAATGAAAAGGTTATTGTAGTAAATAATTTAGTTAAATGGCTGTTTTTTTATTGTTACTGGCGATTGGGCGTTGCATGCATTTCTGGTACGAATTGAATACATGAACATACTATAGAAGTAAGCGATAATCGGTGTATGTACAATATAGAAGTAATTGTAGTTAATGTGGACATTTTCACGGTAGTTTATGCAGGTGGATTAGCTATAAAGTGAGCACAGCAAAGGAGCTGCATTCACTTGTCTACAGCCTTATTTACAACATGTAATAATTACTAAACAAAATCACAGTGTTTAATCTACTCCATTCAGGGTATAACTAAGTAATCGCCATTATATCTTAAATTTAAGGAGATGAAAGTAATGATTAGTTTCATTTGGTATTTAATTATTGGAGGAATTCTTGGATGGCTAGCTGGCGTCATTTTAGGTAAAGATGTACCAGGCGGCATCATCGGGAATATTATTGCAGGGATTGTCGGTTCTTGGATTGGTAGTATGGTTTTAGGGAACTGGGGCTGGAGAGTAAGTGATTTCTACGTGTTCCCAGCACTAATCGGTGCCATCGTGTTGATCTTTATCGTCAGCCTTATTTTAAAAGGTATGCGTAAAGCAACTTAAATATGTAATGAAGAGCCATCCAATGTGATGGCTCTTTATTTTTTTTCATGTAAGAGAACAGCTGCTTGGAGCTCATCGTGAAAATCATCATACAACTGGTAGTAATATAACACATCCTCAACATATTTCTCGCTATGGTTGTATTGGTAAACAGCTTTCTTAATATTCCCTGTCGCAGCACCGTATTTGGATAAGTAATTCGCAGCACTAAATACTGCATCCTCAATATCATAGGGATCAGCTATTCCATCCCCATTTGCGTCAACGCCATATCCTCCATATTTAGCAATCGTCTCAGGACTCATCAATTCAGTTTTTGTGATGCTTCCTTTTCCCAAACCTGAGCATGTGGGATGCTGCCAGCCAACGAATGTACAGGGCATGAATTGCATATGCCCCTCTGCCCCTGCAGATGATACCATTGATTTTACCGTAGAAAACCGTGTTTCAATACGATGATGCGCAGCAAGTAATGTCCAGGGTACACCATATTTTTCTTCTGCAGCTACATAAACGGGAATGTATTGCTCAGGAATTTTCATATCGAAATGCTGTTGAATCTCCTCAATTGCCTTTTGCTGGACAAGCTTTTCGAATATCGGTAATGTTTGAAGCTCCTTCCAAGCAAAAAATGTGAGAACATACACGGTAATTGCAATTGGAATCAATAATGCTATCATACCCAATTTTGTCGCGGGTGATAACAGAGGTTTGTTATTCTTTTTCTTTGCCATACGTCACACCTAATCTAGTATTCTTTTTCTATATTACCAAATTTTCCGTAATGTGCAGTATATCTTTTCATTTTGAAAGAATGAAGTCTTCCATATCTATGAAAGTACATCATTTCCACCATGAAAGCAGTTGAAAGGTTTGCTAAAAATATAGTAAAATACAGATTGATTCGTTTATTGGATAATAATAGGGAGGAATTTATTTTGTGGAAAGACTTTAAAGAATTTGCGATGAAAGGCAATATTGTCGATCTAGCAGTAGCAGTAGTCATTGGTGGTGCTTTCGGTAAAATTGTTACCTCCTTAGTTGAAAATATCATCATGCCATTAGTCGGTGTTTTAACAGGTGGTATTGATTTAACAAAGAGTTTTGTTTTTGGCTCAGGTGAAGCCCAAATCAATTTTGGTGTATTTCTACAATCCATCATTGATTTTTTAATCATAGCATTTGCCATTTTTATGGCCTTACGAATTATGACAAAGCTCACACGTAAAAAAGAAGAAGCAGTCGTGGAAGAACCAGCACCTGAACTCGATGCCAAAGAAGAGCTTCTCAAAGAAATTCGCGACTTGCTAAAAAAAGAACAAGCCTAACATGTTGTTAAAGCATCTGTCTCTCATTTAAAGGAGGCAGATGTTTTTATTTTGTTTCCTTTACTTGTATTCTAACCGCTACTTCAAACCTATCCCTTACTTTGTCTGCTCTATCCACTACTTTTCACGTTCTAACCGCTACTTCAAAACCTATCCCCCACTTTGTCTGCTCTATCCACCACTTTTCGCGTTGTATCCGCTACTTTTCACGTTCTAACCGCTACTTCAAAACCTATCCCCCACTTTGTCTGCTCTATCCATCACTTTTCACGTTCTATCCGCTACTTTTCACGTTCTAACCGCTACTTCAAAACCTATCCCTCACTTTGTCCGCTCTATCCCTCATTTTTTACGTTGTATCCGCTACTTTTCACGTTCTAACCGCTACTTCAAAACCTATCCCCCACTTTGTCTGCTCTATCCCTCATTTTTTACGTTGTATCCGCTACTTTTCACGTCCTAACCGCTACTTTTGAACCAATCCCTCACTTTGTCTGCTCTATCCATCACTTTTCACGTTCTATCCGCTACTTTCTATCTTGTATCTGCTAACTAGAAACTATCCTCCACTTCTTTAGCTCTACTTGAAACTGCTCATTCTTGCTAAAGATCACTCCATTAGAAAATAACAAGAAGTAAATTAATCTCCTACTATTCCTAGGTGATTAACTATAAATAATCTAGCTAATTTTCAGAAATCACCTTGTTCTTCTTTAGTATCCATGTTAAATTGGTAACAATTATTGAGAATACTATTAAATTGAAAGCAAAAGTTGTTGCTTTTAATAATATTGAAGAAAAGAGTGACGTCATGACATTAAACAGAAGTATTGAAACAAAGCTTGTACAACTTGGTAATTTAAGTGACCCAGCAACAGGAGCTGTGAGCCCACCCATTCATTTATCGACCGCTTATAAACATACTGGGATTGGTGAATCTACTGGTTTTGACTATACACGTACAAAAAATCCAACACGTGCTCTTTTAGAAGCAGGAATTGCTGATTTAGAGGGTGGCGATATGGGCTTTGCCTGTAGCTCCGGGATGGCTGCCATTCAATTGGTGTTATCCCTATTTAAACCAGGCGATGAATTAGTCGTGCCAGATGATTTATATGGTGGTACATATAGACTTTTTAATTTCTTCCAAGATACTTATAATATTAAGCCTGTTTATTCAAAATTTGAATCGGTTGAACAGGTGGAAGCATTAATGAATGAAAATACACGTGCAATATTTATTGAAACACCTACAAATCCACTTATGCAGGAGTTTGATTTACAAGTGTATGCGGAGTTAGCACATAAGCATGGGGCATGGCTAATTGTGGATAATACTTTTTATACGCCTTACTTCCAACGCCCTATTGAATTAGGTGCAGATATTGTGCTTCATTCTGCAACGAAGTATATTGGTGGTCATAATGATGTTTTAGCTGGGCTAGTGGTTGCTAAAGGCACAGAATTAGCCGAACGCATTGGCTTTATTCATAATGGTAGTGGAATGGTGCTAGGAGCTATGGATTCATGGTTACTTATTCGTGGTCTAAAAACAATGCATCTACGCTTAAAGCAACATGATGCCAATGCGAAGGCGATTGCTGCTTACTTAGAGGAAGAAGAGTTAGTGACCGATGTCCTTTACACTGGAAAAGGTGGCATGCTGTCATTCCGCTTGCAAAAGCCTGAGTGGATTGACCCATTCCTTCGTAACTTAAAGTTAATTACTTTTGCTGAAAGTCTTGGCGGTGTCGAAAGCTTTATTACGTATCCTGCTACACAAACACATGCAGATATGCCTTATGAAGAGCGTGTGGAGCGTGGCGTTTGTGATCGTTTATTACGCTTCTCTGTTGGCATTGAGGAAGCAGAAGATTTAATTGCAGACTTACGACAAGTGTTTGATATCCTTAGAAAAGAGGCGTAATTGATGAAGCAACGTATTGAAACAAGCCTCATTCACGCAGGTGTTCGTGATGGCTATAGTAATAAAAAAGGGGCTGTTAACGTCCCGATGTATCTGTCGTCTACTTTCCATCAAGAAAGTATAGATGAATTTGGAGAATATGATTATGCTCGTTCAGGCAACCCTACAAGAGATGCGTTAGAAAAAGCTGTAGCAGAGCTTGAGGGAGGCGTTCGTGCCCATGCATTTTCATCTGGTATCGCTGCCGTATCAGCAGCATTAATGCTGTTATCGCAGGGAGATCATATCGTCATGACTGAGGATGTTTATGGTGGAACCTATCGTTTTGTAACAAAGGTGTTGCCGCGCTTTGGGATTTCCCATACATTTGTAGATTTTACGGATCTAGCAGCTGTAGAAGCAGCAATCACGCCAGCTACAAAACTACTTTATATGGAAACACCATCAAATCCAACGTTAGGCATTACAGATATTCGTGGTGTAGTGGCGCTTGCCAAGCAACACCACTGCCTTACATTCTTGGATAATACTTTTATGACACCGTTACACCAACGCCCACTAGAACTTGGTGTAGATGTCGTCATTCATAGTGCAACGAAGTTTTTATCTGGACATTCTGATATTATTGCTGGCTTAACGGTTACTGCCGATGAAAAGCTAGGTCAGGATCTCTACTTTATCCAAAATTCATTCGGTAATATTTTAGGTGTACAGGATTCATTCACACTACTACAAAACATCAAAACAACAGATGTACGTTTTAGTCGTTCTGCTGAATCTGCACAAAAAATTGCTGTGTATTTGGCTAGCAATCCACTAGTTGAGCAGGTCTACTATCCAGGGCTTGCTTCACACCCAGGCTACGCTATTCATCAACGTCAAAGCACAAGTCCTGGGGCCGTTTTATCCTTCCGACTACCAAGCTATGCTGCTGCAAAAGCATTGGTTGAGGCGATGACAATTCCAGTATTTGCGGTCTCTCTTGGAGGAGTAGAATCTATCCTTTCTTACCCTGCAAAAATGAGTCATGCGGCTATGGAGCCTGAAGAGCGTGCTAAACGAGGCATCACAGATGGTCTTCTACGTTTTTCTGTAGGACTTGAGCATGTTGATGATTTAATTGCTGATTTTGCACAAGCCCTAGAGATTGCTGCCAAGGCTTAATTGAATCAACATAAAAACCGCGTCCAATTGACGCGGTTTTATTATAATAGGTTCAATTTCTCACCTTTGCTAACAATCGGTATAAATAATCGCCATGCCCCTTTGCTAGCAGGGCATCTTGCTCAGCTGAAATCCAATAGAATGAAAAGATTAAATCCCCTTCGTTTAAGCCTGTTGGATGATGTTGCCATGCATCCCGTGTTTCATCGGATGTTAAATGATAAAAATACCGTTTCTGTAAAACACCTGATGGATGATTAAAATAGTCCTGTGCTATTAGCGCTTGAACGACAAGTGTGGTTAGACCTGTTTCTTCTAGCATTTCACGTTTCACAGCATCTAAAGGTGTTTCCCCTTCCTCAACCGTACCTTTGGGCACCTGGATACCTGCCCCAACTGAATTCTGTTCAAATACGAGTACCTGTAATTGATCCTCATGCGTTCTCGTGATATAGCCAAAAGCTTTTTCAATTACTTGCATGAAAGTGACCCCCTTTGAATGATTGAATGTTACAATAAAGAGAAAAATTAGAATAGCAGGTGAAAAGTGTTGACACTTATTATACGACAGATGCAAGAAAATGACATTACTTTTGTACAAGAAATTGCTAGAATAAGCTGGCATCATACATACGAAGGAATCATTCCACGTGACATTCAAGATCGTTTTTTACAACTAGCTTATAGTCGAGAACGATTAATCGAACGTCTTATCAATAGTCCGTTTCTCGTTGCAATTTTTGATGAATGGCTAGTAGGCTTTGCTAATTTTTCAAATGTAACACAAGGTGAGGCGGAGCTACATGCGATTTATTTACATCCTGATATGCATGGTAAGGGCGTGGGTACTGCACTTTTACAGGAAGGACTACGCATGCTCCCAAATCTATCGTCTTTATTTGTTTGTGTAGAGAAAGAAAATAAACTTGGTATGCATTTTTATCAAGCAAAGGGATTTGTAGCAATAGAAGAATTTGATGAACAATTTGATGGCCATCTACTTAAAACAGTTAAATTGGTTAAACAATATGAAAAAGTGTAACGGTTCTTGCAACTACCGTTACACTTTTATTTATGTAAGATTTATCTGCTCCGCTTGGATAACAAGTGCTGTTAAGCCCGTTATACTACCAGATTCATGTGCCTGTCCTTGATGCCATAGTACTCCCTGTCCTGTTTTTATCGTGATTTTTTCACCATCTTCACCACTAATCCATCCCTCTCCATTAATAACGATAAATAGCTGTGGAATGGGGGCTTCATGCAAACCAACCACACCGCCAGACTCAATATAGATGAAACCGATCGTCGTAGGTACTTCCGTTTTCGTGATTTTTCTATAAAATGTATCGATGGATTGGTATTGATGAATTGGATTTGCTAAATCTTGTGTAAATTGTATGAGTTGCATTTCGCGAAAATCCCTTCCTATTAGGCTAGTTCTTCTTCAGTAAATGCTAAAAGTGTTCCATCTTCTTTTTTAAAATAAAAAGCAAATGCATCATAGCCATTTCTTTTAATCGTTTCCCAGTTAGTGGTTTCTCCATTTATAAGTTGAACATTTTCTTGTTCATCTACCTCATAGTCGTCTATTTCTTCGTCATAGTCGATGTTATAGAAAAATGATAATACGACTTCTGTTTCGGGTAAATTATATTTTTCTAGTGGACGGTTGTCACGGTGATTCTCTGTATACGCCTCACAAAATAGCGCATTATAACCATGTAGAGTCGCATCAAAGAGCAAAATTTCCTCGGCGGATAAAGGATTTTTAGCAACGATTCTAGCGGTTGAGCCTGTAATATAAGGCATTTCCTCCCCTTCAATCATTAGCAAATCACCGTAATACCAAATTTCAAATTGTTCATTGCCTGCACTAGAATGAAGCTGAAACTGGGATTCAACGTCATCTATAATTTGGACGTTTCCTGCAAATTGCTGTAGATAAATGGGAATAGGATTAATCATAGCTTTCCTCTCCTTTTCTGTTAGAAATTACTTCCTTACAATATAATACATCTTTCTTAGTCATAAAGAAAAACCCAGAATTTTTTCTGGGCTTGATGACACTTACTTTTCTAGCATGATTAAAACTGACGGGCCTTTGCTTCACTTCGCAAGAGACGGTTATGGAGAGTAATCTCCGTTTCACCATTTACTTGCGATTTTGATCGCTTAATCCTTGACCAGTTGCGGTGGATTTTTTGAGATTTGGGGTCTAGTTGTTCGAACCTACTCATTTTTCATCCTCCTCATCATTATAGATTTCATAAGTGAAATCTTCTTTATTATGACCAGCTAAGGTGAATTTATACTAATTTCATAAGAAGCTTAGTTACTTCACTTTATTAGTTTTCGCTTAACCAAGTTAACGCATATTGTACATATAATTCGGCTCCAACGCGCAAACCATCTTCATCGATATTAAAATGGCCGTTATGATGTGCCCAGCGTGTATCCTTTTCTGTATTGCCTGAGCCTACTAGAGCAAAACAGCCAGGTACTTCATCTAAGTAAAAGCTAAAGTCTTCTCCACCCATTGTCGGATCATCAATATGATAAGCATCCGCGCCAAAATGTTCAGCTGCAAGGCGCTCGACTAAGCTGGCACTCGCCACATCATTGTTGACGGCTTGTGTACCATATTCATAAACGACCTCTGCTGTGCCACCATAAAGTGAGGCAATCTGGTCAGCATAATGACGAATTTGCGTTTCGATATGTGAACGAACCTCTTTATCAAAACAACGCACAGTCCCTTCTAAAATGGCATCTTCTGCAATTACATTAAAGCGTGTGCCAACCTCCATTTTTCCAATTGTAAGAACGGCAGGTTGAAGTGGATTGACTGTACGTGCCACAACTGTTTGGACATTCAAAGCAAACGTTGAAGCAATCATCACGGCATCAATGGCATCATGTGGGACTGCGGCATGACCGCCCTGCCCTTTAAAGCGCACTTTGAAAATATCAGCAGAGGCAAAGGCAGGACCTTTATTACACTGAATTTTCCCTGTGTCAATTTGTGACCAAATATGAATACCAAAGACGTTATCTACACCTTTCATTGCTCCTTGCTCTACCATCGCTTTTGCGCCTGTAGCTACTTCTTCCGCTGGCTGGAAAATAAAACGAACTGTTCCCTCAATTTCTTCTTGTACCATATGTAATGTCTTAGCTGCAATCAGCAACATGGCTGTATGCGCATCATGACCACAGGCATGCATCTTACCATCCGTTTTAGAGCGATACGGAATATCTTCTCGTATTTCATAAACTGATAATGCATCCATATCTGCACGTAAGGCAACGGTTTTTCCTTCCTTGCCCCCTTTTAACTCCGCAATAATGCCTGTTGGCTCTATTCGTCTATACGGAATACCAAGGTTCTCTAAATATGCTGCTACATAATTCGTTGTTTCATATTCTTCCCAAGAAAGCTCTGGCTCACTGTGCAATTTTTGACGAATTGCCACAAGCTCACTATTTAATTCCGCAATAATTTCTTTCATTTTATTCATGCTGACTCTCTCCTTCTTTATAGCCAATTGACAAAAATACCCGCTAAAATCACAGATGTTATCGTTACACTAATGAAACCTCCCACAAGCATCGGTGGTAACATATGACTTAACAGCATTTCTCGTTCTTTTTGATCGGCTGTGGACGATTTCACTACTTCATTCGTTAAAATATAATCTGCTGGGAACCCATAGAGCGCTGTTAAGGATACAGCAAACGCTAAATTCGGGCTGACCTTTAAAACTTTTCCTGCGATGAAAGAGAAAATATACATACCAATGACTGCTAAGACAATAGACACTACTAATGGCACAATAATACGCATCAGCATTTCAGGGGAAGCCTGTTTTAAGCCATCAAATATAAAGAGCATTAACCCCATAATGGCAAAACCGAAGCCATTTGCTTTTTGCAATGGTTGTCTTTCTAAAAAACCAAATGTCGATGCAAGGACACCAAACACTAGGCATAGCACTAACGCATTGACTGTCACAACAGGTGCTAATGCTGTAGATGTACCATACGCTAATAATCCAACAAGCGCTAAACGGAAAAATTTAAAGTATTCTGTATTGTACTTGGTAGGAATTTTACTAAATAATTTTGGTTGCTCAGATGCCTGTTCAACATCTTCCTCTACCTGTGTTACCGATTGTATATTCCCTTGCTGATGTTCTTTTAATAAACGTTTTGCTTCACGCTTCAATACAATGGACGTGATGGGATATCCTGCAAAACCTTGAATAACATAAATTACAATGGCAAAGACGGCTAAATCCTCTAAGCCAGCTGCAGAAGCGCCTTCTGACATCACTAGCGCTGCCACAACACCACCGACTAATGGTGGAACTGCAACAATCATCGTTTTTAAATCAAATAGCAAGGCACCAATTGTAAATAATATGGCGATGATGCCTACAATACCAGCTAAAGAAATAACGATGGCTTTCCACTGGTTTTTCAATTCCTTAAGGGACAGAAGTGTACCCATATTCGTAATTAATAAATACATTAACATCGTGGCAACGACTGGACCAATCCCGGCAATACTAACAATATCTTTCGGGAAGAATGTCCAATAGCCAATTAAAAATAATACCGCACAGACGAACACAGATGGAATCCACGCCTTCGTTCTTGTTGCTACGATATCTCCGATGTAAAGAATAGCAAGTACTATCGTCAGTGCTAACATTTGCGACATATCAAAGAATTCTCCTAACTTAGTAATTTTTTAATGTCATCTATAATAATACTAATTATTCTTAAAATTCTATTTTTACAGAAAAGAAGAAAAACAGCGCATGAACGAGCATATTCGTGACACTAAAATTACGGTTTTCCAAATATTTAGATTTTAAAGAATTTTCATAAAGCGCTTACAAAAAAATAGAACCATTATAAAATGGTTCTACTTTTTCTTACATGCTATTTTTTGAAACGATTACCTGTGTTCGCATAGATCAATAAAAATATCGTAAGGGCGACAAAAAGTACAAGACCTACATGAAATAACCATTGTGTATGGAAAAATTCGTTTAGTATCCATAAAAGTACACAAAAACAGTAGCCATACATCATTTTTCCCATAAATCTTGCCAGTGCCTTTTCATCATATTGTTCTTTATCTTCCTGTGCCATCGTATGAAAGCCTTCAAGTAGAAAAGCTCCTTTACCTTGCGATAGAACAATGGCGAAGATGAGAAACGGCAGCATGATTATTAAATAGACAAGTACTCCCAAGGTTAATCATCCTACTTTTCATTTTTAATAAATTGCTCAATTGCTGGTAGTAATTCTTCATGCAGTGGCAGCGAAGGGTCTGCATAGGTTGCTAAGTTTTTGGCGCGATCTGCCGGTGCCTTTTTCAATACGTGATTCATACCCGCTAGATAAAGTAATTTTGAGTCTTGTTTGCCTTTCTTCAATGCCTCAGCATCGGCTTCCTTCACTTGTAAATCCGTTGTTCCTTGTACTAGCAATACACGGCTTTTTACTTTTGCAAGCTCATTAGCAGGTTGATATTTTAGCAAGGAAATCAGGAAAGGCTGTACAGATGGACGGAAAAGGGCCTGTAGCTCTGGCGAAATATTTTTCACTTGCTCACCTTGCTTTAAAGCTGTCAAAATATTCGTGGATTCATTAAAAAGCTTTGGTGCTAATTGACCTTTTAATTGCTCTAAAAGCACTTCATCTAACGATCTACCTGCACCGGCAATGGAGACAAAGGATGCTACGCCTGTCTTTTGAGCCGCGAGCAAACCAATGAGTGAGCCTTCGCTATGACCAATCACATGGACACTTGTGTAGGCTTTATCAGCCATCAATGTTTGGATAATTTGTACAGCATCATCAACGTATTGGTCAAACGTTCCATCCTCTTCCTTTGTTAAGAGCGCTTGATTGTCACCAAGTCCTCGCTTATCATAACGCACCGTCGCAATGCCCTGTTGTGCTAAACCTTCGGCCAACATTTTCAAGCTATTATTTTTTCCAGCCAAAGCCGAATTACCATCTTTATCAGTTGGCCCCGATCCTGCTATTATCAGTGCCACTGGTGATGGAGATGGAGAAGCCTTTTGTACAGCTACCGTTAAGTTACCGTTTTGAACGGGAATTTTTAATGTGTCATAGGTAACAGGTTGCTCTTTATAAGCCTTTAGTATTAAAGGAAATTTCCCACCATTTTGTTGAAATGTAGCCTCTATTTGTTCATTTTTGATTGTGCCATTAATGGCAATAGCAGAGCCGTTTAAATTTATGGACACTTTTACTTTATCACCTGTATACGTCACACTTTGAAATGGAAAATTAGATAAGCCCTGTGCTGGCACGGATAATGTACCACTTTCCTTCTTTAAATCGATAATAAGCGGTAATGGTCCATTTGGCGTTTCAATAGTTCCTTCCCATTTTCCAATAAACTGTTCATTCATTGCATTTGTCCCCTTTGATCCTTGATGTTGTGCAGTGACCTCTTTTTGCCCACAGGCAGCTAAAAGTAAAATTGTACAGCAAATCAATAACCATTTTTTCATCTAATCTTCCTTTCTATATGAAAATCACCAATAAAATTGGCAGTAACGTAATCGCTATTAAGATGTAACACCATTTGTTCGCGAAATTTACAGTCCAACCAATCCCGAACTTTTTAGGCACTAATAAGGATGGATCATTTTTATTGCAATAAAAAATACCCCATTTCCAGTATTGATCATCTGTGGCAGCTGTTTCATTTGTATGTACCTCATCAAAACGTTCATTACTTTTACTGAGCTTCCAAATGAACACTAGTAAACCACCCAACGTAACGACATTAAAGACAAGAAAAAGTGGGAAGAAGTAGGGAGCGGTTTGGTCTTGTAAAATAACAGTTGTATAGTGTAAAACAACAAATAGAATTGTCATACTAAAATTAATGGCTGCCAGGTACCAGCTTCCGTATTTACGCTGAGTTAACTCCCGATGAATGGATGCTTCTTTGGCCTGTGCACTTAATTGAATTTTGGCACTTTTCATGCCTTGACTCATCATGAAAAAACTAATTTGTATTGCCAATAATATAAGTGGCATACTGATGACTGAAAGCCGCGATTTTTGAGTCCAACCATCGACCTCTCCTGCCCCATTCCAATGTGTTGCGAAAACCTCAGGGATTGACTCATAGTTCATGTACGTAAAAGCGATTAATGCAAGTGTGATGATAATGGGTACACTAAAAAATATAGGTGATAATGTTTCCTCTTTCTGACGGATAGACAAATCTGTCACATATACTGTTTTTATTTGTGCCTCCCACTGCTCCTGCACCTTTAATTTTTTCGTTTTAGCATGATAACTCATGTAAAGACCTGATGATAAAAGGAGCATGACATACAAAAGGATAAAGGAAATTAAAGATACCTTCTCCTCTTGTATAGGTGAAAGATAGAGAGCGATTTGACCTACTAAGAATAAGCCAGCAATCCCTGCGATGATTTGGCTATAATGCTTCTTCCACAGCTTTAATTGTGGATGTTTGACATATGGTTCGGGTATGGAAACACCAAAAACAAGTGTTTTTCTTGTTAAATGTGGTGTCATCATTTCCATAATTCCGACAATGATAAAGATGCCTACAATTATAAGCATACTACCCCTACTTCCATTGTTTTAAAATTCGCTGGAACAAACTTGTCATTTGCTCTTTCTCGAGGCCACGCGCAAAAGCCTCCGCCATGATAGGCTTCAAGGCATTTTCGACTTTTTCAACCTCCGTTTCTTCCAGCGCTCTCTTTTGACCACCAATAATGACCGCTTTTGCTTTCGGCTTCAATTCAATTAAGCCCTTCTCTTCAAGCTCATGATAACTTTTACTGACCGTGCTAACATTGATGCCTAGATCTGTAGCCATCGAACGTACAGACGGTAAAGTATCACCATTTTTCAGCTCACCTTGCGCAATGCATTCTATTATTTGATTGGCCAATTGTTTATATAGCTGCAATTCACTGTTTGGATCTAATTGTATTTGCATAATAACCCTCCAATCTGTATTGCTTGTAACCAAACAGAAATCTGTTATGTATAGAGTAATACAGATTTTCTTTAATGTCAAATGAAGGAATTTTTTATGGTGTTGAGTAGAGGTTTTTTCACAATAAGAGCGGGAGCCTTCCCTTAGTAGTGCTTTGAACTTCATTTAGAGCGGGTTCTCCTTCCTTATGAGCGCTTTAAATTTCATTTAGAGCGGATCTTGAGTACTTTAGACCCCAAATAAGAAACAAAAAGGACCCAGAATAATTCTGGATCCATGGACACTTATTGCTTCTATTTGATTTTTAACTGATATGGTTTACACTTCTTCTTAATCTATAGCAAAACAGAATGTTCTGTTTCACCTTTAGGCTTAAGATTTATGAAGCTTCAACCTTCAACAGTTGTGGCGGACTTTCCTGAGATTCTTGGTCTTTGGGTGTTTGACTATTACTACTCATTCTGCATCCTCCCCATCAGATCAGATTAATAAGTGGTTCCTCTCTTATTATGAACCTTCTTCTATTTTTTATACATGCTTTAGCTTTTTTCTGCAAAGACTTGTTGGGCTATCGTTAAAGCATTTTGCACTCTTGGAAAACCGATGTAGGGTGCTAATTGTAAAAGTGCCTCGACCACTTCTGTCTGTGTCAAGCCTGCATGTAATCCACGCTGAATATGCGTTTTGGTTTGTGGTGCAGCACCTTGTGTAACTACCGCTGTTATCACGACGAGTGCTCGACTCTTTGCATCCAGCCCAGGCCGTGCATAGACATCACCGTAAGCAAATTCAATAATCATTTTGCGTAAATCGGGTGCTATATCGGCTAATGCATCTGATTCAATCATCCGTGCTGCTTCTTCTTCTGTCACATATTGTTTAATTGTTTCGAGCCCCTTTGTAAAACGTTCATTCATTTCTTCATCCCTCCTACATTTACTTATACAAAAACCCCAATTCCGCGTCTCCAGAATTGGGGATTGTCCTTCACATATGTAAGGTTCTCTTCTTCACGTCACCCTCTGGCTCAGTGAAAAAGGATAAAGGTTTTCATAGTGCCTCACAGGACAGCTTTAATGAATATCTATGCAAAAAGTCACAAGGACATGCACGCAAAAATTAAATGGCTACAAGACAGGCTTTCGCTTTTTCAATTTGGATTTTTACTTGTTCAAAGCCAGTACCACCTAAGGAATGGCGGCGGCGAACAGCAGCTTCTGGCGCTAGTACATCATAAATATCCGCTTCAATTAACGTACTTTCTTGCTGCATTTCTTCCAATGGCAAGTCTAATAAATAAATGCCCTTTTGAATACATGTAAAGACAAGCTTACCAGTCACCTCATGTGCCTCACGGAATGGCATCCCCTTTGTAGCAAGGTAATCTGCTAGCTCCGTTGCATTTGAAAAATCAGCGTGAACAGCCTGATGTAAGCGTTCCGTGTTGACAGTCATTGTACGAACCATACCTTCAAAGATTTTAAGGGAACCAAGAATCGTATGAACAGTGTCAAACATCCCCTCTTTGTCCTCCTGCATATCTTTGTTATATGTTAATGGTGTGCCTTTTAACACCGTTAATAAGCCCATTAGATTCCCATAAACACGCCCTGTTTTACCACGAATAAGCTCTGCCATATCTGGGTTTTTCTTTTGTGGCATAATCGAAGAACCTGTTGAGAAGGCATCATCCAGTTCGATAAATTTAAATTCATCTGTAGACCAGATAATAATTTCCTCAGCAAAGCGTGATAAATGCGCCATAAGTAAGGAGGAATGACTTAAAAATTCCACGATAAAATCACGATCACTTACAGCATCCATGGAGTTTGCGTAAACCTCGCTAAACCCTAATAACTCTGCTGATTTTAAACGGTCAATCGGGAAAGTTGTCCCTGCCATTGCCCCAGCACCTAAAGGTAAAATATCAATACGTTTTATGGATTCTGTAAAACGTTGTTTATCACGCTCTAGCATCCAAAAATAAGCCATTAAATGGTGTGCAAAGGAGATTGGCTGTGCACGTTGTAGATGCGTATAACCTGGTGCAATCGTTTCAATATGCTCTTGTGCTTTGTCTAATAGTGTTTGTTGGAACGTCACAATTAAATCAATTGCTTCCTGCACACGCTTTTTCAAGAAAAGATGCATATCCGTTGCTACTTGGTCATTTCGGCTACGTCCTGTATGTAGTTTGCCACCGACAGGACCTATTAAATCAATTAACATTTTTTCTAAATTTAAGTGTATATCTTCATTGGCAACGCTAAATTCAAGCTCACCTGCGATTGCCTTATCTTTTAATTGGGCAAGTCCACTTAGTATGGCCTCTACATCAGCTGCTGGTAAAATTCCTGTGGCACCAAGCATTGTGACATGTGCAACACTACCTTCAAGGTCCTCTAGCACAAGTTGCTGGTCAAAGCCAATGGATGCGCCAAATTCGTCTACCCATGCTTCTGCTGATTTTTGGAAACGTCCACCCCAAAGTTTTGTCATGTCAGCTCACCTTTTCCTCGATTACTTATCAAAAGGTGTAGTAAAAGCACAAATGCCTCACCACACCTTGCTTGTTCAACATTACTTTTTATTCACAGATGAGTTCACTACAGTTGGTAGACCCCATAACTCGATAAAGCCTACAGCGGAAGCATGATTGAATTGATCTTCCTTCGAGTATGTTGCTAGCTTTTCACTGTATAATGAATTTGGTGATTTACGTCCTTCTACAATCGCATGTCCTTTAAATAGTTTCACACGTACTGTACCATTCACATATTGTTGTGTTTGCGCAAGGAATGCTTCCAGAGCATCACGTAATGGTGAGAACCATAGACCGTCGTAAATTAATTCGGATAGTTTTTTCTCGATTACTGGCTTGAAGTGTGCTAATTCTTTTACAAGCGTTAAGTCCTCAAGCTCTTTATGCGCTGTTAACAGCACTTTTGCACCTGGAATTTCATAAACCTCACGAGATTTAATACCAACTAAACGATTTTCAACGTGATCGATACGTCCTACACCATGAGCACCTGCTACTGCATTTAATTCTTGAATTAAATCAGCAAGCTTCATTTCTTTTCCGTTTAATGCTACTGGTTTACCAGCTACAAACTCGATTTCCACATACTCTGCTTCATTCGGTGCATTTTCAACAGAAACAGTTAAGCCATAAGCTTCTTCTGGTGGTGACACCCATGGGTCTTCCATGATGCCAGCTTCATTCGCACGGCCCCATAGGTTTTGGTCGATTGAGAATGGTGAATCCAATGTTGCAGGAATCGGTACATTATGCTTCATTGCATATTCGATTTCCTCATCACGGCTCCAGCCCCACTCACGTACTGGTGCTAATACCTCTAAATCTGGATTTAATGCTTTAATCGATACTTCAAAACGAACTTGGTCATTCCCTTTACCTGTGCAACCATGCGCAACAGCATCTGCGCCTACTTGATTAGCAATCTCTACTAGTTTTTTCGAGATAAGTGGACGGGAAAGTGCTGATACTAATGGATACTTTTGCTCATACCAAGTATGTGCTTGTAAAGAAATTAATGCATACCCTTCAGCAAATTCGTCTTTCGCATCCACCATATAAGATTCAATCGCTCCTACTTGAAGAGCTTTATTTTTTACGAATTCAAGATCTTTCCCTTCGCCAACGTCAAGACATACTGCAATTACGTCCCAACCTTGTTCTTTTAACCATGGAATTGCTACCGAAGTATCAAGTCCACCTGAATAAGCTAATACTACTTTTTTATTTGCCATTAAAAATGCGCCTCCATTGCTCTATCGATATGTATGTTTATACATTCATTTAAAAGTTTATACACGAATAGTATCATGTTATAAAAATAAATACAAGTGTATTTTTATAAATTCATAGACTTTTATTTTTATTGTCAAAAGTAAGTCGTTCCTTGTATAAGGTTGACAAGAAATCCATGGCAATTCACTCGAAAAAACGTTTTTTTACTATATATATAAATGTATACTATATAAATTTAGCAACGGACGAAAAAAAGAATCCATGATACAAACTGGATTCTTTCTAGTTACTTGGCTGATTGTATCTTATACAATACTTTTTTAGGATTAATCAAAATAAGTAGAACGGCCACCGCCGAATATAAAATGGCATTATACATAATTAAATCAATTAGGTTTCCATTAATGGAGCCGATAAAAAAATTAAAGAGCTGATGAATAATAATAGGAATGATTAAATTCTGATTGATCGTATAAAATACTGTCATGATGATGGTTGTAGCTATAATCGTTAACATAAAGAAGAAGCTATATTTGATCAAATCCATTCCCATAAACCCTGTTGTAAGCCATATCGGTAAATGCCACATTCCCCACCAAAAGCCTATGATAATTGAAGCTATTAATGGCGAATACTTCTTTTGCAGCTCCAGCAGTGCAAAGCCCCTCCATCCTAACTCCTCACCCAGTGGTCCTGACAAAAGCGTTTTAAAAAAATAAAAACTGAGCATGCCCCATGAAGACAGCGTAAAAATAGAGGTTTCTTCATAATTATTCATGATATGAAACAAAATCATGATAAAGATAGCTGTTTGTATCATCACGATTAAAACAATTACTGAAAGTGACAATTTGTTTTTGAATTTTTGTTTGACAAAGTGTATAAAACGTTGCCCAGGATAGATTCTTGGAAATAGTAACGCAAAGGCAAAGGTGGATGACCAAGCCGATAGACAGCGTACGGTATCAAATAGCCAAGTAGGATAGCCTAATAGCTTGACGGCTCCTACAACACAGAAAAGTGGCCAAAAAATAATATTGGTTAAAATAATAAAGCTTGCTACTGGTTTTTTTAATTTCTTTTTTCTACGCAAGTAGATCCCCCATTTCATCTGAATATCTTCAGCATAAACCTAGGGGTTGCTCACAGGTCAAACCCATTTTGCCTTTATTTTATCGGTACATACATTTCTAAAAAAATACGTTCAAGCCCTTCTTCATAAGTGGTAAGCAATAAGTTGATATAAACAAGCCCTAAAAGCTCATAGCCATTTTCCTTAGCTACTTTTCTTATACTAGCCTCTACTTTATTGTCTGTATTTTTGCCACCTGTTGACCAGCGCCCATCTTCAATAACTGTATAAAGACATTTGGGATGCGCTAAAACTTCACCTTTAATTGGATGATCGCTATTTTCTACTTTCCTGACAACCATAAATTTATTTTCGAGCATTCCGCTATCATCGAATCTAATAACTCTTCTTAAAGAAGTAAGAATTACCGCTTTTTTTATACTGTCTGCATTTTCTTTTAGCGAATCATATTCATCATAGGCTGTATAATGATCTATTACGCCCATTATTTCTAATGGTTTCATTTCCTTTATAGTATACGTGCCTAGATATTGGCTAATTTTTTGACAATCCTCTTTTACAAGCTGGAGCTTTTTTAATTGTAGCTTTTTATAAGCTATTTCCTCTAACATTACTTGTTCTTTTTCTACTAACAATGATTGGATGCCCTCTATACTCTTGCCTTTTCTCAATTCCTGAATCTTTTTGATTTCAAAATCAATTTCTCTATAAAAATTGATTGTTGTGATATCGTATATATCAAAATGATTGTATGTTCTATACCCATTTTCACTATTTTGCTGGGGCTTTACTAACCCCTTTTCTTCATAAAATTTTAAGGTATCTCTAGAAACTCCTAGAAATTTTGCAACTTGACCAATTGTATACATCTATGTCTCCTTTTCAACTCTTTCTTTTTACTACTATAGCTACAATTATATGTAAATATGAAAAAACCGTAGACATGCACGTGAAGCATGTTTACAGTTTCAAACGTTGTTATTTCTTATGGAAAAATGATTTGCCTAGCCATTCAATGGTTGCAGGGGCTAATGCATACAATTTACTCGACAATCCCATAATTCTAGGTAGATTAATCTCACGAACAGGACGATCAATCGTTTTCACTGTCTCTTGAGCTACTTCCTCCGCTGACAATAAAAAGCGCCCTAAGGATTCTCGGTAGCCACTTGTATCATTGGCTTTATCTAAAAATGGTGTATCAATGGGACCAGGATGGATGGCTGTCACTTTTACATTGTACGGAGCTAATTCCATACGCAATCCATTGGTAAAACCGACAATAGCATGTTTCGTCGCAGCATAGACACTCGCTTTTGGTGTGGCCACCTTCCCAGCCTGAGAACCAATGAATATTAAATGGCCCTGTTTGCGCTCTATCATCTTAGAGGCTAATCGTTTGGCAAGATAAATGGGTACGCTAACATTTAATTCGATCATTTGCGCAATATCCTCATCCTGTAAAGCAGGGGCTACAGCAAACTTCCCTACACCTGCTGAAAGAATCGCTACATCAATCGGTGGTAGCTGCGCACAAACATCATCAAGTGTATGTAGATTGGTTAAATCCGCTTGGATCACTTGAGCACCTAAACGCTCTAGCACCTTTAGTGCAACGGCATTGCGACCTGTGGCATAAACAATATGCCCTTGAGCTACTAGTAATTCAGTGATTTTTAAGCCAACCCCACTTGTAGCTCCTGTCACAAAGATTGTTTTGTTAGGATGTTTCATGTATAAACCTACTTCCTTTGAAATAAAAAGATACCTGCTTCTGTCTTTGTTGACGTAATATACTCATTGGCCTCTAGGTAATCTAAATGACCAAGTGTTTTAGATAAAGTTAAACCAAGCTGATGCTGGAAGATAGCCGGATACAAGCGTTTTGTTACTTGGACAACTGTTAATTGATCATCGCCTAATAATTCAAAAACCTTCATTGATTGTTGGTGCTGTCGCTCTAATCGTTTATCAATTAACAACGGAATATCCTCTAGCTCTGCTCCATGCCCTGTATGCATCATTTTGACAGGTAATTGACGTAGAATTTCAAGGGATGCATTATATTGTAGTAAAGATTTTGTACGTCCTACAGTACGATCCAATGGTGGCTCTATTAATGGATTGGGTGTTATTTTTTCAAGCAATAAATCTCCACCAATCACATGATGAGTTTTTTCATCCCAAAAAATAAAGTGACTTTGTGCGTGACCTAATGTTTCGATTGCCTTTAATCCTGAATGCCCAGGAACTTCATCTCCATCTGCCAAAATTTGCGTTAATGGTCGTTCCCCTACAAGCTCCAATTCACGACGAACATGGACACTTTTTGCAATATATTCTTGTGGTACCCCATGCTCCAATAAACGTTCACTGTAAAATTGTTCATGATAGCGTAAAAAGTCTTCATCATGACGAAGCCATTTGTCATTATAGGCATGCCCTAAAATTTCTGCATATGGAAAAGCATCGACCCATCCCGCATGATCTGGATGATGATGGGTTAACACAACCTGTTCAATATCTTGCATGTCAAAGCCTGCTGCTCGAATCCCCCATTTTAAAGCATCATAGGCTTCCATTGTTTTTGGGCCAACATCAAAAATGCTAAGTGCATCGCCTTTTACAATAAATGCATTGACATCTCCTACTGCATAGGGTGTTGGTATTTCTATTTTGTATATAGACAAAGTTGTCTCCCCCTTTTCACGCACTTGTGAATACTGATTCATTCTATTTTACAAGTTTTTTCTGTTTTCGTCATCCTCCTGTTGACAGGTTGCCTATTCCTCACTATAATTTTGAATAATCTAATTATTTATGTGCGTTGAAGAAGACGAGTACGTATCTGGTGAAGGTGTTAGAGAGTGTTACATTTGCTGAGAGTAACATCACCCGCTCCCATTACCGAACCTACTTCTGAGCAGTTATGCAAACATAACCGTTTCCCTTGCGATAAGAGGGCTAAGAGTTGTGCCAACAATTGGCAAACAAAGGTGGTACCGCGGAAACGAGAGCGTTTTCGTCCTTCTAGATAAGGACGAGAGCGCTTTTTTATTTTGAACTGGAGGTTTTGTTCATGAAAAAAATTTTATTTATCGGTGCAGGCTCAATGGCGGAAGCATTGATGCAAGGCTGGATTAAACAAAAGGTGTTCACACCACAGGAAATTTACGTCACCAATCGCTCAGACAAGGAACGCTTACATTTCCTACATGAAACATATGGTGTCCATTGTGTGTTTGATCCTGCGATTTTTCAACAGGCAGATCTGATTATCTTAGCGATGAAGCCGAAAGATGCTATTGCTGCTATGTGTGATTTAAAGCCTAAACTTACGGCACACACTGCTGTACTATCTATTTTAGCAGGCATTGCGATTGATACAATTACAGAATTTTTAGGGAGTCGCCCAGTAGCAAGGGTGATGCCGAATACTTCCGCTACAATCGGCATGTCAGCAAGTGGCATTGCATTCAATAACGAGGTATCTGCAGACCAGCGTATCCTATTCCTCCAGTTATTAGAGGCTGTTGGCTCCGTTATTGAAGTCGATGAAGATCAGTTACATGCAGTCACAGCCCTTTCAGGTAGCGGCCCTGCCTATATCTATTATTTAATGGAAGCTTTTGAACGAGTAGGGACGAAGGTAGGCTTATCGAAAGATACGGTGCGCTTGCTAATGACTCAAACACTTGCGGGGACAGCTGAGATGCTCAAGCAGTCATTAGATGAACCAGATGTCTTACGCAAAAAGGTGACGAGTCCTGGTGGCACGACGGAGGCAGGGATACAGGCATTAGAACAATATCAATTTAATGAAGCCATCGAAGCTTGCATTAAAGAAGCGGAGGCACGATCTCGTTCACTTGCAAATGGGTAGCATTATGTGCAAAATAGAGTGTATCACTAGGAATTAGGAGGCTTTATTTTGAGTAAATTATTCGAACCCTATACATTGCAATCTATCACCTTAAAAAACCGTGTTGTGATGGCACCTATGTGCATGTACTCAGCACAAGACGATGGCATGGTAACGCCCTTTCATTTCGTCCATTATGCAACACGTGCAGCTGGTCAAGTAGGCTTAATCATTTTAGAAGCTACTGGTGTTGTGCCAGAAGGTCGTATCTCAAATAAGGATTTAGGGATTTGGGATGATGCACATATTGAAGGATTAAGTCAATTAGTTGAGGGGATGAAAGCGTACGGCGCTAAAACAGGCATCCAGCTTGCACATGCTGGTCGCAAAGCAACAGTAGATGGCGAAATTTTTGCTCCATCAGCTATTGCCTTTAGTTCAGACTATAAAACACCAACAGAAATGACAGAAGAGGACATTCACTATGTCATCGAGGCATTTAAACAAGCAGCTATTCGTGCCGCAAAGGCTGGCTTTGATGTACTAGAAATTCATGGCGCACATGGCTATTTAATTAGCGAGTTTTTATCACCTGCTACGAATAAACGTCAAGATCAATATGGGGGCTCACAGGAAAATCGATATCGCATTCTACGTCAAGTCATCGATGCTGTTCGCAGTGTATGGGATGGTCCTTTATTGGTACGTGTCTCTGCGGAAGATTATGCGGAAGATGGTACAACAATGGATGACTTTATTGTTTTTAGCCGCTGGATGAAATCTCAAGGTGTTGATTTAGTTGATGTGTCAACAGGGGGCGTTGTACCAGCAGCCATCAATGTCTTTCCAGGCTATCAGGTACCACATGCAGAAGCGATAAAGCATGGGGCTGATATTCCTACTGGTGCAGTTGGTCTTATTACCACAGCCATTCAAGCCGAAGAGATACTCCAAAATAATCGTGCAGATTTAATATTCTTAGCGCGTGTTTTATTACGAGACCCTTACTGGGCACTACATGCAGCTAAAGAGCTAGGAGAAGACGTGCAGCCTCCCGTACAATACGTCCGTGGTTGGTAATTACATTTCCATCAAAAAACAGCTTGTGCTCCAGCAAGCTGTTTTTTCATTAGAAAAGTGGATTTTGTTTTAATTCTTCATCAATAGCCTGTACCAATGTCTCCGCGTCATCTGCTGTCACAACTTCCCCATTTACTATCGCAAAAATACCTTGCTCACAGATTTCACAATGGGATGTACAACCAGATTCCTCTATCTCAATATCTTCTCGTTCTACTAATACATCATACACATCTGCCGCACCAAGTGCTAAATTAGTGATACAAAACTCCACTCTATTTTTTAGCTGCTGTGGTTCCTTCTTTTTTTTAAAAAGAGAAAATACCATGTTTATTGACCCCCTACTCTCTAAAAATAATCATACCACAATTCCATAAACTTCATGCAAACTGTAGCGTTAAGCAAAATGATTATCATAAAATACTATTAATCTTTCAGCTCAATCAACATAAGTTTTTCTTATGAAATTAATGTACAACCATTAAACGAAGATGACTGCCTTGAAAAAAGGTAGTTACAAACTTATCATGCAAAACCTTCAAGTACAATTTTGCAGTCAACTAAAATAGCTATTTATGTTGTTCAATCAAATCATCAGTCTACTCCATACATCGTGTAAACAAAACTCCCACACAAATGTAGTGCTTTTATTAAGTAAATATTAAAAATAACCAAGTCTCTTATGTATGACCTGGTTGTTTTATCTATTATTTAACGTATTGTGTCTTTTTAATAACCGAATTTAACGCCACCCCTACTACACATATAAATCCAATAACTAACAATAAAAATCCTATTGGAATAAGAAAGAATGGTTCTTCTAATGTACCATCAGGTGCTACATTACTCCCTTTCACCATAAAGATTAAAAAACTAAGTACGCCTAATATGATTGGCATTAATGCAAAAATATATTTTTTCATAACTTTTTCTTCTCTCCTAAATATTTTTATGTTTAATTCCTACACTGCAGCTTTCTACAACTCGCTGTAACAATCATAAATCCAAAATATATTCTAAGTCAATCATTTTTTATTGATAAACAATAAATTTTTATTCTAATTCAACCAATCTCAAAATTGACATTTTGAAATTCTAACTATAAAATGACCATAATCTCGAGTGATAATATGGAAGGGTGATTTGTATGAACTATGAAGATTTAATGCAATGGAAAGGTTATTTGTTTTTAGATAATATAGTAGAGCCAGGGACAAACTCTTTGAGAGTTTCTATTTCTAGAGCTTCCGTCAGCGCCGAAAGCGAGGATATAAGTTTTGAGGAATATACTATAAATGATGTCTATCCTATTGAAATTGATAAGACATTACCGGTCATACATATAGAATTCGATTCATATGTAGCCTATACTGTTTTTGACGAATCATTTCATTTTGTCAATCAAGAAGATGATTTCTTGGGTAACTCAGTACGTCTTTTTACAAAATCAACTTATTTAGATTTTATAAGTAAAGGAACTATAGCTCTCGATATCTATTCCTACAAGGAGCTATTCCATTATCAGATTGTTTGTTTAGACCATATTATTGATATTGTCTCATTCGATAAACCCACTATTATAAGCGAATAAGTAGTTTTTAAAACAGTCAATGAAATCTTGTTGTCTGTTTTCTTTATTTCTATTAAAGCATCTCGTAAAAGGTAGCTCCCGTAAGTTCAATTATTTTTTAATAGAAACTTTAAAATATTTTTTGTAAACTCTTCGTATGAAGTATTCTTTCCACGCTGGTTATACCACTTTCGTATTGTTTCTACTAACCAAAACGGCACAGAATTTCCATCAATTAAATGATAGTATTGCTCATATCCTTTTTTTAAATGCTCCCATCGATGATCATTACCCTGTAGTGTGTACTCAGAGACATCAATTATTTTTGCCCTTCCATTCTGTAGCAAAATATTTTTCAAATGAATATCACGAGGGTTAAGGCCCTTCTTCCGAACATATTCTCTTGCATCCTCTACTTCATTTATAACCTGTTTTGGAATGTGAATACCTTGTAGAATGCAATCAAAAAGCGTTTTTCCTTCTTCGTAACTTAAAACAAGGTATTCTTCATGTGAAGCAAAGCATGTTGAAAAGAAAGGTGAATCTCCAAGTATTTGATACACATTTGCTTCAACTTTTACTTTGTGCACTTTGTCTTTGGCATATAGTTTAAATGCATACGCTGGGGCGGAAAGAGCTTGAAAAACAGCCGCATCTGTCCCAACACCTATACATTTCAAATCATCAGCTTCACCATTTATGGTAACAGGCTCGTTATTTGGATTTGAAAAAACGTTTATTTTAGAAAGAGAACCTATAGCTTTATCCCAATCGTTTTCCATTTCCATCTCTCCCATCATTTGCATTGAAGTATACTACACTATCTAATTACTTTAGTAGGGATTCTATATCGCCCCTAACAATATTCAAATCTCAAGTTTCCTACACACACTCTTTAATTTTAAAACGTTGGGAACTACTAGAAGTTTCTATATCCATTTCTCCATATGGAAAGTATACGGCTTTGTTAGCTACAGAAGAACCAGTTCTATCCTCTATTTACCCTTAACCACCTTTATTAAAAACTCAAAGTGATTTGGGTTTTATTTTTATCATGATTGTCACGAACTTATAGCTAGCCTTGACACAAAAAGAAACGCTGTGTCAGACTACTTCACAGCGTTTCTTCTATTAATCTTTAAAAATCATATTCAGCATCTTTTTTGGCTCGAATTTCTGCAAAAGCCTCTGTAACCATCACGGTATCCTCCGCTAACCGTTCTAAACGAAAAAGGACATCATCATTGACAATTTCTTTACGTAAAAAATCCTTTTCTTCTATAAATACATAGGTCGGTACGATGTGCGCTTTCATATAAGCAAGGATCGGCTTTAGTTGCTGTTCCACCATTAAATAATGCTTGGATGTACCTGCTGTAACAATAACACTGACGACTTTATCGCGGAAGGCATTGACAGGTAAAAGGTCAAAGATGTTTTTTAATGTAGCTGGTATAGATGCTTGGAATGTTGGCGTCCCAATAACGATTGCATCTGCAGCCATAATGGTTTCCGTCACATATTTTGTATCGCCTTCATAGTCAAAGTAATTACGTCCATCACTAAAAACTAGCTGATAGTCAGCAAGATCTAGTAATGTTACTTCATGCTGTGGGTATTTTTCTTGTAACATCTCGACCATTTTTTGCGTAGCTGTTCTTGTTTTTGAGCCGACAATAGAACCCGCAAGTGCGACAATTTTCATAATGAGCCACTCCTTATTTTGCTGTGTGTTTTTTTATCGCTGGAATTATATCATTACCAATGATTTCAATATTTTTCATCAATTTTTCGAATGGTACGCCACCAAAATCGATTTGTGCCATAAAGCGTTGCATGCCATATAGTTCGTATTGATAAAGTAGTTTTTCAATAATTTGCTCTTTACTGCCCACCATTAAAGCATCACGTGTATCAGGCGCTTGTGCAAATTGTTGCTTTGGATAGCCCCCACCACGAATAGCTTGGAAACCACCGTTTAAATGTGGATACATGCCCTGTAATGCCTCTTTTGTTGTGTCTGCTACATAAAACAAGCTTGTTGTGGCAATAGGTAATTCATTTGGGTCAAAGCCTTTGCGCTCTGCCGCTTCGCGATAGGCATCCACTGATGGTTTAAAGTTGATAGCAGGTCCACCTAATGTTGTAAGCATCATCGGAATGCCCATATAACCTGCTTTAATGGCGCTGGCAGGTGGTCCACCCACCGCACGCCATATTGGCAACGAGCCGTTTTTTGGCTGCGGTAAAATCTGTGCATGGTGGAGAGGTGCTCTAAATTGCCCTTCCCAAGTCACAAGCTCCTCGTCATTGATTTTCATAAGAAGCTCTAATTTTTCCTCAAAGATTTCTTCATAATCTTGTAAATCAACACCTAATAAGTGATAGGCACCTACACGTGAACCACGTCCCGCTACAATTTCTGCACGACCATCTGATAATAAATCAATTGTGGCAAAATCCTCATATACTCGTACAGGGTCTGAAACACTTAATACGGTTGCGGAGCTAGACAATTTAATAGTCGAAGTTGCTTGTGCGATAGCACCTAACACGACCGTATGTGCCTGTGTTGTAAAATAAGACTGATGACTTTCACCTATACCAAATACATCAATTCCAGCTTGCTCTGCTAATTGACTTGCCTCGACTAGCTCTTTTAGTCGTTGTTGAGCAGAAATACGCTCGCCCGTTAGTGGATTAGGGATATGATCACCTAAAGAGTACAGTCCGAATTCGAGTCCTTGTGCTTGATCAATACGATATTTTTCCATCATGTGTTATCTCTCCTTATTCAAGCGGTTCTAAAATAGCTTCAATTTCTGAACGTCTCTCTTCTAAAAATGGCGGGAGGTCTAACTCTTTGCCAAGTTCTTCCACTGCTGAATCTACCGTAAACCCTGGCCCATCTGTCGCCATTTCAAATAAAATACCGTTACGATCTCTAAAATATAGACTTTGGAAATAATAACGATCAACCACACCAGTACTATCCAATCCAAGCTCCTTGATTTTGGTATCCCATTGCTGTAATTCTTCAACAGTTGCAACACGTAACGCAAGATGGTGAATACTGCCTTTACCAGGTTTCTCGCTTGGTCCTTCTAATTCTTTGACAACAATCTCGCCAAGTACTTCCCCTTCTATCGATTGTAGGACCGTTTCTTTGTCCTTTTCTGCAATAACTGTATAGTGAAATAAATCTTGTAATAAATTGACCGTTCTTGGTAAATATCGCACAGTGATTTCAATAGTCCCCATGCCTAAAATACGATGTTCCTGCGGTATATCATTTCCATCCCATGGTTGCCATTGAGCAGGCGTTTCTTGTCCTTGGTGGTTTAACAATACCATCCGTAAACCTTCATGATCTTCAAAAAATAAAGCCTCTTTGCCTGCATAAGTAGTGATATCGCTATGTTTAACCTCTAGCTGCTGAAAGCGTTCTTTCCAATATAGTAGGCTTTCGAAGCTAGGTACAAGTAAGCCAATACGTGTAATAGCATTCGTCCCTCGCACTGTACGTCCTGCAACAGGCATTTCAAAAAATGTTAATTCTGTACCTGCTGCTCCTGTTAAGTCTCCATAAAATAAGTGATACATGGAAGGTGAGTCTTGATTCACCGTTTTTTTCACACGTCGTAACCCTAAAATAGTTGTGTAGAAATGATTATTCTGTTTACCATTTTTCGTTAGCATTGATATATGATGGTGTCCGCTTAATTTGTTCATCCTAATTGTTCCTCCTCATCATTTTCACTTGACTAAGCAAGTGATTTTACAAAAAAAATTACACGGGCGGCAATTTTTTTTCTCGGCTATGTTTTTCAAGCTTTGTCATCGCAATATATAAAGATTTAATTTCTTCAGCTGATAATACTTCTTCAAAAAACGAAGACTGGAAGTGAAGTTGACTAGGTGTTGCTGCATCAATCATTTGCTCCCCTTTTGATGTCAATGAGATGGTTTTCGTCTTCCAATTTTGTTTACGCTCGATTAGTCCCTCTTTTTCTAGTCGGGCAAGCATGCGAGACATGCCACCTTGTGTTACAGTTACTTTTTCTGCTAATTGAGACTGTGTAATCGGGGCATATGTTTTAATCTGGATTAACACATCAAATTGTGCTGTCGTTAAGTCGAAACGTTTTAAAAATTCATTCGATAACTGATTACTTTGCGTTGTAAAGCGCATCATCCGAATCCACGTTAAGGTGCCTAGTGTATGATTTCTCATGACTTCACCCTCCCTTCAGTTATCACTTTACCACGCAAGTGATACTTCCGCAAGAAAAATATCTTGAATTCAAGATATTTTTTAAACATAGGGAGACCCCCTATATGATGCCAGGTGTTGTAACAGGATATAAATTGCCCTTAAGAGCAAAAGAAATTCTACCCGTTTCTTCTGATACAACCATTACAAGTGCATCACTTTGCTCACTCAATCCCAGCGCTGCACGATGTCTTGTTCCTAATTTCTTTTCCCCTGTATACCGCTCTGACAATGGCAGTACATTGGCAGCTGACTCAATTTGATTTTGATGGACAAGTACCGCTCCATCGTGAAGGGGATTACCAGGGAAGAAAATAGATTCTAATAAAGAATGGGTTAAATCTGCACCAATATGAATACCAGGCTGAATTAAATTCTCTAAAGCATCCTGTCTTTGAATAACAATTAAACCACCATGCCTTCTCAAAGACATATTTTGCACACTATGTGATAGCTCTGGATACTTTTCAGTAAACGGGGAAAGATAACAATTTAAATAGAACGTCGCAGCTTTCATTTCAATTGTCATAAACTTCTCTTTAATTTTCTCAAAATTACCGAGGAGACAATTTGCATCTGTATCCATTTCCTGCACACTCTGCTGTAAGGACATGATCACTTCGAGAAGCTCATCTTTTAAAGTTTCTTTCATTGGTGAAAAATCACAATTTGTTGGATCCACAAAAAGCACCTCTTTTCTAAAATCGTGAAGCCTCTTCTCCCCTTAGTTTCTCTATTTAGGCTATTTTTATGCGTATTAGAAATTGAGGTTAATGAGTACTTGGCCCTTTCCTTACATATAGAGACAATAGTAGTCCAATGCTACTTAAAATCGTTGTGGCAATAAAAGCAGTTCGAATACCATTTAGCATCGCATCAGCTTCTCCCAACTCATGTTGTAAAGTAGTCACAGTACTCATGATGGTTACAAGTAATGCCGTCACTAATGCACCCCCAACCATACGCAATGTGCTAGTCATTGCTGTTGCATGGGCCATTAAATGTGTAGGTAACGCATTCATGCCAGCCGTTGTTAGGGGCATCATAATCATTGAAATCCCAAAGGAAATCATCGTAAACACCCCTGCCAGTAGCAAAAGGTTCGTATTCATTGATATCATTATAAGCAGACTTGTTCCAATAAAAATACATGTGAATCCTACTAGTGCTAAGCCCTTTCCTCCAACTTTATCGAAAATCTTCCCTGTCACTGGAGACATAAAGCCCATCACTAGAGCACCAATTAATAAAACTAATCCTGTTTCAAGTGCAGAAAGTTGACGCACGTTTTGAATATAAAAGGTTAATAGTATTTGTGTACCAATCATAATGGCATAGACCAAACTTGATAAGAAGGTTGTGATAGAGAACATAGTAGATTGAAAGACACGAAATTCAAGCATGGGTTTGGGTAATCGTAGCTGTCGCCTAATAAATAAAGCTAACATCGTCCCACCCATCCCTAATGTGACACCAACCTGCATTGACTGGAAGCCTGCTGTTCCTGCAATACTAAAACCATATAACAAACCTCCCCACCCTAATGAAGAGAACACGATTGAAAGAGCATCTAGCTTTCCCTCTTTTGTAGTCGTTACATTTTTCATAAAAATCGTCGCTACTGTTAACACAATGACCGAAACAGGTAGGACAGTAAAAAATAAATGTCGCCATGTAAGGTGTTCTAAAATCCAGCCAGATAAAGTTGGGCCAACTGCTGGCGCAAAACCTGTTACAAGACCCGCTAGCCCCATAATCGAACCCCGTTTTTCTTTTGGATACATCGTTAATAAAATCGTTTGCATTAACGGCATAATCACCCCTGCTCCAGCTGCTTGAATAATTCTTGCGAGAAGCAAAATTGTAAAAGTTGGTGCAAAGGCACCTAAAAATGTACCGATACTAAATAACGTGAGGGCAACGATTAGCAGCAATCGATTTGAAAAACGACCGATTAGAAATGCTGTAATGGGGATGAGAATTCCATTCGTCAATAAATAAACCGTCGTGAGCCATTGTGCTAAGTTAGCATGAATCTTAAAATCTTCCATAATGGGCGGCATAGCTATGAGTAATAAAGTCTGGTTGAGAATGGACACAAATGCTGCAGATAGTAAAATTGCTACTATAACATTTCTTTTTTCCTTCATGTTTGAATCCCCTTTAATTTGTTAGTTAGTTATAACTAACATTTTATTTAAAAAATATATGAAAGCTTTGTGGGTAGAGCATTAAATACAGACTCCACCCACAAAAGTAGCTACTAAATGATCAACAAAACTTTCCTTTTGGTTTTTTAAAAAATGATCATCCCAAAATGCATTGGATACAAAGAAACCGAAAAGGCTCGTTAAAAAAACAGTGGCCTGCCCATTTGTATCAATATCCTTCATCTTTCTCTGTTGGATTTGGACTTGAAAATAACCTTCCAATAATTTTAGTAATTGTTTGGTTTGGCTATCCGAAATAAGCTCCATTACTCCTGGTAGTATACTTCTATCTTGTGTAGTAATGAGAAATGTCGCTTTATTTTTTTCCATAAAAGCTAGATAAGCGTTAGCAATTTGCTGTAAGTCATTCACTAGATTTCCTGATAAATCTCGAGCAAATAACTGTTCAAAGTATGGAATATAAGAATTTCTATCTAGCACAGCTTGTAGAATCCCCATTTTTGTTTCAAAATGACGAAAAACAGTCATTTCACTCACTCCAGCAGTTAAAGCAATGTCTTTCACAGAGACATTGGAGTAGCCCCTTTCAGTCATTAAGCTTGTTGCAGCGGCAAGAATTTTATCCTTTGTATCTTTTTTCATTTTACACGCCCTCTAAATGTTAGTTATGACTAACAAAAATATAGAGGATTGAACCCAATTTGTCAAAAAAAAATGTGTTGTTATTAGAACATGCTCTAATAACAACACTTGTGAGTTACATATGCCCTGCTCGGATTTTCTTTACGATGCTGAAAGTCGTGTAGGCAGCAGCGGGTGCTAATACGACAATAAAAATAATCCACACAGTTAAATTATTGGTTGCTTTTAATGTTTCATAATTTGTCATGACAAAAATAATTAGACCGAATAATAGTAAATAGCTCAGCACATTGGGAAAAATGACGATTAATCGTAATAATGCTGGCGGCATCTTTTGTTGATTCATTTAAACCACACCCCTTTTTTCAATTATACGGGAATATAGTGATTTATCGTACTATATTTTTCCTTTTATACTTTATATTTGCCTGCTGATAGTTGGAGGTTTGCCGCTGTTGTATTTAATTGGTCGATAAATGCGGTCATGCTCTCCATATTTTCCGCTTGATGTTTAGCCTTTTGAGCAACGGCATCAACACTTTGCGATGTCTGCTTAGCCAAGAGCGAAACATCTTCCATGGTAGCTGTTACTTCCTCTGTACTAGCAGCAATTTCCTCAGTGGAGCTTGATACTAAATCCACTTGTGTTGCTAACACCTGTACATCATTATGAATTCCTTCAAACGATTGCTGTGCTTCTTGTACGATTGCACGTCCTGCATGTAAGACATCTGCTGTTGCTTGGATGGTTGCTACAATATTGGCTGTTTCCTTTTGGACATTCATCACCACCTGGGTGATTCTATCCGCCGCACTCTTAGAATCTTCAGCTAATTTCCGAACTTCTTCAGCTACAACGGCAAAGCCTTTCCCCGCTTCACCAGCACGCGCCGCTTCAATAGATGCATTTAATGCCAGTAAATTCGTTTGATCAGAAATTCCCGTAATCACATTGGTAAATTCCCCGATCATTGTAGATAGCTTTTCAAGCTCCTGTGTTCCAATCACCGCAAAATTCGTTTTCTCATGAACAGTCACTAATTGCTTTTGTAAGGACTGCATAATTTGTAATCCATTATCTGCGTTTTCCTCAGTATTACGTGAAATACTAGAAATTTCTGCTATGGATTCCGAAATATATTGAATGCTGCGCGCCAATTCCTCCATTGAATGCGCACTGTCTGCCGTATTATTCTGTTGTGCAAAGGAGGCCTGAGCTACCTGACTAGATTCTCCTTGGATAATTGCGGCTGATTCAAGTGTTTCATGAGCATTTTCTTGAATTGTATAGGTAGCTTCTTTTATTTGATTGGCCCCTTGCTTTATCTCACACATAATTTGTTGGAAATTATCCATCATCCCATTAAATGATGTCACTAATTGGCCAATCTCATCCTTTGCATGGATTGGAATACGCTTGGTTAAATCGGCTTCTCCTTTACTAATTTCCTCTAAGGAATTGCGCACACTTAAAATACGCGATACTTGCTTTGAAATAGACAGGCCCGTAGTGAAGAAAATCACACAGACAACGATCAATGAAGCTACAATTGTGCCTACCAAAATTTGTGAGAGGATAACATTGGATACAATAATAGCTAAGTATGTACCGTTTGATAATGGCTTTACATATTGCGTGACACGTGTGCCATCGTAGCGCCCTGAAAATTCAGTCGACTTTTGTGCTGAAAATTGGGCTGGCTCAAAACCAATATTCGCTAAATTTTGTTTTACTGTAGCGGCAATGGCTTGGCCTTTTTCATCTACAATAGCGGCGAATAATACGGTTGAGGATAAATAGTTGTTCAGTTGATCGATATAAGATTCACTGCCGATACTTGCTTCTAAATCTAGTAGCTGCTGTCCATGGCGAGCCACCTGTACAATTTGTGGAGTTGCTGGATTCCAGCTACCTACCCCGACAAATTTGAAAAATTGATCATCGACATCGCGAATTTGTGCTTTTTGGACAATTTCTTTCGCTCTTCCATCTAAAAGTTGCATATATTCGGCAGCTTGTCCGTTTGGATCAGCGCCAAAGTTAAAATCAACAGTTGGAGCTACTGATGTCACCGTTGTATTCCCTTTATCATCTGTACTCCAAATCTCATCGATGCCACCACGCTCAGCAATGGCCTTTAAATCCTCATATGTAGCACCTTTGTCAATGATGTAAGAAGCCATTACAGATTCGGCAATCATTTCTTTTTCCATAATTTCTTCTGCTTTTTCTCTAGATTGAATCGCTCCTTCCAACCCCATGACAATGGAGTTGGCGATTGCTTCTCCATTGCTTTTTTCACTTTTATATGTAGCTTGATAAACATAAATAGAAAATGCCGCTATAATGAACACCACAATGCCCATAATCTCCAGAAGCATTTTCCATTTCATTGACTTTCTCATGATGAGATCCCCCTAAAAATTACGATTATTTCCACTTCATCATACAATATTACTTCCATATATTTCATTAACAATTTATTAAATATAAAATAATAATTTTTGAAGAAGTTTAAATTGTCATTAATTTGTAAAAATTCTGGAATAGATAAGCAAGGAGGATAAATCTAACTATTTTGTACTAGTAGAGGCATGCAAAAAAGGATCATTCTCATGATTAAACAGTAATATTTAAACAAAATTATCTACACACCTTTAGGACTATAAACTAAAAACATCTATTAGAAGAATCTCCTCTAATAGATGTTTCTTACTTATTAACTATATCAAAATAATTTATTATGTTGCCATGTATATACGGCTTGATCAGCTGTTAGGAATGTATTCGGAAAAATCCCCTGTGCTTCAGCTAAAAATTGAGGTAAGTCATATGGAAGAAAACGTGCGCTTAAATGATTTAATAATAAATAGTGTGCTCCAGCTTGCTGTGCGACTTTTGCTGCCTCCACATTTGTTGCATGACCGTAGCTTGCTGCTAAATCTGTTGTTGTACCATCAAAAGTTGCTTCATGGACAATGATATCAGCGCCCATTGATAATTGGATTGCTTCTTCACAATATTTCGTGTCGCCTAAGACTGACAATGTAAAGCCCTTTTTGGCTGGTGCCACCACGTCTTTCGCAAGTACCACATCACCATTTTCAAGTACAATATCGTGGCCATTTTTTAATTGGCCTAGTAAAGGTCCCTTTGGAACACCAAGTGCCTGTGCTTTGTCGATTAATAATTCGCCTGGTAAATCCTTTTGTTCGATACGATACCCATAGCAAGGTACAACATGGCGTAATTCCTTAGCATGAATTGTAAAATGAGCATCCTCAAAAATAATGCCTTCTTGTACTTCTACAAAGCGTAAAGGATATGTTAAATGGGTTTTTGATAGGGCCAATGTTTGTTCAATCCACTGTTGTAAGCCAGATGGTCCGAAGATCGTTAGCGGCTCATCCCCACCTTGAAAGGAACGCGAGCTTAAAAAGCCTGGAAGTCCAAAAATATGATCCCCATGTAAATGTGTAATAAATATTTTCGTCACTTTCCGTGGCTTTAACGACGTATGAAGGATTTGATGCTGTGTCGCCTCCCCACAGTCAAATAGCCACATTTCACTCACTTCGTCTAATAGCTTTACCATCAGAGCACTTGTATTTCGTTCTTTTGAAGGCATGCCTGCGCCTGTCCCTAGAAAATGTAGCTGCAACATAAGCCACCTCACTTCTTATTTATATCATTTTATTGTACCTTATCCATTCCCATAAGAAAAACCTTTGGTGTACAGTTTCTCCAAAGGTTTCTTAATTATTTTGGTTGCCATGAAACAAGCGCCGCATGGAAATCATGACGATAATAATAACGTCCATCCTTTTCTTCGATAAAAGGTAGCAGTGATTCTTCTACATGGGCTCGCTGAAAATTCGTCGTTAATATTTTTTTACTCTGCGTTGTCACAAGCTGCTCATAGCTTTCATATTCATAGACACGTTCTAGAGGGATAATCTGACAATCCGCGTAAATATCCATTTCATAGAGTAGATTCAAAAACTCGATATAATCTCTGCGCGGAAATTTAATGTCATAACCATACTTTTCATATAACTTTTCATAGTGTGGCTGAATGGGGCCTGTCGTCATCCCAATGATAGCACGCTTTCTCGCCAGCCGATTCATGTGATATAAAGCTGCTTTTATTTCATACATTCGGTAAAAACAATTCACGCCCAAGACGATATCATGTGGTTCAATCTCATCATGCTCTAAACTTTCCCACTTTGCATGAATATAGGAAACGTGCTCCTCCTGCGGCATACACTGCTGTAAGTAATGCAAAATGCTTTCAGAGCTATCCACACATGTGAGCTTCCTTACTTTATCAGCTAATGGAAATGTATAATTGCCCCACCCAGGACCAATTTCTAATACAGAATGCTGAGGTTCAATCTTTTTTTGAAGCTCCTGAAAAATCAATGCAGCATAAGGATCTGTTTGTCCCACTTTTTTACGTGCCACTGATTGGGCCCAAAATTGCTCCTCTAGCTGATCATTCACCATTCGTTCAGGCATATTGCCATGCCAGTCCTTCATGCCTTCCTGCCATAATGCCTCATAGTTAATGGCTAACGGTCCTTTTCTCGTCATATAGATACCTCTAACGATAATATTTCATATATTTTTTTCATATCAAGATTTGCACGAACGTGGTCGGCTAACATATTATAGGCATCTTCTCTTCGTTCTGCGTCACTTTTCACATCACTTGGTAAAGCTGCTAGCCCTTTTTTCACTCGTATTTCATTGACGAGTTGGCGGGTAAAGGGACGATTATGGAACAAGCCGTGGAAATATGTGCCAATCACTTGCTCATCTTGACTAACCGCACCATCTTCTCTTCCATCCTCTAATAGTAAAAACGGTGATACCGCACCACGTAAAATTTTTGTACGCCCTAGATGGATTTCATAGCCTGTCAATGTGTCCTGCCCTCTTACGCCTGTCATTTGCACCGTTTTTTTATTGCCTACAAAAATGGTTTCCATCGGTAATAGCCCAAGACCATCTGCAGATTCACCATTCCCCTCCACTGCTTCTGGATCAAGTAATGTTTCACCAAGCATTTGGAAACCGCCACAAATGCCAATAATTTTAGTACCGTACTCACGTAAATGTGTGATGGCTTGATCGAAGCCCTGTGCTTTTAGCCAAGCTAAATCATCCATTGTACTTTTCGTTCCTGGCAGAATGAGTAAATCTGGTGTACCTAATTCATTGACATGACCAATTAAACGTACACCCACCTCAGGCTCATCGAAAAATGGATCAATATCGGTGAAGTTTGAAATACGAGGTAAACGAATCATGGCTACATCTACAGCAAATTCGCCTGGCTTTGGTTTTTTAAAACGTAGTGACGATAATGCAAGAGAATCCTCTGCTTCAATATTGACATCGACATAAGGAATCACACCAAGTACCGGAATACCAGTTTCGCGCTCCACCCATGCCAAACCATCATCCAGTAATTCACGCATGCCTCTAAACTTATTGATAATTAATCCCTTAACACGTGCTCGTTCTTCCTCATCTAACAATGCCAGTGTACCAACAATCGAGGCAAAGACACCGCCACGATCAATATCAGCAACGAGGACTACCGCTGCATCTGCTAAATGAGCCATTCGCATATTCGCAATATCGCGATCCTTTAAGTTAATTTCTGCTGGGCTACCAGCGCCCTCTAGGACAATAACATCATATGTATGTTGAAGCGTGCGAACTGATTTTTCTACGATTGGCATCGCTTCTTGCACAAAATTATTGCGGTAGCTTTTGGCATCCATATTTAAAAAATGCTTACCATGAACGATAACCTCTGACATCATATCTTGCTTCGGTTTCAGCAAGATAGGGTTCATATCTGTCGTTGCAACAACACGAGCCGCCTCTGCCTGTACCCCTTGTGCGCGGCCGATTTCACCGCCATCCTTTGTAACAAATGAATTAAGAGCCATATTTTGTGATTTAAATGGGACTACCTTCAGTCCATCATCTGAAAATATACGACATAGTGCAGTACAAATCATACTTTTTCCAACATCGGAAGCTGTTCCTTGAATCATGATTGATTTTGCTGGCATAGTCACTCTCCTCCGTAATTATTCTATGGCAGAACGCATGTATTCGTTTTCGCTTCGTGTGTATTCCCTCCAGCAATTGTAAAGGGCTTTAAAATTCGAGCCCTTTCACCGCTGGAATCCCTTCATCATAGTAATGCTTTGTCGCCTCAATGGTTGACACTAAATCAGCCATTGCTAGTAATGCTGGATTCGCACTTCGTCCTGTGACAACCAAATGCATTGTAGAAGGGCGGTGTTGGATTGCCTCGATGACTTCTGCTAGGGGAAGGACATCATCGATTGGAAACTTGGTGATCGCTAGGGCATTGTTGAGTTCATCTAGGACCAATAAATCAATGCTGTCATCCTGTAGAGCTGCCTTCGTTTTTTTCCAAGCCTTGGCTAATGCAGCTCGATGCTCCTCAGGTGTTTTTGTCCATGTAAAACCTATGCCCATTTGTTCCATTTCTACGCCTAGCTTACGAAGGGCAATTTGCTCTCCATAAGTACGTTCTGGGGATTTGATAAACTGCAGATAACGCACATTTAAGCCTCGACCAACTGCACGCAATGTAACGCCAAGAGATGCTGTCGTTTTGCCCTTACCCTCACCTGTATATACTAAAAACAAGCCTTTTCTTGCCATACTGATAGCCTCCTTACAGCCATGTTGTCTTTTCTGCAAACGGCGTTCGTTTCTTGTCGGTTTGTTCTTGCTCCTGTGGGTAGCCAATAAATATTGTACCAACTACTTTTTGAGCGTCGCTTGCACCAATAAACGTATGCATACGAGGATCATGTACGAGGCCAACACCACGTGTACGCCAAACAAAGCCAAGACCTAGCTCCTCTGCTGTCAACCACATAGACATAATGGCACTACATACAGCAAAGACATTATCTTCTGTCGCATCTGTGTCCCCTTCTACTATGTCAGCTGTCACCACAATGGCTACAGGGGTTGTTTGTACAACCTTTAATGAACTTTCCACTAAATTTGGCTTCGTGGGAAAGCGTTCTTGTAAATAAGCACTTGCCATTTCTTCATAACGCTTCATGGCTTCATCTTGAATGACATAAAAATGCCAGGGCTCACGCATCCGGTCATTTGGTGCATAGGTTGCTGCCTGTAAAATTTGCTCAATTTTTTCTTTCTCTACTGGTTGTGTCGTGTAATTACGAATTGCTCGACGTTTTTTTAATGCTTCAATGACAGTCATAGTGCTTCCTCCTTGTGCGCTTATAAGAAATGATTATGAAAAGGTAAGTCCTTGCTCTTCAAACCATTGAATTTTTTCCCGTACATTGACAACCTCGCCAACAACAATCATAGAAGGGTTATGGTACCCTTCACGCTCAATGATGCTGGCTATCTCATCTAGCGGCCCTGTAATCGTGCGTTGCTGAGCAGTTGTTCCCCACTCAATGACCGCTACTGGCGTTGTTGCCTTCCGTCCATTTTCGATTAATTTGCGAGCAATGTAGGCAATATTACCAACGCTCATATAAAAGGCAACGGTATCTATACCCGTAGCTAAAGCGGGCCAATTCAAAAAATCTTGTCCTTTTTCTTCACGACCATGTCCAGTTACAAGGGCAAAGCTTGTCGCGAAGTCCCTATGTGTAACTGGAATTCCTGCGTATGCAGGAGCTGCAATTCCTGCTGTAATCCCCGGAACGATTTCATAGGCAATGCCATGATTTTTTAATATTTCAGCTTCCTCCGCGCCACGTCCAAAAACAAAGGGATCGCCACCTTTTAGGCGTGTAACAATTTTACCTTCTTGTGCTTTTTCAACGAGTAATGCATTTATTTCCTCTTGAATAAGATGATGCTTCCCAGGTAATTTGCCACAATAAACTAGCTCCGCATCCTTTTTTGCAAAATCAAGCAATTTAGGATTTACAAGACGGTCATAAGCAATTACATCAGACTTTTGAATACATTCCAGTCCATACACAGTAATGAGCTTCGGATCGCCAGGACCTGCTCCCACGATATATACGATTCCATCCTTCATTGCGTTGCTCCCATCAATAGTTGTTGTAAATATGCTTCTCGTCGATCGATCTCACCATGACGTGTCCATTCAAGGATGTTTGGCTCTAGCAATGCTTGTAATGCCGCACGTCTTTGTGGACCTTTATCATACTTAGCAGCAATCATTAATCGAGCTTGCTGTAAAAAGCATACATAGTCATCATAAGCATCATCGAATTGCTCTTCTAAATCTGCTTTAATCTTGCGGGCTAGACTTGGGCTTGCTCCCGATGTCGAAACAGTTACCACCAATGGACCACGGCGAACAGTAGCAGGCGTAATAAAATCACTTTCACTTTGTTTATCTGTTCGGTTGATTAATTGCCAATGCTGTGCTGCTTCTTGAACGGCTTCGTTAACTGCTGTCACATTCGTTGCAGCGATAATGAGAATGGCGTCATCTAAATCACGAGGTTCAAATTCCTTTTGCTTCCAAGTAATTTGCCCTGACTCTGCAAGTGACTGTAATGTGTTATGTAAGGTTGGACTGACAATCACGATGTTTGCCTTTGCTGGTAACAGGGATGCTACCTTCTGCGTTGCCACGTGACCCCCGCCTACAATCACAACTGTTTTATATTCTAGATTGATATGAATAGGAAAATAATTAGTCATTACTTTTCACCTTCTTACAAGCTGTTAACCAATTGTCAACTAGCTTTGGGTTTGATACAAAATGGAAATGAGTATAGCCAGCCACTAAATTTCCTTCTTGATAGCCTTCTTTCTTTTTGCCAAAACGACCAATCGTTTCATAGGCTGCTGTATTGTGAGAACCACTATATTTGGAATAATGGAACTCATGGCCCTTCGCTTGTTCCTCAGCACCAATTAAGAAATTATCGGCTGTGCCAAAAATTTCACGATAACCAAGTGCTGCTAGTTTTGTTTGCATCGCCACTTCTCCAGGAATTACCCCTACCATGTCATAGCGGTCGCCATGGCTATTTGTAATGGCCTCTGTTAAATACATAAAGCCCCCACACTCAGCTAATGTTGGAAGACCTTTAGCAATGACTTGACGAATAGAGTCTTTAACGACTGTATTGGTAGCAAGTGACTCTGCAAATTCCTCAGGAAAGCCACCACCAATATACAAGCCATCTGCTTCAGCTGGTACAGGCTCATTCGCAAGCGGTGAGAAAAACTGTAGTGTCGCACCTTTCGCACGTAACAAAGCCAAGTTTTCTTCATAATAAAAATTAAAAGCTGCATCTCTTGCAACTGCTATACAAATATTTCGTGAAGGCTCCTCCCTAAATAAATGGCCTGATTCTTGCAAGATAGGAGCCTTTGTTAAATGTATTAATTGATCCAAATCAATCGTTTCCGCCATCAGGTTCCCTAGTTTATCAAAAAATGAATCTAGCTCTCCTCTTTCAATAGCAGGTACTAACCCTAAATGACGACTCGGGATATCGATCCCTTCCTCACGCTTTAGGTAGCCAATAACAGGTATGCCGCATTCTTGTTCAATAGCTGCCTTCGCAATTTCGTAATGACCGACACTACCAACCTGGTTCGCAATAACACCAACGATATTCGGCTTATCTGATAGTAATTGGAAGCCTTTTACAACTGCTGCTACGCTACGTGCCATGCTAGCACAATTGACAATTAAAATAACAGGACTCTCTGTCACTACGCTAATATCAGCAGCAGACCCAGCGTCAGATAAAGGGCTTTTACCGTCATAAAAGCCCATCACACCTTCAATAATAGATACATCTGCATCTATACTTGCACGTGCCACAATATCACGGACTGCTTCGTGTGAAAACATCCAGCTATCAATATTACGTGATACTCTGCCCGTTACAGCTGTATGATAGGTTGGGTCGATATAATCAGGACCGCATTTAAAGCCCTGCACCACGTTCCCTTTGTTTTGAAGTGCCTTCATCAGTCCAATGGTAAAAGTAGTTTTGCCTACACCACTACCCGTACCAGCTAGTACAAAGCGATTTGTTTGCATGGACTTCCTCCTTAAAATAGGTATCTAGCAACTGAAATCGTAGCATTACCCGATTTTTTCTTCTCTAATAGAAGTGATGGAACCTGTGCATAGCGCATAGCTGCTGGTTCACTCACTCCGTATGCACCCGTATATTTAAAGACTGTTTCAGAGGGTGATGGAAATTCGATTTCATTTAATTCATCCGGTGTATACGTAACGAACTCCCAATCATATTTCTTCGTAATCTCTAAGAAACATTGCTCATCTTTCTTCAAATCAATCGTGCATAAGGCTTTCACACTTTTTTTCGAAAGCTTTAGCTCTGCCAAGGTTTCATCGATTACTTGTTCAATTTCCTCTAAAGATGTACCACGGTTACAGCCCATTCCTAGCACAATGGATTTTGGGCGATAAATAACACCGTTTTCTAGAAGAACCTCTTCTTCAGGTTCAATGATTCGATCTGTTATTAATAATGTGGCATGGGGAGTAGCTTGGATGGCTGCCTGTGTTGATGGATAGATTTTAATTTGCTCTGGCATCGGTGTATCACGCATCCACCAATCACGTTCGCCTGTTTCCTGTACAATGGCTACATGTTCCTCATTTACAACAGATGCACTAACTGGTGTCAATTTATCCGCACTATCCCATACCCAGCCAAAGCGGGCTCCAAATAAATCAACTGGAATCGTCTTTTGTACATCAGAAGCCGTTGTAATAATCGGATTTGCACCAAGTGCAGCTGCCACCTCGTGTGTTAGCTCATTGGCACCACCTAAATGCCCTGATAATACGCTAATAACATTTTCCCCTCGATCATCAATCACCACAACACCTGGGTCTGTCTTTTTATCCTTTAAAATCGGCGCAATCATTCGTACAACTGCCCCTAGTGAAATAATTAAAATCAACCCTTTATATTGCTTAAATAGTGTTGGCAATAGCAGGCGCACTGTTCCTGTAAACAGTTGAATATGCTTTTCTTCTTCATCGCCTTGTTCAAATTTACTCATATAATATAAATCGCTTGCTGCAAAGGTTTGCTGCAGACGACGTCCTATTTGGACACCATGCTTCGTAATGGCTACAACGGCATAAGGATTACGTTGATCAACCTCTGGTAACACACCCTCTTGTAACTCAATCACTTGTCTTCACACCTTTTCTAAAGCCATGTGTAAAGCTTGCATCATATAACTTCGAACGATATTGATCTTTATCATGAATGTTCGGGTCTAATGCCCAGCCCGCTAAAATCATCGCATGCTTACGAATACCATTCACACGCATCGCTTCATCTAATTCGATTAAAGTTGTTCGTACGATTTTTTGATCGGGCCATGAAGCTCGTTGAATAACTGCTACAGGCGTGTCATCAGCCCAACCAGCACTTTGTAGCTCTTTGACAATTTTTTTCGTCAGCGTTGCACTAAGGAATAAGGCAATTGTACAATGATGGCTCGCTAAATCACGCAGCTTTTCAAATTCTGGTACAGGTGTGCGCCCCTCTGCACGTGTTAGAATAAGGGTTTGTGTTAGATCAGGAATTGTTAGCTCAGCTCCGATTGCAGCGGCCGATGCAAATACAGAGCTAACTCCTGGAATGACTTCATACCCAATGCCTTCCTTTTTTAATAGCGCAACTTGCTCCATAATGGCACCATACATCGCTGGATCACCTGTATGCATACGTGCCACTGTTTTACCAGCATTGACTCGGTCCACCATCACAGCAACCATTTCCTCCAAATGCATACCAGCTGTACGAATGACCTCCGCATCTGGTCTAGCTTTCGCAATAAGGTCCTCACTCACTAAAGAATCTGTATACATGACAACGTCCGCTGTTTGTAACATATGTAAACCTTTGACTGTAATTAAATCTGGATCACCAGGACCAGCGCCGACAATATAGATTTTTTTCATTATTTACGCACCACCATTAATGTTAAATATTCTAAATCGACACCATCCAACTCACGCACATCCCAAATGATTTCTTCATCAGATGTTACCTTTGTCACCACGGATGCTTTATCTAATAAATCTAAATCGCGTAGCACTTCAAGCATTAAATCAATCACTTTCGCCACTTTAATAAAAACAACAGCATCATGTGTTTCAATCGCTTCACGCATAGCTTCGTAATTGTCATACGCAGGAATAATCGCAACACGATCATCACCATCCGCTAACGCAATGCCTAAGCGTGATGCAGAGCCATTAAAAGAAGAAATCCCTGGTACCGTACGAATTTCGACATCTGGATGCTTGTCCTGCATTAGCTTCATCATATGAATAAACGTACTATACAATAATGGATCGCCCTCTGTAACAAAGGCTACATCTTTGCCTGCTTGTAATTTTTCGTAGACAAGTTCTACTGACTTTGTCCATTCACGTTCTAGAACAGCCTCATCTTTTGTCATTGGGAATACAAGACCAAGCATATCTTTTTCTTCTGGATTAATATACACATCTACAATACGATGGGCATAGCTTTTACTGCCTTTTAGCTTTTTTGGGTAAGCAATAACAGGTGATTCCTGAATCACTCGAAATGCCTTTACTGTAATTAATTCTGGATCGCCAGGACCAACGCCTAAGCCATATAAAATTCCTAGATTACTCATGATTTTCTTCCTTTCGATAAGCGGAAATAATGTATATTGGATTTAATGGCACAAAGCGTGTCATATCTAAAATTGGTTTACTGCGTGCCAGCTGAGCCTGTAAAATGTCAACAGCAAAACCACAAGCTTTAAATGCCTCAACAGCTTTATATAAATTTTCAATAGTCGCCGCATTTAAGACAATGCGCCCATTTTGCTTTAAACGCTGGCAGCATAATTGCAGTAACTCAACCATTTCACCACCAGTGCCCCCGATGAAAATGGCATCAGGGTCTGGAAAGTTGTCTAAACCCTCTGGTGCTTTACTATGGATAGCAGTTATATCGACTCGAAACTTTTGTTGGTTTTGAAGACAGTTTTCTAAATCAGGGGCATTTTTTTCTACAGCAAAAACTTGTCCCTCAGGAGCAAGCTTACCTGCCTCAATAGCCATGGATCCCGTACATGTGCCAATATCCCAAATAATGCTATCCCGTTGAAGCTGCATGGCTTGCAAACTTAAAACTCGAATTTCTTTCTTCGTAATAAGTCCTTTATCTGGCTTTCGTTGTGAAAATTCTTCATCATCAATCCCAAGTGTGTAGCGTTTCGGTGCTATTGTTTGTTTTAAAACCACGACATTTAAAGGAGAAAAATGAGTAACTTCCATTTCATCGAGCGAGTACCAGCCACTTTTTTCGTTGTCGCCCTGTAAATTTTCGGCTACAAACGCACGATATTCCGTCATACCAAAATACTTTAAATATCGAGCAAGAGCATTCGGACTATTCTCTACATCTGTTAAAAGTGCTACTTTCTTTTTGCCATCAATTCGCTGTGCCAAGCCCTTCATTGGTCGTCCATGAATACTCGTTACGTAAGCATCCTGCCAGCTCTCTCCCATTTTCGCAAAGGCCAGTTGGACAGAGCTCATATAGGGATAAACCTCTATTTGTAGCTTTTTGGCTAAATAGCCTCCGATGCCATAAAATAATGGATCTCCAGATGCAAGAATCACGGTATTTCTTGTTTCTTCAGACAATCTTTCAACAAGTGTTGAAAGACCTCCTTTTATCAAGATTTTTTCACCCCTAAAGTCTGGGAAAAAATCAAGTACTCGCTCACCACCAACAAGTACCTCACAGTCTTCAATCCACTGAAGGTATTGGGGTAATAAGCTTGCTAATCCGTTATCCCCGATCCCAATCAACTTCATCGATCGATGCAATGTCATCAGCCCTTCCTAATAATTGTCCCTGCATCGAATAGATCGATGTGGAAAGCGTTAAACCGCCCTTAATATGATGGATAGAGGAATAGCAGCAGGCCTCACATAAACGATGGAAGAACGCATCATAGCCCTTCTCCATCATAATCTCACCCACTTGTGAAGCTGTATTTGCCTCCAGAACTTGTGCTATCGTTTCTCTATCTGCCCCTATATCCTCTGCCAGTTGTGCTAAAAAATTAAAATCGATTGGTGCACTTTTGGAATGCACCATCATGACTCCTTGTGCGACTTTAGAAAATTTCCCCATCATCCCAACGAGTGAAACTTGTTTGATGCCTAGACGCTTACAATGCTTTAATGTAAAACCTACAAAGTCACCCATTTCAATAAACGCTTCTTCTGCTAGATGTGGGTATTGTTTCATCGCAAACTTCTCACTTCGTCCACCTGTTGTCACCACTAAATGCTCACAGCCAGCCTCTTTCGCTACACTGATGGCTTGGACAATACTGGCCATATAAGCAGAACTCGAAAAAGGCACGACGGTTCCCCTTGTGCCTAGGATTGAGATGCCCCCAAGTATACCGAGTCGTCCATTTAACGTTTTTTTAGCAATCTCCTCACCCTTAGGTACAGAAATCACCACATTCACGCCTCGAGTAATGTGAAATTCGTCCAACACACCTTGGACCGTGCTATAAATCATTTTACGGGGTACAGGATTAATGGCTGCCTCTCCGACAGGCACTGGCAGGCCAGGCTTTGTGACACGCCCGACGCCAATACCTCCATCTAAATGAATCCCAGGTGTATCTGCCCAGCTCACTGTGCCAACGATGAGTGCCTGATGGGTCGCATCAGGATCATCACCAGCATCTTTAATCGTTTCACAGCTGACAGCATTTTCTTCAAATATGCATTTTTCAATTGTAAAGGTTGCATCTCGACCAATAGGTAAATGAATCGTGCTTGTCTCTTGCTCCTCCTTGGTAATAAGGGCAAGCAGTGCAGCCTTTGATACAGCAGTTGCACAGGCTCCCGTCGTATAACCGTGACGCATGTCCTTGGGGTCCTTTTTTGGCTTCCGCTCCATTATTTTTTCGCCTGTTCGTCCGCTAAAAGTGAGATGGCATTTAAAGCAGCAACCGTCACTGTACTACCGCCTTTACGACCAACATTTGTAATGTACGGAATCCCTTCTAGTTTAAGCAGCTCTTCTTTTGACTCAGCTGCTGACACAAAACCAACAGGCATACCGATAATTAAATCTGGTTTTGCTAGCCCTTCTTTAATTAATCGAATCAATTCCAGCAATGCAGTTGGTGCATTACCAATGGCATAAATACCACCTTCATGTAATTTTGATGCCTTTTGCATCGAAATAATGGCACGTGTTGTATTTTGTTTTTTCGCTTCTATTGATACATCTTCATCCGCAATATAGCAATGCAAATCACCACCATGTTTTTGGAAACGCTTTTTACCAGAGCCACTTTCAATCATTTGCACATCTGCAATGACATGACGTCCTGCAAGAATAGACTTGATACCCGCTTCAATAGCACCTGGTGTAATGATGACACTACGACCTAGCTCGAAATCAGCTGATGCATGGATAATGCGACGTACAACTTTCCATTCATCTTCTGAGAAGTCATGCTCGCCCATTTCCTCTGCAATAATAGAGAAACTGTAATCGTAAATTTTATCTGGGTCTACCGTTAATGGTTTAAAATCTGTTTTAAAATCCATGGAAAATGCCTCCTAAATTGTATGTTCAACAGCCTGTAATACTTCTTCAAATGTTGAATATTGTTGGCCGTACTGTATATTTGGTCGTGCAATAAGAATCGTTTCAATCTGGCATGCGAGAGCTGCCTCTAGCTTCTCATCAACTGAGCCCACTTTACCGCTTTCTTTGGTAATCATCAACGTCACTCCGTATTGACGAAATAGAGCTTCATTTAATTCCTTTGAAAACGGACCTTGAATAGCCACAATATCTCGCTGCGCCACGCCAAGTGCCTCACATTTTTCCATATTATCTAGTCGTGGAAGCATACGAGCGATTACTCTTGTGTTTTCTAAGCCCTGTAAAACCTTTGTAAATGTAGCGAGTGTTTTACTACCTGTCGTTAGCATAATGACACCGCGTTTTTCTGCAGCTAGCTGAGCTGCCTCCTCATAATCCTTTACAACAGTAATCAAAGGATGGGCATAATGTTCATGAGCTCTTTCATAGCGAATATAAGGAATCTTTGCCTGCTCTGCCGCTGCCATCGCATTTTTAGAGGCTTCCTCCGCAAATGGATGAGAAGCATCTACCACCAATTGATAGCCCTGCTCTGTCATGATGGTCGCCATTTCCTCAGCTGTCAGTCTACCGATTAAATGTGGCAGGCCAACGTCAGCAAGACTAGAGGCTGCCGATTCAGTGACGACCGTAGCGGTTACCGCATAACCTGCGCTTTGTAATGCAAGGGCTAGATCCCTTGCATCACTTGTCCCTGCTAACATGAAAATCATTTTACCGGCTCCTCTTCATGATGATGGTCATGATGGTGATGGTCATGATGGTCATGATGGTGATGGTCGTGATGATGATGATGCGCATGTCCATGATCGTGATCATGATGGTGATGGTGATGTGCATGTCCATGTACTGCCGCATAGGCGCGATAATCTTCTAGATCTTGCATACCTGTTGATGTACCGTTGATTGCCTGTTCAATACGCTCTAATAAAACATTTTGTAACCGTTCATGGTAGCCAAAATAGTTAGCAATTTGAATATCACAATCTGGATAAAGTTCATTAAACTTCTCACACATGCCATGCATGCGTTCCATCAAAATGCCTGTGAATAAAAAGTATGGTAACATGATGATTTTTTTTGCACCTAGTTTGACACAACGTTCAATTCCTTCTTCAACTCGTGGATCTGTGACACCCATAAAAGCACTTTCTACGTATTTCACAGGTAGTTTTTCCCATAAAAGTCGCGTGATTTTATAAAAATCACCATTAGCAGATGGATCACTGCCACCTCGTGCAATCAATAAAATCGCTGTGTCTTCCTGCTCTTGTTCTGAATTAAAGCCAATTTCAGCTAGGCGATCTTGTAAAATGGCAAAGATTTCATCATGGATACCAATTGTTTGACCATATGTGAAGGTAATTGTTGGATAATGCTCACGCGCATGCTCTATTTCCGCTGGAATATGCAGTTTTGAATGGCCTGCATGCAGTAAAATGATTGGAATTACATGTACCTCTGTAGCTCCCTTTTTCACACAGTTTGTAATACCTTCTTCGATGTTAGGTGAAGCAAATTCAAGGAAACAAGTTTCCACTAAAAATTGTTCATCAATACGCGGTGTCATTTGTTCGATAAATGTACGAACCTCATCATTTCCTGCTGCTAAACGGCTCCCATGGCCGACAAATAAAATAGCTTTCATCTCTCTACTCCTTACTAGTCGCCGCACGGAGCTGGCTCTACTTTTATTTTGGAAGACATATCTTGATACGTAAAATGCAGTATTTTTTTCACACGTTTAAAATATTTAAATAAGCGTTCATTTGGATGAGCATTTGCTTTATATTCTTCAATAATATCTGTAATGAGTGGAATCAGCTGCTCAGGCTCCAGCCCTTCTACAACAGGCTGTGCTGCGTGTGCTGTACGACCGACTGGTTTTGCTCCAATAAAGACATCAAATTTACTTTTGCGGTAGACGATGCCAATATCATCAAATACAGCCCGATAACAGGCCATCCCACAGCCATTAAAGCCAATATTTAATGTCTTCGGTAAGGACATACCGCCTAGTTTTTCTTGTATTTCCTCTGCATATGGTATTGAATCAGCCTTTTCACCGTAGCAAAAATCACAAGCCTTCAGTGATAACACATCACCAATCGGGGATAATAAAAACCCTACTTCCTGTAATTTCTCTGTGATCTGTTCAGGGGCAGTCGTTGGTATTTTCAAATGAATTTGATGATCTGGTGTGTATTCCATCGTCCCCTCATCCCCAACGACCTCCGCTAACATCATCATTTGCTGGGGAGTAAAAAACTTATTGGCTACACCAGGACTTACTGCTAATTCAAAAATAGATTCTATTTTTTGCTGTACAAGCTTCGGTGTTACTTTGACTGCGCTTGTCCCTTTTACCATTGCAAGTGCCGCTGTAGCCATTCCAAGAGCTGTTTTTTTCGGCTTTGGCGTAGCGGCTATACTGGGTTTATTAAAGCGCCCTGCATTAGGGTCAGCCGTAAAGTCATTTCGCGCTGTTCCCGTCTCTTGGTTCATTGCCCAAGGTTCATTTTCTTCGCGTAAACGTTGATGTGGACGTAATGGCTGTTTCTCTTCACCCAGGGTATATTTACGTTGGTAACCGCGGGGCGTAATCATCTTATTGTCATAGAAAAATGTTGACGAATTCCCGATAATGACAGTTGTCAACATACCAATATCATGTTCTAGCATTTCTGCTAGTGTTGTCATGGTCACTTCTTGACGTTCTCGATAGGCACTTTTCACAAGCCCAACTGGTGTGTCTGGCGAACGATATTCTAAGAGTATTCGTTGAGCCTCGACAATTTGTCTTGTTCGACGTCCACTTTTAGGATTGTATAAAGCAATGACAAAGTCCGCCATTGCAGCTGCCTCGACACGCTTTGCAATTAAATTCCAAGGTGTTAGATGGTCACTCAAACTGATTGTACAAGCATCATGCATAATAGGTGCACCAAGTATGCTAGCGCATGAATTAATCGCAGAAATCCCAGGAACAATTTCAACTTCAATTCCTGTTGCTTCTGTCCAGCCTAGCTCAATTAACACCTCATAGACTAATCCTGCCATGCCATAGACGCCTGCATCACCACTCGAAATTACTGAGACGATGCTCCCTGCTTCAGCTTGACGAACGGCTTCCTGTGCACGCGACACTTCTTCTGTCATGCCTGTACTAACAATCGATTTTGCACTTACTAAATCTTGAATCAGCTCTACATAGGTTTTATAGCCTATAATCATATCACTTTGTTGTAAAGCCTCTACTGCACGTGTCGTAATATGCTTAAAATCTCCAGGTCCAAAGCCTACTACGAAAATTTTTCCTTTTTGCGCCATGTTGTTACCCCTCTTTCACCTTTTCGATCCCTTTAATGGCAGTTGTTTGAGCAGTACGCTGTAATGTACCTTCACGAAGTGTAAAGACATGTTCGTTGTATAAGGATTCATGATGTAAATCTTGTACTAGTGTTCTAGCATGCTCTGTTGATGGCACACGATACCAGTTTCCTTGAGGATAAGCGATTACCACACAAGCATCCTTGCAGCGTCCATTACAGCGCGTTCTTGTCGTATGTATTTCCTGATCGAGTGCTTGCCGCTGTATCTCATCTCGAATGGCTAAGGTAATTTCCTCCCCATCCTTTTTCATGCAGCTACTGCCATTGCAAATAAAGAGATGTGTTTTCATCCCCTCTAAATTCCAAGTTGTCATCTTCTGTCTCCCCTCATTTGCTTTTTGGAAAAAGAAAAACCTTTACTCTATAACGAAGAGTAAAGGTTTTGTAGAAGCCAAATAAAAACGAATAGAATGAAATACAGGTACCCGCTTTCGCTTCAACTTCTCCCTCCGAAAAGTTTGCATGCACAATCAAATAAGCAGGTTTCCTGACTTAAGCTTCATTTTACTGTCGCACCTTCCCAAGTTTGTACCAGTGGCTTTGCGATTTCATCAGCTATTACAGTAGCGGGGGCTGTATTGGATTTTCACCAATTTCCCTATTATCTCGAGCTATTCGAGCACTTATTGACGTTTTATATGAAATTTTTAGTAGAATTTTAAATAGAAAACTGTCTTTATCATATCTTATTATTTTAAAATTTCAATATTTCTTTAAAAATTTATGACAAATTTATCAATTTTGAATGGAACTAGGTATGAAATTTATACAATCTATATAATTTGCGCACAAACTTTTATCAGAATATTCACCGTTGACCTTTAATTTAAAAAATTTCATAAAAGGTATAGCATATTTATGGAAATTCATGTTACACTTTGTCGTGAAATCTCACAATTTGAATGTTTTTCGGTGCAAAGTGCTTGTCATTTTGCTTAAAAGGGAAGCCGGTTTGAGTCCGGCGCGGTCCCGCCACTGTAATAGGGAGCTTTATAGAATATGTCACTGTCCAACGGATGGGAAGACCTATAAAGCATTGAACTAGAGCCAGGAGACCTGCCGAAAAATAAGTGATCGTTTCAACCTACGAGGATAGGTGTGCGGCTTAGCAGATGAGACTGTTATTTGCTTTTTTAGCTATGCACTTTTCCACCTAAGGAGAAGTGCTTTTTTTAATTACGCACGCAATATTCTAAAAATCTATTAATTAGTTAGGAGGAAAGCTTTTTGAAATTATCATGGTGGAAACTTAGTTATTTTTTACTGGCCTTTTTAATCGTGCCAAAACGTGCCTTTGCCATGCATATCATGGAAGGTTTTTTACCAATCGAATGGGCTATTTTTTGGTGGGTGATCTCTATCCCATTTATCATTCTAGGATTGCGTTCTATTCGAAAAACCATTGATGAAAATCCTGAAACCAAAATGCTTTTGGGGCTTTCAGGAGCCTTTGCCTTTGTGCTATCCGCCCTAAAAATCCCTTCAGTTACAGGTAGTTGCTCTCACCCAACTGGTGTAGGACTTGGGACAGTACTCTTTGGCCCTCTAGCAATGAGTGTAATTGGAACAATCGTTTTATTATTTCAATCTTTATTATTAGCTCATGGAGGAATTACAACTTTAGGGGCTAATGCCTTTTCTATGGCTATTGTTGGTCCTTTTATTGCTTACTTTGTCTTTAAAGGGGCTCAAAAAGTAGGGTTGTCATTTTCACTAGCCATATTCTTTGCAGCTATGCTTGGTGATTTAGGTACATACATTGTGACTTCTGTACAACTAGCACTAGCCTTTCCTTCAGAGGTTGGAGGCTTTATGGCATCCTTTACAAAGTTTGCAGGTATTTTTGCCTTAACTCAAATTCCTTTAGCAGTGAGTGAAGGAATTTTAACGGTCATTGTGATGAATTTCTTGAAAAAATACAATGTTAGCGAATTAAAAACGTTACGTGTTTTCTCAACAAAGGAGGCACATTAACAAATGAAGAAAAATTTATTGTTATTAGCAATTGTTGTGTTGTTAGCCATCATTCCCTTATTCATACAAAAAGGTGCTGAATTTGGTGGTGCTGATGGAGAAGCAGAAGCAGCTATTGGTGAAATTAATGCGGAATATGAACCATGGTTTGAAAGTCTATGGGAGCCACCAAGTGGTGAAATCGAAAGCTTATTATTCGTGCTACAGGCAGCTATAGGAGCTGGCTTTATTGGCTACTTCATCGGCTATATGCGTGGCAAACACAAAGAAGGTTAACCATTATGTTACTCATTGATAAGTATGCCTATCTGAATAAGCTAGCGTCCGTTCATCCGCTAGAAAAAATGATATTTTCACTTGGACTACTTCTCATAACGCTCATCATGAGAGATGAACGACTTTCACTCATTACATTTTTTGTAATGAGTGCTTTTATCATTTTAGGTGCAAAAATTCCGCTTGCATACTACGGCAAATTATTATTGCTACCTAGCTTTTTCTTATTAACAAGTCTCGTATCTATTTTACTTTCCTTTACATCATCAACGAATACACTCCCTGCCCATATTTGGTCGTTTACATTTAGGAATTGGACTGTCTTTATCGGGAATGCAAGTGTGTTAGCAGTGCAACAGCTGTTCTTTATTGTCCTTGGCAGCATTAGTTGTTTATACTTTTTAATTCTAACCACTTCCGTACAAGGAATATGTTATGTGCTACGACAATGGCGACTCCCCTCTTTATTAGTGGAGCTCGTCGAACTAACCTATCGTTTTATTTTTATGTTTTTAGAAAGCATGCAAAATATACATCTCGCCCAGCAAGCACGTCTTGGCTATCATTCACCGATGCAATGGCTACGCTCTGTCTCCATGCTTATTGTGGCATTATTTGTGGAAATGTTTCAGCGTAGCCGAGAGCTCAACAATGCCATGCAATCACGTGGAGGCGAGGCCGTCTACTGGCAAGAGATGGGCTCTTATAGCAAGAAAAATTGGCTAGGCATGGCAGCTATTTTACTAGTCCTCATCGTATATGGAGGGTATTTTACATGACAGCATTTTATTTTGAACTCAACCAATTATCTTATGCCTATGCGGATGGTACGAAGGCGTTGTCAGATATTACATTAGACATTCCAAAAGGTAAAAAAATCGCCATACTCGGACATAATGGCGCAGGAAAATCGACTTTATTTCAGCATCTTAACGGTATTTTAAAACCTACAGCTGGAACGATTGTATTCGAAGGCAACGATCTGGAATATAGTCGAAAAGCTTTAAAGGCCCTACGCCAAAAAGTCGGCATTGTTTTTCAGAATGCAGATCATCAGCTTTTTTCAGGGACCGTCAAGCAAGATATAGCATTTGGCCCATTGAATCTCGGCTGGTCTACTGAAAAAACGGAAGAAAAAATAGCATGGGCCGTTGCGCAAACCGAAGTGGAAGATTTGCTTGATAAACCCATTCATTTTTTAAGCGTAGGTCAGAAAAAACGTGTAGCAATGGCAGGTGTTTTAGCGATGGAGCCCTCTGTCCTTTTGTTAGATGAACCAACAGCAGGTCTTGATAATTATTATGCTACACAAGTATTACAATACTTAGCCAAATTAGATGATGGTGAGAGAACCATTTTACTAGCAACCCATGACATACCTCTCGCCTATGAATGGGCAGATCTAATCATTGTTATGGAGGCTGGAAAAATTATTTATAACGGTGATCCAATCACCTTGTTTTATGAAGACGAATTGTTACATCGCGCGCATCTTGAACGTCCATGGATTTTTGAAATGGTCATAGCTTTGCAAAAAAAGAAGCTATTGCAGGAAAATATCAACATCCCTCGTTCCAAGCAGGAGCTACAACAATTAATAGAACAGATCTAAAGCTTTTAATAATGCTAGGTTTTTTCGTTATACCTACCAAAAATTAAAATAGCAAAGAAAAATTTTCCTCCATTACGAAACTTTTCTAATCTTTGTCCGTATTAATATAGTCGAGATTTAATTTATAACACCAAGGAGAGATAACAATTGAAAAGTTGGTATAAAAAATCAGTCGCTGTTGTAGCATCTGCTGCACTCATGGTTCCTGCTGCTTCTGCCTTTGCTGAGGCACCTCAGCATAAAGCGAAAAACATGCTGGCAAACAGTGGCAAACAAACAGAGAAGAATGAAGAAAAATGGATGAGTAAGGATACAATTGTTATCAAGCATTCAGGTCTTGATAAAAACGTACATAAAAAAATTGGCTCCAAGGTCATCCGCTCCATTCCTTCATTAGGGTATGATGTTGTACAACTAAATAAAGGCGTATCGATCGAAAAAGCCGTCTCTTACTATTTAAAGCAAAACGGAATATCAAGTGTATCTCCTAGTTACATCTATCATTCTTTTAATAAAGAAGCTGATCCTAAAAAACAAGAGATGTATCATTTAAACTTACTGCAAATGGATAAGGCACTAGAATTAGCAGGCAACCATGATGTCACAGTTGCTGTCATTGATTCTGGTGTAGATTTTAAACACCCCGATCTAAAGTCACAAGTACTTCCACCCTATAATGCAGCAGCACCTGCTAATACTACTTATTCAGGCGATCACGGAACACATGTGGCAGGTATTATCGCCGCAGCAAAAGATAATGGCGTAGGTGGGCATGGGATTAATCCGAATGCAAAGTTACTGCCAATTGATGTATTTAACGGCAAAGAAGGTGCTAATGATTTCATCATTGCACAGGGTATTCTTTATGCAATTGAGCAGGGCGTTGACGTCATTAATATGAGTCTAGGAGGCTATGGTGAATCTCCCCTGATGAAGGAAGCCGTTCAGAAAGCGATTGATAGTGGGATTACAATTGTGGCGGCCGCAGGAAATGAATCGACAGATGAATATTCCTTCCCCGCTTCTTTCGAAGGTGTCATTAGTGTTGGTTCAACAAACGAACGTAACAAACTATCGAGCTACTCCAATTACGGACCATCTGTGGATATTGTTGCACCAGGTGAAGACATTTATAGTACCGTTCATGATGCGAAGAAAGGATCATCTTTTGTCAAGTTTAGTGGAACATCCATGGCCTCTCCTGTCGTGGCAGGTATCGCCTCTCTTCTTAAATCCAAAGACCCATCTTTAAAACCGCATCAAATAGAAGCGATTTTAGAAATGACCGCACAAGATTTGGGCGAGAAAGGCTATGATCTTACTTATGGTCACGGATTAGTTGATCCTGTAAAAGCATTACAATTTGATTTAAATAAATTGCCTAAGCATTATTCAGAGACAAAGGAAGATCGTATTAAGAACGCCAAGATCCTTGCTAAAAATAAGCTAAATACAGAACAGGGTGCTTTTGAACAGCAAGACGAAAAGAAATGGTATAAAGTCGATTTAGAAGAAAATGAATATGCTCAATTAACATTAAAAGGCGCTGACAAATACGACTATGCCTTTGATTTATATTTCTACCCAAATAGCGGGATTGGTGATGTAGAGCCTATCCATGTCAATGATGTTCGCGTAGGAAAAAAAGAAGGTTATCTATTTAAAGCAGATCAAAAGGGAACGCTTGTCATTGGTGTCAAAGATCATAATGGAAGCTATAGTTTAAAAGGCAAATCTACTTACATTTTTACAGCACAAACGACGAAGGACTTGCCAATTGATACAATAGACAAGTCTACGATGGAGCCTATTAAAAAGTTCCCATATAGTACAGCAGGTAAAAACTATACATTACTGTCAAAAGATCAACAACAAGATCAAGATTACTTCACGTTCTCTGTCAAAAAACCGACGACGTTACAATTTGATCTATCGGGAATTCCTGGTGTCACTGCCTCTATGGAGCTTTATCTAAAAGATGACTTTAATCCTGTGCCACCAGAAGAAATCGATCAAGCTGAAAATGATGAAGGTGAAGAAGAAGCCTATCCAATGCAGACCGCTTATGGTACAGCAAAAGGTGAACCGGTTCGTATGATTATCGACGCTGTTCCAGATCAAGAGTACGTTTTAAGTGTATCTAATGAAAGTAATAGCGAGTTTTCTATGGAGATGTTCTTTAGTGGCGGCATCGAAAAAGAAGAAACGATCAGTGAATCGATGATCCCTTACACATTAAAAGGTGAAGTAGTTTCCCTCCCACCTGATGAGGATGGTCTACCTGTAGATGAAGCCATGATCGAAGAAAATGTTCCAGAGAGCCCATTACCGCTTATAGAAAACAACATAAAAAAACGTAATGAAATTGACAGCCTGATGAGTATGTTATTGAATCCTACGGCTTCAGGCAATCTAGAAAATGTTGACCCTATCATTAAGCAAGCAATCCGCTTTGAAATAGGTGACGATCAAAAAGCTTATTTCCAAACAGATTATGATGAGGATTATTTCTTATTTAAAGCGAAGGAAGACGCCCTTTATAGCTTCAGCTTTTTGAAAGGCATGAACCAAATGCCGACAGGTACAGTGTTTGAATATGATGAAGAAACAAAAGAATTAATTCCCGTTTCTTCCTTAACTAATGACCTTGGTATACTGGCACTACTACTTGGTTCAGCTGGTAACGAAGACGATGCAAAGGTCATACCATTGAAAAAGGACAAAACATACGTGGTAGCCGTTGTCAATGCTGGAGAACGATCTGCTGAGCCTTATACATTGAAAACAAAGAAAATAGGCGATATTCCAGCAGAGTACAATCCAAACAATCATGAGGAAGCAAAAGCGCTAAAAATTCAACTAGGTACTACTTATAGAGACCACCTGATTTATCAAGATGATGTAGATTATTACTACTATAAGCAACAAGGCAATGATGAGGTCATGAGTCTGCTTCTTTCTTCAGTTCCTTTTACTAATGAACAATTGGCTCAGCTACCTAAAGAACTGCAAAAAGACTTGAAATTTGCAGGAGCTATTATCGAAGATACGAACGGCAATATGAAGATTGATGCCAAAGAAATGGAGACAGAAATTCCATTTGGCTTAGGTGATAATATTCTTGAAATGTTACTTGGAATGATGGGTACAAACGATGTAAATACATCGTTTAAGGCGAAGAAGGATCGAGGCTATTTTATTCTAGTCAACAGCATGGGGCTTGGCCAAGTATCGATTCAGCCTTATACATTAACATTGTTTGATCATAAGCATGTGGATGAAGATGCGGATTCAAAATTAGTAAATGGAGTACCTAGCAAGCCATCTGTTCTTGTGAAAAAGGATGAGAAATGGGTTGCAACGCAATATTTAAATGCAGGTATACCATTTGGTGATAAAGACTATTTTGAATGGAATAACGATCAGAAACGCGAAGTCTTCTTCTCACTCCAAACAGAAAAAGCGTTGGATGGTGTTATTCGAGTGTTAGATGCAAACGGAAAAACCGTCAAAACATTCGATCTTTACGGTGTTGGTGATGCCGAGGTTGGTACGGTGGAGCTTGATGCAGGCAAATACTATATTGAAGTAAGTGAGTTTGATGGCAAAGCTAGCACACAACCCTATACGCTTGAAATAAAATAGTTAGAATTAAAAATATCCCCTAGATCAAAACGATCTAGGGGATATTTATGATCTGAAAGAAGCATTTTCATCCAACGATGAGATTCACCACTTCGGCTTACATAAAATATTTAACATAATTACAATATTCATCTTGCTTCATTTGTAGCTTTTCATAAAGCTTACGTGCATTTACATTATCAGCCGCCGTTTGTAACGTGACATAGCGAGCATACTGTTGCTCACAATAATGAAATACCTTTTCCATCAATGCCTTGCCCACCCCTAGGCCTCTAGCATCTTCTGTTACATAAATATCATTTAAAATATAGGCTCGCTGTAAAGCAATGGACGAAAATGTTGGATATAATTGTGTAAATCCAATTATCTTGTCATCCATCAGCGCGATAAAAATGACGGATTCTTTCAAGGCCAATCGTAATTGTAAAAATGCCTTGGCACTGCTTATATCTGACTCAATTCCATAAAATTGACGATATTCATCAAACAGTTTTGCTAAGTCCTCTAGTTCATCCATTGTTGCTTGTAGTATTTCCATTCTAGTCTCCCCTTGTGTCTACCCATGATTGTCTAGCTTTATAAAACTAGTTTTTATTATATAGGAAATACTGGTATAAAGAAAAGAATACTCCTCTCAATCCAGAAAAGATTCACTTTTATTCACCTAAATAATTGGCAACCTTCTTGACGATCTGCCTCCAATTTAATTCCTTGCGGGCAAATGCTTGAAGCTGGACACAAGTATCTGCCAATAATGATTCCTGTGCTGCAACTTGTTGCAATGTCCGACCTATCGCCTCCCAATCATGTGTAGGATGGATTGTACCAAAACGCTGTTGTTGTGTAATATCAGCAGCACCATCCACATCTGTTGTCACGATATAGCAACCATTTTTAGCTGCCTCCGCAAAGACATGGGCATAGCATTCGACTAAAGACGTTAAGCAAAAAATTTTAGCCTTACGATACTCCTCTTCTAGCTGGACCTTATCAAAAATAGGTCCTACCATCGTTACTTGAGCGGCAAGCGGATGACTATCTAGTAATAGTCTCAGCTCTTCTTGAAATGAGACTGACATCGGCCCTACTAAACGAAGCTCCCAATCTGGCAGTTGTGCTGCTAAAAATGCCTTGACTGTCAAAATTGTTTGCTTCTCTGGTGCATCCAATCGCCCAACTGTTAGAATTCTATTTTCTTTCTCGTGAAACGGCACTGGCTCTGTGGGAAAATGTTCATAAAAACCATTGGGTATATGTTTCACATCCAATTGTGAAAAGTCTTTGATTGCTGTTTGAATAGATATGCATTCAGAGGTAAGGAGATCACAAAGCTGCAACAACTCTAAAAAATAGGGATAGGTTTTTAATCGATTTAGCCAAAATCGATTGACATCTAATTTCATATAAATTTTGCCATTTGGATTAAAATGCTTATAGGTTTTCAAAATAGCTAAATAGGATGGATAGGGTCCAATAGCAAAGGCAATGTCGATGTCCCTTGCATGTTGGGCTAAATAAGCATTCATATTCACCACATAATCATCTTCAAATGGTACAGACTCAAATTTTACAGTGGGAAAGACTTGTTGAAGTAGAGCTTCATTCATTTCTGTCGTGACAATAGTGACCTCATAGCCTAAATGTTCCCCCAATAAAATAGGCACTAGACACAAATCTTTGAAAATATGGGCATCCGAAAGTTTGTAAGATTCCACGCTACAAATAAATGCTATTCTTTTTGTCATCGTATCCCTCTTTCTAAAAAAAGCGCTCTCGCTAGTTTATGACCTCTCTTGCTAAATGTGCTTATGTTAGTAAATTTTCGTCTTTCTTATGCCATATCTCTAGTAAACATAAAAATTCTATCTAAAAACACTCTCTTAAAAACATCCTAAAATAAGCAATTGCCTACAGTAGCACTACGTCTACGCATATTGTATTAAAGGATCTACTCAGTCACATGGAACAACTCTACTAATGAACATAGAATGGAGGGATCAGATGAAGATTAGTTTTTTATCACCTGCATTTAATAGCGAAGAATGGATCGTAACGATGCTTGATAGTATTCCTAAAGAATATGCCTATGAAATTATTGTGGTAGATGATGGCTCTACAGACAATACGCTAGCCATTTTACAGGATTATCAGAAAAACTGTGCAGCTTTAAAAATCATCGTTCACCCAACGAATTTAGGTGCGAGTGTTGCCTACAATCGCTGCATTGCAGAAGCAACAGGAGATTATATAGCCATCATCGATAGTGATGACCACTATTTACCTGCTATTCGCAATGTACTAGCACAAGTGGATGGCACATTTGATATTTACTACTACAACATGATTATTAAAAATGGCTTTGCTTTTATTAAAGATGAATCCAACCGCTATTCCTTGCCTGGGCAATTTAAGATTATCAGGAGAAGTTTAATTGGAGATGCGAAATTTACGATACGCAAAGATATTGCAGGAGATTGGGATTTTAATTGCGCCCTGATGGATAAAAATCCGACAAGTAAATATACTAACGAATTTGCTTATTGGTACAACTACCCTAGGGAGAACTCAGAATGTGACCTACATCAAAGAGGATTGAAATAATAGCATGCAGGAGGTGTAACGAACTATACAATGTTTACAGATAAAATATTATTGATTACTGGAGGCACGGGCTCTTTCGGGAACGCCGTATTAAAGCGATTCTTAAATACGGATATCAAGGAAATTCGGATTTTTTCAAGGGATGAAAAAAAGCAAGATGATATGCGAAAACACTATCAGCATACAAAAATTAAATTTTATATCGGGGATGTCCGCGATATTCAAAGCATTCACAATGCGATGTATAATGTTGACTATGTATTTCATGCCGCCGCTCTCAAGCAAGTTCCCTCCTGCGAATTTTTTCCCTTAGAAGCTGTGAAAACCAATATTTTAGGAACAGATCACGTACTAACAGCCGCCATTCAAGCTGGCGTCAAGAAAATCATTTGCCTGTCAACAGATAAGGCCGCGTACCCTGTCAATGCGATGGGTATATCCAAGGCAATGATGGAAAAAACGTTTATTGCAAAGTCACGAATGGTTGACCCTCACCATACCCTAATTTGTGGCACTCGATACGGTAATGTCATGGCTTCGCGAGGCTCGGTTATCCCATTATTCATTGAACAAATAAAGGCTGGGAAACCTTTAACGATTACGGACCCTCATATGACACGTTTTATGATGAGCCTTGAGGAAGCGGTAGAATTGGTATTGTACGCATTCTCACATGCTCAAAACGGGGATATTATGGTGCAAAAATCACCTGCTGCCACAATAGCAAATTTAGCACAGGCTTTACTTGAGATCTTTCAAGCAAACAACGCCATGCAAATTATCGGAACACGGCACGGAGAAAAAATGTATGAAGTATTATGTACGAAGGAGGAAGCAGCAAAAGCTATTGATATGGGCCATTTCTATCGAATCCCCGCGGATAATCGGGATTTAAATTATGGAAAATACCTCGATGAGGGCTCTCCAAAAATTACATTAACGGATGAATATAACTCGAACAATACCCAACAATTAAGTGTGGCTGACATTAAAGTAAAGCTATTAACATTGCCTCTTATACAAGAAGAGCTCCTTCATTGGACAGGAGGAAAACCATGAAATTTTTAGTGCTCGGTGCTACAGGCATGGCTGGTCATACCATTGCCATCTATTTATGTGAACAAGGGCATGATGTAACAACATACTCTCGAACCCCTTTTCCCTATGGCAATAATAGAACAGGTGATGTGACAGACTCCCATTTTTTAAGGTCGCTACTACTAGACAATGAGGTAGATGTCGTCATTAATTGTATTGGTGTTTTAAACAATGCTTGTGAGGCTCATCCTGCCCAAAGTGTTTTACTGAATAGCTATTTACCGCATGCCATTGTATCTCTCCTTGAAAATCGTCACACAAAGCTTATTCATATAAGTACCGACTGCGTATTTTCAGGCAAAAGTGCTCCCTACTATGAAAATAGTGTACTAGACGGGGAAACCTTTTATGACCGCACCAAAGGTATAGGGGAAGTGAATAACGACAAGCACATAACATTTCGTAATTCCATAATTGGTCCTGATTTGAAAAAGGATGGCATCGGACTCTTCAATTGGTTTATGCAACAAAAAAGTCCCGTCTATGGCTATTCGGGTGCTATTTGGACGGGAGTGACAACACTTACTTTGGCTAAAGCCATTGAACGTGCTGCACAACAAGATTTAACAGGACTCTATCATCTCGTCAATACGACAAGTATTTCTAAACTCGATCTACTGCATCTATTTAATAAGCACTTCCTGAACAACAGTATAAAAATTCTTCCTCATCACGTTGTTCAAATCAATAAAACATTAATAAATACAAGAAATGACTTTTCATTTATTGTCCCTAGCTACGAAGAAATGATGATAGAAATGAAGGAATGGATATTGCAGCATAAACACTTATATCCTCACTATTTTCAATGATCCATACATCAACTCCATTATGGATGACGATTCGTAATGGGGTTCCCCTACCGAATAACTGTCCCTTCAGGTAATTGACCATCCTTAATCCAATTCTCTACAAAGCGATTAAAAAATGCAGGCTGGGCTAATGAGACGCCGTGACCGATGTTCTTCAATAACACACCCTTGCTATTTGGATGACTTCGCACAAGTGCTTTAGCGGATTTTCTCATGTTGCTTTTCTCTTTTTCTCCCACAGTTATTAGGATCTTTCCTTGAGCTTTGTTAAAGTCAGCTGGGATGGAAAACGACATATTTTCTCGCAAAATTTGAATCAATGTATCTACTTTCATCGTGGCACTCTCTTGATAGTAACGCTCAAAATAGTCTTCTTGAATGTACAGGGCTTTTGCTTGAAGTTTCGCAAATGTTTTATTTTTTATAAGCGGAAATGACAGCCGAATAAACGGTTGAAGCATCCTTTCCACAGTAGGAGAGGGTATCACGAGCGCACTATTGATGATCGTAAAATCGATTAAACTAGGCTGTAGACTTAGCATTTGAATAGCGATTTGCGCTCCTAAAGAGAAACCAATTACTATAACAGGCTTCCCATTGGCTTTTTTCTCAATAAGCAGAAGAAGCTCTTTCGCACTTTGTTCAATGGAAAATGGATTGTGTGTCATTAGCTCAGGTATAACACAGTGATAATGGGAAAAATGGCGAACTTGCTGATCCCACATCCACCCTCCAACGCCCCCTCCATGAATAAACATCATGAAAGGATTGTTAGCATCCCCATACTCCTTGTATTGCATAGATACACCTACTTTCATTCTTTCTCATTCATGGTCATCTAAAAAATCTTTACTAAAGCTTGTTTGTGATTGATAGGAGGAACGTTTCCCTAAATCTACACCACGTTTTATAATCCCCTTGCCAAACCGTCCCTCAATTTCATCGACAAGCTTGAGAATCGGTTCATCTTTCGCATGCTCCTGAAAATCAAATATCGATAATTGCTGTGAATAATCTTTACGATCCACCACATTGGAAACCGTTACACCAAGTAATCTTACAGGAGATTCATCCCAATGCTTATCAAATAAAGTACAAGCAATGTCGTAAATTTCTTCATAACGATACAGGACATTGGACATTGTTTTCGAACGTGTATGATTATGCCAATCAGCATCCCGAATTTGAATGCTCACAGTTGAACCTGCTAAGCGCTTGGCATCAAGACGCTCCACCACTTTTTTACATAGACCTTCGATTGTTTTATGAAGTGTACGAACATCTGTTACATCTTCTGGTAATGTTGTTGAATTCCCAACGCTTTTCGTATCAAAGATTGCCTCAGGATCGACCATGCGCTGATCCACCCCATTGGCCCTTGCTCGAAGCCGTACCCCATTCTTCCCTAAAATTTGCTTCATTTTAAATTCTTCTGTCTTAGCTAAATCACCTATTGTAAAGATGCCTTGTGCATTTAATTTTTTAGCAGTACTTGCTCCAATCCCATGCATGTTGACAACCTCACGATGCCATAATTGCTGTTCAATATCCCGTATTCGTAGTACGGTAATCCCCATTGGTTTCTTCATATCAGAGGCTGTTTTCGCTAAAAATTTATTCGGTGCAATACCGATGGAACAAGGTAAATCCAGCTCAGCTAAAATGCGCGCTTGTATTTCCTGGGCAATACTTAAGGCATGCCGTTCCTTGCTTAGCTCAGTCACATCCAAGTAACCCTCATCAATCGAAACAGGCTCTACTAATGGTGTATAGCTTCGAAGAATGGTGAACATTTCTTTAGATGCATGACGATACTTTTGAAAATCTGGAGGTAATAACAATAGCTCAGGACATTTACGCTTTGCTTCATGAACAGTCATAGTTGTATAAATGCCTAGCGCTCTTGCTTCATATGAACAAGTTACTAAAATGCCACGCCGTTCCTTTGGGTTCCCTGCAATTGCGATAGGCTTCCCCTTTAAACTTGGGTCATGTGCTTGCTCCACAGAAGCATAGAAACTGTTCATATCCACATGCAAAATAACACGCCCTTTATGTGCCATGTTCATCACCTCGTTTCTTTCTTAGCCTTATTATACGCCCCATAACCTCTAATCAACAAATGCATAATCACCATTACTTTCGAGGAGGTCCTTTAAAATAATTAACGCTTGCTCAAGTTGAGATTCTGGCGCTGCAATGGCTAAACGAACGGCATTGACAGGCTTTGTATTCCCTACGGCAAAGCGTTCCGCTGCATAGACTTGTACACCAGCTTTCGAAGCTAACAATTCAAATTGAACACCCGTAAATTTGTCAGGCAATTGGAGCCACCTAAAAATACATTCCTCATCCCCTAATATGTGATAATCCCCTAAATACTGATCGACAAGCGCATTTTGCTGCTTGGCATATGCTCGGTGTTTTTCTAATATCGTTTGGGCAACACCTTCATGGATTAATCGTGCTGCAAGCTCCAGCATGATAGGAGAAACAGAAATGTTGATATTATAGAGTGTCTCCATTATTTTTTTACGTAGCGCAGGCGGTGTCACAAGGAAGGATAATCGTAAACCAGGTGATAGTGTTTTAGATAGGCTAGCAATGTAAATAACCTTATCAGGTGCATAAGAAGCAATCGGAGCAAGCGGTTGCTCCTTGAGAAAGCTATAGATAGCATCCTCGATTACAAGCAAATCCTTCTGTCTTGCCACGTCTGCAATCATTTTTCTTGTTTCTACTGACATCGTATGAGTCGTTGGGTTATGAAAATCAGGGATCACATAGATTCCTTTGATATGTTCATTTTTACAAGCATATAGTAATCCTTCTTTTGTCATTTCACCCTGACATTGTTGGATAGCCACAAGCTGGATACCAAGCATATTTGCAGCTGTTTTAATGCCTGCATAGGTAATTGGATCTGTACCAATGCGGTCGCCTGGCTGAAATAAAGCTGCAAGGGTTCCCACAATGGCATTTTGTCCGCCTGCTCCTAGAAGAATAGGCTGGTCTGTTTGAAAATTTACTAGTTCGAGTAGCTTCATCACGGCTTCGTTTTGCCATGCATTGCCCTCAGGTCGTCCATATTGAAATAGCATGCTAAAACTAGGTTCGTTTATCATTTTCTTCATAAAGCGTGTAATATCATCATTAACAAAATTATCTGGTAAAACCGAGCCCATTTCAATGATAGGTGTGGCATGGTTGGTTGGCAGTAACATTTTATTGCTAGCCGCATCTGTTGAAACGAATGTACCGCTGCCAATCGAGGCATAAATTAATCCTTTTTGGCCACAAAGCTTAAAGGCTCTTGTAATCGTACTCAAATTCACATCTAAAAAATCAGCTAATTCACGCTGGGGTGGCAATTTTGTGCCTGGTACTAGCTTTCCATCCTTAATATCTTGTTCTAGCTGATGTGCGATGGCTATATATAACGGAGCAGAAATATTGCTAATATCCGGCTTCCAACTCATTGGATACTCGTCAAATGAATTAATAGGCATTCACTAGGCCCTTCTTTCTCTTAATTTGCATACAATAGTTTAATTGTCTTGCATACAATGATAATATTGTATGCACACGATGACAATGATATAATTTTTAAAAAATCAGAAAAAAAGGACCGATAATTATGCAATATTCTGAAAGAATCTTAAAAACACCATCCTCATTTATTCGAAATATTTTAAAAGTGACAGATGCAGAGGACGTTATTTCCTTTGCGGGCGGGCTTCCAAACCCGATTTCTTTCCCGATTGAAGCATTGAGAGCATCCGTAGACCATGCTATTACAGTAAATGGCAGCCGATTATTCCAATATTCATCCACACAGGGTTATGCACCATTGCGTGAATATATTGCCGCGAAATATCAACGTGTCCATGGACTTGATGTACATGCTGACGATGTCTTTATTACTACAGGTTCACAGCAAGCGCTTGAACTAATTGGTAAAGTACTTATCAATAAAGGCGATGGCATTATCATCGAAGAGCCAGGTTACCTAGGGGCTATTCAAGCCTTTACATTAACAGAGCCAACTTTCCATGGTGTTACGCTAGAAAATGATGGTCTTAACTTAGAAGAGTTAGAGCGTGCTCTACAACAACCAAATGTAAAATTCATTTATACGGTGCCGAACTTCCAAAACCCAACAGGACTCACATATTCGAAAGAAAAGCGTGAGCAAATTTGCGAAATAGTGGCAAAATATGATGTTGCTTTAATTGAGGATGATCCATACGGAGAGCTACGTTTCCAAGGGGAGCCACTTCCATATATCGGTGCTGGTAAATTAGAAAATAGTATTTTACTAGGTTCTTTCTCTAAAACGGTCACACCAGGCATGCGTCTTGGCTTTATTATCACAAAAAACAAAGAGCTTTTGCAGCATATTGAAACAGCGAAGCAAGCGTCTGATCTTCATACTAATATTTTTTCACAATATGTTATCTACGATTACTTAGCAAGTAATGATTATACCGAACATGTAAAGAAAATTATTGCTTTATATAAAAATCAGTCGGATGCGATGCTTGATGCTATGCAGGAGTTTTTCCCTGCCCATGTTGAATATACACGACCAGAGGGTGGCATGTTCATTTGGGCAACAATGAAGGACGGTACACCGGCCCTTGATGTATTCAATAAAGCGATGGAACAAAAGGTAGCCTTCGTGCCTGGCGATCCATTCTACACATCAAAAACGAATGTGAATACAATGCGTCTTAACTATACAAATGCAACACCTGAAGTCATCCGTGAGGGAATTAAACGTTTAGCTAGTATTTTATAAAACGAAAACGTATAAACGCTGTGAAAAGCGTTTATACGTTTTTTAATGTGGATAGTAAATAGTCATACTAAGTCGTGTTACTGTACTACCTGGATTGCTGTATGTGTGTGGACGGTCAGCCTTAAATCGTATGGCATCACCACTTGTTAATCGATAATCCTGACCCTGTATATGGATGATTAATTCCCCATCAAAAACGGTTATATATTCCTCCGTTCCTTCTCGATGAGCCTCAGCATCTAACGTTCCATTTTCTTTGATTTCAATTGTATATATTTCAAAACGACTATCCTTTTGATAGGGGAAATGAGGATAAACCATATATCGGCCATGATCTTCCTTCAATACTTGAATTTCTTTACCGCGAATAACCTCCGTCTCAGGTTGGGGAGGATGAATAAGCTCTGTAAACGAAACCTTTAATCCATTTGCAATTTTCCAAATTGTTGTCAAAGTTGGACTGGATTCTCCCCTCTCAATTTGACCAATCATCGTTTTACTCACGCCACTAAGCTGAGAAACCTTCTCTAAGCTTAATTTCTCCCTTTCTCGAATTGCCTTTAAATTTCTCGCAAAGACGAGATGAATTTCTTCCATCCAAAAGCCCTCCTTGTATGTACAATATAACGCACGTTTTGTATAATAAAAAGACCGACGTTATACAGTCTATTTCGTGCATTATATCATACAACTTGAAAGAAGGGATTGTTTTGCCTGTATTTTCCTTTTTATTATTTATCATCATTACAAGCTTTACACCTGGCCCGAATAATTTTATGGCGATGGTTTTTGCTAAACAATATGGCTTAGCGAAAACGATTCCATTCTGTTTAGGTGTAGGGATTGGTTTTTTCATCATTATTGGTCTTAGTAGCTTTTTTAACACGATCATGTTAAACATTTTACCTGCCATTGAATTACCCCTAACCATATTTGGTGTAGGCTATATGTTGTACCTGGCTTATAAAATTTTAACAAGCAAAGAATTAGAGGATCACGACAATGAAGAAAAAAAACGAAACCTATTTTTTTTAGGAGCGTTCGTTCAATTTATTAACCCAAAAGGTATTTTATTTGGTCTTACTGTTGTCGTAACTTACATCCTACCCTACTACTCATCCTACATAAGCTATCTACTCTTCTCGTTCTTTTTAGCGCTAGTAGGGGTAATCAGTACATTTAGTTGGGCATTATGTGGCTCCGTTTTTCAAAAAGCACTACAGCAATACCGAAAACCATTTAACATGATTATGGCACTATTATTAATGTACAGTGCTGTTTCCATTGTTGTACATTAAAAAACAGCCCTCTGTCGGTAGAGGGCTGCTTTATCAGCAACTCATTTTGTATACGTTAAAACGGCATTTTTCTTGAATTTTGCTAAAGCTTCTGTTGCCTCATTTTTGCTCGCGTACTCAAAAATTCGAACGTCCTTTTTATCAAAAACTGTAATAACCCACATGTGAAAAGCTCCCTTCACTCATTATTTTTGTAATATAACAACCACCAAAATTTGTGATATGACTTATCAACTGTTTTATAACAATTCCTTACTTGATTCTTATTTTACGCTGATTTTTTTAAAAAGAAAGCTTTATGTGAAGGTCTTCACAAACTGTTCAATTTCAAAACGCTTTCATTGAACAATTTGTGAAAACCTTGATTTTATAGGTATATCCACTGCCAGTGATGTCAGGTCTATCCGTCTCTTTTCACTACAACCAAAAAACCGTACAATAGTACGGTTTTTGCTGTAGTAGTAGATTTACATGTCATAAGTTTAACAAAATACTTCTTCTTGTTTATGTGTTAATTCTATTTCGAAGCCCAAATCCTCCAGCATGCGATAATCGCTATTCGCTTCCTGTCCTGCTGTTGTTAAATAATCCCCAACAAAAATACTATTAGCTGCATAGAGACCAAGTGGCTGAAGTGAGCCCAAATTGATTTCACGACCACCCGAAATACGGATTTCCTTTGTCGGATTGATGTAGCGGAATAAAGCTAAAACCTTTAAACAATAACGGGGATTTAAATCCTTAGTCCCTTCTAGCTTTGTGCCATCAATTGCATTTAAAAAGTTTACAGGAATAGAATCAGCGTCCAATTGATGGAGGGCGCGTGCAATATTGACGACATCCTCTTTTGTTTCCTTCATCCCAATAATGGCACCCGAGCAAGGTGAAATTCCATGCTTTTTCACAATCTCTACCGTATTGACACGATCCTCATATGTATGTGAGGTCGTGATGAAGGAATGATGACGTTCCGATGTATTTAAATTATGATTGTAGCGATCCACCCCCGCTTCCTTTAGTTGCTGTGCCTGTTCTTCTTTTAGTAAGCCAAGACAGGCACAAACCTTCAAGCCATACTTTTCTTTTATTTCAGCAACCGCCTCACTCACGACATTGACATCCTTACGTGTTGGCCCACGACCACTGGCTACAATACAATACGTCCCAATCTTATTGTCAAACGCTCGTTTTGCACCTGCTAAAATTTCCTCTTTTGTAATAAATGGATATTTCTCAATAGGAGCCGTTGATTTAGAGGACTGGGAGCAATAGCCACAATCCTCGGGGCAATATCCGCTTTTGGCGTTCATAATCATATTCAATTTAACTTTTTTACCATAATAATGACGACGAATCGTAAAAGCACCATCCATAAGCTGTAATAGCGCATCATCCTCACTATTTAATATGGCAAGTGCCTCTTCATTGCTAATGATCTTTCCAGCAATAACTTCTTGTGCTAATTGGTAATAATTCATATTACATTCTCCCCCTCTACGTGTGAAAATTTCACATTTCTTGCTGACTGAAATACTTTATACAAGCGCTCAGCTAATAGCGCTGATGTAATAGCTAAGCAAAAATCAGCGACAATACTACTTAAAAAGCCGACAACAAACACATGTGACCAGCTTGACTTCATGTCTAACCAGAAATTCAATGCTACATACAAATAAGGAACAGCCACAGCATAAATAATAACCAGCCCAATAATGGTTGCTGCAATAAAATGCTTTTTCGTCGGCGTCTCAATCCTTTCAATAATGAACCCAATCACATAGGCGGCTAGGGCAAAGCCAATCAGATAACCAAAAGTTGGCTGTAAGACATATGTGATACCACCACCCTGTGTAAAAACAGGTAAGCCTACTAAGCCCACGCTGACATAGACAAGTTGACTATAAAAACCATTCCGACTACCCAATAAACAGCCTGCTAAAAATACAAAAACAATCTGTAATGTAAACGGTACGACAGGCAATGGAATTTTAACAAAAGCTCCGATTGCTGTTAGAGCAGCAAACATGGCAATCATGACTAGCGCTAATGTTTGTTGTCGCTTACCCACCCTTAGCCCTCCTGTCCTGGAAAAATTGTTCGATTGTCTCTTTCGTTGTATGAATCATAAATGACATTTCCTCTTCAGAAATAATATAAGGTGGCATAAAATACAGAACATTGCCGAGCGGTCTGATGAGTAAGCCTTTCGTTAAAGCCCGTTGATAAATTTGATAGCCGATACGCTCCTCACTGGCGAACGCTTCCTTTGTCCGCCGGTCCTTTACTAGTTCAATTGCTCCCACTAAACCAACTTGTCGGTATTCACCCACATAAGGCATATCACAAAAAGCTTCCATGGCTAACGCTCGCATGTATTGTCCCTTGTGCTGAATCATCTCCATCACTTGTTCCTCTTGAAACATCGTTAATACTTCCAGTGCCACACGACAGGCCAATGTATTGCCTGAATAGCTATGCGAATGTAAAAAAGCCTTCATTGTTCCGTAATCATCATAAAAAGCGTCATAGATTTGCTCCGTCGTTAAGACAACTGATAAAGGTAAATAACCACCTGTTAGCCCCTTTGATAAACACATAAAATCTGGCATGATGTCCGCTTGTTGACAGGCAAATAATGTACCGGTCCGACCAAAACCTACAGCAATTTCATCTGCAATGAAGTGCACATCATAATGTGAGCACAACGCCCGTAAGCGCTGTAAATAGACAGGTGGGTACATTTTCATACCTGCTGCAGCCTGAATTAATGGTTCAATAATAACTGCTGTGATTTCCTCATGATGCGCTTGAAGTTGTTCCTCAACAAATTGACTACATGGTGCATTACAGCTTGCTGGATCTTCCTGAAATGGACAGCGGAAGCAATCTGGCCCTTTAGCACGAACAGTATCTAATAACAGTGGCTGGTAAACTTCATTGTAAAGCCCTACCCCTCCTATGGATAAAGCACCAATAGTTTCTCCATGATAGGCATCCGTCAAGGCGAGAAAGCGCTTTTTTGCTGGTTTCCCCGTCTGCATATGGTATTGAAAGCTCATTTTCAGTGCAACTTCAATAGCAGATGAGCCATTATCGGCAAAAAAGACTTTATGTAATCCCTGTGGTGCTAATGTGGTTAATTTTTCAGCCAATTGTATGGCTGGTTCATGTGTAAAATTAGCAAAGATCGTATGCTCTAATGTAAATGCTTGCTCACTTAAAGCTTTGCTAATACGCGGATTGGCATGTCCAAATAAATTAACCCACCAAGAAGATACAGCATCCAAATAACGCTGATCATGTTCGTCATAAAGCCACACGCCTTGCCCCTTTTTTATGACGATGGGTGGAAATGCCTCATAGTCCTTCATTTGTGAGCATGGATGCCAAACATGACGTAAATCTCTTAGCTGTAAATCAGTTAATGCTTGTTTCATAGTTAAAAAGCCTTTCAAACAGTGTTGTGTGCGTCATGGCATAATCCTTTAGCTGTGACAAATTTTGTAGCTTTGGAATAATCGCATAGGGCAAGGGATGGTACTGTAAAATCGTTTGTATATTATCTTGCTCCATACTGCTACCTGTGTTCCCATTAAACACTATGCCAAGAACGTCAACTTCACGAGAGCGCAATGCCTCTATTGTTAATAATGTGTGATTGATCGTCCCTAGGGATGTCCTTGTAACAAGCACTACTGGCAGCTTGCTACTGACGATGACATCAAGCAGCGTCATCCCATGGAGAGCAGTAAAAGGAACAAAAAGCCCACCCGCTCCTTCACATATCACAACATCATAGGACGCTTGTAATAATTGAATCCGCAATAATAGCTCATTGACATCAATTTGCTGCCCCTCCAGTTGCGCAGCAAAATGTGGCGATGCAGCTTCTCTAAATGAATAGCTATTGAGATGCTCTTGTTGAAGCTTTTGTAAGGAATACTTTTCATACATGGCTGTATCATGATAATAGCCACGACCGTTTTCGTATACCTCTCCTGTTTGCACAGGCTTGTATGGTGAAACTTTCAAGCCTTGTTTTTGTAAATGACACATCAACATGGTGGTGACAATTGTTTTCCCAACATCCGTATCTGTACCGACAACCCAAAAATGTTGCATTGTTAACCTCCCTCTTTTAAGTTAACCATTAACAATATTTAAGTTAACACATATATTTTTGTTTTGTAAATGCTATTTCTATATTTTTCTGAATACACTATTTTTGTTAATAAAAACAGCAAATTTTGTATTAAAATAAGAAAACGCTAAACTCCCACCATTTATGGCAAGAATCTAGCGTTCATTGATAGTCATGATAATAATCTCTCAAAAATGATTTCATAGTCTGTTGGTTTCCCATGACCATTATAAGCAATCGGCAATACTTGCACTAAACGCCAACCTTGCTTCGCGTATTCTTCGATTGTTTTCCGATAGGTAGATTCCTGAAAAAAGCTACCTAAATGTGTTTGTACAAATTTATACTCATACATTCACTCACCCCCTGTAAATCTTTACGTAACTACGGAGTCAGGGTTTCAATAATTAGCAGGTTCTCGTTTTTGAATATTATGATTATTTTAAAGGATTTTAATCTTCACTCGTAGTATTAAACTACATGGGGGTGGTAGTATGTTTGGCATTTTTAAAGAACCAGCGAAGATCATCGATACATATGAACAAGTGCATTCAATTTTAAAATCATTACTTACCTATGAACTAAAAGAATTACCTAATCGTTATGAATTTTGGTATCGTGTGGCCATCCGTCAAGAGGAGTATCGGACATTACAAGCAGAGCATCGGGCAAAAATCTCAATGACTTCTGCCGTAGGACGTTTTCATCAAACACAATATGAAGTGATGACACAGAAATTAGCAAAGTTTGAACGCTTATCCGATATTTATAAACTATTTTGTATTGAAGAAGAACGAGAGCTATTAAACCATCGTCTCTCTTTTCATCAAGAAACGATTGCTGCCATCTATGAGCATGTTCAACATAAAGAGCTTTATACGTACAGTGATAGTGTTCAACAGCAATTTTGGGAGGCCATCCGTGACGATCTACTCCATGCTATCGCACACCTAGATTAATTTTTTAGAGACTTCATTTTCTCATGGGAAATAGAAGTCTTTATTTTTTTTAGTAAACTTGCATGATTATTTTGACTAAGGTTATGAGGGATTCTAAAATCATTCGAGTCCTAAGTCTTCTAATTCCCAACCTAGACAAAAGTTGGTATATTTGAAATAGGAAGGTGATTAATAGATATGTCGAACGAGAAAATTTTAATAGTGGAAGATGATATAGATATTATGGAGGTTTTATCGCTCACGCTAGCTAATGCTAACTATAATGTATTAAAGGCATCATCTCTATCCAGTGGCTGGCATCTCGCTGTCACGCAACAACCAGATTTAATCTTGTTAGATGTTAATTTACCAGATGGTACAGGCTTCGAGTTAGCCAAAAGAATCCGTGATGTATCGGATGTCATTATCATTTTTGTGACCGTCAATCATCTAATTGAACAGAAACTTGAGGGCTTTGAGGTGGGGGCAGATGATTATATGACAAAGCCATTTATTCCAAAAGAATTATTGGCCCGTATCCAAGCAAATTTAAAAAGAAGAAACCCAACAAAGAAAAGTAATATTGTACATATAGATAATCTGTCCATACATTTAGATGAGAAAAATGTTTATAAGGATGGACAGCTTTTAAATTTATTTACGAAGGAGAAGCTACTCCTTTTTTTTCTAATTGAGCATGCGAATCAAGTGATTAGTGTCGATCAACTCATTGATCATGTGTGGGGCTATGACGGTGTCACTGATTTGAAAACCGTATCTGTCCATATTAGTACGCTTCGTCGTAAAATTGAAGATATCCCCTCAAAGCCGAAATGGATTCAAACAGTGAGAGGCTTTGGCTACCAATTCGTTTATAAAAAAGAGAGTGGTGAGAAGTAAGAAAACACTCACCACCCCTTTTTAATTTTTTACCAATACCTTAACTAGTGGTAATGTAAAGCTAAATATGCTTCCTTCATTTTCAAGACTTTCAACAAAAATCTCACCATTATGCTGGCGAACAATTTGTTTACAGATAGCTAAGCCAATGCCATGCGAATGTGCTTCATGAGTGTTAGTTGCTCGATAATAGCTATCAAAAATAAAGGGAAGATCACTCTCAGCAATACCAATGCCACTATCTGCTATCGAACAAATCAAGTGCTTGTCCTCTACATGGAAGGACAATTGAATACCACCATTTGATGTATATTTCATTGCATTGGTCATGATATTTTCAATCACTTGATTGATTCGCGTTTTATCAATCAGTAGCTGAGCTTCTTCATGACCGTAAAAGTGAGCACTGAATGCTAATCCTGATTGTTTTACTTCATCCTCATAACGGGTTGCCATTTGTAAAAATAATTCCTTTGCCTTTACCTCTGTAAAAGAAAATTCTGCTCTACCAGCTTCTAGATTTGCTAAATCAAACAAATCTTGAATTAAGTTATTTAATGATAATAGCCTTTCTTTACTTCGTATTAAATATTTCTTTCTGGCTACTGCGTCATCAATCACGCCCTCTAGCATAAGTTCTATATACCCTAATGTAGAGGTTAACGGGGAGCGTAATTCATGGGAAATACTATGCAAGAGTTTTTTACGTTCCAGTTCATTTTTTTCTAAACGTTCATTCATTTTTATCAAATGCCGATTCGTCTCATCTAGCTCCCTAGTACGCAACTGAACACGTTTTTCTAAATCTCCATATATTTTCGCATTTTCAAAAGAAACGGCAATTTGAGCCGCAATTACTTTCAATAGCTGAACATGAGATGGATGGAAGGCATTCGTCATTAAAGTATTCTCAAAATACAATATCGAAATAATTTCATTTTGATGGATAATCGGTAGGCAAAGAATAGATTTAGCCGTCGAATAGGAGAAAAGAGGATGCTGTGTTATTTGTGTATTGTCGATAATCACATGCTCTTTACTATTAAGAACATAGCGTATTATCGATTGCATATTCGCATTAAAATTCTCCATACTTTGTTGATCATACATCGTAAATGTTTTTTCCGCAGCTTCCGCCTTTGCTAACACCAATAATTCCTGCTGCTGTTTATGAATGAAATAGCCACTATCTGCCCCCACATGCTTTAACAGTGAAAACAATATTTTATGCAGTAAATCTTCCATACGAATAGCTGTTGCAAATGATTGAGTCGTCTCAAAAACCGTCATCATATCAAACGTGAGTGATTCTCTACTGTGATTCTCCAGTTTGCGATGCACTTGATATTCTCTTGCCCATCTGCTAGCAACTGTTTCTGCTCCCCACGTTTCAATACTTTGAATACCATTCAATATATAATGCCTTGCCGTTTTCTTTTGCTGTTTTGCGAGATAATAGTTTGCAGCTCGTTCATATGCTAAGGCTGTATCCTGTACAAAACCATTCATACTTGCTAATCGTATTGCTCGGTCATAATAGAGTTCTGCCTCACTGTCGTTATTGTGTAAACGGTAATTCTCTGCCATTAATAAAGCATAGAGATGCTCATAATTTTCTGAAGAATAAACAGCCCATTTCTTAAATTTCTTGAGGCTTTGACGTATATCCGTTAAAAATAACCTCTGCTCCTGTACCTGACAATTTTGACTAAGCAGAAAGTGAAATTGCCACATGGCCCGATAAAAATAATAGACCGTGGTGATTGGTAATGTATAAGTGTCCTTACTTAGCTTCTTTAATTCCACCAGAATCGCTTTCCCTTGTATTTCATCCGCTAATAAAAAGGACATTTGTAAACGCAAAGTATAATGCATGATTTTAATAGCAGGCTGATCCTGTATTGTGATGGGACAAGCCCAATATACAGGATGATGTGGAGAACGGAGGATATTCATCCATCTCCCCATTTCGGCTAAAAAGTCAATCGAAAGGGTACTTGCATGAATAGAAAATTCCTCTTGTTGTCGTCTAATTTCTTGTTGTAAATCCTCTAGGTTAACACCCTGAATAAGGCGTATAGCGACAATAAAACATGATGCTGAGGATACTAAATGATATAAGCCAAGCTCTTGGCTTTTTGCTTGAGCCTCATTAATATATTGAATACTGGTTTCATAGGGCTCTGTCCAATGACTGATAAACACGCCATACACATAATAAGTATGGCCCTTGATATATATGCTTTCTTGGTTATCCGCAACAATGATGGCAAGTTTGCCAAAGCGAGTGGCTTCTTTTATATTGGCAAAACCTGCATTTAAAAGCATAGCATAGTTAATCAATACCATGCCGCTTTTCGATGTAGCGCCATACTTCAACTGTAAACGCAGCCCTTTCATTAAAAGAATGCCTGTTAAGTTAGGATTTAATAGGAAAGCACTTGCCGTCATATTAATAATTAAATGAATCAAAATATCAATTTCTTTACTATTCGTTGGCGGATGCTGCAACAAGTCTTGGTCAGACATATGTCGCAATGCCCATTTCAACAATAGATACTCTTTTAGAAGCTGTGACTTTTTAGGATATGCTGAAATTTTAAGATTCGCAACTTGAAAACCTGCCAAGCCTGCTTCTAGACCAATAGTAGGGTTATCGGACTCAATGTATAATACCGTTTTCAAATTGTTAATCATCAGTTTTTCTAATTTTGTCTCTGCATGTTGCAAAGCTTCTGTTAAATGCATTTCCGATTGTTCGTAGTGGCCTGTTAAATATTCACATTCACCTAAATTCGCATATAATTTAACCGACTGTTCTCTCCTAGTCTCCCAATGATCAGGCGTCAATAGTTCTTTACTAGTTGTAAAAAATTTTAGCGCATTGTCAAAGAGCCCTATTCTTTTAGCCTCAATACCGAGTTGATAATTCCAGATAGCCAGCTTTTGCTTTTCTTCCCCAGTCAATAAGTGGCGACTGTAATTGAAATGCATGACGATTTCGCTTAATCGATCATGATCTGCAGCCATTTGAGAGTCATCTGTTAAAAGCTGGCCAATTTGATAATGGTATTTAGCACGCAATTGCCCTGATAAGTCCTGATAAGCTACTTGTTGAATACGATCGTGAACAAATTGGAATTTGGTAGAAAATGTATGTAAAATTCCTTCATGCTCTAACGTACTTGCCCATTTATAATGGGCATCTAACGGAATAATAAAGCCATTCTCAACAAGTGTTTCAAGGTGTTTTAATAACGCTTGAGCTGATAAGGACACGAGCTTTAAGACATCTGTAAATTCAAAGCGCTGACCAAAACATGCAACTATGCGTAAAATCTCATGGGCTTCTGTTGTTAAATTAGCCATTCTAGTTTCAATAAAGACAAGTAGCTCGTTGTTCAATCGGGATAAATTAAATTTCTTACGATTAAACTCCCATTCTTTTGTTGTTGCATTAAGATAAATTGTGTTATCTTGCTGGAGTGATCGAAACGCCTCTTTCACAAATAACGGATTCCCGTTGGTCAAATTAAATAATTGCTTGGCAATTATCTGTATGGTATGAGGCTTTGCATGGAAAGACGCCTCCAACCATTGTTGAACATGTTGTTCCTGAAGCAAGGGTAAATGGATATGATGACCGCTCGAAAAACTAGAAGTTCTTTGCTGATTTTCCTCCTCTGCGCTGTCCTTATTCACTCGGAATGTACCAATCATCATAAAGTATCCTGCTCGGTGTTGCTCAAAAATTTGGGTCATAATTTCAACTGTACTTTGATTGGCCCAATGCAAATCATCTACAAACCATATAACTGGTTTCTTCTGCATAGCAAATGTTAATAAAATTTTTTGAATCGATATAAACGTATAGGAATGGAGCTGTTTTGTATTTTGGCTAACTTCTTTTTGGAAATGTACTTCCTCCTTCACAAACCATTTAAGTTCAGGTAATAGATGGATAAGTTCATCTGTCACAACTAATTTAACCTCTTGAAATAATTTTTTCCATAAATGGACAGACCTTTCACCTTCCATATAAATAAATTTCAATAAACTCCTTAAAGGATGGATAACAATGGAATAGTCATTTTCTAATTGCAATTGCTCATACTTAGTTGTAATAAAATAGCCTTTTGCGGCCGCTATTTCACCCTTTAATTCTTGAACTAACTTGGACTTTCCATACCCTGCTTGTCCTGATATCGTAACCATCTTTTTGTCACCTTTTGCAACCTGACGAAAAACAGAGGAAAGCTCTGCGAATTGCGATTCTCTCCCATAAAGCTTAGTAGACAGTCCCGTATTCAGATGCAAATCCTGTTCACCAAGCAGGAAATTTTCAAGCGGTTCGTTTACTAAAAGTTTCTGTTGGATTTGTAGCAAATCCTCTCTCAAACCAATGGCACTTTGATAACGATCAGCTGGGTTTTTAGCTAATAGCTTTTCAATCATTTCCCAAAGCAATGAATGGTAACGACTGTCTAAACTTACCAATGGTTCTGGTTTTTTTGTGATGATTTCATAAATCAAATCGACGGCATCCTTTGCTTGAAAAGGCAATTGACCGCCCAGTATTTCGTAAAAAATGGTCCCCAGTGCATATAAATCTGTCCGATAGTCTACCTCTAAATGAAGTCTGCCAGTTTGCTCAGGTGCATAATAGGGTAGCTGTTCTAGTCGTTCATAGGGATTTTCAATCACAACTGGAGATTCTACATCATATTTTGTACTAAATTCAGAGCTTAATAGTTTTATTTTTAAAGAATTAGGATTGATTAAGATTTGATTAGGATGTAGGTGTAGATAAAGTAAACCACTTTGTTGCATTTTCATACAAATATTGACAAGGTCAATGGCAATCTGGAGAAATTGATGCAAAGAAATCAATTTATTACTGAATTGCTTTAAGGGGACTCCATTAAAATTTTCATAGATGATCGCATATTGATCATCTATATAATCAATAGCTATTGGCTTTAATAACCAAGGATTTTGCTCATTCGAAAACAAGGAAAATTCATATTGTAGTTTGGCTCTTGTCTCTGCTGAATTATGATGAACACTTTTTACCAGTACCAGTTTGTTAAACTTCTTCATATACATTCTCTGTAGATGCCAATCTTGACTAGACTGTAAAAGAATGCAATCGTTCATACACAATCCCTCCTCTTCTATGCTAGTATTTATCATCTTTGTAACCGCTTTATATTTTTGCAATGCTACTCTTCGAATGAACAGATAGTAGCGCTTCTCAATAACTCCTCTTTACTTGTTGTAGTGTCGATCATAATAGGACAGATATCCTTTACATAAAAAACACCAGTAAAGGAATACTTGCTCGTAGATTTTGATCGACTAGAAAGATGCCGAGGTTTTTGTTTTCGTATCTTTTGTTACTCTTACATTTTCTAACATTACTTGTTCTTTAAGAACATCGATTGGATGTACGGGAATAAAAATTTTTGTAATGCTGTCAGAAATGGTATGTTGCTCATTAAGCTTATTATAATATTTCTCCAATAAATGCGCTTCGCCTTTTATTAAAGAAAGTTTTGGAACAAGTGATCTGGTGTTTGTAATCTGCTCATATCGTCTTTCTGTCCTTAATTCTGCTAGTGCAGGCTGGAATTTTGTCATTTCAATCCGTTCACTACATACCAAAGGATGGCTGTTGCTCTGTCATAGACTGTATTTGATTGATCTCTTCGTTATTGGAACTTCCATATAGCCATGTTGAACATTGCGGTTTTTTAATCATGTACTAATTCGTGCTGTTATTACACTTCCCCTTTTATCTCAGGCATACAATTTTCTCAATCTTTCGCTAAAACAAAGCCCTCCTGTAAATCAATCATTCTCAGTACATTAAAACTATAAAATCCGAAGGTTAAAATTAGTTTAAATAGTATTAAAATCAATCAATAAAAAAATAGTCAATGTTTTGATCACAAAACATTGACTACTACTTTTTTATTAGTAATTTTAATGATGTTGGCTCATTGCCATTCCTTCTACAAGCATTTGTCTAAATTCTTGAACCTGGTCTGCTTTAATGGCTATGTGACTATAGTGCTTCTTGATCCCTAGCATAAACGTTACTTCCACAGGCTCCTTCATTTTCAAAATAAAATGCGGATAGGCCTCACCAAAATCACGTGCTATAAAGTCTATCGTATCTTTTGATAATTTTCCCTCTAACCGCTCCTTGTCTTCGATGATTTCAGCAATATGATCAAAACGAATTACAGTACGTTTCATTAATCCCAGAGATAAGTACAATGTATCATTTGTGACATAAACAGGATTTAGGCGAATAGCCTGCATATCCGCAAGAAAGAAGATTACTGAATAAATATTAAAAACAAGCAACACAATGGAAAGTATCATTGACTTTTCATGTAGCCACCAGTGAATACCAATCGTTTCAATAGCAATCCCATGAATAATCATGAGCTGAAAAGCGATATAGCTAGAATTTTTATGCAAAGATAAACCTTGTCGTTCTTGTCTTTTCCAACTCGCGAAACCATAATAAAGCACTAATAAATCAGCACAGATCAACTGAATAACTGGATGCTTGGGTGCATGTTTTTCTACAGCTTTTGAAAATGAAAAGAGATCTGGTAAAGAGCTTCTCCGCACTTCCCCTAGGATTTTTGGCAGGTATCGTACAAGTGTTGCCACTAGGATAATTTCTAATAGAATAATAGACCCTTCAATCGCAAAGCCAGCCCATGTCACTGCCACATAAGGCTGAAGGTGTTCCATAGGAATGATAAAACGTGCAGCAATACAGCCAGCTGCAGCTAATAGGATGGCTTGCTTTAATGAAAATTTACCTTTATAAAGCATAAATAGCACAGGCACCACCACAATACAGTCAATTAATGAGCCCATGACAACACCATTTGTTTCGATAGGTAAAAGGGATGTGCCAAATCCTGTATTATAGAGTGTATAGTTACTCGCTAATACCACTAATAATAAGGCTAGCCAAATATTTTGCTTACTTTTTAAGACCATCATTCACAATGCCCCCTCTCTACTAATAATTTTACTTTATGCCAAATGGTTCATCTTGTATAGAATTTGAGAATAAAAGATGGTCCTATTTCCATTCACGTTCAATTATTTTTCACACTTAAAAACTTCTTACGATAAACATGTGGCGGATAGCCAGTGTATTCTTTAAACTTTTCAATATAATAACTGACGGTACTAAAGCCTGTATTAACAGCTATTTCTGTTATCGATAGCTCATTACCTTTCAATAATTCTATGCTTTTGCGCAGTCGATATTGGCATAAATAGGTAAACGGTGTCATGCCCACTATTTTCTTAAAAAAACGACTACATTCAGCGCGACTTATATACACATGGCCAGCTAAATCTTCTAATGCTATTTTCTGCTGATAATGTGCATGTAAAAAATCTAGCATAGCTTTTGCTCGTTCATGCTGCACAATAGTGGCAGAATCCATTATTTGTTCTGTCAATAAGGATTGGGTTAGCATGGATTCCCAAATAAATAGAAGCTCTCTCCGTACCTTTAACTCAAAAAAAGCGGTTTGCTCTCGCATTAATTCCGCAATCGTTGCTACTTTCTGTGCCAACTCTCCTGTTAGTTTGACATAAGGTATTCGATTACTTGTAATATACGGTTCTACATATTTTGAGAAAAAGATACTGCCCTCATGCCCCCCCATTAACTTTGGATCTACATTTACACAATAAACGATCGCTTGCTCGATTTGATAAGGCTTTGCTTCATGTAATCCAGAGGCATTAATAAAGAGCCCCTCGCCTTGGTTCAAAACAAAAACGTCCGTCCCCACTCGATACTGAGCACATCCCTTTTTTATCAAAACAAATTGTATTTCTTTATGCCAATGGAGAGGTAGAAAATCCATGCTTTCTAATCGCATAATCGTTTCATACAAGGCAACTGGAAATTCTTTTGTTCCATGCAAGGTTAATTCTTGTAAATCCTTGGCAATTTTAATATGTGTTAACGGCATCTCTAACACCTCAATATATTGATATTTTATTGGATTAAATCGATATTTATTTCCACTTAATCACTTTATAATCATCTTATATTGATAGTTTAGGAGATGTAAACAGATGAATCAAATTATCCAAAATAAACGTACACTGGGCTTTCTACTAGTTATTCTTGGAGCAAGTTTCTGGGGAATCGGAGGGACCGTTGCCCAACGACTATTTCAGCAGGACAATTTAGAGGTCGGCTGGCTTGTTTCTAGTCGTTTACTTTTAGCAGGTCTGTTACTAATCGCTATTTATAAAATGACCCATCGGCATGAATCCATTTTCGTCATATGGCGCACAAAGCAAAATGCTTTTAGACAAATTTTATTTAGCCTACTTGGCATGCTTGCTGTCCAATACACCTATATGATGTCAATCGCTATTGGTAATTCAGCTGTAGCCACATTATTGCAATATTTAGCACCACTGTTTATCATGGCTTATTACTTTCTAACGAGGCAAAGTCCATTGACAAAGCAGGATGGTATAGCTGTATCACTTACACTTGTGGGGACCTTTTTATTATTAACAAACGGTTCTTTTTCAACATTGTCCGTTCCTTTAATGGCTGTGTTATGGGGTATCTTATCTGGTCTTTCTGTTGCATTTTATACCATTTATGCCGTCCCACTTTTACAGCAATTCCATTCATTACTAGTTGTCGGCTGGTCGATGATCATCGGTGGTATAGTTATGAGTATAGCTCACCCACCATGGGCTATCGATCTATCTGATTGGACGTTTTCAACCATTGCCTATTTTCTCTTTATTGTTATTTTTGGGACAATGCTCGCTTTTTGGTTTTATATTGCTAGCTTGCACTATCTTTCACCAAAGGAGTCAAGCCTACTAGGTAGTCTTGAACCATTAATGGCTGTCATCACAAGTGTTTGGTGGTTAAAGATTGCTTTTGGTGGCTATCAGTTTATTGGTACATTGCTAATTCTTCTTATGATTTTATACCTTACAGTATTTCAGAAAAAGCAAACTTGAAAACAGAAAGTTAAGAGAGTTATGAATTTTAATAGTCAATACCTCCTATTACCGAGATAGTAATATATGAATTTATACATAAAATTTACATATTTTATCTATCTTTTCTCCTTATTTGTCTACTATACTGAACATAACAACAGATATAAGGAGGTATTTTATGGATAAAAAAGTTATTTTTTTCGAGGTGGAAGGCGGCACAGATAAAGGCCCAGATGGCTATCGCCCAGATACAATGCCAATGGTGGAAGCGCTACAGCAACGTGGACAGGATGCAGAGGTACTCTTCTTTGATATCACAAAAAAGCAGGAAATCTTTCACTATGTTAAGGAACATGGTATTGCCTATGTATCTCGCATTAACCCAGGCAACTTACAGCATGAGGAAGAGTACTTTGCTATGCTACGAGAGCTATGCCAAGCTGGCGTTATAGGGATGCCACATCCAGACGCCATGATTAGCTATGGTTCAAAAGACGTATTATCAAAACTGACGACAACAAATTTAGTACCTGATGATACATTTGCCTACTACACAATCGAAGCATTCAAAAAACAATTCCCTACTTCCTTAGCCTTAACAGAGCGTGTTTTGAAGCAAAATCGTGGTTCAACTGGAGAAGGTATTTGGCGTGTAAAATTGGTGGAACCGCTAGCAGAGGGTATCACTGAAGTGCCACTTGATGCACAAATCAAATGTACTGAAGCAAAAGATAATCATGTAGAATATTGGCAGCTTGGCGACTTTATGACATTTTGTGAGCAGTATATTACAGGGACGAATGGTATGTTAATCGATATGCGCTTTCTTCCAAGGATTACAGAAGGCGAAATCCGCTTATTCATGTTGCGCGATCATCCTGTACACGTCGTACATAAAAAACCAGCTGCTACCGAGGATGCCTTTAGTGCAACTCTATTCTCTGGCGCTCAATATCGCTATGACAAACCTGAAGACTGGCAAGAGCTGGTACAAAACTTTTTAAAGCAGCTCCCTCAAGTAACAAACCTACTAGGCAATTATGATTTACCGCTAATCTGGACAGCCGACTTTATGCTAGATACCAATGAAGTCGGAGAAGATTGCTATATTTTAGGTGAGATGAATTGTTCTTGTGTTGGCTTTACTTCAGAACTAGCATTAGCGCATGAAGTAGCAGAAGAAATTTTAGCTTGTTTAAAAGAGCATACTGAGGCTATTGCGCAATAAAAAAAGTGCGATCTTTAGGGATCGCACTTTTCATATATAAATCTTAATTCCTTGTATAAATTCATAGATAAAATAACAAGCAAAACCAATCAATAAGAATCCTGCGACAATTGTAAATGTCCTAATCATCTTCCGATTCATAGCTTTACGAGTAACCGAGACAATGGTCAGCAAACCGATATCGTGGAGTAAAATTCCACTTAAAACACCAGCAGCAATAATTAAAAAGCTCGTTGACTCCCCTTGTCCATAAGATTTTGCTAGCACCACACCAAATACGTTGACCCAAAAAACAAGATTACCAGGCGAAATGGCCACTAGTAAGCCGTTAAAATAAGAGGCAAAAAACGATTTGGTTACTTTTTCTCCTGCCAATGTAATATCATGGTCAGCGTTCTTGATAGAATCATAGCCTAACAAGAATAAAAAGCCCGCTCCAATAATCCACATAGGTAGTTGAATTAAAGGCATAGCCAAGATGGAAGCTAGTCCCATATACAAAGCAAAAACCAATACAATATCAATGGTCATGCCACCAAGTCCAACTGCCCAGCCGTGCATAAAACCATTTTTGAGTCCTTGCTTTGTCATTTCTACTGTAATAGCTCCTACAGGCATGGCAATGGCAATTCCTACCAATACATACGCTACATATAAACTCAAAAAAACACTTCTTTCATGTCATCGATAAGCTTCATACGTCCGTTTATGGTTTCACTATAGCATAATTATACTTGAAAGGAAATAATTATTAATAGATACCTGTTAGAGCATTTGCTTTTTCCATTGCGCTAACAAATCTTTTGACTTCTCCAAATCCAATTTCAATGTGACCTGCTTAGCTGTACAACGTTTTTTAGCTTTCTCCCATGCTTCTTCCAAGGCAGGTAAATAGCTTAAATTTTTTGTCGCTGCTACTAGCTGGAAAAATATATTACCTTGAATATAGTGCCAACGAGGATTCATTCCATCTAGGAGTATTGCTTCTTCAATCAGTCTTAATGCCAAATAAGGGCTACCTTCGTGACGATTTAAAAACTGTGCAAATGCTCCCCAATACAATGCCTTATTAGGCTGCAATTTGATTGCCTCCGCATACTGTACTGATGCCTTATCCTGTTCTTTTGCAAGGGCATAATATTCTGCCATTGTATAGTAGGCGTTCGCCTGCGCTTCTATAGGACCTGCTAATAATTCATCGACCACTTTACCAAATTGCTCATCATCCTGACTACCTATATAAGCTGCGAGAACATCTCGTTCTGGATACGAACCATCTGTACGTTCCTTACTTTGCTTTGCTTTGTCATCAGTAGGCTGAGGCATATTTGCATACCCATTTGCCTCTAGCATTGCCACATGCTGCTGAATGACTTGATAGGCCTCTTCTGCGATCGCTGTATCATTGCCCAATATTTCTTTAGCTAGTTGATAACTTTCCTTTACTTGACCACTCAAAAATAAGTCATTGACTTGTTGAACTTGCTCGTTCATTTGTTTTACCACCATTAAAATCCTCACCTTCGCAAAAGAAAAATCTTATTGCTAGTTTACCATTTAAGTAGTATAAGCAAAAGCCAACATGTCCTAATCTTTCTATTATTCTTTTAATTTAAACGCCTTTACATGCTGTTCGAGTGTGTGTGCCATGTGATTTGTTTCATTAGAGCCATGTGCCACCTCATCAATGCTTGCAGTTGTTTGCTGTGCTGCGACAGTAATCATATTCATCGTTTCTTCTATATCACGAATAGATTCTGTTAATTGTTGAATCATCTGCACAATACGTGTAGATTTTTCGTTTTCAGCGGTCATAGCATTAGAAATGGTAATCATTTCTTCTACTGTTGCAGCCACTGCTGTAGAAATATTTCCTAAAGATTGTGCGGTTAGACGTACTGTCTCTGTTCCTTTTTCAATATATTGCGTATTATCATTCGTAGATGACATGACCTGCTGCACATGCTTCATTATATCCTGAATAAGCTGTTCAACTTGCAATACCTCTTGATTAGATTGCTCAGCAAGCTTCCGTACTTCCTCAGCAACAATAGCAAAGCCTTTGCCATGCTCCCCTGCTCTAGCCGCTTCAATGGAAGCATTCAGTGCTAGCAAATTTGTTTGTGATGCGATGTTTGCAATAGACGTTGTAATCGTTTGAATTTTGGTTGCAGATGTAACCAAGTTTTCTACTGTTTGTTGTACCTCACCCGATCCGCTGTGGATTAATGCCATATCATTGCTTATATCTTTTGCTAGTCGCTCACCCTCTGTTGCTAATTCCATCGTTTGTCTAGCATTATCAGCACTGTTATTGGTATTGCTTTGAATCATTTGAAGGTCCTGCGCTAAAGAAGTAAGAACATCTGTCGCATTTTCAGCATGGTGCATCCCTGCCGTCACGGCACTTGTTACCTCTTCGATATTATTAGCGACACCTTGAATGGTATTGCTCATATCGTTCAGGGTGGAAGCGGTTTCATCTGCGTTATTCGTTAAAGTGTTAGAAGTGGAACGCATCGTCATAATCATATTTTGTAAATTAGCTGTCATTCGATTTAATGTATTCGCTAAATCCGCTACTTCATCTTTACTGTTAATTTTTGTTTCAGGTACAGCTAAATTACCATTGGCAATTTCTTTCGCCTGCTGAATCAGCACACTAATCGGTCTTACTTTACGACGAATTAAAAAGCCTGTAATGATGGAAGCAATTAGCATAGGGAAAATACTAATTAAAATCCCATTTCGTACAACATCCCATGTTCGCTCCTTCACGATATTAGCATCAAAGTCGATGACACTAATGGCAATAATTTCTTTACTGGAATCATGGTCTTTAAAAATAGGGGCATAGCCAGATAAACGGTCCATCCCTGCATAGGTATAAGGCTGTGAATATGTTGGATGCTTATGTGTAAGCAACATATCAATAGCTTCTTTATCTAAATAAAATTGATCACCAGGGGCATAACCTTTTTCAGCCAAATGATCATCAAGCGCTAATAATGTGCCATCCAACGATAAAATATATTGTGTTTGGAAAATATCTTTATGACCTGTTGTCCAGTTCAAATCGTTCCCAATGCTTTCCTGTACAGCCTTGTCGCCTTGAATGGCCTTGTCCAATTGTTGCGGATTGATCAAACCTGTCGTAATATTGGCACAGCCATAGGCCTCAACACCAGCAGCATCATAAAGTTTATTGTAAGCAGTTATGTATGTAGCGAACGAAGTAATCCCTAGCATCACCACTAAAATACCAGCGATAATCGTCCCAAGTTGAAAAGTTAATGAATTGCGTAATTTCACGATCCATCCTCTCCCCTTTCTTGTAATAATCTATGAATATTCCTTTTGTGTTTCATCATACTACAAAAAGATGTATTAAAAAAGCATCTTTAATTATTCTAGTAAGATAAAAACATTGGAAAAAGTTCTGAATTGTGCGATAATTGAAGTTAATTATCTTAAATCCTGAGCATTACCAATTCATCTAATAGGAGGGCTTGCTATGAATAAACGCTTTCATCTAGTATCGATTGTTACAGGCAACTTGTTAACAATAGGGGCCATTTTTATTTATGCCATGCAAAGTCAAGTGGGAGTAGCCCTCAGTACGTATGCTCTTGTGATGGGTTTTTTTAGTACTTTGCTTGTGATTTTCTTCTATATATGGGGGGAAGAAAAACAACAAGTATCCAATCGTTTTCTGAAATAATATGCATCATTTTCCAGTACACAGATACCTGTAGCACGTTTAATGTGGTTCCTTCCCTTTCTATATGTAGAGGGATTTTTTTATGTAAAGTTAGTAGAAATGATTTAGTAGATGGTATCAAATCGTCAATCGGAAGAGATACTATGTCAAAACATTCATTTAGAAAAATATTTACTTGATGTCGTAGTATCTTGGATGAATTGTGATGAAACTTCACCAATTATTTAAGTCTATACAACAGCTATTTTTACTAAAATGGCGTTGTAGATTTATTCATGATTCCCTTCTTTTCCGAGGCATTCCCCTCCGTATACGTCTAATTGTTGTAGAAAAATAAAATTTTTTGTAGAAAATTTTAAAACAATGATTGAGTAGTATATCAATTTTCTGTATAATCAGCTTGTTTGACAATACTTTATATGAACTTGGGGGTAGACAATTGGGTAAAGCATTGATTATCGGAGCTGGCGGAGTTGCCAGTGTTGTGGTACACAAGTGTGTTCAAAATTCGGACGTATTTGAGGAAATTTGTATCGCAAGTAGAACTGTTTCAAAATGTGACGCTCTAAAAGAAAAACTAGACGGCGGAAAAACAAAAATTCATACTGCACAGGTAGACGCAGACAATACAGAAGAGGTTATTGAGCTTATTAAAGCTTTCGGACCAGATGTAGTGATTAACGTGGCTCTACCTTATCAGGACTTAACGATTATGGATGCTTGCTTAGCGACAGGTGTGCACTATGTGGATACTGCAAACTACGAGCCACCTGAAACGGCAAAATTTGAATATAAATGGCAATGGGCTTATAAAGAGAAGTTTGAAAAAGCTGGCTTAACTGCATTACTTGGAAGCGGTTTTGACCCAGGTGTAACAGGCGTTTTCACAGCTCATGCACAAAAACATGAATTTGATGAAATCCACTATATCGATATCGTGGATGCCAATGCGGGAGATCATGGATATCATTTCGCAACAAACTTCAACCCAGAAATTAACATTCGTGAAATTACAGCGAATGGTCGTTACTGGAAAGAAGGCGAGTGGATTGAAACTGCACCACTTGAGAAAAAAGAAGTGTATAACCTACCTGAAATCGGACCAAAAGATATTTACCTTCTATACCATGAAGAGCTTGAATCCCTTGCAAAAAATATCAAAGGTTTAAAACAAATCCGCTTCTGGATGACGTTCTCTGAAAAATACTTAACACACTTAAAAGTGTTAGAAAACGTAGGTATGACATCAATTGAGCCAATCGAATTCGAAGGGCAAATGATTCAACCAATCCACTTCCTTAAAGCGGTATTACCAGATCCAGCTTCACTTGGACCACGTACAAAAGGTAAAACAAACATCGGTTGTATCATTCGCGGTCTAAAAGATGGCAAAGAAAAAACGTACTATGTGTACAACGTATGTGACCACGAAGAGTGCTACAACGAGGTTGGTTCACAAGCGATTTCTTACACAACTGGCGTACCAGCTATGATCGGTGCAATGCTTGTGATGAACGGTGAATGGCGTAAACCAGGTGTATGGAATGTGGAAGATTTCAATCCAGATCCATTCATGGATGCACTAAATAAATGGGGTCTACCATGGCAAGAAAGCCATAACCCAGAATTATTAGACCTTGATTTAGATGCAAAGGAATTAAGCCGATGAAACCAATTGATTTTTCAAAAGTTCCATCCCCTTCTTATGTAGTGGATGAGCGATTATTAACAAAGAATCTTGAGCTTTTAAAATCAATTCAAGATCGAACAGGCTGCCGCATTTTATTAGCCCTTAAAGGCTTCTCTATGCATTCAACATTCCCACTAGTAGGGGAATATTTAGCGGGCATTACATCTAGCTCACTGCATGAGGCACGTCTTGGCTATGAAAAAATGGGCAAAGAAGTTCACGTTTATGCACCTGCTTATATTGAGCATGAAATGGACGAGCTTCTAGGCTATGTGGATCACATCGTATTTAACTCATTTAACCAATGGGCTCAGTTCAAGGATAAAGTTAAATCTGCTGGTAAAACAATTGAATGTGGTATTCGTGTGAATCCTGAATACTCTGAAATTGAAACAGCTCTTTATGATCCTTGTTACACAAACTCTCGCCTTGGTACAACATTGGCTAACTTTGATAAATCACAGCTTGATGGTATCGATGGCTTACACTTCCATGCGATGTGTGAACAAAATTCTGATACATTAGAGCGTATTATTGAAGTAGTTGAGGAAAAATTTGGTGATGTTTTACACCAAATGAAATGGTTAAACTTCGGTGGCGGTCACCATATTACACGTGATGATTATGATGTAGAAAAACTTGTGAACATCATTAATTATATTCAAGAAAAGTATAACCTGCTTGTTTATCTTGAGCCAGGTGAAGCAGTAGCCCTTAATACAGGCTATTTAGTAGCAACGGTGCTAGATATTCAAGAAAATGGAATGGATCTTGCTATTTTAGATACATCAGCAACATGTCACATGCCTGATGTACTTGAAATGCCTTACCGTCCAATGATTATTGGTTCTGGACAAGCAAATGAATTAGCACACACGTATCGCTTAGGTGGACTAACATGTCTAGCTGGTGATGTGATTGGCGATTATTCGTTTGAACAGCCATTAAAACCAGGTGATCGTCTTGTATTCACAGATATGGCTCATTATTCAATGGTGAAAAACCATATGTTTAACGGTGTCAACTTACCATCTATCGTTTCTTATAATGATGAAGAAGGTATTAAAGTCATTCGTGAATTTAAATTCGAGGACTACAGTGGTCGACTGTCCTAATACCAATAGAAAAGCCCTTCCAGTTTAACACTGGAAGGACTTTTTTTATGGACGCATGGTCATCCAATTCTCCACATAATGAATGGCTACTCCATGAAAAGCATCGTTATTTGAAAAATGTCGCTGAACAAGTATAAGCTGTTCATTCATAAAGGCTTCTCCATTATCATAAAAAGTAATATTTTCCCCTTCCTCTGAAGCGCCTGTTTCTACACCAATTACAATTGATTTATTCACAGTGGAAGCATACGCGATTTCATGTTCTACAATAGAGATAATATCTTTTGCAGCATCACGATAGGCCATGATCGTCACACTATCCGTATGCTCAATGACCCAATCAGCTAATAACCCTTTTCCAAATTGGTTATTATACTGAACTTCATCAAACCAAAATGGCATATCTACTTCTAAAGTAAGTTGTAACTGACTTGCTTTCTCACTTGCTTTCATTATTAGTGTTTGATAGGATTCTATCGTTTGTGCTTGATGTAAGCTCCATCCACTATTTAAATAAGGTTCTACATCAAGATGAACCCCAGAAAATTGCTCAGATTCAGTTGAATTCTCATTATATGTATGTAACCAATTAAACAATTCGTCTTGGCTTCGACTACCCTCAGCTGAAACCCAGCTTGCAGCACCATCCAATGCATAAATGCGAATACCTCTGTGAGAAGCGTTACTAATAAAATGCTTATAGTCATTGCTCGCTATGCCTTGATCGATTTGCAGATAAACTTTATTGACATCGTTATGTTCTAAAAATAATAATATTTTTTCTTGGTCATCAATGATGAGGGATGTATCCCACAGCCAAGTAGCCTTTTCCTGTATAGACATTGCATCAACCTTTCCACTTGATAAAGCTAATGAACTAATCATGATGACGATTAGTGCGGTCCATACTTTTAATTGTCTCTTCATACGAACTAACTCCATTCTACTCGCCACGGCTCCTAGAACAGAACCTGGCAACCTGACAATCTTGCACTGAAATTATAGTGTTTAGACTCATGGCTTTGCGTCCCTCCCTTTCGGTGAAGTTTGCCTTTTTCAGTTTTTTCTTAATCATTATCATACGCGGTTAGCAATTGTTTGTCTGTAGGTATAATGCATAATTGTCACATGTATGATCAGGTAAAAACGACAAAATACAGGTTAAATTTACTATTCAAACATAAAAAACGTAGAGTACTTAAGCCTCTACGTTTTTCTTTTCATTTTCAAGCATTTTGTGTAAATAATCGATAATTTCCCTAATGCCCTCTAATGAATTAACCAGTATTTTTGGATCAACATATGTTATCATTCGATTTTCAAGATTAGCTACCGCAGTAAAATAGCGTGTTTTACTATAATTGACTAGACCCAATTGCTGAAGTACTGATTCATCGAAATCAAGAATTTCACGTGCTTCTGTAACAAGTAATCCATAATTAACAACATCTGTATTCAACACAATGATACGAGCAGTTGCTGTATTCGATGAACGATTGTACAGTATGCGTTCAAAATCAAGAACAGGTACAAGCTCTCCGCGAATTCTTGTAAAGCCTAGAAGATAGTTAGGTAAATGAGGAATAGGTGTTACTTGCTCTAATTTTTCAATTGAAATCGCTTGCTCCACAGGCACAGCATACTCCTCTGTCCCACAAGCAAAAACGACTGCTTTGACACTTTCCATAGGGTCACATCCTTATTCGACTGTTAGTTTTTCGCCGATTCTTTGACGATTTCTACTAGTAAATCTGCTAATTTTTCAAGTTCTTCTACTGGTATTTTTTCATTTGTTGTATGGATATCCTCGTATCCAACAGATAAATTAACTGTAGGAATACCAAAGCCTGCGATGACGTTTGCATCTGAGCCTCCACCAGAAATGCCTAGTGTCGGTGTACGATCAATATTGCGTGCAGCAGCCATAGCTACCTGAACTACTTTATCCGATTCCGTTACACGGAAGCCTGGATACATTAGCTTCACTTCTACCTCTGCACGTGCGCCTAAAGAAGCAGCTACTTGTTCAAACGTATCTTGCATATGCTTTGTTTGCGCATCCAATTTAGCTTTGTCTATAGAGCGTGCTTCTGCAAGGATTGTCACTTCGTCACAAACAATATTCGTCGCTTGTCCACCTTCAAAACGCCCAATATTCGCTGTTGTTTCTTCATCTAAACGACCTAGTTTCATTTGAGCAATGCATTTTGATGCGACTGTTATGGCAGAAATGCCCTTTTCAGGAGCAACCCCTGCATGTGCCGTTTTTCCAATAATCTTTGTGAAAATTTTCGCTTGGAATGGTGCTGCTGTCACGATACCACCAACTTTGCCATCGCTATCAACCGCAAATCCATATTTTGCTTTAATGTTAGCTGGATCTAACTCTTTAGCGCCAACAAGGCCACTTTCTTCACCAGCCGTAATAATAAATTCAATATCGCCATGTGCAATATTTTGCTCTTTCAAACGTTTGACCATCTCAAATAGAGCAGCTAGTCCTGCTTTATCATCGGCACCTAAAATCGTTGTACCATCTGATACGATATAGCCATCTTCACGTAAAGACGGTTTGATGCCTTTTCCTGGAACGACAGTATCCATATGAGAAGTGAAATAGATTGGCTCTACATCCAATGTGCCTTTTAATGTGGCAATAATATTACCTGCCCCATGTCCATTACGCGTATGTGCATCGTCTTGAATCACTGAAAATCCAAGTGCAGTTAACTTATCTACAAGAATTGGTGCTATTAGTTGTTCATGTTTTGTTTCCGAATCAATTTGTACGAACTCAAAAAACTCTTCTACTAAACGACTTGTCATGTTGTAAAACTCCCTTAGTTTACGTGTATTTCCACGTTATAGTATATGTATCATTTTAGCACAACGTCAGAAGAGTTGAAATCATTGAACAATACTACCAAAATAAAAAGTCTGAGAAAAATCTCAGACTTTCCCTAGTCATTGAAAATAAGCTCTTTTTCTTTTTCTAATGATTGTAGGTAGTTGACAGCTTTATTATGTTTATCCTGTAAGCGCCAAATCGTATTATGTACATCATCTTGAACACGCGAGACCTGTTCCCTTGCTGTCGAGATTTTAGAATGAACAGACCATGCTGAAAAAATATCATCAAAAAAGTAATCAGCAAACTTAACAAACCCATCTGTTTCAATATGCATCGATTTCGTAGACATTTCATGAACATCTAATAATTCATTATGAAACCGTTGTAACGCAATTTGAGCACTATGTAAATAGTTTTCAGACTGATCGAGTGCATCATGCTTTAAGTGCGTAGCAATCAGCCCACCGCCAAAAAATGTATCCCATGTGGAATATCCATTGGCCGAATGTAATGAAGCTGCTGCTTGCCCTAGCCTTGTAAGAGCTACTTCTCCCGCTTCCTCCGCCTCTTTAATTTCTCTAATGAGCTGCTTTGTTAGCATTTCCTCATGTGCTAAATGCTCTAGCCTTTCTGCTTGGGCAGCATCATGAATCTGTAAATACTTCTTCTTTTTAAGGTAGACCTGTTGAAGTGATTGCTGTAGCGCATTTTCATCAATCTGGGCAAGCTGATTCATCACTTGCACGTTGTCCTCTGCTAAATCATTTTGCATTTTCTTTGCTTCATTCAGCTTTAATTCAAGTACTGCCGCCTTATCAATTTTTTCTGCCCTCAGTTCATCTTGTTGCCCTGTCCATGTACGAATCATATTCATAAACGAGAAACCATCCAATTTATCAAGTTTGGATCGAATTTGGTGGAGTGCTGCTGTATGAGTGTCTATTTCCTGTTGTGTATGTTTAATTTGCCCATCAATTAACTGATTTTGTTCGTTTAATCTAGATGCTTTTCTAAGTTGTGCATGAATCTTTTCTTGCTCTGTTTGTAATTGCTTCCATTCCATTCATCTCAACTCCTCATATCTATCAGTACGGATGACAAACAAAAATGTTTCACTTTTTGGCAATGAAAAACCTAGCAACTTTTGAGCTGCTAGGCTTGTATGACTATTATAGAGGAATATTACCGTGCTTTTTCTCTGGACGTGTTTCATGTTTGTTTGACAGCATATCAAGTCCTTGAATCAGCTTGATACGTGTATCTCGTGGATCGATTACGTCGTCTACCATACCGCGAGATGCTGCAACATATGGGTTAGCAAATTTCTCTTTATATTCTTCGATTTTTGCTGCACGAGTTGCTTCTGGGTCATCTGATTTTGCAATTTCACGGGCAAAAATGATGTTAGCTGCGCCAGCAGCACCCATAACAGCAATTTCAGCATTTGGCCATGCAAATACAAGGTCAGCACCAATTGATTTAGAGTTTAACGCAACGTAAGCGCCTCCATAAGCTTTTCGTAAAATCACTGTAATTTTTGGAACAGTCGCTTCTGAATAAGCATAAAGAATTTTCGCACCATGACGAATAATACCACCATGTTCTTGTTTAACACCTGGGAAGAAGCCAGAAACGTCTTCAAATGTGATGATTGGGATATTGTATGCATCACAAGTACGAATGAAACGAGCTGCTTTATCAGAAGAATCGATATCTAAGCCACCAGCAAGAACTTTTGGTTGGTTACAAACAAGTCCAACTGATTCGCCAGCAATACGTGCAAAACCGACTACTACGTTTTTAGCAAACTCTGCATGTACTTCCATGAACGAACCTTCATCCACTACTTGCTCAACAACTTTACGTACATCATATGGACGTGTTGTTTCGATTGGTACTGTATCTACGATTTCTGGACGGTAGTCATCCCCTTCAGGTCTAGCTTGACGAGGTGCCTTTTCTTTATTGTTTTGTGGTAAGTAGCTTAGTAGTTTTTTAATTTCATCAATCGCTGCCTCTTCAGAAGGAGCACGGAAATGAGCATTCCCACTGACCGCATTATTTACTTTCGAACCACCTAAATCTTCAGCAGAAATTTTCTCTCCTGTTACCGTTTCGATTACTTTAGGTCCTGTAATGAACATTTGAGATGTCTTATCCACCATTAGAATAAAGTCAGTAATAGCTGGAGAATAAACAGCTCCACCAGCACAAGGTCCCATAATCACAGAGATTTGCGGAATCACACCAGAATAAATGGCATTTCGGTAGAAGATATGACCATAGCCATCTAATGAAAGAACACCCTCTTGAATACGTGCACCGCCTGAGTCATTGATGCCGATAAATGGTGTACCATTTTTAGCAGCTAGATCCATTACTGTTGCCATTTTTTTCGCATGCATCTCACCAAGCGCCCCACCAAACACTGTGAAATCTTGAGAGAATAAGTATACTGGACGTCCGTTAATTTTACCGAATCCAGTTACGACACCATCACCAGGTCCCTCCATTTTTTCCATGCCGAAGTCTACTGTACGGTGTGTAATAAATGGGTTGATTTCGAAAAATGTACCTTCGTCTAGCAACAAGTCTATACGCTCACGAGCAGTAAGTTTCCCCTTCTCATGCTGCTTATCGATGCGATCATAGCCACCACCAAGTTCAATTACCGTTTTACGGTCATACAAGTCATTGATTTTGTCGAACATATCCATACTAATCACTTATCCCCTTTTCCACTTTTATCACATAATTCATATAACACCCCAAATGAGGATTTAGGATGCATAAACGCAACCTCTGCCCCTCCAGCACCTGGCCCTGGCTCTTCGGATAAGAGACGTACACCTTTTTCACGAAGCTCTGCCATTCGTTCACGAATTCCCGTCACACCAAACGCAACATGATGAATTCCTTCTCCACGTTTTTCAATAAAACCATGGATGGCACTTTTATCACTCATTGGTTCTAATAGCTCGATTTTCACGTTCCCTGCGTCGATAAATGCCACACGAACCTGTTGAGATTCTACTTCTTCCACTTTCATCAACTTTAAGCCCAAAGTTTCTGTATAATATGTAATGCGTTCATCAAGATCGCGCACTGCAATCCCAATATGGTCTACTTTCTCCATGGTGACATCTCCTTCTGTTATGGTACATACTCTATTTTACAGACTTTTTTGTCAAAACTCTACTACTTGAGAAATTTTTCAGATTTGCTAAACTATTTATAAGAAAAGAAGGAGCGAACGAGCATATGAGTAATAAAAAATTTCAAAAAGTCGTTATTTATAGTATGATCGCAATTATGCTAATCTCATCTCTAGCATTCGGATTATCTATGATAATTTAAGGCAAAGCACGAGGCGTCCACACTACTGTGGGCGCTCTTTTTTAGCCTTTAACCCTTTAAATGACTGCTTTATTTCTAAATACCTGTCCATTTCCTCTATAAACTGATAGAGGGCTGCCTGAGCGATAAATTGCTCGTGGCTTTGTGGTAAAGGAAGCTGAGAAAAATCGCGCTTAACATGTTCGAGCTTTTCGCGATACTGACTAGCCGTATTCCCCGAATGAACATGCTCACCTAGGTCTTGTAAAAAATCTGCCACAATTTCAGCCTCTTGTACTATAACAGGTAATGTTGTCACTTTGGGTAGCACTCTTTCGATAATTTCTAGCTGCTGCTCTCGCATATCGAAATATACATAGTAATCATTTTTACGTCTTGTAAAATGGTTTTGAACATCTTTAAACGCTAATGATTTTGCCTCTTCTAGTGCTTTGATTGCATCGATAATTTCTTGGCCGTTCCACAACGTATCTCCTTGCCGTAAATAGCTGGCAATTTCTAAAAAAATCTTACTATATAGCTCCTCTATTTTGACTCTGTAGTAATTTAATTCCTTTTGAATGTCTGGCATATACATATTAATGGCAATCCCTGTTCCATAACCGATAGCCATCAACGCTAATTCATTATAAACAAGTGTTAATGAATAACCTTCAGCAGCGTAAATATGCATAATAATCACGACACTGGAGATAAATCCATCCGCAACCTTTAAAGATACAATAGTAGGAATAAAGAGTATAAGCATGCCTGCTAGTGTAAGTGGATGATAAGCAAATAACTCAAAGCTTACAAAGGCAAAAAGCATTGCTACAATACTTGCAACCAATCGTGTATAGGCTGCATAAATGGATTTCTTTTTTGTTGGCTGCACACATAATATGGTTAGAATACCAGCAGATGCATATGAGGCTAAATCAAAATACTGTGCAATGGCAATAGCGATGGCCGCACCAATTGCTGTTTTTAAAGTTCGATAGCCGATTGAAAACTTCTTCAGGCCGACTGCCTCCCATCCTTTAGTACTCTTCACTCATTCAGCTAATTATTTAGCCAATATTACAAAAATTTTAATAATAATGAAACTACCTATACATGAGGATCAGTAGGAAGCCTACATAGATAGCATGATCTATGAGGCTTTTCTACTTGATTGAAAATGATTTTTCTTATGCAAGAATAGACTTAAAGTTCGTCACAATATTCTTCAAAGTTTGCTTGTAAATTTGTCACAACTGACATTGGGTCATGCCCTTCAATTTCATAGCGTCCCACTTCTGCGACAACTTGTCCGTCTTTTAATAAAACGAATGATGGTGATGAAGGTAGATGATCTTCTCCAAAATGGTAACGCGCTGCTGCAGTTGCTTCTTTATCTTGCCCTGCAAACACTGTTACTAAATGGTCTGGACGTTTATCATAATGAACGCATTGTGCTGCTGCTGGACGAGCGATACCACCCGCACAACCACACACTGAGTTCACCATTACTAATGTTGTACCTGGACGAGCAAACGCCTCTTCTACAGCTTCGGGTGTTGTTAATTGTTCATAACCAGCTGCCTCAATTTCAGCACGTGCTGTTTTTAAAATTTCCTGCATAAATAAATCGTAATCCATATTCATATAGCGATAGCTCCTTTCAAGTTCGCGCCAATTTAGTTATATTTCAGATAGTAGATTTTTGACGCTTATCCATCTCTTATCATAGCAGTTTGCAAGCAATTTGTGCACCTACTTGCTCAACACATTTCAGTTGAAATTACTACGATTTCAATAAGACTCGTTTACTTGTCTTCCTGCTCCTCGCTAAATAAACGATCCACACCTTGTGTAACTGTCAACTGTCCACTTAAAATTTGACGTTCAAGCTGTTGTACTTGTGCTTTACGTTGCGGGTTTCCATAAAAGAGATCTATTAAATGATCGGTAATCATCGATTGGAACCACTCTTTTGTTTGTTGCTGGCGTCGGGTAGCCCAATAGTGATTTGCTTCTACGATTTGCTTGAATTCCCCAATTGTTTCCCAAACCTTATCAAGTCCTCGATTTTCTAGTGAACTAACAGGCATGGCAGTTGACATCCAACCAGGTGTAGCAGGCTGTAAAAAGTGCAAAATTTGTTTGTACTCTGCAACCGTTTTTTTAGCTAGACGTACATTATCACCATCCGCCTTATGGACGACAATTGCATCTGCTAATTCCATAATGCCTTTTTTCATGCCCTGCAATTCATCCCCCGCTCCTGTTAAAACAAGAAGCAGGAAGAAGTCAACCATGCCACGGACATAGGTTTCACTTTGTCCAACACCAACTGTTTCAATTAAAATCACATCATAGCCTGCTGCCTCACAAACTAACATGGTTTCTCGTGTCTTTTTGTGAACACCCCCTAGGGTACCTGCCGATGGCGATGGACGCACAAATGCACTAGGCTTCTTAACGAGCTCTTCCATACGCGTTTTATCGCCAAGTATACTTCCTCCCGATAGAGAAGAACTTGGATCAATGGCAAGAACAGCAACTCGTTTCCCCATATCACAAAGCATAGTACCGAAAGCCTCTATGAATGAGCTTTTTCCTGCCCCAGGCACACCTGTTATGCCAATTCGGATACTATTGCCTGTATGTGGAAGAAGCTCCTGCAATAGTTCTTGTGCCTGCACTTTATGGGTAGCGTTTGAACTTTCAATGAGGGTAATGGCTTTTGATAAATGTGTGCGAGAGCCCGCACGTACTTGTTGTGCAAGCTCTCCTACATTTAGAGTGTCTGCCTTTTTCTTTCGGAACTTTTTGGGTGTACCATATTGCATCCCGTCGTGAGTCGCCTCTACTCCGTCCATGACAAATAGCGCACTTTCTTCCATTCCTTTATTTTTGTCCATTATTCAGACACTTCCTCATAGCCTAAACGTTTGTAGATTTCTTCAATAATTTTTTGTGCGGATACAGGAATCACTGTACCTGGTCCGAAAATGGCTACTGCACCAGCATTATAAAGGAAATCATAATCTTGTGCTGGTATAACACCACCCACAATAATGATAATATCTTCACGACCTAGTTTTTCAAGCTCAGCTATCAATTCAGGCACTAATGTTTTATGTCCTGCTGCTAGTGAAGACACACCAATAACATGAACATCATTTTCAACAGCCATTTGAGCAGCCTCAGCAGGCGTCATAAATAATGGAGAAATATCTACGTCAAAGCCTAAATCTGCATAACCAGTTGCGACAACCTTTGCACCACGGTCATGTCCATCTTGTCCCATTTTAGCAACTAAAATACGCGGACGACGACCTTCATTTTCAAGGAATTCTTCTGTCATTTGTTTCACTTCCGCAATTTGCTCCTCATCAGAGAAGTTTGCAGAGTAAACACCAGAGATCGAACGAATGACCGCTTTATGACGACCAGAAACTGCTTCAATCGCATCAGATATTTCACCTAAAGAAGCACGAGCGCGCGCTGCATCCACTGCTACCGCTAGCAGGTTTTCTTCTCCATCTTGAGCCGCCTTCGTTAAGCGAGCTAAATGTTTTTGAACTTCCGCTTCATCACGAGCTGCCTTCATCGCTTCTAAACGTTCAATTTGTTTTTGACGAACAATGGTATTATCGATATCTAAAATATCGATTGGCTCTTCTTTTGCTAAGCGATACTTATTCACGCCAACAATCGTTTCTGTTTTAGAATCAATTTTCGCTTGACGTTTTGCTGCAGCTTCCTCAACCTTCATTTTTGGAAGTCCCGTTTCAATCGCTTTAGCCATACCACCAAGCGCTTCAATTTCTTCGATTAACGCCCAAGCAGATTTCGTAATTTCTTCTGTTAATTTCTCTACGTAGTACGAACCACCCCAAGGATCAATGACTTTTGTCATCGCTGTTTCCTCTTGTAAAAATAACTGTGTATTACGCGCGATACGTGCTGAGAAATCTGTTGGAAGTGCAATCGCTTCATCTAATGCATTTGTATGAAGGGATTGCGTATGTCCCATCGAAGAAGCATTTGCTTCGATTAAAGTACGTGCAACATTGTTAAATGGATCTTGCTCAGTTAATGACCAGCCAGATGTTTGGGAGTGCGTACGTAATGCTAATGTCTTTGGATTTTTCGGGTTAAACGTAGACATCATTTGTGCCCAAATACGACGTGCTGCACGCATTTTAGCAACTTCCATGTAATAGTTCATACCAATTGCCCAGAAGAACGATAGGCGAGGTGCAAATGCATCAATATCAATGCCTGCTTTTAATCCTGTTCGTACATACTCCAAGCCATCTGCTAATGTATAGGCAAGCTCAATGTCATTTGTTGCGCCTGCTTCTTGAATATGGTAACCCGAAATTGAAATAGAGTTAAATTTTGGCATATACTTCGCTGTATATTCAAAAATATCTGCAATGATTTTCATTGACATAGCTGGTGGGTAAATATATGTATTACGCACCATGTATTCTTTTAAAATATCATTTTGAATGGTACCTGCTAATTGATCTGGCGTTACCCCTTGTTCTTCTGCTGCTACAATATAGAATGCAAGGACGGGTAATACGGCACCATTCATTGTCATTGAAACAGACATTTGGTCTAACGGGATTTGATCGAAAAGGATTTTCATATCCTCAACTGAGTCAATCGCAACCCCAGCTTTTCCTACGTCCCCTGTTACACGTGGATGATCAGAGTCATAGCCTCGGTGTGTTGCTAAATCAAACGCGACAGAAAGACCTTTTTGTCCCATGGCCAAATTTCGTTTGTAAAAGGCATTGGATTCTTCAGCAGTTGAGAAACCAGCGTATTGCCGAACCGTCCATGGACGTGCTACATACATAGTAGGGTATGGTCCACGTGTGTTGGGTGCAATCCCTGCCACATCATTTAGATGTTTAGCCTCTTTAATATCTTCTTTTGTGTAAATATCTTTAATTTCAATCCCCTCATTTGTCATGAACTTATCTTCAGACGCTTGAGGTGCTTCAGCTGTTAAAACCTTTTCTATTTCTACTGCATTAAAATTTGGCTTGCTCATCGTTGGACCTCCTTCATGCTCGCAAACACGGACTGTAATTTTTCAATGATGTTTTGTCCTGCGAAAATAAAGCCGTTTAAGCTATTTGCTAACCATGCTTCTTCTTCGTCTTTAAATTTGCCCGCTACATCTACAAGCACATTCGCTGGTTTTTCAGCTAAAATGGCTGATACAAATGCTTTTGTATCATCATCATTGCCTGCAATCACTACATACTTAGCCTCTGTCGCCTTCAGCCAAGCTACTGCCTCTTCTACAGTTGTCACTGGCTCACTTTTTTCTGGTACAAGACCCACTGTGTTTAAGAAGCCCGCTACAAAATCTGCGCGTGGTTTAGAGCTTTTTAATGATCCTAATGCTAAAATACCTGTTTTTACATCTGCTGCTGTCATGTCTGCACGTAAGTCCTCAAATGGAGCAGCGATACGCTTAATATCAGCAAATAATGGATTTGTATCCTGTTCAAGAATATCAGCTGGATTAGCATAAATATTCGTTCCAATTAATGATTGCTTACGTGTTTGGGCAGCTTTGATGCGTTTTTGATAGGATGCTTCCACTTCTTCTGCAAGCTTGCCAGAGGCTGTATATTCATCGATACCACCAGCTGCCTGGATGTCTAAAAATAGTGCCCATGCTTCTTTCACAAAATCTGCTGTTAACGACTCGATAAAGTAAGAGCCCCCTGCTGGATCTTTTACTTTTAAGACATTTGTTTCTTCTCTTAAAATTAATGACACATTACGAGCGATACGAATGGATTGATCCGTAGGCTTTGTTAACACGTCATGTGGATGAACCGTAAAGAGATCAGCACCACCGATTAAACCAGAAAGCGCTTCATTTGAAGAGCGTAATAAATTTACATACACATCTAATTTAGAAAAGCTTCTTAATGATGTTTCAGCAACAGTAGGGATTTTGATATGATCTGTTGCGCCATAAGCGGATGAGAACGCTTTCCAAAGTACTTTAAAAGCACGTAGCTTTGCAATCTCCGTAAAGAATTGTGTATCAATGGCAAAAGATACAAAGAATTTCTTCGAGAACGCTTCAAAGCTTTTTTCTTGTTCTGCAAATTTGGCTGCTAATGCAAGTGCATAGGCTAATTCTTGTACAGCGTTAGCACCTTCATTATGATAAACTATTGTGTCTGCACTGACTGAGCGCACGTTCGGAAATGCAGTCAAAGTGATAGGGTCTTTTGAAATAATGTAACCTTTAATGGCTTCTTGTTGATCTACTGGAATGTTGTCGAATACTGCTAATAATGGGTCTTTTGAATTTTCAATAGTAATTTTAAACGAATATTCTGAGAAATATGATGCTAATTTGACCAATACTTCTTCTGTCCAAGCAAAGCTCACTCGGCTATCAATCGTAATAACTTCATTGCCTCGAGCTAGACTATCCTCAAGCTGTGCAAAAAAAGCTTCGCTTGAATCAGCGTGAATTTGTTGTGCCACCTGAAATACTTGATCATTTTGTAGGGAACGGATTGTGGCAACTTGTAAATCAAGCTCTTCTCCAAGCTTAGCTACTAAACTTTCTTGCGTGTAAAGCGGCTGTAGTGTAACACCTTCATTTGTTTTTGTGAATAGTGACTCAAATGGTTTCCCTTTTAAAGCTTTGATTGCTGCATCTTGCCAGTCTGAATAGGCTGGTATTTCAAATTCAATATTTTTCATGTTGTTTGACATGCGGACGCTTAATCAGCTTCCCCCCTTAGTAGTTTCTATTTGTTATTCTACATGACAAATTGCGACTCGAAAAGCATAAAAAAAATCGGAAACCCTTATACAGCAGGTTTCCGACAAGTCATCAGTAGACTGACGTTGAAGATTTATTTGTATTTTCGAGTATTTCTTTTACTCTATTTAGGAATTTACCACAGACAAGTCCATCAAGCACACGATGATCTAATGATAAACATAAATTCACAATATCACGTGCAGCAAACATTCCACCTGGTAAAACAACAGGTTTTTTTACAATACTTTCCACTTGTAGAATCGCTGCTTGTGGGTAATTGATGATGCCCATTGATTGAACAGAGCCAAATGCACCTGTATTATTCACTGTAAATGTACCACCAGTAATGTCATCCATTGCTAATTTTCCTGTACGAACTTTGATAGCCAGTTCATTGATTTCTTTCGCAATTCCTTTAATGGATTTTTCATCTGCGTGTTTTATAACAGGTACAAATAAGGCATCATCCGTTGCTACTGCAATCGAAATATTGATGTCATGTTTTTGAATGATTTTATCTTCCGCCCACATCGAATTCAGCATTGGGAATTCTTTTAAAGCTTGAGCAACCGCTTTTACAAAGAAGGCGAAATATGTAAGATTAAAGCCTTCTTTTTGCTTAAATTCATTCTTTAAGCTATCACGATAAGTCACTAAATCTGTTACATCCACTTCCATCATCATCCAAGCATGCGGCGCTTCATGTACACTTTTCACCATATTATTCGCAATGGCACGACGGATCTTCGTCACTGGAATTTCGATATCTCCTGGATGAATAGGTTGTACAGGTGCAGCTGCTTTTTCCACTTGTTGCTGTGATGCAGAAGCTGCTGTAGGTGCTGATGTCGTTTGAACGGTTGGAGCTGCTTGTGCTACATCATTTGCCGTTGGGATATTACCTGTTTCAATTAGCTTTAACAGGTCTTTTCGTGTAATACGACCACCCTCGCCAGTACCTGTTACAAGGTCTAAAGCTATATCATGCTCCTGTGCAAGTCGAAGAACAGCTGGTGAATAACGTACTTTACCCGTACGTGCCTCTTTTGGTGCAGATACTGGAGCTGCTACCTGCTGTGGTGCCTCCTGTTTCTTTTGAACACCTGCATTTAAAATAGCCGTACTTACCGTTGATTTTTTTTCAGGTGGCGGTGCTGGTAATTCACCTTCTCCCGCTATTTCAATCGAGCAAACGACTGCTCCAACTGGTAATGTCTGACCTTCTTGCGCAAGAAGCTCCGTGATAATCCCTTCAAATGATGACGGGATTTCAGCATTTACTTTATCTGTAACAACCTCTGCTAATGGATCATACTTTTTAACTGTATCTCCAGGCTTTACAAGCCATTTTTCAATTGTACCTTCTGTTACACTTTCGCCGAGCTGTGGCATTGTAATATTTTGAACCGACATCTTTTATTCCTCCCATCAATTAAGCCTAGGCGTCATTGTACCTGATGCAGCGCTAAAAACATTAAAGGTAGACAGGCATTTAGACAGATTTTGACTTTCATATGTGCAAAGTCAAAATCTGTTGTTCCGTCTGAGGCTTTTATTTTTTCATTCAGCCTTGTTCTAATCTATTAGAACGCAGCAAGTTCTCGCATAGCACGTTCCACTTTATCAGGATTAATCATAAAATATTTCTCCATCGTTGGTGCATATGGCATGGCTGGCACATCAGGTCCCGCTAGACGTTGAATTGGTGCATCAAGCTCAAATAAACAATGTTCTGCAATAATTGCAGCAACCTCACTCATGATACTACCTTCTTTATTATCCTCTGTGACAAGCAATACTTTACCTGTCTTACTTGCAGCCTCAATAATCGCTTCTTTATCCAGAGGGTAAACTGTACGCAAGTCAAGGATATGAGCGGAAATACCATCCGCAGCTAGGCGTTCTGCCGCTTGTAAAGCAAAGTGGACTGCTAAACCATAGGTAATGACTGTCACGTCATCTCCTTCACGTTTTACATCTGCTTTACCAATTGGCAATGTGTAATCATCTAGTGGTACTTCCCCTTTAATTAAACGATAGGCACGTTTATGTTCGAAAAATAATACTGGATCTTCATCACGAATAGCAGCTTTCAATAAGCCTTTTGCATCATACGGTGTTGATGGAATGACAATTTTCAAACCAGGTGTACCAGCAAAAAGTGCTTCAACAGATTGTGAATGATAAAGTGCCCCGTGAATACCTCCGCCAAAAGGTGCGCGGATGACCATTGGACAAGTCCAGTCATTATTAGAACGGTAACGAATTTTGGCTGCCTCTGAGACGATTTGATTGACAGCTGGCATAATAAAATCAGCAAATTGCATTTCAGCAATCGGACGCATACCGTACATCGCAGCACCAATACCCACACCAGCTATTGCACTTTCTGCAAGCGGTGTATCAAGCACGCGGTATTCACCAAATTGATCGTATAGCCCAGTAGTGGCTTTGAATACACCACCTTTACGACCAACGTCCTCTCCTAAAATGAAAACTCGTTCGTCACGTTCCATCTCTTCTTTCATTGCTAATGTAATCGCATCAATATAAGACATTACTGCCATTACATGTCACCTCCGTCCACTGGTGCATAAACATATTTAAGTGCATGCTCTGGTTGTGCATATGGAGCCGCTTCAGCATAATCAGTTGCTTCATTTACTTCTGCCATAACACGCTCTTCGATTTCAGTACGTATCGCGTCAGTCATCACGCCAGTATCCATTAAATACTTTTCAAATAATACAATCGGATCCTTTGCTTTGCCTTCTGCAATATCTTCAGCCGTACGGTATTGACGGTCATCATCATCTGAAGAATGGGCTGTTAAACGATAAGTTACTGTTTCGATTAAGCTTGGACCTTCCCCATTACGTGCACGATCTGCAGCCTCTTTCACCACTTTATACACTTGTAACGGATTTTTCCCATCCACTGTCACTCCTGGCATTCCATAGCCAATCCCACGATCAGATACTTTTGCACAGCCTAGCTGACGCTCTACTGGCACAGAAATCGCATATTGATTGTTTTCTACCATAATAATGACTGGTAGCTTATGCACACCTGCAAAGTTCGCTCCTTCATGGAAGTCTCCTTGGTTGGATGAACCTTCACCAAGCGTAACGAAAGAAACAAAATCTTCATTTTGTAGACGTCCTGCAAGTGCAACGCCCACTGCGTGTGGAACTTGAGTCGTAACAGGAGATGAACCTGTTAAAATACGATTTTTCTTTTGACCAAAGTGGCCTGGCATTTGACGACCCCCAGAGTTTGGATCTTCTGCTTTAGCAAACGCAGATAGCATCAGTTCTCTTGGTGTCATACCAAAATGTAAAACAACACCCATATCACGATAATAAGGTGCAATATAATCCTTACTTTTATCCAGTGCAAAGGCTGCTCCAACCTGTGCCGCCTCTTGACCTTGACAGGAAATTACAAACGGAATTTTACCAGAACGGTTTAACAACCACATACGCTCATCCAGTCTTCTGGCCATTAACATTGTTTCGAACATAGCAAGTACATCTTCATTTGACAAACCTAAATCTTCATGTTTGATTTGAACATCTTGCATACGAACACCCCTTTCGTATTATAGAGAAATAACTATCTTATCCTATATCCCCACATTTGGATATGTTAGTTATGAAATTCAGAAAATTAAAAATGGATAGCGCGATCATCCACTGCTAGAGCAGATTCCACTAACACCTCATTTAAGGATGGATGTGGATGAATTGCCTGACTAATTTCCCATGGTGTTGCATCTAACACTTTTGCTAAGGATGCTTCACCAATTAAATCTGTTACATGAGGCCCTACCATATGAATACCCAAAATATCATCTGTTTCTTCATCAGCAATAATTTTGACAAAGCCTTCTGTCTCTCCATTTACTAATGCTTTACCAATGGCCTTAAACGGGAATTTACCAATCTTTAATGAAAATCCTTGTTCTTTAGCAGCACTTTCTGTTAATCCAATGCTAGCAACTTCTGGATAGGAATAAACACATTTCGGTACTTTTAGTGCATCCAATGTCTCGGTTTTCCCTGTTGCTATATGCTCAATAGCTGAAAGCCCTTCATGAGAAGCAACATGCGCTAATTGTAAGCCACCAATCACATCTCCTATGGCATACATATGAGACTCTTTCGTTTGATAGGAACCATTCACTTTAATAAAGCCATTTTCCACTTCAATCTCTGTATTTTCTAGACCAATACCTTGCGTATTCGCCTCACGTCCTACACAAAGTAATAGTTTATCAGCCTCAAAAACTTCTTCTTTTTCATTCACTTGCGCAGAAATGAAAACGTTATCATTTTCAATTTTGAATGTATTTGTATCTAAGCGAGCATTCGTAACAATACGAACGCCTCGTTTCTCAAGTTGTTTCGTCACTTCTTTAACGATGTCCGCATCTTCAGCTGGTAAAATGGATGGACCATATTCTACTACTGTTACATATACACCAAAATCGCATAGCATAGATGCCCACTCAATTCCAATAACACCACCACCAACGATTAGGAGTGACTTTGGTAAACTTTCTAACTGTAATGCGTGGTCTGAATTCAGCACATATTGCCCATCTATCGTTAACCCTGCCATACCACGAGGCTTTGAGCCCGTTGCAATGACAACATTCGTAGGCACAAGCATTTCATTTTCATCGCCATTGGACATTTCTACAGATATTGTACCAGGCATAGGTGAGAAAATAGATGGACCCAAAATTCGCCCTGTACCATGATAAACATCTATTTTGCCTTTTTTCATCAGTGTATTCACACCTTGGCTTAATTGCTCAACGATTGCTTGTTTCCTAGCTTGAACTTTGTCAAATTGTAATGTTACACCTTCAATATCGACACCATATTCGCTAGCTGTTTTATTAGCCATACGATATACTTCGGCACTTCGGAGTAACGCTTTACTTGGAATACAGCCTTTATGCAAGCATGTACCTCCTAAACGCTCACGCTCTACAATGGCTGTTTTTAAGCCTAGCTGAGCAGCTCGGATGGCTGCAACATATCCACCTGTACCTCCACCTAAAATGACAACATCATAATTTTGAGCCATGTTTATTCCCCCTATTGAGAAAAGTGCTAAAGGATTCTATTAAACAATAACCAAGTGATTTTTTTAACAGTCAGTGCTTTAGAAAAACTTTAGCTTTACTTCATTAAAGCCCTAATTTCTTGTTGAAAATAGAAGAAGTCGACAATGCGACTTCTCTTCATGTATCAACTGTCTAAATTAGCGACCATGTAAAATATTTTTTTCATTTTTTAAAAATTGGCTGCGCGATTTTGCTACGCGAGCGATACGTTCCTCAGCTAAGCGGTTCGCTGCCACATATGTTGGAATGCCATCTCGTTTTGAAATAGCAAAGATTTTTTCAATACTATCATAAATGCCATCAACGCGTTTCATTGCACGTTCACGATTATAGCCATATAATTCATCCGCAACGTTAATAACGCCACCAGCATTGATTACATAATCTGGTGCATAGACGATACCTAATTCATGTAGGTAGTCTCCATGACGTGAATCTTTTAATTGGTTATTTGCAGATCCAGCAATCACTTTCGCTTTTAATTGCGGAATTGTTTCATCATTTAAAATTGCCCCTAATGCACAAGGTGAGAAGATATCTACTTCTTGCGCATAGATTTCATCTGGTGCCACTGCAATCGCGTCGAAGTCATTAACAACTCGATCAATAGCTGCCTGATTGATATCTGTTACAACAAGTTTTGCCCCTTCATTATGTAAATACTCGCAAAGCTTGTAGGCTACATTTCCTAGACCCTGTACAGAAACTTTTAATCCTTCTAGTGAGTCTGAACCGAATGCTTCTTTTGCAGCTGCCTTCATACCACGGTAAACACCATAAGCTGTTACTGGAGATGGGTTACCTGAAGAACCGAATGCAGGAGAAATTCCTGTTACATAATTTGTTTCTTCATGGATTAAATCCATATCTGATACCGTTGTACCTACATCTTCAGCTGTAATATAGCGGCCATTTAATCCTTGAATGAAACGACCTAACGCACGGAACATCTCTTCGTTTTTATCTTTAAATGGGTCACCAATAATGACCGTTTTTCCACCGCCAAGGTTTAAACCAGCTGCAGCATTTTTGTAAGTCATTCCTCGTGCTAAACGTAATGCATCTTCAATTGCATTTTCTTCCGACGCATACGTCCACATACGTGCTCCACCTAGTGCTGGTCCAAGTGTTGTATCATGGATAGCGATAACCGCTTTTAACCCTGATGCTTCATCTTGGCAAAATACCAATTGTTCGTAATCATACTTTTCCATATACTTGAAGATTTCCATGAAACTCGCCCCTTTGCTTTGGAAAGTGCATCCCCAAATGCCCATCCAATCAAGTTTTATCTAACAATCTAATCTTCATAGCGTCCTCACTCAGCAAATTCTGAGCTCCTATTCGGTAGTAGGTGTTTAGACCCTAATACTTAAAGAAGAAATTGTTTAGTAATGGATAATATTGCTCCACTTATTTTTACAATACTGACAAATTCACAATTTCGCAACTATTATTACATATTCTTATTTAAGTAAGAATTTTCTAAACATTCAGTTACAATTGCTACTTTCTGTCCTGTCACGTTTTTAGCTAAAAATATTATATTGGTTTATACCCTTCCTTGACATTCCCCCATCCACAGGTAAAATTAATCATAGGAATAAGGAGGGGTATACATGGCCCGTTTAGCTGCATTTATTGTAATGCTTATTCCAGGTCTTATGGCTGCAGGTGGCATTAAATTTATGCGTGATACATTATTTGGTAAGCTTATTTCACCATTCCCATTTTTATGGCTGCAATTTGTAGTTGGTGTCATTTTCTTCGTCATAGGCTTTGGTTTTTTCGCTGGATTTTTACTGCATCGCGATCGAAAAAACGGAAAAGTAGCACCACGCTTCCAAAAAAAATAAAAAAAGCTATCCAAATAAGTCATGCAAGACTTACTGGATAGCTCTTTTTATATCCGCTGCTGAGATGTGATAACTTTATCAGGATAATCCGTAATCCAACCAATAACAGAAGGGTGCGGATTAGTTAAAAATGGTTCCGTGCCATCAATAGCATAAAAACGACATGCTTTTTCACTTGTAACACAGGCCTCCAAATATCTTGGTTTGTAGTACCTTTTATGCATATGCACACTATCAGCCGCTTTATAATCAGCTAGAAGATCCCATTTTATTTTTTTCGTAGCAATAAGGGCCGTTTCAAATTCAGGTCTATGCTTTTTTACGATCTCTAAAAGCTCATAGTGAAAGGATGAAAAATGACTACCTTTTGGCAGAGCCAAGCCTCCAAGAAAATGAATTAGCCCACTCTTATTGTCCAATATCGTTGATTTTAATTCAATATTCAACGGCATCTGCTGTATATTTGCCCATGCTAAAACTGCCTCAAACGCTGGCATTTTATAGGACGAAAATAGACGTCTCCAAGGCTTGCCAAGTTTAAAGCGCAGAAGCTCCTCCATCGTACAATCGCTCACCAATTTATTGGTGCCTACTAACCTCGATAATTGTGGATCATGATACACTACAGGTAATCCATCTTTTGAGAATTGAATATCTAGTTCAATCCCATCAGCACCTAGCTCTAATGCCTTTTCAAAAGCTTGAAAGGTATTCTCTAATGCATAAGCAGAAGCACCTCGATGTGCAAAAACAGGGATAAAAGCTGCCTTAGACATTTAACTCACCAAATTCTAGTAGGAATTTACCATTCGTCATTTTGCTTAATAAAGATGATTTTCTACCAATTTGAATATAAGTTCCAGGGTGCGCCTCTTTTGTCACAATAATCTCTTCTTTCCCTACATGACGCATTTCATCCATTAATAGTTTTATTTCACGATCTAATGTAATCGCTTCAGCCTTTAATTTAGTTAAGGCTTGTTTTGTTACCTCAAATGACGCTGATTGTTCTTTGGACATTTGATTGAGAAAAGGTAATAAATTTTTCATGCTATTCTCGTGTGCTGAAATCTCTGTTTGCAATTGTTTTAGCTGTGCTGCTTTTTCCTGCATCACGGTGTTATTTTCCTGCTTATTAATACTTTCTATTATTAAATCTGTTCGACGCTCTAATCGGTTTCCTGAAATGGCCGTAACAATCGTATTTTTAGCTACTGCACGTCCCCCAATAATTTTACCTTTTCGTTCATCCACATATATTGAATGAGCAGAAAGTTGTGAACCTAGTGCGTAAAAACCAATATGAATACTATTAGCTGCAAATAAATTTGCTTCATTTACATGTTTAACAAATATATTGCCACCTGCTTCTACCACTGTTGAACCAAGACCAAAGATGCCCCCACGAATATATACATCACCCTCAATGGATTTAATAAGCTTGGCACCGCTTACACCCTCAGCCCCTTCAATGGAAATATCGCCAGTCGCAATAACTGTATAGCCATTTGTTACTGTACCTTTAATACTAAGTGAACCATTAAATTCAAGGTTACCTGTTTCTACTCCTACATCACCATTTATAGGAAGGTGCCTGTTTACACCAATCATGCCTTTGACATCATCTAAAACGCCAGCAATTTTCGAGCGAATGACGATTTTTCCGTCTTCTTCCACTTCATAGGCAGATTTTGTATCATATTTGATAGGATAATCTCGTCCAGGTACAGCAGCAACTTCTTGACCTAGCACATTTTTCCCTGGTTTACCTAATGTAGCAGGAATCTTTTCACCTAGCCAAGAGCCTTCTGAAATTTCCGAAATAAAATTCATATCATAGTAATCCGCTTTACCGTCTTCACGAATGACTGGCTTTCTCTCGGGTTTAGGTAAGTATGTAATTTGTGCATCTATTCCTGCTATAGGTTGCTCACCTTGAGCAATTAAGAATGCTTTTCCTGGTTCAGCCTTCAATATATCAAAATCTAATATGCCATGTATAATTCCATTTTCATTGAGTGTTTCTCGGATTTGTTGTGTTAATTTTTCTTTATTATTTTGAATATAATCATGCGTTTCATATATAAAAACAGAGGCTGACATCTTATCACGTGCCACTTCTGCTTCAATGTTCGGAAGCCAGCGTCCAATTTCAACAGGATTGGTATTCTGGGTTGATAACACATTTTTTAAAATTGAAAAATTAGATAATTTCAGTCGTGGATGACTACGTAGGATGCTATCAAATTCTTTTAATGGGAAACCTGCGCTAAAAGTAAGCATAAATACCTTGCCATTTTCCTCAGAAATTTCGAAGTTTTCATTTCGAACTAGAATCAAGCTACCTCCTCCTTCCCTCTATATGTAAGTATATACAATCCACTTACATTTGTTTAGAGACCATTGTCACTACCAAGAAAGAAAATAGTACCACTTAATCATTAAAATATAAGACAATATTTTATTACTTCTAAAAAATTATAGATATTTAGTACTAATAATTTGTTTGTTTTTGAGTTTTTTTATTAAAATTACCGATAAATTCAAAGTAATTCCATCAGCCTATTTTGAATATATCATCTTCCAAGTACAGGTATCCACGGGTGCTTCCCACTAAACTATAGGTCTAAATAGGTCTTTTTAACTAACGGTGTATTGATATTCCTTTCAATTCGGAAAGTAGAACCTAGTTGTATCAATTGCTGTCGATTCATATATTGCATACTTATTTTACCATCGAATGCTAAACGCACCTCAAATAGCTCTTCTGTTATCTGTGTGATTTCGAGCGAATTCATTCCCTCTAATTGAAAATTTATACTTTTTATTGTAATCACCTACTATAAGTTTGTAGAAAGGTCTCAAATGATTTTACTCTTCATCTTTAGAATATGACGTTAAATCCACTATACATGTATATATCGCGTATTTTTAGCTGATTTGACGTTCTTTTAACGATTTCAATGTTAAAGGTCAGCCACAGAAATTTCCACAGTATTTGTTCAAGTAACAAAAAAAGCGCCCCTTTAAACTATAGATTTAAAAAGGCGCTATACTATGCGAAGTATAATTGCTGTATATGTTAATGATATATATCGGTACTAGCTAGCCATCATATCAATACGAATTTTGTCTGCGATCATGGCGATGAATTCGCTATTTGTTGGTTTGGATTTCAAGTGATGGACTGTATAGCCAAACATTGACGAAATGGATTCATAATTGCCACGATTCCAGGCTACCTCTATGGCGTGACGAATCGCACGTTCCACGCGGGATGGTGTCGTATTAAATTTTTTAGCGATTTCTGGATATAAAATTTTTGTCACAGATCCTAATAATTCAATATCCTCAAAGACCATTTGAATGGCTTCACGCAAATAGGAGTAGCCCTTAATATGTGCAGGGACACCGATTTCTTTGATGATGGCTGTAATCGTACTGTCTAATTGATGCTGATTTAATTTTTGAGGTACTGTCGGTTGTAATACGCTTGTCTTTTTCGGAAGTGTCGCCTTCTGTCCAGCACAATGTAAAATCTTTTGTACCAATTGGTCGAATTCAAAGGGCTTTAGCATGAAATAAGAAGCTCCTAAATCCACCGCCTGTTTCATGACATCCTCTTGGCCAAAAGCCGTTAGCATAATGACTTGAATTGATGACATTTTCTCATTTTGATACATGGACTCTAATACAGCTAAACCGTCAAGATGAGGCATTATTATATCTAGAAGTAAAATATCTGGTGTAAATTCCTCAAGCATTTGTAGACATACTTTTCCATTTGAAGCAGTTGCAATAATTTCTATTTCGGCATGTCCTTGAAAATACTGCTCCATTGTTTTTAATAACTCACGATTATCATCTGCAATCGCTACTTTTACCTTTGTCATTTCAATTCCTCCTTCTGGACTTGCTTTGAACACCTCAAAGCGATAACCTAAACCCCTAAATGCCGTTTTTGGCACACTGTGGAATTTTCGACATTTTTGTTTTAAAAACCTTTTCTATTTCCAAAAATGAGTATGTAGTCCGATACTTTCTTTTAATATCGACAAGTTACGCTAAATGACGCGACTTGTCGAATGCTCTTATAACTTATTTTAGATAAATTTAGTAGATAAAACTACAGTTTTTTTAAATATCATGCCTTCTTCAGGAAATTACCGGAAATACATGTTGGATTCGATGAAATAAAGGTAAAAAATCCGTGTAGTTTCCCGCGGCTTTTGTCCTGCCTAGGGAAAATTAAACGGATTTTTACCTTTCATACCTTTTTATGAAGACCTTCTTAACATTTCCGCTACTGTTAGCGCTGCACCTTTTTTCGGCTCCTCCACAAACATATGTGTCACAGCACCGACAAAACGACCGTCTTGGATAATAGGACTGCCACTCATTCCCTGCAAAATGCCACCTGTTTTTTCAATGAGCTTCTCGTCAGATACTATAAATTCAAGGCGTTCATTTTCCACTTTGGTAATTTCTATTGAAAAGGTTTCCACCTTACTGCCTTCAATGGCTGTATAGATTTCAGCTTTCCCCGTTTTTATATCTTTTTCATGCATAATTTCTATCGCTTTGGGTAATCTTTGTTGATAACCGTCTTCCCAGCGGCCAAAAATACCATAAATAGTATTTTTATCTATACTGCCTAGACGTTCTTGATGCTTTTCAATGGAGGAAATTTTATAGCCAGGTTGGCCTGGTGTGCTTTTTCGGATTTGCTGAATAGAAGCTAAAAAAATGGAGCCAGCTCTAAAAACAGGGGCTTCTTGTAGGGTTGAATCGACAATTTGATGACCTAGTGCACCGTAATTTTTTGTCTCTGGATCAATATAAGTCAGTGTTCCTACTCCATCTGTTTCATCTTTTAAAAAGGAAATGACATGCTCTGCTTCTTGGTTTTGTAATTCCAATGTAATTTGTTGGCCTTCACTATTGATCGTCCATGTCTGTTGGCCATCTTTTGCCACAGCCTGCTTGGCATCAGCAAGAGATTTTACTGGTATATCATTTATTTTTTCAATAACAGCGCCTCCTTTCATCCACTGATTGGAAGCTAACAGTACATCGTGTGCGACAAATACATGGGACAATTGAAGTTGAATTCCAATTGCTTCGCCCATTGGTATAAGCTTTTTGGCGGCTAAAGCTTGTATAGGCAACACTAATAAAAAGATGAGCATAGGCAAAATGACTAATTGACGCCAATGACGATTCATACGACACCTCCTTTTCATTTTTGTCTTTTTACTATGTGTTGTTGTGACGTTCTTATAAGCGGTAAATATTTGCGCAAAATGAAAAAAGCCAGAAACAGCTGAAACTGTTTCTGGAATAATGGTTAACGCATTTGTTTTTTTCGTTCATCTGCCATTTTTAAAAGCTCAGTGGCATGCTGTAGTGTCAACGCTGTAATTTCCGTTCCAGACATCATACGGCTAACTTCCTCTATACGAGCATCTTGATCAATCTCTGATAAGGAAGTAAACGTTCGATCATGCTCGACTTCTTTTTTAATGAAGTAATGATGATCAGCCATCGCTGCAACTTGAGGTAAATGTGAAATACATAAAACTTGAGAATTAACAGAAATCGCGGCAATTTTCTCTGCAATCGCCTGCGCAACACGACCACTGACACCTGTATCCACCTCATCAAAGATAATGGAAGTAATTCCATTGGAAGAAGAGAAAATGGTTTTCAACGCTAGCATCATTCGTGATAATTCTCCACCTGATGCAATTTTCGGTAAAGACTTTGGTGGTTCCCCAACGTTTGTGGAAATGTAGAAGATAATTTGATCTTTCCCATTGGCATCGAAATAGGGTAATTCATCGAAATTGACAATAAATTTTGCTTTTTCCATATGTAATTCACGTAGCTCTGCCATAATTGCTTCACTCAATTGTTGAGCTGCAGCTTTACGTACAGTTGAAAGTTCACTAGCCAGCTCATTGAGTACAGCTTCCATCTCTAATACACGTCGTTCTTTCACCTGCAAAATCTCATCACGATTCAACAGCTCATTTAACTCGTTTTTAATTTTTTCATAATAAGCCAAAATCTCTTCCACTGTCGTTCCATATTTGCGTTTTAAAGTTTGCAACAACGCTAAACGCTGCTCAACCTCGTTTAAACGTGCAGGGTCAAATTCCAATTCATCTAACACATTTTTGACCTGATAGGCTGCATCCTGTAATGCATAAAACGCAGTTGTCACTGCCTCAGATGATTCTTTGAATTGCTCATCAACCGTTGCAGCATCTTCTAAAGCACCCATTGCTGTTCCGATCCAATCAAGCCCTTTCGTTTCGCCCTGAATGGCTTCATAGGCTGCACTAGAACGTTCAAAAATTTTATTAAAATTCATCAGACGACGGCGTTCGTCTAGAAGCTCGTCTTCCTCACCTAACTTTAAATTAGCTTCGTCCAACTCTTTAATTTGAAATTGATACAAATCGATACGTTGTGCCATCAACTGCTCATCAATGGATATAGAAGCTAAGTCTTTTTTGAGCAAACGGTATTCATCATATTGGGCGCGATAGTTTTTTTGAATCGGCGACAGCTCTTCTTCTGCAAACTGATCAAGCAAATTGATGTGCTGCTTTTCATCCATTAGCTCTTGATTTTCATGTTGGCCATGAATATCTATGAGACTTGCCCCAATGTCTCTTAGTACCGACAAAGGCACGAGCTTACCATTCACTCGGCAAATACTTTTACCGGTATCATTCAAATCACGACGTAAAATAATTGTATCTTCTTCTATTTCAATGCCTGCTTCTTCTAACTTTTTCAGAACAGGATGAACTGAACTCGAAATTTGAAATAAGCCACCCAATTCTGCTTTTCTTGCGCCATGACGAATAAATTCAGTGTTGCCTCGTCCTCCTGCAAGTAAATGCACCGCATCAATGATAATAGATTTTCCGGCACCTGTTTCCCCTGTGAGAACTGTTAAGCCTTCTAAAAAGCTGACAGTCAAATCCTCAATGATGGCAAAGTTTCGAATACTAAGCTCTCTTAACACAAATTGTCACCTCTAAATCAAATTAACCATTTTTTATAGCATGTCTAATAAACGATTTTTTGTATTTTCACGCTCATTTTCATTTCGACAAATAATTAAAATGGTATCATCTCCAGAAATTGTACCTAAAATTTCCGGCCAATCTAAATGGTCAAGTAGGGAAGCAATGGCATTCGCATTCCCAGGAAGAGCTTTCATGACTAAAAAATGTGATGCCCCATCAATACTTACAAAAGCATCCGCTAATGCACGATGTAATTTTTGGACTGGATTGAAACGTTGATCTGCGGGTAGGCTATATTTATAACGCCCATCCTGTAATGGTACTTTTACTAAATGAAGCTCTTTAATATCTCGTGATACTGTAGCTTGTGTCACATTATAGCCTGCTTCTTTTAAAAAATCGACTAAATCATCTTGTGTTTCAATTTCATGATTGGCGATAATATCCCGAATCCGTATATGTCGTTGTCCCTTATTCAACGAAATCACCTCTTATAAATAATTGTATATGTGTATAATCACACTACCATTTTCAACAAAAAAGCACAAGAAAAAACACGGCTCTATAAGCGAGCACGTGTTATTTTAATGAATTATGCGCTTCTTCAACGAGTGCATTAAAAGCTGTATATGCAGGTAGCACTTCTTGTCCAATAGGATTCACTAAATGGAATAAAAATTCAATATTTCCTTCTCCACCTGTGATTGGAGAGTATGAAGCATCTTTTACTACAAAACCAACCTCAGTTGCCATTGCAGCCGTTTTTTCCAAAACTTCTAAATGTACTTTTTTATCACGAACAATTCCTTTTTTACCTACTTTATCTTTCCCAGCTTCAAACTGAGGTTTCACCAATGCCATAACATCCCCGCCTGGCAGCAATAATGTTTTTAATACTGGTAAAATCAGTGATAACGAAATAAAGCTAACATCGATTGTTGCAAAATCAGGTAAACCTTCTGATAAATCAGCTGCCGTGGTGTAACGAAAATTCGTTTTCTCCATTACTGTCACTCGTTCATCAGAGCGAATTTTCCATGCTAATTGGTTCGAGCCAACATCTAGTGCATAGCAATGTCTTGCACCATGTTGTAAGGCACAATCTGTAAAGCCACCTGTAGAGGAGCCAATGTCAAGCATTAGCTTCCCTTCTACAGACATATCAAAAATTTGTAGCGCCTTTTCTAATTTAAGGCCTCCACGACTCACATATTTTAAATCTGAGCCCTTTACTTGTAGCGGTGCATCGACGGCAATTTTCTCGCCTGCCTTATCAATTCGTATTTCATTTGAAAAGACAAGGCCTGCCATAATGGACCGTTTTGCTTTTTCTCTTGTTTCACATAGTCCACGCTCTACAAGTAAAATATCTACACGTTCTTTTGGTTGTTTTGTCATTATTTATTCAAACCCACTTGCTGTTTTTGTTGAAGTAATACATGCATACGTGCAACCGTATCTTCTGCTGTCATATGAATTTCTGCGAGTAGCTGATCTACGTTACCATGCTCAATATATTGATCTGGGATGCCCATTCGATCAACTAGCGCATTTAAATAGCCGTGGTCATGAGCAAACTCTAATACACCACTACCAAATCCACCTTGTAGAACTGCTTCTTCAATTGTTAAAATCGGTTTTTGACTAGATAATATACGGTGTAGCATATCCTCATCCATCGGTTTGATAAAGCGTGCATTGACCACTTCAATATCGATTCCTTGTTGCGCAAGCATTTCAGCAGCAGCCATTGCCATTGGAATCGTTGTTCCAAATGTCAAAATAGATGCATCTTTCCCCTCACGTAAAACTTCCCAGCTACCAATTGGTAAAGCTATAAGCTCATCATCTAATGGCACACCAATTCCATTACCACGTGGATAACGAAGTGCAATTGGACCACCATCATAATCAATTGCTGTTTTTACCATATGTTGCCCTTCATTCTCATCCTTTGGCATCATAATTGTCATGTTTGGAATATGACGAAGGAAAGCAATATCAAATACACCTTGATGTGTTTCCCCATCTGCTCCCACTAAACCAGCCCGATCAATACCAATAAAGACATTTAAATTCGGACGAGCAATATCATGCAATACTTGGTCATATGCACGTTGCAGGAACGTAGAATAAATCGCTAAAAATGGCTTCATCTTTTGCGTAGCTAATCCTGCAGCCATCGTTGCCGCATGCTGCTCCGCAATCCCTACATCAAAGAAACGATTTGGGAAGTCCTTTTGAATACCTTGTAGCTTTGAACCTACAGGCATGGCAGGTGTAATCGTTACCACTCGCTCATTTTCATGAGCAATTTTACGAACCGTCTCAGCAATTAAACTACTCCAAGCTGGTCCAGTAGTCTCAGACTTCACAAAGGCACCATTTTCAATTTTATAAGGACCTGTTCCATGCCAATTTCCGATTGTATCATCCTCGGCTGGTTTATAGCCCTTTCCTTTTTTCGTAATAACATGAACAAGGACTGGCCCTTTTACTTTTTTCGCATGTGATAATGTCATTTCAAGCGCTTCAAAATCATGTCCATCAATTGGACCAAGATATTTAAAACCTAGTTCCTCAAAAAACACACCAGATACTACTAAATATTTTAAGCTATCCTTTACGCGTTCAACAGTAGAGGCAAGCTTTCCACCTAATACTGGAATCTTATTAATAAGTGATTCCAGCTCTTCCTTGGCTTTTGAATACTCCTTGGCTGTACGTAGACGACCTAAAACATTGTGTAATGCGCCAACATTTGGTGCAATCGACATTTCATTATCATTGAGGATGACAATCATATTTGTTTTTGCATGGCCAATATGATTTAATGCCTCAAGTGCCATACCACCTGTTAAAGCCCCATCACCAATAATAGGGATAACAAAGTTGTTTTCTTTTTTTATATCACGTGCTGCTGCCATACCCATGGCTGCTGATAAAGATGTCGAGCTATGACCTGTTTCCCACTCATCATGTTCACTCTCCACGCGCTTCGGAAATCCACAAAGCCCTTTGAACTGACGTAGTGTGTCAAATTGACTCGCACGACCTGTTAAAATTTTATGCACGTAAGCTTGGTGGCCAACATCCCACAAAAACTTATCTTTAGGACTGTCAAACATTTTATGCAGCATCATCGTTAACTCAACTACGCCTAAATTCGGCCCGATATGCCCACCTGTGACAGAACATTTTTCGATTAAGAAGGTACGAATTTCTTGGGCAAGCTGCTCAAGCTCCTTCTTATTTAAGTTTTTTAAAAAGGATGGACTAGTTATTTTATTTAAATCCACCTTTCTCACACACCTTTTCAATAAAATATTCACCGCAATTGTGTTTCCACCATTATAGCAGTGTTATCAATATGCTAAAAGTACGAGCACTTCATTGTTTACATATTGCAAACGTTCCCACCTATTCTAGCATATTCTTTTCCTTCAACGCCTTGATTTTCTCTTAGTTTTTACGATGAACTATATAAGCAGCAAAGTCACGTAATAGGCTGACATCTATTGGTAATTGATCGAGTGCGTTAATGGCATGTTGATAATGCTCAGCAAGCTTTTCTTTTGCTCCCTCTAGGGTTAAGAGTGCTGGATAAGTGCTTTTATCACTAGCGACATCTTTTCCAGCTGTTTTTCCTAGTTCTTCAGTCGTTCCCTCAATATCTAAAATATCGTCTTGAATTTGGAAAGCTAAACCAATATGGTGCGCATATTCTTTCAATGTAGCACGGTCTTGTGCTGATACATCTGCAAGTACGGCTCCCGCTTCAATACTAAAACGCAATAAAGCACCTGTTTTATTGACATGGACTTGTTCCAATTCAGCTAAATTAAGCTGACGTTGCTCCCCTTCCATATCTAGTACTTGACCACCAACCATGCCTTCTGCACCTGCTGCAACGCTTAGCAACTGGACAAGCTCAATACGCTTTTCAGCAGAGATATCCATGCGTGCTAAAATGCCAAATGCCAGTGTGTTTAATGCATCACCAGCAAGCGTAGCCAGCGCTTCTCCATAAACTTTATGATTTGTTGGCTTGCCTCTTCTAAAATCATCATTATCCATGCTTGGTAGATCATCATGGATTAAAGAATATGTGTGAATGATTTCAATAACCGAACCGACAATCAAACCGTCCTGAAGATTTTTACGGTAAAGCTCTAGTACCGCTAACACAAAAAGCGGACGAATTCGTTTACCCCCTGCCTTTAATGAATAAAGCATGGATTCCTTTAAATCTGCTGGTGCATCAATTTGTTCAACAAGTGCAAACATCATCTCTTCAATTTGTGGTGTATTGCTTTCAATAAAGTACTTTAATGGCTCATTCATTTCCTAATTCTCTCCCTTTAGTGGATCAAATGCTGTTGTTTCACCAGTCTCTTGGACAATTGATACAAGCTGCTCCTCAGCATGTTGCAGCTTACTATGGCAAAACTTTGATAGCTCCATTCCTTGCTTGTATAAATCAATCGCATTTTCCAATGGCACATCACCCTGTTCTAACTGGCGAACGATTTCTTCTAGTGCCGTCATGGCTTCTGCAAATGTTTGTTGTTTTTCAGTCACAACAATTCCCCCTCATTCTTTGGCAAGATATTCGTCACGTTAGCCACAACCTTTCCATCATGGAAAGTCAGTGTCAGTTGATCTTGCTTTTGTACCTCAGTGGATGATTTGATCATTTGCTGATCTTTATATGCTACTGTAAATCCTCTTGTTAGAATTGACAGTGGATTTAAAGCTTCTAATGTTCTAACGGTTGACTCAAATTGTTGTTGCTTTTTTGCCACATAATACGTTGTAGCACGTGATAATTGTTGAACGCGCGCTTCAAGCTCTCTCTGATGAAAAGCAAGTGCCTTTTTGGGTGAATGTTGCTCCACCGTACTATGTAATTGTTGAAGTTGGGCAGCTTTTTTCATCAAGCTCACTTGCATTGCTGCCTGTAATCCTGACTCAAGCTGTGCCAATCTTTCTGTAAAAGGTCGATAAAGTCTTTCTGGCATTGACAATGGATAAGACTGCTGGAGCTTATTTAGACGTTGTCGCTCTGCCATAAGTTGCGACCTAACCATTTGATGTAGCTGTGATTTCTGCGTAAGCACGCGTTGGTAGAGATCCGCTTGATCGGGCACAGCCAACTCAGCAGCAGCTGTTGGAGTAGGTGCACGTAAATCGGCTACATAATCGGCGATCGTTGTATCTGTTTCATGGCCAACCGCACTAATAATAGGAATTCGGCTTTCAAAAATAGCTCTTGCCACAATTTCTTCATTAAAAGCCCATAAATCCTCGATGGAGCCTCCTCCTCGCCCGACAATCAACACATCACAGCTTGCCTCTTGATTAGCACGTTGAATATTTTGCACAATATTCGGTGCAGCCTGAGCTCCTTGTACAAGGGTTGGATAAATCAAAATTTCAGCAAGTGGGTAACGCCTCTTTAAGGTTGAACAAATATCCCGTATAGCTGCACCAGTTGTTGACGTGAGCACACCAATTTTTTCAGGAAATTTTGGTATCGGTTGCTTCCACTCAGGTTTAAAAAGACCTTCTTTTTGTAATTGCTCTTTTAATTGATTGAAGGCAACAAATAGGCTACCAATGCCATCCGGTTGCATTTCCTGTACATATAGCTGATAGGTTCCATAGCCTTCGTAAACGTTTACATCCCCTCGGATAAATACTTGCATACCTTCCTTTGGTTCAAACGCTAATTTGGTAGCCGCTGCTTTAAACATCGTCGCAGCTATTCGGGCACCATCATCCTTTAATGTAAAGTAAATATGGCCGGATTGATGAATTTTCACATTTGATAATTCACCTTTTACATACACTTCACGCAAATGTGGATCTGCATCGAATTTTCGTTTAATATATTTTGTTAACGCTTTTACTGTTAAATAAGAAGCAGAGGACATGTTTTCGGCTCCTTTACTAAAATCAAGTTTTTCACAAAACTACACCTATCATAACATTTTTTGCAGTCGTTGACGTGCCAAAATGCAGTTTCGATAGAAAAAATGACTGTCTTTCTTCTATCGAAAAACAACTATAACACATTCCTACACGTTCTCACTATTAGAAATCGTATATTATGAAAAATAACAAACAAAGCCCCATAACTTCATACGTTATGAGACTTTATATTTTAATAAAATAGTAATAAAAGAGTTCCTACAATAAAACAATAATACGTAAAGTAGCTAAGTTTGCCACTTTTCATAATGCCCATAAACCAACGCATCGCAAAATAAGTCATAATGAGTGTTGCCAAGAAAGTGGCGGCATATGGAAGAGCTAAGGCACCTTTATTCGGCTCGTCTAAAAAATCTGTAATGCCAAGGACTACCCCACCCAAACTTACAGGAATATAAAGCATAAAGGAAAAACGTAAGGCTGTATCCTGCTTCATCCCTACTGCTATGGCGGAAATAATCGTAGCTCCTGAACGGCTAATGCCTGGCGTTAAAGCAACTGCTTGCCCCAGCCCTACAATGATGGCATCTTTAGCACGTAAATCTGCATCTTTCTTCTTGCCACGCATATTACGAATTAACCATAATGCAGTCCCTGTCACAAATAGCATGAGCGCAATCGTTGTCATACTTACGTTATCTGCAATAACATCACTTAATAACACCCCTAAAACGCCAGCAGGAATTGAACCGATGACAATATAGAGAGCAAAGCGAAAATCTGCGTTATACCGCTTTTCTCTAGTTTTCAAGTAAAGAAAAAAATGACTGATCAGACGAACAATATCCTCACGATAAATATACATAATAGCAAGTAACGAAGCTGTATTGGTTAAGATGGCAAAAGTAAAACCTTGTTCACCTAGTCCCAGCATTTCGCTAGCAATCATTACATGTCCACTCGACGATACAGGAATTGGCTCTGTAAAGCCTTGGACAAGTCCAATAATGATATGCTTGACAATTAACATAATATCGATATTTTCCATAAAAACCTCCTCCTCAGTATGTATGTCCCAAACGTTACATTAGACGACATAATCGAAGAAAAGTTCTGAATTTACACAACAAAAAAGTCACCTCACACAATGTTGAGATGACTTTCTTCAAAAGGTTTTTTATTTTGCAAGCGTATTTTCAGCTGCTTGCACTGTGTTGAATAGTAACATTGTGATGGTCATTGGTCCTACACCACCTGGTACAGGCGTAATATGAGACGCAATTCCATCTACTTCTGCAAAGTTTACGTCACCGCATAATTTATTGTTGTCATCGCGATTAATGCCTACATCAATAACAACAGCCCCTTCTTTCACGTGCTCTTTCGTAATAAAGTTTGCACGTCCGACTGCGGCAATTAAAATATCTGCTTGTTTTGTAAATGAAGGTAAATCTGGCGTTTTAGAGTGTGTATAGGTTACCGTTGCATCCTTTTGTAAAAGTAGTTGTCCCATTGGTTTACCAACGATATGACTACGACCTACGATTACAGCATGCTTTCCTGCGATTTCAATTCCTGAATACTCAAGAAGCTTCATCACGCCAAACGGTGTACAAGGTAAAAATGTTTCTTGGCCAAGCATCATTTTCCCAACGCTTACAGGTGAGAATCCATCCACATCCTTCTCGACAGCAATCGTTGCAATGACTGTATCCTCATCAATATGTTTTGGGAGTGGTAATTGAACTAAAATACCATGAATATCCTCACGTTGATTTAAAAGCTCAATTTGTGCTAGTAATTCCTCTTGCGTTGTCTCTTCGGGTAATTTAATGAGTTCTGAAAACATACCAATCGCTTCACAAGATTTTTGTTTATTTCTCACATATGTAGCTGATGCCTGGTTGTCTCCAACTAACACAACCGCTAAACCAGGTGTCAATCCTCGCTCTTTTAAACGAATGACACGCTCTGCTACAGCATTACGAATTTCTTGACCAATCTCTTTACCATTAATAATTGCACTTGACATAAACCTTCGTTACTCCTTCCAATTCAACACATTATTCTTGTTCTGTAAATTTAGAAAGTACACCATTGACGAATTTAGATGAACTATCATCGCCAAATGTTTTACATAACTCGATTGCTTCGTTTAGTACTACTCTTTTTGGTGTTTCTGGCATGTATAACAATTCATATACAGCTAAACGTAAAACCGTTCTTTCAATTTTGGGTAGACGGGCAAGTGACCACTTTTCAAGATGCTGTTCTAATGTAGCATCGATTTCCTCCAAATGTTCAGCTGTTCCATTTACGATCTTTTCGTAGAAGGCATTGGTAGGTTGACCTTTAATATGGCCCATTGCTTCTTCAACTGTTAGATCCGTATTGTCTAGCTGAAACAAAACTTGCAACGCTTTTTCGCGTGCTTCATGTCGTTTCATGTAAAGCTCTCCTTCTTAAGTGGCATTAAGGTTTATAATAGCATAAAATCACATGAGAAACACGATTTCAAGCAAGTTTTCAATAATCTGAACCTTTTTCAAGGAACTTTTTGTTTAAGCCCACTTCTCATCGAATAGTGGTATTCCAAAAATGAATGTTTCCTGTTCGTAATGGTATAATAAAGAAAAAACTTTAGAGGTGTCACAATGCAAACTGAAGCTATATGTCTTAGCTGCAAAAAACATTTAAAATGGTTGACAGTGAAGAACAATATCAACAAATGAAGGAACGTACATCTCACCTATTTTACTGGGTGGATGCAAGCATAAAATTCGTTTTGATGCCATTCGAAACTTTTTTAGCTTTTATTAGTGGAGGCCATTTATGAAGGAACATTATTATACGATAGGTGAGGTTGCCAAACTTTCAAACTTATCGGTTCAGACATTACGTTATTATGATCAAATTGATTTATTTAAGCCTGCTTATATCGATACCTTCACCAATTATCGGTATTATAAAGGCAATCAGCTATTCTATTTAGACATTATAAAGTCCCTTAAATATATCGGCGTGACGCTCGATGATATAAAAAAAGCACTTAGATTAACCTCAGAGGAATTGCTTGATTTTTTAGCTCAGCAGGAGCTACGCATCAATGAAAAAATTTCACGTTTAAACGAAGCAAAAAATACCTTACTGAAAACAAAAAAGCAATTACAAGAGCAAATTGATATCCCAGTCTTCGGTGAGATTTATGCGCAAATAGAGGAAGCAATGCCCGTTCTTCAAGTAACCACTACTGAATTAACACCGACATCGAGCACCAGTACATACTATGCCACTTTAATTAAAATCATCGAAAAGGAAGGCAGTGTCTTAAACAGTCGTTATGGCTGTATTTATCCACTAGAGCCCTATAAAGATGTCAATGACATCATTTATGATGCTATTTTCACTCCCCTATTAACGGAGCGCACATTTTCGCAGCTTTCACCAAACATACAACAAACCATTATTCCTGGCGGTAAATATGTATGCATTGCCTTTATTTACGATCCTGATACTTATTTTTCATTCTATGAAAAGTTGAGAAATCATGTATTAGCTCAGGAGGAACTATTTGAGTCGCAAGTGTATGAGCTATACATGCCAGCAACGCTCACTATGGAACAAGAAAAGAAATTTATAGTAGAATTAAAGATTAGGCAAAAACAAGAGACACAAAATTCCTCCGAAAAAGTAGTGGCGCATTCGTATAACTCTCAGCCAGAACTCCCAAACTGATAAAAATTTTAAAAAATAAAAACAAATCTTTTGACCCTATAGTTACTATAGGGTTTATCGTATTACATGGAAATATTCTAGTAGATTGAAAACATGTATCGCGAACAATTAGAAGGAGAAGTTTATGAGCAAGAAACAAAATATAACCTTAGCTATTTTATTATCTAATCTTTTCATTGCCTTTTTAGGGATTGGTTTAGTCATCCCTGTTTTACCAACCATCATGAATGAGCTACATATTTCTGGCTCTGTTGTTGGTTATATGGTGGCAGCCTTTGCCATTACACAATTAATTGCATCACCAATTGCAGGTAAGCTTGTTGATAATATTGGCCGCAAAGTTATGATTGTTGCAGGTCTTTTTATTTTTGGACTTTCTGAGTTTTTATTTGGGTTTGGTCGTTCTGTTGAAATTCTTTTTGTCTCTCGTATGTTAGGTGGCGTGAGTGCCGCTTTCATTATGCCAGCTGTAACCGCCTATATAGCTGATATTACGACATTGGCACAGCGCCCTAAGGCACTTGGCTATATGAGTGCAGCCATTAGCACAGGTTTTATTATCGGCCCTGGGATCGGTGGTTTTTTAGCTGAAATTGGTACACGTGTCCCATTTTATGCAGCTGGGGTACTTGGTCTGTTCGCAGCTATCCTGTCATTGCTGTTTTTAAAAGAGCCAACACGTGCTACAGACAATGAAGAAGTAGCACAATCCATGTTAGGTAGTGTCAAACGTGTGTTTAGTCCACTCTACTTCATACCATTCATTCTTATTTTCGTGTTATCATTTGGCCTCGCTGCATTCGAATCATTGTTTAGCTTATTCGTTGATCACAAATTTGCGTTTACACCATCGGATATTGCCATAATTATTACAGGAAGTGGTATTGTTGGGGCACTAGCTCAATTAATACTATTTGATTGGCTGACAAAGAAAATGGGTGAGATTAATGTTATTCGTTACTCACTAATCCTTTCAGCAGTATTAACATTCGCCATGACGATCGTGAGTCATTATTTTGCCATCTTATTCGTGACATTCTTTATTTTCGTAGGCTTCGATTTAATTCGACCTGCTGTTACTTCGTATTTATCGAAAATTGCCGGAAATGAACAAGGATTTGTTGGTGGCATGAACTCTATGTTTACAAGTCTTGGTAATATTTTTGGCCCAATTCTAGGTGGGATATTGTTCGATATCAATCTGAACTATCCATACTACTTTGCTACAATCGTATTGGTGCTAGGCGTCATACTTGCGTTATTCTGGAGAAAGCCAAAGCATATAGAATTATAAAATAGCGATACATCCACATGAACATCCTAGAGAAATCCATATAAAAAGGACTGCCCAATGATGAACGAATCATCATTGGGCAATCCTTTTCTTTTTTATTCATGCACTACTGTCTCTTCTTTTTCAAAGTGAATACCTGTAATATGCACATTTACTTCTGCTGTTTCTAGTGCCGTCATATTAAAAATAGCCTGACGGATTTGCGTTTGAACTTCTTTTGCTACTTTAGGAATGGCATATCCATATTTCACAGAGCAAAATACATCAATCGCAATTTCACCAGTTTCCGTTACACCTGATTTAATGCCTTTATTGTGTACTTTTTTACCGAAACGTTCCACGACACCCGTCGCAATATTCCCACGAGTTGCAGCAATGCCTTCTACTTCATTGACAGCAATCCCAGCCACAACCTCGATCACCTCTGCCGCTACCTCAATTTTTCCAAGCTCTTCTTTCCCAGAAGGTGTTGGTTGTACGAAAGATTGTCCTACTTTCTCTGCCATACAAATATCATCCTTTCCCTTACACATCACAAACAAGTGCTGTACTTACATTTATTATACTATAAAAAGGAAGGTTTGGCTGTCGAAAGCCGTTTTAATTTAAAACCGACTTTACTGATCCACGACATCGATTAAATAAATTCCCTTTTCAAATCCCCCACGAGCTTTCTTCTTGTGTACACGGGTCGCTTCTAGCTCCTCAAAGCTTACACCTAGCACACCGATAGCCATATGAATGAGCTCCAGTATGTCTGCGAGCTCTTCAACACTATCTTCTTTATGCTGGGCTTCGTAAAATTCTGTAGCTTCTTCTATCATTTTAGCCTTTATTGCCTTTACCAGCTCACTAGGTTCTAAAATGCGTGCATGATAGGATAAACCCTTCGCTTCAATTACTTCTAAAATTTTATCCCTCACTAGCTTATTGTATATTGGCATCCATTGTTTCACTCCTTTTCAGGGGGATGACTATTTCTTTCTTCTATTATATAGTATTCTTTCTATAATATAGAATTGATTTGAGATAAAGTAGAGGTAGAGTATGTTACAAAAATGGTTGTTTGGCATCGGTGGGGTTGTCCTCATGTTTACAATGTTTTTTTTATTTTTTGGGAATAGTGCTAGTGAAGATACATTGCTTGCGAAAAATATAATGGAAAAAGCAAATAATGGTACAACTATAGTTTCACTAAATAAATTAACGGATTTTGATTGGGAAAAAGCGCAAATTTTTGGACCTTATACAACGAAAGATGCGATTGAAGAAACAATGAACATACAGTTTAAAGGTAGTATTAGTGGATTAGATGTACGGGAAGATATTTTCCTTCTTGTATTTGCGAAAGAAGGCCATGCGATAAAGACAGCTGTGCTTTACAGAAACATAGGAGATTATTCAACAAAGAATGGTATGTTAACACCAGATAACGATCTTCTATCTATAAAATAGAACTTTTATAATCTTTTTCACACTTCAACTAGTACGGTTTAAGCTTCTATAACGGTCAATCTTACTTCTATGATTGATCTTCCTACCTGCAAGTAAGTCTTCTATCTAGTTATGCTTAGACATAAAAAACCTCCTAACTAATAATAGCTAGGAGGTTTAAACTTGCGAACGCTTACTTCACTTTTTCTGCTACACCCAATACATCGTTCTCTTCTAGGAACTTCGTATTGAATTGCGCTGATTTGAAGACATCATTGTTCATTAGTGCTTGGTGGAATGGAATGGTTGTATTAATTCCAGGACCAGATACTTCGAATTCACTTAAGGCGCGGTTCATTTTTGCAATCGCTTCTTCACGTGTATCCGCGTGAACAATTAGTTTTGCTACCATTGAATCGTAATATGGTGGGATTGTATAGCCTGCATAGACAGCAGAATCAATACGTACACCATAGCCACCTGGTGTTATATACGTATCAACAGTTCCTGCTGAAGGCATGAAGTTTTTATAGGCATTTTCTGCGTTAATACGGCATTCAATCGCCCAACCATTTAATTTTATATCATCTTGTGTGAATGGAAGCTTCTCACCAGATGCAATTTTTAATTGTTGTTGTACAAGATCTACACCAGAAATCATTTCTGTTACTGGGTGCTCAACCTGAATACGAGTGTTCATTTCCATGAAGTAGAACTTGTCCTCTTGATAGTCATAGATAAACTCGATTGTGCCAGCACCTTCATAGTTACATGCTTGTGCCGCTTTTACTGCAGCTGCACCCATTTCAGCACGACGCTCAGAGGATAGGGCTGGAGATGGAGCTTCCTCTACTAACTTCTGCATACGACGTTGAACCGTACAGTCACGTTCGCCTAAATGCACCACGTTACCGTAGCCATCTGCTAAAACTTGGATTTCACAGTGACGGAAGTACTCGATAAATTTCTCTAAATATACGCCAGGGTTACCGAATGCTGCAGCAGCCTCTTTTTGCGTAATTTCAATACCTTTTACAAGATCTTCTTCTGTACGTGCTACACGGATTCCTTTACCGCCACCACCAGCAGTTGCTTTGATGATGACAGGGTAACCAATTTTAGCAGCCCATTCTTTACCAGTTTCGATATCTGGTACAATACCAGTACCTGGAACAAGTGGAACGCCTGCTGCTTCCATTGTTGTACGTGCAACGTCCTTGATGCCCATAATTTTAATAGAATCAGATGATGGACCGATAAATTTAATGCCAGCGTTTTCACAAGCTTCAGCAAAATCAGCGTTTTCTGATACGAAGCCATATCCTGGGTGGATGCCATCAGCACCTGTCTTTTCAGCTACGCTAAGTAGCGCTGGGAAGCTAAGATAAGAATCTTTTGATAGCTTCGGTCCGATGCAATAAGCTTCGTCTGCTAACTTCACATGTAATGCGTCAGCATCTGCTTCAGAGTACACAGCAACCGATTGAATGCCTAACTCTTTACAAGCACGAATGATACGCACAGCGATTTCGCCGCGGTTTGCAATTAAAACTTTTTTCATTTGTTTTGCACTCCTTACTTAGCTTTTACAAGGAATAATGGTTGGCCGTACTCTACTAAGTCGCCATCTTTAACTAGAATTTCAACGATTTCCCCTTGCACTTCTGCTTCGATTTCGTTGAATAATTTCATTGCTTCTACGATACATACGATTGTTTCGTCCCCTACTTTGTCACCCACTTTTACGTAAGCAGGAGAATCTGGGTTTGGTGCTTGATAGAAAGTACCGACCATTGGAGATACAATTTTATGTAACGATGGGTCGTTAACTGATGGTGCCGCTGCAGCTGGTGCTGGCGCTTCTTCTTTCGCTGGTGCAGATGTTACTGCTGGAGCTTCTGCTGGTGCAGATTGTTGTACAACAGGGGCTACTACTTCTTTTTTAGGTGCTACAGTTTCTGTAACAACAACATTATTCTTTTTAAGTTTTACTTTTGCGCCATCTACTTCATACACAAACTCGTCAATAGAAGAAGAATCCACTAATTTGATAATTTCACGAATTTCTTGAATTTTGAACATTTCTAACTCTCCTTATGAATTAAAATCTACTACAATAACTATTCTATATTTTTTCGTATCAATTTGAAATAGTTAAATGAAAATTAAGTAAATATGAACAAAATAAAAGGCTTTCCTTTACTAAGCGAAAGCCTTTTCATGAAGCTGATATATAACAACCTTTTAATAATTAACTAAAAATTTATTTTTTTCTTTATTTTTTAATAATTATTTGCACTGAACTTAACTTGCACATCATTTGCGCCTTCCATCTCTGTTTTTACCAAATAAATAATTTCGTTTGCTTGGGCTTTTGACAATTCCTCTGCCATCACTGTCACCGACACTTTTTCTCCCTCAGCACGAACAAACGCATCAGAGTAGCCTAATGATTTTACGAGCATCTCAAGCATAGCTTCAGCTGATTCACGTTTAATAAGGCCATCCATTTCATTATATGCCTCATTTTTTTCTTCGGCAGAATATTCTTCTGAGGCAATCTTTTGTGTTAACTGTTCACGAAGCTGGCTTCTCTCATCACTAACCTGCATACGCATTTCTTCAAATAAGTGACTTGGTGAAGATACTTCTTGTGTTATATCATTTGTTGCCTCCTGATCTGTAACACCTGTGACAGCTGTTTGTTGCAGTGTATCATCTGTAAAAATAGTAAGACCATTGAATTGCTTTGCTGGATCTACCAAATAATACACTGAAATGACTGCTACTAAACTTAATAATGTCATAAACCAAACTGTTCTTCTACGTACGCGCATTTACTTTTCCTCCTTATTTTCCATTGGAACGATAATAATTCGATGAATCGGTAATTGCATCACTTGACTGACGACAGCACGAATTTCATTTTTCACAAAGATATCGGAAGCACCCTCTGAAACAACGAGCATTCCTGTCACGTTTTTCGTGCCTTGTTCAGTCCCTCGAAAATATTGGCTGAATAGTTTATTGGCATTCTGATCATCTGTCATCTCTCCATAATAAAAGTAGACTTTAACCTTCCCAACACCTTCCATTGCCTTCAGGGTTTGCTCAAGTTTTTCTTCATTCGTGAGCGGTGAACCATTGTCGCTTGTTGAATTCGTTTGATACATAGGTAAAATGATGAAAATTCCCACGGAGGCAGCTATCAAAATTAAAACCATCAATGACGTTGTTTTTTTTCGTGTCTTTTCCACATCACTTGTACATTGCCTCCTTTCATCTTCTCTTTTTCAAGTGTATGTACGCTTGTTTCTTCCTATGAATTGATAAATGGAATCTTTAATAGCAATTGCAAAAATACTAACGTGATGACCAACTTTGTCAGTGAAATTATTTCCTTATCATCCGTTAGAAACACAAAAATCTGACAGACAAACAGCAATGCCAATAAAAGAATCAATCTATCTCCCCCCTGCCATGACTTGTACGAACACAATGAGGAAAAAACAAGAAAACATAAATGAAAAAGCAATTAAAAATGATACAGCACATAAAGTAAATAGTGATTTGCTAACTTGATCTAGTAGTCTACAAATATCATCAAAGGCAATCGGTTCTAAAATAGCAGCGAGCATTTTCAAAGAATAGGCACTAACTACAAGCTGCACGGTTGGGATAAAAGACACCGTAATGACGGCGATAAAGGCGCTAATACTTGTAAGAGAAGATGTAAATTGAGTCATATGCTGAAACATCGAAAAACTATCCACAATAAAAGAACCAACAACTGGAATATTTTCTTCAATTAATTTTTTGACGGGCTCTGCTACAGCCGCATTGACACTAAATGCTGCTACACCGCTTGCGGTCATCAGTAAGACATAGCAAATAACTGAGGCCGACACGATGCTCATAATTGTAAAGCGAATCAATTCAGCTATTCGAGTAAAGGATATTTCCTTTACGATCACACTGCATACATCAAAGACAATGGCCAAAAGCACGCCAGGAATAAGCCACTTACTACTGATAATGGTGAGGACTTGTACAAAAAACAGTAAAAAAGGCTGCCAGGAAGCAATCGCTGTAATACTACTGGATAATAAAAAGCTTGATGTAAGAATCGGATAAAATGCCGTAAATAGATGGGCTAGTCCTTGTGCAATTTCATCAATTAATGTAAAGGAGTTGACAACAACAGGACCGATTGTTGCTAAAACGATAAGAAAAAAAAGTATCCTTGTCCCTTTTTCAAACTCTGGTAATAGCATGTTCACAATCAAAATGATGATGACGTAGCTGCAAAGCATGAGCGTCATCTTGAGCAAGAGAAAGAATGGGTCGATTAAAAACGATAATATTTGCTCCTGCAATGGCTTCGCTCCTTAGTTTAGCCTTTTTAAAATGGCCGACACCTCCTGTAGAACAGCCAGAAATTCTTTAAACCAATACAGCAAAATCACAATTTTCACCGCAGCAAAAACGATGTTCCCGAGCACTTTATAATTATGTTCTGCCAAAAGCAATGCCACCCACTGCCCGACATAGAACATACTTGCACTGATTAAAATAGCCTTCGCATAAGGTAAAAACGCAAGTGTTTCTAACAATTGTTTGGCGAAAGGCAATAAAAGCGTCGAGAACAACATGCCAAAAAGCAAAAAAGAAAACATCACACTGATTAGCGCATGGAGTGGCTGTATAACTTCTTTTATCAGCAATAATAAAAGCAGCATGACAACAGCGACGATGACAATTTCCATTCACATTACCCGGATGAGGTAAGCCATTGGAAGAAGGTTAAAATCTCATTAAAGAATAGACGTAAAAATCGAAGTAATTCTGCTGTCATATATAAGTAAGCAATGAAAAAGAGGAAAAATGAAAACTCCTTCTTCCCTGTTTGATCAAAGAAAACATGAAGAAGCGCAACGACTAGTCCCACTCCAGCAACTCTTAATACGTCTTGTAATTCCATTCCTACGCCCCCTCGTGTACAGCAATATATGTCGCTCTTCAAAAAAAAAGACCTCTATACAGATGTATAGAGATCTTCTACGATAAAAAATTATAATAGTTTGCTCACAATGTTTTTCACCGTATCCGTTTGCTGTATGAGGTGACTATTTTCACCCATCCACATGGATAAATATTCTGCATTACCTTGCTCAGCACTTTCCTTACGAATGGTAGTCGTTAGATAATTTTGTAGTGGATAGGGTGCTACTGTCGCATCCTCCATACGTTTCGTGAAATCATTTGCTAAACCTCTTGCTGGTTTACCAGTAAATGCAAGCGTAATCGTCGTTTGTTGTTCTTTTGATGCCAATACAGCATTTTTATAGAGTGGCGAAATTTCGCATTCATCTGCTACTAGTAAAGCCGTACCAATTTGTACTGCCTGTGCCCCACTTTCAAGTGCCTTTTGAATATCCTCTTTGGTTACAAGGCCTCCCGCAGCTATAATCGGAATCGCAACTTTTCCCACTACTTGTTGTAGTAAGTCATGTAATGGAATTAATTGCAAAGGGTCAGTAAAAGAGCCTCGATGACCGCCAGCCTCTCCCCCTTGTAATACAACCGCATCCATTCCTGCTTGCTCCACCAGTATGGCTTCCTCTAATGTGGTTGCAGTACCAATCGTATAGACGCCATGATCTTTTAATTGTTTAAGAACAGCCGGAGATGGCAGCCCAAATGTAAATGAACAAACTGCTACCTTTTCTTCAATCACAGCTTGAACCTGTCCCGCAAAAACTTCCTTTGATGTTACGCTCTGTACAGGGGATAATCCTAATTCATCGTAAAAAGGTTGCAGTGCCATTCTGGCTTGTTGTAAAACCTCGACATCAATTTTGGGTTCTTCTTGCACAAATAAATTGACCGCAAAGGGCTTTGTCGTTAATTTCTTCACTTCTTGAATAAACTGCTTTGTTTGTTCACCATCTAAGTAACCTGCACCAATTGAACCTAATAGGCCTGCCTCAGCACAAGCCGCCACAAATTTAGGTGATGTCACGCCTGCCATTGGTGCTTGTATAATTGGATATCGCATATCAAATGTTGTTTGTAGCATACCTTTCACTCCTTACTCTGATTGTAAACAATTCTACCAGTAATGACCATCTATCGGATGATAGAAACTTGATAGTACCTCAATAAAAATTAAATAGTGCTTCTATCTATTATCACATTAAATGAACGATTTGACAGTATATGTATAAGAAAAAAATAAAAACCTACTCTTTAATGAAAAGAGTAGGCTGATCATTATGCACGCGAAACGTAAGAACCTTCATCCGTGTTAATGATTAAAACGTCACCTTGGTTAACGAAGAATGGTACTTGTACGATTAGACCTGTTTCAAGAGTAGCAGGTTTTGTACCGCCAGAAGCTGTATCACCTTTGATTCCTGGTTCTGTTTCTGTTACTTCTAATTGAACAGTGTTTGGTAATTCAACACCTAACATTTCACCTTGGTAAGATTGAATATGCACTTCCATGTTTTCTTTTAGGAATTTTAATTCATACTCAATAGCAGATGAAGCTAGTTCAGTTTGCTCATATGATTCCAAGTCCATAAATACATGCTCGTCACCTTGTGCATATAAATATTGCATTTTACGATTATCGATTTGTGCCTTTTCAACTTTTTCACCAGCGCGGAATGTTTTTTCATTCACTGAGCCGTTACGTAGGTTACGTAATTTAGAACGTACGAACGCAGCACCTTTACCTGGTTTTACGTGTTGGAAATCTAACACGCGGTATAATTGGCCATCAACAATAATTGTTAGACCTGTACGGAAATCGTTTACTGAGATCATTTGTGTTCCTCCAAAGTTTATAAAATAATGAGTTCTTTTGACGAATGTGTTAGTAGTTCATTACCCGTTTCTGTGATTAAAATATCATCCTCGATACGGACACCACCGATTCCAGGTAAGTAAACACCTGGTTCAATCGTCACGGCCATACCTGGCTCTAGCACTGTATCAGAACGCATCGATAAGCCAGGGCCTTCATGTACTTCAAGACCAATACCGTGTCCTAAAGAATGACCAAATGCTTCGCCATATCCTTTTTCTTTTAAGTAGTCACGTGCAATCGCGTCCGCTTGAATACCTGTTAATCCAGGACCCACTTTTTCAAGTGCTAACAGTTGAGAAGCAAGGACTGTATTGTACATATCTACCAATTTTTCAGATGGTTCTCCCACAGCCACAGTACGTGTGATATCCGAAATATAGCCATTATAAAGCGCACCAAAGTCTAATGTAACAAAGTCGCCTTTTTCAATCACTTTATTCGTTGCAACGCCGTGTGGTAATGCTGAACGAAGACCAGACGCAACAATCGTGTCAAACGAAGACTGAGTTGCTCCTTGTTTACGCATGAAAAATTCTAATTCATTCGAAACTTCAAGCTCGGTTTTACCAGGCTTGATGAAGCCTAAAATATGTGTAAATGCGTGATCTGCAATTTCACACGCAGCCTTAATAATATTAATCTCTTGTTCCGTCTTAATCAAGCGAATTTTTTCAATTAGCCCAGAAATCGGCACTAAATCTGCTTGAATCTTCGATTTATACAGTTCATAAGTGCCATAGCTTACAGTATCTTTCTCAAAGCCTAATAATTTGATACCCATATTATTTACTTGAGTAGCAATTTCTTCAATAATTGTGGCTTCATGCTTGACAATACGGAAGTCCTGAATTTGTGCAGCAGCCTGCTCTGTATAACGGAAATCTGTAATAAATACAGCATCATTTTGAGACACAATTGCTACGCCTGCTGTCCCTGTAAAACCTGTCATATAGCGACGGTTGTACCCATTCGTAATTAAAATACCATCGATGCTTTGTTCTTGAAGTGCTTTACGTAGCTTTTGTAATTTCAACATAATCAATTCTCCCTCTCGATAAATGTACGTAGTGCCAGTTCATAGCCTTTCGTACCTAGTCCACAAATTTGACCAAGGCAGGCCGGAGCAAGATAGGAATGATGTCGGAAAGCCTCACGTTTGTGGATATTGGAAATATGTACTTCGATAACTGGCACAGAAATACCTGCTATCGCATCATGCAATGCGATGCTTGTATGGGTATATGCACCAGGATTAAAGATAATACCATCATATTTTTCGTCCTCTGCTTCATGCACCCAATCTACTAGTACCCCTTCATGATTGGATTGACGAAATTCAACTGTAGCACCTAAAGAAGCCGCAAGATTTTGAACATTTTCTCGAACATCATCCAATGTTTCATGTCCATAAATATGTGGCTCTCGTTTACCAAGTCGATTTAAGTTCGGTCCATTCAAACATAATAACTTCACGCTTCTATTCGCCTCTTTCTATGTACTTGCCATTTATTTTATCATACACCGTGCATTCAGCAACTAATTTCAACTAGTGGTGCCATAAATATCCCCTTAAACGAAGGGGATATTTTGTACCTTCAACTTTGTTTTTGTGCTGTATGTTCCTTCTGATGGAAATTGGCGGTTTCAAGCAAGAAACGTAATAAACAAATAACGGTCACCATAAAGGGAATCGACAGTTTTTTAAAAGACGTAAGCTGTAATGGTAAATCTAAAGCAATCCATTCCAATGAGATGGTCACCAAAAGACCTAATAAAAGGGAAGAAAAAACAGCTGGGATGATATATACATAGCGCATAGTCATGTATAAAAATAAGCCGATAATAAATAGTAGAAAAATAAAAAAGGTCCATTGAAATAATTTGGAGCTTTCTTCAAACCAATTCCATTTTTTATAAAACCCTATCGGATGCCATTTAATGAGATGGAAATAATGTAAACCTTTTAAGCACAGCGCTAAAACAAGCGCATTGACAAGTGCTGTAATTGTCGCTACTTTCACCCTATACCTCTCCTTTATGCACACTAATTATTTCCTAAAATGTACGATTAGTGTAGCCATATAGAAAATTTACTATGCGTAACGGTAGAGGTTTTTCACTAAATTTAGTACAATGGTACAGTTGAAATATATAAAGAGAGTGGTGTTAGCCTTGAGCAATTCACCTGTATACGGGGGACAAGCACAATTAGAGGGTGTGATGTTCGGAGGAAAGGAACATACTGTTACAGCCATTCGTCGTAACGATGATTCCATTGATTATTATCATTTCAAAAAAGTACAAAAACCTTTGTTACAAAAGCTTAAAAAAATCCCATTTGTACGAGGCGTTGTCGCGCTAATTGAATCCGCTGGCTTAGGTTCTCGTCACATGCAATTTGCTGGGGATCGCTATGATGTGACACCTGGTGAAGAGGAAGATCATAAAGAAGAAGGCTCTAAACTTCAAATGATACTGGGCGTTGCTGTAGTAGGTATTCTTTCCTTTCTATTTGGAAAATTTGCCTTTACATTAATTCCTGTTTTTATAGCTGATTTTTTCTCAAAATGGATTGAAGGAAAAACGGGACAAATTTTACTGGAAAGCGGTATTAAATTATTGTTACTGCTAGCCTATTTATATTTTATCTCGTTAACACCCCTCATTAAACGAGTATTTCAGTACCATGGTGCAGAGCACAAGGTGATAAATTGCTATGAAGCTGGATTAGACATTACCGTAAAAAATGTTCAAGCTCAATCACGCCTACACTATCGTTGCGGCAGTAGCTTCATATTATTCACAGTGTTCGTTGGGATGTTTTTATATTTCTTTGTGCCTACAGATCCACTGTGGCTTCGTATTTTAGATCGTATTCTATTAATTCCTGTTGTTCTGGGGATCTCATTTGAAGTCTTACAAGCGACAAATGCCTGCCGTAATATTCCAGTGTTACGCTTCCTTGGCTACCCTGGCTTATGGCTCCAATTACTAACAACTCGTGAACCGAAGGACGATCAAGTAGAAGTAGCGATTGCTTCCTTTAATATGCTACGCCAAGTAGAGCAGCAACCTGAAATCGCTGCGACATTAAATCATGATTAATAAAAAAGGCAGCCCAACGTCGGAGCTGCCTTTTTTTCATTTTGTACTGCCTTGCATTTTCTGCTTAAACATAAAGATAGCGAGAATTGTCATAATTATTGTATAACCAATGACAACAATAAGTGAATAAAACACATTCGCATACTCTGCATGTAAGATAGCCCTAGCTGCATTGACTGCGTGCATGAAAGGTAAAAGCTGCGCAATCTTTTGGAATGGTCCACCAATCATATCTAATTCGAACCATGTTCCACTTAACCAAGTTGTCACATTAACAAAGATGGCAAATATCCCTCCTACCTGCTTATCTGTAAATAATGTCCCAAATAATAATCCACAACTAATATAGAGTGGTGAAATTATTAGAAGTGCAAGAATCATAAAGAGGATAGACTTATTAAATGGCAACCCTAAAAACATGGCGGTAGCTAAACAAACAAAAATTTGTAGCAGAGCTATTGGTAGTAAAGGTATCATATACCCTAAAATGTAATCAGCGGCAGACAAAGGAGAAACAAAAATCCTCATTAAAAAGGATGAACTTTTATCTTTTCCTAGTAACATTCCTGAAAACAGTGTGAGAAAAGAAAAACTAAATACAATGACGCCCGGTGTTAGGTTATTCATTTCATATAAAGCAAATGGCATATTTTTTTGCATAACAGAAAATAAGCCCAATAAAAGAATTGGTAAGCCTATACCAAATAATAAAGTGATTGGATCACGGACAATCTCTTTATGATTCCTTGTTGCAAACGCAGCTACCCTCACAATAACGCCTCCTCTGTTTTTTCCAAGAATACCTCTTCTAAAGAATGCTTGCCTGTTTCACTGATCAATTGTTGGATCGTGCCTAGTGCACATATTTGCCCATGATGCATAATTCCTACACGATCAGCTAAAGCCTCTATCTCCTCCAAATAATGGGAGGTCAAAATAATCGTGACATGTCCTTTTAAGTGCTTCAATATGTTCCATACATCATTCCTTGCCCGTATGTCCATCCCTAAAGTCGGTTCATCGAGGAACAATACCTTTGGGTTTGACATTAAAGCCATTGCTACACTTAAACGACGCTGGTAGCCGCCAGATAGTGTCTTAGCCTTGTCATGCTGATGTGGAGTCAGTCCGAATAAGGCCATTTTGTCATATACTTGTTGTTGTGCTTTTTCTTTTTCGTAGCCATAAATCTGACTGAATAATAATAGATTTTCATATACCGTTAAATTAGGCGCAATGGCCGTTTCTTGAGGAGAAATATTAATAACTTGTTTTACAGCCTGTGTATTTTGCACAATGCTTTTTCCATCTATTGTGGCATCCCCCTCTGTAGGTGAAAGGAGCCCACACAACATTTTGATTGTGGTTGTTTTGCCAGCACCATTTTGTCCTAAAAGAGCGAAAAGTTCACCTTGATGGATTTGTAAATTTAATTGATTAACGACTACACGCTCTTTATAAAGCTTTGTTAAATCTCTTATGTTAATCATCCTGCTCTTCACCTCGATTGGTAAGAATCGCATTAATTTTTTCTATGTCACGTTGTGAAAATCTATATTGTAAAACCCATGTCACAATATAAGTTCCAAGAAAGCTGGCTACGAGAGAAAAAATATTAGCCATCGTTTTTGGCATCCATAGTAGCGTTACAATCGGTATCCAAATCATTGCCGTTATGAAAAAGTGGACGAAATATTGCTTCAACATTCCCCAGCTAGCCATTTCAAAAATAAGTGCAGCAAGAGCAAAGGTAATGCCAATAACACCCGTTAATAGAATTTGAGTAATTATTGCACTTATTTCATCTGTAAAGTAAGCACGAAATTCTGGTACCACCCAAACATATTTTCCTTGCCCTATGCCCATTGATACAAAGAATTGCACAATTTGTCCCATTACTATACCTATCAAAAATCCACCAATAATACGTGTTAAAATGTCTTTTCGCATATTTATCACCTCAGATTCCTAATTGCTTCTTAATTTTGCTTACATAACGCCTAGAAGCGTATGTTTTCGTGCCATTCTTCAATTCAACTCCGATTGTACCTGTTCTACTAATGTCCATATGCTTGATCATGTAGCGATTGACTATTTCAGCATTTGAAATACGGAGAAACATTTGAGGATTGAGCTTTTCCTCCAGCTCATAAAGACGCAAACGTACCGTATAAACACCGTGAATGCTCTGGACACAAACCTTTTTTTGCTCTGTATAAATACGCACGATCTCCTTACTATCGATCAATTCAACGCCTTTATGGGAGAAAGCTAATAAAGTGCTTTCTGCTGTCGTAGTAATAATTTGCATAAGATGCTCAATGTCATCAGTCATTTTATCTGTGAGAATGATTACTTTGGGTTCTTTATATGTAGGGTCAATCGATATTTCCACCTTCATATGATCACTGTCCTTTCTACGCCTCACTATAAATTTTTCCATACATGTTGTAAATGGATTATCGACAACTGGTCGTTATCAAGGAATAAGTGGTAATCTCAAAGATTCTGGCGAACAATAAAAACACCCTTTAAATAGGCCTATCCAAAGGGGTTAAACGTACAATTTAGCTTACTTAGAATCTTTTTTTACTTACTAGTAGGGCTGTAAAAAAACACCCATCATATTCAGGAGCTTTTAAAATATTGGAGGTAAGCTCTAATGATTGATTAAATTTTCCCAAATCAATTGCAGTGATTGATTGTTTTGAGACACCAACTAATTTTGACAAATCCTTCTGCGATTTCTGCAATTCACAAATTTTATTTTTCAAACATCTACAAATAAATAAACCTTGCTAAAAATGTATATAGAAAAAAACGTATTTTGAATGGCTCAAAACACGTTTTTCTGTGAATTATTTACTTAGGATATTGATAATCTTCTGTTGCGCATCCACTGCCTCAGGGATCGGCATCACAACAAACACATGATTCATCTTAGGATAAACAAAGGTATTGATTGCAACGCCTTGTTCTGTTAGCTTTTCATCAAACTGTATTGCATCTGGATATAAGCTTTCGTGGGACCCAATAAAATGAGTTATCTTGCCAACTCCTTGAAAATCGCCATAAATTGGACTAATTATTGGATCCTTTAGAGCTTTATCAGCTGCCCATATTTTTGTTATGACTTCCATTCCTTCACTAGCTAACATGGGATCGTTTTCTTCATATTCCTGAATAAGTGGATTTTCTAAACTCATATCAACACATGCCGACAATAAAATAATATCTTGTGGTTGAGGCAGACCGTCTCGCTTCAACAGTTGAATTAGACCAAGTGCTATATTTCCACCTGCTGAATCTCCTATAATGGTTAATTGATTGGAGCTTTCAATAGATGCTAGAATCTCTTTATATAAGCTGAGCATCTTTGGGTACGTATCTTGATAGCTAAAATGAGGGACTTTTGGATAGATAGGCGCAATAACTTTTGCATTTAAGGCTTGTGCCATTTTATCCATGAACAACCAGTGTAAATTTAAAGGTTGATTCGTCCAAGCTCCACCATGAATATAAAGAATCACCATTTGTGATGAAGACTTTTGGTCATTTAAAATAAAAACCTGCATATCCTCGAATGTTTGCTCCTTCAAAGCGCTTAAAAGATTGACATCCTCCCCAATCACATAGGGGTGAATATTTTCTGTTCCTCTTTGCTTAATAAATTGTTGAGCATTTTCAATACTAGAAAAGCTCTTTTTATTACTTTGTGAAAACAATAATTTTTCAAATTGCACACTCTCTACAGATCGTTCTCCATTAAAAATTTCTATACTCATGTTTTTCTCTCCTTTTATTGTTCATTCTGTTTCCAAACATGTAATGATTAATAAAGTGATGTGCCAAACCACTAAAACTGAGTCTCGACGATGGTAAAATGCATCTTTTTAGCGAACTTTATTTTAATTCCATATTTTGAAGAATACTCCTTCTAAAATCTATCATCAAATAAAAAGACCTTCCTGATGTAATCCCTAAATGTAAAGAGCATTGATTGTGCTGTATATAAAAAGCTGCCATTTTGAAACAAAATGACAGCTTTGTTGTTGAAAAAAGATGATGTCAACAGCAGAAAAAGTAACTTTGCAAGGTGAGAGGTTGATTTCCGTTCCGCCAGCGTCCTTTCCAGGGGGCGTCCGATGAGCCGCTTCACTCACTTACGTTCGCTCTAGGGTCTCATCTGTGACGCTAAATCCCCTAGGAGTGACGCTGGCTCCACTCCAATCAATTATTCTGCAAAATGTCTTTACTTTTTTCATAGTAGTGGAGCGATCAAATCGCCCATTATCTATATTCTTAGAGGGTTATTTCAATGTGGAGATGTGATGCTTGACAACACCATTTCATAAAGAGTAGTGAACACCTTCAATTTACTAAAAAACTTTCTATAAAAAGGTAACACTTTGGTGGGTTGGAGTGGAAGGCTACTTGACTCCCGTGGGATAGAGAGACAGGCGAGCCACTAAACGGAGCGGTAGCGGAGGAAGCGGCTTGGCGGTCGCCCACAGGAAAGCAAGTAGCTTGCAACGGAAATCCATTTCTACCTTTCAATTGACTGTTTTATTTTTCAACACTAAGAAAGCTGCCGTTTTGAAACAAAATGACAGCTTTCGATTGGGTATCTATCCCCTCCAAACTACCGCTATATTAATGGAGGTGGATTTGATAATGGCGAGTAACTATACCTATCCCATTTTCTAACCTCTTCCACTCTATGAATGGGGCTAATCAATTTTGTCTTGCTAACATGTAGATAGTTAAGATTAATTTTCCTGAAATAATTCATCTTCTTCTTTTGATAAAATTTCTACCTCATCTTCTAAATTTGGAAATAGGGCTTGATTTGCCTTTTCATCTATTGCTTTATGTTTTTGCTTTTTATTATGTGGAGTTCCATCATTCAGAGGTAGCTATACAAAAGCGACACGTATGTATTCCTCGTTCTTTAAGCTTTCAAGGTGATGCAATTCAAGGTCATCCATCGTAATACGACGGATTTTTAGTTTTTTATCATAATCCCCTGCCCAAAACCTAATTAATTCAGCACCTTGCTCTGGTTGTATATGTTCCTTCAAATAACTTAAAAAATCTTCTAAAAATTGAGGACCCCAATTTCCCTCGATGCCGTATACAAAGGATTTTTCATTATAAAGCCCTAAGTCATAAGGTGGATTATTCCATTCAAATATATTCAAATTTTCAAAATCTGATTCATCTGCTGCATGTAAAACTCGTGCATCATCATCCATCAAATGCCACGACTGTGTTGGTGTACTCTCTGTAATTGGATATAATTTTTTTAATTCTCTTACTGTTATTTCAGCAATTCCTGTACAATCAACTGTTTGTAAAGCACTGTTCGCCACTAGGACAGAATATAACGTCATATGCTTGTCTCCTTAAGCTTTAATAAATGAAACTCAAAATATTCTAAGCAAATCAATAAACTAACCTGCTCCACATACATTATAGTGGATTTAACATAAATATCCAAAAAAATCATCTCGTTCTACAAATCTAGCTAGATGATAGGCTCTCTCTATTCCCTCAAAAAAAAAAAACAAGGAGTAGTCATGATTGTTTTAATAATTGTAAAACTGCTCATTTAAAAACAAAGGGCAAAATTTAGGAGCATGTTTAAAATAACTGATAAAAATCTGATAAATTATTGAATAACACAAAAAGATTACATATTCAAATATAAGTATGGATTAAATGTATTTATTAAAGACTTGTAAAACTCTTCTATCTAAATAGGAAAATTCATTATTTTTTTGAGAGTTATTTGAGAGTTTGTTTATTTATAATAACTTTGTTAATGAATCCTCATTATAAAAAAATATAAAACGAGGCATTATCCTATTCGGAAAGGAGAAAAAGTTATGAAAAAAAGCAAAGAATTATTGATAATGACAATTTGTATGTTATTACTTAGCTTGTTTCCTATAAGTTCTGTAGGAGCAGAAGCATCACAAATTGAAGAGCCGATAGCGCCGGAAGAATCTCAACCTGAAGAGTTGATAGTTCCGGAAAATGTTTCCTATGCGAGACATGAAAAAGTTGGTGATGATATCTTCCTTGGAGGAAAATACATTGAGATGGGGATTTCAAAAGGTGGTTCGTTTGGAACGGAAAGTGCAGCCCCAATAGATTTCCATCCTACTGGACGTCAAAATTTAGGATTTACAGTGGATTCTGATGGGTTTGATAGTGGGGAAGCAATGAACAGTGGCGATTATTTCTTACCAGGAAGCCCATACGAAGGATTTTATGTTGGTTATAAAGAAAGTGATGATAGCACAAAAGTATTTTTAAATGCAAATGCTTTAGGATCTATGGAGATTCTAATGAGCACTAATGAAGATTTATCGACAGAAGATAATTTAGTAGCAAAAACGAGTGGGGTAACGTCTGATGGTGCATTAAAAATAGAACAAACTGTTTCATTTAAAGCAAATGATAAATTTTTTAAAGCTACAGTTAAAATGACGAATATGACAGATAGAGAACTTTTAGATGTACGTTATATGCGTTCTGTAGATCCTGATATTGATGCGGATAAGAATCTTATATTTGATACTATCAATTCGGTTCCATTTAACTATCCGCATGATGCTAAATCTGTTGTATTATCGAAGGGTCCTATTACTGGAAATGCATTGATTTTGATGTCTACAGATTCAAAATCACGCGCATCCATTAATAGTTCCAATCCATTTGATCCAACTGCATTTAATGATGACGGTAAAGTAGCTGAAACAACTTATGATTCATGGATTGGTTTAACTTTTGCTGTTGGTAACATGAAACCTGGTGAAGCTAAAACAGTTGAGTATTTTTATAGTTTAGATAGCAATATTGAACAGACTTTAGAGGATGTTGAAAATAATTCAACACCAACTGTAAGCAATAATGCAACATTAAGAGACTTAACAGTTAATGCTTCAACTGTAGCAGAGTTTGAATCTGAAAGGGAAATATACAACGTAGAATTACCAGCAGGTACTACTACGGTTCCAGGTGTAATGGCAACTGTTGCAGATAAGGATAAAGCGAATGCTGTTGTGACAAATGCAACAAGTTTACCAGGCACAACAACAATTGTTGTCACAGCAGAAGATGGGTTTACAACAAAAACATATAGAATTAATTTTACGGTTAAAAATTTAACACCAACTTTAAGCAATAATGCAACATTAAGTAATCTAACTGTTAACGCCTCAACTGTAGCAGAGTTCGAATCTCAAAAAGAAATATACAATGTCGAATTACCGTCATACACTACTATGGTTCCTAAGGTAATTCCGACTGTCGCAGATAAGGATAAAGCGAGTGCAGTCGTGACGAATGCAACAAGTTTACCAGGTACAACAACAATTGTTGTCACAGCAGAAGATGGATTTACAACAAAAACATATAAAATTAATTTTACGGTTCAAAAATCAAGTAGCAATGGTGATACATGGACGCCAAATTCTATCCCTGCAACAACTAATCCAAGCTCGACAACAACGAAAATCCAAGTAGCATTAGAAATTGATGGTAACCATCCACTTGAAAAAACAACAGTGGAAATTGAACGCACTAAACATGCCAATGGTGAAATGACAGACTTCGTCAACTTCACACCATCGCAAGCATTAGAAACTGTAGAAAAAGCAAAACAAATTGGCAATAACATTGCACGTATCGTCATTCCTGATGTGAATGATGAAGTGGATAAAGTAACAGTAGAAATACCAAAGCAATCTCTACAAACATTACGTGACAATGGTTTATCACTAGAAATTTCAACAGTAAATGGTCATATTGCAATTCCACAAAGCTCAATGGAAGGCCTTGACGATAACTTCTACTTCCGTTTAGTACCAGTAAAGAAAGAAAGCGAGCGTCAAGCGATTGAAGAACGCGCTAAAGTAGAAAAAGTTGTCCGAGAGACACTACAAAGTAACGATTGGGGTGTGGTAGCTCGTCCAATGACAATAGAAACGAATATGCCAAGTCGTCCAGTACAAGTAACACTACCACTAAGAGATGTAAAGGTACCAACAGAAGCAGTAGCACGTCAAAGATTCTTAGAGCAACTAGCCGTCTTTATTGAACACTCAGATGGTGAGAAAAAAGTGGTCTTTCCTAAAGTCGTCACAATGGCAAAGGGTGAGCTTGGTCTACGCTTCACTGTAGATAAATTTAGTACGTTTACCATTATTCAATTTGAAAAGCCAGAGGTAAGCGAGCATGAAGCTTATATTAAAGGATTCCCCAACGGCACATTTGGTCCTGATAAGAATGTTACACGCGCACAAGTAGCGATCATGATGGCTCGTATTTTAGGCTATACAGAAGGACAAGCATTAAAGAAAGCACCGTTTAAAGATGTAGCCAAAAACCATAGTGCTGCAGGAGCAATTGCCTTTGTAAAAGAACAGGGCATTATGAATGGTGATAACAATGGTAACTTCCATACAAATGCCAACATCACACGTGCTGAAATGGCGGCAGTCGTAGCCAACTATAAACAGCTTTATGTTGAAGAAGGTGTGGCAATTACGTTCAAGGATACTGAAGGCCATTGGGCACAGTGGATTATTGAAGCAAACCGTACTGCAGGCCTCATCAATGGCCTTGAGAATGGAAGCTTTGCACCAAATGTTGCTTTAACACGTGCACAAGTAGTCGTAATGATGAACCGCATGTTTGAACGTGGTCCATTAAACGGTGTGACAAAACCAAGCTTCCCAGATGTCAAAGCAACACATTGGGCATTCAAGGAAATTGAAGAAGCCGCAAACTCTCACTCTTATATAAAAGATACAGTTGGAAAAGAACAGCTTTCAGAATAGAAAAAGCCAAATACAAGAGGCTGAGACAAAAAAGAAAAATGTTAGATCGCTTGTATTGGTAGTGACCCCTTAAAGTTAGAGTTTTATTTATGCAGCTAATTGGCTGGCATAAGTTCGGTATTTTACTGAACTCATGCCGGCCAATTTTTGTTTAATTCGATCATTATTATAGTAATCGATATACTTTTCTATTTTCTTCTTAAACGCTTCGTCGGAGATCAATTCTTCTCTGTAATACATTTAGCCAAAGAAGTTCTCCATGGCCGCATTGTCTGCACACGTTGCTTTACAGACATGCTTAGGAAAATCTTATTTTGCTTGAATGTTATCACCAATGATGTTGATAGTGCCACCCCTGGCTTGAATGAATTGCTGCACAAAATCATTTCATTTAGTTTATTTAATGTATCTAACAACACTTCTTTTTATTGTACTAACATTCCCCTACAACTCAACAAGAGTCGCCTAATTGAAGTAATTTGCACCTCAAAAAATTCTTCTTGTTATACAGCCAATTATAATTTTAGATGTTCTGTTTGTGTTAGACATGAAAAATACCCCTCTAGATAAAATATCTAAAGAGGTATTTCATTGCCATTATATAGATCGCAACTTTATTTCAAAGCCACAACAAATTAATTTAAAATATTAATTACAGACCGCATTTCAACTGTGCGCCACAGTTTGTACATGTATTACAGCCGCCCATTTCTTCGACTGTGCCTTTACGGCATACTGGGCATGTATTCCCAACGTCTGAGCCAATAACAGTTGTTGACTCTAACGCTTGAATCGTATCTACTAATACGACTGGACGTTTTGTATGTTCTTCAACCAATTCCTCTTCAAATGAAAGTTGATCCATATCATTTTCTTCTGCTTTTAGTGTAAGTACTTGTGAATCACGGCTACCGTCAACATAGACCGTACCACCCTTAGCGCCACCTTTATATAGTCGCTCGTACACTTTTTCAACTTGCTGTACTGTATAGCCTTTTGGTGCGTTTACAGTTTTAGAAATAGATGAATCGATCCATTTTTGAATAATACATTGCACATCCGCATGCGCTTCTGGTTTTAGCTCCATTGCTGTAACGAACCATTCTGGAAGCTCTTGCTCATTTACTTCTGGATGACGGTTCAAATATTCTTGGACAATTTCAGCTTTTACTTCAATGAATTTACCTAGACGACCAGAACGATAGTACGTGAAGGAGAAGTATGGCTCAAGACCTGTTGCTACCCCTACCATTGTTCCTGTTGACCCTGTTGGTGCCACCGTTAATAAATGTGAGTTACGGATTCCAGTCGCTAAAATTTGCTCTTTGATATGAGCAGGCATTTTTTGCATAAAGCCTGTCTCTGTAAAGGCTTTACGTAAACGAGCTGTTTCTTCGTCTGTAGCACCTACTAAGAATGGGAAGCTACCACGCTCTTTCGCAAGCTCTGTAGACGCCTCATACGCAGTTTCAGCGATTGTTTTAAAGATTTCATCGACTAACGCATTACCTGCTTCTGAACCGTATTCTTTTTCACAGTAAATCAGCAAATCGGCTAAGCCCATAACACCTAATCCGACACGACGTTCACCAAGAGCTTGTACACGGTTTTCTTCTAAGAAGTAAGGTGTCGCATCAATCACATTATCCTGCATACGAACACCAACACGAACTGTTTCACGTAGTGCTTCGTAATCAACTGATTGATTTTCTTTATTCGCAAACTGTGCTAAATTCACAGCAGCTAAGTTACACACAGAATATGGTGCAAGTGGTTGCTCACCACATGGGTTCGTCGCTACAACACTTTGACCGTATGCCTTTGCATTTGTCATGTCATTGGCGTTGTCAATGAAGAAAATACCTGGCTCTGCCGAGTATGTTGCACATACATTAATTAAATTCCATAACTCTTTTGCTTTAATTGTACGGTATGTGCGGACTTTATAGCCCATTTTCTCCCATTCACGAACATCACCAACTTCATGCCATTTCGTGTTGTAAACGCTCATTTCTTCCTTTGTATATTCTTCAACGGCTGGGAAACGAAGCTCGAAGTCAGCATCTTTTTCAACTGCTTCCATAAATTCTTTTGTTAATGTCACAGAAATGTTGGCACCTGTTAAAAACTCTGGGTTATGAACAGTGTACGTGCCGCCATCACGTAATTTATTTTCAGCCTCACGAATGATAGCTGTATCAAATCCACCTAAGCCTTCAATGTTTTTATAATTCACGATGCCTTGATACATCGCTTCTTCTTGCATAGAAAGTGGCTTGAAGTTTAATTTTTCTTTGGCTAGACGGATAATTGTTTCATCCGTTGTATTTTCGATCAGGTAACGCAGAATACGTGGATTTTGCATTTTGGAAATAATAAACTCCACAATATCTGGATGCCAATCTGCTAGCATAATCATTTGTGCGCCACGACGTGATCCACCTTGCTCCACTAGATGTGTCAATTTAGCAATGTCATCTAACCAGGAGACAGAACCAGATGATTTACCGTTTACACCACGAGCTAATGTGTTGCGTGGGCGTAATGTTGAACCATTTGTTCCAACACCTCCACCACGGCTCATAATCTCCATAACTTGCTTACGGTGATCACTGATACCTTCACGAGAGTCAGCGACAAATGGCATCACGTAACAGTTAAAGAAGGTTACATCAGTTTCAGATCCAGCTCCATAAATCACTCGTCCAGCTGGAATGAATTTCAAGGATACTAATTGCTCATAAAATTTTTCAAACCATTCTTGGCGTTTTTCTGGTGTTTTTTCAACAGCAGCAAGGCCTGTTGCGTTTCGTTTTGCAATCTGTTCATAAAATATCTCAAGAGGCTTTTCTAACACGTCAATTGAACGCGTAATCACACCCGTTTCTTGCTCTTGTGGATCGTCTAATGCGCTACGATAATCCTCTTCAATTAAAATCTCTGCTGTTTTTGTAGACATGTCCAATTTTTGAATTGTCCCTAAACCACGTGCAGGAAATTTCGGATCAGCTTTTACCGTTAATACAACAAAGTCGCCGGCTTTCAATGTTTTCTTTTCTGTGTCTTTAAACGAATAGCGATCGATCATGACAAGTCTTGATACACCTTTGTGTGTAATATGCATATCAGATGTTACGGGGTGTACCTGCGGGAATTGTTCAATATCTTTGTTTAACTGTTCAAATTGATTGTTTACTTCGGGTTGATGATTTGTGAGTACCATCGTTTAGCCTCCCTTGTTTTCTTCATTACAAAATAAATACACAATATCTTGTGTCGTTAAACACTACATATTGTGTATATGTCTTTAAAAAAGATACTATATATAGTTTTTTAATTCAACTCTTGCTTTTTTTAATAGATTCAGAACTACTTGTTATGACTAGGATTGAACGTTAAAAAATATTTTTTTCATACCATTTTTTACTTTTTAAAGTTCCACTCATCTGAAGCATATTTTTTTTCTTCTAAAGCTTGGACATATTCTAATTGCTCCTCAGAAAGTGTAAATGGTTTTAATTCAATTTGCAACGATTTTGCAAAGCCATCTCTAAAAGCTGTCACACATTGTTCAACTGTCACTGGCTCTTTTACAAGACTGTTGATGGCAACAGCCTTTTCTGGTAGCTTTCTACGCATACGATTCTTCGCTTCTTCACTGGAGAAATTAAATACGGATAATAATTTCTCTTGATCCAAATCTAATAAAATGGCGCCATGCTGTAAAATGACACCCTTTTGACGTGTTTGAGCACTTCCAGCTATTTTTTTCCCTTCTACGACAAGTTCATACCAACTTGGTGCATCAAAGCAAACAGCACTTTTTGGACTCTTCAGGTCCGCTCTTTTCTCCTCTGTATCAGGTACACTAAAATAGGCATCCATACCTAGGTTATGGAAACCTTGCAAAATTCCCTCACTTAACACACGATATGCCTCTGTCACAGATTCTGGCATATTCGGATAGCTTTCCGTCACAATGACACTATAAGTTAGCTCATGTTCATGTAGGACAGCTCGTCCACCAGTTGGTCGACGTACAAAACCTAAGCCTTGTTCACGCACAGCATCTAAATTAATATCTCTCTTAGCTTGTTGAAAATAACCAATGGATAATGTCGCAGGCTCCCACTCGTAGAAACGAATTACTGGTGGAATTAACCCCTCACTATGCCAATCAAGTAAGGCTTCATCTAGTGCCATATTAAAAGAAGGACTACATTTCCCTGAATTTAAAAAATACCAAGTTGTCATATGCTCATCTCCTACAAATATAAAATGATCCATCAGGCCCCACCTGTGGGTCAACTTTAACGAATATTATACTACAGTTCAACTTGCGAACGATTGCTTGTGTAACGAAAAAAGCGAATTCGCTACAACCTAGTTAATTTTATCAAACTCATTGGACTATCGCTAGCGCATCTTTTATAATAATAGAGAAGATAGAAAGGGGTAAGAAAATCTTGGACATACTTATCACAATCGGTGTCGTTTTAGTAGTCACAATTGCATATATCGGAATTAATGCACTACGACTCAAAAAAGCCGTAACCAACCTAACACAAGAGCAATTCATAGAAGGCTATCGTAAAGCCCAGCTGATCGATGTTCGTGAGCAAAAAGAATTTGATGCTGGTCACATTCTTGGTGCACGAAATGTGCCTTCGACAACACTACGTCAACGTTATAAAGAAATCCGCCCAGATTTACCAGTATATCTATACTGTCAAAATACAGGCCGTAGCTCACGTGCTGCACTATTTCTTAAAAAACGTGGGTACAACCAAATTTACCAACTTCAAGGTGGTTTCAAAACTTGGACAGGTAAAATAAAAGCAAAAAAATATTAATGCTCTCATCAAAAAAAGTCGTCTCAAAGTACTATGAGACGGCTTCTTTTTTAAAAAATTCAGAGTTTCTACTATATTATATCTATTTCAAATGATGCTGTACGAGCTTCATGTCATTAAAATAAAAAAGTAAAGCAACAAAACGCATTATAGTCCCCTTATTTGATACAAAATCTACTTTGAACGAGTTCGCTACTTGAGTCGGATCCTCATAAAAATGAGCGCTTTGATGTCTTTTTGGAGCGGTTTTCACTTATGTTTGAGCACTTCGAAAGCTACGTTGAGCAATCTTCCAATAAACCACCTCATATTTAAAAACTCCTTCACGAAACACTTTGTATGACCAAAAATACTATTTTTCGTTAGAGATATGCCAGTTACGAACCCTATTCTTCTATTTTTCTGAAAATAGTTAAAATTTATTGTTGAATAATTTTAGAAGCACTGTTAGGATGTATAATATCTTACAATAATAATTGATTATCAAGTTAATAAGCTATGAATGCTATGGATCAAACTATAGCAGGAGCAGTTCTGGAGAGAGCGCACATTGCGTCGCCGAAGGGTTCACTATCTCAGGCAAAAGGACAGAGGAGTAATACAGCTTTTATAAGCGATGCTACACCATTTCATGTAGACATCTGCGAATAAATGGTATTTGTTATTCTGACGTTTTTCCGAGACTAGTGTCACAACTAGTCTCTTTTTATTTTTCCAGTCATAGTTTTTTATGCATCTTTGAGGGGGATTAACGTGGAACAGCAACAATTAAAACGAGATTTAAAAAATCGCCATGTACAGCTTATTGCCATTGGTGGAACAATTGGGACTGGTTTATTTTTAGGCTCTGGAAAAGCTATTGCCTTAGCAGGGCCTTCGATCATCCTAGCCTACTTAATTGTAGGGACAGCGCTATTTTTTGTGATGCGTGCCTTAGGTGAATTGTTACTATCCAATGCAGGCTACACTTCATTTACGGATTTCGCATCCGAATACATAGGGCCTTGGGCAGGTTATATCACAGGTTGGACATACTGGTTCTGTTGGATTATGACGGCGATGGCAGACATTATTGCGGTGGGGGTTTATACACAATATTGGTTTGATATCCCACAATGGGTGCCAGCCATTGGTTGCCTCGTATTGTTATTACTACTAAATCTATTAACTGTTAAGCTTTTTGGTGAGCTAGAATTTTGGTTCGCTATTATTAAAGTTATTACAATTGTAGCACTTATTATTATTGGTCTTATTATGCTAGTAACTGGCTTCCAAACTAGCTCAGGAACAGTATCAGTTGAAAACCTGTGGGCACATGGAGGCATGTTCCCAAATGGAATATACGGCTTTTTAATGGCCTTCCAAATGGTTGTCTTTGCATTTGTTGGTGTGGAATTAGTGGGGGTTTCAGCAGCTGAAACAGCAGATCCTCAAAAAAATATTCCTTCTGCCATTAATAAAATTCCATTTCGCATTTTACTTTTCTATGTAGGGGCATTATTTGTCATTTTATGTATTAACCCATGGTATGAGATGTCTGCTTCAAGCAGCCCCTTTGTCCAAGTGTTTACATTAGCAGGTATACCGATTGCTGCTGGTATTATAAATTTTGTTGTGCTTACTTCAGCGGCTTCAGCAGGTAACAGTGGGTTATTCTCCACAAGTCGGATGCTCTATAATCTTGGTAACAATAAACAGGCATCTCCAGCATTCGCCAAACTCAACAAAAACAGTGTACCAAGTAATGCACTCGTTATTTCTACTATTGTTGTATCAGCTGGTGCTCTGTTAAGTAAGTTGATGCCAGAGAACGCCTTTAGTGTTGTGACGACGATTAGTGCAATTTGTTTTATATGGGTGTGGAGCATTATCATCATTTCGCACATTATCTACAAACGAAAAAAACGTGCTTTACATGAAGCTTCAATCTTCAAAGCACCACTGACACCTTTTATCAACTACGTTGTGCTTGCGTTTTTCGCCTTTTTATTAATAGTGATGTTTATTTCTGAGGCTACGCGTACAGCACTGCTGTTAACACCAATTTGGTTTATCGTTTTATTTATTATTTATAAAATGAAAAAAAGATGACTTCAGACTAAGCGCTGAAATCATCTTCACTTATTAAAAAATAGTCATATCCCATTCTGTTGCTAGCTGTTTCAGCAACTGTACACCTGCAACACTGTTTCCTATTGAATCAATCGCTGGGCCGTAAATTCCGATACCACAGCCAGTAGGAAACGGCGAGTGTAGGCCTGCATGTCCTGGAACAGCCGCAAGAATCGCACCTGATACACCACTTTTGGCAGGGAGACCAATAAATGCTGCAAACTTCCCTGAGGCATTGTACATACCACACGTTACCATCAAAGCCTTCGCTAATTTTGCCACTTGTTTTGGGAATAGCTGTTTCTTTAACAGTGGGTGATAGCCATCATTCGCAATAACTAGGCCAATCATGGCTAAATCTGATACATTGACTTCAATTGCACATTGCTTCAAATAAACCTCAAGCGCCGCCTCTACTGGACAATCTAAAAACCCTGAATCCATTAAGTAGTAGGCCAATGCTCGATTACGATTAGCCGTTTGCCACTCTGACTGGAATACTTCTTCATTGATACTCAATTGCTTGCCTATGATTTGTTCTAAAAATTGTAGAATCTTTGTGACCTTCTCTTGTGGAGAATGACCAGCCAACATGGAGGATACCGTAATAGCCCCAGCATTAATCATCGGGTTAAAGGGTTTACCTGGCTGATGACTTTCTAAGCGAATAATTGAGTTAAAGGTATCTCCTGTTGGTTCAACATCTACTCTTTCTAAAACATATGGTAAGCCTCGATCCATACAGGCTAAAATAAAGGTAATAACCTTGGAAACGCTTTGAAGGGTAAATAGTTCTTCGGTATCTCCCGCTTTGATTTCGTGGCCTTCAGTCCCAACAATCGCCACAGCTAATTGATTAGGATCTTTTTTGGCTAAAGCAGGGATATAATTAGCACATTGCCCTTCTTTGGTAGCTGCACGATACTGTGATACCCACTGTGCTAGAAGATGATGCTGATGATTGGGTTGTGTTGACATGTCGCGTTCTCCTTTCAAAATGAGGCAAAAACAGAGCCTTCATAGTTCTCCTATGAAGACTCTATCCTGTTAGCGCTTAGGTGGCTGTGTTCCCTCTGGAATTAAAGATTGATATGTTTCACCATCTAGACGTTCTTGCCATTCCTTTTTCGCTTTTTCAATGTATAGAGGATTATCCAGCAACGCTAAGGCTGTACAAGCCATAATTTTAGCAGCCTGTAGCATTCCTTTATGCGCTATTGGGGTCACTCCCTGAGACACTACCTGCCATGTATGTAATGGTGTCCCTAATGCCATGCATACAGTTGTACACTGTACGGTTGGTACGTTCCAGCTAACATCTCCAACATCTGTAGAGCCACCCATAATAAATTCAGGTAGCATGCCTGGAACATGATCAGCAATCACTTTTCCTTGTAATAGCTTGGCATCTTCTTTACGTAAGCCTACTAATGAAGCTGCTTGTACTTCTGGTGTAAACGTATTGAAAATAGCCTGCGCATACTGTTCATCCTCTATTGTATAGTCTGGCATACCAATTTCAAGTATTTGTTGATACATCACATCATAAAGTGTTTTATTTGTAATAAGATTCGAAGCAGCACCTTCAAACTCGATGTCCACTGACGTCCCTGTCATCATTGTGGCACCCTTTGCAATGTTCTCAACGCGTTGATAAATTTCCTGTACTTGCTGCTTTTTAGGTGCCCTAACTAGATACGTTACCTCTGCATATGGTTGAACTACATTTGGCGAAGTTCCACCAGAATTAGTAATGGCATAATGCACACGCGCTTCTGGAATGATGTGTTCTCGTAAGTAGTTTACCCCAACATTCATAAGCTCAACAGCATCTAAAGCACTTCGTCCAAGATGTGGTGCAGCTGCGGCATGAGCACTTTTGCCCGTAAACTTAAACGTTGCGGCATAGTTTGCTAGAGAACTACACGTCATCACAGTCGAAAACGTACCTGGATGCCAAGAGATCGCGATATCAACATCATCAAAAAGGCCAGCCTTTGCCATATAAGCTTTACCAGATCCATTCTCCTCTGCAGGGCAACCGTAAAAACGGATTGTTGCTGACTGATGATTTTGCTCTAAATAATCCTTTACAGCAACAGCAGCTGCGAATGCGCCAGTACCTAATAAGTTATGACCACAGCCATGTCCGCTTCCACCATCCACAAGAGGCTCATGTTGTGTCGCCCCACCTTTTTGACTCAAGCCTGGAAGCGCATCATATTCACCTAAAAAGGCAATTACAGGCTTGCCAGAACCATAAGTTCCAACAAGCGCTGTTTCAAGACCCGCAACACCGACTTGTGTTTGAAAACCCTCTTTTTCTAGTGCCTGTTTCATATATTCCATCGATTTCTTTTCTTGAAAATGAAGCTCGGGTACAGCCCAAATTGCATCGCTTAATGCTACTGTAGCTTGCTGTTTTGCTTCAATTAACATTGAAATTTTCTCATGATAACTCATATTTGTCCCTCCAATTTCATTATGCTTTTAACAATGTTCCTTTTTGGTCGTTTAGTGTGACAAGCGACACAATACAGATAAGCGCAAAGCCAATTAACATCCAAAAGGCTGCATCAAAGGAGCCATTAAAGGCATCCACCATAAATCCAATTGCCATCGGTGTAACAAACCCTGCTAATTGTCCCCCTGTATTGGCAATCCCCATTGCAGAACCTGTGATAGAAGAAGGTAATTTCTTGAGTACAATAACAGGTAGTAATGTAATGACAAACGCAATAAATATCGAAACGACTGTTTGGTAACCAATAAATAACGTCACTGTTTTGGCAGTAAACATTAAATACAATAAAAGACCAATGACTGCGCAGGAGATGGAGCCTAACACTTTCTCCATACCTTTTGGTAGCTTATCAATGATATAGCCACTACCATATACACCAATTATCGTTGTAATCGCAGGTATTGTTTGCGCCCAACCAATGGACATTAAATCCAAGCCTCGATTTTTTTGAAGATATGTTGGAATCCAAGAAACTAATCCCCAGTTCACTGCATAAATACAAAAATAAGCAATGATTAAATTCCACATTAGGGGTGTTTTCAGTAACTCTTTAAAATTCACTTTGTTCGTAGTATTTTCTGTTCCAGCTGTAGCTGCCTCATCTTTCGGGAGTTGAATGTATTTCCAATATATAAAGGCAATTATTGCCCCAATGGCCCCAATGATGATAAACATCATGCGCCAGCCAATCGTTCCTAATAAATAAGCAGCTAGCAAAGGGACGATGAGTGAAACAATGCCACCAGAAGTAAGCATGATGGACATCGCTCTACCTCTTTCCTCTTTTGGGAAAATCGTAGCAATAATTTTAGAGCTTGATGGCTGAAAACCACCCTCACCAATGCCAAATAAGAAGCGAATCACAATCATTGCTGTTAAAGACCAAGCAATAGCCGTTAGGCCCGTAAAAATAGACCACGTGATAACAGCCATTAATAAAACTCGTTTTGCGCCAAACTTATCGGCAAGCCAGCCACCCGGTATTTGCATAATGGCATAGCCTAAAAAGAAAGCGCTTAAAATAATACCCGTTGAAGATGCATCCAGTTGCAAATCCCCTGTAATCGAGACTACTGCATAGTTCATAATATAGCGATCTAAATTCCCTAAAGACCAGCCTAAAAATAAAAGTGCAAGGATGACATTTCTAGATTTCTTCGTTATTTCATTTGTTGTCATTCATATCCCTCCCATATATAGAAATCCTCTCTTTATTGCCACGACTATTCTTGAATATGCTTGCCCCCTTGTCCGTAAATCCCCTTTTATATACCGACATTTTCGTTATATATTCGTATAATAATCAAAGTTCAATAAAAAGACAATATTTTTTTGAAAATTTCTAATAGATAATCGTCTTCGTAAATCTATATTATTTACCTAAATAACCGCTAAATTCATTAATTTATCAGTATTTAAGGCTTCAAAAAGCATAAAAAAATGTCCCACACCATTTATTGGTTTGGGACATTTTTGTTTTTAGACAAGTTGATACATTTTAATAGGTCTGCCTCGAGTATGCTGCAATTCTTCCCCACAAATTCTCGCTAAATCTACATTACATAAATCTGCTACGATTCGTTGGGCATTTCTCTCGCTCATTTGCAGTTGTGTCGCTAAATCCTTTGTCGTAAAATGCTTCCAATGCATTTTTTGTACAAGTGCATGGATTTTCATATAGGTTTTAATACTAATATTCCCTTTTTTTAGTTTTTCTAAAATATAAGGGTCTTCTGCTCGGTAGGAATAGGATAGCTCTTCTACATTCCCTACCGATTCAATAATGGTGCCATCATCCTGTATCATCACGATGTCAATAGCCTCGTTTTCCTTCGTCTGTCTTAGTCCTCGGTGAGCATGTAACTCAGCATTGAACACTGTTTGAGCAAAGCCAATGCCCGCTGTCACCTTCGTCTCCATTTCAATCGACAACTGATACATTTTTTCCTGTAAAAATCGTATTTGCCCTTCAATCGCACCTCTTGTACTAAAGATCGTATATTTACCATTCCCCTCTTCAATAAGAGAGCCATCAATCTGTTCACAGAGCTGTAGTAGATTTTCCTTCGTACGCAATTCTAAATATTGAATACGATAGCCTTGCTTCATGCGCTCTTTTAATGAATCAAAGTCCTTAATTTCAAGCATGACTGCACCAATTTGTGTCTCTTTATAGTAGGACGTTTTGATCTTCTCTGTAAAAAGCTGAACTGTATGATAAATTTCTGTTTTTGTCGGGGAAACCCAATATGATGGAACGCCTCGTTTCTTCAGCTCTTCATCAACAGAGGGATAACAAGTAATCGCAAAATCAATTTTGCCCGCCTGCCAAAGACTATAGTGGAAATCAAATAGCTCTTGTGGATCAATAGCGACATCAAATTCCTTTAAATACATATGATGGACATTATGCTGAATCTCTGCAAGACTTTCTGAAGCCATTTGAGAAGGCGAAGGAATAATATCGATACTAACATTTTCTATAAACTTTTTTTGCTGATAGGATTGCTCTAAAAAACCCCGATAAATAGCCGCTTCGGAAAAAATAATATGGGTCAATTTATCTTTGGATACATTCGTTTGACTGGCAAGCTTATAAGGGATGTAACCAGAAAACAACCAGAAATCGACAGCCTGATTATGTGTCTCCACAAGATGCTTTGTTTCTGTCGCCACTTCATATATATACGGAATAAATTCCATATCCTGTTCGATTTCTCGTGCTAAGGCAATAATTCTTTCAACGGATTGAATGGGACCAACAACACCTATTTTATACATCTTTTGTTCCTACCTTCTTTGTGAAACTACAATCTTTATGTAAAAAATTTCTTCCTTTGTTGTACATAGTATAGCGGACAATCAAATTACTAGACAAATCTTATGTATAAAGAAAAGCCTCGAAAACTGTTCGAGGCCATCTGGAAGTAACAATTATTGCTCGGTTGGATACATGTTTGTATAGAGTAACTCTAATCTTTTAGAGAGCTTTCCATAGGCTGTTTGCCATGCTTTACGTGCAGCATCATTACTGCTCCCTGCTGGTTCGTATATAGCATGCACCTCTTCAACCTTCTTCAAATCACCCTCTGCTTGCGTGAGCTTCGAATAATTTTTAACAACCTTCTTATCAGCATCACTCAGAGCATCATAGGCTTTACGGATTTCACTTACTTTCTCCTGTAAACCATTGATATATTCACCTTTTACAAGAAGTGAATTGATGGATTCAATTAATGACAATGCATTTTCATTCGTTTGTTGTTGTCCTTTTTGCTTATCAATGATCAATTGTCTAGTTCCTGCATCAATCAGGCTCACTTGTTTAGATGTAAGCTTTTCATATGCCTTGATCACAGTGCTTGGATTTGAAGCAAAGGATTTCTCATAGGTCTTCATAAAGCTTTCCACTTTTTTCACGTCTGCAAGCGCAGTTTTTAAAATATCATAGTTCGTAATCAGTTTTTTCTCACTTGAACTAAGGCTACTATATTGTGTAGAAAGATTTTTAATACGTTCAATCGTTACGACATAGAGATTATTGGAAACAATTGTGGCAATATCATTATTTAGCTGTGTAATTTTCGATGCATTTTCATCTATATTTTGATTTTTTAATAAAGCTTCATATTGTTCTTTTGCTAAATGCTGCTGATTCGCAGGTAATTTCGCATAAGCTTTTTGCACTGTTTCAACTTTTTTAGCCTTTTTCGCAGCATCTGTTTCTTCTCTAGCAGTCTGTATTTTTTTATAGAATGATTTTACTCCTGTAATATCCTTATTTGCTGCTGTTAATAAATAATAATTTGTCACGTATTTTCTTGCAGCTGAAGACAATTTTTTATAGGATTCAGAAGCTGTATTAACAGCGGTTTCTAATTGATTGAATGAATATTTCGTAACATCCGCAAATTTGGCTATATCCGCCTTTAACGCCTCTGCTGCTGCTTTATCAGTAGGCACTTTACCATTGCCATCAACTGAAATCTTTGGCGTGTTTAGTAAAAATTCTTCAGCATTATATACAAGTGATTGCTGTAAATTTGTAAGATTATTATAAGCTTTTAAAGTACCTGTATAGCTTGAATTAAGTTTACTTTCCGTTACACCAGTTGTTGCAGATAATTTTTGATAGGCATCCATATCTTTAATTACTTTTTCAGCTGCTTTTAAATCTTTCTGTAAAGTAACAAGACTATCGTAACCAATAATTTGTGCTGCGGAGGCTTTTGTTAAGCTCTTATATTCCTTGATCATTTGATTAACATTATTGACATGACTTTGCCATGAACCAGCAGACGGATTGAACGGATAAACATCATCACTAATATAGCTATCTATGACATTATTTAAATTTATAATTTGGCTTTCTTCTGCACGTTCTGCTGTAGTCAAACGCTGCACATACACATCTGGCACTAATTTTAATTGTTTATACGTTAATTTTTCATAGGCTGTACGTATTGATTTAGCAGTCGTCACTTGTTTATTAGGCGTACTATTTGTAGCTAATTTATCAAATGATTTAATGAATTGCTCGACCTTTTTAATATCCGATTTAGCCTCAGACAAAATTGCTTGGTTTTGAACAGCGGCTCGGTAGCTTTGTGATAATTTCTCAATATCTGCTTCGATTGTCTTTACGCTCGCTTGTAAGGAATCAACATCCGAAGCTACATATTTCACAAGTGAATTTTCATAAGATAATAAATTAATAATAGCTTGATTGAGTTTTCTGACTTCTTTTATCTCTTCAAGATCATTTGGCTCGTTTAATAGATTTTTAATGCTCGTATATAGGGTCTCATCTACATCTAAGCTACGCTGTAACAGATCTAGCTTATTATAAGCCTCTTCTAGTTCCTTTATTTCTTTTTCATTACTAGTCTCTATTTTACTCCATTTTTCATTTAACTTAGTTATTAATTCAACATCAGCAAGTGCTCGCTTTAAGACATCATAATTAGACACATTACCTTTAGCTGCCGCTGATAAGGATTGATAGTTTTTTTCTAGTTCCGCAACTTTAGCACTAAATTCTGCTAAACTTGATACATTGTATTTATTATCATTGACCAGTAAAGCTTTAATCTCTTTCGTTAAAGTATCAGTGGGTTGTTTAGAGACTGTGATGGTATCAGATAGTTTAGATTCCGCAAAAGAAAGACCCACTTTTGCTTTGACAGTGACAGCAATATTTTTAATATCCTTTTCAATGGCATCCTTCGGAATCGTATATGTACTACCTGCAGCTCCCTCTATGATAGTAAAGGAGTTATCGCCTAATTTATAAAACCATTGATAACTATATGTAATTTGATCACTTTGCAATTTTGCACCATTCTTATCAGTTACAGTAATACCAGCTACTTTCACTGTTTCTCCAGGTGCTACAAAACCAGCGGATTGACCTTCTAACGTTGGAATGGTGATATCGAGCTCTAATGGCTGAATAGTGCGCGGTGCACTTTTAAATTTTTTACCGTCTGTCGTAGTTGCTTCCACAAAAATGCTTTTTCCAGCTGCTTCAACAGGCACTTTTAAGGAAATAGATGTTGCTCCCGAGATGGGCTTATTTGTTGAACCCTCTTCACCAGTAATTTCCTCTAGATAATACCATTGATAGGCATTGACGATTGAATCATTTGGTAATTTTTCTACTTTTAATGTTGCATTGACAATATTTTCTCCAGTGACTGAAACTGTTTCGGCCGCACCTGCTACAGTGGGAACGATAAGTGCAACAGGAATAGCTGCTGCTGTTAAAAATAATTTTTTATTCAAATCTATTGACCTCCTCAATCCTTCTCCTGAATTATATCGGTCATATGGCCATAATTTCCTTGAATATTAGGTAAATACTCTAAAAAGTGTATTTTTTCCTGATTTACTATTTAACAAATAATATTTTTTTGATAACGTTTTATCATTTTTGATTATAAATAAATACTTTTCAAACAAAAGCCTTCTAACCCACATTCGTAGCCTCTACGAAGAGATTAAAAGGTATTAAAAAAATATATGCACTTATGCTTCCGCTTCATCTGGTTATCCTCGTATCATATAAGTTGGTCGGGTCAGGGTCTTATAGGTATAGGGATTCGTATGTTGGGTTTCACTTACTTGGATACGAATCGTCATCCCTTCTCCTACTTTGCTATCTAATGCGAATTTCCCATTAAAAGCTTGAACGCGCTCCTGCATGCCTTGTATGCCCATAGAATCGGCAAGTAGAATATCATCTATATTACAACCAACACCATCATCGCTATACAAAATTTGGAATCCCTCTTCGGTGCCCAATAAATGTATTTCAACTGTATTAGCATAGGAATGTTTTAACGCATTGTTTAATAATTCTTGGAACAGTCGATAAATCATTAAATTTAAACGCTCATCCTCTAAATAGAGGCGGTCAATCGTATATATCAAAACAAAATTAGCCCGTTTATGAATTTTCTGTATTAGTTTTTCAAGGGCTGCATTTAAGCCCAATGTATCTAATAGAGGTGGCTTTAAGTTTTCGCAATAGCCCCTCAAATCATTCAGAGAGATAATCATATGTTCATGAAGCTTTATAAGTTTAGATGGGATCTCCTCTTTTTCTTTGGTATGCATGAGGACATCCATTTCCCTTGCAATGTGCAGTTGTTCTTGTAAAATCGTATCATGAAGTTCCTGTGCTAACTGATATTTTTCTTCCTCGAACCTTAGCCAGAGTAATTTATTGAGCCATGGTAGCTGTCGATTATCAGCTTCTTTCATATGCTTTAACTGATTTAAAAGCTCCTCAACCATTTTTGTGTTTTCGATAAAATTATTTAAATAGAGCAGCAATAATTCTAGCCAGAGCAGTTCCTCGTCCTTGAGATAAATCGTTTTATTATGATCCACAACAAGGATTCGTTTATAGTTCACATCCTGATGAATAAAGGCGATATAGAAATGATCTGTCTTTTTAATATCTCCCAAGCCTAATCGTTCGACTAGTACCTCATCTATTTGATGCTGCGTGTATTCTTTGGATTTATTTGTTAAGGTAACTTGATGTGTTTGAAAATCATATGTGAGCACATACACACTTTCCATTTCAAGCTGAACCACAACCTCCTGTACAAATTTCTCCAATAAGTCCTCAATTTTCACCACTCTACCAATACTCTCAACGGTCGTATACAAGCGGTGGATGTAGTCGCCTTTTGTAGAAAATAAAATTTTCCGCTTACGATAATCAATCCGCTCTTTAATGTAGAACAACGCCATTAACGATAGAAAGGCAAAAAAGAAAATCTCCGTCATGCGCGTAATTGAAAGATCAGTGAGTAAATATAGTCCTATTAACAACCACATAGTAAATCCAAATGAGAAATTGAAGTAATATCGTAATCGTGAAATAAAATACTCCATATCAAATATACGTTCAGTAAGTTGTGTAAAGATAAAACTAAAAGGAATAAGCATTAAGAATAGAGAACAAATTTCTGCAGAAAGTATATACCTATTAAATACTATTACAGGTAAAGCGTACATAAAAAGAAAAGGTAAAAATGGTATAAAAACACTACTCAACAGAACTTTTAGTTGAGGTACTTTATATTTTAGATACCCGACTATCATAATGGTTAATAAGGTCACCAAGAGTAGAAAGAAAATACCAAGTACAATATAAGAATGGTGGTAATGTGTATATGGAATTATTATACTAAAAAAACTAAGTATAACAGCAGATATAGGAATTAAATAAAGTATTTTTACATTTTCAAAAAATATCCATTTGAGATTCAGAAAATAAAAGTACTCTTTTAAAAAATGTATTAAAATTACTAAACATAACAACATACTGCTTCTATTTACTATTATTCCAATAGGATCTAGTCGGCTTGAAGCACCGCTACTAACATATGCCAGAGAAACAGTAAGGATAAATAAAATAAGTAATTTAATTAAGTTAGAATTTTTTTGTTTGTATTTAATATATAAAGTAATAAATAAAGTGAGTAGAAAATAACAAGAAGGAATAACTAACACATAATAGAATTGTTGAGGAATATCTAAATGCCTTATTTTCACCACTAATATCTGGCCATCTGGCTTTTTTATTACTAATTCATTTGCTGCTCTAATCACAGAATCATATTCTAGATTAGAAACATTTTCTGTGTGCGTACCATTAACTTCTAAAACAATATCCCCTAGCATTATTTGATGATTATCTGCCCATTTTTTAAAATATGGCTTCTTTACGAACCATTGGCCGTCTTCTTCTTGAATTTCAATATTTATTGAAGGAGAGCTATAAGTTACATTAATTAAATATAAACCAATAAATAAATAAAAACTTATAGCTATCCATATAGGTTTATTTATAAAATATTTTAGTACCAAATTAAACTTTGAGAACAGAAATCTTCATCAAACGAATCCAATATTGCCTTTTGTTCTAATGCTGTTACACCAATGAGAGAAGCTTTTTTTTCTTTTAACAATGTCACTAACGTCGGATTTTGCTCTAAATACTGAATCATGTTAATCATTAAAATCGCCTCATTTCTTCATTTTTTTAGTTTATAGTCACTATTTTTTGCCAATAATTCCTCTTAATAAGGAATTATTAACCATTTATGTAACTATATTTTCATTATACTACCTCTCTCCAATAATTCAACATAATTTTCTAAAAAATTCAAAAAATAATAGATTACGTAATAATTTTGCTTTATTTTCAATTATTTTTCTCCAATAATAGACATAAAAACAAATGAAAAGCTCCTTCCTTCTAGTAGGAAGAAGCTTTTCATTTTTCTCTTTTGCTAATACCGACACCCTTCTTGTAGCCACTTGTAGAAATCACAAGTAATCAATGTTGCATGCTTTGGGTTCATATCACCACTATCTACTGCTAAAACACGATAATCCTCTGCCTTTATGTCCATTAAAAAGACCATTCCTCCACTATCATCACCAATTGCAATATAGCCTTTTGCATATTCCTCCACTTCCCAAGTCTGGTTTCTTTCTATTACTTCCTCTGTACCATAAATGAACACGCCATTCGTAAACGATAAACCGTTACTTTCCTTTAATACAAGTGTATACGCACTCGGAAGTTGGCAATTCAGCCTATGTTCTATGTGCACAATTTGGTGATCTGTTGCTGGTGGATTTGCTGTATAGCTATTATGTATAGGTAACATGTCGTCACCGTCCTTTCCAATAAACTTTTTTACGTCTGCGCTGCACAAAATTTATAAAACGCCAGGATTAAGGCATCAACCTTTTGTTTACTGACAATTTTACCTAACCATTCTTCTGGAATATTGTCCAACTGTTTATACATTCCCGCGATCGATCCTGTAATTGCTGCAACGGTGTCCGTATCTTCTCCTAAATTAACTGCCATCAGAATCGCTTCTTTAAATGTTGTAGAATTACCTACACACCAAATAGCCGCTTCTAGCGAATGAACAATATAGCCACTCGATTGAATCTCGTCTTCAGGCGTATTTAAAAAGTTTTCATGAAAAATCCTTGCATAAGCATTTAACTCTGCTTTCATTTCATTTTGTAAATTATTTTGGAGTAGTTCAAAGACCTCTTTTAAGGCCACTTCTAGTGAATTATTTCGGTATAAGCTTAATAATAGTTCAATGTAAATGATGGACCCTACTATGGAACGTGGGTGACCATGAGTAATCTCTGTATACTGATGAACTAATTCTTTTCTTTTAGTAAAATCTACCTCATGCATGACAACGAATACTAAAGGAGCAATTCTCATTAACGTACCATTGCCATTATCAAACTCGCCCGTTTTACCACATTTTGCTGGCGGAACACCTTTTTTATAGTTCGAAACGGCTTCAGCTGTAGTAATTCCAATATCAAACATTTCGCCAAATGGTGTGAGATAGCCCTGCTCCATGTATTGTACAAATTTATTCATTAATGTTTTGGTATCCCCATTTTCAATAATGTTCTCGACCAGGCAGAGTGTTAAAGAAGTATCATCAGACCAAGTACCAGGTGGCTGATTGTAAGTACCGTACCCCATCACATCTTGCACATGGAAAGTCCCTCTTTGTTTAAACTCAACAGGTACGCCCATTAGATCACCGATAATCCCACCGTATAAAGTGTCAAACACCCGCTCCCTCAATTTTGTATCTACCATAGATGCCACCCCTAACTTTAATTTAATTTATCACAATTCAAAAACAGTACATTTAATTTTATAATAAATCAATTCCTCATTTATTATTTTTTCGATCTCTCTCCAATCTCCTCCAGCTAAACCTGAACCAATTTTAGGCATCTGTATCGATAATCTATTTTTTAATGCAAACCTCGCAACTTTTCTTAAACATAAACGAAGCACATCATAATCAATATAGGTTGTACGATCTTTATCATTTTTCCTCACACCATGCTGTGCAAGCATATTGGCAACAAAATTAGCTTTCTGCTGGTCTGCACATACAAACTGAACCTCTCCTAACCCAAAAGTTTCTTTATCCTTCGACCATTTTACATAATCATTTTTAGCAATAGGGAATTGCTTTGATAAAGATAAAACAAAGCCTTTTCCCCATTTTCCTAAAATATTGACTACATGAATAATGAGTGTATGTTCTTCTAAAGGAAGAGATGCATCGCCCTTTAAGTAGTTTATTGGAGATTTGTTAGCTACAATTCCCTCCTGCCATTTGTTCTCAAAATCTAATCTTGTAATAGGTACACTATCGCTTACATCTAAACTATCGATATGTCCGTCATACAATAAAAATCCAATATCTTCGTTCCAATCGTGCAATGATGAAGAACAGTACATATCGTTTTTTATTATATTGATCTGCCTAGTTGCAACGCCATCATCAAATTCTGTATACAATTGTCCATAACCTTTTAAAAATTCAATATTATCACATTTATAGTATAATAGACTATTACCAAACTTGATATCTTCTTCCACCACTTTCCCCCCTTAATAGAACCAACCTAACCCTATCATATTTTTGTGCTTAATAAGGTGCAAAGATTTTATTAATTATACTTTCGATTGTAGATAGTTAGGCACTAACTCTAAGTCCTTAAATTGAATCCCTTTAAGATGGAATTTTTCACAGATTTAAATTTTTCTGAACAAAACAGGTATCTTCCAAGTTTAAATCGTTTAATGGAAATAAATCAAGATCAGAGTCTTTTAACACCAATCTTATATACTTATCAACGAAACTTCCATCAACTTTTAATTTTGCATTACTTAGCACTTCTCTTGTAAGATACTCAGATTTTTCATAACTAACTCATGCATGTCTTTTTGACAAAAAAACCGCTCACATGAACGTGAACGGTTTTGGAGACTATGCTTTTTGATAACGAAGCACTGGTGTACGAGCAGCGCGTGTTTCGTCTAGACGAGATACGACTGTTGTATGAGGTGCTTCTTGAACGATTGATGGATTTTCTTCTGCTTCTTTCGCAATTTGAATCATTACATCACAGAATGCATCTAATGTTTCTTTAGATTCTGTTTCAGTTGGCTCGATCATCAACGCCTCTTCCACATTTAATGGGAAGTATGTTGTTGGTGGATGGTAGCCAAAGTCTAACAGACGTTTTGCGATGTCTAATGTACGAACGCCTAGTTTCTTCTGACGACGACCCGATAAGACAAATTCATGTTTACAGTGACGGTTATATGGTAGATCATAGAATGGCTCTAAGCGACGCATCATGTAGTTGGCGTTTAATACAGCATATTCTGTAACAGCTTTTAAGCCATCAGGACCCATTGTACGAATGTACGTATAAGCACGAACATTGATACCAAAGTTACCATAGTAAGGTTTTACGCGTCCGATTGATTGTGGACGATCGTAGTCAAAGTGATATGTGCCTTCTTCAGTTCTTACTAATACTGGTTTTGGTAGGAATGGAATTAAATCTGCTTTTACACCTACTGGACCAGAACCTGGACCACCGCCACCATGTGGGCCTGTAAATGTTTTGTGTAGATTTAAATGCACACAGTCAAAGCCCATATCGCCAGGACGTGCTTTACTCATTACAGCATTGAGGTTCGCACCATCATAGTACACTTTACCGCCTACAGAGTGAATTAGCTCTGCCATTTCGATAATGTTTTCTTCAAATAACCCTAGTGTATTCGGGTTCGTTAACATTAGTGCTGCTGTATCAGAGCCTACTACTTTGCGAAGGTCTTCGATATCAACTAAGCCATTTTCATCTGATTTAACAGTGATTGTTTCAAAGCCTGCTACTGTCGCAGATGCTGGGTTTGTACCGTGAGCTGAATCAGGAACGATTACCTTGTTACGGTGACCTTCACCATTTGCTTCATGGAAGGCACGAATCATCATTAACGCTGTCCATTCTCCATGAGCACCTGCTGCTGGTTGTAATGTAACTTCATCCATCCCAGTAATTTCCACTAAAGAAGTTTGAAGATCATAAAGAAGCTCCATTGCCCCTTGTGCTGTTGATTCATCCTGTAATGGGTGAACATTTGCAAAGCCAGAAAGACGTGCAACTGTTTCGTTAATTTTCGGATTATATTTCATCGTACAAGAGCCAAGCGGATAGAAGCCAGAGTCTACTCCATGGTTTCTACGAGAAAGTGCTGTATAATGACGCATAATATCAAGCTCAGACACTTCAGGTAGTTCTGCTGCCTCTGAACGTACTAAGTTTGCAGGTAATAAATCTGCTAGGTCTACCTCAGGCACATCTAGTGCTTCTAAACTATAGCCAACGCGACCTTCTTTTGAAATTTCAAAAATGAGTGATTGATTTTCGTTATGCATTAAGAGCCCCCATTTCTGCAACAAGTGCATCAATTTCTTCTTTCGTGCGTAATTCAGTTACTGCGATTAGCACATGATTTTTAAGAGAGTCATAATTTTGACCTAAAGGATAGCCACCGATAATACCCTTTTCGATTAAGCCTTTATTGATTTCCTTCACACATTTATTCGTTTTCACAACGATTTCATTGAAGTGTGCGCCTTGGAATGCTACTGTAAAGCCTGCTGCTTCAAAGGCATTTTTTGCATAACGTGTTTTCGCGATATTTTGAGTAGCCATTTCACGAATTCCTTGTTTTCCTAGAGCTGTCATCGCTACAGAAGCTGCAAGTGCAAGTAGTGCTTGGTTGGAGCAAATATTCGAAGTTGCTTTATCACGACGGATATGTTGTTCACGTGCTTGTAGTGTTAATACGTATCCACGACGGCCTTCACCATCCACTGTTTCACCAACAAGACGTCCTGGTACCTTACGCATCAATTTTGTTGTCACTGCAAAGAAACCACAGTGTGGGCCGCCGAAGGCTTCAGAAATACCAAATACTTGCGCATCACCTACACAAATATCAGCACCAAGCTTGCCAGGAGGCGTTAAAATTCCTAATGCCAATGGGTTAGAAGATACAACGAGTAAGCTTTTTGCAGCATGTGCAATATCCCCGATCACTTGGATATCTTCCACTTGTCCAAAGAAGTTTGGATATTGTGCAATAACAGCTGCTGTGTTGTCATCGATTAACTCTTTTAATGCACCCACATCTGTCACACCATCTTTTTGCGGGATAGTCACGATATCAATGGATTGACCATATGCATATGTAGCAACAACATCGCGATATTCTGGGTGCACTGCTTCTGACACTAAAATTTTCTTGCGACGCGTATGACCAGCTGCCAACATACCCGCTTCTGCCAATGCTGTACCACCGTCATACATAGAAGAGTTAGCAAGATCCATTCCCGTTAGCTCAGCAATCATCGTTTGGAATTCAAAGATGGCTTGTAGCTCACCTTGTGAAATCTCTGGCTGATATGGTGTATAAGCTGTATAGAATTCTGAACGAGAAATAACATGGTCTACGATCACTGGTTTATAGTGGTTATAAACACCTGCACCTAAAAATGATACGTTGGCATTTGTGTCCTTATTTTTAGCAGCAAGTGCCGTTAACTCTTTTAATAACGCAGATTCTGATTTTGCTTCTTTAATATCATAAAGGCCTTTAAAACGGACTTTCTCAGGAATATCCTCAAATAACTCATCGACTGAGGATACACCGATTACGTCTAACATTTCTTTTTGATCTTGCTCCGTCATAGGTAAATAACGATGTTTCATAAATGTAGGTCCCTCTTTTCAACTATTATTTTGAACGCTTGTAAAACGGTGTTTCTACTGTTATTACCTTTAAGTGTTTACCGCGAATTTCAATTTCTAGTTCAGTTCCGATTGTTGCGAATTGACTGTCAATTAATGCGTGACCAACATTACGTTTTGATGAAGGAAGCTGTGTACCAGTTGTCACTTCACCGATTTCTTGACCATCCTTAAACACTTTGTAGCCATGGCGTGGAATGCCTTTATCAATCATTTCAATGCCTACAAGTTTGCGTGGTAGACCATTTTCCTTTTGAGCTACTAATGCTTCATGACCAATGAAGCCTTCTTTATTTAATTTCACAGCGAAACCAATACCAGCCTCTAGAGGAGAAATTGTTGCTGATAGCTCTTGACCATATAGTGGTAGCCCCGCTTCAAAACGAAGTGTATCACGACATCCTAGTCCAGCTGGAACCACACCTTTTTCTTGACCTGCCTCTAAAATTTTACCCCAAAGCGCTTTGATGTCTTCTGGAGCGCCATATAATTCAAAGCCATCTTCACCTGTGTAGCCACTGCGAGACACTAATACTTTATGTCCTGCAACCTCCACATTCTCTTGGAAGCGGAAAAATTTAATGGCACTTACATCAGTCGAAGTAAGGGATTGAAGAACTTCTTCTGCTAGTGGTCCTTGAAGAGCAATTTGTGCGTAGGCATCCGATTGGTTATCAATCGTCACATCATATTGATGTTGATTTTCCATCATCCAATCATAGTCTTTTTCAATGTTAGCTGCATTGACACATAATAAATAGTGATTGTCAGCTAATTTATATGTTAATAAATCATCAACAACGCCACCATCTTCGTAGCACATTGCCGTGTACTGCGCTTGACCGTCAACAATTTTTGATACATCATTTGATAAAAGATTTTGTAAAAAACCTAATGCATCGGGACCTGTTACTAAAATCTCTCCCATATGTGATACATCAAATAAGCCTGCACGATTACGTACTGCATCATGTTCTTCTTTAATAGAAGAGAATTGAACAGGTAATTCCCATCCACCGAAGTCAACTGTTTTTGCACCATATTTCGCGTATTCTTCAAATAGAGGTGTACGTTTTAATTCATTCGACATTCTTTTTTGCCCCCTTATTGTTAGTTACATTTTTACTGGTAGTAGTTCGTCTGCTTTTTGTATTCCTACAGTCACTTAAGTAAAACGGGCTATAGACATAAAAAAAGACAGACGAACCCCTTTTCGGGATTCTCTGTCCTTGCACCTGAAAGTTACACCAGACTGGCTCGCAAGCTTTACCGTTGCCAATCAGTCGGCTTTCCCCTTTGGTGGCTGTTATTGTTATACTACAGCTCTCTCCAGAGTTGCGTCTTGTACGAGTCCTTTTACCTGAGAGATTCATAGCCCATTGCTACTTGCTCCTTCGGTGACGTCTACACGCTCTCTCCCCGCACAATCATCCGCCCAAGATAAATCTTGGTACTATTTAGTATTCAATGAACATTTAGTTACTTATTTGTCTATATCCTAACATTAAATGCATTGGAAAGGCAATCATTTTTTAAAAGATAATAAAACACGAACATTAAATAAAAATAAGCTACTTATCGTTCGTTTTTCAATCTTTTCACTTGAAATACTAAATACTCTAGAATTTGGCGAATCGTCCTACCTTCTGTCAGTACCTGAATATGACCTGCATCACGGTAAAACTTCCTTCTGTAGTGATACAGACTTTCTAGCTCCTCCTTTGTAGAGCTCTGTACAATGGGTCTATTTGGATCATGCTGAACTCGTTTATAAATATCCTCAAACGACGCATCTAAAAAAAACACCAGTCCACTGCGTCTCATAATTTTTCGATTTTCAGCATTGATGGCAACGCCACCACCAGTCGAAATAATACAGGCCTCGTCCCTAAAATTTTTCAAAAATTCTGTTTCTATTTCTCGAAAGTGGGCCTCACCGTATTTTTCAAAAATCTGTGGAATTGTCATCCCCTGCTGACGCACAATCTCATGATCCATATCGTAATATGGCATCTTCAATAAATAGCTTAAACGTCTTCCTAATGCACTTTTTCCACTACCCATAAAACCAACTAAATATATTTTTCGCAATTCGATTCACCTTCTTATAACTACGATTCTACACTGTCTGACAAAATTTGTCCCAATAAATTTATCGTAGCTCGAACATTCAATTTTTCTAGCCCATCATATGTTCGATACTGCATTTCATAAGACATATAATACGCAAGAACAAAAGTAGTTACAAAAAATAATAATGCAATTGCGATCAAAAAAATAGCCCCTCTGTCATTTTTCAATAATTGGCACATAAAAGGTTCGCTCCTTTTGAATACCACTAGCCATTTCAACAGCTACCGTCAGCTTATTTTCGGAATAGCTAAATTGACATTTATTGATTCCTATTAGCATAGGAACATGTCCACCCTTTACCTGCTCACGAATAATATTCGAGTAGCAATCAATATGATGGAGCGTATTAGCTGTTTGGAAAGTTATTCTTTTTTGATCTTCACGAATGGAAAAGGTGGAAAGTTCTTTTAGAGAGAGGTTCAAGTCAGAAACAAATAGTTCCCACTTTGTTTGTTCATCTATTAGCATAGTTGATTTCATTTCAGCAAACCAAAGTATTATAAGGACAAAAAAATGAGAAATAAGCACAAAAACGACTAATTGAAACATAGCTTCTATTAATGTATAGCCTTTTTCATTCATGCACTTCACCTGTCACTTGGATACATTTTTGGCGTGACTCTTGTAAATTTTGAAATTGGACACAGACTTGTTGTTCGTCAACTATCCAATGATAAGCAACCTGTTCAATGGTCCGAGAGCCCTCTGTTACTTGAATCGCATGGTACTGTTTTAAACCTTCGTATGCTGTTTCAGCTGCAATTAGCTCCATTTTTTTATTAGCAAGATTTGTTTTCATCGTATAGGTAATGGGAATTAACGAGGTACAAAGCAGCATCAAAATACCCACACCTAAAATAGTTTCTATAAAAGAATAGCCTGACTCATTCAATCCTAGCTCTCCCTCGCCCTAATGTTATGATTACTTTTTTCTTGCCCTGTGGTGTTTTAAATGCCATGGTGCCTGCTGTCATCACATTGCCGCTATAGTTATAGACAAGTGTTTGAATTGAACTCTCCGCTGGCAAAAATTCAACCCCCTTTGGAAAAGAGCGTTCATATAAATGAGTATAAATATCTTTTTGAATAGTATAACGATTTGTTGAACCTTCCATTTTCAGGGCTATATATTGTCGTTGGCTCATACTATAGGTTTGAATATATTGAATATCCAGTTGTAATTGCGTAAAAAATCGTTCTAATTCCTTGGTTTCTGCTATTTTCAATGAGAATTTACTAACAATCGCTGTTAAACTCATAACAAGAAATAAGACAACCAGCATTTCAAGAATTGTAAAACCACCGTTTTTATGAACATTCATTAGCTATCCGTACCTGTTTCCAAGTTGACATTGGCTGGACGTACCTCTCCCTCATTAGTAATCACTATTTCTTCTTTATTTGGGCAGGTTGTTTCATTTTCCTTTAAATAGCCCTTCGCCACTAAATCCTCTAAGGTAGGATAAGCCATATAATCTACACGATACGCCTCTACTTGACCTTGTACCATGCTTATATAAGCCGTACAGCCTTTCTTATCTATTGTGGCGAAATGCTTTGTAACATTTGGGATTGTAATTAAAATAAGAATGGATATAATTAACAAAACTATAAGCATCTCAATTAAAGTAAAACCAGCTTGTTGGTTAAGACGTTTCATCATCTTCCTCCTAAACTAATTCAATCATGTGATAGATGGGTAATAATAAACTGATATAAGCCGCTATTATACAAGCAGCTATAAGGATAAAGAAACTTGGCTGCACAAAAGCTAATATTTTTTGCAAAAGCTGTTCCTGCTTTTCCATTAATAAATCGCTATACAATACTAACTCTTTTCCTAAATATCCGCTGTGCTCGCCATGCTCAACGAACATCGGAAAATCCTTTTGAAAAACGGCCATGATCGTTACCGCGTGTGTGAGTGATTCCCCAAAGATGACTCTATCTTTTATACGCTGTGAAAGAACTTGAAGAAATGGTTGTAGTTGCTGTTCCTCTAATAGCTGTAGGCTTGCTTGTAATGAAAATCCACTTTGTAGTAAGCTTCCTAAATAAGCAGCAAATTGCCTTGTCAAAGTCAACCTAAAATAGCGTTGTATAAAGGGGATTTTTAATAAGACTGTAAGTTGATGAGCAACAGCTTGTCGTTTAAGATAGAATCGAAAAAGGAATACGCTACCTATTACTATGAACATGGTCGAGATAACTACATCTGGAACATGCAATAACAGATTGGACAATGCAATGCTTGTCTCTTCTGTTTCAGAGGTACGACTGCCGACCATTCTTTCAATGTTCGGCAAAAAAAATGTACGAAACACAAAAAATAATAACAATAAAAAGATAATCAGTGTGACAGGATAGATCAGCAGCTTGATTAACTTTTTTTTAGTCTTTTCACTTACTGTTATCTGTTTAGCTACACCTTTAAATGCTTCTATCATGTGGCCATTGTTTTCCGCCACCTTAATTGCCATTAAATAATGATTCCCTAGCTGTAATGTTTCAAATATCCCTGCAACGCCTACTCCTTGTCTGAGCTTTTCATCAATTTGCTGCTGTATGTCCTCATGTGCTTCAATATGATGAGGTAGTAGCATGGAAATAGCTTGGGGAAATAAATATCCTTCCTGCATTAATACACATAAACGATTGAAAAGCTGAGCTTGCTCCTTTACCCGCCATTTCGTAGCCCGATTATAAAAAAGAACAATTTTATCGATGTATGTTTGTAACTGCATATAGGCTCTCCACTAATTCTTTTTGTCCCATTAATGTTAAATCATAAGGAAGTTTGTAATTGCCCTTATCTTTGATGGCGGCGATGGCTCTTGATAGATGGTCATCATGTAATATCTCATAGACAGCTCGACGTTCTTCATGTATAGCTGAGGTTTGAACAAGCATTTGGGCAACTATACCGATAACCGTTTGACGAAGCTCCTCTATCGACACACCTAAATCCATTAAACGATAGAGACAATTAATGGAGTCTTTTGCATGAATAGTGGAGACAACTAAATGCCCTGTTAGAGAGGCTTGGATGGCAATATTTGCTGTTTCTCTATCGCGAATTTCACCAATCATAATGACATCAGGTGAATGGCGCAAAATGGCTTTTAATCCTGCAGCATATGTAACGCCTGCTCGCTCGTTGACTTGAATTTGAAGTAAATTGGCTTGGCTGTTTTCTACAGGATCTTCTAAAGAAATCACATGTCGATTCAATTCTGTGGAACAGTAGTGGATGAGGGAATAAAGTGAAGTAGACTTGCCAGAGCCGGTTGCTCCCGTAAAAAACAGAAGACCTTGTCGGTTTTGTACCAGCTCCATGAGTTGGTAAGCTGCGCTTTTGGAAAAGCTTAGGGAAGTTAGTGGAAATGCATGATTTTGGAGAAGTAAACGAATAATTAAGCTTTCTTTTAAAAATACAGAAGGCAGTGTGGATACACGAAACGAATAAGAATTTTGCTCCATTGCCTTTTGAAAGGCACCGCTTTGAGGTTTACGACGCTCACTAATATCTAATTCTGCAAGAAATTTATAGTAAGAGATCATTCTTTCTGCAAGTTCATGAGGTAGCTCACCAGCGTGGAGAAGTTTATCATATTTTCGAAAATAGATCCGATATTTTATGTTTCCTGGAACTAGCAATAAATCGGATGCTCCAAAATGATAGGCCTTTAGTAAAAGTTGCTCACATTTTTGTTCAACAACTGTTTCAATATTCTGCATATATGCACCTCTCTTTTAGTTCATTCGAATATGACCGCTCTATTCGTTATTTCCTAGTATAAGGAGGAACTCGCCACGAGAAAAGCCCTTTTCAGAAAATAAAAATTTATAAGTTAATTTTCTGCCAATAATGTTTTTTGCTATAAAAATGTGGATAAAGTGCAATTTTCCACTAAAAAAGAATATAAATACATGAAAAAATTAATATTTATGCCGAAATGAACTGTATCTTTTTCAATAATACAATATAATAGTATCAACATGATTATTTTCCTAACACTTGGTAGACGAACATAATTTTTATAATTAATTAAAGAGGTGAAGCTCATGATCCATCCATTAAAAATTACTAGTACACTAGCGGATGAAACAAGATACTCTATTTATGAGTACATATTGCAAGAGAAAAAAACAGTTACTGTACAACATATTGCTGATAAATTTGGTATCCATCCAAACGTTGCTCGACTTCATTTAACGAAGCTTTCAGAAATAAATATTATTACAGCTGACTATGTAAAAACAGGTAAAGGTGGCAGACCTGGACGTGTTTATAAAGCTTCAGAAAAAGGCGTATCTCTTACTTTTCCAAGACGTGATGAAGATCGTTTATTAAAATGGACGATACAATTAATTGAAGACTTTGGTCCATCTGCATTAACAAAGTGCCAGGAAATTAGCTACCAAGACGGCTACCAGCAAATGAAAAATTATATGAGTGCTGAATTGACATTAAGTAATTCTCTTTCCTTCGATGAAAAACTTCAGCTATTAACGGACAATGCCGCTTTAATTGGCTATATCCCACAGATTCAACAAACTGAGCAAGGAAAAAAAGTTATCTTCTCCATCTTCAATTGTCCATTCCAGGAGCAACTGACAGCCTATTCTGAAATTGTTTGTTCATTACATGAATCCTATTTAAAAGGGCAATTAGATGCATTGTTTACGAACAATGAATTTGTGCAAATGGAAAGTATGATACATAATTGCGATTTATGTAAATATGAAATAAACGTGACAGAAATCGATAGCTAGATTAAAAATCCATTTGTTTGTCACAAACATGGAGAAGTTCCAGTTTACAGACACCTTTCATATCATTTATAATGAGTAAGAGATTATTGTGTCGTGGGCAAAAGGAGGGGAAATTTCATGGATAATATGTATAAAGTTATGGCATTCTGGACAGGTATTTTTGCCGTTATGTTCTACCTTGGAGGTATGAACGAGGTATCGCTATTATTCTTAGGTAATACAGGTTTATTCTTATTATTAGGCTTCTTAAACCTTTCAGAACGTATGTACATGTACATTTTCGGAGCATATTTAACTGTATTCTTCGCTGGCTTCACGTACTATACAACATTCATTCACGTACCTGGTGGCGGTCATTAATACAAACAAAATCGCGTATCTCACTTTCGGTGAGATACGCTTTTTTATGTGCTAAAACAGTTTATTATCCATGTTTTAAAATCCATTTAAAAAAGGATTTGTCTCCATTTCTGCGCCTACCGTTGTATAATTACCGTGTCCAGGATAGATAATAGTATCCTCAGGTAATGTCAACAGTTTATTATGGATAGATTCCAATAAAATTTTGGTTGATCCACCTAATAGATCTGTACGTCCTACACCTTGTTCAAATAACGTATCTCCCACGATGGCAAAACCGTCATTTTCAAAGATATAAGAAATACTCCCCGGTGAATGCCCAGGTGTAAAAACAGCTTGAAACACAAAATTACTCATTTCAATTTGCTGTTCTTTTTTGATAATTGTATCTTGCGCTGGTGCAGCTACCCTATAATCTGGTAATGCAGGATATTTACTAGAGCCATTCTTCGTTGGATCTGCTAGCCAACTAACTTCCTTTTCATGAATCCATACAGGAACGTCAAATACCTCACGCACTGCATCTACTGCCCCTATATGATCAAAATGGGCATGTGTTAAAAAGATAGCAAGAGGTTTTAAGCCGTTGCTACGGATTGTTTTAATTAGACGCTCCGCCTCTTCACCTGGATCAAATACGATACATTCTTTTTCTTTATTCGATACGATATAGCAATTCGTTTGGACGGGACCAAGAGAATAACTTCGTACGTTCATCATAGTTATCACCTCAACTTCTTATTATACAGGCTTTGCCACAATTTGACGATAAATGTTCATAGTTTACAGTATTTTAGTCCTCGACAAAAACAAGTAGAACGTTTACAATTAAGGAGGAATATTGTTTGCGACATTCATTTTCTGATGTCGAAAGGAGTGTCTATTTTTAATGAACTTATTAATGGTTATTTTTGGTCTAGTAGCGATTTTAGCTGTATTTGGTACATTCCAAGCAATTAAAGAAAAGAACCTATTAAGCGTTGTTTTCAACTTATTAAGTGCTGCTGTATTCGGATGGTTCGTCATCATGACGATTGTTCACAGCGGTTACCCACCAAAATTACACTAAAATTCAGACAGAAAAAGAGCAGTCTCTTCGGAGATTGCTCTTTTTTGTCTATTATTACTTATTGAATTGAAGAAACCGCTTCTTGCCGATTTGTAGAACATCATTATTCATTAATACTTGTGATATGTCATCCATCGCCATTTTTTCTCCATTCAAGGATACTCCTTTTTGCTTGATTAACCGCAAAAACTCACTCTTACTTTGAATAAAACCCATTGCCACTAGTTGTGGAATGATATCCACGATTCTTTCCTTATCAATTTCTAAGAGCAGTATAGGAATGTTTTTTGGTATTTCCTTTTTTTGAAATGCTGCTTCAAAATAAGCTCTTGCTTCCTCCACTGCTGTAGATCCATGGTATAAAGCCGTTATAATTTCTGCTAATAGGAATTTCAAATCGCGGGGATTCTCTCCCTTTTGTAGTCTATCTTGAATAGCCTGCACTTGTAGTGGATGCTCATCTGTTGCTAATTCGAAATATTTGATAATTAAAGTATCTGGTACTTCCATCACCTTTTTAAACATAATCTCAGGTGCTTCATTGATGCCAATATAATTACCTAAACTCTTACTCATTTTTTCAATACCATCTAACCCCTCTAGTAAGGGCATAAAAATAGCAATTTGTTTTTCTAATCCTCGATGCTTTTGTAAGGTGCGTCCCATTAAAATATTGAACGTCTGATCCGTTCCACCTAACTCTATATCTGCCTCAAGTTCTACTGAATCATATGCTTGCATAAGTGGGTAGAAAAACTCATGTATACCAATTGGGATGTGCTGCTGGTAACGTTTCTGAAAATCCTCGCGCTCTAGAAGTCGAGCAACAGATGTTGTGGCTGCTAGCTTGATGACTTCTTCAAAGGACAGCTTCGCTAACCATTCACTATTAAAACGAACAGTTGTCTTGTTCGGATCTATTACTTTAAAAATTTGCTCACAATAAGTTTGGGCGTTTTTCTTCACTATATCGTCATTTAAGGCTGTTCGCCCCTTAGCTTTACCTGTAGGATCGCCAATTCGTCCTGTAAAATCACCGATAACAATAACTGCATGATGGCCTAAATCTTGCATTTGCTTGATTTTCCGTAGAACAACCGCATGACCTAAATGAATATCTGGTGCGGACGGATCGAGCCCTAGCTTAATCGTTAAAGGTCGCTGTTCTTTATACGATCGCTCTAATTTTTCAAATAAATCCTGTTCATCAACGATCTTGTTAGCACCCTTCTTGATAATCGCTATTTGCTCCTTTGGTGTTAAAAACATACGAAACATCTCCTTGTAATATTAAATATTAATATTGCAAGTTCTATAAGAGTAAATGGGGTACCGATTTTGTTTACAAGGCTTTAATAGCTTTACACGTTTTTGCTTAGAAGGCATAAAAAAACGCCTTTAGGAAATTCCTAAAGGACGTAGATAAACGTGTTACCACCTTTTTTCGAGAGCTATTCACATAGCTCTCCTCAACAAGTACAGCCATAGCGATACTTTTGCAATGATTACGGATGCAACCCCGTCGTAGCCTACTATAGTTTCGGTACGCAGCTCCAAGATGTATTCACTTTAATATCCCCTTGCGCCTCTCAACAACCGGCTACTCTCTGTCAGTTCCATTAAAGTTACTCGTTCTTTTCGATGCCTTTCACTCTTATACTCCGAAATGCGAAAAACAAATCTTCGTTATGCAGATATTTACACTTATTATAATCGTATCTTGCTATTTGTCAATAAAAAGAAATGTTCAATAAAGTGTATTCACGTTGCATAGTGTTGTAAAACATTGCGAAAGGTGTTTTCTTTAGCATAGGATTCACAAAAAAATTTTATGAATAGTGCTTGAGACTAATTCTTTTTTATCAGCAATAAAAAAGAGAGATCCCTATACGAGATCTCTCTTTGATTATTTAACTGAATCCTGCTTTAAATTACCTGTTTTTTCGTCATAGAAGCGAAGTAAGTCTCCATTAATGATGGCATCAGAATTTTCTAGCTCCATTGTAGCACGATCAGCATAAGACTGACATGGCTCACCATCTATTTCTTCGCCAGTTGCTTTGTCATAGCAAGCTTCACCAGCATAGACGTATTTATCTGTAATAAAACGTCCATCACGGAAGACTACAAAGTCCTCATGCTCTGGAGAAAATAAATCTGCACCCATTTGCATATCTTTTGACGTTTCAACACCAAGAAGGTGTAAGATCGTTGGACGTAAATCCATTTGTCCTGAAATCTCAGTCATTTCTTTTCCATCGCCAGCTCCTGGGATGTGGATGAATAAAGGTACTTCTTGAAGCATTGCATTATCCATTGGTGTAATTTGATCTTTTCCTAAATATTGTGCCATTGCTTTATTATGGTTCTCAGAAATACCATAGTGATCCCCATACATCACAATAATAGAATTATCATAGACACCTTGATCTTTTAACTGTTGGAAGAAGTCTTTTAAAGCCTCATCCATGTAACGTACTGTTTGGAAGTAACGATTTAATGTACCTGAATTTGAATCATATTCAGGAATCATAATATCTTCTGGATCCAATGTAAATGGATAATGGTTCGTTAAAGTAATAAGTCTAGAGTAGAATGGCTGAGGCATATCTTTCATTAAAGCAGCTGATTGCTCTAAGAATGGAACATCTTTCATTCCCCAGTTTACAGCTTGCCCCTCTTCCACAGTATATGAATCTATATCGTAGAATTTATTAATTTTTAACGATTGATACATCATGTCACGATTCCAGAATGATTTATTATTAGGGTGCATGACATTTGTAAAGTATCCATTTTCTCCAAGGCGTTCAGCCATTGAATTATACGTATTTCCACCATGTGTGAAGAATACAGCACCTCGACCTAAACCAAACAGTGAGTTTTCAACAATAAACTCCGAGTCAGAAGTTTTTCCTAACCCTGTTTGGTGATAGAAGTTACTGAAATAATACGTATCTTTATCTTTTGTTAAAGAGTTTAAGAATGGCGTAATTTCATGACCATTCATGTCATTATTAATGACAAAGTTTTGTAATGACTCCATCGATACCACAATCAGGTTACGACCTTTATATTTCCCAAACATCTCTGGATTTACAGCAGCCTGATTAGAACGTATATAGTTGTTCACTTCTACTAGTTCACTACCATCGGCTAACGCACGTTGTGCAGATGATTTAGATTGAATATAAATGTCATACAAGTGGTAATTGTACGTACCAATGTTTTTTACTAATAATTCGCGGTCAAAACTACGTGTTAGTAATTGTGGACGCTCAGTTTCTGCTAATCCTAAATTTAAGAATGTCATTGCTATTGCAAGCACAAAGAATGCACGACGGAATTCAATATTCACTTTAAATGCATCTTTCATTTTTGGTAAAAATTTATTCGCTAAGATTAAGATAACGACATCAACGAAATATAATACATCCCAAGGCTCAACAATGGCTGCTACTGATGTTCCTAAGTCACTAAAGTTACTTGTTTGGAATAATACTGGTAGCGTAATAAAATCATTGTAGAATCGATAGAACGCTACATTTCCGTATAAAACAATGGACAAAATAACGCTGACCGTAATCAAATAACGATTTCTAGCTTTTGCTGATTTAAAGAATAGTGATAAACCATACGTAAATAGCAAGAAGCTTAATGGATTAATAAATAAAATAAACTGTTGCATTGCATTTTCAATTTTCATTTCAAAGCTTGTGTGGTAAACAATGACCGTTTTGATCCAAGTTGCTATAATTGCTAGTATCATAAATGAATGTTTAGGCCACTTTATTGATTTCATTCCTAACATCCTCCCTACTTCCTTACAAAAAAATAATAATTTTTTACATTTTGTTACGGAAACAAAATATATCTTAATCCTTTTTTAACAGATAATCAACACATATCTTAGGGAAAATTTTTTCTCCCTGCTCTTTCTATGCACCAGATATCTATATATACGTTTTGCATTGTAAAAAGTTTCGTAAAAACATAAAAACAGCGGAAACCCACTGTTTTTAAGAATATTACATACATGTTACATTAATTTTACAATACCCAATTACATTATATTTCAAACATTACTTTTTATGCTCTTCCATACGAAGTCTTGTTGTTTCTTGTCGAATAAGCAGTAGAGCCATTTGATAATCTTTTATATCTAGTACATTCGCTTTATAGAGCTCACGTATTTCATCCTCCATCAACATCAAATCGCCAATAGGATCACGTGTATAAATATAGGTACCATATGTTTTCAAGAGTTCATAAATATCTAGCATTTTATCCATTTTCATTCGCTCCTCGTTGTGCAACACAGTCAATACGTTTTGTGGGCGTCACAATGATATCTACTGGGCAATCATGTGCTTCAGTAGGAACACAATCAATGATTTGCTCATCAAAGAGCAGCGACATCAGCTTACCCTTATTATAGTTTAATACATAGCGGTCATAATAACCACCGCCATAGCCGATTCGATAACCGTATGGATCAAAAACAACGCCTGGTACAACAATGATATCCATCTCATTTGCGTCAACAAACTCACTTTTTGCTGGAATGGGCTCACGCAAATGCATATATACAGTTTCAAGCTGTGCAAATGATTCAATGGCATAAAATGACATTTCTCTTGTTTTTGGGTGACATTTAGGAACTGCGACCTTTTTACCTAGTTTCCATAATTCCTCAATTATAAGAATTGTGTCGACTTCTGGCTTATTTGAAATGGTCATGCCAATTGTATTTGCTTCTATTATATATGGTTCCTGTAGCACCTTGTTTAACACAGCTAATGATTGACGATGATAGTCTTCATCCGTCATAGTTGCAAGGGCTTGGCGTACCGTGTTTCGTAAAGTTGTTTTATCCATCTAGGCTACCTCCTATATCGTAAAACTTCATATCCTCCTGGAATTGTTACATTGAATGATGTGATAAAATGTAGAAAGCCAAAACCACTTGTGGTTTTGGCTTAATGAGCGATTACTTAGTTTCACGGTGAAGAGTGTATTTCTTCTCGCGAGAGCAATATTTTTTAAGTTCAAGACGCTCTGGATTGTTACGCTTGTTCTTTTTAGAAATGTAGTTACGTTCGCCGCAATCTGTGCAAGCTAAAGTAATATTTACGCGCATCATTAACCCTCCCACTCTATATCAAGAATTTAAATTTGAGCATGATTTATACGACTAACCTATTATAACATAAACTGAAAAAAAATCTACCTTCATTTCATATTAAGTTTGCATATGGTAAAATATCTTATAATTACATACTACATTGAGGTGAAACTATTGGATTTATCCATCGTATTAATGAGTATTGGCATTTTTCTGATCATTGTTTCGTTCTTTTTCAAAAATAGCTCGAAAAAAATCGAACAAGATGTCGAAGAATTATCTATCTCCATCTTCCAAGAAACGAATAATTTAAAACGTCGCCTTAAGATTGTGGAGGAAGAACTTTTACTAGAGCCAGAGTTCCAAGTGAAATCAAAATCAAGTATCCCTCCAAAAGGTCAAGATCCTAAAGTGCACCAAGTCATGCAGGCCGTTCAACAGGCTGCACAGAGTTCAAAAGTTGGACAAACAACAGCACCAGCAAAACCGATTCATCAAATTATTATTAGTCAGGTACTTGAATTAAATAAACAGGGTCTTTCTGTAGCAGATATTAGTATTCGCTCAAATTTAACAGAAGAGCAAGTTCGGCAAGTGATTGCAAACGGGGGGCGTTGATTGATGAATAAGTCTGCCATTCGTGCATTTGGTATAGCCATTTTTCTTGTTGGGGCATTGCTTGCACTCGCAAACCGCTTCGATGTAAATATTGGTCTTCCTACTAAGGAATTTTCCAATCAACAACAGGTAAAAGAACTACAAAACAAACTAAGTAAGGCCAATCAAGAAATTGCCTCGTTAAAGGATCAATTAAAGCAAGTACATACGACTGAAAAAACTTCTACAACAGATGCATCTGAACAAGCTGATAAAGAAGCGTATACAGATGTAACAACGATGTCTCTGCAAATCTATAGTGGTATCACACCGTATAGTGTGGCCCAAAAACTTGAAGACGGTGGCATTATTACCAATAGTGTTGAAATGGAGTTACTACTTGCTAACCCTAAATATGCTAGAAGCTTACAAATCGGCTCCTATGAGGTCAATTCTTCCATGACTTTAGAAGAAATAGCTAATTTAATTACAGGCAAGAAACAATAATTTAAAAAGCTGGCGCCCATTCATATATGAGGCGACAGCTTTTTTATTACGCTATACTTTCTAGAAAGGCTTGCATCATCATACTGCCTTCTTTTGTGCCGATTGATTCAGGATGAAACTGCAGCCCATAAAGAGGATATTCTTTATGTTGAATGGCCATAATCTCTCCGTCATCACCTGCTGTGGCGAGTATTTTAAAATCCTTGTGTAAAGTTTGTTCTTCAATAATAAGTGAATGATATCGCATAACCTCGATATCCCCATCTAATTGGGCAAATAAACCTGTTTGCTCGTATTGTAATGGGGACAGCTTTCCATGCATAATATTTTTTGCCTGTACAATATTTGCGCCAAAAGCCTGACCTATCGATTGGTGCCCTAGACAAATACCTAAAATAGGGAATTTTTGATAGAGTTCCTTGATGACCTCTATCGTTATCCCTGCTTCATTTGGCGTTCCTGGCCCTGGTGATAAAATGATGGCTTCTGGCGATAGTTTTTGAATTTCTTCTATAGTAATGACATCATTCCGTACAACCTTGACGCTTTTTCCAAGCATACTGATTTGTTGAAATAAATTATAGGTAAAAGAATCGTAGTTATCTATTATTAGAATCATTTTTTTACCTCCAATAGGGCACGTGCCTTATTCAGTGTTTCTTCATATTCTGACAATGGAATCGAATCATAAACAATACCTGCTCCTGCTTGTACATGTGCCTTTTGATCCTTAATGAGCATCGTGCGAATCGCGAGGGCCAAGTCCATATCACCAGTTGTCGAAATATAGCCTACTGCTCCCGCATACACCCCACGTTTTACTGGTTCTAATTCATTAATCAATTGTATGGCCCGAATTTTTGGTGCCCCTGACACTGTACCAGCAGGTAAACAAGCACGAAGTACATCCAGTACATGGAGGTCATCTCGCAATTCGGCAATAACCTCAGATACCATATGCATCACATATTTATAGCGCTCAATTTTCATGTATTTGGTTAGCTTGACAGAACCCACTTTTGCAATACGTCCAAGATCATTGCGACCCAAATCCACTAACATACGGTGTTCAGCTATTTCCTTGCTATCCACTAATAGCGCATTTGCGATGGCTTCATCCTGTTCTATTGTCGTGCCACGCGGCTTTGTACCTGCTATTGGATTGGTTGTCACTTTTCGATTTTTTACTTTTACAAGACTTTCAGGAGATGTTCCTAAAATAATATAGTCACCATAATCCATATAAAACATATAGGGTGATGGGTTAGACGTGCGCAATTGACGATAGAGCGAGAACGGCGAACCTGTAAACGGCGCAGAAAAACGTTGCGATAACACAATTTGGAAAATATCACCTCTCAAAATATGCTGCTTAGCACGTTCCACCAAAGCAACAAATCGTTCCTTTGAAATCATAGGCTTAAACTGTAGCTCATCCACCTTTAATACCTCAAAGGTCGTACCTGCACAAAGCTGTTGCTCCATCCTTGTAATAGCAGCTTCCATCTCCTCTAATGAACGCCCATCCTGAAATAGATCAATCGAAGCTAGTGTAATTTCTTGTGTTAGATGATCAAAAACAATAAATGTATCATAGAAAAAAACATGAACATCAGGCATAGCTAAATCATCCTGTAAATAGTCACCTATTTTTTCTGTGTAAAATGCTGTTTCATAGCCAAAGAAACCTATAGCTCCTCCAAAGAATGCAAAAGGATAGCTTTCTTTATGAAAGGGTATTAGTTCTTTTAATCGATCAAGCACATTGCCTCTAGCCTTGTCATTTTCTGCTCCTTTTGAAAACACGAATTCTTCATTGTTTCCTTTTAGTTCAGCCACTGGATTGATGGCGATAAAGGAATATCGCCCACTTTCCTCATGTTTCGCTGAGGATTCGAACAACATTTTATGCTGCCCTTTCAGTGATTGATACACAGAGATCGGGGTCATCATATCCCCATGTAATACTTTCATAGCATACTTTCTAAGCTCAACTGTCATACTCTTCTCTCCTTCTCTAAGCTCTGCTCATCTACACCTCATCTATCTTTAGCAGCAGAAATCTGCTAAAGGCTTTCTCTTCATTCAGCTAAAACATTTGCCGTCTAAAGAAAAAAATATAAAAAGGCCTTTCCATCACAAAAGGACGGAAAAGCCGTGGTGCCACCTTCATTGGTCTCCTGATAGGAAAACCCTCTCTAAGCCTTGTAACGTAGGCATCCGCTAATCCGTACTTTTTTCAGGATTAGAGCTCCGAAGTCCATTCACTAAACATTTGTACTAGTTTTCACCAACCACTAGCTCTCTATAACAAATTGTACTAGCTACTACTCTTCATCAAAGCTGATTTCTTGGTAATATTGTAAAGCAAACTATCTTACAATTCAATTTATTTTTTATTTCGCAGACTTTCTTCTTCAGGATGGCTAGCTAATGTAATCGATAGCTCCTCCATTATTTGACGAATGGCAAATAAAATATCCTGCCGCACTTCCAGCATAACAGCGGTATCATTTGAGGCAACAAAGAATCGAACAAGCACGCGATACGAATCATGATGAAATTCATCTATAAATACATGAATCATGTCTTTCTCTGTTTTAGCATGTAAATAAATTTCCTTATGAATGGCCGTTAAAGCGCTACGTATGTCTTCCTCATTATTAGCAGCAGCGATATATAAAAATTGCTCACATTTCCGTTTTTCTCGTTTAGATAAATTATAAAGTGGGCGATTCACTAAATAGGAGTTCGGCACATACACAAGTCCTTTGTCTCCTGTTTGAATTAACGTACTTCTTAAATTGATATCCTCAATCGTTCCTTCAATTTTTTGATCCTCTGTCGCAATCCAATCTCCTATTTGGAATGGATTATCTAAAGCTACGGACATGCCACCAAATACATGCGCTAGTGTATCGCGAATCCCAAAGGCAATCGCCACACCCGTTAAGCCGATTCCAGTTAAAAAGCCATTCAGATTAAAATCCCAAAAGGAAGCAATCGTAAACATAGCAAAAATCATGATAAGTACTTTACCGATTCGTAGAAAAAACGGTAGTAAAACATTCTGATCCTCTTCGCTTGTTAATTCAAATGGTTGTTTCGTATAAAAATTCAAAACATCGTAAATCCCTTTAAAAGCAAAAAACACCATAATAGACAATACAAAATTCTTTGTTGATGGATGTGTAAATAAAGGGACTTTTATTAAATAAGATAAGCTTAGCACAATGACAGTCGTCATAAAGGCATAGCCAATTGCTTTACTAAATTGAGCCAGTACATTTGCTTGGAAATTGCGCTGACGATCTTTTAAAAATAGTACAACACGATGAATAATTTTTTTGATGATGAATCGTTGAATAAGCCACCCGACTAAACAAATAATGACAGCAATTAAGCCATCTAGCCAGGTTGGGACTGTAAATTTAGGTAATAACCAATGTAATGAATCCATGTATTTCTCCTTTATAACTACCTATGTATCGCCAGCAAAAAGGAGCCGACCTTCTGTAATGGTTAGCCCCGTTCTTGTTATTGTATGGCATCATCTGCAAAAAAAGCCTTACTAGCAAACCAAAATTGCTGTTTATTAAAGTTATGTTCATGCATGGCAATTACCGAAAATTCAGCATGATATTTTTGCTTCATTTCCTTTAGCATCATTTTTGCTTGCTTGCCAACGAGATGCTGCCCATCAATAGGTGCTCCTTCTGTAAAAATAATGACATCTGCTTCTGTACCTAATTGATTTTCCTGTAGCAATGCTTTCACAAATTGTAAAACAGGTAAAATGGCTGCCTCTCCCTTTGCCTTATATTCGATAAAACTTTTAAAATCAGCTAAATTTAAATGACCATTTTCAAAGCGGTAGTGGACATGAATTTGCCGATCATACGGTACAATGTATAAATCACGGCCTTCTCGATGTGCACTCATAAATAACGCTAAAATCATACTTTTACAAATCTCAGAATAAGCGGCCATTCCTGTCGTTTGTTCTAAACAAATAATCATCGGGCCAGGGTCTTGTTGATAATCATGAAAGGGTACATAGTAAATATTGCCGCTTTTCGTTGTCTGTTGCTTAAGCTTTTGACGTCTAAGCTCTGACCATTTTCGTTCATAATACTGGCGTTGTTCTTTGCCATTTGCTAAGCGTTCTGCCTTCTCAATAGCAGGAATATTCTCTTGGATTTCATGCATGATATCCGTCAATTCCAGAGCAAATGCTGCCATATTTCGTAATGGCTCACTCTTGAAAAAATAATCGATAAAATAATGTTGTTCCCCTTCACTTAACTCCTCTATATGTAGGTTTTCATAGAGAAAACGTAAATAGTCAAGTTGTTCTATTGTCAACTGCTTGTCAAATTGCTTGATGAGGGATTCAATTGCATCTTTCATGTAGCAGCACCTCCTAAGCACCACATTTTTTGGATAATGTCTATAGTATAACCAAAAAAAATTTTTGACAATACAAAAACGCTTGCTATAAAGACGCTACAGCCAAAGACAATGTTGCTGCTTCAGGAGATTTTTTTCTGCAAATGAAAAAAAGAGCTAAAACGCAGCTCTTCTTTCTTAATTATTTAATTCATAATGTTTGCCTTTTACTAAGTAAAATAGATGTTCAGCAATATTTGTAGCATGATCAGCAGAACGCTCTAAATAGCGGCAAATAAATGTTAGGTGCGTAATCTGTGAAATATGGGAGGGGTTTTCTACCCCAGCACGGAGTAAAAGGGTGATCGTTGCCCCGTATAAATCGTCCACGTAATCATCTAACTCTGCAATCTCTTTAGCGCGTACCGTATCTTCCTCAGTAAAGGCCTTCATGATGCTCTCTAGCATTTCTACTGTTTTATTGCACATGGTTTGGAGATTTGTTATTGGGAATATCATCGGCTCCTTACCAATTCGAATTGCTTCTTTAGCTATATTAACCGCATAGTCCCCTACTCTTTCCATATCTGAAGCTGCCTTTACGAGAACCATGAGACGGCGTAAATCTGTTGCTACTGGTTGTTGCTTGGCAATCATTAGGATCACATGGTCATTAATTTCTTCTTCAAGGCGATTAATGATTAAATCGTCCTCCAAAATTTTCAAAGACTTTTCTAAATCCTGCTCTACCAATGCTTCAAAAGCTGTTTTTAATGCAAGGATACTGCTATTAGCAATTGCAAGAAATTGTCCCTGTACCTCTTTTAACTCTTGTTCAAAACGTTCACGTACGATCATTCATTGCTCCTCCTTAGCCGAAACGTCCCGAAATATAGTCTTCTGTACGTTGATCTGCTGGTGTTTGGAAAATAACATCCGTTTTATCGTATTCGACAACCTCTCCACTTAGGAAGAATGCTGTACGATCAGAAATACGTGCCGCTTGCTGCATATTATGTGTCACGATGACAATGGAATAATCCTTTTTCAGTTCTTGAACCAGCTCTTCCACTTTCAACGTAGAAATCGGATCTAAGGCAGATGTTGGCTCATCCATTAAGATGACATCAGGCTCAATAGCTAAGCAACGTGCAATACAAATACGTTGTTGCTGACCACCTGATAATCCGTAGGCATTTTGATTCAAACGGTCTTTTACCTCGTCCCAAATGGCTGCCCCTCTTAATGATTTCTCCACAATTTCATCGAGAATTTTTTTATTTTTAATGCCATGAATTCTTGGTCCATAGGCAATGTTATCATAAATGGATTTTGGAAACGGGTTTGGCTTTTGGAATACCATACCTACACGTGTTCTTAATTCCTCTACCGTATAGTTTTTATCTAAAATATTTCGCTCACGATATAAAATTTCTCCTGATGTACGTACGATTGGTACAAGTTCAACCATGCGGTTTAATGTTTTTAGATACGTAGATTTCCCACAGCCAGATGGTCCAATAATAGCCGTTACCTCATTTTCATAGATGCTTAAATTAACATCTTTTAAACCATGATGATCACCATACCATAAGTTTAAATTGCGTGTATCATAGACAATATTTTTCGCCACATCTGCTATAGGCTTAGTCGTTGCCTGGTTCCGTTTGACAATTGTTTTTTCCTCTTTAAAATCTACTACCATAAGGTCACCTCATTAATAACGTTTTTGGAATTTATTTCGGATATAGATGGCAATCGAATTCATTAGTAGCAGCACTGTCATAAGCACTAAAATACCTGCGGCTGCTACGTATTGAAAGGCTTCTTGTGGTCGTTTTGCCCAATCATAGATTTGCATTGGTAATGCTGTAAATTGACTCAGTAAACCATTCGGTAAAAACTGGAGGATAACTGGAATTCCAATTACAACTAGTGGAGCTGTTTCTCCAATGGCACGAGACAAGGCTAAAATACTTCCTGTCAAAATACCTGGAATGGCAGCTGGCAATACAACACGCAAAATCGTTTGCCATTTCGTTGCACCCATGCCATATGAAGCTTCACGTTGTTCGTTTGGCACTGCACGAATAGCCTCTTGAGCCGCTACAATGATAACAGGTAAAATTAACAAACTCATTGTAAAGCCAGCAGCTAAAATGCTTTTTCCTAGACCCATCATACGTACAAAAATAGTTAATCCAAGTAATCCAAAAACAATGGAAGGAACACCTGCTAGATTCGATATATTCATGCGAATAAAGTCATTTATTTTATTTTTCTTGGCATACTCCTCTAAATAAATCGCAGTACCAACTCCTAAAATAATCGATACTGGTGCTACAACTGCCATTAACCAAAGCGAACCGATTAAAGCAGCTTTGATACCTGCCTTATCCGCAAATCGTGATGCAAAATTCGTCAAGAAATCGATATTTAAGTAATCAATCCCCTGTGTCACAATGCGGTACAGTAAAATAGCTAAAGCAACAAGTGCAAACGTAGTAGCTAAGAAAAAGAGACTTTTCCAAACTTTATTTGCTGTAATACGCTTTGTCATTCGTTTCATGACGACTGTGTCATCCATATAGCGCATGCTAGTAAACCTCCCTGAAGCGTTTCGAAATATAGTGAGCAAGTAAATTCATTACTAGAGTAAAGATAAATAGTGTAAATCCTACTGAATAAATTGAGTAATAAATAGTTGTACCATAACCCGCATCACCAGTTGAAACCTGTACAATGTATGCAGTCATTGTTTGAATAGAGTCTGTCACATTGAGGTCAAATTTCGGTGTTGAACCACCTGCAAGCGATACAATCATTGTTTCTCCAATTGCCCGGGAAATAGCTAACACAACAGAAGCGACAATCCCTGAAAGCGCAGCTGGTAATACTACTTTGATTGCTACTTCAAATTTCGTCGCACCTAGAGCTAAGGCTCCTTCACGCATACTATTTGGTACAGATGACATGGCATCTTCTGAAAGAGATGTAATCATTGGTAAAATCATAATCCCTACAACAATACCAGGACTTAATGCATTAAATAGTTTGAGTCCAGGTACAATTTCTTGTAAAACTGGTGTGACAAATGTTAAAGCGAAGAAGCCATAAACAATTGTTGGCACACCTGCTAATACCTCTAAAATAGGTTTCACTGTACGTCGTGTTTTCTCACTTGCATATTCACTTAAATAGATAGCTGAAGCAATTCCAAATGGTACAGCTACTACAACTGCAATAAGTGTCACTTTTAATGTACCAGCGATTAATGGCAGTATCCCAAATAACGGTTCGTTACCTGAAAACGGTAACCATTTAGTACCGAAAAGGAAATCCGTAATCGACACACGTTTAAAGAATTCAAACGTTTCAAAAATAAGGGTGAAAACAATGCCAAATGTTGTTAATATCGAAATAATAGCTGCAGAAAATAATAGAGCTGGCATGGCTTTTTCCACTATTTTCTTTGTTTTTTGGTTGCGCGAATTTGCAATTAATTGCTGCACAGATGATGTCTTATCTTCCTTTTGAGAAACCATTGGGAGCTCCTTTCAAATAAGTGAGGGAAAGAGCATACATCTCTTCCCCTCTATGCATGTCTTCTTATTTTAAGCCTTCTAAAGTTTTTAAGCCTTCAGTATATTTTTCTTCAGGTAAACGAACATAGCCCACTGCTTCAGCCATATCGCCTGCGTTTTCAAGTGTAAATTTAATGAAGTCATATGCTGCTTCATTGTCCTTCATTGCACTATTTTTTACGTATGTGAATAATGGACGTGAAAGTGGTGTATATTCGCCACCTTCAATTGTTTCATTTGTTGGCTCTACGCCATTTACTTTGACAATGTTTAATTTATCTTTATTTTCAAGGTAGTAAGCATAACCGAAGAAGCCAATCGCATTTTTATCACCAGCTACACCTTGCACTAGCATATTATCATCCTCTGATAATGTTGCTGAGCTTACTAGATCTGCTCCATCTAAAATCACTTCATCAAAGTAATCGTATGTGCCTGAATCAGTACCTGGTGAATAGTAAACGATTTTTTCATCTGGCCATGATGGATCAATATCAGACCATTTTTTCTCTGTCCCATCTTCAATCCAAATTTTTTGTAGTTGTTCTACCGTTAAGTCCTTCGCCCAATCATTTTCTGGGTTCACGACTACTGATAAACCGTCATATGCTAAAGCTAGCTCTGTAAAATCAATGCCCGCTTCTTCTAATTTCGCTTTCTCTTCATCTTTTATATTACGAGATGCATTTGAAAAGTCTGTTTCACCTGCGATGAATTTTTCAAAACCACCACCAGTACCAGAAACCCCCACTGATACTTTGACATCTGGTTGTGTACCTGCATACTCTTCAACAACTGCCTCAATGATTGGTGCTACTGTTGATGAGCCATCTCCAGCTACAGACCCTTGTAGCTTTTCATCAGCAGCTTCTTGTCCTGAGCTTGCTGGTGCGTTCGTTTCTGTATTGTTTCCGTTTTGTGCAGAATCGCTACCACATGCACCTAGCATTAATGCAGAACCCATTACCGCTGTCATCGTTAAGTACTTCCACTTTTTCATCTCATTTGCCTCCGTCATGAACTGTTTTATAGTTATTTGTCTTACAATCTTTACTATAATGACTGATTGTTGAAGTCGTATAAACGGTTCGTAAAAGAGATGTAAAGGAATGTAATGCTTTGTAAACGTTTGTAAAGATGAATTTACAATAGGGGAAACTTGCTTCCTATAGGAAAGGTGTTATAATAAGCAATTGTGTCAGGAAATATTTATTTTAATGATAAGGAGAGTTTGACCTTTGTCATGAAACATGCAAAAGTACAAAATGTCGATTATTTTAAAACATATTTATCATTAGTAATGGAACATCGGGACTACACACTTCAAGAGGCGATTGATTTTATGCTTGCTTCTTATTTCTATAACAATATAGAACTTTATGGGGTAAAACCAAGAGAGCAATTTGAATTAGCCATTCAGCAATTATCCGCATAAAGGCACTAAATATCTGAAAGGGGTGTTTTGCTATGCAAACGCCCCTTTCACTACTTAGTTAAGTTTAAATTTCACAACTGATTCAGTTCATCAGCAATTTTGACAAGTACCTCTGAATTGCGCATTTCGTATACATTCCATATTTACTTAAGAATTAGCTTAACATCATTCAAAATTCATAAAAAAGTAAAAATAAAACGGATTTGGAAAATAATTTTTCCAAATCCGTTTTGTATTAGCGCATATCCAATACCCTTTATTCCTGCTCATTCTCTCCAATTTTTTCTTCCGTAATCGCTGGTAAAATTGGCTGTTTTACATTGCTATCAGTTACTTTTTCAGCTTGATATTTTGCTTTTAATTCAAAATACTTATCTAAAGAACGTCTAGCAATGACATTATTTTGATAGTAGTGTGGCGCTAAATTTGTATTAACCCATGGGATCACAACTGCATAGGCAATTTCAGGATTTTCATATGGGGCAAAGCCAACATGCGTTAAATTAATCGTATTTGTGCCGTAGTGCTCACGTAACGGACCATAATACACTACCTCTGCTGTCCCTGTTTTCCCTGCAGCTGTATATGGAGTATCGGCAAATTGTGCTCGTGCTGTACCATGTGAACCAGTATATACACGACGTAGCCCTTGCTTTACATAATCGATCTCTTCTTTAGGATTATCAATTTGATTCAAAATAGTTGGACCTACTTCTGTTACTAACTGCCCTAATTGCTTCCCATCCTGTGATGGGTCTCGAACCTCTTTCACAACATGTGGCTGAATACGATAGCCACCATTGGCAACTGTTGAAATATATTGTGCAAGTTGAAGTGGTGTATACGTATCATACTGACCAATCGCCAAGTCAAGTGTTTTACCACCCATTGTTGGACCTGATGGACCACGCACTCCGCTAAATTCATTTGGTAAATCAATGCCTGTTTTCACACCTAAACCAAATTGCGCATAATTATTACGCATTTTTGAGAACGTATCGTCCTTTAAGCGTAATGGCATACCATAACTATAAGGGGTTCCATTAAGCAGCATCGCAATTTTAAACATATAGGAGTTGGAAGAACGTTCTAATGCTAACAAGTCATTCATCGGGATATATCCAGCCCTGTTAAAAATAGACGTTTTCGGGTCCGTGCCAGCTAATATAATCGGCTCGTCTCCCATTGAAGTACCCATCGAAATAACATCCTGATTGTAGCCAGTGAGGACTGTTGCTGCTTTAACAGATGAACCTGCCTCATAGGCTGTTGTAAACGATCCATATGCATAGTCAATGACTTCATTTTGCCCTGTCTCGGGATTTTTTTCTATTTTCTTACCTACCATCGATAAAATATCGCCTGTATTTGGATCCATCATAATAAGGAAGGCACGGTCTAATAAATAGGAGCCTGGAAGTGCCTTTAAGTTAAGCAGTTCTTCTTCAACAATCTTATCCGTTTCAGCCTGCAGCTCACTATCCAATGAAAGGATTAAGTCTTTACCTGGCTCCCCTTCATAGGTTGTGACTGTATCGACTACTTGACCTTTTTTATTGGTAATATTTTTGACGACTGTTTTTTGACCTTGTAGTAATTCTTCATATTGTGCTTCAATGTAACTTTCTCCCACACGGTCATTACGTGAGTAGTCACGTGCTAAATAGTAATTGAGCTTCTCTTTTGGTATCCCTTTTGTTGGGACCGTTGTACGTCCAAGAATAGATAAAGATGATAATTTGACACGTTTCCAGTCTGTTGTTGTATTAACACCTGGTAGTTCAGTTAAACGCTCAGATACACGAGCAAATTCATCAGCTGATACATTTTCACTTTTAATAATTTGAGGAGATAGATTATAGCCAGACACCATCTCACGATAAATCGCTAATACCTCTAAATCTGCCTCTGTTAATTGTAAAAGTTCTTCGTTTGTGATACGTTCCCGTACCAGTTTATCAATCTCTGCATTAATTTGACTTGTTGTAATATTTTCTTGTGCATTAATTTTTGTTTTTTCTGCCTCTGTGACTTTTTCATAGGCAGCATCGTGATTTTGTAATATCCAAAAATCCTGTTTATCACGCAATGTGACACGCTTTGTTGGCTGTTCAATTAACTGTGCCAGCTTTTTCGCGATATCAAGCATCTCCTCTGTTGTGGTCGTTTGCATTTTCGTATACGTAATGGCATTTTCCGGGTGATTATCCACTAAAATACGACCGTAACGATCATACATGCGTCCCCTTGGTACACTTGTGTTGACAGGAACTTCTTCTGTACGCTCTAAAATACGTACATAATCTTCCCCTTTGACGATTTGCATATAGCCAAGTCTAAAAATTAACATTGAAAATACGATAAATATTGCAAAGAAAAGGATATTCATACGAAATGTTAAGTTAGAATGATGTTTTGCTTTAACACTCGCCGCGCGATTTTTTCCAGGTGCTTTGCGCATATGTATTCCCCTCCTCATCTTCTGATCATTTCAATACACGATACCTAGTATACCATTCGAAGGTATGACAGAAAAGCACGCACTTTCGATTTCTTATGTAAAACATCATTTATTTGACGGTACTTTATGGAGAAAGGTTGCCCTATTTCACGCTCTCCTTATATTTCGTCTTCATTATCCTGATATTTTCAGATTCTATCCCTTAATTTGCTGTTTTATCCAACAAAAAAAGGCTATGCCTCCGTGATTGCTCACTTTAGGCACAGCCAATTATTCGTTATTATTTTGCAGCTTGGAATTTAGCTTCTACTACATCCCAGTTTACTACGTTCCAGAAAGCACCGATGTAATCTGGACGACGGTTTTGGTAGTTTAGGTAGTATGCATGTTCCCATACATCTAAGCCTAAAACTGGAGTTTTCCCTTCCATTACTGGAGAGTCTTGGTTTGGAGTAGACGTAACAGCAACTGAGTCACCATCAACGATTAACCAAGCCCAACCTGAACCAAAGCGAGTTGTAGCAGCTTTAGCAAATTCTTCTTTGAAAGCGTCGAAAGAACCGAATTTAGCATCGATTGCTTTTGCTACTTCACCAACTGGTGTATTTGAACCGCCTGGAGCGATTACTTCCCAGAATAATGTATGGTTAGCATGTCCGCCACCGTTGTTGCGTACAGCAGTTTGTTTGTCAGCTGGAAGAGCATCTAGGTTTGCGATTAAGTCGTTAATGTCTTTTTCTGCAAATTCAGTACCTTCTACTGCTGCGTTTAAGTTTGTTACATAAGTATTGTGGTGTTTAGAATGGTGAATTTCCATTGTTTTTGCATCGATATGTGGTTCTAATGCGTCATAAGCGTAAGTTAATTGTGGTAATTCGTAAGCCATTGTTAAGTTCCTCCCTAAAATAAGAAATAATTAGTACATCCTTAGATTATCAAAATTGGTCAAACCATTCAACGAAAAATACTTCAATTTGAAGATTTCAGCCTTTTGACCGAAATACCGATATGTTTACTATCTTACCCTTTTCTCTCACACACTAAACCTTAAAAGAAAGGCATTAAATGGCGATAAAAAATACAATAATCATAACAATTTGAATAACAGCCTTGACAACAGTAGATGTCAAAAAGCCAATTAAAGAACCTACACCACTTTTCACTGCCTCACTAAATGTACGTTTCTCAACGATTAGTTCCGCAATCACAGCCCCTAAAAATGGTCCAATTAAAATCCCTGCCACAGGGATCACAAATGGACCAATTAATAACCCAATGGTGCTCCCCCACATACCAGCATTGGAACCACCAAACTTTTTGATACCAAACGCATTTGCCACAGTATCTGCCCCAAATAACAACACGACAAATAGTATTTCAATGACCCAAAACCACCAGCTTAGCTCTGCGAATGAGAAAAATAAGCCATAGAGCAAAAACCCACCGACTAAAAACAGTACTCCGGGAATAATTGGATATACTAAACCAATAAATGAAATAATAAAGCAGGCAATCACTAAGATCCAGCCAACAACTTCCATAAAGATTCTCTCCTTTTAACGTGCATTGCCTTTCATACGAAATAACAAAGTGAAAAGTTTCATTAATGACGAATGCCTAAAATAGAATCTGCAATATTTACTGCATGGTCTCCTATACGCTCTAGGTTGCTAACGATATCCATATAAACAATTCCTGCAGCCCCACTACACTCATTTGTGTTTAATCGGGCAATATGCTTTTGACGTAGTTTATCTTCCATATCATCAATCAGGCTTTCTAGCTCTGTTACTTCTTGAGCTAAACTTAAGCTAGCGGTATCTAATGCTTCTATACTTTTGCGCACTGCCTCTATGGCTAAACTAAACATACCTATTAAGTCCTGTCGCGCTGATTTACTTAAGCTTACCTCGTGGTGATCCTTGTACTGTAAAAGCTCTAATATATTTTCAAAATGATCCCCAATTCGTTCAAAATCCCTTACATTTGTCAATAAAGTATGATGTCTTACAGAGTCTGCACGGGAAAGAGGCTGCTTAGACACCATTACTAAATAATCAGTAATTTCATTGTCTAGATGATTTAGCCCGACTTCTAGCTGTAGCACCGTTGGAATATGCTCTGTCTCTCCAGATTTCATATATAAAAACGTTTCTTCTAACCCACGCAATGCATGTTCACCCATGCGTAATACCTCTTCTTTAGCTTGACCTAGCGCAATAGCAGGAGAGGAATCAATGAATGAAGGATCTAAATGCTTAGTTGTTACATTGATATGGCCATCATGTCCCGGCAATAGCTTTGTAACTAAGGCTGCGAGTCCAGCAATAAATGGTAGTTGGATCATCATATTAAAGACATTGAATGAGCCATGAGCAATGGCAATCTGCATGCGAGGCTCTAAATGAAATATGCCACTGATCCACTGTACATATTGCATAAACGGTGTGAACAATAACATGAAAATAATCGTTCCAATCACATTAAATAATACATGAGCCGCTGCTGCACGCTTAGCGTAAATAGAAGCACCAAGAGAAGCTAAAACAGCTGTAATGGTCGTGCCAATATTTTCCCCAAACAATATCGGTAAGGCACTATTTAAACCAATTAATTGTTCTGCATATAAACCTTGCAATACCCCCACCGTTGCGGTAGAGCTTTGCACAAGTAATGTGAAAATGGTTCCTAAAAATATGCCTAATATCGGTTGATTGCTTAAATGAAGCGTTAACGATGCAAAATCTGCAAGCTGGTGTAACGCCTGCATACTAGCACTCATCAACTCTAGCCCTAAAAATAAACCGCCAAAGCCAAATAGAATCTGACCAATATGTTGATACGTTGCTTTCTTTAAGAAAAATAAACAGGCTGCCCCAATTGCCAATAAAGGGTAAAAATAGAGTCCAATATTAATACCAATAATAAATGCTGTAATAGTTGTACCAATATTTGCCCCCATAATGACGCCGATTGCTTGACGCAGTGTTAAAAAACCAGCACTCACTAACCCTACAGTGATGACTGTTGTGGCAGAACTTGATTGTATGCAAATTGTTACAAATATACCTACCAGGACACCCATAACAGGGTTTGTGGTAAAGCGATTTAACCATTCACGTAACCGATCATCCGCTGATTTTTGAAGCCCATCCCCCATGAATTTAATGGAAAATAAAAAGACCCCTAGTCCGCCTAAAAACTGAAAGAGAATGCTTTGCCAATCTATTGTCAATTGTTTTCGCTCCAATTCCTACATCTCTACTACCCTCGTTCTAATCATTAAATGATTCCAAACAAAAAGTAAAGAAATCCTTTAACTTCTTTACATAATGTTAACATTTTAACATCAAGACCCTCCTCATTTATACTTCTTTCATATCTTGTCCTCATTGAACATGTTAAAATATCGATTGGAGGAGATATAGCATGAAACACTCACAGCTTTTTATTGATAGTCTTATACATCCTAAAAAACTAGCAGCCTATCGTTTATTACCTATTGGAAAGGTTATTCAATATACTTTTCTACTGATTACCATTGTGTCCGTATTCTCTTTAGGTCGTTTTGCAGCAGGTATGTCCGTTGATACATTCGATATGGATAGTTTAACTGGTTTAACAGATTACATAGAGGGCATTAAATGGCTCTTATATCCATTCACCTTCCTAATGCTTTTCGTCGTGACAACAATGCTTATTTTTGCACAAATTGCCCTTTATGCTTTAGCAGGTTTATTTATCTTGAAGGCGATGAAGCGTCGGGGTGAGTATCGCCATATCTGGAGAACAACTACCTTTGCGATCACTTGGGCTACGTTACTTTCGATGTTAGCAGACTATCTGCCCGTTAACAGTACTGTTATCACTGTACTATCTTTATTTTTAACCATCTCTCTATTAATTGTGGCCTTTACAAAATATCCAAAACAACCAAATATAAAATAATGTGCATGAATCCCCTCTCTTCTCAATATAGTGTAGAAAAGGAGGGGATTTTTTGCGAGCATTCATCTTAACAACTATCATCATCGTAATTGCCTTTGTCGTCAAAGTAGATTTAACAGAAGGGTCTATCCCACTTGCGGCTTTATCCACAAAGAGCTCAGAAAACGGACTTTGTGAACAACAACGTGAGCCAAATTATATTACTGTACAAACGATTGAAGGAGATACCATTCATAGTTTATTTGCTCTACACCCTGCTAAAGTTCCCATGACCTTTCCAGAACGCTTACAACTTTTTTACAACTTAAACCCACACTTACAATTACAAGCACTAGTTCCAGGTGAAAATATCAAGCTTCCTCTCTCATTTGAGCTTGAAAACAAATGCGGAAAATGAAAAGTTAGCGTTTCTTCCTTGTCCTTATTTTCTTACACTGCTAAAATAAATGACAGTGACGGCTGAAAATAGTGGCCCGAAAAGGAGAGAAAGTTAATGAGTGAAATTTGTCACCGTTCAAATACACGTCCTGTGCGTGTCGGTAACTTAACAATTGGTGGTAGTAATGAATTATTCATTCAAAGTATGTGTACAACCAAAACACATGATGTAGAAGCAACAGTTGCAGAAATTCTTCGTCTTGAGGAAGCAGGCTGTCAAGTTGTTCGTGTTGCTGTACCAGATGAACGTGCAGCGGACGCGATTGCCGAAATCAAAAAACGTATTCATATTCCATTAGTAGCTGATATTCATTTTGATTATAGATTAGCATTAAAAGCCATTGAAAATGGTATTGATAAAGTACGTATTAATCCAGGTAATATTGGTCGTAAAGAAAAAGTGGAAGCTGTTGTTAATGCAGCCAAAGCAAAAGGTATACCAATTCGTATTGGTGTAAATGCCGGTTCATTAGAGCGTCATATTTTAGAAAAATACGGTTATCCTACGGCTGATGGTATGGTAGAATCTGCTCTACACCATATTAAAATTTTGGAAGACTTGGACTTCCACGATATTATCGTTTCAATGAAGGCATCTGACGTTAACCTTGCCATTGAAGCCTATGAAAAGGCGTCTAAAGCCTTTAATTATCCGCTACATTTAGGGATTACAGAATCAGGAACATTATTTGCTGGTACTGTAAAATCAGCAGCAGGTCTTGGAGCCATCCTTTCAAAAGGTATAGGAAACACATTACGTATCTCCCTTTCTGCTGACCCTGTAGAAGAGGTTAAAGTAGCACGGGAACTATTAAAATCCTTTGGCCTCGCTTCTAATATGGCAACTTTGATTTCTTGCCCAACATGTGGACGCATTGAAATTGATTTAATTTCTATTGCAAATGAAGTAGAAGAATATATTTCAAAATTAAATGTACCGTTAAAAGTGGCTGTTCTAGGCTGTGCGGTAAACGGTCCTGGAGAAGCGCGTGAGGCAGATATCGGTATTGCTGGTGCCCGTGGTGAAGGCTTGTTATTCATGAAGGGGAAAACAGTCCGTAAAGTGCCAGAAGAAACAATGGTGGAAGAACTGAAGAAAGAAATTGATAAATTAGCAGCAGAAATGGAAGAAAAACGTGCAGCGGAAGAAGCTCAAAAAGCGAATGCCTAAGGAGGTGCTAGCATGAAAAAGCCCCGCTTTGGTATTGATATTGATGGGACTGTGACATGTCCAAGTACACTCATTCCACATATTAATAAACAGTACAATGTAAATATTACGCTAGATGATGTTTGTGAATATGATTTTTTATCTGCCTTCCCACACCCTATTGACCGAAGTGCCTTTAATACTTGGTTTAAGGAAAATGAACCTTATATGTACGAAGTCTCTGAGGTGGCAAAAGATGCAAAAAATATTCTAAGCGCTTGGAAAAATAATTTTGAGCTGTATTATATTTCTGCACGAGGTGAAAATGTAGCAGACATCACTGTCAATTGGTTTAAATCGCAAGCTATACCTTACGACCATATTGAGCTTCTCGGCAGCCATGATAAACTAGCCGCTGCAAAAAAACATCGTGTAGAAGCTTTCTTTGAGGATAAGCATGATAATGCGGTGATGCTGGCAGAGGAATTAAAAATACCTGTTGTGTTATTTGATACACCTTATAATCGTCTTGCCGTTCCTAATAATGTTGTAAGGGTTTATAACTGGCAAGAAGCGAATCAATTTATTACACAATTTTTCAAATAAGTATTAAGAGCTGTAGGTAAGGTTGGATGAAAATTTCACCTTGCCTACAGCTCTTTTAATTTAATATTGAAATTTAGCTAGTGCTGCCTGTAAAGAGTCTGTCATAGCTGTTAATTGTTGGGCTTTGCTATTGATGTCATGAACCGCTAAATTCTGCTGTTCCATCGTTGCCAATAACTCCTCTGTTCCTGCTGAGGATTGCTGGCTAACAGCTGTCATATTTTCCACTGCACGAACAACCTCCTGCGTCTCCCTTTGAATGACACTGGAGGCAGCTGTCACATTATCGATTTGCGCTACTGTATCGACAATATGGCGTAAAATCGCATCAAGTGCCTGCTTATTGGCATCAATATATTGCGTATTGTTTTCCACAGCTAAGACAACACTTTGCATAGCATCACTAGCCTTTGCTGCTTCCCTAACAACCATATCAATAATGGAGGCGATTTGGCTTGTTGATTTGGCTGATTCTTCTGCAAGCTTTCGTACTTCCTCTGCCACAATCGAAAAGCCCTTGCCGTGCTCACCTGCACGAGCAGCTTCTATCGCCGCATTTAATGCTAATAAATTTGTTTGACCTGCAATAGCATTAATGACTTGTAAAATACGATTAATTTCTGTTGATTGGTCGCTGAGCTGTTGGACGACCATAGCTGTCAGTGACACTTTTTCAGACATCACTTCCATCCCTTGAATAGACTGCTCTGCATGAATTAAACCTTGTTTAGAAGACGCTGTTGTAAGCTGAGAATCCTGAAGCATTTCTTCAATTGCCATTTGAATTGCTTGCAATTTATGCTCAACCTCTTGTGTAACGCCTAATGTGGTAGACGCCTGTTCGGCTTGTACGGTAGCACCTGTCGCCAACTCACTTGTTGTTGTTAACACCTGTTCGATACTGATGCTCATATCATTGGTAGAAGCACGTAAATCTCCGCTGTATACATTCACCTGATTGGAAATATGTGTAGCCGCTTGTAACAGCTCACGCATATTGTCTGTCATATGATTCATTGCATGTGCAAGCTCGCCAATTTCATCCTTCGAACGAACCTGTAACGGCTCCACTGCTAAATTTCCACCAGCAATGGTTTTGACCTGTTCCACTGTCTGAACCACTGGTTTGACGATCCGTTGAGCTATCCAAGTAATGGCACCAACTAATACAATAATACCAATAATAGCTAGTAGTATTGATAACCACATTGCCTCACTTGCGGCTGCCATTACCTCATCAGACGGAATAATTACCTGCAATGCCCACGGTGTCGACGTTTGACCAATTTGGATAGGTGAGACAGCAATAAAGGAAGCTTCCTGTAAATAGGATGAATAATCCTCTACTAGATAGGGTTTGCCCTGTTCAACAGCAGACAAAATTTTATCCGTATTTTTATATTTTTCCATTTCAGTCACTGGTCTATTGACATAATCAGGAGATGGGTGGGAAACAAATGTCCCCTTATGAGACACAATGGCACTATATCCTGTATCATAGAGTACAATTTCATTATTAATGGCAACCAATGTCTCTAAGCTTATATCAATTCCAACAAGACCAACGACTTTTCCATCTATTTGAATAGGTATAGCTGTGGAAGTCATCAATACATCCTGACCGTCAACTGGGTAAGTTAACGGCTCTAAAATAACCTCTTGTTTCAACGTTTTAGGTAATACATAATAATCACTAGTTTCATAGTCTTCTAGAGGAGCAAGCGTCACACCATTGTTACTGCGTGCCCAATATGGAAGGAAACGACCTGATGCATCATGCCCCTTCAAATTGGCAAAATGAGCATCTTGTCCATCAAAGGCATTTGGCTCCCAAATCGTCCAAACCCCTAGAAAGGTGTCATTGTGTTCGAGTAATTGTTTGAGCATCTCGTTTGCTAAATCACGATCTCCCTTATGATTGGCTACCATTGCTTGGAGATTAGAGGCTACTGTCCTTGCTGTATCCATCGCATAATCAAGTTCCATTTGCATTTTATATGCACTTTCGGACGCCCGCGATTGAGCAAGCTGTCGTGCATCCTCCAATGCTAATGTATTGGTTTTTACAATATTGACACTTAAAATAATGATGAACACAATCATCATTGTAGATAACGTTGTCAGTAATATTTTATGTAGTAATTTCATATGTACCAGCTCCCACCTATAGCAACTAAATAAATAATAGCATTTATGCGTCAATAAATAACTAAATATTCAGAAAAAATAATTCTTATAGAATTTAACTTACAATATAGCTGCATGTCATCCTGTTATACATAAGATGACACGCAGCCTTAGTTCTCTACTAAAAATGGAATTTTGCGAGTGTTTGTTGTAAGGAGTTCGTCATACCTGATAGGATTTCTGCTATATTTTTCCATTACTCGCACTACCTCTACCATTTCCTTTTAAATTAAAAGAGAGGCAGTTGTCACTTCCTCAATTTGCGCCACAGTAACAACGATATGTTGTAAGAAGACATCAAGTGCTTGTTTATTAAATTTTGAATCTGGTACGCGATATTAGATGTTTCTGCTTGTGCCATTTTTTGAGCTGTTTCAATCATTTAATTTTTTGTTTGATAAATATTCACAGCTGTTAGAACTGCGAATACCTACTGTTCAAATGACAGTTGTGAGAATTTTCCCCAATAAATTCATATGCATCATCCCCTTTAGATAGAAAGTAATAGATACGTAACCAATTAAGCTAATTATAGCATCATTAGACATGAGTAAAGTATCTAATTTAAGAGTAAATATGTATTTTTTATAGATAAAAACTCCTGTTTCCAGGAGTTTTTAAAAGTACAGCTCATTATATGTCAAGTATGCCTCGTAGCCAACGCTCCACAAAGTTTTCAAACGTAATCCCATAAGTATCATAAACAGCATGATAAACAAAATATGTTCCTAATCGATCAAGCATTTCATCATTAATTTTCATCACAAACCGCTCCCATTCTTTTGTTTTTTTACTAAATATTCAGACTTATATAATTCTCAAATGCCGAACAATCAAGTGGAGGTCGCATCGTTGCAAAACCGTCACAAACTACCGCCTTCATGCCCTTTCTTCATATTTTTCTTTTCGTTAAGATAGTTATAACAACTTACTAGACTGGAGGGACTACTTGTGAAATGGATGACAAAAGTTGCTTGTATCACATGCATCTGCGCACTACTTTCTGGATGTGGTGGTCGATTTTCAGAAATTAAAGATGCTGCCTCAGGCATCAATTCAGCTGCTAATTCCGCAGCTAGTGCAGTTAGCCGAGATGTCCATGCAATACGTGCTCTAGACATTAACTATAAAGATACATCGTTTACGGTTAATGACCTATTTAAAACTATTTTACGTGACATACGCTGGGATTATGACCTTGAAAAAAATGAGCTACATGTGAGAGGTACTTGGAAGCCTCCACTATTTTCTGATCAGGCGTGGAGTGACGATATGAAAGAAAAGCTTACTGAATCAGGCTTTGTGACTGTTACCTGTCAAATAATTGACGACAAAATTGATAGCCAACAAACGAGCATAACACTTACATATAATGATGAAATTCTCTTACAAAAAAATGGTGAGGAAGCACTCCATCACCTATACGATACTTATTTACTTCCGTAAACCTAGGAACGTCTCTACCATTTAATCATGGTAGAAACGTTCTTTTTTTGTAAAAAATCTTATAATTTCGAAATATCAAAGGCTATCATTTGAATAAACTAAAACCATCACGTTATAATCAAAGTATCACGTGATGGTTTGGAGGTGTTTGCATTGGGACAGAAAAATTAAAGATTGGCGAGCTTGCAGAAAAAACAGGCATTACTAAACGAACAATTGATTACTATACAAATATTGGTTTGCTAGATGCAGAACGTTCTGCAGCAAATTATCGCTACTATGACCAAGCCATGATTAAACGGCTTCAATTTATTGAACAGCGCAAACAACAGGGGCTTTCACTTGTACAAATCCAACATGAGTTAAACATCACACCCTATGAAGAAATCGATGTACAGGTGCTTCGTTTAAAAATGCAAGATTTAGAGCATGATGTTACATCTCTGCTCGCACAAATGAACAAGCAAGATGATAAAAAAATTGAAACGATTAAGAAAAATGTTTCACCCGAAAGTATTGCATTAATGCAATCTTTATTATTACTCATTCATAATTAGGAGGTGACGTTCTGTTTTTACAGAACGACTATTTGGAGACCATAATAAACCTATCGATTTTTACCATTCTATTAGCTTTAACAGGCTTTTTCGTGGCAACAGAATTTGCCATTGTAAAAGTACGTTCCTCAAGACTCGATCAGCTGGTTGCAGAAGGCAATAAAAAAGCAGTTGCTGCTAAACATGTTGTTCAACACTTAGATGAATACTTATCGGCGTGTCAATTAGGGATTACTGTAACCGCTCTTGGTATCGGGATGGTTGGTGAAAAAACTTTTGAATTTATGCTTCACCCGCTATTTGAAATAATCGGTATTTCTGATAAATATATGACGATCTTTACAATTGGAACAGCCTTTGCCATTGCTACATTTTTACATGTAGTGGTCGGCGAATTAGCCCCAAAAACAGCTGCCATTCAAAAAGCTGAATCCATTACACTTCTTTTCGCAAAACCCATTATGTTTTTCTATAAGATCATGTATCCATTTATTTGGTTCTTGAACGGTTCTGCACGCGTGTTAGTTGGCTTATTCGGTATGAAACCTGCTAGCGAACATGAGCTATCTCATACAGAGGAAGAATTGCGATTATTACTGTCTGAAAGCTTTAAGAGTGGTGAAATCAATAAATCTGAGCTCAAATATGTCAATAACGTCTTTGAATTTGATGAACGTATTGCTCGTGAAATCATGGTTCCCCGAACAGAAATTATTGGAATTGAACAAAATGAATCTTTTACAAACATTATTCATTACATCGCTTCTGAAAAATATACGCGTTACCCGATCTATGATGGGGACCGAGATAATATATTAGGTTTCATCAATGCGAAAGAACTATTAACACAGGGTCTACTTGAACAACTTACAGACGACTCCTTAGTTCTAGAAGATTTCATAAATCCTGTCATTCGCGTAATTGAAACAATGCCCATTCAAGAATTACTTGTACGTATGCAAAAGGAACGAATCCATATGGCTATCCTAATGGATGAATATGGTGGTACATCTGGTCTTGTAACGGTTGAAGATATTTTAGAAGAAATTGTTGGTGAAATTCGAGATGAGTTTGATGATGATGAAATTGCGGATATTCGAAAAATTACAGATCATCACTATTTATTAAATGCAAAAATGCTTGTGGAAGATGTAGAAAATCTATTAAACATTACCCTGGATGCTGAAGAAGTGGAAACATTAGGTGGTTGGTTCTTAACTGTGAATAACGGCATTAAAGCATCAAAAAATATTGAGCTAGGCTCCTATATTTTTAGCATCTATGAGCAACAAGGTCATCAAATTCATTATATAGAGGTTCGTCCTCTTCGAAAAAGTCTACCTCTTAAAACAGAGGTTCAATCGTAACAGTAGGAAACAGTATTCCTTATTCCATTATTAGCCATTTCACTATATAATGAATAGAGAAAATGATTTTAGTTGCAGGGGGCCATACACATGACATTATTTAAGCTATATCATTCAGATGGTATTCACATTATTACTGATGTAAAAAAACACAAAACAAATATTGAGTTAAAAACAATCACGGGAGAAGTTCTATTTATTATCGTGGTAACAGATGAAAATTACACAGTCTACGATGATCGGTTTGCAGGAGCTTCCAAGCAATTAAATTCAGTTGAAGCTTTCGATATTGATGGGAGTTTTCGTAGTTTAGATTTCGATAATATGCGCTCTCTATTTAAAGAATCTTTTACAAAGCTTTTACAAGAGATTGCTGTGTGTGTCAAAAATAAAGAGGAGCTTGTGGATATTGATACACTCCGCCATAAAGTCAGCGCACAGATTAAAGGCATCCACTTCAGGGTGATCTCGGATACGAAAAAATATGAAATCTAACATCCAACAGACTGTCCATTAGGGGCAGTCTGTTTTAATTTTACGCGACCTCTGCCACTTCCCAAGGTGAAAGAAAAACACGCTTCTTTACTTTCATGTATAATGGAACTTAACAATCTGAAAATAAGGGGTGTTAGGATGAATCGTGAACAATTAATCACACTCGTTTCAGAAAAACTGAAATTAATCCGTACAGAAAAAGCTTTCACACAGGATCAAATGAGTGATTTACTAGGATTATCAAAAAAAACACTTGTCCAAATTGAAAAGGGCCGTATACTAGCTGGTTGGACAACTACTGTTACAGTTTGCACATTGTGTAGAGACAGTACGATTTTACAGCATGAGCTTGGTGGTGATCCATTAGAGGTTGTAGATTTAATCGCAAATAATGGAACATTGCAGCCAAAAGAGAAAACAATGGGTGGATACATATGGTGGAAAAACATTCAGGAGTATGGTGGTTTTCGACTACAGCAAAACGTCATCAGTCAGCATTATCGCATTTTAGACAGCAATAATTTTCGCCTCATTTCAACATTTGATGAACAAATAGCTAAGCAAGCATGGGAAAAACTACAGATATAATTTTTAAGTCAAACAGTAGGAGCATTGCAATTTGCTTCTGCTGTTACGTTTCAAGCATTTCCCTCCTCTCATCACCCATCTTCTCTAGACAAATGAATAAAGCTATAAAAACATCCTTCATATGATAAACATAGTAGTAAGAGAATTGTTTCTTTAAAAATTCTATGAAAAAAGCTAGGAGAAGCTAGAAAAGTCGAAACTTGTAGAATAATTCTCTATACTTAAGGGTAAAGCTGTACTATTAGAAAGGATGCTCGTAAATGAACCGTATACTAGCAATTAGTGACATACATGGAGAATTAGGGCTACTGGAAGAATTATTATTAAAAGCAAACTATGACCCAATGAACGACCAGCTTTTTCTTCTTGGTGATTATATTGATAGAGGGCCCTCTTCTAGTGGTGTGTTAAATTTAGTGAGTGAATTACAGACAAAAGGTGCACGAGTTTTACTAGGCAATCATGAGGCGATCATGCTCAATGCATGCCGTTCAGGTCTTGCTAAGCCATGGAACCATTGGGTAGGGCTTTGTGGTGGTGAGGCAACATTAGCAAGCTATGGCTATCAGTTGGCAGACTTTGAGGAAGCCATCCAAAGTAATACTCTGCCTAGCTTTATTAAAACGCTCCCTAAGCTTGAAGAACATTTACAGTTAATCGAGACATTTGAAATATATATTGAGTTAGAGGATGCTATTTTCGTCCACGGTGGCGTTGTGCCAGGTGCTGCAATAGCCGAAACTGACCCCATGCGCTTACTTTGGATTCGTGAGGAATTCCACGCAGGCTATCAAGGGGAAAAAACAGTAATCTTTGGCCATACCCCTACGTATAACCTGCATCATGATCCAACCGATTATCGTGTTTATTTCGGAGAAAATAATATTATTGGCATTGATGGTGGAGCTGTGTTTGGCGGACAGTTACATGCATTCGAGTGGCCTAGCCGCCAAATCATTTCTGTCAACAATAAAAAACCAACAAGTGACGAGTAAACTTGTTGGTTTTTATTTTCGTAATTGTTTTCGCACAACTTTATTTTTTTCAGGGCAATTTTTGAAAAATTAATATAACTTAAAAATAACTCCTACTAGCGAGTACACAATAACAGTTGTGAATAGTATAGTCATATGGAATAGGGAAAAAACAAACATTTTGGTAGCCCATTTCACTTGATCTGTATTACTATGATAACCGTAAATACTCATCACTAGCCAAGCAACACTTAAGATCAATGCCACAAGCATGATGCCTACACTTAGCGAGCCAAATAAAAAGCTTGATAGAATCAATAGTATTAAATAGAAATTGGTTTGATAATACGTTCGACGCATCCCTTTGATAACTGGTAGCATGGGTACACTGGCTGCTTCATAGTCTACACGTTTGCGAATGGCAATAGCATAAAAGTGAGGCATTTGCCAAATGACCATAACAAAAAATAAACCAAGTATCGCTGGGTGTGTAATATCTGTAGATACAGCAGACCAACCTATTAATGGTGGCACCGCACCACTAATACTACCGATTTCTGTATTATATATCGTACGACGCTTTGTCCACATTGTATAAGGGACTACATATAGGAAAACGCCTAATAATCCAAATGCCGCTGCTAAAGGTGAAGCAAGTGCCAGCACAGCTACGCCAATAATTAACATTACAACAGCTAATGATAACGTCGATTTTGCTGACATTTCACCTGTTACAGTTGGTCTGCTTTGTGTACGAGGCATAATTGCATCAATATCACGATCATAGACATTATTAAAGGCCCCCGCAGCTCCAATGACAAGGGCGGAACCGATTGTTGAAAAAATAATTTCTGGTATATTGTCTACAAATGTCATTTTATTTTTGTACATGCCTAGCGTTAAACCAGCCCACATAGGTATTAAATTGGATTTGATAATCCCTGTCTTGACGGTTTGCGCTAAAATAGAAGAACGTGATGACTTCCCTCTTGTTTTTTCGGAGGATAGTGGTTTATGCTCCGTTTTCAGATTTTGTTCCATTCAGCTTAATTCCTTTTCTCCATAATTTCTACACGCTTTCATCGATAGAAAGCGACAAAATTTGCATCTAGCACATCAAATTATTATTTTACCCCTTTTAGTTCTGTTCTGTCTCTCTTTTCACATAAAGTACATGTTTTTCATCTAACAAAGCACGTTCATTCACAACATCTACTATGATACCACCGACTGACGTGAATTTGAACCTTCTTGCCTCGATTCTTCCAAACACTATTGGAGAAAAATAATTTGAATTACGATAGCCAAAAAAACCGAGACAAATTTTTGCCTCGGATTTCCTTTTATTGAATTTCTTCCTGTAGTTGCTGCGCTAAAAATGCTACTAGATCACGTAGATTATCAGGTGTTACACCATGTCCATCTGGGTATTGTTTAAATGTCACCGTGGCACCAAATTGTTCAAAGATCTCCTTGCTTTCCATTCCCCATTGAGAAGGTATTACATAATCATAATCACCGTGCGAAATAAAAGCATGTAAATGTTCTACAGAACGAATAGCATACTCCTCCGTCACAAACTTTGGCGTATAGCCACTTAATGCAACAATACCCGTCACTAAATTCCCCATCACAAAGGCAAGTGATTGTGCTAAAACCGCACCTTGGCTAAAGCCTAAAACAAATACTTTATGAGGATCGATTTGATATTCTTCGATAGCCTCTAATATAAATCGTTGCAATGCAATCAACACTTTATCGAAGATTGCACGATCTGGTTGCCCCACCTCTTGAATGGTAAAAAAAGCATAGCCGGGATGTTGCGTAATTGGCCCTCGTAAGCTAAATATATGACATTGCTCTTGAAAATCCTGCACTAATTGTGGTAAATCATCTTCATGGCTGCCCATGCCATGAAGCAAAAAAATAGCAGGGTACTTCTTCGTAGGGTCCATATTTGTTGGTTGTGTATGGTTAAAAGTAAATGGTGTATTCATTTAATCAAATTCCTTTCGCGTGAAGCTTTGTAACAAAATTAGTGTAATTTTGTTTTATTAATTAATCCATCTGTATGGTAGGCAATATAGCCATTGACAATTCGTATCGTTTCTTGTGGATCTGCATCAAAGAGTATTTTTGATTGCTCTGGCGTGGATACAAGCACGGTTAATAAATCCATACGCATGGAATGCCCAGCAGAGCTATAGGCATAGTCATAAATAATCGCTTCCTCTGTCATGCCTTCTGTCTCATATTGCTTATGGAATAAATTCTTTGCAGCATCCAATTGCTCTGCCACTTGTTGACGAATTCGCATCTGATGCATTAATAATTCCTCTTCAAGAGCTGATGGCTTTAGCCACTCCTTAGCTTGAAGCATATTTAGAAATTCCTGCTCCCAAGCCTGTTCATTCTCAGTAAAATAAAGCATATTAATCATCAACATGTCCCAAAAGTCCATAGATGTTGCGGCTGATTGTCGCTGCATAGTAATTGTTTCTTTAAAATGCTCTTCCACTTTTGTAATATTCATATTGCGAACTAAATGATTACATACGTTTTCTATAAACTTATTTGCCGCTTCTTGTGCCATAAAAAATCCGTCCTTTATATCTACAAATCATTTTCTTTCTTATCATACCATGATTGTGAAATATGGCAACGAACCCCGCTCACTTGATTTTTAAGTAAAAAGGATGACTCCATATACTTTGGAGACATCCAATTATCTTATGAGAAAACATAGCTATCCATATTGTCGATTGTATTTTGAATAGCAGCTTTCAACGATTTTTGCTCTTCACCACAAGAAGCTAGCGCATCCTCCAATGTCAGTGCAGCATTCGCTATAAATGGAGCCATTTGCAAATCTTTTGCCAATTGAATAAGTACGAGGGCTCTATTCCATTTCCAACGAGGATTTGTTGGATCTAGCTGAATCGCTTGCTCCAAATAACCGAGCGCATCAAATGGCATCCAACCAAAACGATGCATCGTCTGCCCTGTGATCCCCCAGTAGACAGCCTTGTTTGGGTTTTCCTTTACTGCTTGCTGAAAACAGTGAACACTTTCATTGTAATGATGTGCGAATAAGAACAGCTCTCCTTGTGTAAAAAAGGATTGCGCTTTGTCAGCTGATGTTCCAGTTTTTGCGACTTCCTCCAATTGCTGAATACGCTTCGCAAATGCCTCTTCATCTTTTATTGCTCGTATTTCTACAACTAGATCTGATTCTGGATAGCTTTCATCAGCTCGTTCCACATGCTGTACTTCGATATGAGCAGTTGGCTTTGGATAACGATCAAATTCATATTCTTCTAATAATCGAATATATTTTTGTGCCAATACTTTGTCCTCTTCGTTTGTCACCTGCTTCGCTAATTCATAGCATTTCATCAGTTCACCATTATAAAAATAATCATCCATTGACATTCAGAATTCCTCCAGTGTACAACTATTCAGTATTTTTAGTATACACTACAAAAACAAAAGAGACCGTATCTAAATAATTATGATACAGTCTCTTCCTTTTCTATTTATTTAACACAACCGTATTTAAGAACGTTCGTAAATCTTCTTCTTTAAGAGCTCCTACAAAGCGATTTACCTCTTTACCATCTTCGAAACGAATGAATGTTGGTGTAGCTTCAATATTATATTTTTCCCATAAATCATCGTATTCATAGACATTCAATTGAGCAATATCAACACCAAGCTCATCGGCAATTGGCATTAATACTGGTGTAAATGCTTGACAGTGTACACAGATTGGACTGAAGAAGTAAGCATTAACCGGTTCACCCGCTTTAATTTTAGCTTCTAGTTCGTCTGGTAACATAATGTTTTGATAGTTTTCATCATCCAATTGATCAATTGTTTCTTGTTTTAGCTTTTTATCGCCATAAGGGTTATTTGCACTTTCTAATTTACTTTTGTTTGAGACGTTGGTAAGCACAATAATTGCTGCAAATAAAACAACAATCACTGAACCAATAATTAATAATTTTTTCACTAAAGTAGTGACCTCCTTTTTTACACTAAAAGCCCTAGTTTTAGTGCATTCGCGATTGATTATAAATTGTTTTGAAAACCTAGTAAACTAATTCGCCTTTAAATGAAGATATTTCACATTTATAACATAATTTCAAGTATATTTGGGAACATACATAGTGAGAGTTCATGCAAATTTGAATGTGGGGTGATTATGATGAAAAACTCGTTCCAGCATGTTTTTCAAATTTATACAAAAGATATCCGTAATATTGTCACAAACTGGGTCGTAGCTGTCATTATAGGTGGACTAATTTTTCTTCCATCTCTTTATGCCTGGCTAAATATTTATGCCTCCATGGACCCTTACGCTCACACCTCTAATATGAAAATCGCGATTGTCAATGAAGATACGGGAACCACTGTAAGAGATGAAGCAATTAATGTCGGGGATGAAGTAATTGAGACTTTACGTACGAATAAAAGCTTTACTTGGAAGCTCGAAACAGAGAAAAAAGCTAAGGAACAATTAAAAAATGGTGATTACTTTGCAGTCATAATCATTCCAAATGATTTTTCGCAAAAACTAACCTCTATTTTAACCGACCAACCAACGAAGGCCCATATTGATTATTATGTAAATGAAAAAAAGAATCCTATTGCCCCTAAAATTACAAGTAAAGGAGCGAGCGTACTTACACAGCAGGTTTCGAATGAATTTGTATCCACCGTCAATGGGACACTTTTTTCTATTTTTAATACAATTGGAATTGAAATGGAACGTGACATCCCTGATTTCCGCAAATTCGAAAATTATGTTTTTACTATCGAACAGCATTTACCTGATATTAATTCATTTTTAACGCAAGCCTCTACTCAAGGAAAAGAGGCAAATCAATTACTTAATCAGGCACTGACACAAGTTCCACAGGTGGAACAACTAACAACAGATGGTTTAACTACCATTCAAAGGGGTTTACATTTAGTGAATGAAGCAGATGCTTTATTTAATGAACTATCCCCTATCATCAAAAAGGATGTCACAACTGTTCAAAATATTGCCCAACATTTTACAGAGATCATCAATAAGCTCAATCGTATAAATTTTGACCCTGCCTCCATTACGCAAACGAAAGAGGCACTTAAAAATCAATTGTCAACTTCTAAAGACAACATAAACAAGAGTATTCAAACGCTTGAGGCACTGCAAAAATTAATTCAGGCAGATGCTTCGACTCGTAAGCAATTAGAAGACTCTTTAACAACCATTATTGGTTCTTTACAGGAAAGTAATGCAGAAGCGAATCAACCAATCATCGAACAGCTTACAGCCATTCGCGAAGCTTTGGAACATCCTCCAAACTTCATTGATTCTACGTCAAATGCGCTTAACTCATTACAACAATTACAGACTCTACATGACGATTTACTAAATAAAGTGGATCAATTAAAGCCAATTGATAAAGATGTTATCAAGCAAGACATTACAGCTATTCAGCAAATCGCACAAAATGCTACAGCTAATTTACAAAAATTCTTATCCTATTATAACGAAAGTCTAGAGCCACAAATTCGTTCTACCCTTACCAGTGCGAAGCAAACTTTAACTAACGCTTCTACCATGTTGACAAATGTAAAACAATTCATACCTCAGGCAACAGATAAATTGACACAGGCCAAAAACACGCTAGGAACAGCAAATCAAGCTATTCAAAAAATACAAACTGAATTTCCAACTTTAAGTGCTAAAATCAAAGAATTAGCGAATAAGCTACGAACTTTAGAAGAAGAAGCGGATCTAGCAGAGATTGTGCAATTACTAAAAAATGATGTCAACGCCGAACGTGATTTCTTTGAGGAGCCTATTAAATTAAAGGAACATCGCGTATTCCCTATTGCGAACTATGGAACAGCCATGACACCGTTTTACACAGTACTATCTATTTGGGTAGGCTGTTTACTGTTAATTTCATTATTGTCTGTGAATCTCCATGGAGATACATCTTATAGTATTCGAGAAATTTACTTTGGTCGACTCTTAACATTTGCAACTTTCTCGTTTATTCAAACTCTCATTATTACCATTGGAGATATTTTCTTAGTAGACGGCTCCATTCAAGCACCTGCCTACTTTATCTTATTTGGACTTTTTATTAGTCTCGTATTTGTAACGGTTGTCTATACACTCGTATCCGTCTTCGGTAATGTAGGAAAAGCATTAGCGATTGTGATGCTTGTGTTACAAATTGCAGGCTCTGGTGGAACCTATCCAGTCGAGTTATTGCCGAGGTTCTTCCAAATAATCAACCCTTTTTTACCATTTACGTATGCGATTGAAATGATGCGTGAAGCTGTCGGCGGAATTATTTGGTCAACAGTCTGGATGGACCTCATCTTCCTATTTGGTTTCTGGTTCATTTTTATCCTGTTCGGATTCTTCTTAAAAAAATTATTGAGCGAGAAAATGGAACATTTCATGAACAAAACACGTGGATTAGATATATTTCACTGATTTTCAACGAGGCGTCTGTAAATGTTTATGAAAACGATGTTATAATGGAAGTATTGTAAACATGTAGGAGGCGCTATTTTTGAAGAAATCGATTACTATTTTTGTTGTATTGGCGTTACTGTTATTAAGTGCTTGTGGAGATAAAAACAGTGCTGAAACCTCTCCTAAAGCAAATGACGCTTCACATGAAGGTCATGACCATGCAGAGGCATCTGGTGATATCCAAGAAGAAACGGCTTCTGCTGACGTCCTACCAACCTTTTTAGAGGGCAAACAAGAAAATATACGCTTAGTCTATCAAATCGCTGGACAATCAACAGAGATTCTCGAATGGATGCCATGCTATTGCGGCTGTGGGGAATCTGCTGGCCATAAAAGTAATTTAAATTGCTTTATTCAGGAAAAACGTGAGGATGGTTCGATTGTTTGGGATGATCATGGGACGCGTTGTTTAGTGTGCTTAGAGATTGCTGTCCAATCAGCACAACTGCACAAGGAAGGCAAGAGCTTAAAAGAAATTCGTCAGTTCATTGATGACACGTATAAAGAGGGCTATGCAAAACCAACACCAACGGACATGCCTGCATAAAAAAGCAAAGTCGCACATTCGCGACTTTGCTTTTATTGTTTCAGTTGATTTTTCTTTCGTTTACGAAGGATGATATACAGGATAACTGCAATGACAAGGATGAGCCCAACAAATTCTGCAATTAAAACATAGGATATTTCACCTTTTTTAGCTACTTTCCCGTCTTCCTTATCAGCATTTTGATTTATGGCTACAACAAATTGCCCTTCTTTTGTTTCAATCGCAGCGTCTGTCTGTGAATTTGTCTCTTTCAAGTGAGCATAAAAGTTACCTTTTACAGAGGCATTTTCTAATGAATGAATCCATAATAAAGGCTCTTTAAGCTGCCAGAAATTTTTCGTTATGAACACATATTGGCCTATTGCCTCAGGTAAAAACCCTTGTGAGATAAGCTGCTCAGATGTGTGAGGGATTTTTGAGGATTGCTTGGCAAGCCATGTTAGCTGTTCCATTTCTCCCATAAAAATGACTGCATGCCCTTGTAAAGCTTCCTCTGTCACATTTTTATCCTTCATCAGCGAGGTTTTTGCCATGTTACCATTCGTCATTAACGATTTATAAAGTGATACCATAGTTGTATCGTCAATTCCTCCATTATCAGGTATAACGATTAACGTATTTTCATGAAAAGCATTAGGAAAATCACGTAAGGTAAACGTTGGTTCAGCATCATCTTTTGTAATCGATAATGTGCTATCACTATCAATGTAAATCCAATAGCGTTCATTGGTTGTTTGGCAAGGATCCTCTAGTTGAAAGCCTGTCACTTCAAACTGAATATCGGTCATTGAAAGTTTGTTGAGCACATTTGTTTGGATCGGTATAATGGCCTCATACATATCTGTTGTAGTCTGTTCTAATTTTCGTAAATCTACTGCATGTGGAACATTATTGATATACGCGATCAATTCTAATTTTCGATCCTCATCCTCTTTACTGTCAGGTATTGTTGCTGATTTTTTAACGATCAAGCGCATAAAAGCTTCCTTGTTTGCCTCTAACTTTGGCAACGACACATAATAATGAGGTGTCATTGTCGCTTGGCTGGATAAAAGTCGATCCTCAAAGCCAAATTGCTTAAATGAAATCGTCGTATCAGATGACTCTTCTATTTTAGGAACATCGTTAATCGCTAATGTATCACCAATTAATTGCTCGAATAAGGTTGCTTCGGTTAAAAAAGATAATCGTTCCTCAATAGCTTGGCCATTTGAAGAGGTTACAGCTAAAAGAGGTACTTTTCGATTCGAATTTTTATTCAGTAGCTCCTGCATCGTAAGTGTCATAGTATCTTGCTCAACGCTTATGTTTGCTAACATCTTTTTTAATAGGCTTGTACTAAATTCCTTTTTTGCCCCTACAATGATAATAGGACCTCTTATCTTATTAATAGCATCTTCACGCTCAATCTGTACATCTGTGTCACCATGTTCGGATAAAAAGGCAGCGAGCTGATATGCACTGTTTAAAGTGGCCTCAGAGGTCTGCTTTGGTACAATAACCGTCGTAGCATATCCCTCATAGCCTAAAAACGCAGCAGGATAGCTATTTAATGACCAAGCATCACTTTCCTCACTAAATGCTGATATAGACGATAGTATTTCAATACGTAGCCAATTACCTGCGTTGCCAGGAGGCACACAAATTCCTTCCTTAAGAATTCCATAAAAACTAGCTGTGATTTTATGAGAACCCTTTAGTAGTGCTTCTTTTGGAAGGTTAACGGTAACAGTCTGTTTTAATGAATCTGCTTTCAATGGAACTGTTTTAATTGCTACATCATCCACTTTCACTGTGAAGGAGGATGGTGCTATAAGTAGCTCAGAATGCTGGATTTGAAATGTCACTTGCTGGTTATTGGATGGGACATCCTCGTTTAGATTGTAATAAAAATCTCTTGACGAAGAAGGTCCCAGTAATTCGATTGGCTGTGCTAGTAAGGGCTTTTTCTGCTGTTGATTGCCTTCTATTACAATTGTGTTGTCATCTACGGTAATGGTAGCTGCAACTGCATTGTTAGCAAAACTAAAAAAACCAATACAAAATAAGCACAAATAGAAGAATTTGGTTCTCATTATTCTGCTCCTTTATCTGATTGCTTGGAAAAACGCTCTGTTTTATACCATTGAACTTCTTGACCAGTAAACATGCGCTTTATTTCTAATAGTAATGACCAAACGACTAGCACAATCCACATTTGAGAATAGGTAAAATACATAAGTATGACATAAAAGAAATTTTTCCGATTCATTTCTGTTTTTTCAATACTTAAGGTTATCATTACTTCACCTAGAAACAGTAAGAAGGCTAAAACCCATAAAACAAGGGCAATGTCGCCAACGGTCAATCCAATATCATAAAATAAATTAATAATAAATAGGGCATTGGATAAAATGACACCAAAGAAAAATAAAAAATACGTAAAAAAGAAATAAAATAAATCAAACATGATACTTTTTCTTTTTAGTGTGAAGAATTGACTTAAAAACTTCAGCACTACATATTGATTACCTCTTGCCCATCTAGTGCGCTGTTTCCACCATACTTTTAAGGTTTCTGGTTCTTGCTCCCACGTAATGGCTTTTGGGAAAAAACGAATATGGTAGCCTAAATTGTAAACACGGATGGTTAGCTCTGTATCTTCAGCCAATGCTTTTACATCCCAACCGCCTAATTGCTCCAAAACTGTCCGTCGGATTGCAAAATTGGTACCAGGTATAGTTGCCACCTTAAACCATTTCCAACGCCCGCCTTGGGCCATCCACTGGAAACAAATCGTTTCGATATTAATAAAACGAGTTAACCATGTTTCTGCCGCATTAATAACGCGAAATTTCCCCACAGTGGCAGCCGCTTTTGAATCATTCATGAGACCCATCACTAAATACCAAACGGCCATCCGTTCAGGTGTATTATCAGCATCATAAACAACAACGATATCCCCTGTGGAATCAGCTAGTGCCGAATTGAGGGCAGAGGATTTCCCCTTCCCTTTGTTTGGCTCTACTGTTTCAATGACACGAATAAATGGGAACTTTTCTGCGTACCGCGCTGCAATAGCACCAGTTTCATCTGAAGAATTATCATTAATGACAATTACCTCTAGTTGATCTTTCGGATAATATAGTCGTGACATGGCTCGTAGTGTTTGTTCAATCACAAGTGCTTCATTGTGCGCTGGTATAAAGACACTGACTGAGGGAACCTTGTCCATTTTTTTAGCCCAGTCATCAATTGGCTTTTCAAAAGTACGAAAGTGTAAGTAACCACCCTCCATTAAAAACATATGATATAGCAGCATGATCCAAATGAGGAAAAGTGATATAAAAAATAAGGTATTAGCCATTTGTTTTCCTCTCCTCAAATAATCTCTTACGTAAGGTAATACGTAAACGCAAGGTACTAATAAAAAATAATGTGACAAACAGCGAAACAATCAAGACAAGCGCCCATAAAATTATTTCAAATGGTCGTTCATCAAATAATATTTTTAAACGTTCGATTTTTGTAAATGCTAATTGTATTGTTTGTTCACCATTTTCATGTTGCTTAATCGAAACATTTTTGGATATTACTTGTTGCTTCGTCTGTCTGAGATTAAGTAGTTCAATTTGTGGATGTTCGCTTAAATAAGCGGCAATCTCCTGAACATAGGAAGCATTAAAATAGGCAGGATATTGAATACCGATGATAGAACTAGGAACTTTTAATAAAAGGTTTATCTTTTGTTTTACTGGATAGAAAGAATATGTTTCTATATCTGCCATAGATCCCGCTGTAATCGGATAAATTGTATGGTTATCTTCGCTTTGTGTTATAAATAATTGCTGACTGTCCTGCTGGATACTACTGGTAAAAAGGAAGCTATCCCCCTGACTTATAGTAGGATAGATTTTACGTAGCACTAAATACTCAAGGTTTTTTTCAGTTGAATTAGAAGAAGAAAGGATAAATACATAACCTTCCTTTTGTAATTTTTGTAGATAACTTAATAGTTTTTTATTTTCGTGCAAATAGTAGGATCTTTTATCGCTTTCATCTACTACAATAGGTGTCACTTCAAGTGCAATCGGTAATTTTTTTGCTGAAAACTCCAGCACGAGCTTTTTTAACTTTTGCATATCTGTCTTCATATTAATATCTGATAAAACAATAAAAGCGGGATGTGTCTGAGGCTTTGCTATTTGCAAAAGCTCCCCCATGATCGCTGGCCACTGATATTGCAATGTATCTTTATTAATAAAATCACCTATAAAAGACCAATTATTTTTTTTGACGATAAAAGGGTATGTCTTATTTAAAGAGGTAGCTCTCTCTACTATGTCAAAATCCCGTGATGGTATTACACTTTTCCATTTTATGGGATTATTTAATACTTCTCCCCCAATAGCTCGAAGTTCAACTATGGGGCCCTCCTTCCATTTTGAAAAAGGAGCAAACTGAAATGCATTTTCACCAATCAAAATGGCTGATCCTGAGAATTGATTTATTGCAGACAAGGCATTTGGAGGAATTCTAGTTGGATAGTTATTCATAACAACAAGGCGTTTATAAGATTGAAGCATCTGTTCGTTTACATCTTCTATGGATAAAACATCTACTGACGTAAAATTTTCAAGCATGTCTTGTAATGCCAATACATCGATAGTCGGCTGCTTGGAACTTGTGACATAAATCAATGCAGTGTCCCTATTTTTTTCGGCTGCTAGTACAGAGTCACATATAGTGAACGTATAAAAACAAAGCAATCCAATGGCGATCCAAAAGCTATAATTAGAGCGCATTTGTTTTCATCTCTCTTTCCAGATCCGATAAAATTTCATCGAACGTCGACTCCGTTAGTGGAAGATACGTATAGAAACTAGTTTTATAATTTAGTGTTACCCATTTTCCGTTTAACAATTGATGGTTTTTTAAGGCTTGGTCTAGTTTATTATAAATAACTTCCATATACTGGTCTGTTGTATCAATTAATAATAACCCAATATGATTTTCGCGAAACCGAAATTTTTTATCTGTTTGTCTAACCGTTTGATGTATCCTTTGAGAAAGTTGTTGCCATAAGTGTTGTACTTCTTTAGCCCCGTAAAGCTTTTGAAATTGATCATAATTTTCAAGTTTTAAAATGATAAAGACAAAAGTGTGCTTATGCCTATCTGCTCTACGCATCTCTTCATTCACAGTTATTCGCATACGTGTTTCATTATCAAACCCTGTTTCCACATCAATTGCTACATAGTTTCTAACATCTTCTTGTAATTTTTTTATGTAGCTTGCCTGTTCAGTCATTAATTCATGCACTTTTCCTGCACAAAGTATGAGTAGTAATAGTACGATGCCATAAAGGAAGAAAAACTGCATGGAAAATGAAGGGTTTAGAAATGTCATTGTTCCCGTTATTCCCGTATAGAGTAATGTTGAACCTGTAATAAAAATAAAGATGAGACTGCTAATAAGCCCAAATACCATGCCTCTCCAAAGAGTAAGCACTATTAAAAGCATTAAAAACAAGTAAAGTAAATAACCTTCTGCATCCTGACGCAATAAAAAATAGGCAGGTATTTGTAATAGTAAGATTAAAATTGACCCATATATCAAAATTGCTCTATTTCTATTCATTGTTAATCGCATTTTCTACCTCCCTTTCTGCTAATAGTGGTAGTAAATTATCAAAACTATGCGTTGATTGTGTATTTTTTTCAACATAACCTGTAGTAGGATCTTTTAGCGATAACATTTTCTCAATGAACATCTGTGCTTTTTGCTGCTCTTCTAAAACGAGCATATATCGAGCTGCCATTGCATACACAGCAGGAGACTCATAGCTCACGGTTGGTTGATTCGTTTGTGCATTATAACGCCCATATAATTTCCCGTCTCTTTTCAACAGATTTAACAGCCAGCGTTTAAAAGGTTCAGTATCTCCATCAATAGAAGCCATATGATAGGCTACATATAATTGATCAATCATGTGCAGTTCTTCATCAAATCTATAACTTTTAGAGGGAATATCATAATACTTTGGATAGAATCCTTCTTCAGCGAGAGGGGCATTTTGTAAAATAGTTAACTGATCTTGGACTTGCTGTCGAGACAATAATCCATGTTTTTCCATTGTATAAAAAGCGGAAGGCATTAGATAACTCATTGTCAATGTGTTGGCTTGTGCATGGCTTGAAACATCTACATAATCCACAAATAACCCTTCGTTCATTCCATGTAGGATCAAATTTTCGCCAAATTTTTTTCCTAGTTGGACATACGTTGATTCATGCCACTTTTCACCTGCTTCTAGTAAAACACGGATGATTCGCAAATCATCAATTAGTGCATTAACTGTGGCTTTTTTTGTGCCTTCTAGTCGCCAGACAATAAAGTCGCTTTTTAAAAAGTAGGATTTCAGAACATTGACCTGGGCATCGAAACGAGCACGATCGCCTTTTTCTAATAAGTAAGCAAGCCATAGTCCTACTGATTCCGATAAAAATAAATCTTTCTGGCTTGTTAAATCCGTGCTTATTAACCCTTCATCATTCAGTAAATTTTGAATAACAAATTGTTCTGTTGGTGAAAGGGGTTCTTTTTGTAGAGCTACTTCTTTACCTGTACAACTTATTGAAATAAGAACGACACTAACTATTAACAGTAACCATCTCAAATTTTTTTTCATAGTCATCATCCTAATTAAAAGTTATTTACCCATAACGAATTCCCGATTTTTAATTATAGTATACAACAAATGGAATGGCTAAGTTTTTATATGAGTAATGTCACACATAATCTAGCCCTAAAATAAAAAAGATGCCCAATGAAGGTCTATAGACCCATTAGACATCTACATTTATTCAATCTAACCCAATTTCTTTGTATATATTTCTCTTGAAAGCAAAATTGTTATTACAATGAATGGAATAAACATACCAATTGTTTCAATTTTAATTTGCGTTATTTAACAAGCTTCAAAATGGTTTTAAAATGTTCATGATCTGCACGTTGTAGTAGCTCATACAAGATCATTTCGGTGCTAGTTGGGTAAATACCCAGCGCATGCATCTTTGTAAGCCCAATTTCTTTATTTGCCTTTGTTCGAGAAGATACTGCATCTACAACAACCTCTACTTCAAATCCTTGTTCTTTCAGGTGTCTAGCCGATTGGTACACACAAATATGTGTTTCAATACCTGTCACAATGAATTGAGTACGTCCATTTTCCTTCATAGCCTCTACAAATGCCTCTTCTTGGCACGCACTAAAGGCAATTTTAGGAATCGGTTGCCCTTCTAAATGCTGAGCAATCTCAAGAGCCGTTCCGCCTAAACGACTTGGATTTTGTTCTAGCCATAAAATAGGTACTTCCAGTGCCTGCATTGCTTGTACGAGCTTTGCCACATTTTCAATTACCATTTCACTGTCATCTACAATTGTTGCTAACTTTCCTTGCACATCTACAACTACTAAACAAGCTTTCTCTACTGTAAACATCCTGAACACCTCTTTTTCTTTTCTTTATAATACTATACAAAAACCTGCTTATCTCTCGTAAAGTAATAAGGAGTTTTCTCTAACAATCGATTTTAATGGTTTTGCTTTAGCCTGTAGGTTTCACACTCCCAAGAAGGAAATACCTGTAAATTAAAACACGAACATTATCGTTTTTATGGTAATAAAAAATATTTAATATACGGAAAATATCACTTAATTTCAATAATAACTTTCTATTTGTTCGTTTTTAATGAAAAATACCTGCTTAAATGTGTACATTTTGTTGCGAGTCTGTCTCCATTCTGCTCAAATATTAAGAATTTTATTTTTTCTCTTGAAAATTAGGTTATAATCCAGTAAAGTTCTGTTATTAACCAAACAAGGAGTGTACCACTTTGACACAACGTGCATACAATTTCAACGCAGGTCCATCTGCTCTACCACAAGAAGTATTAGAAAATGCTCAACAGCAATTAGTAAACTTCCGTGATTCAGGTATGTCCATTATGGAAATGAGTCACCGTAGTGCCATTTTTGATGAAGTACATAACGAAGCCATTACTTTATTAAAAAAACTTTATGCTATTCCTGAAAACTATGAGGTACTATTCTTACAGGGTGGAGCAAGCCTTCAGTTTACAATGGTGCCTATGAACTTCTTAACAACTGAGCAAAAAGCTAGCTATGTATTATCAGGCTCATGGTCTGAGAAAGCTTTTAAGGAAGCTAAATTATTTGGGACACCTGTTGAAGCTGCAAGCACAAAAGAAAACCAATACCGCAATATTCCTGCTTTAGAAGATATTCAATTCAATGAAGATGATGCATATGTTCACATCACATCCAATAATACGATATATGGTACGCAATGGAAAAACTACCCTGATACAGGAAATGTTCCATTAGTGGCAGATATGTCAAGTGACATCCTATCAAAACCAGTTGATATTGAAAAGTTCGGAATCATCTATGCTGGTGCTCAAAAAAACCTTGGTCCTTCAGGTGTAACGGTCGTAATTATTCGCAAAGATTTACTTGAAAAAGCCAATAAAAATATTCCGACGATGCTAAAGTATACAACACATGCTGATAGTAATTCACTTTATAATACACCTCCAACATTTGGGATCTATATGCTAGGCGAGGTGTTAAAATGGGTTGAAGCTAAAGGCGGCGTAGCAGAAATTGAGAAACACAATGAATTAAAGGCAAAAGTCATTTATGATGCCATTGACAATAGTAATGGTTTCTACAAAGGCCATGCCACACCAGAAAGCCGTTCTTTAATGAACATTACATTCCGTGTTGCAGATGAGGAGCTGGAAAAATTATTCCTTGTAGAGGCAAAGGCAGCAGGTTTTGTTGGGCTAAATGGACATCGTTCTGTAGGTGGTTGTCGTGCTTCCACTTATAATGCAGTGCCCCTTGAGGCATGTGAAGCTTTAAGAGATTTCATGGTAGATTTCCAACAAAAACATCAATAAACTTCTATTTAAAAGATGAATCTTTACAGAAATGTAAAGATTCATCTTTTTTTCGCGCTTGTAGAAGGAAATAAGAAATCTATCCCCATACCATTAGCTTGATTAGATGTTTATAGCAATATCTCAGCTTAGGGCTTTACACATTGCAAAAGTTTTTGAGAAAAATATAGATTTTTAAGCAGCCTATCGGACATATCGCCAGCCTCTAGCTATGCACCAAACATAGATTATTACTGTAAGGGTTACCCTTACGAAACTAGAGGAAGGGAGGTCTAGACAATGGAAGATAAAAGATATATGTCACATATGAACTGGCAAGGCTGTAAATGTCCTAAAAAAGAGGAAAAATGCTGTCAACGTAAAGTTGAAAAATGTCATTGCCAAAAAGAGGAAAAATGTCATTGTAAAAAAGAAGAAAAATGTACACCAAGAATGAGCAGCAACTGTAGAGGCTGTATTTGTCACCAATTAAGAAAATTAGAGCTAGCTACTACACTAGATATCTTCTTATCTGGAGGTATTAGCTTCTTAGGTGTGACTTTCATTTCCTTCGATCCAAGAAATTGCTGTGCATACTTCCTTGAGCCAGGTGCAGCAGCTGCTTCTCCTTTAATCGTAGATTGCAATAAAATTGTTGCGATTCGTCGAGTGGCAGTAGCTTAATCCTTTTAGAGGGTAGCCTTCTATTGGCACCCTCTTCTTACATAGAAAAAAACTCTGTCAACATTTAATGTGACAGAGTGTCATGCTTACAATCAGGACATTTACCATATATTTCAAACTTATGATTTTCAATTTCATAATCAGGCAATTTTTCACCTAACATTTCCATTGGACAAAGATTAAGCTCTTTGACGTTGCCACAGTCCATACAGATAAAATGATGGTGATGATGCGCAGATTCACAGTGCATACGGAAATTACGTTCCCCGGATAGCTCTGTTTCTTCTAATATCCCAAGTTTCACAAAAGTAGCAAGGTTACGATAAATAGTATCAAAACTCATTCCCGGAAAATCTTTTTTTAAAACATCCAATAAATCACGGGCTGTTAGATATTTATCTGTTGCTGCAAACATATCTAATATTAACTCCCGTTTATCTGTTTTTTTATAGCCATTTTCCTTTAATATTTCCCACGCTCTTGAAATATTCATTGCGCTACCTCCCCCTGCTTTGCAGCCATTTTAAGTGCTACTTTCTTCCCTAGGATTACAAGTAACAAAATCAGAATAGAAGTGACAACAATCGTGCCTCCTGGCGCTAAATCCATATAAAATGCGCTAATTAGACCAATTAGTACAGCTGTTTCTCCAAAAACAATGGCAAAAATGATGGTTTGTTTAAAGCCCTTTGCCAAGCGCATTGCTGCTGCAACAGGCAATGTCATCAGAGATGATACAAGTAAAATACCAACTATGCGCATACTTGCCGCAATGACAAGTGCTGTTACAATCATAAATAAAAGATGAACCCAACGAGCCGGAAGTCCACTAGCTTTTGCATATTCCTCATCAAAAGACAAAACAAATAATTCTTTAAAAAATAAAAACAAAAAGATAATCACAATGGCAGCAATGCCAATCACTACCCATAAGTCTTGACGAGATACAGCAGAAACCGAGCCGAATAAATAACTCATTAAATCTGTGCTAAAACCACTGGCAAGTGAAATAAAGATGGCGCTAATCCCAATACCACCTGACATGATAATTGGAATGGCAAGCTCCTCATAGTGCTTATACAAACGTCTTAAACGCTCAATCAAGACAGAGCCACTCACAGAGGCTAGTATTCCTAGATAAATAGGATTGAGCATTGCTAAGGCTGTCACTGATTGACTAATGTATAAGCTCCCAGCAATTCCTGCAAGTGTTACATGCGACAAAGCATCCGCAATCAAGGATAGCCTACGTACAACAATAAACACACCCAGCAGGGGCGCAAGTATGCCAATTAATAATCCAGAGAAAAAGGCATTTTGTAAAAATTCATAATGTAAAATTGCTTCAATCATATGCCTGCTCCTTCTAATGAATCTTTCTCACGGAATGGCCATACCAAGCGTCTAGCGCATCCTGAGAAATATTATCAAATTCATTTTTATAGCCGTGGAAGTGAATAGTTTGATTCAAACATGCCACATGGCTGATACGATTCGATACCGTATCGACATCGTGTGTGACAAGAATCATCGTAATTCCTTGTTCCCGATTTAATTTCGCCAGCATATCATAAAATGACTGCACATTCTCATGATCAATGCCGACAGTTGGCTCATCTAAAATGAGCAATTTGGGATTACTGACTAAAGCTCTTGCAATAAAAACACGTTGTTGTTGTCCACCAGATAGTTCTCCAATGTTGCGATTCATATAAGCATCCATGCCAACTGCCTTTAAAGCTTCTTGAACTTTGTCTTTGGCATCTCGGCCAGGTCTTTTAAAAAGCCCTAATTTTTTCGTTAATCCACTTTTCACGACCTCTTGCACGGTTGCCGGGAAGCCAGAATTAAAGGCATTGGATTTTTGCGAGACATAGCCAATCCATTCACGGTGCTTAAAATTTGCACTTGGTTCACCAAATAATTTTATTTCTCCGGATAAAGGTTTCAGCAAACCTAAAATAATTTTTAATAATGTTGATTTTCCCGAACCATTTGGGCCGAGAAGTGCTAAAAAATCTCCCTCTTCTACACGAAAAGAAATGTTTTTTAAAACTTGCGTATAGTCATATTGAAATGACACATTTTCAATGTCAATAAGTGTTGTTTTCATGCATGATCGCTTCTTTCTAATTCAAAATCATTACGATTTACAAATTGTAAGTATAAAGGAAAGTGCAGTTTTTGTAAAGAAAAGAAGATGGATGCTTTTTCGAATAGCTGATTGCAAGTGTATAAATGATTTCGTGAAAATTAATGAGATAAAGGAGGATTGACTTTGAGTATTCAATTTTTACAGCAATTAGCACAAAGCACGGATAAGGAAATTGTCGCGATTGCTCGTGAAGAAGGCTTTAGCATTACGACTTCTGAAGTAAAAAAACTTCGACCTTATTTGGAGCAATTCTCATTTTCTTGGCTATTTTTAGGGATTCCTAAAGATATTCTTGTTGAAGTGGAGGCCGTTTTAGGAAGAAAGCGCTCTCGTCAACTCATCGCCTTGTTTACAAAATA